>CAZGWD010000005.1:0-224019 GCA_964529415.1 uncultured Leptospirales bacterium | reverse complement strand
AAAGTGTAACCCATGCGCCCGGTTTAATATGTAACCTATGCGCCCTTTGGACAAGGGGGCTGGCGTGACAGCCATCTCTTCTTATGATTATTGTAATACTGCACTTTCCCAGTGAAAAAGAAAAATTTTTAAAAAAGATAAAATTTCCGCGGGAGATATTAACCGGAAAGCCGAAGCGCCTTACCGGTAAATCCGCTAAAGCTTTATTTGAAATTTTACTTGAATTTTCCCGCAATAAGCGATCTCATGTCGTAAGTAGCCGATCGGATTTTAAAAAGATTCATCCAGGAGAATAGCAATGATAAACAAAGAACTTGTTTCACCCTGCGGATTATACTGCGGAGTATGCGGCATATATTACGCGTCGCATAATAAGGATCAGGCGCTCAAGGAAAAACTGGCAAAAGCATATGGAGATACTCCTGATAAAATTGAATGTAACGGATGCATGTCCGATAAGATATACTGGTACTGCCAGGTTTGTCCTGTAAAAACCTGCGCTGCTGATAAAAAGGTTGAAGGCTGCTATCAGTGCGGTGCGTTTCCATGCGCCAAGATTGATAATTTTCCTGTACCTGAAGGGAAAAAGAACATACTTAGAGCAGTACCGGAATGGAGGGAACTTGGTACAGATGCTTGGATCGCAAATGAGGTAAAACTGTTTACATGTAAAAAGTGCGGTGTTGCTGCATTTCGCGGTGCAAAAAAATGCAGGGATTGCGGAGAGCTGCTCTGATTTTTTTAATTTCTGAATATATTGTATCGTGTGATGCAATTCGATTAAAAGTATATTTTAAAAAATCTGGAGATTGGAATGAATCCTCGATATAAATTAAAGCTCAAACCAATGGATGATAAAGACCCGAATTCATTAAGGATTTATGATCTTACTCAAAAGACTGTTGATGATTTTAATAATTATATATCAGACTTCTTTGAAACAATTTCAATTTTAAAAGAAAATCTTTCTGACTTGAAAGATGATAAGGACGGACAGAAGAAAATAGAAATATCCGGAACAATTAAATATGTTGAAGATAAAATAGAGGAATTGTCAGTGAGAATGCAGGCGATTGCAGATGAAATGTCATCTCTTGTTGAAGTTGCGCATCATCACGATCACAATTAGGCAGGTCGGAAAATTGATGCTAATTCAATAATCCCCCCATCCCACATAGGGGGCGAGTAGGAATGAAATGCGGGTTTAAATACAAATCAAAGAATTATAACACCTGATTATATTGTGAACCTGTCAAAAAATTCACTGAACAATTTGACAGGTTCTGAGAAAAAATTGCGATCACTATATGGAATGAAATAGTATAATGGATATAAATTCAGGTGCCCCATCGGAGGACAGGGGGCTTAGACAAAAGAAATATCATTTTACCCGTAATAGTTTATAAAATACAAGGACTGCATTTAACCATGAAAAAATATATATTAATTATTATAGCTGTTTTTACTGGAATTTTTTTAATTTCATTGAATCTTACACGTTATAAAATAGATGAAAAAATATATCCTGCTGATCTTCCTGAATCCATTTCGGATCTGGATTCTTATCTTATAAGATCAGAATCAAAATTCAAGGATATAGTTCCCGGTGCAGAAAAAAAAATTATCTGGGCGGAACCTAATCATGTACAGACAGAGTATGCTGTAGTCTACATTCATGGATTCAGCGCATCACGTCAGGAAGTTGCCCCATTGCCGGATCTGGTTGCAAAAGATTTAAAAGCAAATCTATATTATGCAAGACTCAGAGGCCATGCTGAAAACCAGGAATCATTTGCAGAATCCAGCGTAAATGACTGGCTGAACGATACAGTTGAAGCTTTTGAGATTGGAAAAAGAATCGGGAAGAAAGTTATTCTGATAGGAACATCTACCGGAAGTTCTCTCATAGTTTGGCTTGCCAATCAGGAGCAGTACCGCAAGGATGCAGCATCTCTTATTCTGATATCTCCAAATTTCTATCCTGCCAATAAGCTGATTAAACTCTTTTTGTATCCAGCAGGTGTTGAGTTTGCTAAATTAATTTACGGGAAGGAAAGATATTGGGAACCTGAAAATGCATCTGTAGCAAGGTATTGGAACCATAAATATCGCTGGGAGGCAATTACTCCAATGATTGTTCTTGTTGATAAAATTAAGAATATACCATATGGAAACATTAATACTCCTGCATTATTTCTGTATACTTCAAATGATAAAGTTGTTGATACAGATGAAATTGTAAAAAAATTTGCATTGTACGGAAGTAAAAATAAAAAGCTGCTTAATTTAATTCAGTGTAAAAACCATGTAATGGCTGGAGATATTTATTCTCCTGAAACCACACCTTTGCTTCATTCAGAAATAATCAGCTTTTTAAAGCAGGCAGGTGTTCGTTAAATTTTTTTTCCTGTATGTCTATCCTAAAAGAAGCTTACGTATTACAGGCTTCCAGATATCAGGCGACCAAACTGAAAAATAATGCACTCTGCGTCTGATTCTATTAGGCGGTTCTTCAAGCAGTGATGCCATATCCATAAATAAGCTTTTGCTGTTGTCAGTTTGTATTGCATTTCCATGAGGCAGCAGAATGATTGTTGCTCCCAGCGCAGCCATAACATTAAAAGATCTTCTCATTTTGTTTTTAAATATAACCGGCAGCGGAAGAAAAAAGCGGTTATTCATTTCAATTATGCAGTCCCCGCAATATATGATTCTTTCCCTGGAGTGAAAAAGAGAAATGTCATGAGTGGTGTGGCCGGGTGTATGAATAACAGTCCATTCAGAAAAAAAAGGCAGGACATCCCCTGAGTCTACAGGAAAATCCGGCTTTATTATCCGCTGGCAGAAAACTTTTTTTGTTGTTTTCTTTTGTCTGAAGGCTAAAATTTTGGTCATGAGAAAATCAAGCATATGCTGAATCCATCCGGAAGGCCCTCTGTACCATTTATCTATCTCCCTGAAAGCTGCAATTGGTATACCGTATTTTTTCCGCAGTAGAGGTGCAGCGCCTGAATGATCGGGATGCATATGCGAAACAACCGAGAGCTTGATATCAGTCACTGGGCGTTTCAAAGTGTCAGTGCAGAATTTTTCAATTGACGGAAGATCAGCTGATGATGCTCCATCCATTAGAAGAAGTCCATGGTTATATTCTGCAATAAACAGATTATTTATATAACCTTTTAGGGTATGAATTTTCATTTTTACCTCATTTTGAACACCGTGTATGGTACTGAACAATGTTTAATATAATAAATTGAGTTTAAAAAGTCAAATAATATTTAATAAAAAAAACAAATTTATTAAAATAATAATTTTCACTTGCTATTTTTTCAATAGAAAGGTTAATTATTATAAAAAATGCAAAATTCTTTATTTATCAGATTTAATTAAAAAAACATGTAAGACTTTAATTATAACGCAGAAAATACGGTATAAACATTAATAAAATTTCAATATGGACTGATATGATCGAAACAAATAAATTTACCGACCTTAAAGAGCAGGAAAAGGAGCAGAGAAAAAATCTCATACTTAATGTTGCGGAGAAAGTATTTTCCTCAAAGCCTTTTGACGATGTGAATATGAGAGATCTCGCAAAGGAAGTGGGCATATCTCCCGGGTCGATATATACCTACTTTCCGGATAAGGAAACACTATACGTGGAAGTCTCTTTGCGGGGATACCAGCGCGCTATTGATGTCATGAAAGAGCTTCTTGATTCAGGGGACTATTCTCTCGATAAAGTAGCTGAACGGTATATGGAAGAGATGATTGATAATTATGACTATATGCGTATTGTTCAGCATTGCGTTATGGATGGCAAATTCAAGACCCAGGAGTCAATTGACCAGCTTAAAGAAATCTCACGCGAGCTTTTCACTAAATTTGACCTGATACTTGCTAAAGAAACAAATATTAAGGATATAAGACCTGTAACTCATCTAATATTTTCAGTTTTAAACGGTATCGTTTTTACATTCGGCAAGTACCCGGGCAGAACAAGAGAGGAGGGTGTTACTCATATGAAGTATCTCGCCAGGCTATTTATTTCCATGCTGAACAAAGATCATGGTAAAGATGATATAAAATCTGAAATTACTCCTGCATCATAATTGTATCAACCGGGTTTTCTGATAATTTTTTAAATAATTCTTCAAAAATAATCAATATAATTATTCTGATTGATGATTGGGGTCAGAGCCCTCAAGCTGTGTCGGAATCATTAAACGAGGTCAGAGCCCTCAAACAAGCTCGGAATTCCTAAACGTGGAACAGAGCTATTAAGCGGGGTCAGAGCCCTCAAGCCTAATCTATCCAACTCTATAAAAATATCCTGAAATATTAAAAAAATCTTGACATTCATAGACGACCGGTCTACTATGATCTAAATTAAAACTATAATAAAAAAGCAGAATATGAAAGTACAGGCAAATATAACCAGAGAGAGAATTATCCGAAAGGGAGCAGGCCTTATTCATAGGCGCGGTTTTCATTCAACCGGGCTGCAGGACATACTCACGAGTGCAGGAATACCCAAAGGTTCATTTTATTTTTACTTTAAAAATAAAGAAGATTTCGGCCTTGCGGTTATTGATTATATCACCGATTACGTTAAAAGCGGATTTGAAGGATTTCTCAATGATGAAAACATTGATCCTCCAGCCCGCCTTGATAAGCTGATCTCATTTTTTGAAGCAGTATATAAAAAAAATAATTACAGCCTCGGATGCCCGTTGGGAAATTTGTCACTGGAACTGGCTGATGATAATGAAAAATTCCGGGATAAGCTCAGCTTTTCTATAGAAACAATTGTTGGAGTTATAGAAAAATTTCTCAGGAATGCAAAGCAGACAGAAAGTATTGCACCGGATATTGATACTCATGAAGCAGCGAATTTAATTTTTCATGGATTTGAAGGCGCAGTTCTTCACATGAAGGTCATGAAAAACGGAGAGCCTCTGAAGTTATTCAGAAATTATTTATTTAATTATCTGCATATATCATCTTCACAAAAAAGCAAAAATAAAGGAGCTTGATCATGGGAGAAACAAAAAAAACCAGCTGTGTTCTATGTGCGCAGAATTGCGGCCTTGAAGTTGAAATAGAGAACAACAGAATAGTCAAGGTAAAGGGCGATAAGGATAATCCAAGAAGCAGAGGTTACATCTGCGTTAAGGGAACAAACATCTCCTATCACCAGCACCATGCCGGAAGGCTCTCTCATCCCCTTAAAAAAACTGAAAATGGATTTGTTGAAATCAGCTGGGAGCAGGCTATATCTGAAATATCCCAAAAGCTTAATTCCATAGTAAAAGAACATGGTCCGCGCTCTTATGTTTACATGGGCGGCGGAGGCCAGGGTTGTCATTTCGAAGCGGCATTCGGCACCGGGCTTATGAAATCATTCGGATCGAAATATCACTATAGCGCTCTCGCTCAGGAGCTTACGGGCTATTTCTGGGTTTGCGGCAGAATGTTCGGAAGGCAGAACCGCTTCTCGATTCCGGATGAGGAACATTCCGATATGATACTTGCTATCGGCTGGAATGGAGTGGAAAGCCACCAGATGCCGCGAGCTCCGATTACCCTTCGTGAATTTTCTTCTAATCCGGATAAATTTCTTGCTGTAATAGATCCGAGAAAATCGGAAACTGCAAAGATTGCGAACATCCACCTTGCGCTCAGACCCGGCACCGACGCTCTTCTTCTGAAGTCGATGATTGCAATAATTTTAAATGAGGGCTGGGAAAAGCGAGCATATCTCAATGAGAAAGTATCGGATTTTGAAAAGGTGGAAAAATATTTTAGGAATTTTGATGTCAAGGCTGCGCTTGAAGTATGCGAACTCGCATATGATGAAGTGTTTGCTTTGACAAAAGAACTTGCCACACGTAAATGGTGCCTCCATTCTGATCTCGGAGTACTCATGAACAGGCACAGCGCCCAGGTATCGTATCTGCAGATGCTTCTTGGTGCTGTTTGCGGAAGGTTATGTGTTCCCGGGGGAAATATCATCCCCGGATCTGTAGTGCCACTCGGATCGCACAGCGATGAACGTGATTCCAAAACGTGGAAAACTGTAACAACCAAAATATCCGCAATTACCGGGGCTTTTCCGCCTAACTGTCTTCCTGAAGAGATTTTATCAGACCACCCGGAGCGTCCTCGCGCTGTTTTAATATCCGGCAGCAATCCTTTGCGTTCCTATGCTGATACAACAGAGTATGAAAAGGCATTCAAAAAACTTGACCTTCTTGTAACTGTTGAGATCGCGATGACTGAAACAGCGCAGCTTGCCCATTATGTTCTGCCTGCGCGCTCTGCATACGAAAGCTGGGATACGAGTTTTTTTGCATGGAATTATCCGGAAATTTTCTTTCACATGAGGCCGCCTGTGTTGAAGCCTGAAGGCATCAGAAAAGAATCAGGACAGGTTATTGCGGAAATTGCAAAAGCGGCAGGTCTAATTCCTCCAATTCCTGATTGGCTGAAAAAAGCAGCGCATAAAGATCTTTTATCTTATACAATGGCATTTTTTGCGTATCTGTCAAAAAATCCGAAAGCTGCAAAATCCGCTTCTTTTGTTCTGGCTGAAACTCTCGGTAAAAAATATGACTCGTCCAATCTTGCTGCTCTCTGGGGTATTTTATTGATGATGCCTGCAAATTCGCGGCGAAATGCAGCTCGTGCCGGTTTCAAAAAAGGATCTGCTTTTAGCGTGCTTATTCATCCTGTACGCATGTTAAGAGCTGTAGGTGCAGCAGTCAGATACCGGAGCATTGCGCCGCTCATGGTTCTCAGCCCGTCTATCAGACAAAGCGAAGCTATTCATAATGAGCTTATGTCTCATCCTGAAGGGATCTGGATAGGAAAACTTGATCTTGAGGCAAATATGAAAGAACTGAAAACTGCAGATAAAAAAATAAATGCATATATTCCTGAATTTGAAAAGTTTTTAGGCAGTCTTGATGCGGATTCTGAACGCAGGGCTCTGACCCCTGATCCTTCATTCCCTCTTATTCTGAATGCAGGGCGTCATACACGCATGAACGCTAATACTCTGATGCGCGATCCGGCCTGGTTAAAGGGAAAACGCGGATGCGCCCTGGCAATCAATCCTGAAGACGCAGCATCACTTGGAATCAGCGATGGAGATGCAGTGAAGGTGATTACTGAAGCAGGTGAAGCCTCTATCGAGGCTGAACTTTCTGAAGATGTGAGAAAAGGTTCTGTTCTTATTCCTCACGGTTTCGGGCTTGTTCATGAGGGAAAAGCGTACGGCATTAATGTTAACAGGCTTACTAAAAATACACACCGTGAAGATTTTACTGGTACTCCGCTTCACAGATATGTTCCATGCAGAGTGGAGAAAGCCGGCTGAAATAAAATACCTGCAAATGTTGTTTGAGGAGCTGAAAATTTATTAAAGTTTTCAGATCCTCATCTGCATTTGATTTTTATTGTGTTGAAATTTTTATTTCTTTATTTTTAATATTTAAACTGATGCCGTCAAAATCAATAATTATATAGTGATTGAATCTTTTAAATCTCTCTTCTTTCGTGTAACTTCCGCATCCGGGGATAATGTGAAAAATTCCTTTTTCTTCAAATGATTTATACCTGGCTAAGCAGCCGGATAAAACTGCTTTAACAGGATATCCTTTTATCAATTCCTGAAGTTTGTTGCCGTTGCCGGCCTGAGGGCAGTCATAACCGAGATTTAGAAATGGAAAGTGGGATATAATAAATATTGCCTGTGAGTTTCTGTTTTTTTCAAGATCTGCTTTCAGCCAGTTTATGGATTCTTCGGTGTTTGTTTTAAATGAATAGACTGTATCAAATACAATGAAATGTATTTTCCCGTAATTGAAAGAGTAGTTTAAATTTTTTTTAAATTTGGTTTTGTAAATATCCGGCTTATCGTTAAAAAGATCTTTTTCTCCGATAGTGGTGTAAAAAAGAGAAGATGCAAGTGAAACGGTTTTTATAACGAAATCGTACTGGCGCTCCAGATCTTTTGAATTAACCCCGTTCCAGTCGCTTCCGCCTGTTGCTATATTTCCTGTATGTATGAGAAGAACGGGATTCTCTTCTTTGATGTCATTCATTACTGCTGAAAGATATTCCGGATATCCGTTAAATGGTGAATCCGGCATGGTGTTGCCTATTACTGCAAATTTTATTTTAACTGGCTCTTGCTTGATTTCAGGAGCAGCACAGGAAATTATATTTAATATGATTATTAGGAGTATAATTTTTTTCATTGATAGTTATAACTGCCAGTATGTATTTTTGCCACAGAAACTCGGATGCGCATAGTTTTTTATTTTCAACATTTATTTAATTAAAAATTTTTATAAAAGATGTGTAAGTTCAGGAGATGGGAAGATTTTTGAGATGGGGGAGAAAAGAAAATTCTGATATCTCCTTATCTCTTATATCCCCATATCTCCAGATTTCTTTTTTTTCTCCTTGCTTATTTGACTCTGTGGTTAAACAAATTAATAAATTTTTTTTCAGAGATACTCTTAAGCAAGTCTTAAAAATTCTGTCGGGAATTTCGAGCAGAGCTCTTTGACTTCACCCCTGACTTTTTCCAGAGTTTTTGCATCATCAATATTTTCAATTATATCTGCAATAAGTGTACCGACTTTCTTGAATTCATCTTCTTTGAATCCTCTTGTAGTAAGAGCCGGGCTTCCAAGCCTGATGCCGCTTGTTACAAATGGAGATTTGTCATCAAATGGAACACCGTTTTTATTGCAGGTGATTCCAGCTTCATCAAGTCTGTTTGCGGCATCTTTGCCTGTTATGTTTTTGTTTCTTAAATCCACAAGCATCAGGTGATTGTCTGTGCCTCCTGAGACAAGATTCATTCCCCTGCTTTTTAAAGTTTCAGCAAGAACATGTGCGTTTTTAATAACCTGTTTCTGGTATGTTTTGAATTCAGGAGTCATAGCTTCCTTGAATGCAACTGCTTTGGCAGCAACAGTATGCATAAGCGGACCTCCCTGGATTCCAGGGAAAATATTTTTATTCATTATTGTTTCATATTCTTTTTTTGCAAGTATGACTCCGCCTCTTGGGCCTCTGAGAGTTTTATGCGTGGTCATTGTTACGAAATCGGATACAGATACCGGGCTCGGATGCTCGCCAACAGCAACAAGACCTGCAATATGCGCAATATCTACAAGAAGCTTGGCGCCGATTTCATCGGCAATTTCCTTGAATTTTGTGAAATCAATAGTTCTCGGATATGCTGAGGCTCCTGCTATAATCAGTTTTGGTTTGTGCTCAAGTGCTGTTTTTCGGACAACATCGAAATCAATAAGCTGATTATCTTCGCGTACCCCGTAAGATACAACTTTGTAGAACAAACCTGAAAAGTTTACAGGTGAACCATGTGAAAGGTGCCCTCCGTGCGCGAGATTCATGCCCATGAATGTTTCCCCGTCTTTAAGAACTGACATGAGAACAGCCATGTTTGCCTGGGTTCCGCTGTGGGGCTGAACATTTGCGAGATCGGATCCGAATATTTTCTTTATTCTATCAATAGCCAGGGATTCCACTTCATCAACAGGCGCGCATCCGTTGTAATATCGTTTTCCCGGATACCCTTCAGCGTATTTATTTGTCATGGTGCAGGAAGACGCTTCAAGAACTGATCTTGAGACATAGTTTTCAGAAGCAATAAGAATGAGGTTTTCCTCCTGTCTCCTGTTTTCTTTTTGAATAATATCAAAAACTTCAGAATCATTTGATTTTATATATGACATGATTTTTCTCCTCTGATAGCATGTAATTTTTCTAAAAAATAATAGATTTTGCAATAGACGCTTATTGTCAATATAAAAAATTCATAATTTCAGTGACAGGAAATTTATGGTATTTATTTATTGACAGCAGTTTTCCTGATAATAGCTTAATTATATTAGACTTGTTGCTTAACTCGCGTCATTCCTGCGAATGCAGGAATCTCATAGGAAAAATATAAGGTCATTCCGGAATTTCGTTTCACTGCAGCCGGAATGACAGACCGATTCGCGATAAATCTATAATTCAGAGAGTTTATCTTATATATAAATAAAAAGGTTAAATTTGAAAAGATATATAATTCTTGTTTTATCGCTTCTTGCTCTTTCAGCAGTAACATATACAATTCAGGTAAATGTTTTTCACAAGCCGGACGATACTTTTTTTTATCTGCTGCAGGATCTGGCATTTGTTCCAATGCAGATTTTAATAGTAACTCTGATTGTTGACAGGCTTCTCGACAGACAGGCGAAAAAATCTCTGCTGCAGAAGCTGAACATGGTAATCGGCGTTTTTTTCGGCGAAATAGGCAATGATCTGATAAAACTTTTTTCCGGAATAACTGAAAATTTCAGCGGGCTTTCTTCAGAGCTGCTGGTTTCAGCAGAATGGGACGATAAAAAATTCAATGAAAAGCTGAAAACGCTTAAAGAATATCCTTATGTAATTAATATTACTCCAGCATCTCTTGATGAATTGAAAATTTATCTAATCTCAAAAAGGGGAGATCTGATGAACCTACTTGAAAATCCGAATCTGCTCGAGCATGAAACTTTTACTGATCTTCTCTGGGCGGTATTTCATTTAACTGACGAACTTCTGCACAGATCTGACTTCAGTCTTTTACCTGAGAGTGATTTCAATCATCTGAAGGTTGATATTATCAGAGCTTACAGGCTTATTGTTGTTGAATGGCTTGCTTATATGAAACATCTGAAAAATGATTATCCGTATTTATTTTCAATTGCTGTAAGAACCAATGCGTTTAATCCGGATTCAGATATAATTGTAAGGTAGTTACTGTTAAAAGTAATAATCGAATTATTTAGTTCAAGGAAATTCCGGCCGATGCGTACCGGAATCTCATAGTTTATATACTGTATTTGGATTCACCCAGGGAAGAAAGCCATCGCCTGCGCGTGTCTTGCACTCCCAGGTTAATAACAACTGGCGGTCTAATCAAATTGTTAATTGATATAGATCAATAATTTCTGAATGTATTGAAATTTAAAAGATACCGGAGCATGCAAATTGATTCATGATGTAAAAAATCATCCAGATAGAAATAATGAAAACGATTCAAACGGCCGGATAAACAGATTTTCCGGATTTTTACATCCGGCTGTTGCTGCTTTTGTAATTATCGGATTTGCTGCAATTGTATATTTATTTTACTCTTCATTTTATAAAGATGAAGAAAAAAAAATATCCTATAAAGGTCTGTATGGCGACACTTTTGTTAATGGAGTGATATTTGATGAAATCCTTATCTCATCCGGAGATAAAATTAAAACAAAATCTGACAGTTCATCCGAGATTGAAATTGAAAAAATGTTTTTTATCAATATTTATCCTGATTCAGAAATTGAAGTTGAAAACAGTTACTATTCAAAAAAATACAAGCTGAATGTTTTTAATTTTAAAATTCATTCAGGTACAATTTACGCAAAATTTGAAAAATCAGCTGACTTGAGTTGCAGATTCATAACTAAAGATGCGAAGATAGAATCTATTGGAACAGAATTTTTAATTGAAATAACTAAAGAAGGTACAATGGTTGTTGTGTCTGAAGGCAGCCTGTCTGTGACATGTTTAAAAAATGGAGAAACAAAAACAGCGCTTGCAGATAAAATATTTACTATAAAAGATAATATTGAAATCTCCGATGTGGATAAATCAATCGAGGCTGAAGAATCAAAATGAATCATCCCCTGCTGTAATCCGCCAGAAGAATTACCTGTGAATTTATGTTTTTGAACAAATAGGGCAGCCCTGCATCCGCAAAGGCTTTTCAAGGCGGCTTTTATTTAATATAATATCATCCTGGAAAATTTCAAATGATTTACCGTCTGCTGAAACAGTTCCATTGCTTAATATAATAGTTCTTTCGCAAACATCAACTGCAAGATCAAGATCGTGGGTTGCTATTATTTTTGTATGTTTAAATCCTTTTAATAGTTCAATCAGATTTTTACGCGAATGCGGATCAAGATTTGAACTTGGCTCATCCATGACAAGAATATCCGGATTCATTGATAGAACTGTTGCTATAGCCACGGATCTTTTTTCACCGCCGGAAAGTTTATACGTGGGCCTGCTGATTAAATGTGATGCGCCCACAACTTCAAGGGTTTTAATAACCCGTTCTTTAATTTCATGATGCGGAAGACCAAGGTTCATCGGTCCAAAAGCGACATCATCATAAACTGTCGGCATGAAAAGCTGATCATCGGCATCCTGGAATACCATGCCTACTGTTTTCCTGACTGAATTGAGATTGTCTTTTGTCACCGGATAATCGCCGATCCTGATTTCACCTTTTGATGGAACAAGGGACCCGTTCAGATGCATAAGCAGAGTGGATTTGCCTGCGCCGTTTGCTCCGACAATTGCAACAGATTCCCCGTGTGTTATGCGGAACGAGATTCCCTTAATAGCCTCTTTTCCGTCCGGATATGAAAAATACAGATCTTTAACTTCAACAATATGATGACTCATTGTAAAAACCTCTCAATTTGTGAACCAAGCATTTCAGGCAGATTGAAAATTCTGCTTACAATAAAATATAAAACCCATGTACTTATAAATATAATTTCTCTATACCCGATTTTCATGTTCAATGAAATTCTTATATTCCCGTCAAATCCCCTGCAGCACATTGCAAGATAAATTCGTCTTGCCCTGTCAATCGTACGTAACAGAAGCGTCCCGATAAAGGGACCGTAATGATTAAACCCTTTGCCTTTGATCCCGAAGGACCTGAGTGAACGGGCCCTGAGCATTCTTGATGCTTCTTCAGCCATTACAAAAATATATCTGTACAGGAATAAAAGCTGAACTGCAAATATTTTCGGCATGCCCATTTTTTCTGCTGCCATGCATACAGCATTAAATCCTGTGGAAGCTATGAGAGCAATCACTGATGTTACTGTCAGAAAAAAGCGGAGCATTATTGAAAAAAATGAAATCCAGCCATCGGATATTCCGATTATGCCGATATGCAAAGTGGTATTTTGATTCAGAATGGGATTGAAAACTGCAATCATCAGAGCGAAAGGCGAGACAAATAAAACTTTTTTCATTATATACATAACCGGAAGGCCGCCTGCGGTAATTAAAAATACAGGATAAAATATCAGCGGAAGCATGGCAGATATATCATGTTTGCCGAATGAAACTGTAAAAATTATATATGCTAAAGTTGTCAGAAGTTTAATGCGCGGATCAAGTTTATGGACAAAGCTGTTTCCGCCGGATAGAGTATCCATGTATCCTATAGTTAATAGAGATGTTTCAATTCGAGAAATGGCGTTCTCTCCATTTTGATTCTGTTGTGAAAATTATTACTGGTTCTTGTTTTTTTGGAAACAATTATGGTAGCACGAAAATATTTTTGTTAGCATTGGTCAAGTAAATAATTAATGCAGTGGATTTCTTTTTAAATGCTAAGAAGGCGCTTCATGTCAGATTTCATTTTTTATTTCGTTTTTCAGCCTGATAAAAAAAATCTTCATAAAATCATCCCTGTCCCTGGCGATTCTTTTTCCTTCTTCTGTAAACATTCTGTTTTTAATGTGTTTCAGTTTTACTTCATATTCTCTGAAAGCAGTGTCTTCTTCGGAGTAGGCGCTTGAGGCTGAAATATCATCTGAATGGTTATGCAGTTTTGCGCCGACCTCTCCTGAGAACAGAAATGCGCGGCCGATCCCAACTGCTCCGATAGAATCGAGCTTGTCTGCATCAAATAGTATTTTTGCTTCAATTCTCGGTTCAGTATTATTTGCCTGATTGATTGAATTGTCTTTTTTTCTGAACCTGTGGAATTTGATGCATTCTGAAACATGGTAGGATCTTTTTTCATCAAGGCCTATTGATGTAAGGAAGGTGAAAGATTCCTGCGCTCCCTTTTGTGCATGACAGATTTCACCTCTGGATCTGTCTTCCTGTTCGCGGCATATATCGTGAAGAAGTGCTGCAAGTTTTATTATAAATTTATCTGCATCGGGTTCTGCGGCTGAAATTTTATCTGCGATTTCTGCAACTCGCAGAACGTGGTCCCAACCGTGACTTGGAGATACGCCAGACATCCTTTCCTGCGCGAATTTTTTTGTTTCAGCTAATATGCGGTTTTCTTCATCAGTCATTTTTAATTTATCTTGAGTATGGTAAGGAACGCTTCCTGCGGAATTTCAACAGATCCAACCAGTTTCATACGCTTCTTTCCTTCTTTCTGTTTCTCAAGCAGTTTTCTTTTTCTTGAAATGTCCCCGCCGTAGCATTTTGCAGTAACGTTTTTTCTAAGAGCTGAAATGTTTTCCCTTGCAATAATTTTTGCACCAACCGCAGCCTGCAGAGCAACCTTGAACTGGTGTTTTGGAATTATGTCAGTGAGTTTTTCTATAATATCTTTTCCTCTCTGATGTGCTTTATCAACGTGAACAATAAATGATAGTGCATCAACAGACTCGCTGTTTACAAGAATATCAACCTTCACCATCTTCGATGGACGGAAATCTTTCAGCTCGTAGTCGAATGAAGCATATCCCTTTGAACAGGATTTAAGCTTGTCGTAGAAGTTGAAAACTATTTCAGCCAGAGGAAGTTCGTAATGAAGCTGAACCCTTTTGGTATCGATATACTCCATATTCTTGTGAATGCCCCTGCTTTCAGTCACAAGAGCCATGATGTTCCCGACATAGTCTGTAGGTGTGACTATGTGAGCATCAACAAAAGGTTCGGATATTGTTTCAATGAAGGCCGGATCAGGCATCTTGACAGGATTGTCTATGGTTAAGAGTTCACCGGATGTCATTTTGATTTTATAAATAACGCTCGGGGAAGTGCTTACAAGAGCAAGATTGAATTCTCTCTCTAGCCTCTCCTGGACAATCTCCATATGAAGAAGGCCGAGATAGCCGCACCTGAACCCGAATCCGAGAGCATATGAATTATCAGGCTCATAAAGCAAAGATGCGTCGTTCAGGCGGAGTTTCAGCAAAGCATCTTTTAAATTTTCGTAATCATCGCTGAACATGGGATAAAGACCGGAGAAAACCATGGACTTGGCTTCCTTGAATCCCTTTAGCACAGGAGTGTTCGGGGCAGAGGTCGATATTATCGTGTCCCCGATTTTCGTGTCTGCAACTGATTTTATTCCGGCAATAATGTAGCCTACATCACCTGGAGTAAGTGCATCTTTCTTTTCCATAGTCAGCCTGAAAACTCCAACCTCAGAAACAGTGAAATCCTTTGCAGTTGAAAAAAGTCTGATGCGGTCGTCTTTCTTGATAGTGCCGTCGAAAACCCTTACCTTAACAATAGCTCCCAGATATTTATCAAAGTATGAATCGAATATCAGCGCCTGAAGCGGAGCATTTGGATTGCCTTTAGGGGGAGGAATTATCTCAATGATTTTTTCCAGAAGATCTTCAACTCCTGTGCCGACCTTGGCTGAAGTAAGCACTGCTATTTCCGGGTCAAGCCCGAGGCTCTGCTTTATGCTGCGTTTTGCCATTTCAACATCTGCTGCAGGCATGTCGATTTTATTTATTACCGGCAGAATCTCGAGATCGTTTTCAAGCGCCAGATACAAATTGGCTATTGTCTGGGCTTCCACTCCCTGAGTCGCATCAATAATCAGAATTACTCCGTCGCAGGCTGCAAGCGCCCTTGAGACTTCATATGTGAAATCAACGTGTCCCGGAGTGTCAATGAGGTTTAAAATATAATTCTCGCCGCTTTTTGAAATATAGTCAAGGGTTATGCAGTTAGCCTTGATTGTTATGCCCCTTTCTCTTTCTATGTCCATGTTGTCGAGAATCTGGGCCATCATGTCGCGCTTTGAAACAAGGTTGCATTTTTCAATGAGCCTGTCAGCGAGCGTGGATTTGCCGTGATCAATATGAGCGATTATAGAGAAATTTCTGATATGCTTGAGATCCATTTATATTTGTTTCCAGTTTTATATTTTTAATATTTACAGGTTTAATTTCCCGACGATTGCGCCATTTGTCATCCTCGCGAATGCTTCGATTAAGCTCAGCACAAGCGCGGGGATCCAGTCTATGGTATTAGATTCCCGCATTCTCGGGAATGACAGAGTGTGGAGAAAACTAAATTCTGTACAAGCTAAAGAAGATTTACGCGGGCTTTAAGGCAAGTATTTTTTTATATCATTTAAATGCTTCTGAATCTATCTTTTCATATATTTTTTCACTTATGAACAGGTCAACAAGCGATTTGTCAAGTTTGCCTTTATCCGCTTCTTCATTGAGTATTTTTAGAACAATATTCAATGGTACTGCTTTTTTATACGGCCGGTCTTTTGCTGAAAGCGCATCGTAAATATCCGCAATTGCCATCATCCTGGACTGGATTGAAATGCTTTCGAGGCCTTTTAATCCGTCAGGATAGCCTGATCCATCAAGCATTTCGTGATGCCTGAGGGCAATCTCCGGTATATTTTTATATTCCGGAGGCCATGGGATTTTACTAACGAATTTATATGTATGAACAACGTGCGTTTCAATCTCTTTTCTTTCTTCAGGGTTCAGGCTTCCTCTTTTTATTGTAAGATTGGTTTTGTTTGAATCAGTAATAACATCTATTGTGTTTCCGTTTAAATCCCTGCATTCTATATTTTCAATTTCCGTGATAATTGAATTTAAAGTGGCTACAGGGTCTTCATCCATTAGTGTAGGTTCGTTTAAAATGCTGATTTTATTTTTTATTTCTATTATTTTATCCAGCTTGGATTTTTTTTCTTTTTTATTTTCTTCAGCTTCCATTCTTTTTATTTCAATATTCTGATCTGAATCGAACAGTTCAATTTCCCTGTTGAGATAATAAAGTTCAACATATCTATAAAGATAATCAAGCCTCATGAGAAGATTTTCGAGATCTTCAGGAAATAATTTTTTGGCTTTTTTAAATATATTGAGATCAATGTATACCTTTCCGAAATCATGAAGAAGGGCTGCAAATTCAAGTTCTCTTAAACTGTTATCAGAGAACTTGATTTTTTCAAAATCACCGCTGCTTCTGCTGTCTATGGCTTTGGCCATATATCTGCAGATTTCAGAAACCCTGAAAGAATGTCCGGACGTGGCCGGATCCCGGGATTCTATGGCAGTTACTGATGCCTTGACGAATTCTTCAAACTGATGCTGTATCTGTTTAATAAGTTTATTGTTTTCTATGGAAACTGCAGCCTGGCCTGCAATTGCCTCAAGCAGGTTGTCGTATTTTTTGTCAAAAGTCACCACATATTTATCGAAGTCTTCTTTGTCTACGAGCTTAATGGTGAAAGCTTCATTTTCAGTCTGGCCTTTATTCGCAATATCCTCTTTGCTGTTAAGCAGCTGTATGACTCCTGTGATTTCGTCCAGATGATTTTTCATCGGTACAACGAGCATTGATCTTGAAATATAGCTGTGGGTTTTATCAAAGAATGAGTTAAATGAATAAGGCGCAAATTCTGATATATGGTACGCATCCGGTATGTTAAGAACTTCTCCTGTAACAGCTACATATCCGGCAATAGATGATTTATCAATGTCCATTACAAATTCTTCAAGAGGAATATCCCTTGAAAATGTGTGCGAAAATTTAAATCTCAGTTTCATGCCGTTTTTTTCATCTTCCTCAACGAGATAAATGCTTCCAGCATCTGCCCCTGTAATTTTTTTACTCAGAAAAAGGATTAATCTTAACAGCTTGTCCGGATCTTTTTCGCTCGATAAAGATTTCCCGATATTGATCAGATCTTCCTGATCCTGATGAGTGTCGAGAAGCTTTGACATGTATCTGTTTTTCAGAGCTTCATTTTCATAATATTCCTCTATTACTGAAAAGGATTTGCTTAATATAAATGAAAACTCAACTGAGGAAATTTTATTCATTTTATAATCAGATATATGATAAAGCCTTGTGAGATCATTAGCTGCAATTTTTTCTTCAGATCCGATAATTACCAGCTGATAATATATTTTTGAATATGGGATTATATTCAGGTATCTGTTTGTAGCTTGATATTCATCGTGAGTTATGAAAATTACAGTTTTAAGCGGCGTATGTTTTTTTTCTGAAAGGATTCTGTCTATTTCAGCTGGAATATTATCAGTTATTATGATATGATAATCATTCTTTTCAGGAAATGTTATCCATGATTCTGTCAGCTTTGAAATAAGTACTGTTTTCATATTTGTTTATTTACCACAATCTTCTGCAGCAGTCAATAATTAATTTATTCTTGACTGTGAATGTTTAATTTTTAAAATACAAATACAATTAATATCGCCAAGAAAAGGAATTACCGGAGATTTAAATGAATATACCAGACGCACTTGAACAGATCGGCGAATCTTTAATATCAGCACTTGAATACAAGCGTTATCCTGTTGAAGAACTGGATAAATCGCTGAATTATATTGATGAGATGTCGCAAAATCCTGATATTATTTCTGAATGTGAAAAATATTTTAAATCAGAAGAAAGCAGTTATGTTCTTTTTTATATTTCCAACACATTGTATAATCTGAAAACAAAGAGCCAGATAACTTTAAATCCGGAAACCATGAAATGGCTGACAAGCGTATGGAAAAATTTTATAAGCAGAAATAAAAAATATCAGGATAAATATGCTATTATTGATGAATATAGAAAAGAGTTTGAGGCATTTTTTCCTGCAGGAAGTGTTTTTGTAAATCAGATAGAAAATGTTCAGTTCATTAAAGACAGATACATTAAAGTGAAAAATTCACAGGATCTAATCAAGGGTCTTGAGCAATTTCATCAGTCAATTAATGAATTGAAAAGCTGGATGAAACCCACATACTTTTTTATGCTGGATTATTATTACGAAAGAAGACTTAAAACCGGCCAGGATAATATCAATGCTGTTCTTCTTGAAAGGGAAGGCCTGTGGGGCTTCGGTGAAACAGGGTATTCATACGGCGAAATATCAGTTTTAAATACCCAGGCGCTGGCATTCCTTGAAGGCATTTACCTTATTTTGAAAAAAACAGATACAGCGAAAAGAATTATCATTCTTGACGGTAAGCAGAAATTTTTAAGCGTTCCTGAAATATACAACCGTTATGTTGAAAGTCTCGCTGCATCAAAAAAAGAAATAGTAGGAATGAAATCATAGATGACTTCAGAAATAATTACAATAACAGTTCCGGATGATAATCAGATAGAAAGACTTGATCTGTTCATTACTGCGAATCTTGATCTCGATATGTCGAGAAGCTATATACAGAAACTGATTAAAAAAGGTTCTGTAGCCTTTAATGGAAAAGCCGCAAAGGCAAATCTCTCGCTGAAACCTGGTGACGAAATTGTAATTGAAATACCCGAGCCGGAAAAGCTCCTGCTCGAACCTGAGAATATACCCCTGGATATTATATATCAGGATGAATATCTTGCTGTAATCAATAAACAGCCCGGGCTCGTGGTTCATCCCGGGCTCGGCAACATGACAGGAACTCTGGTCAGCGCGCTTTTGTTTCACTTAAAGGACCTGTCGTCAATCGGAGGTGTTGAGAGGCCTGGTATCGTACACAGGCTCGACCGTGATACATCCGGTCTGATGGTGATTGCAAAAAATGATCTGGCGCACAAATTTTTAACAAATGAGTTTGCTGACCGGAAAGTAATAAAAAGATATACTGCGATAGTTAAAGGCAAGCCTTTAAAAGAAACAGGAATTATTGACCTGCCTATTGGAAGGCATGCCAAATACGGCAGGAAGATGACCATAGCAGAAGAGGGCGGCAGGAATGCTGTAACAGAATATAAAATTGTAAAAATATGGAATCACAAGAGTTCGGTTTTTTCTCTGCTCGATATTACTCTCCACACTGGAAGAACTCATCAGATCAGGGTTCATCTTTCTTCATTGGGAATGCCGGTTCTTGGAGATCCAATCTATTCGAAGAAACCTGAAAAATTCAATATTCCTTTTCTTTTGCTTCAATCGAAATATTTATCATTCAGGCATCCATCTAACAGCGAATATGTTGAGTTCAGTATACCTCTGGCAGATCACATCCAGCAGTTTATTGAGAAAATTGAAAAGATGAATCAGTAATTAATTCCGGTTGCCTTTTTAACTTTTTCCATAGTTATTGCAGCTTTGGATTTAGTTTTAATTGCGCCTTTATTCAGAATGTTTTTTACTTCGCCGATATCGCCAGCGAGTGCAGCTCTTTTTTCCCTGAATGGCCTGAAATATTCCCAGATAAGACCAAGCAGTTCTTTTTTAATTTCTCCGTAGCCGGTTCCGCCTTTTAAATATCTGTCGCGAAGATTTTCAATTTTTTCTTTATCAGCAAAGAGCCTGTATAGAGCAAACAAATTGCATTTTTCAGGATCCTTCGGATCTTCAACAGGAGTTGAGTCTGTAACAATGCCCATAACTTTTTTCTTTAAAGACTTTTCATCCTCGAAAATGTTTATTGCATTTCCGTAGCTTTTAGACATCTTCTGTCCGTCAGTTCCCGGAATCACTGCAATGTCATCAGCAATCATGGGTTCCGGAAGAGTGAAAATTTCTCCATACTGGTTGTTGAATCTTTCTGCTATATCCCGTGTGATTTCAATATGCTGTTTCTGGTCTTTTCCAACCGGAACTATGTCAGCATTATAAAGAAGTATATCTGCAGCCATAAGAATCGGATATGTGTATAATCCGCAATTAGGTATAATTCCGCGCGCGACTTTATCCTTGAAGCTGTGGCTTCTTTCAAGAAGACCAAGCGAAGTGTGGCAGGATAGTATCCAGGAAAGTTCATTAACCTCAGGAACATCAGATTGAACCCAGAAGTGCGCTTTATCGGGATCGAGTCCGAGAGCGAGAAAATCGAGCGCTGCCCCGATTGTATTGGCTGCAAGTTCTTTTCCGTTGCTGACTGTTGTCATTGCATGGTAGTTTACGATGAAGCAGAAAAGCTCGTTGTCGTTCTGGAACTCAATCATGCGTTTCATCATGGCAAAATAATTGCCTATATGAAGCGTTCCTGACGGCTGTATGCCTGAAAGTATTCTCGGCATTTGTATTCTCCTGATTTTTTTAATTTGCTGAACTTGATATTCTATTTATGATTTTGTCATTCCCGCGCAGGCGGGAATCCATTATTTTATTTAAATGGATATATACGTAATAATGTTTGTTTTTTGACAATTACATCTAAAAAGTCTGGATCCTCGCATTCGCGAGGATGACATGCTTCCTGAAATCTTTCTAAACAAGAAAAATATTAATATCGATCGAGTCAATAAAAAATTGTTCTTGAAGATTTTTGATATATAATAAAATATCAATCATTATACTGAAATTTATTAATTAAAAAAATGGAGGATTTATGAAAATTACACCTAATGTTGGAGCTGAAGACAAACTTATCAGAATACTTGTAGGACTATCGCTGCTTGTAAATATCATTGTTTTATATCCTATACCTGTTATCTGGATAGTTATTCTTGCAGTTGCAGGAGTTGCAGTTTTATTAACAGCATATTTAAGTTTTTGTTCGCTTTATCTCCCTTTTGGAATATCAACACTGAATTGCAAATGTGATGATAATAAAACTAAATAATAATTAAAAAAAAAGACTGCCTTTCAGCAGTCTTTTTTTTTAAGCTATATTATATTTTACCTTTTTAATCCGAGTAATTCCTGAAGCATCTGATCTGAAGTCTGAATTGTTTTTGAGTTTGCCTGAAAACCTCTCTGTGTTATAATCATATCTGTAAACTGATCTGAAAGATCCACGTTGGACATTTCAAGAGCTCCTGCAATGATCTTGCCGCGGCCAGCCTGGCCTGCAGGACCGAGATTCGCTGCACCGGAGTTGTTGGATACTTCAAATATGTTTTCACCTGCTGCTGTCAGTCCCTGAGGGTTAGTAAAAACAGACATAGCAACTTTTCCAACAGACTGTTTAGTTCCATTTGAATATACGCCTGTAATTAATCCTGAGTTATCTATATTAAATGATTCCATATAACCCATGTTATATCCGTCCTGCTCAACAGCTTTGGTTGTTGAAGGGGAGGAGAACTGTGTTATACCTTCAAGAAGTCCGGCTTTCCCGAGATTAAAGCTTATTGCACGGACATTAGGATCGCCTGCAACGCGGAATTTTGCCTGAACAAGCAGTTCACCCTGGTTTGATTCATCAGGTGAGGACTCATCACCAACAGATACGAGTCTTCCGTCAGGTGAGAATTTCAGGTTCATTCTTGAAGTTGTGTTGGTGTTGTTTCCCTGTGTGTCTATGTCAAGTATCAATGGTGATGCTGCGTCTGATACTGCAGCAGATGCTGTCCACTGATTGGTTCCGGTTTTCCAGAATGTGAGAGTCATTCTGTGGGTATCGCCCTTTTTATCATAAACGTCAATATTTGTTGTTACTCCGGCAGAAGATCTCATTTTTCCTGTAGCGTTTGGAGATACCACTGAAGTCCTTGAATCAAGATTGCATTTATATCTGACATTGGTTGTTTCTTTTGCCTCAACTTTGCTGTAAACAGGAATAACCAGGTCCTGTGTTGCGCCGCCGTTATCTCTTACAATCATTTCGCCCTTTGCATTTTTTTCAGCCATGTATCCCTGAACCTTGAGTCCGTTTGCAGGATTGACAAGGCTGCCGTTTTTATCCAGACCGAAAGTTCCGGACCTTGTATAGAATTTTTTATCACCGTCAGATACAATAAAAAAACCGTCACCTGATATTGCAAGGTCTGTCTGATTTCCGGTAGTCTGGAGGCTTCCCTGTGTGAAAATTCTGTCTATAGAAGCTATAGTCATTCCGAGACCTATCTGTTTCGGGTTGACGCCTCCTTTGTTTTCTTCCGGTTTCGCAGCGCCGGCAATTGTCTGCGAGAGCATATCCTGGAAAGTGACTCTGCTTGATTTAAATCCGTAAGTGTTGACATTGGATATGTTGTTTCCGATAACATCCATTCTTGTCTGGTGATTTTTTAAGCCGGAAACGCCGGAAAAAAGTGATCGCATCATAACGGCAGAACTCCTATTGTTTTATTTACTTGCTTCAGTTTTTTTATTGAGATTTATATTTAAATTCGGCTCATTCTTCGAGCTGTTTGAATTATTTTGTTCAGGAGCGTGCACTGCGTGAACATTGCTCAGCGGAACCTCTTCCCTGCCGACCATGAGAATGGCCTGATCATCTGAAAATTTTACTGAATTAACTGTACCGCTTGTTCTTTTGCTTGTTGCTGTATCGTACGCATCTATTCTTTTCCCGAGAAGAGAGTAGGCTTCGCTTGCCTGTGAATTTCTGGTCATGCTTTTTATTTCTTTGTTCATATTTGTCATCTGCTCAAGAGATGAGAACTGAGCCATCTGGGCAATGAACTCCTTGTCGCCTTTAGGCTGAGTCGGATCCTGATGCTTCAGCTCGGTTATAAGCAGCTTTATAAATGAATCTTTTCCCATCTGCTGTTTTTCGCCGGCTTTTTTTATATTAAGTCTTTTATTGACGATATTCGATTCTCTTTCAGCTCTTTGAATATCGACTGATGACATTTTACCAAGTTCCATCAATTCCTCCGGATTAAATAATCATGTTTACTGAGCCGTTATGTTTTGGAACGGTTTCAGTATTTTCATATTCTTCTGCATTTAAAGCTGAAAGACCTGTATTAACTTTAATGTCTTTACCCTTTTCTTTATTATCGAACGGTTTGCCCTGTTCTTTAACATTTACCTGAAATTCTCCGACAGAAATTCCGGATTCTTCAAGCTGAGATTTCACAAAATCAAGATTCTGGATAAGAAGTTCTTTTGCTTCGTTTGTTTCTACGAGGAATTTGCCTTTAACAATACCCTGTTCAAGTCCGATATTAACATTTACAGAGCCGAGTTCTTTAGGGTTTAGTTTAAAAATAAAACTTCCGTTTTTTGAATCCTGCACTGAAATTTTAGCTTTATCAATTATCTGCTGCAGCTGTTCAAAAAAAGCTTCTCTGCCTTTTGGTGTCTGTGCAGCTGTTAATGTTTTTTTCATTGTAGAGCTGTTTCTTTCAAACAGGGTATTCATGCTGCTCATGGCATCTTCGCTTGTGCTTTTCATTGTTACAGCTTTTTTAGGCAATTCAGAAATCTCCGGAGTCCTGATCAGCATATCGGATAAAGCTGACGCTTTCTCTGAATTGCGGATTTCATCTTTAATGTTTCTGCCTTTGGTTTTTTCAAGCACTTCAGATACTAAAGATGTCAGATTTTTGATTAGAACTTTATCCAGCATTTTCATATCAGTCATTTTGTCAGCAGCTGATTCCAGTTGAGAAAGCGCTTTTCTTATTCTTTCAGGATCGTTACCGCGTGAACCGTTTTTGAAAAAATCCTGAAGATTATTTAAAGATGATTTAACATCTTTGTCCAATATCTGGCTTGGGCTGTTTTGTATTACATTCAATAATGAATTTATTTTATCTGAAAGTAAACCCGGGTCATTTTTTTTAGTCTCATTGTTGACATCAAATTTTTCTATTTTTTTCAGAACTGATTTTTCAGCAGTGAAAATTATTTTATTATCTTCAGAGATGTTTTTATTTAAATCAATCAGGCTGTCCTGTTTATTTAATTCTTTAGTGTTTATATCAGGTGACTGTGTTTTTTTATCGGACATTATTTCTATGTTTTTATCGCTGCCTGCAATTATATCTTTGATATTTCTTTCTGATATATTATTTATTTCCGCTCCATTTAAAAGAGCTCCGGCATGATTTAAATTGATTTTATCATCGTCTTGATCTTTTTCGTCATTTTCAGATTCGTTATTTTTAACAGCAGCTTTATTATCAAGCGGTTCAATTTCAGCTGCATTATAAATATTCCGGTCTGCTGTGCTGTTTAATGATTCAGCGCCTTTTCTGAATGAGCCTTCATCATCATTTTTTGAAATTCTGGATGAGAGCATATCCATGAAACTCATTGCTGTAGATGAATTAGTATCTTTTGCTGTTTCAGGGAAAGATTCAGGAACCTTAACCTGTTTTAGCGATAAAATGTTTAATCCGAGCATATTCACCATTTCTAATTAATTTTAATATGTATCTCTATATTTATATCGATCAAATTTAAAAATAACTGAATGTAAATTGATTTCAATTGAGCATTAATTTGATTATTTTTTTATGTTAATTCTTATTGCTATATGACATAATGCGTTTGATGTGACATAATGTTTTTTTCGCGGGAATTTTAATGGGGGTCAGAGCCTCCTCGGGGATTACAGTCCAAAGGTGCAGGGGTCAGAGCCCACAGGGATCAAAAAGTACTCCAAGCACATTTAGCGAGAACTATTCTTGACAAGCCATCTGGTGACTGGAAAAGTTATTTAAATTTTTTTATTATAGAAAAGAATATTTAATAACCATACAAGAATTAAAAAAAGGAATATGCATGATTGGTGATAAAGCTTCATCTATTTTCTTGATTATATCCCGGTTAATTAGAATTTTGATAATTATAGTAGTATTTACATATTTAATTTCTTCTTTCCCGCTTCTTCCGCGGATAATCAGCATTTTAATAATTGTAGTTTTATCCTCATATTTTATTTATTCATGGAAAAAAATATCGGAGGGAAAAACTGCCACGAGTCTTTTTAAATTTGTTAGATTTATTACAGCTTTAACTGCAGTTCCTGCATTTATTCTCTTTGTATATTTCCAGTATGAACGTCATATCCTTTTATCTGATGGAATAATGACATATAATTATAGAGATAACAGCAAAGTTTTCTATATAAAAGATTCCCGGAAGCCTATTTGTAAAATAATTTTTCGCGGTTATGGAGATGGAGACATTTTCTATATAGATGACCCTGTTAAAATAAAAGAAGCAACAGACTTCTATTTTATATATAGGTGGAAAGCTTATTATACTACATCGGAATTTATTGACTTTGAATTCTGTAATTCAGATAAAGAATCTTTTTCTACAATGAGTCAGAGTGATATTAACCTGGGAAGCCTGAAAAAGTATTTAAAAAGCAATTCAGCTCATCCTTATTTTATGTTTTGAAAATAGGGGGTCAGAGCATCATTACCTTCTATGAATTTTTGAATAAAGGAACAAAGCATAGAACGAGGTTGACACTGGTTTTTTATGATTTAATATGATTTTTTTAAGTAATTTCAAATGAAATCTGTAAATTTTAAATAAAATAAAATTCAAAAATATTAATCTTTATCCGCGGTAATAATAATTATCCGTGTTCCATGCTTTTTTTATTTCCTGCTATCAATAACCTGAAAAAAATGATGGATTATTATCATATTTAGCAGTATATTAATAAAATTCGTGTTCATTATTATTGACAGGTGAAGAACATATTTTAAAGTCAATTAAAATGATGAAACTTGTAAAAATCTGGGGGATATATGTGGGATTATACTGACAAGGTAAAAGAGCTTTATATGACGCCGAAAAACGTAGGCAGCATCAAGGACGCTGATGCTGTTTCTGAAGTAGGAAGTATCGTGTGCGGGGATGCACTTAAGTTATATTTGAAAATAGATGATAAGAATATAATTACTGATGCAAAATTTGAGACATTCGGCTGCGGCAGCGCAATTGCCTCTTCATCCGCCCTTACAGAGATGGTCATTGGAAAAACTGTAGAGGAAGCTGAAAAAATAACAAATCAGGACATAGCAAAATTTTTAGGCGGTTTGCCTGATGAGAAAATGCACTGTTCGGTTATGGGGAACGAAGCTCTGACTAAAGCTATCGCAAACTGGAAAGGCGTGACTGTTGATGATGATGTACACACTGATGGAGAGATAATATGCCATTGCTTCGGCGTAACAGACACTCTCATCAGAAAAGTGATAAAAGAAAATAGCCTGAAAACTGTTGAAGATGTTACCAACTATACTAAAGCTGGAGGAGCATGCGGTTCATGCATCCCGAAGATCGAAGATATTATTAATGAAGAACTTAAAAAAGCGCATGATGAGCCGCAGGAAGTTGTTCACGAGAAAAAACCTCTTACCAATATTAAAAGAATGCAGCTTGTTAATGAAACAATTGACAATGTCATTCGCCCGTTTCTGAAAAAAGACGGCGGGGATATAGAGCTTGCTGATATTTCAGGCAAGGATGTTTATGTTGCTCTCAGGGGCAGCTGTTCAAACTGCAGACTGTCAGATGTAACTTTAAAGCATTTAGTTCAGGAGAAACTCCGTGAATTTGTTGAAGAAGATATAATAGTTCATGAAGTTAAATAAGGCGGGTGATATGAGTAAATTGATTTATATGGATAATAATGCTACAACTATGGCAGCACCTGAGGTTGTAGAAGCAATGCTTCCGTTCCTTTCCGAAAAATACGGCAATCCTTCGAGCATTCACAGCTTCGGCGGAAATGTAGGCAGGGAGATTGATATTGCAAGACAGCGTGTTGCTGAATTTCTCGGTGCAGAAAATGATTATGAGATAGTTTTTACAGGAACAGGAACTGAAAGCGATAATCTCGCTATACTTGGATCAGTAGCGTATTATAAAGAAAAAAAGCATATTATCACTACCCGCGTTGAGCACCCGGCTGTATTATCTTTGTGTAAAAAACTGGAACAGGACGGATACAGGGTTACATATGTTCCTGTAGACAGGGAAGGAAACCTTGATCTTGATATGCTTAAAAAATCTGTTGATGATGATACAGCAATAGTTTCTGTTATGTATGCGAATAACGAGACAGGTGTAATTTTCCCGGTTGAGGAAATCGGTGAATTTCTTCATGAGAAGGGCGTGGCTTTCCATATAGATGCTGTTCAGGCTGCAGGTAAAATCCCGATTGATGTGAAAAAAATTAACTGTGACCTGTTATCCGTATCAGGGCATAAGTTTCATGCGCCAAAGGGAGTAGGGGCTTTATACGTCAGACGTGGAACAAGAATGAGACCTGTATTTATCGGAGGTCACCAGGAAAAAGGAAGAAGACCTGGAACTCATAATGTACCAGGTATTGTTGCAATAGGCAAGGCTGCAGAGCTTGCAATGCACCACGCAGGCGATACAGAAGGCATGAGAAAACTTCGTGATAAACTGGAGAATGGAATACTGTCTCAATTTAAAAACTGCGCTCTTAACGGAAATAAAAAAAACAGGGTTCCGAATACGTCCAATGTAGGTTTTGAATTTATCGAGGGAGAGGCTATTCTTTTATATATGGATTCCAAGGGAATTGCAGCATCTTCCGGTTCAGCCTGTTCTTCCGGTTCGCTTGAGCCGTCACACGTGCTTCGTGCAATGGGCGTTCCATTTACTTCAGCTCACGGATCAATAAGATTCAGCCTGAGCAGGTATACAACAGAAGAAGAAGTAGATTATGTTATCAAGGTTATGCCGGATGTTGTAAACAGGCTTCTTGAAATATCTCCATACTGGGATAATGATAAGAAGTGCGGAATCCCGATAAATCTTTGAAATTATTGTAATTCAAGAATGTTTGTGTAAATTGACATTCCTGTTTTGTGATAACAAATACTTGTCTTGCACCCTTGGATGAATCTTGTAGAAAATATTTGCGATGGGATTCCTGCATTCGCAGGCATGACAGAAAAGGTACTGATATAATCTTTTAATGCAATATGCAAAAAAAGGCCAGGTGTTATAACCTGGCCTTTTGTGTTAAAAAGTATATTTAATTGTTATCTATTCATCTCATTAATAAGCTTGCCGAGCGTCTGATCGTGGGTTGATACGGTTTTCTGATTTGCTTCGTAGCTTCTCTGGACCTCTATTAAATCAACCATCTCCCTGATAGCATTTACGTTAGATTTTTCAAGAAATCCCTGGACGACTTTGTAATCCTGGGCAGGAAGGGCAGGGCCTGAAAATTCTGTATCCCTGTAAAGTGAATCGCCTTCTTTTTTTATTTCGCGGACGTTCTCGAAATTTACCACTTTAAGTTTATCTATTACAACCGGTTCCTCCCAGTTGTTGTTGTACTTGTTTACCATGTCTTTCGGATCTCGGGAAATGGCATTGTTTACTACAATTTCGCCTCTTTCATTTACCACGA
Source organism: uncultured Leptospirales bacterium (assembly GCA_964529415.1). Lineage (GTDB taxonomy): Bacteria > Spirochaetota > UBA4802 > UBA4802 > UBA5550 > CAYMPH01. Next base: position 194,917 of record CAZGWD010000005.1, on the reverse strand, counting down.
AATTATTCGGCTGAACCCTGATCTGACCGTTCTCGCCAATAACCGGATTGCCGTTTTTTGTTACAAGAATTCCTTCATTATTAACAGTGAATGCCCCGTCTCTGGAGTATCTTTCGCCTCGTTCGGTTAAAACAGTGAAAAATCCTTTTCCTTCAAGAGCCATATCAAAACTGTTTTCTGTTCTCTGAAGCGATCCCTGCTCAAATTGCGTATAAACCTCATTAACTTCAGCGCCTGTTCCAAGCTTTCCCACTATAGGCATTGAATCATATGAACCTGATGGAACAATACCAAGGCCGCTTTCATTAACTCTGCGGATAAGCATTTCCGGAAAAGATTTGAAAATGGTTGTATCTTTTTTATATCCGGTTTTGTCAATATTGGCTAAATTATTGGAAATAGAATCCAGTCTTGCCTGCTGAGCAATCATTCCGGATGCGCCTGTATAAATGCCTCTAATCATGGGTTTCCTCCAGTTACCCTTTTAATATCGGCACCAATAGCGTTTAACTTATGAGATAATTTTTCATATCCGCGGTCAGAATGATAAATTCTTCTGATTTCTGTTGTTCCGGCTGCTCCAAGAGCTGCAATAACGAGAGCTGCTCCTGCCCTTAAATCCGACATCATAACAGGCGCTGCAGAAAGCTTTTTAACCCCCTTTACAACTGCAACATTTCCCTCTATTGTAATGTCTGCGCCCATTCTGCGGAGCTCTGGCGCGTGGGTGAATCTGTTTTCAAAAATTGTTTCAATAATTACTGAAATTCCAGGAATTGTTGTTGTTAAAGACATTAGAGGAGCCTGGAGATCTGTTGGAAATCCGGGGTAAGGCATTGTTTTTATAACAGCTCCGTTAAGCTTTTTTGAGGCTGATATTGAAACCCAGTCCTTGCCGGAATCGAGATTGAATCCAATCTCTTTGAGCGTATCAATCAAAGCTCCAATGTGCTCAGGAACCATATCTGTAATCTTGAGATTTCCTCTGGTTATGGCTCCGGCGAGAAGCTGAGTGCCGGCTTCAATTCTGTCTGGCATAATTGTATAGGTTACAGGTGAAAGTTTTTTTACACCTTCAATTTCAATGCGCTCTGACCCCAGTCCTGTGATTTCTGCGCCCATTTTATTCAGAAATTGCCCCAAATCAACAATATCCGGCTCAAGAGCACAGTTTTCAAGAATAGTTCTTCCTTTTGCAAGAACAGCAGCCATCATGATGTTTGCAGTGGCTCCGACAGATATTCCCCGCATTTTATAAGTATTGCCTGAAAGTTTTTCAGCTCTTGCTTTAATGAAGCCATGCTCAATTTCAATTTTTGTTCCAAGTGCTTCAAAACCTGCAAGATGAATATCGATCGGCCTTTCGCCAATTGCGCAGCCGCCCGGCAGTGAAACATCCGCTTCTCCGATTCTTGCTAAGAGCGGACCCATTACATAAACAGAGGCTCTCATGGTTTTAACAAGGTCGTATGGAACCTCAGCGTTTTTAATATTTTTTACAGTTATTTTAAGGGTGTTATCTTCCGGAGTAAATAAAGTTTCAGCGCCTAAATATTCGATAACTTTTATTATAGTCCGGATATCTTTCAGATCCGGAACATTTTTGAGAATCGTTTCTCCATCAGCAAGAAGACTTGCTACAATTATTGGAAGAGCTGCGTTTTTTGCGCCTGATATTCTGACTTCTCCTGCGAGTTTTTTCCCGCCTTTTATTTTATATATATCCACAAGAAGTACCCCTGTTTTTTAAAATTTACCCTGAAAAGCGAGAATCACTTTTTGGTAATATCCTTAATATCATCAATCTCTTTTTTTACTTTATACGCAGTTTTCCCGGCTTCCTTCAGAGAATCCAGGATTTTAGGCCCTCCGAAAAAAATAATAACTATTACTACTATAATAATCAGCTCCCATCCGCCCGGCAGATTCATTCTTTTCCTCCTGATTGCATGGCTACACATAAAAATGTTTATTCTTTATGTCAATATTTAAGTTCTTTTTCACCGGAAATAATCTGTGTAGCTTTATCATAAGAAGAGACGGCTGTCTTGGCAGCCTTCTCTCCTTATGTATCTGCCGTACAGGATGTACCAATGCCGCAAAGTCCATGGATGGACGAGAGCGGCCACTCTTCGGCCGCCCGCTCATTGCCGCGGAGGCTAAGGAGCTTTTTTTGTTAGTAAATTATTTCTGTTAAAAGGGAACTTTTATTACCTCCCTGAGAAAATCACTCCCTTTCGCGCGGTTTTAAAGAAACCGGCTCGTGTTGAAGTGTTTTTCTATATTTTGAGTCAGAACAAAACCCTTTTATTAGTTACCTTACCTTTCGTATGAATTATGGAATTATAGATAAACTCATTACAGTAAATTTTTACACGAGCCGGTGTGGCCTTTGCCACCGGCGTTAAGGGGGAATTTTTGTATAGAAGGGAATATAGATTCGGTTGATATAGAAAGATTTTTTAAACTGGAATAAGACCCTTTAGCGACCGCGGCAATGAGCGGCGGCTTTCGGGTGGATTCTCAAGGAGGGCTGCTTTTCCGCAAAAGCAGTCCTTCTTGAGAGTGTCATTACACCTTCCATTCAAAGTGAAAGTTTTTAAAAAAAATATATTTATAATTTGCATATTAAAAAAAAGGAGCGGTGTCAAAGCAAGTGGGTGGCAGGGTCTGAGTAAAAAAATATACCCCTACGGAATATAAATTAAAGCCCCGGCCCGTAAAGACGATCTGTCTGCAATTTTATTGAAAACAAGAATATCTATCTGTTTTTTCCCGAATTTTTTTGATATGGACCAGATGTTCTCTCCTTTTTTTACTCTATATGGAATTACCTTTGCGAGATTTTTATTATCATAAAGAGAGTCTTCAATTCCGGGGAATTTAGATGTTATTTCAGCAGGTATAGTAAGTCTGTATCCTTTGTAATAAGGAGGAGTGAAATCAGTATTGAGCTCAGGATTTAATTTTCTGATCAGCTCAATCGAGGTAGCGGTTTTTTCACATAGAGTTCTCAGGTCTAACTGGGATTTAAATGTATACTCTGCAATTTCTCTTTTCTCTGCTGTGACTTCATCATCTATGCCGAACAGTTTTCTGTTTTTATTAATTATCAGAAGAGCTGTAAATTTCGGTACGAATTCCGATGTCTCATCGCGCAGCAGATTTCTGCTGTGAAGTTCTCTCAATGTTTTTGTTCCGGATTTCAGCATGGTTCTTCGTACATATCCGGCACCTCCATTGTATGCTGAAAGAGCAAGCTCCCAGTCATGGAATGTATTATGTAAACCCCTGAGATGCCGTGCTGCAGCACGCGTTGCTTTTTCATTGTGGCGCCGTTCGTCAATCCATGCATCGTTTTTCAGCCCGAGAGGTTTTGCAGTGCCTGCAAGAAACTGCCAGAGCCCTGTAGCTCCGCTTCTTGAAACTGCAACAGGATTAAATCCGCTTTCAAGCAGGGGAAGAAAAGCTAAATCATCCGGAAGATTTTCTTCTTTAAAAATTTTTCTGGTATTTTCTGAATAAATATCGCATCTCGCAAGAGACCTCTGTAAAAAGGGCCGTGCTTTTGTAAGATAAAGATAAATGAATTTTCTTACTTTAGGGCTTCTCATCGCAGAAAGATTATTTACCGAAGCAAACATGTCGCCTTCAGCATATGGAGGCAGATATTGTATGTCCTTATATGGATCGAAAGTGTTTTTCTTCAGAAATTCCTTTTCAGTCAGATCCGGATTGAAATAGTCGAAGAATTCCCATGAATGAGCAGTTGAGGGAAATGCTGTAAAAAAAATTACTGCACATGGTATTATTAAAATCAGTCTTTTTAACATAATAAGCAGAAATTAATATATCTGTTTTTTATCAATTAAAATTTATAGGGCTTAAAAAAATATAGAACACGGATGACACGGATGACACGGATGACACGGTTTTTTTTAATTTATTAAGATTAATATTCACTTTTCTTTTTTAAAACCTCACATCCATTTAAATCTTTTTTCTTTTTTTTCTTTATCTTTTGAAAAAAAGTCCTTAATCCTTTAAAATCCGCGACAATCATAATCATCTGCGTCATCCGCGTTCTATATTCTTTTTTTATTTATCTTTTGAAAAAAAAGTCCTTAATCCCTTAAATCCGTGCCAATCATGAAAATCCGTGTCATCCGTGTTCCATTATTCGTTTATATAATCCGGATTTTAGTTGACAAAGACATTTTAAAATATGGTCTTATAGTAAATTTTAAATCTAAAAGCGGTAGAATATATGAGTTTTGAAAAAATCCTGATAGCACTGATTCCTATACCATTATTTTATTTAATATATTTCAGATATTTCTCGTTCAGGCCGGTTTACAGCAAGCATATTGAAGCATTTTTATCCGGCATTGCTTTTGCTTTGTTTCTGCTTTTGGCAGATTCGTTTCTGCTGAGTCAGATTAAATTTGAAGGCGTATTTGCTACAGGATTTGTCAAGGCAGCCATGATTGAAAAAGTCGGAGTGTTTTTATTTCTGCTTTTTACTTTAAGGCATTATCCGAACTTCAGCGCAATGGAAGCAATCATGTCTGCAATGATGTTCGGTCTGGGATTTTCTGTTGTTGAGAATATTTTATATTCCGAGAAATTCGGCGAATCCCTGGTTCTGCTGAGAATTCTTTTTTCAGTACCTCTTCATATTACCACATGCGGAATAATGGGTTATTTCATGGGGCTTTCCAGAATGTGCGCAACTTTTTCCTTTAAAGCCGGTTCCATGATAAGAGCGCTTACCTATGGTATTATTCTCCACGGAATTTTTGATACAATTCTCATATCAGGAGGATACGTATCATACTTTGCTTCACCAATGCTTATACTTCTTGTATTTGTACTGGAGCTTCTTCTTGCAAAAACCATTACAATACTTCCTCATCAGATACTGCTTGCAATGAATCTGCGTTTTGAAGACTGGCTCATTATTGAACGTCAGCAGAGGTATGAACGTTGGATCATGCAGTCAATGGGCAAGCCGGACCTGCATCCGCCTGTACTGTTTTTATGGAAACCCGGTATTGTCAGATTCTTTTTCATGGTTGTATTCATGATTGCAGCTGTGGTTGGAGTTTCATTCAAAACGGAAATCCTTGCTTTTCTGAATCTTGTACTTAAGCCTGAAGATGAAATAGTTCTTCTTGGTGCTTTTCCGCTATCAATGAGCCTGGTAATGATTCTGGTGGGAGCTGTTAATCCTGAATTTTTCAGGAAAAGCAAAATTAAAATTCCGGTTATATCTGATGTGGATGTAGTATTTAATGAAAAAGAAAATGATATTCTCATAACCTATGATATAACTTCAGTAAATTGTTTTATAAATTCATCGCAGTATTCAACTGCCAATAAAAATATTTCACTGAAGTTTTCATTTTCAAAATTCACTTCGCCGGAAGTAAAAGGTGAGATTGTCTGGGAGAATCAGGGGAATTATCAGGAGTCAATCGGTTCTGTTGTAAATTTCAAAAACCCTGGATACAGGTTTTATCTATTTTTAGCCAGATATTATTTTTTCAGAATCTGGAAGGGTATTGTTTTCACGTTTAAGCTTCCAGGTTTTGAAACCACGAGAAAACTTTTCGTACGGCCGGTATCCACAATGCAGGATATTAAGGTTATGTCTGCAGGTACTGTTGTATATCACGAAGGCGAAGTAGGAAAAGAGTTTTATCTTCTTAAAAAAGGCAGTGTTATTTTCTACAAGAAGAAAGATCTTGATCAGATTATAACTGTTGATGTTGTGGAGGAAGGTCATATATTCGGCGAGCTTTCAATAAAGGCGGATAATAAAAGGCAGACAAGCGCTATATGCGCAACTGACTGCGTTATTGCTGTAGCAAGCAGGGATAACCTGAGCGCTCTTATCGATAATAATCCCGATTTTGCAAGAAGTCTGATTTTTACTCTTGTAAACAGGGTGCAGATGTCTGAAGGTGTATATGCCGAGCAGATTAAAGAGCAGATAAAGCAGAAAAATGAAAAGAGCGATATGTTTAAGGCAGGTTTATTTCTAATACTTTCAGGACTTGGATACAAGCCGAAGAAAAATAAACTTTCAGTAAAAGTAAATTATAAAAATATTTTTGAATCAATTGATAAAAAGAATTTATCAGCCTGCGCTGAAATTATTAAAGAGGCAATTTCGGATGCATCCAATCCGGATCTGGATCCGCTTGTGAAAACAACGGCTCAGGATATAATAAAAAAATATTCTGTTGAAATAAAATAAAAGGGGATTTTGGAATTTTATATATAGCAGTTTACGATTTAATTAGATCAATTATTATCATTGTATTAATCATTCCGTTAACCGATAAAGTAAATAAAAAAAAGCCCCTGAATTTTCAGGGGCTTTTTAAATTGAAGTTTAAATATTGAAATTATGCGTTAAGCTTGGCTTTTTTTCTGTTCCAGATTGATATTCCTGCAATTGATACAAGAAGGACTCCGAAAATTCCACCAAGTAAAACTTTATTTCCTGTTTTTGTTCCAAGAAGATATGCTGCAAATTTTGATCTTTTTGATTCGCCGACTTTTTTAAGTTTAATTCTTTTGTACTGGATGTTGGCATCATAAACATTTTCTTTATACATATCGTTGATCCATGTTAATGATACGCTTGTGTCTCCGCCTGTCAGATCAAGAACAACACTTCCTTTGTGGTATTTGTTGTTATCATCTTTGTCATCTTTATCATTTTTGCCCTTATTATCTTTATCATCTTTTTCGCTCTTATTGTTGTCGCCATCTGCATCGATTTTTGCTGTTTCGCTTACGCCGTCAGCATCAACAATAACTTCAAATTCTTTGTATTTCGGAGGCAATACGCCATTGTTTTTTGCTGTAATTTCAATCTCGTATTTACCAGGCTCAAGTTTCGGGAAGAAGAATGAGATAGTCTGATTTGCCCAGAAAGTATATACGCTTTTATCATCCCAGAAAAATCTTCCGTCAATCTGTGAATACTGAAATGCGTTTCTTGAAAGTTTTTTAGGTGAATTCTGCTTTTTAGCATACCATACAGCAACATTTCCAATCAGGATGTTGGCATCATATTCTTTTTCTTTATATGCGTCATTTGTCCATTTTAGAACTACAGTTACCTTGCCATCGCTGTTTGGTTCAAGATATACTCTTATGCTTCCTTTATTGAATTCGCTGTCTGAAGCCTTAACTGCTATTCCGCCTATATTTCTTCCTGTATTTTCATTGTATGCTGTGATTATAAAGAATTTATAGAAATCAGGAAGAGGTCCGTTGATATTTTTTGCTGAAACTGCAATTCTATACCATCCGGCTTTTTTTACATTTCCGATTTTTAATCTTAAAGACTCGTTTGCCCATGCTGTGTAAATTCCGCCATTAGTGGTGAACCATCTGCCGGCAGTTGAATCAAGCTGAACAGTGATTTTATTGCTTTCTGCTTCAGCTGCTGCTATTGCAGCTGCCTGTGCGTCAGCTGCTGCATCTGCTGCAACTTTTGCTGCGTCAGCTGCTGCTGTTGCTGCTGTCTGTGCTGAATTTGCTGCTGCAAGTGCTGCCGCATTATTACCTGAAGCTGCTGCTGCGTCTGCTGCTGCTTTAGCTGCGTCTGACGCTGCTTTAGCTGCTTCTTCTGCTATCTTGGCTGCATCAGCTGCTGCTTTTGCCGCTTCAGAAGCTTTTGCAGCATCTGTTGTCTGGGCTGCAGTTTGAGCTGCAGTTTTAGCATCATTTGATGCTTTTACTGCGTCTGACTGAGCTTTAACTGCATCAGCAGCTGCCTGTGAAGCTGCCTGAGCTGCTGCATCTGCTTTTGCTGCTGCTGCTGCCTGAGCGTCAGCTGCTGCTTTTGCTGCTTCCAATGCTGCTTTAGCTGCGTCTGCAGCTGCTTTTGCCTCTGCTGCTGCCTGAGCGTCTGCTAATGCTTTTGCATCAGCTGCTGCTTTTGCGTCTGCAGCTGCTTTTGCTGCATCAGCTGCTGCTTTTGCTGCTGCATCAGCTGCTGCCTGAGCTGCTGCTGCGTCTGCTGCTGCTTTTGAATCTGCTAATGCCTTAGCTGCTGCCTCAGCTGCTGCTTTTGATTCTGCCAATGCTTTTGCTGCATCAGCTGCTGCTTTTTCTGCATCTGCAGCTGCTGCTGCATCTGTTGCTGCAGTATCTGCAACAGTTGTAACTATTGCATTAGTTTCAGTTGTTGTTGGTTTTATTGCAGATGTTAAAAATGTCAGGTCAGCAGGTGATTCAGCAGGACCGCCACTTTTTGACGTATCAACTGCATCTTGAAAACAGTTTAGGCTTGTAAAGGCAAGTAATGAGACAATTAAGATTCTTCTAAGATGTTTCATTATTTTTCTCCTCAAATATATTAATTTTGTTTTAAAAGCATTTCATTCAAATATCAATAAAATATATAAATATTAATAAAGAGTCAATTAAAAAAACCGCCCAGGTGTGTTTTTTTTCAAATTTATTGATAAATTTGAAAAATGTATAGATAAATTTAAGCAAAAATATATATTTTGTTCTTTTTTGATTTTAAAATTGAATAAATCTTATTTTTTATTAATTATATAACTGAATATCATTTAAAACTTACCAGATAACTAATATGTATAGAATTTATTTGACAATTACAACATAAAAATTCATTTTTATAAAAATAATTAATATCAAAAAGAATCTTTTCCTTATTTCGTTAATGAACTATTTTCAGGAGAATAAAATGCTTACAGTTGTAACAGGTGCTTCAGGTCATGTCGGCGCAAATCTTGTAAGAGAGCTTCTTGCGCAGAAAAGAAAAGTTAGATGTCTTGTTAGAGAAGATACTAAGGCGTTAAAAGGCTTGAAAATTGAAATGATAAAGGGCGATGTCCGTGATCCTGAATCTATTATGAAACTTTTAAAAGGAGCGGAAACAGTTTTTCATTGTGCAGCGAAAATATCAATAATCGGTTCACAAAACGGGCTTGTTGAGGATACGAATATACAGGGTGTAAAAAATGTAGTTGAGGCATGCCTCAAAAACAGGGTAAAAAGGCTTGTTCATGTCAGCTCAATACATGCATTTAATACCAAGCCAGATAATGAAGTAATCGATGAAAAAAGACCTCTTGTTCTTGAAGATAATCATCCGGCATATGATAAATCCAAAGCAAACGGGCAAATGGCTGTACTGGATGGTGTTAAACGCGGTTTGAATGCGGTTATTGTGCATCCTACAGGAGTAATCGGACCGAATGATTTTAAAGTTTCAAGAATGGGATCCGTCATCCTGGATTTATATCATGGCCGCCTGCCTGCGCTTGTTGACGGGGGATATAACTGGGTAGACGCAAGAGATGTGGTTTCAGGCATTCTTGCAGCAGAAAAAAAAGGCAGGAAAGGGGAGAATTATCTTTTGTCCGGTCACTGGGGGCATATGCTGGAACTAGCATCCATGATTACCAAAATTACAGGTAAAAAAACGCCTAAGTTCATGACACCAGTTTGGCTGGCTCATTTTGTTTCGTATTTTTCGCTTGCTGCAGGAAAAATAAAAAATGAAATCCCGAAATTTACTCCTGAAGCCATGATTGCTATAAAAAAGCATAGATATATTTCACATCAGAAAGCAACTGATGAGCTTGGTTATAATCACAGGCCTTTTGAGGAAACCCTGCGCGATACGCTGGCATGGTTTGGCAAAATGGGCATGCTGAAAAAATAAGGAGGATTTTATGGAAGTTCAGAATATTGCGGGACCGGATGTAATGTCATCAAGTTTTTCAGCAGAAAGGCCTCAGCCTGAGAAAGTTTCTGCCGATAATGAAAGTAAGGCTGCTTCTAAACCTGCGCCTGCTGAACAGGGCAGAGGAGAGTCTATTGATACATACGCGTAAGGAGTTATTATGGCAATAACCAAAGCCCAGAAAGTCGCCTATAGTGATGAAATAAAAGATATAAAAAAAGAAGTAGATCATTATACTAAATTATTGAATGATTTGTCATCAAAAAAGAAAAAGAATCCGAATCTGGCCGGATATTATAATATTGAATCTGTTTTGTATATTCTTAAAATAATGAATTATTATTTCAAGATGAATGACCTGTCTGTTGAAATGCTCGGAATAAAAAATAATAAATATCTGGATACAGCAAGATCTGATTATTCGAAAATCCTTGCTTTGATGATAGAGACTGTAGGCAAGGATCTTGACAGAAGCCTGAAAGACAATGATGAATATCTTGAAAAAATCAGCCGTATTAATCCAAAGCAGATTCTGGGTCTTTTAAGAGATATTGATAAAGCCATGATGGGATTAAAAAACCGCTACGGAGAAGATTCCAAATGGAAATGGTCTTTTGTTGAATTGCAGGCAAAACTGGCTGTTATTATTAAAAATATTACACCTTTTTCAGATATTGCAAGATACAGGGATCCAAGGGTTGATTTTTTTTATGACAGGCGCGATCTGATGCAGATGTGTAAAGACAATTTAACTGAGTCTGCAAAACAGTACAGGGGTAAGTATGAAATGGCTGGGAAAGCCAGAGATGATATAAAAAACTCCATAGAATATCTTTCAGCTTTAAGAAAAATCCACGTTTTATTTAAAGAAGAGGCTGAGGCTGCAAAATTAAAAACCACGATAGATGCAGCAAAACAGGCTCTTGAATCAGAAGATAAAGCCATAGAAGAAAAAAAATCCGCAAAAAAATAAGAAAACCGCCTTTTTTTTCATTTACCGCTTGACTATTATATTTTTTTTATTAAATTCTTATTAGCACTCTTTAATATTGAGTGCCAGTTGTAAAGTGATAAAAAATATATGAAAAATATAATAATTGATGATAGAGAATCTTCTGTTTTAACGGCTCTGGTTTATGAATATATTTTGACAGGTAAACCTGTGGGATCAAGGTCATTTGTTCAAAAATATTCATTTTCCATTTCTCCGGCAACCATGAGAAATATCATGTTTGATCTTGAAAGTTCAGGATATCTTCTGCAGCCGCATACTTCTGCAGGAAGAATTCCTACAGATAAAGGTTACAGATTTTATGTGGATTCTCTTCTTGATACTTATGAGTCAGTTTTAAATGAAGATGTAAAGGTTAAAGAGGAAGCAATAAAGCGGGAAGTTCAGCTCGAAAATATTTTTTCTTATATAATTAAAATGCTGTCACAGTACTCAAAATATTCAGGAATAATGCTTTCTCCTAAAACAGGATTTTCAATTATCAAAAGGATTGAACTTGTTCCGCTTGATGCCGGGGAAATACTTTTTATTCTCGTTACCCGGACCGGGACGGTTGTAAACAGAAAGGTTTATATTTCAGCAAATATTACGCAGGACAGTCTTTATGAATATTCGAGATATCTGACTGCTGAGCTTTCAGGTTATTCAATCAGAGAAATTAAAGACGGGATTTATGATATGCTGAAGCCGCAGAATACTTCAAGTTCTGTGGATATGAATGTTGCTCTTGATATTGTGAAACTTGCTCTTACAGAAGATGAAGAGCCTGCTTTGCTGATGGACGGCATTGAAAATTTACTTAGAATTCCGGAAATGGTGGAAGATGAAAGGCTGAAAAGCCTTCTTAATATAATTGAAGAAAAGGATATTTTAAAACACATTCTTGAGCAGACCCTTGATAACGATGGGGTTAGGACTATTATCGGCAAGGAAATCACAGGCGATAAAATTTCAGGATGCAGTGTGGTATCCACAAGCTATAAAATCGGCAATAAAAATGTCGGGGTAATCGGAGTTATGGGGCCGACCCGGATGGATTATAAAAAAGTTGTGCCTCTTGTCGATTATGCAGGCAGGGTAGTATCAGATTTTTTAACAAAAATGTCAAAATAGCGGAGATTGTTTTATGAAAAAAGAAAATCACAAAAATGATGAAAATGTATCTGAAAATAATCAGAAGCCTTCAGGGGATTCTTCTCCACCGGCTGATGATAAACGCGGCAGTAAAAGAAGAGTGGAGGACAATCTGCAGGCAGAAATGAAAAAGGAACTTGAATCTGTTAAAGCTGAACTTGCAGTAAACAGGTCTGAGTCCGAGACAATGAAAGATCTCATGATGAGAAGGCAGGCTGATTTTGAGAATTATAAAAAGAGAGCCTTGAAATCCCAGGAGGATTTTAAAAAATTTATTATTAAGGAATTTGCTCTGGAGATTATAAAGATAAATGACGATCTTCTGAGGGCTGTTGAATCATCTTCGTCGATAAAACCGGATGAAACGCTTGAAGCAAGCCACAAGTCTTTTGTTGATGGAGTGGGCATTATATCAAAAAGAATTGAAGATACACTGAAGAATTTCGGAGTTGAGGAAATCAACTGCCTTAATGCTGAATTTAACCCGAATTTTCATGAAGCAGTTGAAATGGTATCTTCAGCTGATGTGACTGCGGATACTGTTACCAAAGTGCATGAAAAAGGTTTTAAAATAGATGATATAGTTGTACGTACAGCAAAGGTAAAGGTTACACGTCCGGAAAAATCTTCCGTAAAAACGGAAGATGAGTCTGTAAAAGAGCAGTGCGATGAAAGCTGCTCATGCAGTTAAAGTTTTTTAAATTAGATACTATTAAATAGAAAATAAAAAAGGAGAATTATTATGAGCAAAATTATCGGTATTGACCTTGGAACAACAAATTCATGCGTATCTGTCATGACTGGAGGAGAAGCTGTTGTTATACAGAACTCTGAAGGCCAGAGAACAACACCTTCAATAGTAGCATATACAGACAAGGGTGAGAGACTCGTGGGGCAGGTTGCAAAAAATCAGATTATAACCAACCCTGAAAATACAATCAGATCCGTAAAAAGATTCATGGGAAGAAACTTCAACGAAATAACCGAAGAGCTGAAGTATGTTCCTTATAAAATATCAGGAGACGGCAAAGGCGGAGTAACAATTAAAACTGTAGGAGGGGAATTTTCTCCGCAGGAAATTTCTGCAAGAACGCTTCAGAAAATGAAACAGACTGCAGAGGATTTTTTAGGCGAGACAGTAACTAAAGCTGTAATTACAGTACCTGCATATTTTAATGATGCGCAGAGACAGGCAACTAAAGATGCAGGCCGTATAGCAGGTCTTGAGGTTGAGAGAATAATAAATGAGCCGACTGCAGCAGCTCTCGCCTATGGCATGGATAAAAAAGGCAAGAAGAATGAAAAGATAGCAGTTTATGACCTTGGCGGAGGTACATTCGACGTTTCAATACTTGAGCTTGGAGACGGGGTATTTGAAGTAAAATCAACCAACGGAAATACTCACCTCGGCGGTGACGATTTTGATAATAAAATAATGGAATGGCTGATAGATGAATTCAAGAAACAGACAGGCATTGATGTATCATCAGACAAAATGGCTCTTCAGAGATTGAAGGAAGCTGCTGAAAAAGCAAAAATTGAACTTTCAAACAAGGCCCAGGCAGATATCAATATTCCATTTTTAACAGCTGACCAGAATGGACCGAAACACCTTGTTACAACACTTACTAAAGCAAAATTTGAGCAGCTGATTCAAAATCTTGTAGAATCAACAAAGCAGCCGTGTACAAAAGCTCTTGAGGATGCAGGGCTCACACCTGGAGACATAGATGAAGTAATTCTCGTTGGGGGATCAACAAGGATACCTATGGTTCAGGAACTTGTTAAGAGAATATTCGGCAAGGAACCGCATAAAGGCGTAAATCCGGATGAGGTTGTGGCAGTAGGAGCAGCGATTCAGGGAGGAGTTCTTTCAGGAGATGTTCACGATGTTCTTCTTCTTGATGTAACACCTCTTTCACTTGGAATCGAAACTCTCGGCGGAGTAATGACAAAGCTGATTGAGAGAAATACCACTATTCCTACAAGGAAAAGCCAGGTATTCTCTACTGCAGCTGACAATCAGCCTGCAGTATCCATACATGTATTACAGGGTGAAAGGGAGCTTGCATCCCAGAACAGAACTCTCGGCAAATTTGATCTCGTTGGCCTTCCTCCTGCACCAAGAGGGGTTCCTCAGATCGAGGTTGCATTCGATATTGATGCAAACGGTATTGTGCACGTATCAGCCAAGGATCTTGGAACAGGCAAGGAGCAGAAGATCAGAATTGAATCTTCAAGCGGATTAACTGACGATGAAATCAAGAAAATGGTTAAAGACGCCGAGATGAATGCTGAAACAGATAAAAAGGCAAGAGAACTTATTGAAGCAAGAAATACATCTGACGCTTTTGTATATTCTCTGGAGAAGATGCTTAAAGATAATGCTGATAAAGTTGAACCGGCTGAGAAAGCGGAAATTGAAGCTGAAATGGCTAATTTAAGAAAGGCTATGGAATCCGATAATCCTGATACTATAAAAGCAGCCAAGGAAAAACTTGAAAAAGTTTCTCATAAATTTGCTGAAAGAATTTATCAGACTGCACAGCCTGGTGCCGGCGCAGATGCGCAGGGTCAGCCGAATGCAGGTCCTGAAGGAGCGAATGCAGCACAGGGAGATGCGTCATCCAAGTCCGGCGCTGCAGGCGGAGAAAAAGTTTATGATGCGGATTATACCGTAGTAGATGAAGAGAAAAAATAAAATTAATATAGCTTAAATATCTGCAAAGTTAATTTATGGAGGGGCCGTAACAGGCGTCTCCATAAATTACATTAACGAATCAAAGAGAGGCTTTTGTGGGCAAGAGAGATTATTACGAAGTTCTTGGTGTTTCAAAAACAGCTGCTGAAGATGAAATCAAACAGGCTTACAGAAAGCTTGCTTTGAAATATCACCCGGACAGGAACAAAGGGAATAAGGAATCCGAGGATATGTTCAAGGAGGCTACTGAGGCGTATGAAATTCTCAGAGATCCCAAGAAAAGGGCTTCGTATGATAAATTCGGCCATGAAGGCGTTCGCGGATTCGAAGGAATGGGACGCGGAGCTTATTCTGATTTTTCAGATATATTCGGTGATTTCGATCTCGGTGATATCTTTGAGGGGTTCTTCGGTTCAGGTATGGGCGGCGGAGCACGGTCAAAAAGACCAAAACGCGGTTCTGATATTCAATATGATCTGCAGATAAATCTCGAGGAAACAGCAACAGGTAAAGAAGTTCCGCTTGAAATACCAAGACACGAAACATGCGATACCTGCAACGGTACCGGTTCAGCTGCAGGCAGTTCACCGACTATCTGTCCAGTATGCAACGGCCAGGGACAGGTAAGGCAGACCCAGGGGTTTTTCTCTATTACTCAGGCCTGCTATAAATGCAAGGGTGAAGGAAAAATCATTACATCCCCATGTAAAAAATGCGGAGGCAACGGCCTTAAAGCAGTCAAGAGGACTATAACTGTAAAAATTCCTGCAGGAGTTGAGTCCGGTTCAAGGCTGAAAATATCTGGTGAAGGCGAACAGGGACCCTCAGGCGGCCCAAGAGGCGACCTTTATGTTTTCATTCACGTAAAAAAACATCCGTTCTTTGAACGGCACGGAAATGATATTATCAGCGTAGTTGATCTTTCGTTTGCTCTTGTCTGCCTTGGCGGCGAGATTGATGTCCCTACAATATCAGGCGGAAAAGCTAAAATGAAAATTCCTCTGGGAACAGAAAACGGCCAGATATTCCGGCTGAAAGGAAACGGTATTCCTTTTTTAGGCTCTTACGGAAGAGGGGATCAGCTTGTTAAAATAAATATAAGGGTGCCGAAAAAGCTAACAGCACGCCAGAAAGAACTTCTGAAAGAGTTTGCAAAACTTGAAGGTGAGGAAGTCGGATCATCATCAAGAGAATTTTATTGATTCAGTCTGATATGAGATTAAATCACATTTTATTTCTGTTAAACTCTCTTTCTTTTTAATCTTGACTTCTTTTTGAAATCAAATAATCCATGTATTTTTCAGCAATGACGCTGCATTTTTTTTATGCAGCGCTGTTAGTATATTCTAAATGGAGAATTTTATGTTACCTGTTGTTGATTATGGAAGTATTGCAATTGTAATACCGCAGATTTCCGCTGTTGGAGGTGTGGTATTTAACGAAGATGAAAAATCCTATGATATGGAAGTTTTTATATCCGGAGATGTTGATCCGCATGTAATTTGTTCTGACATTGAAGAAGAAGCAATAAAAACCAGAGAAGATCTTATCGGAATGATTGCGCATTATCATTTTCTGAAAATGTTCGGTCCTGATTTTGATGTTGAGGAATATTTTAACAAAAATAAATAAGTAACAAAAGTACAAATTAATACCCGGAGATTTAAATGATTAGAAACAATATAGAACTTTTAAAGCGCGGAGTGGAGGAAATAATTCCTGAAGATGAATTCAGAAAAAAAATTGAAAAGTCTGAAAAGGAAAATAAACCGCTGATTGTAAAAGCCGGATTTGATCCCACGGCTCCTGATATTCACCTTGGGCATGCAGTATTGCTCCGTAAAATGAAGCATTTTCAGGATATGGGACATACAGTGGTTTTTCTGATCGGGGATTTTACCGGCATGATCGGCGACCCGTCCGGAAAATCTGAAACAAGGAAAAGGCTGACCCGTGAAGACGTTCTTGAAAATGCGGAAACATATAAAAAGCAGGTATTCAAAATTTTAGATCCAATCAGGACTGTTATTGAATTTAATTCAAAATGGTGCTCTTCTATGAATTTTGCAGATGTTCTTGATCTAACTGCAAAATACAATGTTGCAAGAATGCTTGAGCGGGATGATTTTTCAAACAGGTATAAAACAGGAAAGCCTATATCGATACTTGAATTTATGTACCCGCTGGTTCAGGGATATGACTCAGTTGCTCTCAAGGCGGATATCGAGCTTGGAGGAACTGATCAGAAATTCAATCTGCTTGTAGGCCGTGATCTGCAGAGAGAATACGGCCAGGAACCTCAGGTTATCCTGACAATGCCTCTGCTTGTGGGACTTGACGGCGAGCAGAAAATGAGCAAGTCACTCAATAATTATATTGGCATTAATGAGGCACCAAGGGAAATTTTCGGAAAGGTTATGTCCATATCGGACGAACTTATGTTTTTATATTATAATCTCGCAACTGATATCCCTAAACCTGAAATAGAATCTTATAAAAAAGGAATAGCCGACGGTTCGCTCCATCCTAAAAATGTCAAGGTGAAGCTTGCAAAGGAAATTTGTGCACAGTTTTATGACACTGCAACTGCAGAAACAGCTGAAACTGAATTTCAGAAAATATTTGTAAGCAGGGATATCCCTGATGAAATTGAGGAATATGCAGTGCCTGATGCTGAGAAAAAGGACAACTCGATCTGGATTATTAAGCTTCTTGTTCTTGCCGGTCTTGCAAAAAGTAATGGCGAAGCAAGAAGACTTATAGATGGCGGCGGAGTGTATATTGACAGTGTTAAAGTTGAAAACGGGGAACACGAAATAAAGTTTCCATTTGAGGGAATTATTAAAGTCGGTAAAAGGCGTTTTATTAAAATTCGAGGGTAAAAATGTAAGGATTGAAAATTTTCAACCCTTACATTTGTATAATTTTTAGAAAAAAATTGTAACATAATCTGGTGGAATATGTCTGATCAGGAAGATCTGATAATAATAGATAAAACTCTCAAAGGCGATACAGAAGCCTTTGCAGTTATAATAAAAAAATATCAGAACATGGTTTTTAAATATGTTTATTCAAAATTTAATAGCTATGAAGAAGCTCAGGATATTTCACAGGAAATTTTTATAATGTCAATTGAGGCCTTGGCCTCTTTCAGGCGTGAATCGAAATTTTCAACCTGGCTTTACAGTATTATGATAAATTACTGTAAAAATTGCAGGAAAAAGAATTCAAGATTCAGTCTGGTT
This sequence comes from uncultured Leptospirales bacterium, assembly GCA_964529415.1. Lineage (GTDB taxonomy): Bacteria > Spirochaetota > UBA4802 > UBA4802 > UBA5550 > CAYMPH01. The sequence goes on along the minus strand of CAZGWD010000005.1, from coordinate 177,083 downwards.
CCTCTTAATTATTCAAAAGGCGGAGAGGAAACAGAGCTTCAGATACCTGATGACAGAGAGAATCCCGAGCAGGATGTAGTAGACGGAGATTCGATCCGGATTTTAAAAGAAGAGATTGGAAATCTTCCGGATGATTATAAAGATATTTTAATTTTAAGAGATATTGACGGGCTTGCTTATAGTGAAATTTCAGAAATATTAGGCATTAATCTTTCTAATGTTAAGGTTAGAATTCACAGGGGAAGGGAATTATTGAAAAACAGACTTTATTCGAGAGGGCTTGTATGAAAGAAAATCATATTACTTTTCAAACCATGTCTGATTTTATTGATGGTGATATTATTCCCCAGGATAAAAAGGATGAGTTTTTCACTCACATAAACACCTGTGCAGAATGTGCGAAAGAATTTGAGAAACTCAATAAAATGATGAACCTTTTCTCTGAAGCAGGCAAAAGGGACTTTTCTCTTGAAACATTTTCATATGATACAATGCGTAAAATTAAAAAACGCGCTCTTCGCAGAAAAGCTAAAAGCTTTATGCCGGCAGCTGCAGCAGCTTCAGTAATGGTTTTAATCGGCTATGGGCTTTTCAATCCGTTTAAAACAGCTGATATTCAGCTTCCTGTTGCTGAAAATAAAATTGAAAATAAAGCTGAAATCGGCACAGGAATTATTCCTGTTGTAACAAATATTTCAAATTTGGGAAATATATCCAATGTAAATGTAATAAATGAAACTGAAGATGTGCTTGATATTATCAGGAAAAATAACGCTAAAATATTAAAGATTTCAGATAATTTTATTGAAGGGGAAGTGACTGAAAAGAGTTATTCAAAACTTAAGAGAAATCTTGGTTTTAGAAAAGTGGTTTTCAGTTCCCCATCAGCTGTTGTGCCCAAGTCATCTTCAAATCAGTGGAGGAACAGCAATATTTCTCCGGTAGGTTTTGGAAATTATATACAGGGAGCAGCAGAAGATCCTCTTGACGGGGTTAAATCAACTGAGAAAAGCGTCCGGTTTAGGATTTACAAATAGCGTCTCTATACATCCCTTCGGGATACTCGACTACCGGTGACCAGTGTAGAATCTTTTATATTAACTTTAAATAATCTGAAAGCTGCTCTTTGCTTATAAAGTTTAAGTTTACCAGTATCATTCCTATCATGCCGCCGTCTTTTTTCTGCTGATCCAGAGCTTTTTCGAGCTGATCATTTGAAATAATTCCATTGCCGACCAGCATCTCACCCAGTTTTAGTTTTTCCATATGCTTCCCTTAAAAAAGTTTCTGTATCGTAAATATTATTTCCGCAGACTCCTCTTGAGCTGAAAATTGAAGCATTATGTGAAATCTCTTCATAATCAGCCTGAGCGTCAATAATATGTATAATGTCTATTCCTGCATCGGATGCGTCCCTGGCTGTAGTTTCCACGCATTGGCTTGTTGCAAGACCTGTGACTATAAGCAAATCAGCGCTTTTTTCTGCAAGAAAATTTTTAAGGCTGCCTGAATTAAAGCCGCTGAATGTTTTTTTAGTAAAAACAATATCATTTTCTGCCGGGTGAATTTCTGCAATAATATCTGCCATGGGGTCAGTGCTTAATGGGTAAACATTACTGAAGCCCGCTTTCTCAGCTTTTGAATTGCTGTTTCTGAAAAATCTGTGAATATCGGATCTGTCCTGTTTTTCGGAACAGAGCTTCAGATATATGACTTTTCTGTTTGTCTGATGAAAGAAGTCTATAAGCTTTCTTATGTTTGGAATTACTTCTGTGCTGCATCTGTTTAAAATATAGTCGAGGCATCCGGGATTTACAGAATTGAAATAGCGGCAGTATGGGGATTCAGGCAGCAGATAATACTTCTGCATATCTATAATTAAAAGATAAGTATTATCTGTTAACAGCATTGAACCTTTTATTTTTTACCTGTTTCTTTCTTAACTGATTTTTTTGCAGAAGGCTTTTTGTTGAAATGATCGAGTGTGGCCCATAATTCATCATAAAAATCCTTGAGATGATCATTTTTTCTGAGGGCTCTGTATTCGGGATCTTTGCCGGACCTGATTTTTCGGAGCTGGTTTGTCATAACGTGAATAGGCCCGGAAACTTTGTGCGTGTAGAATATAAACATCCCGAAAATAATAATAGTCTGTAAAATGGTCATTACAACAAGAAAATTAAATACCATGCTTGAATTTTTTGTAACTACTACACTGTTGTCGCTTATTTTTTTCAACCTGCCTATATTCTGTTTGAAGGTGGCGTCACCGTTTTTTATCAGCGGATTTTTTGAGTTCTGCAGGGCCGGGGTTGATAAAAACATATCTATCATCTCATCCTGGTTTTCAATGATATTTGTGATATGCTTATTGTTAACATCGATTAAATTATTATTTTTATTTGCAAAATACAGCAGAACAGCTGAAATTGCAAGAGTTGTTATAAGCGGAAGAATAATTGCTTTTATTGAAATACTGAATTGAAATTTTTTATCCAGAACATATTTTTTTCTTGTCAATCCCATAAACATACCTCTTTTATTATTATTAAGAGTTGATGCACCCCTGAAGCCGATGTAATAGACAGGATAAATATTGATCCATTATTATATTAGTCAATGATTTTAAAAAAGAAAATTAAGGTGAATTGAATGTATACTTTATCCCTGATCATATCATTTCTCTCTTCAATGTTTTTGCTGTTTCTTGTAATACTTATGCTTGTAAGGGATTATAAAAGTACAGTAAACCGGTATCTGGCATACTGGATGTTCTGCGGTTTTGGTATAATAATTACAATGTTCATGGCATATTTTTTGCCTGACAGTAAATATTTAACACAGATAAACAGGGTTACCCAGTTATCAACTATTTTAACATTCTCCGGAACTTTTGCAATGTCTTTTGTTTTTCCCAAGACAGACAGGAATCTGCCATTTTATCTTATACCCATTTTTCTTATTCCTGCTTATATTGTTGGAATAATAATCGTATTTACTGATTTTTCAATCACCAGGGCATATTTCGAGAATGGAATTCTCAACAGGGATTATACAATCACCTTCGGTACTGTAAGGTTTTATGATATATACCTGATTATATCGCTTATATATCTTCTTCTCGGAATTGGAAACTTTGCAAGGAAATATATCAAAACCAGAGTGGATTTTTACAAGCTGCAGATAAGATATACATTTCTTGGAACATCTTTTGCACTTACAGCAGGTTCTATCGGTTCATTGATTCTCCCGAGATTTTTCAATATTTCGGAATTCTACATAAGCGGCGCTTCACTTTCTGCTACGTTTATAGTCATATCGGTTTTTTATTCAACATCAACCTACAACTTGATGGATATCAAGACAACGCTGAAAAAAATGGCCATGTATTCTCTTATGGCTGCTGTAATACTTATTCCGATTGCCGGAGTTTATTATATTTATCATAATAATTATTTTTCTTTAAACCGGGTTGAATCTCATATAATTGCAGGATCTGTAGCAGGACTTTTTCTATTGGTGTCTATTTTTATACAGCCTGTAATTGACAGGGTGTTTTTAAAAAGAACATATGAATTCGAGAGTATGGTTAAGAGTTTTATTGCTGATATTGAAAAGCTGAAAGATTTTGATTCAGTTGTAAAACGTGCTGTTGACATTCTTCATGACAACCTCCACCTGAAAAAAACATTTTTTATGATTCTTGATGACAAGACCCGCAGATATGAAGTATATTATTCCCGTTTTTCTGAAAATGATGTCAGTGTTCAGCCGGTTGAGCGTAATGCTGATATCATCAGATGGTTTGTGAAAAATCAGGATATTCTGAGGCTTGAACGGGTTTATTCAGAGGATCATAAGCTGGATGATGAAAGAGAAAATTTCTTAAAGTTTTTTCTGGAAAACGGCATTAAAATTATCATGCCAATCTATCATGAGAGCAGGGTTTTCGGCATTATCTGTCTTGGAGAGAAGGAATCACTCGACGGATTTAATCCGGATGAGATGAAAGAGCTTGAATTTTTCATGAAAAACTGCAACTCGTTTATTTCAATTTCCATCACATATAAAAAGTCAATTGAAGATCAGTATATATCAAGAACAGTAGTCCTTTCATCAGAGCTGCAGACGAAAACAATTCCCCAGTCATTGCCGAATTTAAGCAGCATAAAATTCGGTGCATTCTATATACCGAAATATTCCGATGAAAGCAATTATTTCGATTTTGTAAGACCGAGCGGGCAGGGTGTAGGCGTTATTGCTACAGATATTTCCGGAGTAGGCATTAATACTGCCCTGTATTCTGTTTTACTCAGGGCCGCTTTCCAGACATCAATTAACGAAGCGCCATCAACTTTCACTGTTATGCAGAAGCTGAACCGGGTAATTTATGAATATGCAAAAGGAAATCCCGGTCTTGTTACATCGCAGTATTTTTATTATGATATTAAATCCATGAAATTAATGTACACAAACGCAGGCTTTCCTCCGCTTGAAGTTTTCAGGATTGACAAGAATAATTTTGATTCACTTGATACAGAGGGCGTTCCACTCGGCAATGACCCGAGAAGCAGTTACGGTATAGGGCGGACCAATCTTCTTCGGGGTGATATAGGAATTCTCTACTCTAAATCTTTCGTAAGCTCGAGAAATCAGGAAGGCAATGATTTCAGCCTCTCAAGGTTAAGAAAGCTTGTTGCGGATAACAGGGTCAGAAAACCTTCTGAAATATCAGAAAGGATAAAAAACTCTTTCGAAACATTTATGGGAATGGCAGCTCCAAGCTCTGATGTGTTTGTACTTGTATTTAAAATAGTCTGAAAGTTTTTTTATGCTCTTTATGGATTCTCAGGAAAAATAATAATTCTTTAGTCCAAGCCTCCTGTCCCCCGAAGGGGGCATATACAAGAAAAATAACAGTGATTTATTTGAATTAAAAAAATATAACACCTGCCTATTAAGTTGACCTTGCAAGAGATCTACGGAACAGAGTGATCAATTCCGAAAAAAGTTATGAACTGTATTGAGGATGAAGATGTATTAAACAATATTGATAATGTTACGGTAATGATAAAATACGAATTATCGAGGAAATGATTATTTATCACGTGCCCCCTTCGGGGGACAGGGGGCTTTATGATATTGTAAGTATTAGTTTTATAAGGTGATTATTTTTTTAATCAGCCCATTGAACTTTAAAATCTGAATTTTCATTTCTGATTTCAATTGACTTTGTTTTAATCAGCCATTCTATTCTATTCTGGATCAGATTTTTATCAACCTGAGTTTCAGTATTGATGAACTCCGCAAGACTGTCCTTCGATTTTTCTTTTATATCGCTGTTTGTAAATTTTTCAAATAGTTCCAAATCAATTATTTTTTTAATAAGTACAATGGATCTGATATTGTTTACCATTGATTTTTCATCTGCAGATATTGCTGCTCCGCTTTCCTCTCTTGAGATCACGCCTTTAACATATTTATCTATACCGCTGTTGAATTTTTTATAAACTGCATCAATTTCATCTTTTGAGATTGTATCTGATTCAGTTACAGCCTGATTTGCATCAAACATATCCCAGTCTTTTGTAAGAATCCTGAGACCGTATTGATCTGCATTTTCAAGGACTTCAGTTCCGGGAAACGGAGAAAGAATGTGAAAGCCGTACAGCTTGTTCAGCCTGGACGCGAATTCAAGTGTTTCCTCTATTGTTTCGGGCGTTTCACCGGGCAGGCCGAGAATGTACGCAGCCATTGGTGTAATTCCTGTTTTATTGCAGATATCAACAGCCTTTCTGCATAGATCAAGGCTCGTTTTTTTCTTAACAGTATCAAGAATTTTCTGATTCCCGCTTTCAATTCCGAAGCAGAGAGTTGTGCACCCGGATTTTTTCATAATTGTGAGAAGCTCTTCTGAAACAGTGTCAACTCTTGCAAATGCAGTCCAGGGATGGTTTATTTTTCTTCTGATTATTTCTTCGCAGATTGCAGTGCATCTTTTTTTATTAGAGGTGAAAAGATCATCAGCTATGTTTATCTGGTTGAATCCCATTTTTGAAAGCATCTCAAATTCATCAACAACTCTTGCAGTATCGTAATACCTGACTTTTTTTCCAACCATTTTTGATCCGACACAAAAGATGCAGTCAAACGGGCATCCCCTGGATGTAATCATGTTGATGGGCATGCCGAGAGCCCTGTATTTTGACAGTTCTATAATATCTCTTGCCGGAAAAGGAAGAATGTTGATGTCCTCGATAAAAGGCCTATCCGGATTATGTTTGATGGAAGTTGAATTTCTGTAGGAAATTCCGGGTATATTTTCAAGTGGTGATTTCTGTTTTAGAAGCTCGGTAAAAGTCAGCTCCCCTTCTCTGCGGACAATGATATCAACAAATGAATTTTCTTTGAGTATTGCTTCAGCATCGAATGTAACGTGCGGTCCGCCGAGAACTATCATTGCCTGAGGATAAATTTTTCTGCACAGCCCAAGGATTGAAATGGCAGGTTTTATATTCATTGTAACTCCGGTTGAACCTATTACGTCCGGTTTGAATTCATTTATAATTGCATTCAGTTTTGATTCGGAGAAAAGATTTATAACAAAATCTGCAATTTTAACTTCAAATCCTTCTTTTAAGAGAAACCCTGCTAAATAAGAAAGACCAAGTGGAGGAGATGGCGATTCTTCAAAAGGATATGGAGGATTTATCAGTAGTATTTTTTTTATATTCATTTTGATTTATTGGAATGCTTTCTCCTGTAATGATTCCCTCGAGTCTTTGCGAGGGTGTAAAAATAATTTCCCGGGATTGTTATTTGACTGTCAATAATAAAAAAATTGGTCTTAATCCTGTATGTTTTTTATTATAAATATTTTTTTTAATGGACAATTGATATCAATGGTGATAATTTATGAAAGAATTAATAATAAAGCTAAATGGTAAAATTTATGAAAAAAATATTTTTATCTTTATTTATTTACGCAATAGCATCATCTTCTTTATTTGCCGGTGAATCAGTTACTGCGGAAGAATCAAAAAAAATAATAGACGGGATCTATAATAAAATGGAACCGGCTTTCAGAAAATATTCCGGTTTTCTCGGACTCAGATCAACAAATTTTAAAATGACTGATTCAAAAACCGGAGCGCAGATAGAGACTACTGAATCGCTTGTTAAAATTAAAAATGATTTTAATGGTTCTCCGGAACCTGTTCATGTTATAAAATTTATTAAAAATGGGCAGGAACAGCCTGCATCAAAATTTACAGAGCGGAAACAGCTGCAGTTTTATCCTGTTTTTGATGATAAAGGCCGGGAGCGGTATTCAATTGAAATTACAGGCACGAAAAAAATCAATGAAATTGATTGTTATGTGCTAAATATAATACCAAAGCAGAAAACAACGCGTCATTATTCAGGAAACATGTTTGTTTCCAAAAAAGAGCTGAATCTTGTTGCTTTCGAGGGAGCGCCTGCGGCGCTTGAAAAAGGAGTACAGGCTTTTTCAATAAACACAAAGTATAAAACTATGGAAAATTTACCTGTTGTGGTTAAAAGCCAGATTGAAATATTTATACATGTTCCGGTGTTTTTTCCGAATAAAAAAATGGCGATAGATGTTGAAATAAAAGACCACGAGTTATTATCAAAATAAGGAAATTTTTTTAATAAATAATCATCTCCTGAAAATTAATACTGGATTTTTTTAGCACTGTTTTAAAAATGGTTAATATCTGATAAAAACGGGATTTATTTTTTTTAGTTATCCATTATCAGGCGATTTAATGATGTGATATTTTTGACAATGCTCTGGCTGATATTCTTTATTAACAATCTGTTAAATAAATTTATAAGAATAGAATTCAGGGATTTAATAATGACAGCGCGATCCTGATACAATGTGTTGTTAATTTAATCTTTTGGCGCGGTTTTATCTTGCCACGATAATAAGATAAGGGATTTACAGAAACAATTTCGGCATTTCCCTTGTGGGTTGGATTTATAAAAGCCCAATTTAAATTAATTTTTTAAGGAGAATCAGGTGGCAGTAATTGGTGAACACATTGTAGTTGAATTGATAGGGGTTCCTCACGATATCATTGATGATATTGATATCATGAAAAAAGCTACAGAGGAAATTGTAAGCCTTACAGCAACTGAAATTCTTAATATTGCCTACCATAAATTCGATCCAAGCGGCGTAACCTTTGTCGCACTGCTTTCCACAAGCCATATAAGTTATCATACCTTTCCTGAAATCAATTTCATCAGTTTTGATTATTTCACATGCGGTCCGATAAGCCCGGCAATTTCAGTTGAGGTTCTCCGGAAATATTATAAACCGGAACAGGTGAAAACGCATTCTTTGAAACGCGGTTATATCATGGAGGATATATACGAAAAAGAAGGATACTATGGCGGTTATATAGTTGATGAGGAAGTAGCTCACGTGAAAACAAAAGCAGGGCAGGATATCAAGATACTTAAAGTGCACGATCTCGGAAACTGTCTTTTCTGCAACGATGAAATGAATCTCTGCGTCAAAGATGAGAATTTATATCATGAACCATTTGCGCAAAAAGCTTTTGAAATGTTCGATAAAAAAGATAAAGCAAACGTGCTTATTTTAGGCGGCGGCGACGGCGGTATTGCAAGAGAAGTTTTAAAATATAATTGTTCAGAAGCTGTTATACTTGAACTTGATGATGAGGTGATTGAGCTTTCCAGAAAATATCTGCCTACTGTTTCGAACGGCGCTTTTGATGATCAGAGAGTTAAAATAATTTCAGGCGATGCATTTGAAACAATAAAAAAAATTCCGGATAATTCACAGGACGTTGTATTTGCAGATCTGACTGATTATGCATACAGGCTGATTATTACAAATCTTCATGAAATTCACAGAGTGTTAAAAAAGGGCGGTGTGATTGCAGCCCAGATTGGCGCTACGGATATTGCAAAAAACCAGGTGGAAAATTACTACGGTAAAATAAATGAACTGTTTCATGATTGTGAAACAACATCAATATATGTTCCTTCATATATTAACAGGTGGAGTTTCGGATTCGGAATTAAATAGGCAGATTGAAATACATTTAATTATTAAATCTTCAAAAATACGCGCTTTGTGATAATCGCGTATTTTTTTATTTAAAGCACGTCCAGCACAACCATAGTAATATCATCATCAAATTTATTTTCTCCCTTGAATCTTTCCAGTTCATGCAAAAGTTCATTGGAGAATTCCTCTGCAGTTTTACCCGATTGTTCCCTGATTGTCTTTCGAAACCGGATTTCATTAAACATTTCATTCGCGGGACTTGTACATTCGGTGATTCCATCCGTATAGAAAACAATGCGGTCATTGGACTCAAGCTGAATTATTTTTTCTTCAAGTTCAATTTTATTTAGAAAGCCGAGAATTGTTCCTTTGCTTCTCAGTTCGATGAATTCACCGGTTTTTTGCCGGTACAGAATTGTCGGGGTATGCCCCGCATTTGAATATTTCATTATCCTTGTATTTATATCAATGACAGCATAGAATGCTGTTACAAAATTGCTGTTAACAGTATGCCGGTTAATAACATTGTTGAGCAGATTAAGAACTTTCACCGGAGCAGTTCGCGATGGTATGTTCTCGAGACCCATTTTGGTTACAGATGCAAGAAATGCTCCGGGAAGTCCATGTCCGGAAACATCGGCTATAAATATATCCAGTAAATTTTCATGCAATTCAATGCTGTAGAAATCACCTCCGACCTTGTCCATTGGAATATATACTGCATATTCATGGAAACCGGAAACTTCAGGCATTGATGATGGAAGAAGTCTTTCCTGGAGCTGGCGGGCCACCTCAAGTTCTCTTTCAATGTCAGCGTTGCGACGGCTTATGATCTGCTGATATTCATAATTTTTCAGCAAAGATGAGATGCGCGTCATAAGTTCCAATGAATTAAATGGTTTATGCAGATAGTCGTCGGCGCCGTTCTCAAGGCCTGCCACTTTATTCATGAGATCTGTATCTGCTGTAAGCATTATAACGGGCGTTGTTTTAAGGGATTCGTCATTTTTAATTATTGCTGTCATCTCAAAACCGTTCATAACAGGCATCATAACATCAGTGACAATAAGATCAGGTTTTATTTTTCTCATGCAGCTGATCCCGGCCTCGCCATTATCTGCTGTTATTACGCGATAGTGATTCTGAAGAAGTATTTTAAGAAAATTTCTCATGTCCTCGTTGTCATCAACAACCAGTATTGTTTTTTGATTGCCGTTAGGCTGCAAGTCATCAGAGTCTGAGCAATCATTGGAATCAGGTTCATTGTCTTTTGAATCTTCAAGCTCGCTGATTCCGATTAACCTGTAATCTTTCACATAATCATCAAGATTGCTTTTTTCATTAAAAATTATATTTGTTCTATTTTCGAAGTGCGCAATTCCTTTAGGGATGATCACAGTAAAAGTTGATCCGTGATTATGAGGATATTTATCTATAAACCTGCTTTCGACTGAAATTGATCCTCCATGCAGTTCAGCAAGCTCTTTGGCAAGTGCAAGACCTATTCCTGTCCCTTCATGCTTTCTTGTTGATGTAGTGTCTGCCTGGCTGAAGCGGTCAAATACAGCACTTAAGCTTTTCTCCGGGATGCCTTCACCTGTATCAATAACTGAAATTCGGACGTTGTCATCATCCTCTGAAATAGTCATTGAAATAGTTCCGCCGTTTACTGTGAATTTCAATGCATTTGACAGAAGATTCATGATGACTTTGTCCATTCTTTGAGGATCAAAGAAGAGCATTATGGATTCTGCAGATGATTTGAAATTAAGATTGATATTTTTAGATTTTCCGGCAAGTTTAATGCTTGATAGATAATGCCGGGTAAACGCAACAATATCTTCCTTCTGCACGCGTAAAGACATCTTGCCTGCATCAATTTTTGAAAAATCGAGCAGGTTATTTACGAGCTTAAGGAGGCTTAGAGTATTGCGGTGGAGAGATTTAAAAAAATCATTGCCTATTTCCCTGCCGTAATCACCCTGAAGAACGGACTCAATAGGGCCGAGCATTAGAGTCAGCGGCGTCCTGATTTCGTGTGAGATGTTTGCAAAAAAACGGGTCTTCGCTTCTTCGAGTTCACGGCGGGCATCCTCTGCTTTTTTAATAAAGGTTATATCGCGCGTGATGCCGTAAAATTCAATTTCATCTTCATTGTTCCTGATCATCCGGACAGTTTGACCAACCCAGATAGTCTCATCGTTTTTCGCAACAATGGGAAATTCGTAATAAGTAGTTTCAATATTTTCACTTACCTGTTTAAGATAAAATTTTTTCTGCTGCTCGCGGTATTCCGGATGAACAATGGCAAGAAAGTGCTTTCCAATTAAATCATTCGTATGATAACCGATGATTCTTGTAATAGCCGGGTTGAAATATATGAAATGCCCGTCCTGTCTGCAGATAAAAACACAATCGCTGACGTTTTCCATTAATTGCTGAAAGAGCATTTCGTTTTTAAGCAGCGCCTCTTCTGCAGCTTTCCGTTCCGAGATATCCCTGATTACGCCGAAAAATTCTATATTACCCTCATTGTTCTTTACCATTCGTACGCTTTGTCCAACCCAGATGGCTGCACCGCCCTTGACAATAAACGGGTATTCATGCTCGGTAACTTCAAGATCCTCCTGCACCTGTTTTGTATACAGGTCATGTTCGCGTTTCCTGTAATCCTTGCGGATGAAATGTAGGTAATGCGCATTAACCATTTCATCCACAGAATATCCGGTGAGCCGGAACATTGACGGGCTCATATATTTAAGATGTCCGTCAAGCCTGCAGATGAAAACAGCATCATTGATGTTCTCCATAACAAGACGGTAGCGTTCCTGGCTCTCACGCAGGGCATCCATGCTGTATGCCCGTTCTTTCATTTCAAGCTGAAGCTGGATTTTTTCCCTGAGGTCAGATGCAATTATGACTACTCCAACAGGGTCGCCGAATTTATCCATGAGCAGGGAGCCGGAAATCTTAACCGGTATTGATCCATTTTTTAATGTATTAAATTCATTTATATTTTCAAACCTCATTGCATTGCTTTCTGTCAGGGATTGAAGTTTTTTTATAAGGGTTTCCTTGTTTGTGAGAATATTCTGAAAAGAGGTTTTTAATATTTTTTTTTCATCTAAGCCAAGGAAATCAATAACCTGATGATTTATCTTAACTATATTTCCGTCCAGATCGAGTATAAAAAAAAGGTCTTTCATTCTTGATGCGATTTCATCTGAAGTGAATGACCTGTTGAGAGACATGAATTTGTATCTTGAAATGGAGTACCATAATCCGTAACCCCAGATTAGTATAAAAACAGGGGACATTGCCGGCAGAATAAAAATATTCACTGCAGGTAAAAGAATATCAGATGTAAATGCAATGATGAGAGATATTCCTGATGTTGTTATCAAGGCTGTAGCGAGTTTTTTCTCTCTTTTAATATGTGACCGTTTTCCCCAGGTGAAAAGAAGATACATCCCTAAAAGTTCGCATGCTGTCTGGTGTATAATAAATAACCAGAACCATATTCCTGCAGCATCCGGAATTTCTGAGTACCCGTAGCCGATTCTAATGAAATCCTTTGCATACAAATTACCTGTGAATTCTTTTATTATAAAAATTATTCCGGGTAAATATATGGGAATATAAATCCATTTGTTTTTGAATACTGATTCTTTGCCGGTCATCAGCAGATTCAGATGAATGACAAAGCCGCTGAACAGGCACCAGCCTATAGAACTGATATTATACCAGATTTCAATTTCATTTTTTGATTCTGAAGAATGCAGAAAAGCAAAGGAAAATCCCCATACGGCAAAGCATAAACATAATATTGAAAAAAGTTTGTTGGTTTTTGATTCCGGTTCCAGTTTACCTGCATTATGGCAATAAATGCCTAATGAAATGTAGATAAATGAAGAAATTAAATTTATCAGGGTTAAAAGGTTCATTTTTTTATTTTCTTTTAAAAAAAAATATACACTGATATATAGTTGTCAAGAAAGAAATATCGGTAAAATCAGACACCTATGCTTTATTTAAAGCTGCTTTCAGGAATAATCAAACCAGAAAAAAACCTCTGTATTATCTCTGCATATTCTGATAAAGTAAAAAGTTGTTGATAAAATATCATTTTAGATTTTCATTAGGGGATCTGAAAAAAACTGATTTTAGAGGTTTCCTGAAGAAAACAATTCAAATCATAATGGATAAATGATTGTTGAAAACTCTTAATAATAAATACCTTTCACTGATACAGGATACGACCGGCGGCCTTATGGTCACGCTTCTTGGTATTCCAAAAAGTATTGCATTCGGAATGATTGTTTTTGCACCTCTTGGCCCTGCCTTTGTTTCAATTGGAGCGCTCAGCGGGCTCGTTTCACTTGCAATTGCTAATCTTGTCACTGCATTCTTCAGGGGCGGACGGATTGTCAACAGCGGCCCGTATTCGCTTTCATCTTTAATGCTTGCGGCTGTAACTGCTCAGCTTATAAAACATATTACTCCTGATACAGCAGTTCCTCTGATTTTTTTAACTGTTCTCATGTCCGGGCTTATTCAGCTTATGTTCGGCATCCTCCGTTTTGGTGTTCTTGCTAAATATATTCCGTATCCGGTAATTGCAGGCCTGATGAACGGGAGCGCGCTCCTGATACTTCAGTCGCAGGTTAAACCGCTATTTCTGGTCAGCCTTCCGGATTTAATATATCATCCGTATGGTATAATTTCTACAGAGTCAATTGTAACTATTTCAACAGCAGCATTATCAATCATAGTGTATCGTGTAATCTGTATATTCAAGTGGCGTTTTCTGGCGCCTGTTGTTTCACTTGCAGCAGGTACTGCATTGTTTTACCTGCTTGCCGGATATACCGGCATATCAACCGGGAAGCTTGTTATAGGCAGCCTTCCAATGGCAATCCCTGTGCCAACAGCTTTAAACGGAATTGCGGGATTGATATTAAGGGAGGATATCAGGATATTGATTTTTGGAGTGATGCTTCCTGCTTCAACTGGTGTAGCGCTTGTAAACAGTCTCAGCTCTTTTCTTGCTCAGAACGAATCTGATTCCTTGATGCGTCAACGAAGCGATTCCAACAGCGGACTGGCAGGGCAGGGGATTGCTAATATTATAGCAGCTTTTTTCGGCGGTATAACAGGAGCAGGATCAAATTCCAGGACTCTTGCAGCATTCGATTACGGTGCAAGAACACGCGTATCTCAGTTTGCAGGTGGCGTGTTTGCCGCTATTGCAATAATTTTTTCAGGCCCGATATTATCATCATTGCCCCTTTCGGTTCTTGCCGGGGTTCTGATTCTGCTTGCGTTCAGTCTTTTCGACAGCTGGGTTATAACTCATCTTAAAGAGGCTGTTGAAGAAAAAGGAAACAGGAGAAAGGAAAGAATATTTACTGTTCTTGTTTCAATTGCTGTAACTCTTGTAATGATTATTTTCGGGATTATAGAAGCTGTTTTTGCCGGGGTTATTTTTTCTTTGATAATTTTTGTATCATCCATGAGCCGCGGTATTATAGGCCGTGAATATACAGGATTAAAAATGCGTTCGAATACAGAGCGTACCGGGAGCGAAGTCAGCCTGCTTGACAAGGAAGGTTCCCGCATCATGATTCTTGAACTGGAAGGATATCTTTATTTCGGAACAGCGGATAAGCTGTCTCACAGAGTGGAGCAGCTTCTGAAAGATCATCCCACAATTGTAATACTTGATTTGAGAAGACTTAAAAATATTGATGCAACAGGAGTTGTGGCTATACAGCAGATTGCAGGCATTTGCCGTGAAGCAGGATGCGAACTTCTGCTGTCATCTGTTGAGGAAAATTCGCCCATTCGCCGTACAGCCAATATCGGCGCCATGCTTTTTGATCAGTTTGATGACTGCCTCGCGTCAGCGGAAGACTATCTGATTGACGGATATTCGCCGGACATTTCAACCAACCGGCTCATTCCTGAAGATCTTGATATAATGTCAGGCCTTTCTGAAAAAGATATAAATATACTAATGAAATTTCTCGTGGAAAAAACTTTTGCAAAAGGGGAAAAAATTGTTGCCCAGGGAGAGGAAGGCAATTCCGTATTTTTTATCCTGCAGGGCAGGGCGGACCTGTTTATGAAAATGTCTGACGGATCGATGCGCAGGTTTTACCGTTTATCCCGCGGTGCTGTATTTGGAGAGATGTCAATGATTGACGGCCGTCCGCGGTCTGCAGATGTTTGTGCAGAAACTGATCTTGTATGCCTTGTATTGACTTTAGACAGCCTTGAAGTGCTGAAGAAGAATCATCCGTCTATTGCTTATGAAATTCTATCCGGAGTGGCAGCTTTACTTTCAAGGAGAATCCGCATTAATATCAGCATAATTGCGCAGTTGAGATAACTGTGAAATAATTCATTTTTTGAATCTGAAGAAAATTTTATCAGCCGAATAATTTTGAAAGAAATCCTTTTTTCTTTTTAGATTTAGCAGATGATCTGCTTTTAACCGGCTTTTTCTTTTTTACTGCGGATTTTTTTACAGTTTTTTTAACGGATTTTTTCTTAACAGGTTTCTTCTTAACAGCTTTTATAGTTTTTTTGACCGGTTTCTTTTTTATTGACTGTTTTTTTATCTGAGTCGGAGCTGCTTTGAAAAAGGTTTTATGGAATCCCCTGAGTTTCAGTGACTGCAAAGAGCGGGTTATGAGATCCTCTTTTGAAATTGTTTTATATGTAGATTCAATGAAATCAAAGCTGAGGTGGGCAAGCCCGCATCGAAGATAGCTCGAAAGCTTTTCCTGCGTTGCGCCTTTCTTATGCAGAACCAGCAGCCATTCCCTGAGTTTTTCTTCGCCTTTTTTAAATGATTCTTCAGTGAGAATGCCGCCAGATTTTTTAAAATGGGTATTGAGCAGGTGATGTACTTTTTTATAATCTGATTTGTATTGAGCATTAATGATTCCCTCTTCCATGAGTTTTTTGTCAAGTTGTGAAACCAGTTTGCCGTCAGCCATGCATATACCCCTTTTAAATTATTTTTAAGCTCTTAACAGATCCTTGGAAAAAAATATTTCTTTTTTTCCAAGCCCCCTGTCCCCCGAAGGGGGCAAGTGATCCTCAAAAGCGGGGACAAGATAAATAATATCTTCCTCGATAATTTGTAATTTATCATTTATGTAATGTTCGCAATATTATTTAATACATCTTCAACTTCTATTCGCAATGTTTTTATTTCAAAACTTTTTAGAAAATCATCCCTATAAATGTCATATTGATGCGTAGATTTCCTGCAAGCTCGACAATATAGTCAAGTATAATAATTATTTGATTTACTTTAAAAAATTTTTATTTCGTTCCTGCTCGCCCCCTTTGGGGGACGGGGGAGAAAATTTTATTTATTTTTTTACTCCGCCTGGATAAACCGTAATATGAGTATTCCCGTAAGATCCGAATGACACTGGAGTATCTGTTAATCCTGCAAGCCTTGCGAGAAATGAATCTGCAGAAGCAACATACTCTTGATCGTAAACAGGGCTGGCCTGTTTCAATAATTCTGTAAGCCTCATCTGATGTTTTAGATCCTGTCCTTCGCTTGAAGGAATCTCTTCAAAATAACCTGAATCTTTTGTTTTATATTTCGAACACCATCTGAGAGAATTTCCTTTGTCGAAAATATCAAGGTGGCTTATTAAAAGTCCTGATAAAGTTCCGATATTGGAAAGTGCATAGCGGAGCAGCACCGCGTCCGGATGAGCACGGCGGAATTCACCCTGCCAGTTATCGCTGCTGTTATGCGGTTCAGGGAGATAATTCAGATTCGGGTCGTGTGTGGGAAGAGGCCCGTTACCATGTCGGGTGAGAAAAGATCTGAGAACTCCGTAATGCCTGACAGGCTCCGGCAATAAAAGATCACGGGCTAAAGAATTTACTGCACCAGTATGAGTGCTGCTCCATGTTGTATGCGGGTGAAACCCGCGCCATTCATCAAGAAGAAATCCCTGCGCCCCTTCAAAAATTACTGTTCCCTTCAAATTGCAGCGTGATGCAACAGCATCGGCAGATGCAGGCGGCACGGATTTCAAAAGCGTTGAAATCGTTTCGAGCCAGATGTCTGAAATGTTTTCATCCTTTAATATCTTTAATTCGGCATAAGATTGAGTGTCGCTTTGTTTTTCGGTTTCATGAAATTCAGCAAGCAGTCGCTTGCGGATTATTTCAAGCTTTGCTCGCACAGTCCCGGGATTCTGCAAATCTCCGTAATGTATTGCTTCATCCTGATGGTTAAGAGAATGGCGGACAGTTTCTCCTGCGCCTGCTCCGCAAGTGCCATGAGCAGACGGACCACGATTCAGCTCGCGCAGTCTGCCTGCTGACTGGTGATAGGGAGTGATAACCCTGCAGCGTGCGTCTATAATCATGCGGTCAAGCGCATCATTGACCCCAGCTTTTTTAAGAAAATCATTCTCAACAAGCATGGCTGAGGGATGCACCGCCACAGGACTTGCAAGCACTGTTGCCGTTTCCGGAATAAATGAACCGGATCCGAATTGGGAAAAGGTGTGATGAAGCCCGTTCGGCAGCACAACATTATGCCCTGCCTGAGAGCTCCCGTTAAACCTTACAACTGTATGGGCCTGCCAGCGCCTGCAGAGGAAGTCAGTGAATAGACCCTTGCCGCAGTCACCGAATCCCAGACCGAGAACTGATGCATAACCAGGGCGATCATCAATTGAACTATTTTTCTTTCCCAAACAGCTTTTTCACCCAGGATTTTTTGGTATGATCGGCTGTAACAGGCTTGCTGTGCACTTCTCCGGATGCCGCTGAATTTATCAGATTGGCATATGATTTTATTGCGCGCGCAACTGCAGCAGCACGGTCTTTATTCACTCCATTGTCGCTTAATGCGCGCACTGCTCCTTTAATATCAGGCAGAGCTTTTTCAGAAAGACCCACTATAGCTGCAGCAACAGCGCATGTATCTTCAGGTGATTCCATGCAGATAACGTGATCTCCGAGAAGCTCTCTCCATCGTTTTTCGCAATTTCTTCTTCTATGCAGATCGGGGATTAAAAAAAACAGGTGATAATTTTCCGCAGCTGCTGCAATGACCTCCTCAATCGGAATGTCTTCATCAAGCTTGTCGCCAATGAGCGCTTCAATATGATGCCTGGAAATTACAGAGTAAGGCATCTCGTCGCCAGTCATGAAAAGGTAGCCGCGTTTTTTGCGTTTAGTCCAGCAATCCATATCCGTGTGCTGTGCAAGAACATAAAAAGCGAGTTCGTAGCTCTCTTCATTGCTTCCTCCGCCGCCTCCTTCAAGATAAGTCCGTGTAAGCCACTGATCCATCAGTTCTGCAGTTGACTCGAACTGCCCAACCTGCAATGACGCCCTGTCAGAATTTGAATCTCCAATTGCCATGAACAAAAGCTGCGGATCCGGTATACCGCATGCTGTTAAAAGTTTCATGAAGGTTGGCAGCTCTTTGGTTGCAAGCAGTTTGGGTATATCACCCATTGAGCCTGTAACATCCAGTGCAAAAACAACTCCCAGGGAATTTGGATGATCCGCACTGTCGCGGGATTCCCGGACCTTAAGCCCTTTGGGATCCATAAGAACGTGACAATTCTGCTGGATAAATACCTCGTTTGCAGAAAGGTTTGCCCGGTCAGCGATCAGAGCTGAATGTGCAGCATGTGAATAATTGCCATAACCCATAATGATATCTCCTTGAAATTATTTATTTGTGCGGAACCGGATAAAAAGGCACAAAGACCGGCGGTCCGTAAATTTTAGCTGCAACAGACTTAAGTTCTTCATCAATACCCGCAGCTCCGAGAGATGAACAAATGTCATCATTCCCGGAAACTTTTTGAAGTAACTCAATCAGCAGCGGCGGAGTTTTACTTCCAAATCCTGATTCGTCAGAATCACCGCTAAGCAGAGATCGTATGGACCAGGCTGCTCCCTGCAGATCGCGAATACGGCTGTCATTATTTTTGCCTGACTTCCGGGCTTTGCGCCAGCAGATGATCAGAATTCCATGATCAGCAGGATGAACAAGCATGTGCCCCGGATGAAGCTCGCCATGAGACCATCCGTTGTCATGTATATAACCAAGAACCTCAAGTACACGCCGCCACATCCATATTGCATGACGCGGATCGATTCCATGCGGGTAATTTTTCGACACATCTTCAAGGCTGCCCCAGTATCCTGCAGGCTCACGCAGAACCAGGGCTTCCCGAAGCGTATCTTCGGTTTTTCCGGAAAAGACTGTCTGCGGCAGGCGCTGGCTGAAATATGCAGAACCTGAAGATTTTAAAGCCTGCAGTTCCTGTAGATTTTTAAATTCATCCGCAAGAACGCCTGGTTTGGTTCCTTCTCTTGCGAGTTTTATTATTACGCGCTCCGGCAGGATGCTCAACCGTTCAGCAAGATATACTTCAGAAGTATCTCCGCCGCCTAATGGTATGATTATCCTGAAAGACTTTCCTGAAATGTTAATAATGCGCCCTGCAGATTTTACAGCAGCCTGAGAATCCAGCCATGCCTTGTGAAAAAGTTCCGCTTCTACAATATTATCTATGCGGGTTACATTGTTGTTGCAGTAAGGGCATATAACCATTCTCCATCGTGCCTGACGCGGAAGTGACCCTCCGCATTGAGGACATGTAAGTGCGGCAAATTCCATATTATAGCCTTTATGAAATATAGTTGTAATTGATTGCTGTTTCCGGAATAAAAAAATCATTTCTTCCTTTTCAGAATCAGTCTGTTTGAACTTAATCCTAATTGACAACATTGTCAATATATAATTTTCTTTACAGTATCAAATAAAATCTTTAAATGCGAGGATAATTTTTATGATAAAATTCCTGCTGTGGATAATATTATTTTTTCTCTGCTGGCCGCTTGCATTAATTGCATTATTTTTATATCCGATAGTTTGGCTGATACTTATCCCGTTCCGGATTCTGGGATTTGCAGTGGAGGGAATTTTAAGTTTTATCAAAGGAATACTTTTTCTGCCGGCAAGAGTATTAAGCGGCAAAGGAAAAAATGTAAAATAAATTTTTTATGCTAGTTCTGGATTTTTTGGAAAATAATACAAATTCAACAATCTCCCCCCGTCCCCCAAAGGGGGCGAGTAGGGGTGAAATGCAAGTGTTTAATACAAATCAAAGAATTGTAAAACATGATTAATGTTGAACTTGCAGGAAATATTCGAGAAAATATGAGAGATACAGTAACGAATTTTATAAAAGTCTTGAAATTAAAAACATTGTACATCGAAGTTAAAGATGTATTATTGCTAATATTACAGAAATTATAAAATACGAATTATCGAAGAATTGATTAATTATCACGTGCCCCCTTTTGGGGACAGGGGGTTTGTAATAAAGAAATATTATCTTTTAACAGATTTCTATTAAGGATAAATTCTATGAATTGGATTGGTTTTGGAATTTTCGCTGTAATTCTGGTTTTGCTTATGATTTATAAAAAAATTAGAATAGGGCTGTGGAGAAAAATTTTAAAAAATTCCATTGAATATCATAAATTCCATCTTTCATCCATCAATATGGATTCAAATGTAAATCAATCGAGCAGAGACCTGGCTCACTCCATGTTATGGGGAGTTACAAAGCAGCTTCCGCTTGATATAAAAGACGGAAAAGGAGGGCGCGCGCTTTTCAATTCATACCTGGGAATGAAAACATCTCTTTTTACCTGCAGCATGGTTTTTTATGAGTGCATCAATAATTATAAAAATATGGATGTAACAATTTTTAAACTAAGCAATACTCTTATAAGCACAATTTGCAGAATTTTTATTTTTAATTCTTTCTTTTCAATTATAGGGCTTATATATTGTGATATTACCATGTTCATTTATTTTATAACTGAATATGATATAGGAATGGGGAGATTTTATCTGAATATGAAAAGGGAGATAAGGAATGAATAAAACAAAATTCATATTTACTTTAATATTTTTTTTAATTACTATTTTTTATTGTAATGCACAAACAATTTTGCATGCAGATAATTCGGTTGTCAAAAAACTAATATATCTCGATGGGAACGGAAATGAATATATTATTAATAAGGAAAGCATATCGTATGTTCCTGTGAAACGTGAAATGAGCTCGTCCGGGATGTATGATGGAGGAAGGGAAGCCCGCAGAAACATCAATGCGGCAGATTTTAAAACACTGATTATTCTTTTTGATGATATTATTAAAAACACCGGCATTCATATTAAGGAACGGATAAAAACTTCCGGCGTGCTTGTTCGATATAAAAATAATAATGTATCAGAAAAAATTATAATATCAAAATCAGCGCAGCAGAAACATCTTGAGGAATATTTAAAAAGAATTTTAAAGCAATAGTTTTCCCTTACTCTCCGCCAAGATAGGCGTTTTTTACCTGAGGGTTTCCGAGAAGTTCCTTGCTTGTGCCGGATAGAGATATCTCTCCTGTTTCAAGTACATATCCGCGATTGGAAATATTCAGCGCCATGTTCGCGTTTTGTTCAACAAGCAGTATTGTAACGCCCTGCTGGTTTATCTCCTTGATTATATCGCAGATTTTATCAACCATAATCGGCGCAAGGCCAAGTGAAGGCTCATCGAGCAGCAGCAGGCGAGGGGCAGCCATGAGCGCTCTGGCTATAGCAAGCATCTGCTGCTCGCCGCCGGATAGTGTTCCGCCTTTTTGCCTGAACCTGTCTTTTAAAATAGGGAAGAGAGTGAAGTTTTTTTCTATAGTTTCGTTTATCGACTTTTTATCCGTGCGTATATATGCTCCGATTTGCAGATTCTCAAGCACAGTCAGATCCGGAAATATTTTACGGCCTTCAGGGCAGAGGGCTATCCCGCATTTTACTATATCTTCAGTATGAAGTTTGTTGAGCAATTTATTATTAAATAATATTTCGCCTTGCTTGATTTTTACAGTATTCATTATTGTTTTAAGCAGTGTTGTTTTGCCTGCACCGTTTGCGCCAATAATGGTGACAATCTCCCCTTCTGTAAGCTGAAGTGATATTTTTTTAAGCACAAGATTTTCCTGGTAGGAACTGCTGATATTTTTAAGTTCAAGCATAATGGGTGCTCCCTAAATATGCCTCAATAACTTTTGGATTGGACTTGATCTCCCTGGGTGAGCCCTGGGCCAGTTTAACACCATAGTCGAGAACAGCTATATTATTTGAAATATTCATTACTAATTTCATGTCATGTTCTATCAGGATAATTGTTATTCCCATGCTGTTGATTTTTTTTATAAGTGAAGCGACTTCTTCTGTCTCTTTGGGATTCATGCCTGCTGCAGGTTCGTCTATCAGCAATAACTGCGGTTTGCCTGCAAGCGCCCGGGCGATTTCCAGTTTTTTCTGATCGCCATAGGCAAGATTTTTAGCAAGTTCATTGTCCCTTCCGTTTATTCCCACAAGATTTGCAATATATGAAGCATAGGAAATATCTGTATTTTCATTTTCCCTGTAGCGTCTGGTGCGGAGAATTGCATCTATTAATGTATAACTGTTTCGCACAAAAGTTCCGCTTAGAATGTTTTCCAGAACAGTCATGTGAGGAAACAGACGGAGATTTTGAAAAGTTCGTGATATGCCCTTGCCTGCAATTTCATGAGGAGGCAGGTTGCTGATATTTTCACCAGCAAAAATAATCTCCCCTGAGCTCGGGGCGTATATCCCTGAAAGCACATTGAAGAAAGTGGTTTTCCCTGCTCCATTGGGGCCGATTACAGAAAAGATCTCATGCTCATTGACCTCAAAACTGATATCATCAAGCGCCTTTAATCCTATAAAGTGTTTGCTGATATTATTGATTTTAAGTAGCATCTTTATCTGTATCCTTCAATTCCCATTCGTGTCGTTTCTCAGGGATAATCCCCTGAGGCCGGAACAGAACCATTACAACCATGAGCACTCCAAAGATCAGCATACGGTACAGCACAAGATCAGCCCCGAGATTGTAACGCAGCACTTCCGGTCC
Organism: uncultured Leptospirales bacterium; assembly: GCA_964529415.1. GTDB lineage: Bacteria > Spirochaetota > UBA4802 > UBA4802 > UBA5550 > CAYMPH01. The sequence continues at coordinate 153,998 of CAZGWD010000005.1, read as the reverse complement.
GCCGACAAGCAGTATGGTTCCTAAGATAATTCCTGCAATATTGCCGATTCCGCCAAGCACAATCATTGCAACCAGCATTATTGATTCCCAGAATGTAAAAGATTCAGGGCTTATAAAACCGATCCAGTGAGTATAAATTGTTCCAGCTGTTGCTGCAAGGCCCGCGCTGAGCACAAATGCGAGCATCTTGATCCTTACAATATTTATTCCGCAGACTTCCGCTGCAGTCTCGTCTTCGCGTATGCAGATAAATGCGCGTCCGTATTTGGATTTTTCAATCAGTTTAATTCCAATGATCGCGATTATTATAAAAAATAATATGAGATAAAAATACTGGTATTCTTCAATTATTTGAATTCCAAAAAAATTAATTTTGCCGATATGCTCGCCTACACGCGGGAGGCCCTTGGGGCCGTTGGTGAGCAGGTCAAAGTTGTTTAAGATAAGACGGGTGATTTCGCCGAATCCAAGAGTAACTATTGCCATATAATCGCCCTTGAGCCGCATGATCGGACGTCCAAGGATATAACGGAATGTGCAGGTGACAAGGATTGAAGCCGGCAGACAAAGCCAGAATGATACGCCTTTGGCTGAGAGAAGAGCTGCTGTATATGCGGCTATGGCATAAAAAGCCATAAAGCCTAAATCGAGCACCCCTGAATAACCGATTACAAGATTGAGACCAAGAACAATTAAAATGTAAATCCCGATCAATGAGAATATATGTAATGCATAAAAAGCTTCAATTAAATGAAGAGCGTAAACACCGGCAATCAGAGTAGTTATAAAAAGTACAGGAGAGATCTGTTTAAGTTTTGTCAGCATTTATTCTGAGTCCTTGTGCCGAATATTCCGTTTGGCCGGATAATCAATACAATAATAAGTATAACGAAAGCTATAACATCTTTATAGGCTGATGATATATATCCTGCTCCCAGACTTTCAAGTATGCCAAGTGCAAGTCCGCCGATCATCGCTCCCGGAATATTTCCAATTCCGCCCAGAACCGCTGCAGTAAAGGCTTTGATTCCATATATAAACCCCATGTTGTACTTAATGCTTCCATAGAACATTCCAACCAGAACGCCTGCCGCGCCTCCAAGTCCGCCTCCGATAAAAAAAACCAGAGAGATTATTTTGTTGGTATTAATTCCCATTAGCGCTGCTGTTTCCCTATCCGCGGATGCTGCGCGGATAGCAGTACCTAATTTGGTCCTGTTAATAAAAAAATGCAGAATTGCCATGAGGCATACTGATATGCAGATAATCATTATCTGCAGAGAGTTGATCATCACCCCATAAAAGGAAAACTGCCTTGGTTCAATTATTTGCGGGAAAGTCAGGGATTGCGGACTGACCAGTACCATAACAAGGTTTTGCAATACAATTGATACGCCTATTGCAGATATGAGCGGAGCCAGACGACCGGAATGGCGCAGAGGCCTGTAGGCAAAACGTTCAATAATGACTCCGAATGCCCCGCTGCCGATAATCGCTGCAATCAGAATTACGAGCAACGCAATTTCAGAATGAGAATGCGCCACTGCGCCAAGGCCGATAAGCACGCCAAGACCAATGTAGGCTCCAAGCATAAAAATTTCCGAGTGTGCAAAATTAATCATCTGCAGTATGCCGTAAACCATGGTGTAGCCCAATGAAATCAGGGCGTATATACTGCCAAGGGTAATCCCGTTCAGTAACTGTTGAAGCAGCATTATTCTTTAACTATCCATTTGCCGTTTTTTACTATATACATTGTAACTGCTTTATTCAATGTGTCGCCTTTTTTGTCAAATTGCACCGGTCCTGTTACTCCGTCAAATTTAACGTTTTTTATTATTTCCAGTATTTTAGATTTATCTTTTTTTGCCTGTACAATCGCATATGCAAGAAGGGCAGTTGCGTCATAAGTGGTCGGATCATAAGGCTGCATGTCGTAGTTTGGATATTTGGCAGTATATTTTGAAATAAATTCTTTTGATTTGGGAAGTTTTTCCGGAGGAAGGCCTATTGATGTGGTCATGTCACCTTCGGATGGAATGCCGGCAATTTTAATATACTCGCTGGTATATAATCCATCGCCTCCGATTACAGGAACCCTGAGTCCCATTTCTTTTGCCTGCCTGGAAAGCAGTCCGCCTTCCTGGTACATTCCGCCAAAGTATATTGCGTCCGGCCTGAGAGTTTTCATTTTAATCAGAATCGCATTGAAATCTTTATCGCCCATGCTGATGCCTTCAAAAGACAAGACTTTTCCATTGCCGGCTTCAATTGTTTTTTTAAATTCTTCAGCCAAACCCTGCCCGTAAGGGGTTTTGTCGTGAATAACTGCAATGTTTTTCAATCCAATTTTTAGCAATCTGTCTGCCGCAAAAGTTCCCTGTACGTCATCTGTAGTGCAGAGCCTGAAAACATTTTCCAGTCCCTGCTGGGTTAGTTTCGGATTAGTTGATGCGGGCGATATCATAACCATGTTGCGTTTATTGTAAACAGCAGAGGCCGGAATTGAACAGCCTGAGTTCAGGTGGCCGATTATTCCATATACATTTTTGTCGGAAATTATCTGATTTGCGGCATTTACAGCTTCTTTGGGATCAGCCCTGTCATCAAGCGGCATTAATTCAAATGTAAATCCGAGATCCTTATATTTATTATTTGCGTCTTCAATTGCAAGCATTGCTCCGTTTTTCATACCCTGTCCCATGGCAGCCACATCTCCGGTTAAAGGAGAAACAAAAGCAATCTTGATAATATTTCCATTATTTGATGGTTTGCATCCCGTGATAATCAGAGCAGGCAATATGATGATTATAAGTACGGCAATTAGCTTTTTCATTTTTTTTCACTCCTGTATTTAAGGTTGAAAATTTATTACTGTGAACCGAAATTTATGCAAAAAATAAACCTGTATATAACAAATATTTTCATTAACAATTTTTTTTTACAGACTGTTTGTCAAGAATTATACTAAATTCATTTTTCCAGTTTGACAACTGTTGGGCAGGGAGTTGTCAAAAAGCTTTCAGCTTTTATATTGAAGATTCCTGAGAAAAAAAAGGACGTTTCCGTAAGTTCGAAAACGTCCCGTTGTGCTCGCACTGTGTAAAGCTGAAATGCTCGTATTGAGCAATGTCGAAATGCAGGCGATGCAGGACTCGAACCTGCAACAGTCGGTTTTGGAGACTAAACCAAACCCTGACAATGGCGTTTCTTTTTAAATTATTATATACTAATATGTATTTATAATATAGAAGAGAGTCAAGCATTTTATATGATTTTACGTTATCATGATTAGTGGCGTATTGAAAATCAATCTGACATTTATCTGACACGGGGAAAATGATTATGGAATACTTAATAATTATTCCATTCAATTCATAATTAACCTCTCTAATTATTACAATGAATATTTGTTTCAAATTTTAAAAGAATATTGACATTGAAACTATAGAGTGCCAATATTATTAAAAATTCTATAATAAGGTCATTGTTAAATGAAAAAAATAGCTATCATTCCGATTGTATTATTGTTTTCATTATTTCTTTTTACATCTTCACATGCGTATGATTTAAGTACCATGAGTGGCCAAGTACAAAAAACACAAGATGTTTTTAAAATTGAATTAGAAAATTCATAATCAGACGCTGACATTATTGAAGCTTACGAAAAGTTTCAATCAGCAATGCAAGGAAAATATTATAAGTTTGGCAGGCAATATATTCCTTCAGTATCATTGGAGCAGTATTTAAAAACATATTCTCCAAAGTGTGAACAGGGTGATTGTATAAATGGGTATGGTATTATGACATACCCAGGCGATAAAAAATATTCAGAACAATGGAAAGATGGTAAAAAAGAAGGCTGGGGAACTTATATCATTGGTAGTGGCTTTAAATATGTAGGTCAATTTAAAAATGGTGAAGCTGACGGACAGGGAGCATTATATGATCCTAATGGAAAAATCATAAGAAAAGGTTTATATCATAATGGAAGACCAGTTGAATAAATAAAATTAGAAATTTATTAAATCAGGGGATTGAAAATGAAAAAGAATATTTTTGTAAATGTTTTAATAATTTTAACTGGAATAGTATCTGCTTTTGCTTTAGAGGCAAAAATATCAGGACATAGAGGAGGTGTTGATGTTTCATTGGAAAACATTGGCTCTGGGCTTTGCATTGCTGGAATGTTAATATCTTTAGCAATATTTAATTCTAAAAAATCAAAACCGGATTAAAATTCCGGCTTGATTGTTATAGCTTCCAGGTGGAATACTCAGTCTTTAAAGGCTTCAATTTGATTTCTGTTATTATGGGAAAAAATTGACAAAAAGTAAACACAAAGCTTTTAAGTCTCTTTTGTTTTTTTTATTCATTCCTGAATTTATTTCTTTTCTCTTTTCAGGAGAGTAGTCCTTAATGTTCTCTAAATAAATAAAGATCATACAATAAAATAGGGGATTGCAAAATGAAAAATATATATCTGATATTATTTGCACTGATAATCGTTTTATCGAGTTTGGTAAATTCAGAAGCGAGGAATTATGATTTAAATACCATGGGTGGTATGGAAGAAAAGGCTCAAGATGATTTTAAGAATAAATTAAAAAGTTCACAATCAGAGGCTGACATTATTGATGCTTATGAAAGATACCAAGCTGAGATGAAACGAATATCTTCAACTTTTGGACAATCGTATACTCCTTCAGTATCATTGGAGCAGTATTTAAAAACATATTCTCCTAAATGTGAACAAGGTAATTGCAAAAATGGGTATGGAATTATGACTTATTATAGCGGCCTTAAGTATAATGGACAATGGAAAGATAATAAATATAATGGGTATGGAATTATGAATTATCCTGAAGGCCTTATTTATGCTGGGGAATGGAAAGATAATAGTCATGAAGGGCAAGGTACTCTGACTTTTCCTGATGGTGTAAAATATGTTGGGCAATTTAAAAATAGTAAGTTTGAAGGACAAGGTAATCTTACTTATCCTAATGGACTTAAATATGTAGGACAGTTGAAAAATGGTAACTTTGAAGGACAAGGTACTCTGACTTATGCAAATGGAGTTGTATATATAGGGCAATTTAAAAATGGTGAATTCGAAGGACAGGGTACAAAGATATTTCCAAAGGGCGGCAAATACGTAGGTGAATATAAAAATGGTAAAGAAGATGGGCAAGGAACTTTATATGATCCCAATGGAAAAATTCTTTATAAGGGTTTATATAGAGATGGCAGGCCAGTTGAATGAAAGTTAAAAAATTGTTTGGCACATTCTAAATAAGTGTCTTGACTGTTAAAAATTCAATTGTTTACAAGGAGAAGAAACCATGAAAAAAATTATTTATATTATCCTTGTTTTATCAGTTCTTATTTTTTCAGGTTGTTTTATCGGAAGCATAGCAAAAGAAAATCGGATACAGTCTGAAGGGTGGTGGTTTGCTAATTTGAAACATTATTCTTGTATAGATACAACAATTGATAGATCAGTATATCCTGGTGAAATTGAAGACGTTTATTATCAAGTTGGCGGTGGTTGCAAAAGAACTTTAAATGTAGATAATACACATTTGACTCTTGTTTGTTATGCAAAAGGTGAAAAAGGGTATTTTAATTATTTCAGTAGTGAAAAAATTTGTGAAGTAGCTGTTGCAAATGAAAAAAAAATAAGGAATTCAGGAAAAAATAAAAAATCAGGTTTGCAAAAAGCAGCAGGAAGTTTATAAATTAAAAAGCCTGATTTTCTGCCTCCTTTTTCAAAACATTCTTTCCCATGTTAATTTTAAAAGATCTATTAAACCAAAGTTGTCATTTGGAAACTGCGGTGCTATTCCCAGGTAATAAAACCAGATAGTAGTAAAAATAACTATCATGTTTGTCCTCGCACTTGCATACAACCATCTTAATGTAAATACATAATACCAGGGAATCCCTACGATAATAAAATTTGCTATAAGAGATAAATTATCATAACGTTCCATCTGCTTTCTCCGGTTTGCTTCTCCAGATTTTAAAATATACTTTTTATTTTAAAAGTCAAATGATTATTTTGGTTTTTATCAGAATATAAATTTTTATATAATGGGTTATTAAAAATAATGATTAAATAGAAATCTATAAATTTAATCGTTCAGAGGATTATTCAAAGAGTTATATATATTGTATATATCTTTTGTGGTCTTAAAAAATGTCGATTTTATATAAAAAGTATGTTTGTAGTCAGTAGTTTTATCGAACGCGGTAATCTTCAAAGGCTTAAATCCTAATATATCCTCAGTAATTACTCTTGTCGGCGCATTCAGTACTTGTTTAAACTGTAGTGTAAATAGATTACAAAACCTTTAAACTCCACAATCTTTAAATATAGCGTTAATTAACGTATTGTTATATATACTCTTGTAGAATTAAGCTCCTCTTAATATTTAAGCCATCCTCCAGATATTCATGATGATTATACAGCAATTAGGAAGTAATGGCGGAAAGATCAGTCCCAAAGCATTATAGGGAAGGTGTGGATTACTTGCGTGTAGATCAGTGAGACTGACGACACCCCCGGGGGGTGGCGGCAGGCGAGCACCTGGCAAATTTCTTGCGTATCTCACTCGCAGATCAGCATTATTCTGGAACTTTTTTCTTAGTTTTAAAAAAAATGTTTTATGATAATTCTATAAATGTTTTTTCTTTAGTGATGACGGATGATGACGGATGATGACGGGTTTAGACTCAATCTGAACAATTTATAATTGAAATACCATTCTTTTGTAATTTGTTCTTCAAAATTTTTAAAAATAATAATGCATTATAAAAGTCTGGAATAGGTTAAAACCCGTCACTTACTGTCATTCTATGTCATCTTTTCAAACAATTCTAAAATGAATTTTTTTTCTGAATTTTAATCTTCAATTTTTACTATTTCTTTTTTCTTTTTATTTGTTAACTCCCAACGTCTTCCCTCTTTATCTTTAATCTGTTTGATTTTTATTCCCAGGCTACTATAAACATTATGGTCTCTTTTTAAAAGAATACCAAGTTTAGCTGGAGTTTTTGGCCATATAGAAAGTCTTTTGTCAGAATCGGAAGCTATTTCGTTTACAATTTTTAATAATTCAGTAGCAGATAATGAACAGAATTCTTTCTCTTTTACATATTCAAGAATAATTGGAATAAGTGGATTTCCCTCCGCTTTATCTTCAAGAGCTGCATCAATAGACTCCTTTAGTATTAAAGCAATATGCCCTTCTTCCCAGCCGTTACCTCTTTCAAGAGCAATAGAGAAACGGCTAAAGTCCGCAAGTCTTGGAAGATTAAATTGTTCATTACCCATTTTCAATTCCTCTCGTATCGCATTTGAAAGTATATTTAGAAGCCCGCCAAAGATTGAAGAGCGATGCTTTTCTAAACGTGACCATATTTCCGCTTCCGTTTTTCGTTCCTCTTGAGGAATAGGTCGTAATTCAATAATGATACAACGTGATAGTAGATCGGGCGCTCTTTCAAAAGAGATTCCGTTTAAAAGAATAGGCCTGCAAAGATCAAATATTTGTTCTTCATCATCTGAATAATTTTTTTTCCTTGCAAAGCCACCACCTGTAGCAAGCGAGCAAATGGCATCCGACATTTCTCGATTTATAAAAGAGATATTATCAAGGGAAAGAATAAGCCCGTTACTTGCTGCAATAAATAAGTCTCTTGTTTCATTTGAAGGGGTGCGTGTTTGCGGTGTTCCCGGATCAACCAGCTTTTTAATGATTTTCATAAATGTTGTTTTTGCGCTTCCTTCTATACCTGTTCCAACAATAATTGGATAAGATCCCACATTTTGAGGTCTACCGCGTAATATATAACACAGAGCCGAGACTATGACTGGAAAATCTTCATCTCTCTCAAGATTAAAGACTTCTTTTAGATAATTGATAGAACCGTTCCTATCTGGCATAACTAAAGTTTCCATATTTGGGGGACGGAAGAATAGAACAGGAGGATTTTCAGACACGCTCCACCCGTTAGAGTTTATTTCTATGATTGTATTTTTCCCATCATTAAGATCGATATAAGTTGAGATTCCAGTTGGGGCGGCCGTTCGGATATAAATTTGTCTTTCATCGCTTTCTCCTGCTTGTGCTCTGTGAATATTTACAACTTCATCAATTTGAGCAGCTGCTAAAGCATCGCCCGTTACTTTAAAATATTCTCCAGAAAGAAAGTCTTTATATGAACGCGAACCAATCAAAATTGCTTGATTATCTCGGATCATATATCTTTTATCTTTAGACCGGCACATAGGAAATTGTTTTAAAAGCTCCATCGCAAGATTGCTTTTTCGGGGTTTTCCTTTCTTTTCACCCTCGTCATTTTTATCGGTATTGATAGGCCTCTCTGTTTCGGTTGCCCGTGGGCATTGTTCAATGAAATTCATTGGGTTGATCTCTTCGGCCACTGCATCTGCAATATCCCAGCCCTTTGGGCGTCCTTCGACTTGTAAAATTTCAGCATGAGGAACATTGGTTTTAATTTTTTTTGCAGCAAGAGTCCCTGGATCATCTGCATCCGGCCAGATAATCACGCGCCTATCTTTAAGTATTGCAAAGTCAGATTTATCAACAGCAAGACATCCACCGATCCAAGTTGTTGATATATATCCATCCACCACAATCGATGCGCATTTTTCTCCTTCAACAATAAGAACAGGGAGGTCATTACCTGTAAGTTTATCCATATTAAAGAGTGGGCGATTTTCTTTAAGAGGATTTCCAGTCTTCAATTCTTTCCCATCAAAATGATATGGGATGACTTTCTTTTCACTGGTTGATTCATCATAACGAATAACAATAGACCAAGCTTTTCCATCTTGATTTCGATATACCCAAACCCCGGAAGATCCGTTTGGCCTAAACGAAACAATTATATCTTCAGGTATAGAAGGAATAGTCTCTATAATTTGAGATGAACTCGAAGCCTTTACCTTGCATATAGAATGGGTTGTTTCAATAAATCCACTCGAAGCTGTGATAATAATACGTGCTGCTTCGACTTTATCAACATTTCGACTTTTAGTAACCAGGTCGATAAAATCACCGCAATCATTACTTGCAAAATCGAAGAATAATCCTTCATTATTGATAGAGAATGAACCAACATTCTCATCATTCCGAAGGGGACTGCGTATTGAATATTCTTTTCCCTTCCATCTGCCACCTGGAAACAATGATTCAATAATTTGCGGATTTATAGATTGTCTTGCTTTAATAAAAATGTCTTGACTTTGACTGTTTGCTGAATTATATTTTAATTGATTAGTGTTATTATTTGAGCCGTCGGTGTTTTCAGCGCCCCGGCTTTTTTCATTTATCATGTTCATTTTTTTTCCTCTTCTATTTGTTCTTTCTGTGTAATGGTTTTTTCAAGCCTCTTTACCTTGCCAGCATGTACGATGATTGAAAGAGCAATTATTCCATAGTTTAAAGATAATACTTCTCGCTCTAACCAGCGGATTGATTCATTAAGTTCTGTCATTTTGCCCTTCCTTTAGCTGGAATAACTTTTGCTGCCAACCATTCATCAACGTCTGTTCTACGAAATCGTACCTGTGCAGATTTTCCTTCACCAAGCTTGACGTAGCTGATACGATTCTTCATAACGTCATTTCTCAATGTTATGACACTCCGATGTAACATTTTTGATAAATCTTCGTAAGTAAGTAATTTTGATTCGTTCATGTTAAATTCTCCTCATATTATTTAAATTTTCATAAGGTGAATTTAAGCATTTCTGATGTAATTTGTAAAAAAGTGGTGTTAGTGGTTTGTTAGTGCTATGATATATTTTTCATAAAAAATTTAATTTTTTTCTTTTTTTTCGAATAATTCTTTAAATTTATTTACAGGGGTAAAAATAATTCCATTTGAATCAATTTCACCTTCATCATCTGAAGTTCTTGAGGTTATTACAGAAAGCTGGTTTTTATCAAAAATTTCTACTTTATTATTTTTAATACATTTAAAGCATTTTATAATTCTTGAATAAGGTATAGCTTTTTTTTTGGTCTTTTTGTTTGCCCATTTAATTTGTATTGCATTAACGTCATACCAATATCGTATTAAATCAATTATATTTTTTTCTGGATTTTCTCTTATGAATACAATATCTGTCTCAATAATTTTAATATATGCATTATATTTTAGTATATCCACTTGCCGAATAAATTCATCTTTTCCAATTTGCCATTTAAGATCTATAATAATTGTATCGTAGTCAAATGTTAACTGATCTTCTATTGAATGCTTTTTTGTTTCAGTTTCTTCAGCATCTTTAAGCATTTCTTCTGGGAAAAAAGTTTTATAAAGAGATCGAAATAAAATTTTAAATTCCTGAAATTCAGAAAAAATATATCTGACTTTCATAAACCATTCGTTGTAGCTTTTTTCAGATATTGCTATCTCAATCTTTTGTTTATTCTTCTCAGCTTCTTTTTTAATTTTTTTTTCTTCTTCAGAGAAATTTTCTTCGTTTTGAAATATTATAAAAAATTCATGAGTATAATACTGTATAAAAAGAAAATTAAACCAACTCGGCATAAGGTTATTGATTTCAAATATTTCATTACTGTTTCCTGATTCTTTAAGACATTCATCAATTTCTAAAATTTTATTATTTATTCCTGCTATGTGACTTAGTTGCTGTTGAGGGTTTAAAGTGCTAATAAATTTTTTTATTTCTAAAATATCTACATCAACTTTTTTTATTTGGAGTATTTTATTAAAACCTTCTTTGAGTTTTTGAAATTCTAAATATTTATTGCTCGTAGCTATTGAACCTATAATAAGTTGTAGAAACTCACCCCAGCGTCCTGATTCTAAATTGAATAGCATTTCATATTCTTTAATATAAATAATTGCAGGAGTGAAAATTGAAAATGTATTATAAAGAAGTTCAAATTTTAAATTAAAAGTCAATAATTCTTGAGCAAGTGAATCAAGATGTTCAATCCATTTTGAAATAAAATCTTGTGGCATTGCTTCCGAAAGAATAATTATTTTTTCAATTATTAGACGAAGTTCTATTGCGATTCTATTAAAAAAAGGTGGAGATATTTCTTCAATTTGCTTCCAAATTTCATCAAGAAATAGTTTGGGGTCAGATATTTTTTCATTATTTACTTTATTACGTATTGTATCAAAATCTACATAAACACTTTTGAAAAAAGACCATTTTTCTTTAGTAATATTATATATATCTAAATAATTACTTCCGCCAACATCTCGAATTATTTTAGATAATTTATCTTCTGTCATGCAAAACCTCCATAGTCTTGCTTCCACATTTAAATCATGGGAAAAGCGTAGGAATCGCTCTTGTCAGAAGCGGGGATCAGCCGTTTCCTATCCCGTGATGTAAATCAATATTGCTACCTTTTTTAATTATTCTAATTCATTCTATCAAAGTCAAGTAAGTATTCATTGCACCCTCTCAGAGCTGCTAAAATGGGCATTCTGAGCACTCTGGGAAGGGTTTACTCCCCAGTCCGTTGGTAATTTATTACTGAAAGAGAATAATCCTTCCTGAATAATTTTAACATCCTGCATGTCATCAATATGATAATAATGCTGTGTCATTTCCATTGTCATGTGTCCTGTGATGCTCTGAATTTTCTGTAATGGTATTTTAGCATTTATCAATAAGCTGTTAAACCAATGTCTCCAACTGTGAAATGTAATGTTGCGGTTTTTGCGTTCTGTTTTATCAATGCCAATACATTCCATCGCTGTAAAAAGAGAACGGACAAAAACTATCTGTTCCGCAGGTTTTTCTTCTGGTTTTTTTTCCCCATAAAAAAGAAATGATTCAGGATTATTTGGGGCAGGGTGTAGGTTTAATAACATTCTGATTGATTCAACGACAATTTGAGGAATAAAAATATTTCTTTCCCTGCCTGTTTTTGTTGTCGTATTCAATTTTTTTAATCTATTGTCCCACGACCGTTTAATAGTTATATAACCATCATCAAGATGTAAATCCTGTATTGTAATCCCTTGCAGCTCACCTAAACGAAGTCCTGTTGATGCTGCTAATTGGTTCCCGACAAATCCCATGAATTGCGGTTTAGATGGGTGAGAATAAGAAGGTTTTGACATCCATTGAAATGAAAATAGACTATTTGCTTCATTTATAGTCAAAATGCCTTTTTGCTTTGTATTGTCTGCTGCCCGGATAATCTTTGGTACTGCTTGAATGAAACCTTCATCTTCTGCAAATTCCAATACTGTTTTTATAGCATAGAGGCATTTATTTATTACAGACCCTGAATAACCTTTCTCGAAAAGAGAATTACGGAAATCTTTTATATTGGTTTTGTCTATCTCGGATAATTTTAAAGAACCAAAGACTGGAAGAATATGCAATCTCATAATATCTGCGCGGTCTCTGCAATGTCTTTGTCCTAATCGTTTTCCTTCAACTCGTCTGTCTGTTGCCCATTTGCCCGACCAATCAAAAAATCCATTTGAATAATATTCAAAAGTGATTTCTCTTCCTGATAGAGGAGTGCCAAATTTTAAAAGATTGTCCTCACACCAAGCTTCAGCAGCTCGTTTTGTTGAACATCCGGTACTCTTTGCAGTTGTGTAGCTTGAATCAGACTTTTTAAATTGAGCGTAGTAAACAGGCTTTCCGTTCTTACGCTTTCGGGGATAAATAGAAAAACCGGCCATTCTTAAACTCCTTCGTCAGATTCATCTTACATTTATCTGACATTTGTGGTTTTTAAGAAACGCCGGTTGTCCGGTAGTCTCGTTAACTCCTGAATCTATCAGGGGTTATATGCAGGCGATGCAGGACTCGAACCTGCAACAGTCGGTTTTGGAGACCGATGCTCTACCAATTGAACTAATCGCCTATGCTTAATCTACGAAAGAATAAATATCATGTATTAAGTCAAGTTTTTTTCAGTAATATTCGCTGCAGTGATCTTCAAATAAATATTTCTGATTATCCTCTGTAAGCTCCTCAAGAGGGCAGGGGTAATTGCCGTCAAAACATGCAGTGCAGAATGACATGGATGGATCATTAACTGCAGCAAGCATTGATTCAATTGTCATGTATTCTATTGAATCAACCCTGAGGTATTTTTTTATTTCATCTATAGTATGTGTTGCTGCAATAAGTTCCTGGTGTGTAGGAATATCAATTCCGTAGAAGCATGGAAATTTTGTAGGTGGGGATGATATTCTAACATGGATTTCTTTTGCTCCTGCATTTCTGAACAGCTTGATGATTTTCCGCATAGTGGTTCCGCGCATAATCGAATCATCCACAACAACTATTCTTTTATCCTTAACCAGTGACTTGACAACATTGAATTTAATTTTTACTCCGAAGTCCCTGATTTTCTGTGACGGTTCAATGAATGTTCTTCCAATGTAATGGCTTCGTATCATAGCCATTTCGTAATCTATGCCGGACTCCCTTGAAAAACCCAAGGCAGCGCAAATAGATGAATCCGGTATTGGCACAACAATATCAGCATCAACACCAGACTGTTTTACAAGCATTCTGCCGAGAGCAACTCTCATTTCATGTACGGTCTTGCCGAAAATTATACTGTCCGGTTTTGAGAAGTATATGTATTCAAATATGCATAAAGATTTTCTCTTTTTTTCAAATGGAAAGAATGATGTAATTCCGTGCTCGCATATTTCAAGCAGCTCGCCCGGTTCAACTTCGCGGATATATTCCGCGTTTATAATATCAAATGAACATGTTTCTGAAGCAATTACAGGGCTGCCGTCAAGATCGCCGAGAACCAGCGGCCTGAATCCGTAAGGATCGCGGACTGCAAATATTTTATTTCTATTCATCACAAGAAGGGAGTATGCACCCTTAACCTGTCTCAAGGCAACTATCAGGGCTGACTTGAAGTCGCTCTCACCTGATTTAGCCATCAGATGAACTATAACTTCAGAATCAATTGTTGTCTGAAAAATATGCCCCTGTTTTTCAAGATTGTATCTTATTTCAGCTGCGTTTGTCAGGTTGCCGTTATGAGCTATAACTATCGGACCGAGTATGGAGTCAGCCCTTAAAGGCTGGGCGTTTCTTAAAAAGGAAGAGCCTGTGGTTGAGTACCTGTTATGGCCTATTGCAATATGGCCCAGGAGATTATCAATATGCTCTTTTGTGAAAACATCTATAACCTTACCCATGCCAGCGTATCTGTAAATATGGAAACCGTCGGATGAAGCCATGCCTGCAGATTCCTGGCCTCTGTGCTGAAGGGAATACAAACCGAGATAAGTAAGATTTGCAGCTTTTTCGTTTCCGTATATGCCGAAAATACCGCATTCTTCTCTCGGTTTAAAGTGTGTTAAATTTGAAGAATTATTTTTATTTTTCATATTTTTAACAGAAAATGTAAGTGACCAATGTAAATAATCGCTTTTCGCTGTCTACTGTTTTTCAATTAAATTTAATCAAAGGCGGCATATAATCTTCAGGCGGATTATATCCGAGAAAAAGCAGAATAGTAGATGCAATATTCGCAAGCCCCGGATCTTTAACATCAGAAAGTTTGTAATCATTATGAAAATTATTATTATAAAAAATTACAGGAACAGGATTCAGCGTGTGTGAAGTCTTTGGTTTTTTTATTCCTGTGGCAGTGTCTATCTGGGGCAATCCGGTTTTTTTATCGATCTCGAACATTTCTTCGAGGTTGCCGTGATCTGCTGTAATTATAGTTACAGCGCCTGCATTATCAAGATGTCTGATTAATCTTCCAATAGAAAGATCAAGGGCTTCTGCAGCAATAATCGCAGCATCAAGATCGCCTGTGTGCCCGACCATGTCGCCATTTGGATAATTCATTCTTATGAAATCGTATTTTCCGCTATCAAGAATTTCTATAACTTTATCTGTAATTTCAGCTGCTTTCATCCAAGGACGCTGGTTGAACTCAACTTTATCAGACGGAACTTCAAAATAGTCCTCTGTTTTTTCATCAAACTTTCCGCTTCTGTTGCCGTTCCAGAAATATGTGACATGGCCGAATTTTTGTGTTTCAGAAATAGCATATTGTGTAACTCCGCTTTTAGCCAGGTATTCGCTGATTGTATTGTCTATTGCAGGAGGAACAACAAGGTATTTTTTTGGAACCATAAGGTCCCCGTCGTACTGCATCATGCCTGCGAAATAAACATCCGGCTTTTTTACTCTGTCAAATTTATTGAAATTTATTTCTTCAAATGCTTGAGTAATTTCAATTGCCCTATCACCTCTGAAATTAAAAAACAGAACTGAATCGCCGTCATTTATTTTGCCAACCGGCCCGTTAGCGTCAACTATTGTAAAGGATTGCATATACTGGTCTATAATTTCCGGCTCTTCTTTTCTATATGTTTCTATTGCTTCAGCTGCAGATTTAAACGGCCTTGCTGTACCCAGAACATGCGCATCCCATCCGCGTTTAACAATTGTCCAGTCAGCCTGGTACCTGTCCATGGTTGTAATCATGCGGCCGCCGCCGGATGCGATTAAATAATCAAAACCTTTTTCTCTGAAACCGGATAAAAATTTCTCGAGCTGCTCAACATATATCAGCGCCGATGTTTGCGGAACGTCCCTGCCGTCTAAAAGTATGTGAACACGAACTTTTTTTATACCCTCGCGCGCGGATTGTTCTATAAGGTTTAATAAGTGATCTATATGGGAATGTACATTGCCATCGGATAATAGACCAATAAAATGCAGCGCTGATCCTTCAAGAGGTTTTCTTATAAGCTCTTTCCATGTTCCGGAAAAAATAGATTTATTTTCAATTGCTGATGAAACAAGTTTAGCCCCCTGTTCAAATATTCTTCCGGCTCCGAGAGCGTTGTGCCCCACTTCGGAATTTCCCATGTCTTCATCGCTTGGAAGGCCCACTGCAATGCCATGTGCTTTTATCTGTGTGTGGATAGATGCATTCATGAGCCTGTTAAGATTGGGAGTACGGGCGCTGAAGAATGCATCGCCTTCATCGTGCTTTCCGATTCCAACTCCATCCATTATAATCAGAACAACAGGACCTTTCCTCTTAAATTTAGAATTTTTTTCAAGTTTTTGCATGATGATTCTCCTTCAGATTAATGGGTAGCCTGTAAATGTTATATTAAGTTAATAATTTCCTTCTTTATATTCACGCTTTAATCCGCATGTTTAAATAATAAAAAAATGATTCAGGAGATATGGTGATAATAAAGGGAGAGATGATGAGATATGTATTGATTATTTTTTTTATATATAATCATTGGATTTGCAGATTATTTAGAAAAATTATCTCCTTATCTCTTCCATCCCCATCTTTCCATTTCTTACACATAAATATAGGCAATAAATCTTTTTTAAGCACCCTGTTTTAACCAAGAAGATATGATTCAAGTCCCGCAATTTCAATCATTCTGATTACAGCTTCGTTCGGATTGATGAGAATCAGGTTTCTGTTTTTATCTGTCAGTTTCTTTTTAGATCTGATCAGAATGGCAATAAAAAGCGAGTCAATTCTTGAAACGGACATCAGATCTATTACAGCATCCATTGTTTCATTTTTAATAAATTCATTCAGTTCCGTTTCGAATACTGAAGGACTGCCTGAAATAATGTTGTCGTCCAGCAGGTAGTTTCTTTCATTGTTTGTTTCTGTAAATGGTACAGGCATTATTTTTTTTCCTTTTTCGATAGATTATTCAGATTTTCTATAATTGATTTAATTTTTTCAGAGGTTTCAGGAGATATTATTACATTTTTATTTGCAGATGAAGCAATCATGTCTCTTGTCAGATTATTCTGGAAGTCAGCCCAGTCATTTTGAATTTTACCTGTAATATCAATGATCATGCTTTTAGGTATTGAAGCGCGTTTGTTATAGTATAATATTTTTTTTATAAAAGATACAGCTTTCGGCCGGAGCAGTCCTGTAATCCAGATTGCAAGAAGAGGAGTAAAAAGAATTAAATTTGATTTTAACAAACCCGGCAGAATATCAGCATATCCTCTTCCAAAGCTCATTTCCCATAATATCCAGACTGAATCCGCAGTAAACAGGGATAGGAAAAACGCCGGTATTCCCCGCGGAACCCCTATGGATGCAAAACCTGATGAAAGGAAAATAACTGAAATAAAAAGCAGAAGAGTAGGCAGGCCGATTAAGTCTATAAAGGCTCCGACTTTTTTAAAAAAAAGAGTTATTGAATTAAAAGTTTTTTTTGTATCATCGATGAAATTTTTCATCTCATCGATTGAATTTTTAACAGAATCAATTGCAGAGGAAATTCCGGCATAAGATGAATTTGATAATTCAGTATGAGGAACTGCACTGGCAAGAAAAATTATTGAGGCTGCCATTGAAAGTGCATGTCTGAATGTTTTACTTTTTGATATCAAGTCTTTTCCTCTTGTAAATTTCTCTTGTTCTTTTATTTTGGAGTGAATTCTTTTTTAATTTTCAATTTCAGCTCATTGCCTGAGCTGTTCCATTTGAGATCGCAGAATTTATTCATAATAAAAATCCCGCGCCCTCTGGTTTTTAATAAATTATTTTTATCTATCTCATATTTTACTGAATTTGTATCAAATCCCTTGCCTGAATCTGTGATTGTTATTATAATTTCATCATTAATTCTGGAAACATCGATATAAACAAGTTTTTGCTTGTCCCATTTATTTCCATGTTCCATGGCGTTGCTTACTGCTTCATCAATAGCTAAAAAAATTTCCTGAACAGGGAATTCATTTTCGCATTTTGAATCATATATCAGTCTGCATATTTCGTCTGCAATCAGTTCAATATTTTTTTTCTCTGACTGATATGATTTTTTTATTAGAGTTACCGGATTTAGATTCATTGGTTTTTTTTTAATTTCGGGATGGGGAGATTCGAACTCCCGACTTCTTCGTCCCGAACGAAGCGCGCTGACCGGGCTGCGCTACATCCCGAATTTTTTTTCTTGAATTTAATTGTCATATATTCATATCATTATTTAAGTTTCAATAATAATTTTTTCAATAAAAAAAATTGCTATAATAGAGTATCAAGAAATTTTAAAAAGTTCTTGCTTTATAAAGCAATTTTCAATATTTGTTTTTGTAATATATCTGACAATAATATATTATATATCAATTTAATAATCAGTTTATTTTTTTGTTTATTAAAATTAATGATAATTTATTTTTTTAAATCAATATAGCAGAAACGTACATGTTTTTAAAGCAGGTTTTCTAATAAATCATCGCTTTTTTGAATTTTATAAATGTTGAATAATTTTTAAATATGTCTATTGAGGTGAATGATGAGCGTTCCTTATCGAATAGTTAATAATAATCTGATCTTTGATATTCCTGAGGGTGATGGAACTCTTGTCGGTTTTGAGCTTGATGATTTTATAAATGATATTATGGAATTATATTCTGAAAATATAAAAGTGGTAGGTCTGAATCTATCTAAAAAAAACTATCTGAACAGTACCGGACTCGGTGAGCTTATAAAGGTTAAAGATACACTTCTTGACGAGGAGATTAAGCTCGTTTTAATTGCAGTCGGTGCAAGAATAAAATCTCTTCTCGATATGGTCGGTGTTGAGGAATTTTTTAACATTTTCGACAGGGAAGAAGACCTGTAATCTTGACGGTTGCGTTTAAATGAAAGAACTGAGAAAATCCTATTATATTTCCAAGGGACTTGTCAGCCGCAGAAGCAATATCTTCCTGGTTACATTTGTGAAGATGTTGTTTCACGGGGTTGATTTTGATCCGGAAAGCCTTGCAGTGCTGAAATCGAACTATGCTGATAAAAAAGCTGTATTCGTTTCATTTCAGAGTTCCAATACATCCATGCTAATCCTGATCAATCTTCTGAGAAGACACGGATTTAAAGTTCCGGATCTTGCAATGGATTTCACCCCGAATCTCATTCAGATCTTTTCGAATTCCTATAGAAAGATCAACAGATACTTTTACGAAATTTTCTCCAAGGAACAGCTAAAAACAATTCATACCGGCGAATATATGAAACAGCTGATAGTCGGCAATAAAACTATTGTTCTGTCGCTATTATCCAGAAAATCATTTCTAAGAAGATTTGTAGATATCAAGGCGGACGCTCTCCAGCATCTTGTTGACATTCAGAAGCAGACAGCAGAACCAATTTATATATTGCCTCAGATAACATACTGGAACAGAAATCCGGACAGAACAAACATGCTCATGACTTTAAAGGCAACAGGAGACAGGGGGCTATTGTCCGCGCTTTTTACAATGTTTAAAAGTGTGACTCCGGCATTTGTCAGAATTACAGAGCCGATTAATCTTAAAGAAGAAATTTCCCAATATGAAACAGATGACTCCGCACAGATAGCAAGAAAACTCAGGAACAAGCTCCTGGAGATATACGCCAATGACAAAAAAATTGTACTGGGACCTGTAATAAAATCCCAGCAGGAAATGATGGAAAAGGTTCTCTATCACAGAAATGTCATGGATACCATTAATGAAATTATAAAAGATGAAAGAAAAAAAGAAAGCAGGCTCAGGAAAAAAGCATATAAATATTTCAGGGAAATTGCAGCTGATTTTTCAATTGTTTACATAAAATATTTTGAGAAAGCATGTGCCATGCTGTTCAATAAAATTTTTGATGGAATTATTTTCAAACCGGAGGATTTTCAAAAGGTGAGGGATGCGGCAAAGAAAGCACCGATTATAATTACTCCCTGCCACAGAAGCCACATGGATTATCTGATAATATCGAGCCTGTTCTACATTCATAAAATTATTCCGCCTCACATTGTTGCAGGATCAAATCTCACGTTCTGGCCAATGGGTACAATTTTCAGAAGAAGCGGCGCGTTTTTTATGAGAAGGTCATTCAAGGGGTTGAAGCTGTATGCGTCTATTTTCCGTCAGTATATAAAATCTCTTGTTAATGAGGGATACAGTATTGAAGTTTTTATTGAAGGCGGTAGAACCAGAACAGGCAAACTTGGATTTCCCAAAATGGGAATTATGAAATATCTTCTTGATTCAGTTGATGAAGGTTACTCAAAAGATTTGATGTTCCTGCCGATATCAATCAATTATGACCGTATCCTCGAGGAAAGTTCCTATCATCATGAAATAAAAGGAAAATCAAAGAAGAGTGAATCAACCGGTGAATTGGTCAAAAGCGTTGGTTTCCTTAAAAGAAATTACGGGAACGTTTATCTTGATTTTCATGAACCTTTCAGCTATCAGGAATTCAAATCAGGCTTAAAAGAAGGAGATGATCTTTTAAGCAGCATTGGAAATCATATTATCAGAAATATAAATGAAATTGTTGCTGTAACGCCATTTTCACTTGTAAGTGCAGCTCTGCTTCTTTCAATGGGAAAAGGTTTTACTGTTGATTCCATTAAAGAAAAAACAATTTTTCTTCATTCATATTTAAAATTCTGCGGAGCAAATCTTCCAGAAAAACTTTCACATGCAGATAATATTGATAAAATAATAGACCAGGTAATCTCGGCTTATATACTGGACCATATAATTTTTACATTGAAACTCGAATCAGGCAAGGATGAAAATTCTCCGGCAGAACCTGATCTGTTTATGCTGAATGATGATCAGAGATCAAAAATAAACTTTTATCAGAATAGTATTGTTCATTATTTCCTTGGAGTCTCTTTTGTTTCATTGGGGATTCTTTATACATTGCATGGTAAAAAAACCACACTCGATGAAGTAACCTCTGTTTACTCGGAGCTGATGATACTTTTTTCAAAAGAATTCGTTTTTTCATATGAAATGAATAATGCAGCAGCAACTGTCAGAAAAGAATTAGATTACCTGAAAGCGCAATCTGTTATTACTGAATCAGCAGGCGGTAAGATCACTCTTCACATGGAACGTGATAACGATCTTAAGCAATATGTAAGAATAATACAGGATTTTATGGAATCATATTTTATTGTATTATCCACTGTATGCTCAATAAAAAGAACAAATATTATGAAAAAAGAACTCATAATGGAAGTCAGAAGAAACGGAATTAAAATGTTTCATCTCGGTACAATTAAGCTCCCAGAGGCATTGTCTCTGCCTAATTATAATAATGCTGTTCAAATGCTTGAGGAATCAGGAATTATTGAAGAGCTGAAATACAGCAAAAAAAATCAGGAATGTTCATTGAATGATATTCATAAAGCGGAAGTACTGTTTGAAAAAATGGGAAAATATCTCTCTATTATCAGCTGATGGAATAAAATCAATCCTTCATAATCTCATAAATTATTATCCCGGCTGCAACTGAAGCATTAAGTGAAGATACCTCGCCTTTTAACGGAATTTTTACAGTAATATCACACCTTTCGCCAGTAAGCTTCCTCATACCTGCGCCTTCGCTGCCTATTACTACAAGAGCAGGCCTGAATTTTTTTAATCCGGTAAGTTCGTGAGTTCCTTTGTCTGAACTGCCTATTACCCATAAACCGCTGTCTTTCGCTTTTTGAATAAATGCAGAAGCATTGATAACAGTTAAAATTTCAATGTGAGCAGTAGCTCCAGCTGAGGCTTTTATTACAGTTGGATTTATACTTGAAGAGTTGTCCTTTAATGTGACAATGCCTGTGCATCCAAGTGCTTCAGCTGTGCGTATGATTGAGCCTGTATTTTGCGGGTCGGTAATCTGATCGAGCAGCACCAGGCATGATTTTTCTTCAAAAGTTCTTTGCAGAAGAAGATCCGGATCCGAGGTCTTGCGTTCATTTCTGTATTTTAATGCAACGCCCTGATTGGATAAATGGTCCATATCGGAAAAAAAATCCTTTTTAACTATCCGGATGCGGATGCTTTTTTTGCTTGCTTCTTTCTTTATAGAATCAATTGCAGGGCCGTGCGCTGAATCGGATATATAAAGCTCCATTCCGTTGCCGTTTTCCGAGCTTTTAATATATTCTAAAACAGGATTTCTTCCGTAGATTAGGTCTTTATTTTCCATCTCGTTCCGTCTTTTGTATCTTCAAGAATTATATTTTCACTTAAAAGCAGATTCCTGATATCGTCTGATTTTTTAAAGTCTTTATTTTTTTTTGCTTCAAGACGCTCTGCAACAAGTTTTTCTATGCGGCTTTCATCGACAGCTGATTTTTTGATATTGAAAAAAATAACTCCAAGTGCAGAATCAATTTTTTCTAAAGCATTTATTATCAACGTGCAGTCATCTGAAGAAATTATTTCTTTGTCAATGTATGTGTTTACTTCCCGTATGAAATCGAAAAGAACACCGAGCGCTTTTGATATATTGAGATCATCGTCCATTGATTCTGTAAAATCTGAAAGAAGTTTCTGTAATATGTTGTTTATCTGAATACCGGTCCGGTCTTTCTTTATATCCTTCAGTTTTGTTACTGTGTTGTCAATTCTGGCTAAAGCATGTTCAGCCTGAATGATGCCTTCGAAAGTGAAGTTCAGCTGTTTTCTGTAATGAGCTGATATTAGAAGATAACGGATGGATCTCGGTGAGTAGCCTTTATCTATGAGATCCCTTAAAGTATAGAAATTTCCTGCAGATTTTGACATTTTTGATCCATTCACAAGCAGGTGTTCGGCATGCATCCATCTTCTTGAGAATTTATCTTCATAAGCAGCCTCGCTCTGGGCGATTTCATTTTCGTGATGAGGGAAGATCAGATCAACCCCGCCTGTATGAATATCAATGGTTGTTCCGAAAATTTTTCTTACCATTGCGGAGCATTCTATATGCCAGCCTGGTCTTCCTTTGCCGAAGGGTGTTTCCCATGATATTTCGTTTTCTTTCGGAGCTTTCCAGAGGGCAAAGTCCCTTGCGTCATCCTTGTCGTATTCATCAGTATCGCAGCGGGCGCCGTCTTTTATTTCTCTTGCTTCAAGTCTGCTGAGTTTTCCGTATGTATTGAATTTTGAAATGCTGTAATATACGGAGCCGTCTTTGTTGTATATGATTCCTTTTTTTTCAAGAGCTGAGATAATATCAATCATCTCCTTGATTGATTCAGTTGCTCTCGGATTATGCTCGAATTTTTCTATGTTAAGTGATTCGAGATCTTCATAAAATATTTTTATGAATTTGTCAGTGTATTCTTTAAGTGATATTCCCTGTTCAGCAGCGCCGTTAATTGTTTTATCATCAACATCTGTGATATTCATTGCGTGATTAACCCTGTACCCCCTGAATTTAAGGTATCTGCGCAGAATATCATTGAAAATGAAAGTTCTGAAATTTCCAATATGGGCATAACTGTACACTGTAGGTCCGCAGGAATATATAGTTACAGGAGGATACTCTTCAATTTTTGACATTGGAGTGCCGCCTGGTATGAATTCATCAATTGAGCCGGTTAATGTATTATGTAATTTAAGAGTCATATTATTCCCTGGAATTTTTATTTTAGAATCTCCTGAATAATTTAAATGTAAACAACCTGTTTTAAGTCAATATTTTTTTATGAGGCCGTATTTTGAATGGATTATGCGGTTATTTTTATATTGACTGGAGATTGTTCCTGTGTTTGAATCAAGTAATTACAGGAGGTGCGTATGGCATCAGATGATATGAACCATTTTAAAAAATATCTGGAAGCAAGGCTGAATGATTATTTGCCGAGACCGGAGCTTCATGCGAATCTTATTGATGTGTATGAAAAACACCGGAAAATGATCAATGAAGATCCGGATAAATACTATTCGGAATCAGGCGATATGTTTGATATTATGCAGGCTGAGCAGCTTGACATTGCAGCCGGAATGATCTCACTGTATAAAAAGCTCGGCTTTGATGAAAATGAAAAAGCTTATACGGAATTTTATTCTGCTGTTAAAAATTCTACCGGACATGCGGATATTATGGGCAAGCTTGGTGCTGCGCGCGATAAAGCCGGTATTGTTCTAAAAAGAAATTTTTCAACCCAGAATGCGCTTCTATCGCTGGTAACATGCGTAATTTCGCTTCTGTCGTGCATCCCTGAGGAAATTTCAGGCAAGGAAAGTGTTGTATTTGAAGAGTGGATTAAATTCAGGGAAATTCATCCTGAAGCTGAATGGAAGTGGATAGTAAATTCATCCTATAGAAACTGCCTCTGGTATGATGATGAAAGACTTCAGATCATCGGCAGCAGGCTGAATGAAGTAATAAAAAAATATCAATAATAAAGGTAATTATATGAATCCAGATATAAAAACAATGATAGACGGTTACGCAGGAACAATCAAGCTTTATGCAGACAAGGTTCCGCCTGATAGTGTAAATCTTAAAAAGGTGACCGGCATCATTGATGAAATGAATTCTCTTGGAAAATCCTGTGCAGAAATATGGGATTTTATGAATATTATAAAGGAAAAGGATCTATTGAACAGATACACTGTTGCAATTACAGAGCTTGCAACAGAATCAATTTCCAGCCAGAAAAAATCAGGTACAATGAAAATTCCATCTGCGAGTGACGCAGCTCTCGGTTATCACAAGGCTTATGAGGCAATTGATCCGGAAAAACAGAAAGAAACTGCGAAGATTTACGAAAGAATTTTTGAAATAGAAAATGATTCAAAGAGCGCTTCGGAATTTTTAAGCAGAATGGCTCAGGAAAAACTTTTTATAAAAATGTCTACAGTTCCCTTGAGAGAGGTTTTTTCTCCGCTCGTTAAACAGGCAGAAGACCTGTCGATACCTGTTATGGCGTTCCATAATTCAAAAATGATTGAACTTGCTGATAATGCAAACAGTTCCGTTGAGCTTGAATGCGATTCGCAGAAACTTCTTGAATTTAACCGCATGGAAATAATTTACGACCAGATTTTCGTATCAGATTTGTTTTATACTCTTGGAAACAAAGTTTCAGATTATCTGCTTGTGGCAAATGATGAGAATGCAAAAAGAGTAAAATATTGCGCTTCATTTATTGCAGATTTTTTCGGCATGAACATGGATGAAATACTTTCAAATCCGAGAATTGATAATGTAATTAAAAATGTTATTATAAAAAATCTTGGAGGAAAGTATACGCAGGAAAGCTATAAAGCTGAATTTAAGCAGGTTGTTTTAAAATGTTCAGACGGGAAAGATCCTGTACCCGGGCCTGCCTCAAGGAAGAACTGCGTTTTCTGGGGGAAAAATATTCCAATTTCAGAATTGCAGACAGAATTAAGAAATCCTTCAAGGCCGTTTTAATCTCTTTTTCGTTTATTTCCACGCTGTTTGCATCGGAGAATTTTTTTCTGCTAAAGAAAGACCTGTATCTGACGATAATGAATTGGGGAAATTCGTTTAAAAGGAAGGTGCAGATATGAATATAATGCCGGCTTCAACAGATTATCTCTCAAACAGCATAAAGCAGATGAGCGATATGCTTAAAAATGTAACTGATCAGACTATGGCAATGGATTCCAAGCTTTTAAAGGTGAGTGTGGCAGAACAGGTTTCAGATTCGAATCTTGGATCAAAAATCGACATTACTGCATAAAAAACCCCCTCTCACTCCCCCTTGCGTAAGGGGGAGAATGTAGTAGGGGATAAAGGCTGCTTTTTGATTTTAATGAACTTTAATCTCAATCTTTCTTGGTTTTACTTCTTCGCTTTTATGAAGAACTATAGTGAGTATCCCGTCTTCAAGATTTGCATCAATTTTATTTCTGTCTATATCATTCCCAACAATAAACTTCCTGAAATAATTATCCAGAGTGAATTCTGAATAATTTTTATCTTTATCAGCAAGTCCTTCTTTTTCTGTAATTCCTTTAATCTTGAGTTCATTATTATCAATTAATATTTCAAGATTATCTTTTATTACACCCGGCATTTCAAGTTTCAGGGTGTAATCATTTTCTGTTTCGAATATATCAGCAAGAGGAATGATATATTTTTCATTTGATGCCGGTTCAATTTTTTTAACATCAGTTGTCATGGCTTTCCTCCTTATTTAAGTTCAATTTTTTTAGGTTTTGCTTCTTCACTTTTTGTTAATGTCAGGCTTAGAATTCCGTTTTTCAATTCTGCATTAATGTTTGACGCATCAACTCTGTATGGAAGTTTTATGGATCTTTTAAATTTGCCGAATGATCTCTCTCTTCTAATATATGCGTTTTCAACAGAATCTTCTTTCTTTTCGCCTTCGATTATTAAGCTGTCATTGATGAGCTGCAGATCAATGCTGTTTTCCTTGATTCCGGGAAGAAGAGCTTTGACTTTGATTTCATTTTCATTTTCTGTAAGAGCAATATAGGGATATTCTCTTCTCCTTGAATCGTAATCGTTTTCGCTGAAAAATGAATCAAAAATATTTCTCAGCCTTGATGAATCATTTAAAAGTTGATAGGTTAACATGGTAATCCTCCTTTATTTAACATTAATTTTAATTTTTTTATTATCATCAGCTTTTTCTTTCGGGATTTCAATTGTCAGAACCCCGTTGTTGAAATCCGCTTTTGCTTTATCTGCAAGCAGTCCATCCGGCAGTCTGATCTGTCTTCTGAAAGATCCGTAAAATCTTTCAGTAATATGGCTTTTTTTGTCTTTTGATTCAGTTTTTTTCTCGTCTTTTTTTTCACCGGAAATTGTTAATAGTCCGTTTTCAAAAGTTACAGATAGTTCTTTCTGATCCACGCCTGGAACTTCTGCCTTGATATAAACCATTTTATTATCTGAATCAATATCAACAGACGGAGACCAGTCGGTTTCAAATAAACCGTATGGTGTTGCAAAAAAGTCTTCAAACATTGTAGAGATGCCTTTTTTAAAAGTATCTACCTGGTCATCTCTTTTAGCTAATCCGAATTTCATAGCACACCTCCATTTTTAGTTTTTGTTGTTAGCACTCACAACTATAGAGTGCTAACAACATTTTACTATTAAATTACAAACTATTTCTTAAAACGTCAATAGGAGGATAAAAAAAAATGAAATTATTTTAAATTTTTTTATTCGATTGAGGATTTGTATGAAGTTCCGTCAAATTGAACTTTTAGCCTGATTTTTCTTCCAGTTGGAATGAAAACCTTTAAAGAAGAGGGCTGGCGGACATTGTTTGCTCTTTCATATTTATTTTTTCCGCTGTTAAGTTCCCATAATTCAATTTTTACCGAATGGTAGGAGTTTATTATAAGATTTTCTCTGAATATTTTTTCTATTCCTGCATAACCGGATTCAGTTCTGCCGTTTTCTGTGCCATCAATATAAATTTTATAAAATGCTAATCTGCTGCTGTCATTTTCTTTGTCAGGGATCGATTCATCTGTAATAGAAATTTCAAAATTAAATTTATATTTTTCCGCGGTAGTTTTTGA
Organism: uncultured Leptospirales bacterium; assembly: GCA_964529415.1. Classification (GTDB taxonomy): domain Bacteria; phylum Spirochaetota; class UBA4802; order UBA4802; family UBA5550; genus CAYMPH01. Next base: position 126,674 of record CAZGWD010000005.1, on the reverse strand, counting down.
GATACTGTAACTGTATATATTTTGTTTGCTGATGATATCAATAAAATCATAAATTATACCGTCAGATATAATAACAATTCTGTCATTTATATTTGTTTGAAATTTCGGAGGATTATTGTAAACAAGCGGGATTTCATATTTACCTGTTTTCAGCTGGTAAGAGCCGTTTCTTTTTTCAATTAACAATGCCACGCCTGATATAATAGAAAAATCTTCTATATCATTGTATCTGCTTTCGCTGAAATCGTCTAAATTGATTTTCATGACAGATTTTACGTTATCCGGGTTTATTGAGAAAATATAGGCTGAACCGTTTGAATAAAAAAATTTTATTATATTTAAATTTTTCCATTCATAGGGTAATTCTTTTTCAATAAGAATTTTATTTTCTGATAAATCAAATAATCCGAGTGTAAATTTTTCTGAATCTGAATTTTTTGTTTGAAGATAGCAGATAGTGTTTGAATCAGATGAATAAAACTTAACAAAGGGCTCTATATTCAGCTGTTTCAGTGAAGATTCTTTCAGCTCGAAAATTTTATTATCGGAATGAATTATTCTTTCAGTTGCCTGGGTATGTATGATTGAGATTAAAAGTATAACAAAAACTGAGGACAGCTTCATTAGAATTTATTATGCATATTTTTGTAAATTTTCTTTCCAAGCCTGTCCTGCTGTTCAATAATTTCTTCCAGTACTTCAGCAGTAGTCAGGGGATTTACTGTAACTGCCCTGAGGATGACTATATCCTGATAAAAATATTTCGGAGAATCAATTGTTGTCCTGGAAACAAAACTGTTATCTTCAGCCCTGATTTCCTTGTGAAGTTCAATGTTCAGTTCATTTAATGCCTTGTTTATTTCCAGAACTCTGGCGATAAGTTTTTCTTTAGCTTTATCGGCTGGTTCAGATCCTTCAATCTGGCGCATGATCAGGTTGAGTTTTGAAAGTACCTCTTTGGGCGCGAATCTGTAATTGAAGATAAATATTTCAGGCTCATTCATGCTTTCGAAATTGCAGTGTCTTTCAACAAGTCCTCTCAGCGATGACATAAGGCCGAATGCATGCTCAAATAACTGCTCGAAACCGACTTTGCCGAAAATTTTAAATGTTGCCCAGGGTTTCAGCGCGGAAAATGGTCTTGAACCCTCCAGGGTGAATCTTCCCTGGTCAACCGAATCCTGGCGTATTATATAATTTGAATAATGCTTCATGTGATTCAGGTCTTTTTCATCCTTGAACAGAACCAGTCCCATTGCGGAAGGTGAATACAGAAGCTTATGTGCATCAATTGAAATTGAGTCCGCCTCTTCTATGCCTGCAAACATATATTTGTATTTATCAGCAAGAAGAACAGCACCGCCCCAGCATGCATCCACGTGGTAATGCGCCCCGGCCGTCTTCGCGATTTTACCTATTTCGTTTAAATAATCAATATTTCCTGTTTCAGTTGTTCCTGCAATTCCGACTATTGATATAATTTTTGTTTTAGGTCCGCCGGATTCGTTGGTTTTTTTAATATCTTCGCAGACTTTCTTCAGTTCGCTTATGTTGATTTTATTATTTTTATCAACCGGGATTTTGATTAAATTATTTGCACCAATGCCTATAACACGCGCCACTTTTTCAAATGAGTAGTGGCCTCTTTTTGAAACAATGATTACAGCGCGTTCATATCCATAATACCTGAAAGCTTCAAATATTCCATCTTCAGCTACTCCCTGGAAATTTTCTGATGCAGGAAAGGCCTTGTTCCTTGCAACAAGCATTGCAGTGAGATTCGCAATAGTTCCGTCAAAGCTGACATTTCCGAGCGAAACATCCCTGTTTTGAATGAACTGTTTGTAAAAAGCAGGTTTTTTCTGATAAAATAATCTGTGCATCCATGAAATAAGTTCTCTTTCTACAAAGGTTGATGCTTTTGCAGATTCAATTTTTACCTGATTCTGGTTTAAAGCTGCAATTATCATCTCAAGAAGAATCATGAAGTAGGGTATGGCGCTGGTCATGTGACCGATATAATAGGGATTTCCCACCTTTACCGAGTGTGTTATTATTTTTGATTTTATTTCAGACAGAACATTTTTTAATAGATTAGGATTATCCGGCAGGTCGATTACGGAAAAAATTTTAGCAAGATCCACAAGAGAAATTGAATTGTGAATGCCGCCTTTTTCCTTGAAAAAATTATGAATCAGATCGAGCAGTTCATGGCCGAATTCGAGAAATTTGTCAGGTGAATCAGGCATGATAAAAAGCTTTCTGATCTGCTCAATATCATTTTTAATGCAGCTGCTCGTTTCTTTATTTTTATCAACAAGTTTCATGGAATTATCACAGGAAATCACTTGAAATAATATTAGCAGATAAATCAAGCAAATAATTAAAAGAAGGAAATAACGTATTATCTTAATTAAAATCTTAATAAGGAAATATTTAATTTGGTCCGATTTTTTCTTGATATTATTAACTGAAAGGAGTATCTTTGTAAGAATAAAAATTTCTGGAGATTAAAATGAAAAAAATACTTTTTATATTAGCAGGAGTGCTTTTATCAATAAATGTAAACTCACAGCAGAATCCGAATTCAATTGAAACGATTCTGCCGAAAAATGCTCTAATTATCGCGCAGACTAATGAGATTAAAAAGACTATTATTGCAGCAAATAGATTTATAAACGGATATCTGAATGATGAAAAATTGTCCATTTTGAAATCTTTAAATGAATTCAAGGATAAAACCGGAATTGATCTGCTTGATTATGAGTCGCTGTCAGATAACGGTATCGATATTAATAAAAAAGCGGCAATAGCTTTTTACGCAGCAGACAGGAAAAGCAAGGAAAATATCATTATAATTCTTCCTGTTTATGATGAGAAAGCTTTTCCTTTGAAATTTACCGAAATAATAAAAAAAATGAAATCCGGAGGAGAGCTGGATGCTTATCCTGTAGTAACTCCTTATAAATCATGGAAAATTTTTCAGATAAGAAAAGATATGTTCGCATCAACAACCGGCGGGCATTTTATATTAGCGCCCAAAGGCGAGCTTGTCATGAAAGCGCTGGATGCATCTGTATCAATTGATAATTCAACAGCTTCAGATACAGTTTATAACAATTATAAATTAAATGCAGGCCTGTCGCATGATGTCAATGTGTATATTAAGAAAGAATTTCTTGCAGATATACTCGGGCCTAAGAAAAGGCCGGTCCCGGCAGCTGATGATAATGCCGGAGTGAATGAATCTGCGGAACTGATAAATGCCGATTACGTAATTGCAGCAAGAAATAAAAAAAAGAAAACACCGGGCGGATTAAAAGACAGCAGTGAAGATATTCTGAATGCTTTTGAATATATATCAGTCGGAGCAAGTTTTGAGGATAATGTTTTTAAACTTTCAGCTGGTGCAAATCTAAACAGTTCTGATGCAGGTGCAGGAACACTTATCAGCATGTTTACAACAGGGAAGAAAAATGATGCTCTGTATATAAAAGATTATTTAACATACTCATATCTTTCAATGGATTTAAATGCAGTTGAAAAATACTGTCAGGGAAATACTGAAATATGCAAAATCTACAATGATGCAAAAAAGGAATTCAGGAAAAATCTCGGTGTAGACTTTGCAGCAGACTTTCTTCCGAATTTCAAGGGAGTTATTAATTTTGTAATAACAGATATCAGCGATGATAAGGAAGAGCTGGGCAAATTAATTGTATTTCTGCCAATGAACACTCCTGCTGCATCAAAGATTATTCTTGAGAAGCTTAATGCCAACCTGTCAAAGGGAATTGGTGAAAAACTAATTAAGAAAAACATTTCAGGTGTAAACGTTTCCATTATATCAATGGGCGAAGGGAAAAATAAAAATATTATATTTTTCTCTACAGACAAGGGAATATTTGTGGTAAATGATGAGAAACTTGTTGAAGCAGCTCTTAAAGCCCAGATGCTCGGCAGCGGAGCCGCGTCAGAACTATCTGATAATATTTCCGGGGATGTGTTTCTTTATACAGATGTTAATCCAAATTTTGTTGATAAAGCAAAAGTTATGCTGAATAAAATGTCCTCGAAATATTCTAACGTATTAAATATGATTCATGGGCTTAATTTAATCGGACGTAAAAAAGGTTCATACATGACATTTGAACTTGATGTTGAGCTTAAAAAAAATCAGAAGAAGTAATATATGAAATATCTTTTCGGACCGGTGAACTCCCGAAGGCTCGGGATTTCACTGGGTATTGATCTTTTGCAGAGAAAAATCTGCACACTTGATTGTGTCTACTGCGAATGCGGCCATACTTCAGAGCTGACAGATGAAATTGAGGATTACTCAATAGGTGCGGATGTTATATGCGAGCTTGATGAGTTTCTTGCGTCAAATCCGGTTCTGGATGCTATAACATTTTCCGGTTCCGGTGAGCCTACGCTGTGCAGGTCAATAGGGGATATTATTGATCATTTAAAAAGTAAATATCCTCAATACAAAATTGTAGTTTTAACTAATGGAACTTTACTGTATCTTCCTGAAGTTAGAGAGAGACTTAAAAATTCAGATGTGGTAATACCGTCACTTGATGCGGTCAGTAATGATGTGTTTGAAAAAATATACAGGCCGGTACATGGTTTGTCATCAGAGAAATTAATAGATGGAATAAAACAGTTCAGAAAAGAATTTTCCGGCAAAATAATCCTTGAAGTATTTATAATTCCAGATCTGAATGATACTGAGAAAGAGCTTGCACTTATAAAGAAAGCATGTGAAGAAATAGGACCTGATGAAATTCAGCTTAATACATTAGACAGGCCATCAGCAGAGAAATGGATAAAAAGAGCTGATTATGAACTTCTTGAAAAGATTAGAGATTTTTTTAAACCGCTAAAGGCCGAAATAATAGGAAAACCTGCTGGAAAATCCGGAGCTGCAGGAGGAGATCATCTTCTGGAAAGAATTATTGCCACATTAAAAAGAAGGCCTTCTACTTCTGAAGATCTGTTTTCAGCTCTTGGTTCAGATAAAAAAAGCATAGATAATCTTCTGTCTGATATGAAAGAGAAAGGGATGATCCGCATCGAAAAAAACGCCAGAGGAGAATTTTATATATTAAATCAGTGATCCGGCAGAATTATAATTTAATCAGATTTTGATTTTTTTTATATAAATGGTGGAGTAATAAATGATATTTCTTGAATACATGTTATATGTCCTCATTTTTATTTTTGCCTATGAGATAATACGCGGTTTTGCAGTCAGGTTTTTTAAAAAAAGGCTGCTTTCATCTGTAAATGAAAATATACGGGAAAACAGAATCCGTGTCGATAAATACAAATTTACAAAGAAGATAGTTGTAAAAAATGATTTAATGAATGATGCGGATATCAACCGGCTTATTATTGAAACTTCAAAAGAAAAAAATATTTCAATAGCTGAAGTGAAGAAACAGGCTGAAGGTTACATTGATGAGATCGTTCCATTTTTCAATATACTCACTTATTATAAATTGGGATATATTGTAGCAAATTTTGTCCTGAATTTTATTTACGAAGTCATTATTGACAAAGAAAACGCTGAGAAACTGAAAAAAATTCCTGAAAGCTCTGTGGTTGTTTTCGTAATGAATCATAGAAGCAACATTGATTATATTCTCGTAGCATATATGCTTGCAAGAGAAATTTCTCTGAGTTATGCTGTAGGCGAGTGGGCAAGAGTTTGGCCGCTTGAGTATATTTTTAAATCTTTCGGGGCGTATTTTATAAGGAGAAAATGCAGGGACAGGCTTTATCATCTTGTGCTTGAAAAATATATACAGCATATCAGTTTAAGAGGCGTGACCCAGGGGATTTTTTTTGAAGGGGGCCTTACGCGTGATGGAAAATTCAAAGAACCGAAACTCGGTATAATTGATTATATTGCACGGATAAAGAATGATCCGAAGTTCAGAGGTGATATTGTATTTGTTCCCGCTTCAATCAATTATGACTGGATTCTTGAAGACCGCATTCTAATTGAAGAGTGGAAAGACGGTAAGGAGAAAAGCGGATTCAGGGATAATATAAAATCTCTTGTTAAAATTATTATACAAACTCCTGTTATGGCTGTAATTAATCTTGCAAGGTATTTTGCCGGCAGATTAAAGCATCATGGTTCTGCAAGTGTGAGTTTCGGTGATCCAGTTTTTTTATCCGATTTTTTAAAAAAACGAGGTTCGAAAATTTTAAATCTTGAAAGAGAAGAAAGATTAAAATATATAAAAGAATTTTCAAAAACGCTGCAGGAGAAAATCCAGTCTGTTATGCCGATAACTCCTGTGCCTCTAATATCAAAAGCAATGCTGTCGCTAAATAAACAAAATTTAAAGAAAAAAGATCTTGTTAAAAAAGTTGATGAATATCTGAAAATTTTATCTTTAAAAAATTCAAGGGTAGTCCGCGGAAAAGCTTTTATAAAAAGCATGATAATTGAGGAAAAACTAAAAGAAGAAAAAGATGACAGAATAAAAGAACTCGTGGAGTTTGAAGAAGGTTTCATTCAGTTTGAAGAAGCATATGAAATTGTCAGTGTTGCGCTTGATCTGCTTAAAACAAGAAAGATTGTTAAGATTGTAAATAAAGAAATTATTATTAACGAAGAAAAAAAATCATATCTTGAATTTTATGCCAATTCGCTTGAAAATCTGGTGTAGATAGTGAAATTTTTAAAAAGGAAAAAAATGTATATTTTATTTATAGTTTTATTTATATTTATTATTTCTATTGCGCTTGTTTACTTAGTAGAAACAAGAGATTCAGGATTCCAAACAACAGCGGAAATTTCTACCGGAGAAAATGTTGTGCTAATTCATGGAATTTTAAGAGGAAGCCGCTCCATGAATAAAATAAAAAGAGAACTTGTCAGTCAGGGTTTTATTGTAACAGGTTTTGACTATTCACCCGGAGATGGTTCAATTGAAGAAATTTCTGACAGGCTTCATGAAATAATAAAAAAATTTCCCAAAGGCAAAATTCATTTTGTTACGCACAGCATGGGAGCTGTAATAGTCCGAAAATATATATCAAAATACAAACCTCGGAATACCGGACGGGTTGTCATGATTGCACCTCCTAATAATGGTTCTGTTTATGCTGCAGTTCTAATGCGTTTGCCGTTTTTTGAGAAAATTTTCGGCCGCTCAGGTGTAGAGATCGCAGATGGAGAAAACTGCATTTTAAACACTCTGCCTGTTCCAAAATTTGAATTTGGCGTAATTGCAGGTGGAACCGGTTATGAAATCGGCTTGAATCCTTTTTTAAAGGGAGACAATGACGGAACTGTTTTACTGAATGAAACTATTATTAAAGGTATGGCTGATTTTATGCAGATAAAGGGACAGCATTCATTTCTGCTTTTTAATAATGAAGTAATATCTGAATCAATAAACTTTCTGAAGAACGGAAAATTTCAAAAAAAATCATAACATGGAAAAAAAACAGCTCTTAAAGTTGACAATTCTTCAATAAGTATATATTATTTAAATATAATAAAAATTTTGTGTGATCAATTGATACCTGTGGCGGTTAACTGATGAGTAAAAAAAAGAACTGTGCTTATATTGCTGAATCTTTTGAAGAAATCTGCTTTAAAAACTCACCCTTCGGCCAGGATTTTGTAAATGAACTTAAAGAAATGGATAAACACGAAATTATAGTTAATATCTGCGAACAGTTGGGTTCTAATCCATGTAATCTGACAATAGCTGAAGAAATTTTTGAAAAAATTAAGTTTGATATTGCCAGATATATTATTCATCATGAATACAGCTGTGAGAATGACTGCAAATCCAAACTTCTGCTATGGCTTGACTGCAAAACAAGTCCTGAAAAAGCAGAGTGCCTTTCTGATTTTGTAAACAGGTATCTCAGGTAAATTGAACAAACCGTCTCTACTTCTTCATTCCTGCTGCGCACCATGTTCCAGTCACGTTATTGAGCTGCTTTCGCCGCAATGGCACATTACATCTTTTTTTTATAATCCGAATATAGCCCCTGCAGGTGAATATAATACCCGTCTTGGTGAACTGAAAAAATTTTCAGTTTTAAAATCATTTAAACTGATTGAGGGTGATTATGATAATAAAACGTGGACTGCTGCTGTAAAAAAGTACCGCCATCTCGGAGAAAAATCACTCAGATGCCGTGAATGTTTTAATTTCAGACTTGATAAGGTATTCTCTTTTGCAGCAGAACGCAAAATGGATGCTGTTGCCACTGTTTTATCTATCAGCCCGCATAAAGATACATCTGTAATAAATTCAATTGGACTGGATCTTGAAAAAAAATATGGAATAAAATTCATTGAATCTGATTTTAAAAAAAATAATGGATTTAAACATTCACTTGAGCTTTCAAAAGAGCATGATTTTTACAGACAGAAATACTGCGGCTGCGGATATTCCAGGCTTGAACGGGATCCGCATTCATCCTGGAGTATTTATTTAAAAAATCACCGTTTAAAGGCCTCTGATTTATAAAAGAATTCTTGACACCATTTAAACCTGTATAACCTTATCCATCTTGATAAGGGAATCTCGATAAATCATTTTATGGACATTCCCTTGGGTTCACAACATAAGTAAAAATTAGTTTTCACCCCCTCTTCGATTCTCCCCCTTGATTGAGGGGGAGTTAGTGGGGGTTAAAAAACTAATTTTTAGAGGTTCCCATAATTATTCGAAACAGGCAAAATTTTTCTGAATAAAACATAAAAAAGCTGAGGAGAAACACAATGAACAGAATTTATTTCTTATTTCTTATTACAATTATTTTTACAACAGGCTGTTCCGGCTCAAGCCTTTCAACTGATAAAGCCAAATACAGCTACGCTGTTGGCAAGCAGGTGGGCATGACATTGAAAAGACAGGAACTTGAAGTTGATATGGACGCATTTATGCTTGGTATCAAGGATACATTAGCCGGTAAAGAAAGCAGAATTACTGATGAGCAGATAAATGAGGCTGTAAAAAAAATGACTGAGATTGCAATGCAGAAACAGAAGGAAACAGCTGAAAAAAATTCAAAAGAGGGAGCTGAATTTCTTAAGAAAAATCTCGAAAAGCCGGGCATTAAAGTTACAAAAAGCGGCCTTCAGTATAAAGTAATCAAGGAAGGTAATGGTCCGAAAGCGCTTGCTACAGACACAGTTACTGTTCATTATAAAGGAACTCTTATTGACGGCAAGGAATTTGACAGTTCATATAAAAGAAATGAGCCGGCTGTATTCGAGCTGGGCAGGGTTATACCTGGATGGGTTGAAGGAATTCAGCTTATGTCAAAGGGATCTAAATATGAACTCATTATTCCGAGCGAACTTGGTTATGGTGAAAGATCAAATTCAGCTATACCAGGAAATTCTGTTTTAATATTTGAAGTTGAACTTCTTGATATAGTTAAGAAATAATTTTTATTTGAATAGTCCTATAATCTCCCCCTTGCCAAGGGGGAGATGCCCGCAGGGCAGAGGGGGTTTTTCTTCAAGCTTCAAATCCGGATAAAGCTTTTTTGCGCAATCCTTGCACACACTATGGCTGAATTCCGCTTCTGAATACTTGCTGATATAGGTTTCAAGAGTATGCCAGTATCCTTCATCATCTCTTATTTTTATCAGACTTATTTATATACCTTGATTTTCAAGAAAGCAAATTAAAAAATTCTTTTTATAAAATAATACATCTTTTTGTATTTGCTCATTTATTGAATATATTTTTATTTTTAAATATTTCGGTCTCGTCAGTATTAATATTATCAGCTCATAATATCAATACTGAGGTTCTATGAATTTAAATAAAGATCAGATTAAAGCATCATTGGCGGATTTCGGAGTGAATATTGTTCTTGCAGGTGCAGGCGCGGGCAAGACGAAAACTCTGGTTGAAAAAGTTATTAATATTATCAACCAGACAAATATCACCCCTGAAAATATTTTAATACTTACATTCAGCAGAAAAGCTGCGGAGGAAATTAAAAGCAGAATAATTTCAAATGCAGGAGACAGGGCGGATAAAATTACATCCGGTACATTCCATTCTTTCTGTATGAATCTGATCAGACAATACAGTGATTGTTTTCTTGATATATCCGGGTTCAGAAATTTTCCTGAGGTTGCGGATGATGAAACTGTGAATCAGATTATCAATAATATTATAATAGAAAACCGGGATAGATTGCACGGGCTGCCTTATAATATTGTTTTTGGATTTATTAAAAGCCGTAAGTTTTTAAAAAAGATAATAATTTCTAAACTTGAATCAACCGGTATATTAAATGAAATTGATAAAATGATTCTTGAATATTCAAATATAAAACTGGAAAAATCTATTATTGATTTTGATGATATGATGCATTATGCTACAAGAATGCTTGAATCGAATGCTGAAATCAGAAATGAAGTGCAGAATAGATTCAGTTATATTTTTGTTGATGAATTTCAGGATACCTCAGAGGAAAATTTCAGATTTTTAAAACAGCTGCTTCCGGAGAAACCGAATTTATTTGCTGTAGGAGATGATTTTCAGAGTATTTACGGATTTAGAGGTTCGCGTTTAGAGTATATTGTTAAGCCGGAAAATTTTTTTTATAAACCGGGGAAGCATGTTCTAAAAGTCAATTACAGATCGAAAAAAGAAATTGTGAAAATTGCAGGAAAGTTTATAAAAAAAAATAAAAACAGGAGTTCAAAAAAACTTATATCTCATAAAGGTGCCGGAGGAGGTATCAAGGCAAAATTTGTATCCGGATTTGAAGATGAGGCAGAGTATGTTAAGGAATTGCTGAACATTCTGGTTGCTGAAGATATAGCAGTGATTTACAGGAATAATTTTCAGGGATCATTTATTAAACAATTTTTTAATATTGATGATACCCGTATTAAATTTATGACCATTCATGCTTCCAAGGGGCTTGAATTTCATACAGTTATTCTCATCGGCCTGTCTGATAAAATAATACCGGACAAATCATCTGATATCGAAGAGGAAAGAAGACTCCTTTATGTTGCTATGACCAGGGCAATGGAAAATCTATATTTAATTTTTCATATGAAAGGCAGTAATGAATATCCATTTTTTGCAAAGGAACTTGGATATTCTGCATAAAATTTCAGGAAAATTTTTTTTAAGTATTTTTTTATAATTGGGAGTTAAAACTGGTAAAAAAAAATTGACTTGTGTATTTTTATGCAGTTAATTTATAATCAGGGTAATCAATAAGATTCAGCAATAGTTATGATATCAAAAAAAATCATTTGTTATATATAGATTTTTAATTTAATCTGATAGAATAACTCAAATGAAAAAAATACTGATAGTTGATGATGAATTTTATGTAAGAAATCCTCTGAAATTATTTCTTCAGATGAAAGGTTATGAGATTTATGAGAAAGAAAACGGGGTAGGTGTTCTTGATCTTCATGAAAAAGAAAAATTTGATCTGATAATATGTGATATAGTTATGCCTGAAAAAGAGGGCATCGAAACAATTAAAGAATTAAAAGATAGACATCCTCACGTTAAAATTATATCAATGTCCGGAAGCGATGCAATATCGCCTGAGAATTATTTATTTATAACAAAGGCGCTGGGTGTTGAAATTGCTCTTGCTAAACCGTTTGGTAGCGAAAATCTTTATAAAGCTGTTGAAATGTTAATAGGCCATTAAAATAAATGCAAAATTTTTTTCTTTTTTTTATAACCGCACTTATTGTTGTAATATATTCTGTTTCTGATTCTGCAGAAAAAAAGCTGTATTGCGGCATTGAACCTGCATCTTATCTTGCAGGTTCCTATAATCCTGAAAAATTAAAATGCTTTGTGAATCCGTGTGCGACAGGGATCTCCTGTGATGATAAAATACATTATCTTCGGGAAGAGGCTGCATCTGCATTAAAAAAAATGCTTTCTGAATTCAGGAAAGATCATCCAGGAATTAAAATTACTGTTAGAAGTTCTTTCCGGAGTTTTTACGATCAGAGATATATCTGGAACAGTAAATTTGATGGAACTGCCCTTGTTTCAGGGAAAAATCTCAGCAGGGAATTTAAAAATCACCAGGCACGGTCCCGTGAAATTTTAAAGTATTCATCAATGCCTGGATCTTCGAGGCATCACTGGGGCACTGACTTCGATATCAATTCTCTATATAATGAATATTATAATACCGGAGAAGGCAGGATTATATATGAATGGCTGAAAAAAAATGCAGGCAGATTCGGGTTTTGCCAGCCTTACACAGCCGGGAGAAACGGCGGCTACAATGAGGAAAAGTGGCACTGGTCATATAAGCCGCTTTCAGAAGTTTTTTTAAATGATTACAACAGAATATTTGAAAAAGATATCAAAAGATTTATTAAAAAATCCGGTTTCAGCGGAATGGAATCTTCTTTCAATAACGCACTGGAATATGTTAATGAGATTAATGGGGACTGCAGGTGAAGGTTCTATTATGTTATCTCTGCGATTATAATGACAGGCACGATTATTACTTATCACTTCTACCATACGGACTAATTTCAATAGCTGCATTTCTCGAGCAGAAAGGAATGCATCCTGTTCTTGCAAATTTTTCAAAACACGGCTGGCGAGGAGCTGTAAAATTAATCGAAAATGAAAAACCGGATATTGTTGGAGTATCCATTTTTACTCATAACAGAACAGATTCAATAAAATTAATAAAAGAAGTAAAATCACTGTTTCCTGAGATAATTATTATCGTGGGTGGCCCTCATGTGTCTCATCTATCTGAGGAGTTTTCCCGCAGAATAAAACAGATAGATTTCCTGATAACAGGTGAGGGTGAAACTGCCTGTTATGATCTTATCAGAAAAATTGATAAGGGTAAAGTGCCTGAAAGAATTACTGCTGGAGAACGGCTTGCTGAACTTGATGATATTAAACCGGCATCAGATTTTGCAGGAAGAATGATCGGAATAAATACGAATGAACAGTTCAAGTATTTGATATCGAGCAGGGGATGTCCGCATGAGTGCAGTTTCTGCTGCTCGCCTGCATTCTGGAAAAGAAAAACAGAATTCCGCAGCGCAGAAAATCTTTTCAATGAAGTTTTGCATATTCATAAAAAATACGGTATAATTTATTTTTCTATCAGAGATGATAATTTTACTTTAAGAAAAGATCGGGTAATTAAATTCTCCAGATTGCTTAGTAAAAGCGGCATTTACATTATGTGGAACTGCCAGTCAAGAGTTGATACGATTGATGAAGATATGCTTGTTGAAATGAAACTCTCAGGGCTTGAGCATATACAGTACGGCGTTGAATCCGGATCAGAAAAAATTCTGAATCTGTACGGCAAGTCCATAAAAATTTCTGATATATTAAAGGCCTGTGAAATTACTCGAAAAGCAGGTGTATATCTTTCAGTATATTTAATGGCAGGAATGGCTGGAGAAAATCATGGCGATATTCAAAAGACAATTGCATTGATGAAAAAAATTCTTCCAGGTGATGTTGTTGTTTCACCTGCAGCATATTATCCTGGAACTGCACTTTATAATGAAATGAAGAAAAAAGGAATAATATCAGATGATATCTGGTTTAAAAATACTTCTAATGGAATTTTTGTTAGAAATGACATGGAAGTTTCGAATTGGATTAATGAACTTGTTACATATGCAGGCGCTTTAAGAAAAAAATCGTGGTATAATGATAAGGATTTCAAGGCTCACAGAATTTTTTTTAAGGAAAAGAGCTGGGTTACGGAAATTCTTTACGGTGACTTCCTTCTCGATACTGAAAGATTTGAAGAAGCTGAAACTATATATTCGGGTGTAGCGCTTGAATATCAGAATAATGCCTGGCCGTATTTAAGGCTTGGCAAACTTAAATTCATAACAGGTGATTTTTTATCTTCAGCTTCTTTTTACCGCAAGGTTACTGAAATTGTTCCTGACTACTATGGCGGATGGCTTAAGCTTGGGGAATGTCAGATAGCTGCTGATAATAAAATTGAAGCAGGCAGAAATATTAATATTGCCTCAAAACTTAATCCGGATGATTCAAGAATTGCCTCCATGAAGAAGTTTCTGAAAGCATAGATATAATGAGACATATTGCCTGCAGTATTTTTTTTATATAGAATCTGTAATTTCTTGACAAAAAATTTTTTTATTGGACAAATGAATTAAAATGAAGTAACTGTTCAGATATATTTTAACATAATAATTATATAAGCTTTTTATTAAAAAAATTATAATATGGATATTTTTGTTAAATTAAAGCTTTCTAAATTTATTTTCGAATAGTCGCTGAAATTAAAAAAACTTATTTTAAAAAAGGGGGATTTTTATGTCTATTAAAGTTGCGATAAACGGTTTCGGTAGAATCGGACGAAACGTATGCAGGGCTATTTTTACTGATGCAAAATATAGCAATCTTGAACTGGTCAGTGTCAATGATCTGACTGATGCAAAAACTCTTGCTCATCTTCTTAAATATGATTCAGTTTTCGGTCATTTCAAAGGTGAAGTTTCCCATACTGATGATTCTTTAATTATCAACGGGAAAAAAATCAAGGTTCATGCAATGAAGGACCCAAAAGAGCTTCCATGGAAGAGCGAGGGAATTGATGTTGTAGTGGAATCAACAGGGCGTTTTACTGAAAAGGACAAAGCAATGGCACACGTTGAAGCCGGAGCAAAAAAAGTAATTATATCTGCACCTGCAAAAAATGAAGATATTACAATCGTTCTCGGGGTAAACGATGATAAGTATGATAAAAGCAAACATCAGATAATTTCAAACGCTTCATGCACCACAAACTGTCTTGCTCCTGTTTGCAAGGTTCTGAATGATAAATTCGGAATTGAGCGCGGACTTATGACTACAATTCACTCTTACACAAACGATCAGAATATTCTCGATCTTCCTCATAAAGATTTACGCAGGGCAAGAGCAGCTGCAATGTCCATGATTCCTACAACAACAGGTGCTGCTAAAGCAGTTGCGCTTGTTATTCCGGAACTCAAGGGAAAAATTGACGGAGGAGCCATGAGGGTTCCGACTCCTGATGTTTCTGTAGTTGATTTTGTTTGCATCACCAAGAAAAATACAACAGCTGAAGAAATCAATGCTGCAATAAAAGAAGCAGCAGAAGGAAAAATGAAAGGTATACTTCAATATTGCGATGAGCCTCTTGTTTCAGTCGATTTTACAGGAAATTCCAATTCATCAATTTTTGACGCTTTGTCAACTAAGGTTCTTGATGGAAACTTTGTTAAGATTTTAAGCTGGTATGATAATGAGTGGGGATATTCAGTTCGAGTTGCAGATCTTATCGGTTTTATAATGAAATAAGTTTTTCAATATTCAGGCTGCTGAATTCTGTCTGGATTTTTAATATACTCAATTCTACCTGTGTATATGTGTAAGAAAAGGGGGTATGGAGATGGAAGAGATAAGGAGATATTTTTATTAATATTCAAATAAATTCAATGATTATATTTGATAATAATTAAAAAATATCTCATCATCTCCTTTTTTTATCTCCCTATCACCTTAATCTTATTTTATAAACACACGGATGGGAGTGAGCTTGATATCAACGGCCTGATAATATATATAAAAGAGGGAAAAATGGGAAGAAGGAAAATTTTTGCAGGCAACTGGAAGATGTATAAAACCCATGATGAGGCTGCAGCGCTTGTTAAGGGTTTATTGGACGGCATTGGAGGGATATCAGGCAGGGAAATTGCTGTTTTTCCTCCGTCTCCTTATATCAGGGACATTTCATTGATCTGCAAAGGTAAAATTGATACCGGTGTTCAGAATATATATTTTGAAAATGAAGGCGCTTTTACAGGAGAGGTCGCTCCGAAGATGGCCAAAGACTGCGGCTGCAGGTATGCATTGATAGGACATTCCGAAAGAAGGCATGTTTTTAAAGAATCTGATGAAGATGTGAATAAAAAAGTTACAGCTGCGCTTGCAAACGGACTGGATCCAATGGTATGTGTTGGTGAACTTCTGGAAGAAAGAGAAAAAGGCGAAACAAACGCAGTTATAAAAAAACAGATCGATCATGCATTTAAAAATATTTCTAAAGAGCAGATGAAATCTGTTGTTATTGCATATGAGCCGGTTTGGGCAATAGGAACCGGAAAGGTGGCTACGCCTGAAATGGCAGAAGAAGTTCATAAATATACAAGAGAGCTTATCAGTAATTTATACGGAAAGGATACTGCAGAATCTGTTCCTGTTTTATACGGCGGTTCAGTAAAGCCTGATAATATAAGCGGTTTAATGCTTAAAGAAAATATTGATGGAGTTCTTGTCGGGGGAGCAAGCCTAAAGGCTGATTCTTTTCTTGACATAATTAAGGTGAAATAGATTTATGCACTTAATCTTAAATTCCCGGTTTAACAGCCAGGATTTATATACTTTTATCCGAGGGGTTTTATGGCCATTTTAACAACTGTTTCTGTAGTTTTTTTTGTTATTTTGTGTGTTCTAATTGTGATTATTGTTCTTTTGCAGTCAGATAAAAGTGCGGGGATGGGAATTTTAGGCGGTTCAAGCCAGTCTGCTTTCGGTTCTTCAACTGCAGATGTAATAACTAAAATAACAGCTGTAATGGTTGCTCTATTCCTGCTGGGATCACTGGGGCTTT
The DNA here is from genome assembly GCA_964529415.1 of uncultured Leptospirales bacterium. Taxonomy (GTDB): domain Bacteria; phylum Spirochaetota; class UBA4802; order UBA4802; family UBA5550; genus CAYMPH01. The sequence continues at coordinate 110,015 of CAZGWD010000005.1, read as the reverse complement.
CAGCTCTGCAGTCCAATAAAAGTTCTTCGCTTGAAAAAAAGATTTTTCAATCAGATAAATCTGGTTCATCAAAAGATAAAAGCATAATTGAACAGCAGAAGACTGAAACAAAAACAGAAGAAAAAAAAGAAAGTAATAAAGTTAAATAAGGGAGTTTGATATGCCTCGAGAAGTTTTTGTTGATGCAGATGCCTGTACAGGCTGTGAACTCTGCTCTGATACATTGCCGGAAGTTTTTATAATGTCAGACGGCATCAGTATTGCTGACAATAGTAAGGGTGCTTCAGAATCAGCTATACAGGATGTTATTGATTCCTGTCCTGCTGAATGTATACATTGGAAATAATTATTAAGGAGATATATTAATGAGCATAAAAGATTACATTTTTACTTCAGAATCAGTTTCTGAAGGGCATCCGGATAAAGTATCTGATCAGATTTCAGATGCAATTCTTGATGCACACCTGAAAGGCGATAAAGACTCAAGGGTTGCACTTGAAACTCTTGTTACAACTGATCTTATTGTACTTGCAGGTGAAATTACTTCGAATCAGAAAGTTGATTATGAAAAAATAGCAAGAGAAGTCGCAGCTGATATAGGATATAATGATCCAAGTATCGGGTTTGATGCAAAAACTTGCAAGGTTGAAGTATATGTGCATCAGCAGTCAGCAGATATTTCACAGGGCGTTACAGAGGGTGCAGGTCTTTATACAGAGCAGGGCGCAGGCGATCAGGGAATGATGTTTGGATTTGCAGTAAATGACACAAAGGAACTCATGCCTCTGCCGATATTTTTATCTCACCAGCTTGTTAAACATCTGGCTGCGATAAGAAAATCAGGTGAAGTGAAATTTTTACGCCCTGATTCAAAATCACAGGTGACAGTTCAGTATGAAAACGGTAAACCGAAAAGAATTGATGCAATTGTATTATCTACTCAGCATTCACCTGATGTTGAATTAAAAGAGATCAGGGAAGTATTGATTGATGCAGTTATCAAAAAAGTTATTCCGGCTAATTATATTGATAAAGATACTAAAATTTTTATCAATCCTACAGGAAGATTTGTTATCGGCGGACCAAACGGCGATACAGGCGTAACAGGAAGAAAAATTATAGTGGATACTTACGGCGGAATGGGCAGACATGGAGGCGGAGCTTTTTCAGGAAAAGATCCATCCAAGGTCGACAGATCAGCTGCTTATATGGGTAGATATGTAGCAAAAAATGTTGTTGCTGCAGGTCTTGCTGACAGATGCGAAATACAGCTTGCTTATGCAATTGGAGTTGCTGATCCTGTTTCAGTCATGGCTGAAACTTTCGGAACAGGTAAAATTTCAGATAATGAAATTGCTGCAAGAATTATGAAAAATTTTAATATGAAACCAGCAGGTATCATATCAACTCTTGACCTTAAAACTCCAATTTACAGGAAAACTACAAATTATGGTCATTTTGGAAGAGAGGATTGCGGTTTTAAATGGGAAATAGCTGATAAAGCATCGGCTTTAAAATAATCAAGACCGTAGTATGCAGTTAAAGTTGTTTTTAATTGAGGGTGTTCATAAAAGAACGCCCTCTTTATTTTTAAAACCTATGAAAATTTCTCCAATTAAAAATATTATAATTATATTTATTACAGTATTTACTGCAATGGGATTGTCTGCGCAAACGGAAGATGCGAATAATCCTGCGGATAAAACTTCTGATGAAAAATCAGTTATTGAAAATATTGAGCTGGATAAAACTAAGGAAAAAGCAAAGAGTTTCAATATAAACGCTCTTGCTGCTTACGGTATTTATAATTTTTATAATGCGGATTTCAGCATCACCCACAATGTGAAAAATTTCAGTTATCAGCTTAATGCTGATTTTAAGGGATCAAATGATTTTGGTTATATCAATTCAGGTTATTATGGCGCAAATATCGGTTTTACAGCAATGGCTGATTTTACTGAATCATGGAAGTTTATTCCTGAAATTCAGTTTAATAACACTTCAAGAGGCATGTTTTTAAATAAAATTTACAGCAGAGAAGAGAATGATGTTTTATTAATTGATTTGAAAAATGAATATAAAGCAACACCGTCGAGATTTGATATTAATTTTGGAATGGCCCAGTATGTACATGGACTTGATTCTGCAATTGGATCAGAAAAAAAAAGTTTTCTTCTTTTTAAACCGGAAATCGGCTGGGAGTATCTTTGGTCTGCATCAAACAAAATAAAATTTGATTCAAAATTTTATTATTACTATTACCAGAATGCTGATATTTCTGATGATATAAACTGGAATTCAGAATTAATTGGAAGTTTCAAGCTGTTTGAGGTTCTGAAAATAAATCTCGGGCCTCTTTTTACCTGGAATAAAGATGCAGGCCCGTTTGTTTCCGGCAAAGTTTCTTTAAACACTGAAGGATTAAAATATTCATCGTTCGAAATTTCTTATTCATACGATTTATTAATGTTTAAACCGGAAGAAGTTTATTTTAAACAGAAATTTTCAGATTTACAGTTTAATCTTCCACCATGCGCTGCGCATAATGCAAATTTAAAAATGGAGTTTGATGTTAAGTTAAAATCAAACGAAAAATCGTATCTTGAAAGAATGAAAATAAAGCTTTCAGGAAGTTTTGTAAACACCAGCAATTTTTATAATTATTATTCCGATCCCGTATCCTCTTTGCTGAAAATCGATATTATGCCTGTTTCAAAAATATCTGCAAAAGGCGAACTATCGTTTGATATTAAAATAGTTGTTCCAGTATTAAAAATAGGGTTCGATTACGAATATAATTACTATTTATCTGATAAATTTGTTGCATTTAAACCTGCAAATCAGGCTGGAGCATTGTTGAAATTTGAATCTCCATGGTTTGATTTTGAATATAAAAATATTTTTTATGATACTGTTTATGCAAATCCGGAAGGAAGTTTGAAATTAGGGTGGTTTGTAAAAGGCACTGTTTCATTTCAGTTAAAACTGGTCGAATCATTCTATTTATATGCTAAGGTTGATAACATTTATAACAGCTATATAAGATACAGACTTGAATATCCTGATCCGGGTGTTACATTTGCCGGCGGACTCAGAGTTATTTTATAAGAGTGATATTGAGGTTGTAAAAACTATTTCTTTGAAGTTCCCGTAATTAAATGGTAATTGACAAAAAACCAATTAAATTTTTTTGTAACTACTTATATCGGAAACTTACTAATATAAACATTCCGCATAATCTTCGCATAGAAGATGACGAAAAATCAGGCAAAAATATCAAATGAAGAATTTTATAAATTTATCAGCTCCTTTAATTTTCTTACTCCTTTTTCAGGGAGTTTTTGTTTATTCAGTTCCTGAAAAATATGACGGGAAAATAGTCCGCAGAATAGATTTTGTGGGAGTTCAGAATACGAATTCCGGTGATTTATTACATATCATGAAAACAACTGTCAATTTTCCATTAAAAGCAGAAGATGTCAGACGCGATATCAAAGAAGTTTTTAAAAAAGGAAAATTCGAAAGCATTACAGTTGATATTGAGGAGTTCAAAGACGGCGTTGCCCTCAGATTCACCTGCAAGGAACGGCCTATTATTAAAGAGCTTCTTTTTAAAGGTTTAAAAAATATCTATGAAACAGATTTAAAGGAAGTAATATCAATCAAAGAGGGAGATGTTCTCCGTAAAGATTATCTTGAAAAAAGTATTAAGCAGATAAAAGCAAAATACGATGAAGAGGGATATTTCGGAGCAATGATTACTTATAGAAAAGAAAATATCCGTTCTGACGGCAGTCTCGTTAAACTTACATTTGTGATTGATGAGGGCGATGATATAAAAGTTAAAAAATTAATTCTGCAGGGCGCAAAAAAAATATACCCTAAAGTTTTAAGAAGTATTATGGAAACTTCTGAGCGCGGTTTTTTACAGGCCGGTTCTTTTAATAAAGAAAAATATGAGCAGGATAAGCTTAAGATTCTTCAGTATTACAAGCAGGAAGGATATATTGACGCTCAGATTATAGAGGATGAATTAACATACGAATGGGTTGATCCGGTAAAGAAAACTGACAGGGGAATTTTTATAACAATTAAAATTTCCGAAGGTGAAATCTATTATTTTGACAAGTATACAGTGAAAATTAATGGTGAGGCCGGCAAAACAGTATTTAAGCCCGGGGACTTTTTCCAGAAATTTGAACAGACTAAAAGCGGCGATATTTTTAATGACAGCAAGTTCCAGATGGACAGGCAGGCAATCAGTTTCAGATATGCTACAAAAGGTTATATATTCGCAAGGGTAGTGCCTAATAAAACAATTGTTGAAAAAGAAGTTGAGGTTAAAAAAGGCGTTAAGGAAAAAAGAAAATTTGTTACAATTGATTTTGTTGTAGATGAAGGTTCCCAGGCTTATGTTGAAAGTGTTATAATCAAGGGAAACAGTAAAACAAAAAGTCATGTTATAAAAAGAGAAGTAATACTTTACGAAGGCGAGATTTTTGATGCTTCAAAAATGCAGATATCCAGAGAGAGAATTTTCAACCTCGGATTTTTTAAACAGGTAAATGTAGATGTTCGTCCTGGAAGCAGAGAAGGCTATATGAATCTTATCATTGATGTTGAGGAACAGCCTTCCGGAACAATTTCTCTTGGAGGCGGATACGGCACTACAACCGGATTTTCAATTTTTGCGGATTTGGCTGAGAACAACCTGTTCGGTAACGGGCAGAGAGTTGCATTAAAGTTTGAGTATGGACCAGTAAGGAGTTCGATTACTTTATCTTTTGAAGAAAGATGGCTTTTTAATGTACCGGTAAGTTTTAGTGCGTCTATTTTTTATTATTATTATCAGCTGCAATCCCCGTCTTTATTTCCGAATACTTATGATATTGCTCAATATTACAAAGAAGCTATCGGATATTCTTTGGGATTCGGCTACAGGTTTCTGTATTTTTTCAATACCGGAATCGGATGGTCGCAGGCATGGAGAGCAATAAAAAATCCGAGCGGAAACAGTCCGGATATAATTTTCCAGATAGGAGCTCTGGGATATCAGGATAAAAGAACTCTATCAACTTATCTTTACTTTGATAACAAGGATAACTATTTAAATCCCACACGCGGAGTCAAGGTTGGAATAACAATATATTCTACCGGAGGCTGGCTCGGCGGTCACGATCATTTTATGAGATATAATCCTGAATTTTTCTGGTATTTTTCTCCATTTCACATACCTTTCCTGAAAACGCATCCGCTTGTTTTTGAGTTCAGGATAACTGGAACATTTCTCGGGCAGCCTCTTGGCGTTGTTGCTGATCAGAATTATGCAAAAAACGAATGGCTTGAATATGAAGACAGGCTAACTATTGGAGGAGTTGAAACTCTTAGAGCCTGGAATTATTACGACCCTGCTTTTGCAACTTCATGGAGAGCAGCCGGTCTTTATCATAGAATTCTTTATGGTCTTGAATTCAGGATACCTATTCTTCCACAAATGCTCTGGCTCGCATTGTTTTTTGATGCAGGATCTCTATGGTCGGACTCATTCTGGGAAAGCCAGATGAAAACAATAAATCCGCTGATGTATAACATTATAACTGCGGACGAGGCAAACGGTAGCTTAAGGCGAATAGATCAGTTTTTTGAAACAAACTTTCTTGCATATTTTAAATATTCATACGGTATAGGAATCAGGGTTCAGATTCCAATGATGCCTCTTCGATTCTGGTTTGGACAGAAAATGGTATTTCAGAATAACCAGTTTTTGAATGTTCCGAATGGTTTTAATTTTCAGTTTGCAATAGGGGATATGAGATTTTAATGAGATACTTTATTGTATCACTGATATTAATATTTTCTATATCCTGCTCTACTCCAAACAGGCAGAAACTGCCTTCTGATGCTGAGATTCAGTCCATCAGATATATAAATATACAGGCTGTATTTGAATTTTTATCCGGAAGAGATACTGCTGCATTAAAGTTGAAGATTGATAAAGAGGAAGCCATAAAAAATCTTCAGTCGTATGAGGAAAAATTATTATCTGACAGCAGCTCATCAAAGCAAAAACTTGCTTCAGAATATAAAGCAGCTAAAAAGAAACTTGCAGAATTTGAAAAAGAAGAATCAAATCTTAAAATAAAATTTCTGAAACAGATAAACACTGCAGTTAAAATTCTTGCAAAAGATATGAATGCGGATTTTATTTTAAACCTCGGTGACGAAGTTGTTTTCGCAAAGAAAAAATATGATATCACGGAAGATGTTCTCAGGGAAATTATCAAACTTGAAAAAAGAAGCGACCCTTCAGTTAAGTAATAAAAAGGGCATTTTTGCTTTTTTAATTACAACCCTGTTTCTCCCTGCTCTGTATTCATGTGCTCCAGCAAAAGAAAATGCAGTTAGAAATGCATTTCTGGATTATACCGGAAGTTATGTCATTTATATCAGCAAGAAGGATTTTTCTCTTACAGTTTATAATAAAGAATTAAAACCGGTAAAAACTTACAAAATTGCTTATGGACAGAATCCCGATCTGAAAAATAAAATTTATGCAGGGGATAATAGAACTCCTGAAGGCTTATATTGCATCAATGAAATCCTCAGCATGGATGCTCAAAGTACGAGCGAATCGTACCGGAAAATCAAGTCCATGAATAAAGTTTATTTCACGGCAAAAGACGGGCATACAAAATTTGGTAAAAACAATGTTGATCTTGGTGATAATGCTTTTGGCCCCAGGTATTATGGAATTGATTATCCGAATGAATCAGATATAAAGCATTATAATCAAAGAATAGAAAAAAACGAAATTAAGCCTGTAAAAGGGAAAATTCCTGTAATTGGCTCAGGCATTGCTATTCACGGCAACACAGATGAGCTTTCAATCGGGAAGGCTGCTTCAAACGGATGTATAAGGATGTATAATAATGATATTGTTGAGCTTGAAGATTATATAAGAATTAACATGCCGGTAATAATTTCATCACACTGAAATATTATGTTGACATAATATTGTAGAATTCCGCATATTGAATTTGACTTTTTATTTTTTGGAGGATATGTTTATGGGAATAGCATTCGCACAACAGGCAGGAGCTGCAGCATCCGGATGGATGTCTTCAGCAATGAATTTCATACCTATTATTCTAATGATAGTGGTTTTTTATTTTCTTCTTATCATGCCTCAGCAGAAAAGAGAAAAAGAAAGAAAGAAAATGATCGCAGCTATTCAGAAGGGTGACAGAGTCTTAACAGCTTCAGGTATGTATGGTATTGTTGATGAAGTAAAAGATGAAAATACTGTAGTTTTGAAAATTTCATCCAACACAAAAGTTGAATTTTTGAAAAGCGCCATTACAGGTAAAGCCTGATTTTTTTTGTATAATCTAATATGAAAAAATTAAGTTTATTTATCTTCCTGGGTTTTCTTTTTACAGTAATATTATCCGGATTGAATGCCCAGGAAAACCCTCAAATGCCTGCAGATCGTGAAACATCATCTGCAGATGGCAAAGGTTCGTCCACAGGCGATAACAAGCCGAAAGCGGATGAATCGCAAAAAGAAGAAACAAAACCGATAGTTATTGATGAAGAAAAAAAAATAATTATCAAGAAACCTGAACCAATAAAAGAAGCAGTAAAAAACAGGCAGGTTGAACCCAAAAAAGCTGAAAGAAAAAATCCGCCTGTAGATGAATCTAAAAAGGCTGAAAAAAAGAATCCAGTTATTGAAGATAAGATAACAGAGCAGGGTCTTCTTTTTATAAATGATGATTTTGTAAAATATTCAAGAATACCGGGAATTAAAATTAAAAAACCTGCTTCTTCAGACAGGGATAATATAATAAAAGTATCTGATTCTGCTTTAATAAGTTCTGCTGATTCTGCATCTAATCAGCCGCGAGGTCTTTTTGGACTCAGCAAACGTGCAACTGATGTACTTGCAGTCAGTTCAATTATTTTTCTAATAGCAGTTATATTTATTTTATATAGATCAAGATCCGGATCTCCGCGAAGAAAAACGCTTCGTAATTATTCAAAAACTACAATAAGTTCGAGGAAAAAATGACAAGAGGAAATATATACAAGCTTCTCTTTATACTTTTTTTAATAGGATTTGCCATTATACTTATTCTTCCGACTTTCGGCACAAAAAAGATGAGGGTTGATTTTACTAAAGAAGCTACTTTAGAACAGAAAACTGATTTAAAAAAGAGATTTTCTTCAGATAGTTTTAAAATAGAAGAACATGACGGATATGTATTAATTATAGGCATAAGCATGAATGATGCTACAATGAACCTGGTTAAAACATTGCCTGGAGTCTTCGATTCAAAATTTTTAAAGCACTGGGCTGAGGATTATATTCTTGCCAGAAAGATTACTCTGGGACTTGATCTTCAGGGCGGTATGCAGCTTATTCTGCGGGCCAATTATGAAAAGATAGAAAAGAAAACCGGTGAAAAGCTTACTGATAAAGATAAAAATGAAATAACCCAGCAGGCTCTTGAGCTCATTAGAAACAGAATTGATAAATTTGGTGTATCTGAACCGTCGATACGACCAAGAGGGAATGAAGCAATAGAAATTCAGCTCCCTGGAATAAAAGACCCGAAAGGAGTCAAACAGGCCATAGGAACAACCGGACGTGTTGAATACAGGCTGGTTGATGATCAGTCTACAAAGCTTGCAGCTGAATGGGTGGAAAAAAATTATAAAGACAAGAAACTTCCTGAAGACAAGATTGAGCAGGATAATTTCTTAGCACAGCTGACAAGAGAAATAAAACTGTCTGATAAATCTGAAGTGCTGTTTTATTATATGAGAGATAAGAATTCCAAGAAAATTCATCCTGCATATCCTGTAGCTCTTGAAAAACATGTTGCCATTGCAGGGAATGATATCAGCAAAGCATGGGTAGGTTCAGATGAATACGGCGGACTCGCAGTTCATTTTACCACTACTTCTGATGGTGCAACAAAATTTGCAGAGGTAACATCCAAAAAGAATCATGGAAGAAAGCTTGCTATAGTAATTGATGATAAAGTGAGAAGCGCCCCAAGTATAAATGTTCAGATATCAACCGGCCAGGCCTTGATTAATGGAGATTTTACAAAAGAAGAGGTTGATACTCTTGCCCGTATTATCAAGGAGGGTGCTTTACCCGTTGATCTTGCTATTATTGAAGAAAGAACTGTAGGGCCTTCACTGGGTCAGGATTCTATTGATGCCGGTGTAAAAGCTATGATCGTAAGTTTTATTGCTGTTGGACTGTTTATGCTTGTCTATTATAAAGGTGCAGGAATATTTGCAGTTTTCGGTCTGATGATGAACTTTTTATTCATGCTGGCTATACTGTCCTGGCTTGGTTTTACTTTGACACTTCCTGGAATGGCAGGTTTTATTTTAACTGTAGGTATGGCTGTTGATGCAAATGTTCTTATTTATGAGCGGATCAAGGAAGAATTAAAAAATGGTAAATCCGTTAGGATGGCTATAGTAAACGGATTCGACCGTGCATTCTGGGCTATTTTTGACTCGAATCTTTCCACCATTATATCTGCTCTGATGCTGTCTCAGTTCGGTTCAGGACCAGTGAAAGGTTTCGCAGTAACTCTTATGATTGGTATTATAACAAGTATGTTTTCTGTCTTGTTTATAACAAGATTCATCTATGAAATCATATCTCAAATAAAAAGTATTAAGAAACTTAGCATATAAAGGAGTTTCATTTTGGAAAAAGTTTATAATTTTATTAAATATAGATATTACTTTATAGCATTATCTGTAATTCTTTTTATAAGTTTTGTTGCCGGTGCATATATTTTTCATGGCGGCTTTAAAATGGGAATCGATTTTGCAGGCGGAGTGAAAATTATTGCGAAGTTTGAGCAGAATGTTACTGAAGCAAAGATCAGATCTGCTATAGATCAGGAAGGTGCTTCTGTCCAGAATATTGGCGACGCTGATAAGAATGAGTTTATTATTACTGTTAATGCAGGAACTGATAAAAGCGGATCTGTAAAGCAATCGGATAATATCAGCAAGAAACTGAATAATGTTTTTGGTGAAAAAAAAGTAATATTTTTAAGTGTTGAGGATGTTGGACCGGCTGTCGGCGATATTTTAAAGATGGATGCTATCAAGGCTTTATTATTTGCTATGGTTTTAATGTTAATATATCTTTCTTTCAGATTCGAATTTAAATATGCACTTGGGGTTATTGTAGCAGTTATTCATGATGTTATTATGGCTACAGCATTCTGCGGAATAGCCGGTATAGAACTTAATATTCCTATTGTAGCTGCGATTCTGACTATTTTCGGTTATTCAGTTAATGATACAATCGTTATATTCGACAGAGTCAGGGAAAATATGCAGATAGTTTCCAAAAAACAGACATTTAAGGAAGTAATTGATAAGTCTTTAACTCAAACACTCTCCCGTTCTATACTTACTGTTTTTACGGTTTTAATGTCACTTCTATCGATATTTTTTCTTGGTGGCGAAGGCTTAAGGGATTTTGCGACAATTATGATAATCGGTTTGATTTTTGGCAGCTATTCTACTTTATATATAGCTTCTCCTGTTGTTCTTGCCTGGGAATATTTAAGAGAAAAATAATTTTTATAAATCATACTGCCTGTTTAAAAACCGGCAGTATGATACAATCATAAAAAATAAATCTGCTTTCAATATCAATTATCTTCAAAATGTAAAATTAAAAATATCTTGATAATTATCCCGCCTGTTTAAATAATAAATTATGTTATCAGATAATAAGTTCATGAAACTCGCTCTTGACCTGGCATTTTCCCGGATGGGACAGACTTCGCCTAATCCGTCAGTTGGTGCAGTAATAGTAAAAAACGGCAAAGTTATATCAACCGGGGTTACATCTGATTATGGTAAAGACCATGCAGAAATTACTGCCATAAAGAATGCGTCTGGAATTAATCTGAGTGAATCTGATATATATGTCTCTCTTGAGCCTTGCAGTCATTTCGGCAAGACTCCTCCCTGCGTGAATGCTATAATAGATTCAGGTATCAGGAAAGTTTTTATTCCGATGCTTGATCCTAATCCTGCAGTTGCAGGAAAAGGAATTGCTGCTTTAAAAAGTGCGGGTGTTGAAGTAATTTTTCTGCATGATATGATATCATCTGCATCGGATCTGATAAGACCTTTTAAGAAATATATTTTAAGAAAGAAGCCGTATATTCTTAATAAAAGCGCCATGACTCTTGATGGAAGAATTGCCGACGGGCTTGGGAATTCAAAATGGATATCATCTGAGGCTTCAAGGCTGATTGTTCACAGGCTCAGAACCAGGGTTGATGCAGTTATTATAGGCAAAGGCACTTATGAAAAAGATCAGCCTTCACTTACTGCGCGGCTGAATGATTTTTCAAAAGAATCAAATTCTTTTCTTGAAAAAAATACTTTTAATGCAAATGGCAGAGATAATTTTTTTATTAACAAACTGATTGCGCCAGACGACGGAAATTCATTTAATGTTTATAAACAGCCTTTAAAAGTCATTATGGGCATTCCTTCGGGTATAACAGGAAATGAAGATTTTTTTAAAGGCAGCCATATAATTTATGAAAGTAGAAAAAAGGCTGAAGCATTTTTAAAAGAAAGATCAGTAATCAAGAATGATATTAATATAGTAATGACAGATTCTATTGGAGCAGAGCAGATAGAAGAGATATGTGCTGATTTAGCTGCAAAAGGAATTATGTTTGCAATGCTTGAAGGCGGGGGATCTCTTTCCGGGTCTTTTTATGAATCAGGCGAAACTGATCAGATGATGTATTTTATCTCGCCAAAAATTTTTGGAAGCGGAACCGGAGTTTTGAATTTTTCATTTAAAGATAAGCCTGCAGTTTCTAAAGATGAAAATTTTCCAGAAAAAGAATTTTCAACATTACAGGATATAAGCACTTATCTGATAAGCGGAGATTTATTATATAATGCATATAAAGAAAAATATAATTTTGAGATGATGTGATATGTTTACAGGACTTATTGAAGAAACAGGAATAATAAAAAAGATTAAAATATCCGGAGCCGGAAAAATTTTCACTATTTCAGCTGATAGCGTAATAAACGGATTAAGCGAAGGCGATTCTGTTTCAATAAATGGAGCATGTCAGACTGTGACAGGTATTAGCGGAAAAGTCTTCGATGTTTTCGCTTCAAAAATAACCTGCGATATCAGTACGCTTGGCATATTGAAGGAAGGCTCGAAGGTAAATCTTGAGAGGGCAATGACAGCTTCATCCCGGTTCGGCGGTCATATGGTACAGGGGCATGTTGATGGTAAGGGCAGAGTTGGAAATATTTTAAAGGATGAAAACGGAATAAAAGTTTTCATATCAGTTCCAGAAGATATTGCAAGATATCTTGTTTCAAGAGGATCAGTTGCAGTTGACGGTATATCGCTTACTGTAGTTTCTGTTGATGTTAAAGGCTTCCAGCTGTATATCATTCCTGAAAGCCTTAAAAGAACAACCGCAATAGATTGGACTACAGACCGTGAAGTAAATATTGAAACGGATATTCTTGCAAAATATGTTGAAAAGATGCTGGAAAATAAAAATAGAAAAAATAATGACCAGGATTTAAAACGCAAGCTTTATGAAGAAGGTTTTGCCTGATATTATTTAAAACGCATGTCAATTACACCTGTCCAGTTTTCAGGAAATCCTTTTTCCATGTATTCTTTAATCGTCTCCAGATAATATAAAGCAGCAACATCGTCTGAATTTATTTTTAGAGCCTGCTCAAACTTTTCAATGGATTCGTTGTAATCCTTATTGTAATAATGATTTAAACCTTTTTCGAACATGCTTCTTGTTTTCAGCAGTTTTTCAATTATTGAATTTTCATTGCCGTCAATTACCTGATGAATGCCAACAGGCAATTCTTTTCCTTTTACTTTTACTTTTCCGAGAAAGCGTGTGTTGTATTTAACCACACCTTCGCCTATCTTAGAAATTACATCATCACTAATAATTATATTGGCTCCAAAATGTTTTGTAAGCCCTTCGAGTCTTGATGAAATATTTACTGTATCTGATATGGCGGTACCTTCCATGCGTTTGGCTTCCCCGACAGTTCCAAGCATCAGCAGGCCGGAATGAATTCCCACTCCGATACGTACAGGAAGGCGATTGTCTTTTTTCCTGAAAATATTATAGTCTATTAGATTTTTCTGCATTTCAATTGCGGTTTTTACAGAATCTTCTGTTTTTTCAGGAAAAATTGCCATTATGGCATCACCGATATATTTATCAATAAATCCGTTATATTGCCTGATTATGGGGCTGATTATTCCGAGATATTCGTTTATGAAATTGAATGTTTCTGCAGGTGTCATTTTTTCAGAAATAGTAGTGAAAGATCTGATATCAGAAAATAATACTGACATATCTTTTTGTATCTGATCGCCTAATTCGACTTTTGTTATATCCTCTTTGCCGAGATAATGTAAAAATTCAGAAGGAACAAATCTCTGGTAAGCTGCATTTGTGACTACAAGAAATTTTTCAACTTTCCGTCTTTTTATTATATTTGCTGCTAAGATAAAAATTATGCCTGAAAGTGAAACTATAATAACAAGAACAACAATTATAAATTCTTTATTCTCATCATATATTTCTTTTAAGCTCTTTGGTTTGTTTATTATAATGGAATCAGCCGGTATATCTCCAATTGAAATGTTGAATTTCTTCATTAGCTTATAATCAAATATATACTGGTTTGGACTGTCCTTTAATACAGGTATTGTATCAACCGGCTGGCCCTGAATCACCTGCATGGCTTTTTTGGCAGCTTCAGCACCCTGTGCTTCCCCGCTTACTATCATGCCGCCTAAAGCGCCTCTGTTCATGTAGAAATCCCAGAATGTATATATAGGTGTTTTTACATTAAAAGAGTAAATGTCAAAGCTTTCTTCAAAGCTGTAATATTTTCCTTTATTATCAGTATTGAGATGCATTGCGAGTATTAATGTATTTTCCGGAAGACTCTGAAGATAGCGCTGATATGAAAAAACGTCCGCATCTTCAAGAAATTGAAACTCAATCCCGGGATATTTGGGCATTGCTTTGCGTACTGTTTTTCTGTCCATTACGGATGTTATGGTCTTATCTCCGACAATTACGAATTTTTTTGTTTTTGGATGAAGCTTTAAAGCAAGATCAATGGTGGATGGCACATCAGCTTCTTCTACAACGCCGGTATAACCGTAATTGTTCCTGATAATATCATCTGAAAAGAAATTGATTCCTGTGAATATAACCGGTATTTTTCCGAAAATTTCGTCTCTGTATTTCAGGAGGAAATTTAAAGCTGCGTCATCTGCAGCAAGAATTACTTCAAATTTATTGTCTCTGTATTTATATTTGTATAATCTATGAAGAAGTTTAATATTATCTTCATTGGAGAATTTTTTTGTGTCCATAAACTCGTAAGTAATATCGAATTGTATGCCTTTAGCTTCAGCTTCGTTGAAAACTTTTTTCATTCCATTTATCACACCATCGGCCCAGTTCATTCCATGGTGGTACGAATGCAGAATGAGAATATTTTTTTTAATATTTGCATTAGCTCCGGGAATGACAAAAAAGAAAAGAAATGCAGCAGCGAGTATTTTTTTCATCTTTTATTTATCCTTTTTTGTTAATTCCGTTATTCATAATAATTGTTTGTAGCTTTTGCAAAAGCCTCAAGAATTTTTGGCATGACGAAATTTCTTTTTTTCACGCTTTTTTCTCTGATATAAACTATATACTGATTGCTGGTAAGTACAGGTATTGATTTTGGTGAAACATTGCCTTCTATCATTTTCACTGCCATTTTGGCAGCAAGCTCCCCCTGTTCAAACGGTGAAACTGCAATTGCCATCATTCCTCCGTCTTCAACAAAAAATCCCCAGCAGCCGATATCCGGAATTTTCAATCTTGGTTCGGTCCATTCAATAATTTTTCTTGGAGTAATAACAGAACCGTTTTTGTCTTTAATTGTATGATAATGTGTAATTAAAATTATATCTGCAGTATTATTGGCTATATCGATGGCATTTTTCCAGTCATCAAATGTTTCGCATTGAATTGATCTTATCAGCTTTAATCTGCCCCAGTTAACAGGTTTAAGTTCATCGTGAATAAATTTTGAAGTGGTAGATGCATCTGATATATGAATGATTCTGTTTTTATCAGCCGGCAGTATTGATGAAAATACCTCTCTGAATTCCTGGAAAGGAATTCTTTCAAGAATTCCTGTTGCGTTATTTGCTGTATCGTAATTGTATTCTTTTGTTTCAGCGTTCATTCCTGTAAAAATTATTTTTACAGATGGATTGTTGTTGTAGTACATGGCTGCATGTTTCTGGGCGTCATCATCAACTGCGATGATGATATCAGGCTTCCAGTCATCAATCATTCTTCTTGCGGATTGTCCGGACTTGATTTTATATTCAAGATTAGGTTTTCTTTTCGTATCCATGTAGTAATAACGTAAGCTGTAAGATTTGCCTCCGAGGATACGCAGAATGCCTTTATTGATGTCATTTACCCATGAATAATCAGTGTAGTAGCTTTGAAGAACCAGGATTCTCGGCTTTTCAAGGTTGGTGTATATAAGAAAAATTACAAGTCCTGTAATAAATACAGATATCAGTGCAGAGAGTATTTTCTTTTTCATAATATTCCAATCATCCTCCAGTATGGTATTGAAACAAAAATTGCCGCGAGTCTGAAAAATACAGAGAATGCATTAATTCCTATAATCTGATTCATGTTTACAAGTTTTTTCGATTGCATCATTTCGTCAAAGAGAACATAGTAAGTTGACTGATACGGTAAAAACCATGCATCGCTCATCATCAGTATTATGTAAGCCACAATCCATGTGTTTAATCCGGATAATTCGGCTATCGGAAAAAGAATAGATGCTAATATTACAACAGTTGCATTGTTTGGAATGAACATTCTAAGAACAAGTATAACCCCTGAAAGCATCAGAATAAAAATATAAATATTTGATTTAATATAAACTCCAATCCAAAGAAGCTGTGATCCGAGCATTGTATCAAGTCCGGTGAAGGAAATGGTTTTAACAAGACCGATCAGGGCTGCCTGATAAAGCAGGAAAGTCCAGTCAATATGCTTTTGAAAATCGCTTTTGCTTAAAATTCCCAGTATAAGGACAACGTAGAGAACCGTCAGTCCAACCCAGGACATTTCTATTTTATGTATGCTCGAAGTTGCGATGCCAATTCCGAAAAGGAGTATTCCTCCGAGCGCTGCCCATTCCCTGCCGGACATTGGACCGAGCAGGTTTTTTTGGACTTCAATAATCTCTTTTGATAATTTGGGATTTTCATTTTTTCTGTAAACAAGCTTGAGAAGAGCCATCAGCAGAACAAGCATTAATAAAAATGATGGTATGGATGCGTAGAGCCAGTAAATCCATGTAAACTGCTCCTGAACCTGAGTCGGAAAAAGTCCGAATACAACAAAATGTATTGCTTTGCTGCTTAAAAAAGCAGAAGAGAAAAATGTGAATCCCATAAAAGCTGTAGCAGCAAGTAAATTTGCTGCAGATCCTTTTTTCCTGTATCCAAGAGATTCGATCATATCATTAAGGATTGGAACCGCCATGACTATTCTTCCATTAGCAGACGGGAGAAGAGGGGTCATGATGATTCCTGTAAAAAGCAGCGTTCTCGCATGCCAGTATTGCGACATAGGAAAAAATTTCAGCATGTTGATAACAAGGCGGAAAGTGAGGCCGGAAGAAACCAGAACCGAACTGATTCCAAAAATACTCATAGCCATGAAGAAACTGTCATTTGTGAATCCTGAAAGAGCTACTTTAGGAGGAGCAATTTGAAGAATTATTATAACAATAATTGCAAGCAGGCTTGGAACAAATTCATTTGCAAGCCTGAAAATCCACATAAGAACTGTAGCTGATGCAACAGTAAGAAAAATTACCTGTTCCCATTTGAATCCCATATTATTGAGTGTAAGATAAACTATTGGTGGAACAATCAGGGTTGCAATCCATCCGATAATTTTTATTGTTGAATCATCATCTTTTATTGTTTTTTTTGTTTTTGTGACTTTATCCAGTTTTTCAAAGGAATAATGGTTTATAAGCGATCCATATGTGCTGTCTTTAAAATGTTTATTGTTAATCAGGATATCATCAAAAGTATCTCTTGGAATTGAAATTATTTCTGAAGATTCAACAGCAACAGCATTCAGGAGATGTTTGGTATCTTTTCTGATTGATTCTTCTCCGAAAGATCCTGAATCAATAATCTTTATGCTCCTTCTTTCAGATTTTAACTCAATTTTCCCGGAAATAATAAAATATATTTTATTTGCCTGATCTCCGGTTTTGTAAATTTCTTCGCCCGGATTGAATTTTTTATTCTCAATAAACGGCAAAAGACGCACTATGTCTTTCCTTGTGCAGGTTGAAAAGAGATCAGCTTTTAATAACAGTTCACCAATGTTTTTTTGATTGTTATCCATTTTATTTTCCAGATCGAAATTAAATTAAGCGTTTTAAGAAACGCTTTTATGAAATGATGAAATATCTTTTATATTCTGAAAATATATCCAAAGAATAAATATGTATATATTATTAAAAACTATAAAATAAAAATCAAGTATTAATCCATTTTTAATGATTATAAATTAATACTTGATAATTATATTTTAAAAATTTTTGCAATATTGATTTTTGATGGCTTTACAGGGATTGATATGATTTTTCTATTTTTATATGAAGAAAGGTAAATAGAATGGATTATTTCGAGGGATTTATATCCATCTGATCCTGATGAATTGATTGATGTTTTCTTTGATTTAAGGATATCATATGCTTCTTTATATAATTCGGTAAAACAGTTATTCGGGCTGAATGATGGAAATTTCACTTCCCTGAGATCGAAAAATCCTTTATATAGATTGGATTTTTTATTAAGTAAAAGTCTGTTATAGCCATTTCCGATTATTATAGAACCTTTTGTGCCTGAAATTTCAAGTTCAAATACAAAATATTTTCTGTTTCCCCCTGCTTCAATAAAAATATCAACTCCTGATTCGCTTTTCAGCCATGCGCAGGCTCTGTCCTCAAATCCGGAATTTCTATTAATCCTTGAAAATTCGCCTGTAACATTAGAAATTTCTCCTATTAGAAAACGGATTATATCAATTAAATGTGTTCCATCATGCAGTAGAGGCCCGCCACCCTGTTTAATAAAAGAGTCGCCTCTGAAACCGCCGGTGAGCATGAGCCCTCTCACGCTTTTTACATCGCCGATTATACCATCATGGATGATTTTTTTAACTTTTCTGTATCTGGCATCATATCTTCTTTCATGATTGATTATTAATTGAGTCCCATTTAATGCGCAGGCATCCAGAATTTTTTTTGCTGATTTTAAATCATACGAAACAGGTTTTTCAAGAATAATCAGTCTGCATCCATTTTCAGCAGCGCAGATTGCAATGTCTGAGTGGGTTTCTGTCCAGGTGGATATTACTGCAAGATCCGGCTTTTTTTCTTTAAGTAGAATTTTGTAATCGTTAAATAGAAATTCTTTTTTAATAGATGCTTTTTTTCCGAAGTATTCAAGCCTGTCATTGTTTAAATCGCATGCGCTGGTGAATTTTATTCCGGCTTTTTCAGCGCCGCCTGTATGAGTGCATGGTTTTCGTCTTAGTGTGTCTTCTTCAAGAAGGAATCCGATTCTGCCGCATCCTATCAGGGATGTTTCAAATTCCTGTGGTTTTGTCATAAAATTGGAAGGTATTCGCTGATTTCGTAGTCGGTGATTGTGCTGTTGAATTTTCCGATTTCATGCTTTTTATTTTCGATAAAAGAATTAAATACAGTTTCACCGAGTGTTTCAAACATGAGCTCGCTTTTTTCAAATTCAGCAAGTGCTTCATTCAGCTGTTTGGGCAAAGGCCGTATTCCTTTTTTCTCAAAATCAGCTATGTCGAAATTTTTATCAGTTTCAATTTGAGATGGCAGCTCGTATTTGCTGTCAATGCCTTTTAATCCGGCTGATAAAATTACAGATAAAGCAAGATATGGATTGCATGAAGGATCCGGAATGCGGAGTTCAACTCTCATGGAATTGGGTTTATCCGGCTTGCACTGCGGTACGCGTATGAGAGCTGACTGGCTTGTTGTGCTCCATGTGATATGGGTTGGGGATTCGAATCCGAATATCAGCCTCTTGTATGAGTTGATCCACTGGTTTGTAACAGCGCAGAATTCGCTGGAATGCTTCATGAGGCCAGCAATGTATTGTTTACCCTTCTCGGATATCAGGTTTGAATTTTTGGTGTCGAAAAAAATATTTTCATCTTCTTTAAACAGCGATTGGTGTATATGCATTCCTGATCCGTTCTGGGATGCGTGAGGTTTCGGCATAAAAGAAGCGTAAATGTTGTTCAGCTGGGCTATTTCTTTTACTATAAGCCTGAAGGACATTATATTGTCTGCAGTCGAAAGCGCATCAGTATGTCTTAAGTCGATTTCATGCTGGCTGTATGCAGCTTCATGATGCGATGTAAGTACATCTATACCCATGTTCTCAAGAGTTAATACAGTCTGTCTTCTGTAATCTGAAGCTATATCAAGCGGAGTCAGGTCAAAGTATCCGCCCCTGTCAAGGAATTCAGGTTTTTCAGAATTTTTAAAAAGAAAGAATTCAATTTCAGGGCCTGTGTAGAAAGTGAATCCTTTATCAGCTGCTTTTTTTAAATTCTTTTTTAATATCCATCTTGAATCGCCTTCATACGGCACCATGTCGCTTGTATAAATATCGCAGAACATCCGTGCAACTGAATCCTCCTGCGGTCTCCATGGAAGAATTTTAAATGTCGAAGGATCCGGAATCGCAAACATTTCTCTTTCATCTTTTCTGATGAAGCCCTGAAGAGTTGATCCGTCAAATCTCACTCCTTCTTCAAGCGCATCTTCGAGCTCTTCAATTGTAATTGCAAAGCTTTTCAGAAATCCCAGTATATCAGTGAACCAGAGTCTTATGAATTTCACTTTGCTGTCATTAGCAAGTTTTAATATGTAGTCTTTATTGTTGTCCATATGTTATTCCTGATTATAATCAGAATAGGAAAACCAGTATGAGAAAAAGTCCAAGGATTGCAAGGAAAAGCGCGATCATTAAAAGAATACCTTTCGCTGAGCTTTTTTCTTCCGGTATGCCTGCAGTATTTTTTTGAGGCTGTAATTTATTTTTCGTTATTACTCCATCAACTTCCGGGTCGTATAACCGCAGTTTTACCTGATTCTGTTCCTCGGTTATTTTCCCATAAACGCCCGGTCCTATTTCCGTTAGAATTTCAATAGGATCGTTTCTTCCGGGACCGGATTTAATATCAATCACAGACATTGGAGCCGGCAGAACTTTTTTATTGTTATCCTCCCAGAGGCCAAGAAGATCAATGAAATATTTTGCTCTGTCTGTTTTAGGCTCGATTTTTGCCATAATTTTATCGCCGATTTTAAGCTGATATATCGGCTTGCCGTTTACCGGAGAAAGAATTGCTTTTACAGGTATTACAACTGTACCGTCCGGAGTGTTAAAGCTGTCAGCCTGCTTTACCGCTGCAGCTTCTTTCGGCTTATTTCTGTTTTCACGAACTTCTTTTATTTCAAGAGGTGTTATTTCCTGAATACCTGTTTCAAGAATCATATTTTTATCGTGAATGATTCTATTTATTATATCATAGAGGGTAATATCGAGATTTTTATAATCGTAATTATAGGTGCTTTCAAATATAAGATTTGTCAGCGTAGAATCATTTGCAACTTTAGTAAATTCATTCATGATTGCATTTGTAAGGTTCATGTTGAAATTGCCTTTCCACTTTAAATCTGCAATCGATTCTTCAAATTTATCCCAGTTCGTGTGAGGTTCAAGATCAAATACTGTTGAATAGGTGGAAATAACAGAAGAGCACAGGTCTATTTTTTTGTAGTTGGTAAAAAAAATTATAAACTGGCCGAACAGATTCTGTTCAGGTGCTTTTAATCTTCCTTTCACAATAAGTATATTGTCAATTACTGTTTGGTTATCTTCAGGCATGATTTATCCAGATATTTTTATTTTAACTAAAAATTAAATTATTGACTAATTAACAATATGGTAGAAAAAATAAAGAACATTTTAATTGTTTACATAATGCACTAATAATTAATTTTAGGAATAGATACGGGATATTTATAATATTGTCAATACTAATTTATCTATTTCCTGTTTATTCATGGAGGGACTGAATGTCTGCAAGAAAATATACTGATAATGAACTTGAATCTAATGATTCTGCTGAGATAAAATCAGCTGATTCAGGTAAAAAAACATTTTTAAATACTTTCCCGAGGATTCTGGCATTTATTCTGATAGCAGGAACAGCGGTTTATCTGATTTATAAGGGTATTGGCGTAGGCAGCGGGGAATTTTATATATCAGATAAAGAAATAACTTCCGGGAGCGAAGCAAATGCTCCGAAAGAAATTAAATCCGGCTCCAGGCTTTATTTTTTAGTTTCAAAAAAGTTTACTGATCTGAATGCAAATAAAGTTGTAATTAAAATTGAAACACAGTCCGGATCTGATTATAAAACCTACAAGCATATAACATACGAAATTTCAGACGATTTTAACAGGATTGCAGCATTTATCCCTGAACAGTATTTTAAAAGCAGGGGAAAATTCAGAATCTCAGCATTGATAGATAATAATACAGTATCTTCCTATGAATTTACAGTAAATTAGCCGGTTTCAAATCTGCCGGTATCAAAATTCTTCTGATTTTTTGGATATTTTCTGCCGATATAAAATAATAAGAGTTTATTTTGAATGTCTATTGTTTTATTGCGCTTTAATACTGTTTCTTCCTTCTTTTAATGGGAGATATGAATATTCTAATTTTTTATCGGGGAATTTAATATGAAAAAAATAGTCCTGTTCTTCTGTCTTATTATATTCAGCTTCGGCCAGTCTCCAGTTTTTTCATCTGCTGATCAGTCATCAACTGAAAGAATACTGACAGAGAATAAAAATTTTATTGAATTTATAAATATCTGCATAACCAATTTTGCAGGCAATAAAATTGAGGATTACAGAAAAATTTTCACCAAACATTTTAATGCTGATATAGCTTATCTTCAGGGAGACTATAAAAGGTCTTTTAAGAATGTATATTCCTCACAGGGGGATATGGCAAAAGTTTTCGATGAAATAGTGAAAAATATTTATCTGGAGGATTCAAAAAATATTCTTGATGAGCTTGCTCCTGGTGTAATTAAGTCAAAAAATGCAAAGGCAAGACTTTATCTTTCTCTTGGATACAGGGACAGAACTGTAAGCTGGACTTATTATATTGTAGGGGAGGCATCAAATCCGAAACTTTTCTCATATAAATTATATAAATATCTTGATGCTATTGATATGGCAAGACGGGCTAAAAGATATGGTTTCCTTGCGTTATATGAAAGTCAGAATATAGAATCTAAAAAGAAAATTTATCAGCATATGCTGAAACTGGAAAATGAGAAAGGAAATCTTTTTTATAAGAGATTTATTGGAAAAACCGATCAGGCTCTGCTTGATGAGATCGCAAAAACTTACGAAGATATAGAAAAAAATGAAACTGCCTCAGATCAGCCGTCTGCAGATAAAAAAGATGAAAAAGCTTCCGAAAATGATAAAAATATAACATTTGAAAAGAAAGTTGAGAAAAGAATCCGCTTTAAGCAGGAGAAAAGAACAGCTGAGTATATGCAAAACGGAGAATTTGAAAAAGCATCTGATATTATCCATCAGTATGTTGATGATTATAATTATAAGCTTATACTGTCTACCTTTAAAACTCTTTCTTCTGAAACTCAACCTGCAAATGAAGCAGATAAAACAGCTGGAAGCGCTTCAAAGCTGGATTTAAATAAATTTGCAGTTCATCTTGATGACAATTATTTGAGAATGGTAAAACCTTCAGTTCTTGATTCTTTGCTTGGAACTGTAAAGGTTGAAGATAAAGTTGAAGCTAAAAAAGACGAAAAAACAGAAAAATCCGCTGAATCAGGAAAAGATGCCGCTAAAGAAATTAAGGATTCAGATAAAAAAGATACGCTTGAGAAAAAAGAAAATGTGCAGCCTGCTGAGAAAAACGATCCATTAAAGGAGAAGGTTAAATAGATATGAGCGCAGAAGATAAAAAATTTGAACTTATAAAAGCAATTGATAAGCAGCTGAGAAGCAATATAGCAGACCTTTATATGGCCCTAAATGATATAAACGACCCTGTTAAATCAATTGAAATGCTGTCTATTCATGCTGCAATGCTTGTTGATATGATTAATGAGTTTAAAAAAAAATAACTGTATCAAATGCCGGAAATAGGTAAAATTTTATAATTACCAGTGAAAATCATTTATTCAAGGTAAAATATAAAAGAAAGCACCCCTTCTATTAAATAATAAAAAAACTCTTTTTAATTCTCTATTTTTTCCTGATGGAGCATTAAAGATTAAATCCGGATTGCTGTTAAAAAATTCTTGCAATATTAAATTCACGCAGGATAAATAGCAGTAAATTATATTTCGCGGAGGCTGATATGAAAAGCCGGATCATTTTGAGTATTTCAATCATGGTATCATTTTTTCTTATTATTGCTGTAACTTCGTGCAGAAATCCTGAAACATCAGTAGCTGCTAAAAATGGAATACTTGGAATAGAAGTCCCAATAGGATCCGGAAGGGTATCTAAGGATGCTCCTTATATAGTAGTAGGTGTTTATGAAGATAGCCCTGCTTACAAGGCAGGCATCAGGCCGGATGATATTATTCTTAAGATCGACGGAATTGATATAATGGGAATGGAGCATGAAAGTATTTTTAAAAATCTTCTGCAGGGAAAAGCCGGATCAAAGGTGTCTTTTCTTATTAAAAGAAAAGACCAGACGCTTATAATCGAAGCAATAAGAGCAAAAAGGGCAAAAGATTAATTTTTAATAATGTTAAAAAATATTTTTTTCAAAATACTCGCTGCATTGATCGCACTGATTCTATTAATATCTTTATTCGATATCATATACTGGATATTTTATTGAAATATGGAAAAAAATTTAATAGCTAAAGTAAAAGCATCCATTGATAAAATGCCTCCTCTTTCGCCTGTTGTGAATAAAATAATCCAGGTTGCAAACAATGTCACTTCAACAGCACAGGAACTGACTGATGTAATTCAGATGGATCCTGTTTTAATGGCAAAGATGCTTAAAATGGTCAACAGCGCTTATTTCGGTCTTTCCAATGATATCAGGTCTCTTAAACAGGCAGTAGTTATGCTTGGAATTAATACAATAAAAAATGCTGCTCTATCTTCAGTTGTTCTTGGCAATATCAGCATTAATAAAAATTCTTCTATAGATGGAGAGTCTTTCTGGACTCATTCTTTCGGCGTGGGAATTGCATCAAAAATTATCGCAAAGAAGATCGGAATTGATTCCAAACTTCTGGAAGAGTATTTTGCAGCAGGACTCATGCATGATATAGGCAGGATAGTTATTAATAATTTTTTCCCTGAAGAAATGAAAAAAATACAGGAGATGATTTCTGAAAAAAAATATTCGATACTTGAAGTGGAGAAGAATATTCTGGGATTGACTCATGAGGAAATCGGAATTGCCATTGGAAAGAAATGGCAGTTTGAAAATAATTTTTTATATGCTGTGGGCAGACATCATAATCCTGTTACAACTGGCAGCTCATCCATTTATTCCATGATAGTATCTGTTGCTGAAACTTCAGTTCGTATTCTTGATCTTGGAAATTTTAATGAAGGAAGCATTGAACCTGTTTCAAATGATGTATGGCGCGTACTTGGTCTTGACCAGGACGCGGTACTTGATGAAATATCATCATTGGAATCGGAAATACAGAAGGCAAGGTCTTTTTTACAGTAAAATGGGCGGAATATATTTCAAATGCTGGGGAGTGCGGGGATCAATTCCAGTGCCGGGTCCTACAACCCTGCGTTATGGCGGGAATACATCCTGTTTTGAACTGTACACTGATGATGGAGATCATCTGATTTTTGATGCGGGTTCAGGAATAAGGCCTCTTGGCAATTCAATTGACTTTTCGAAAAGAAAAAAATTCCATATTCTCTTATCACATACCCATTGGGATCACATCAATGGGCTTCCATTGTCGCCGCTGATTTTTATTCCTGGAAATGAAATTACAATATACGGGCCCAGAACGCACGAGCTTTCTCTTGAAGAGATTATTAATGGCCAGATGAAATACACTTATTTCCCGATTAGAATAGCTGAGTTAAAAGCGACTTTTAAATTTGTTGAACTTTCAGACGGTAAAAAATTTAATATTGAAAATTTAAGCATTGAAGTCAGCAAAATAAATCATCCGGTAGAGTGTTTTGGCTATAAGGTAGGGTATAAAGATAAAAAATTTATTTATCTTGGGGATAATGAGCCTTATTATAATATGTTTGGAAACAATGACGCTGAAGTCGAAACCACAATTGCTGAAATGAATAATAAGCTGTCCAGGTTTGTAAGGGGAGGAGATGTTCTTATTTCAGATGCGCAATATACTCCGGATGAATACAGAACAAAAGTCGGCTGGGGACACAGCTCAACCCACCATGCTATCAATCTTGCATTGAAATCCGGCGTAAAAAATTTATTTTTTAACCACCATGATCCAATGAGAACTGATGACGAGCTCGATCAGATTGTAAGCCATTACAGAAGGCTTGTAAAGGAAAAAGGCCTTGATATTAATGTTGGCGCAACTGCAGAAGGGCTTGAAATTTCAGGTTAAAAAATAATGTTTTATTCATGAAATAAATTAATTCAACTGATTGTAATCTCCTTCAGGCATGCCTCTTTGCTGTATGCGCTGGGAATTTATTAGTAAAAAATTATTGACATTTGCCTGGTGTTTTAGTAAAAGTTAAAATACTTTAGAACGAAATAGAATTTGAAGTAAATAATATTAAAAAAAAAGGGGGGATTTTATGAAGAAGGTTTTTTTTATTTTTTCTGCAGTTGCTTTTATTTCTCTATCAGCCTGCGGGCCGAAGCAGGCAGCTGATCTTGTTGACGGGAATTGCGGTGTAGGGTTAAAAGATGAAGAAAAAAAGACTAACAGATACATTGCAGCTTATGATGGTCATTTTAATAAAACTAAAATGATTATGTTTAAAGTTAAAGGCCAGCCGTATAGAGTAATGTTTAATGATGAAACAAAATGGGAATTTAAGGACACTCAGATAAAAGATAAAGAAGAACTTATGACAAAAAAGGGTTCCTGCATTGCGGTTGATTTTGTTGAAAAAGACGGAAATGCAATTGCAACAGAAATTAAGGTTCTTCCTGAATTTAAATTGGATAAGAAATACATTATAAAACAGGCTGAAGTTAAAGAGCTTGTTTCAAAAGGTGCTGTTTTAATTGACAGCCGCCCGGCTGAAGTGTTTATTAGCGGAACTATTCCTGACTCAATAAATATACCTCTTTCAAAAATAAAAACTGAAGAAGGCATGAAGATGCTTCCATCTGATAAAAGCAGTGCATTGGTTTTTTATTGCGGAGGAGTTCACTGCAAACTGTCTCCTGCAAGTGCAATGATTGCTTTAAAAGCAGGATATAATAATTTAAAAGTATATCACGAGGGAACTCCTGACTGGGATAAGAATAATACCATGGAAGTACAGTCTGCATTTGTAAAATCTAATATTGAAAAAAAGAATCCCATGATTCTTGTTGATATCAGAAAAAATGCTGCATCGGATCATATCCCGGGCGCAATAGCAATTGCTCCTGCAGATATTGAAAAATTTAAAACTCAGTTTCCCGCCAATCCAAATGATAAGAAGAAAGCTCCTGTAATAATTTATGGTGCAGATGCCAGGGATATGAAAGAAGCGCTTGCAGTTGCTGATAAAATTACTGCATGGGGCTATGCATCAGTATCATACATGAATGGCGGATTTGCAGCTTATAAAAAAGCAGGTGGAGAAACAGCGAGTGCCAAGCTTGCTAAGGACGTAAAATATGCTGCAAAACCAACAGGTGAAATTGCACCTGCAGATTTTATTTCAAAATATACAAAAGGCGAATATAAAAATTTTGTATTTATTGATGTCAGGGAAAAATCTGAAATTGATGAAGATAAGGGAATTACTCTCCTGGGCGCACAATCAAAAAATATTCCTCTCGGAGAGCTTGAAAAAAATCTTCCTGCAAAAGATGGGAAATATATTGTTTTTTGCGCATCAGGTTTGAGAGCTGTTACTGCAAAAGATATATTGACTGGTAAAGGATTCAAGGATGTACTGTATTTCGCAGGCAGTGTTGAATCTGACGGTAAAGGCGGTTTGAAATTTGGCGATAAAATTCTTGCTGCTGATCAGATTAAAAAATAATTTTTTATTGATGTTATAATTAAAAAGGCTGTCCATCGGGCAGCCTTTTTTTTAAAATTTCTCCCGCACGTTGTATTCCCAAAGCTCAACAAGCTTGTCAAATTCAAGATCGCGGGGCTGGTCTCTATAAGCTGCATTTTTTCTTTTAATGAGGAAAAAAACAGTGGAATCTTCAAGCAGGAAAACCTGATCAAGACTGTATAGTTTAGTAATCAGATAATTCAGATTATATGTCTGGAACTCTCCGATAAATTTTGTTGCAGCAACTGTTGGTTCATATTTTAATAAAAGTTCTGTGAAATACAGGGCGCTTCTCCACGAGTCTGTACTGCCGGACATGCCCTCCTTGAATTTCAGGGAAAGTTTTTCAAAAAGTTCCATGTTCTGGTAGTATGAATCATATATGATTTTAATCAGTTCCGGAAATTCGTTCTGAACCTCCATCAGATCAATAGGATCGTTTTTTGAAATAAACAGATCGAATATTTCTTTGCTTTTGGCGTTTATGGGAACAACATCGATCAGTTCAATTTTCAGATCACGGATAACAGTGCGTACCTTGCCTGCTTTTTTAAGATACACTTCAATTTCTACAGGCTCAATGTAATATTTTTTACTGCTGTTTTCCATTAGCTTTCTTGATTGAAGTTATATATTCCGCAATTGCATCTTTGCTTTTTGATGTTATTGCGTATTTGTTTAATTCAGCAATCTCAGTTTCACTGGCCATCCCGCGTTTATTTTTTAATCCTGCCAGTATTTTATTGAAATTTATTTCAGATTCAATAAGCTTGCGTCTTGATATGGCCCAGAGCGTGTCCCCTTTTCTGACATTTATCTTCTCATCATCGTGAAGAAGAAAAACATTCCCCGGATAAATCCAGTCCGGGTTTTTGTCTCTGTAAATAAATCCCGGTATTATTTTTCTGAATCCGTTTTTTACTGCGATCAGATTGGCGTAACCGTAAATGTCGGTATCATCAATTACTATTCCGTGTTCATCAGCCATTGAGTTAATGATTTTTACAGGGGTGTTTCTTTCAATTTTAACAATCACGGACAAATCCGGTTTGGTTTTAAAATAAAAAACAGCAGCTGCGCATAAAATAATAATCAAAATTGCAATTAAGGATATTTTTTTATTGTTTTGTTTTATTACGGAAGTTCCGGATTTATTTTTAGTATCATCATCCTGAATAGATGCTGATAATGTTCCATTCATGAATTCCTTTTTTCTTTCAGAAATAATTCTGGATAAATCGTAGCTGATTCCGGATTTTACTCCTGACCCGTTCAGAAAAATATTAAGAAGCATTTTTAATCTGATCCTGTCATTGAGCACCAGGGAATGAAATTCTTTTAGGCCCGGATTTGATTCGCTGTGGAATTCTTCAGGAGCTTTTATATCGTCATAATAGATTGAGTCCGGTTTGAAGCGCTCATCTGTTATGAATTCGTAAAGCTGTCCGCTGAAATAAACAATTATTGTTTTTAATTCGCTGCTTGTTTTCTGGATTTCTTTTTCATGAATGCGCGACCTGATATCTGCGTAAACTGTTTTAAGTTTTGATGAAAATTTCCTGCTGGTTGTTTTATCTATAATAATCTTTATGAGATTTGATGTATTAAGTAAATTTATGTTTTTATTTTCATGATTTGAGTTGCTGATGTTTTTTAATATTTCATCTGCTTTTTCAGAATCTTCTGTCAGAAGTATTGAAAGTATAGACTCGTCGAAAGCGTAAACCGGAAATATCGTATCCAGATCTGCATGGTATTGAAGTTCATACTGCATGCCGTTCTGAATTATTATTTCACCGGTTTTTTTAATCCTGGAAATATTTTTTGATCCGTCATCAATTACAATAACAGGTTTTCCGCAGTTTCTGAAAAGCATTACTGATGATTCATATATAGAATAATCAGTAATTATAAAATCGCATTTCTCTTTCAATGTTTTTGATAATGATGAATTTACTTTGATGAGCATTGCAGTCAGTTCTTTATTAACAGGTTCAGGGCTTGTAAAATGCAGCTTGAAGCATCCTTTATATGTTAAAGACTGTATTTTCATTCCGCTGCCGGGAGAGAAATTCCCTGCAGATATTCTGTCTCCTGAAATATATGAAGAAGAATATAGCTTTTTAATTGTATCAACAGATTTAATGTCATCGGAGTGAATCTTGATTCTGCTTAATATTGAAGCCTTCCATTTAATGAATGGGATAATATTTGTCAGAGATTTGTTCAATAGATAAATATCGTGAATCTTCGCGGGGTTTATTGATAGCCTTGAAAAATTGTAGAAATTATTTTCAGGGTAATCAATTAAAAAATAATTTCCGCTGCTGTGAAGCAGCAGGCTTCCATCTATATAAATGAATCCTGTTCCGTTATGCCTTGTTTGAACTGATGCACTCTGCGAAATTGCAGAAAAAATTCTGTTATAGCTGTAAGATGTTTTTTCTGATTCATTGAGATCAAAAAGCGTTTTTCCCTGGTGTACGGTCTTGAAGTTTCCGTTTCTGTAAAACACGCCGATGTATTCATTTGTTGCTGAGAGATTTTTTTCTTTTGACAGTTCAGGTATGTCGCTTTCAATATCTACAACTGATGCGTTTGTGAGATCAAGGTTGAAATTTTTCTGGTATTCAAAAAATTTCTTAACAATGTTTCTGCTGCCGATAAATCTGTTGGTTAACAGCTCGCCTATATTGAGATTAAACTGCTCGTGCTGCGGATTACCCGGAAGACTGTCCGGAATTATAATATTTTCGATATAAGGAATTAGTTCAGAGGGCAGGTTGATCCAGTTTCCTATTCTGATAAAAGGTTTCTGATCGGTTTCGGAATCCCCTGTAAAAATAATGAAACATTCGCTGTCAACAGTGAATATTCTATCCGAATCGCTTTTAATTATGTCGCTAATTTGCATTGATATATTCTTTTATAATTATATATTTTGTTCCGATATGTCATATAAGGATATGTTTTCGCATTTCGCAATTACATTTCTGCAGTTTTTTAACTTTTTCAATATTTGTTGACATTTTTTCAAAAAGGACATTTTATATTTTTATGAACATGCTATCCGGATTAATCAGGATATATTTGAGATTCCCGCATTTCGGCCGTTTTTTGTGGTCGTTAATCGCTGTTGTCATAATAGGCATTGTTTCAGCTGTTATTATGAAAACAGATGATATTTCAACAATGCCGGCAGGCTGGGAGAAATCCGAGTATATGTCCGCATATAATATCAGGGCAAAAGACGCGCGTTCAGCTTCGCGCGGAAATTATATAATTGTTGTATATGAAGGCATTGACGCCGGTAAAACAGGAATCTACGCTTCAATTTCTTTCAATGGCGGATATAAATATCTCCCGCCTGTGAAAATTGCTGAAATTAAAAGTGATATTGGCAGCAACCCGCATCCTGCTGTTTCCTCGACCGGAACCATCACTGTTGCGTGGCAGAATATGGATGAAAAATCTTCAGCAAGCAGGATTTATTATTCTGTTTCAAAGGATTTCGGCGCCAGCTGGAGTGAGCCGGTAAAGCCGAATACAGGTTTTGACATGGAAGTCATTCCCCGTGTATATTATGACAGCAGAAATGTTCTGCATCTTTTTTTTCAGGCGTTTAAAGGCGGTGAATTCAATATATATCATACTGTCAGCCCGGACGGGTTGAAATTTGAAAAACCGGAATCTCTTATTGACTTAAAGAGCAGATTAAAAGGGGCGTTTTTCCCTGCAATATATTTTAATGAAAATGTTATTGGAGTTGTATGGCAGGGAAAGGCTGATAATTTCAATGATGATCTTTTTTTTATAAAATCCGGAAACTATGGAAGAAGCTGGTCTGATTCAGTTAAAATAACAAACAGCAGGGGCAGCAATTCATCGCCGGATATTGTCATAAATGACGGTATCGTTTACATGGTTTATCAGAACAATGATTCTAAAAGCTGGTCTGTGAGATTAACCCGCGGATTAAACGGCGGATCAAAATGGGACGCTGAGCCATTGCTTGTATCACAGACAGATTCTAACTGCTACAACCCGAAAATATCCATTTATAATGCAGATTCCAAAAGCGACCTGAAAGGAGATCTCATCATATCCTGGCATGATGCAAGGGATAAGGTCTCGGGAATTTTTTACAGAAGGTATGCGCTTCGGGATAATGCCTTTTCAGGCGAGCTTAAACTTTCTCCTGCAGGAAGGCCTGCGAGGAATGTTTCCCAGATTGTTTCAGCAGGCAGAGTGTCTCTCTTCTGGGAGGAGGCGGAAAGAATTGTCGGCAAGTCAAATGATATTCATGTCGATCCGCCGGTTGTGTTTTCATACACCCATCCAGAAGGCGCCTGGTCGAGAAACGGCAAGGCGGATATTCAATGGACAAGGCCTGAAGATGAATCAGGCATTGTTGGTTATGCCGCAATTATCAACAAGCTTCCGGATTTTAATCCTTCAATACAGAACCAGAATGCCAATGTAACAAGATTTATTGTGCCGGGACTCGAAGACGGCGTGACATATTTTCATATCAGGGCAATTGACGGAGCAGGTAATTTAAGCCGCACGGTTCATTATAAAATTCAAACAAGCATTAATCCCCTTCCAATGCCTGTGATAGTTTCCCCGACCCATAATGAAGGCGAGCCGAATGCAAATTCTAAAGCAGAATTCCGCTGGGCTGTTGATGATGTTGAGCGCTTGAAAGGTTTTGTATATCATCTTTCTAAAGACAGAAAAGTCAAGGCTGATAAATTTACAACGGATTTTCAGATGATTTTCGATTCTCTTGAAAGCGGCGGATATTTTCTGACTCTTGCGGCAATTGATAAAACAAATCTTGTGAGCAGCGAGGCTACGTATAATTTTATTGTTGGAACAAAGGATGACATTAGCGACGATTATAAGAACACTATAGACAAGGGGGACCGGCCTGAAGATATTGAAGTTCCGGATGAAGATTTAACTCCCATGGTTGAGCTCATGTTTAAATTTGATACATCAAGGGATTATTCAAGCGGTGATATAGATGCAATCATTTCAGTGAAAAATATTCCGCCTGGAAATATTGCAGGCTTTTCAGCTGTTGCGGATATGGAAAAAACCGCACTGCCGGATAGAATTAATATCAAGCCGGGGACTTCAATTTTATCAATCCGGGATTTAAAACAGGGCAATTATAATATCTCAATAAAATGCAGGTATTTTACTTTTGAAAACGGCATTAAGGTTTACAGGTGGACCATGCCATACACGGCACAGGTGAAGATCCGGATTCCGTATCAGCCGTCGCCTGTAGGTTTTTTTGCAGATACAGCATTAAAAAAACTGTCCGGAAAAAATGAAGCTGTTTCAATGTTTATAATTATTCTGATTGTAATGGTTCTTTCTGCCGGATATGGAAGAAAACTTGTTTATTATTTTAGAATGCTTTCTTTCAGATCAGGAATTCTATTCAGGCAATTGAGCGCTTATTTTGTTCAGGCTAAGGCTGAAGCATAAGCTGCAGATTTTTATATACATCAAAATAAAAAAAACGGGGATTTTTATCCCCGTTTTTTAATTAATATATAATAGTTTTATAATCTTTTTTGAATATGATAATGTTTATGCTGCTGCCTTGGCTTTTTTCTGCTGGCCGTAATATCTGAATCCGAAAAAGGCACCAACGCCTGCGAGTAAAAGGATTACCGCAACTATCGGCCGTGCAACAATCCATGCAATCGCAATTGTAACAAGAGAAAGAACGAGAGCTATAATGAATGAAACAATTCCGAATCCGAAAGATGCGATGCTTCCAAGAAATGGAATAACATCAAGCAGAGTTGATATCGGTTTAAATACCATTGAAAGTCCTGCTGCCATCATAATAAAACCGACAAGACGAAGAATCCAGGTTCTCATTCCGACATCTTCTGCAGCCTGTTTGAACATCGTATCAGCTGCAACTGTTCCTGATTGAAGCATGAGAATTTTTTCTCCCTTTTCAGGGACGAATGAAGTCAGAGTATTATTGAGCTGCTGGGCAATAATGGAAACCGGCTGCGGCTTGACGAATTCAAATTTTATCTTTAGATCGCCTACCTGAGGGTTTGCAGGGTCAGCGCCGATATAAAGACCGCCTTCTGTTTTTTTAGCTTTTGCTTTAAGTGCTGCAGGTATTGCCTGCATCTGTTCTGCTTCAAACGCAAGAGGCTCAGAACCGGATATCTTTGCAATCAGTTCGTCATTTAATGGATAAGCTCCGACTTTTACATCTTTAGCAATGATTTTTTTGTCAGCAAATTCCATAATTGCAGGATTTTCGTGCCCTGCTTTTTTCTTAAATGCAGATGAATCATTCACTTTAGAAGACCATACTTTGCTGTAGCTTGTAGTCTTTGTGGTTACTTCTTTTCCGCCGACTTTCTTTTCTTTCTTTTCAGTTACTTTCTCTTCCCACTGATACATTTCAGCTTTTCTTGAAAGTTTTATTGCTTTTATGCTTATGCCGAATTCGTTATCTCTGAGAGTTTCATCTGTAGAGGCCTGTCCTGTGAGATGGATTAATTTGCTGTTATTTGAAGGATCTATTTTTGCGGCATCAACAGAAATAACTTTACCTTTGCCTTCTGTAAGGCCCTTGTAGGAGGCTACTGCGCATCCTTCGTTTTTCCATAATAATGGAAAAGCTGCTAAGAATAGCAATAGACCGATACCCACACTTGCAATGGAATCCTTTAATCTGGATCCAAAGCCCTGTTCAGACGTCTCGGTAGTGGAATCCCCTGATTCCCCCGAGGAGGAAGAATCGCTGCTTTCCTCTACAACTTTATCTTCATCATCACCCAAAATACTCCTCCTTTTAAATTTTTATTTTAATAATAGATAGTTAACCATTAAAATCATTGTGTCAATAAAAAAAACAATGTTTTAGCGGATATGTCTATTATTGCATAAAGCATAAATTTTGTAAATAGCTGAAATTGGTGATTAATGTATTATATAAAATCTGAAAATGTGTTAATTATAAAATAGATTTTTGAAAAAAATCTTTTATTTTATTGACAAAATTATTGTATACTACCAAATAGACCTGTTTGGTAGTAATTAAAATATTCTATAATAATAAATCAGGAGGTTGAACAGATGGGATTTCAAAATGGAAGATGGCAGCCTGTAATTTATTGTTGCAGCTGTCAAATGCAATAAATGAATCAAAATGCAGTATTAATAAAATGAAATAAAGGTTGTAAATTATAGTGCATTTAATATCAGAAAAAAAAGAAAAGCAGGAGATTGAAATGAAAATAGCTGGAAACATAATAGATTTAATAGGGAACACCCCGCTTGTCCGGATTAACGCTTTGAATAAAGATGGATATGCAGATGTAGTCGCAAAACTCGAATGGTTTAATCCTCTATCAAGCGTAAAGGACAGAATCGGCGCAGCAATGATAGATGCAGCTGAAAAATCCGGCAAACTGAAAAAGGGTATGGTGATAGTTGAACCTACGAGCGGCAATACAGGTATCGCACTTGCTTTTGTTGCAGCAGCTAAAGGGTACAAGCTTATACTTACCATGCCGGAAACCATGAGCATAGAAAGACGCAAGCTTCTCAAGGCGCTTGGAGCAGAGCTTGTTCTCACTGAAGGTGCAAAGGGCATGAAAGGAGCAATTGCAAAAGCTGAAGAACTGGCAAAGGAAGATTCAAATGCGTTTTTACCCCAGCAGTTCAATAATCCGGCGAATCCTGAAATTCACCGCAAGACAACAGCTGAGGAGATTTGGCGAGATACAGACGGCAAGATTGATTTTCTTGTAAGCGGTGTAGGTACAGGCGGAACTTTAACAGGAATCGGAGAAGTGATTAAAAGCAGAAAGCCTGATTTTAAGATAATTGCAGTTGAACCTTCCGGATCACCGGTGCTTTCAGGGGGACAGCCCGGACCTCATAAGATTCAGGGAATAGGAGCAGGTTTTGTGCCGGAAATTCTGAATTCAAAAATTATAGATGAGATTATAAAAGTTCAGGAAGCGGATGCGGGAATTACAGCAAGAAGACTTGCAAAAGAGGAGGGGCTGCTTGTTGGTATTTCCTCAGGTGCTGCAATATGGGCAGCTCTTCAGCTGTCAAAACGCGAGGAAAACAAGGGGAAACTTATTGTAGCAATAAGCCCGAGCGCAGGGGAGCGCTATTTAAGCACATGGCTTTTTGATGAACCGGATTCACCGGCAGTATGAAGGTATAGAATATAAAATAAAATGGAGAAATAAAATGTCAGAAAAAAAATATCGTTTTGAAACACTATCATTGCACGCAGGACAGACTCCGGATCAGGAAACATTATCGCGCGGTGTTCCTGTATACCGTACAAGCTCATATGTATTTAAAAACACGGATCACGCTGCAAATCTTTTTGCGCTGAAAGAGCTTGGAAATATTTATACACGTTTAATGAATCCAACCCATGCTGTTCTTGAAGAGCGCATAAGCGCACTTGAGGGAGGTGCTGCGTCAGTTGCTCTTGCATCAGGAACAAGTGCCATACACTATGCAATTATCAATCTGGTCAAGCAGGGCGATGAGATTGTTGCTGCAAATAATCTATATGGCGGCACATATACTATGTTTGATGCGATACTGCCTCAATTCGGTATCACAACAAAATTTGTTGATGCGAAAGATCCGAAGAATTTTGAAAAGGCGATTACATCAAAATCGAAACTGATTTTTATTGAAACTATAGGAAACCCGGCTCTCGATTTTACTGATGTGAGTGAAGTTGCAAAGATAGCTCACGCGAACGGCATTCCGCTGATAGTTGATGCCACATTCACTACACCGTATCTTTTAAAAACCATAGAGCATGGAGCTGATATTGTTATAAATTCGCTTACAAAATGGATCGGCGGACATGGATCAGCAATCGGCGGAATCGTAACTGATTCAGGTAAGTTTATATGGAAAAGCGATAAATTCCCATTATTTAATGAGCCGGATTCGAATTATCACGGACTGAGATGGGCGCATGATCTTCCGGAAGCTCTGGCTCCGATTGCTTACGCTCTGAGGCTCAGAACAGTTCCACTCCGGAATCTGGGAGCTGCAATATCACCGGACAATGCATGGATTTTTATTCAGGGAGTTGAATCTCTTTCTCTGAGAATGCAGAAACATTCTGAAAACGCTCTCAAGGTTGCGGAATTTCTGAAAAAGGACAAGCGCGTTGAGTGGGTGCGCTACCCCGGACTTGCTGATGATCCGTCAAATGCTGTTGCTAAAAAATATCTGAAAAACGGATTCGGCGGAATGACTGTGTTTGGTATTAAAGGCGGATTTGATGCAGCTGTTAAGCTTATAAATAATATTTCTCTTTTCTCTCACGTTGCAAATGTCGGAGATGCAAAAAGCCTTATTCTGCATCCTGCTTCAACTTCACATTCGCAGCTAACCGAGATTCAGCAGCGTGATGGCGGACTTACTCCGGAACTGATCCGTTTATCAATAGGGCTTGAGCATCCGGATGACATTATTGAAGCTCTTGATGAGGCATTGGCAATTTCACAGAAGTAACTATAATTCCGGAGTCTGATTTCTGAATTATTTTTTATAATATGGCATTGGTGGTGATTTATGAATATTAATACAACGTTGGCTCAGGCCGGAATAATTGATGATGAATCAGCCGGAGCAATCAGCACGCCTATATATCAGACTGCTACATTCATATGCAGGAAGGGTGTTGAAAAAAAATATGAATACACCAGAACAGGTAATCCCACCAGAGAAGCTCTTGAAAAAGTAATGGCTGATATTGAAGGCGGTGCTGGCAGCTGCGCATTTTCTTCAGGCATGGCAGCTGTAACAGCGGTCATGTCGCTTTTCAGCAGCGGCGACAGAATTATCGCATCTGATGATCTATACGGGGGAACTTTCCGTTTATTCGGAAGCGTTTTTAACAGATTCGGAATTACAATAACCTATGCTGATACAACCGATCTTGATGCAATTGAAAAGGCGATAGACAAAACAGTAAAGGCCATATTCATTGAAACACCTTCAAATCCGACAATGAAGATTGCTGATATTAAGTCAATCGCTGAATTTGCAGGGAAAAGAAAGCTGAAATGCATAGTAGACAACACATTCATGACGCCGTATTTCCAGAAACCGGTTGAGCTTGGGGCTGACATTGTTGTGCACAGCGGAACGAAATTTCTTGGAGGCCACAATGACACTCTTTGCGGAATTGTTGTTTGCGCTTCTGCTGATGATTATGAACAGATAAAATTTATACAAAATACAACAGGCGGAGTGCTTTCGCCTCACGACAGCTGGCTCATACTCCGCGGAATAAAAACTCTTGGAGTGAGACTCGACAGGGCGCAGGCTAATTCTGAAAAAATCGCACACTGGCTTCTCGGTAGAAAAGAAATAAAAGATGTTTATTATCCCGGAATTGATGGATTCAAAGGAAAAAGTATTCACGGGAAACAGTCATCCGGAAATGGTGTTATGCTGTCTTTCAGGACCAGGGATGCTGCTATTGCAGAAAAACTTATTTACGGCTGCCGTGTTTTACGGTTTGCAGAGAGTCTTGGAGGAGTGGAAACTCTGATAACCAGGCCGTCAACACAGACGCATTCGTTCATGCCTGAGGAACTCAGGGCAAGGCTTGGTATTACTGACACGCTTCTCAGACTGTCGGTTGGGATTGAAGATGCAGCGGACCTTATTGATGATATTAAAAGGACGCTGGAGGCTTGAAGTGAAATATGATACAGAAATTTTACATGGTGCAGCTGACAGGGATCCTCATACAGGCGCTCTGAGCATTCCCATTTATCCTGCTTCTACATATCACCAGAAAGACGTTGATGCTATTCAGGAATTCGAATATTCCCGTTCCGGCAACCCTACGCGGAAAGCTCTTGAGGAAACTCTCGGCGTTCTTGAAGGAGGTTTCGGTTTTGCTTTTGCATCAGGAGTTGCGGCCATTACTGCAGCTTTGACAGCAGTGCTTGGTGCAGGCGACCATGTGGTTGTCACTAAAGATGTATATGGCGGCACTTACAGGCTGCTGACAAAATACCTTAACCGTCTGGGAATAACGCATACATTTGCAGACACCACAGACATAAAGAAAACTGAAGATGCAATTCTTGAAAACACCAAAGCTGTTTTTCTTGAAAGTCCGTCAAATCCCCTGCTGAAAATCATAGATTTCAAAGCAATGGCTGAACTTGCGCGCAGGCGGGGCCTTGTTACTCTTGTGGACAACACATTCCTGTCTCCGTATTTTTTCCGTCCTTTTGAATTCGGCATTGATATTTCTATTCACAGCGCAACGAAATTTCTCGGCGGACACAGCGACCTGATTGCAGGTGCAGTAATCGCGCGCACGAAAGAGCTTGCTGATGATATTGGATTTGTTCAGAAAACTACAGGTTCCATCCTTTCGCCTGAAAATTCATGGCTTCTCCTTCGCGGAATCAAAACCTTGCGTCCGCGCATGACCATGCAGTCAGAAGGGGCGATGAAGATTGCACAATGGCTTACCGGCCAGACGTGGGTGAAGCAGGTTTATTATCCGGGGCTTCCGGATCATCCGGGGCACGATATAATAAGCAGGCAGGCTTCGGGTTATGGAGCTGTTGTTTCATTCACTGCGGATACGCGGGAACGCGCTTACGCTATTATGAAAGGCGTGAAGCACTGGACTGTTGCTGTTTCACTCGGAGGAGTTGAATCGATTCTTTCATATCCGGCGAAAATGTCTCATGCTTCAATTCCGGAGAAAGAGCGGGAACAGCTTGGAATAACAGACAATCTCATTAGATTGTCCATCGGGCTTGAGGATGTTGATGATCTGATGGATGATATCAATCAGACTGTAAAATGAAAAAATGGCCAGTTGAATAATATAATAGAATTGTTGCAAAACTCACGTCATTCCTGCGAATGCAGGAATCGCACAGGTAATATTATGAGATACACCCGAGGGCGCAAGACCGGCATTTCGTTTCACAACATCCGGAATGACAGACAGATTCGCAGCAAATTTAAAGAAAATTTCAATTAGGATTAATGCAGGTATGTCAGGAGTGAATATATGAAATTATCAACAAGAAGCAGATACGGAGTCAGGATGATGTACGAACTGGCTCTTCAGTTCGGAAAGGAATCTGTAATTATCAGGGACATAGCAGAGCGTCAGGATATATCCGAGAAATATCTATCAAAGCTTATCATGCCTCTTAAAAGCGCCAAGCTCGTAAATTCGGCAAGAGGTTCGCATGGGGGATACATACTCGCACGGGATCCATCGTCAATAACCTTGCGTGAAATTGTTGAAGTTATGGAAGGCGGTATATCTGTAGTTGAATGCGTTAAAAACAGCGATATATGCGGCAGGTCAAATGAGTGTCCTACCCGTGACATATGGAGCGGACTTGATAAATCCATATTCAGCTATCTTGAAAGCATTACGCTTGAAGAAATTGTAAAAAGA
This sequence comes from uncultured Leptospirales bacterium, assembly GCA_964529415.1. Lineage (GTDB taxonomy): Bacteria > Spirochaetota > UBA4802 > UBA4802 > UBA5550 > CAYMPH01. The sequence continues at coordinate 69,982 of CAZGWD010000005.1, read as the reverse complement.
GGGAATGGATTTGATGCTAATTCGAGTTATTGCATATAACAGGATGAAAAAAATCCGGAACAGGAAAAGTTTATGAAAATAGCAGTCGGCCTGAGCGGCGGTGTTGATTCGGCAGTTGCAGCATTTCTGCTGAAAGAACAGAAGCATGATATATACGGCGTAACCATGAGAATCTGGTCTGGTGACGACAGCGCTGAGTCTACCAGACATGCCTGTTACGGCCCGGGTGAGGAGAGCGAAATCCTTCGCGCTGCTGAAATATGTGAAGTGCTTGGAATCAGTCATCTTGTTTTTGATTTATCTGCAGAATATGAAAAAACCATTCTCGGCTATTTTAAAAACGAGTATCTTGAAGGAAGGACTCCGAACCCTTGCGTGCTGTGCAACCAGAGTATGAAATTCGGCCTGCTGCCAGCACTTGCAAACGAAGCTGTGGGTGCTGAAATTTTTGCTACAGGCCATTATGCCAAAATTGAAAAAGACAAGGCAAGCGGACGATCCGTGCTCCGCAAAGCGCGCGACCTGTCAAAGGACCAGTCATATTTTATACACAGGCTGACCCAGGATCAGCTTCATAGAGCGGTATTTCCGCTTGGCGATCTTATGAAAGAAGAAGTCCGCGGAATCGCAAAAACAGAAGGATTGCCGTCGTGGAATGATCCTGAAAGCCAGGATTTCTATGATGGCGATTACAAGGATCTGATAGGACATGCCGATGAACCTGGTGATATAGTTGATAATAACGGATCAGTTCTGGGAAAGCATAGCGGTATCTGGAATTATACTGTGGGGCAGAGGCGCGGGCTCGGCATTGCAGCGGCTGAACCTTTATATGTAACTGAAATTAATGCTCCTCTGAGACGGGTAATAGTTGCTCCGAAACAGGAATCGCTGCGCGGATCTTTTAATGCAGCCGGATTCAACTGGGTATCCAGAAACAGCGTTGAGAAACAGGCAGTCTATACAGTAAAAACGCGTTCCTCGCAGCCGGGTTCTGCGTGTATTGTTGAAACTATAAACGCAACAACACTGCGCATCCATCTTGAGAAACCCGAAAGCGGAATTGCAGCAGGCCAGTCCGCTGTGCTGTATGAAGGAGATATACTTATTGGCGGCGGCATAATTGAATATATATAAAATTGAGATAGAGATTCGCTGATGAAAGATCTGCACAGGTACCGAAAACAGATTCTTCTGAAAGAAATAGGAGAGTTCGGCCAGAGAAGGCTTATGGAATCAAGAGCGGCCGTGATCGGATGCGGCGCTCTCGGTTCAATAATTTCGAATACTCTTGTTCGAATGGGTGTCGGTTCAATTGTGATTGCAGACAGGGATTACCTGGAACTGGACAATCTTCACAGGCAGATTCTTTATGATGAAGATGATGTTCGTTCTAATCTTCCAAAAGCATCCGCAGCAGCAATCAAGCTTGGAAAAATAAATCCTGATGTTGTTATTGAACCTGTTGTTGCTGATATTAATGCAGAAAATATCTGTGATATAATACGCGGCGCTGATTGTGTAATTGACGGCACGGATAATTTTGAAACCCGATTCCTGATAAATGACGCATGCCACAGAATGAATATCCCCTGGATTTACGGCGGCGTGGTCGGCACTCACGGAATGTCTTATACAATTTTACCGGGTGAAACAGCCTGTTTCCGCTGTTTTATGCGCGATCTTCCCGGGCCCGGCGAAAATGAAACCTGTGATACTGTCGGAGTTCTTGCAACTGCTGTATCCATTATAGCATCGATTGAAACAACAGAAGCTGTAAAAATACTAAGCAGAAGACGCGGCGATCTGAACAGGGAATTAGTGACAATTGATGCTTGGAGCGGATCATATAAAACATTTAAACTGAAAAAAGATGATGACTGCCCTCTATGCGGAAAAGGGGAATATGATTTTCTCGATGAGCGGTCTTTGAGTAAAGCGGTTTCCATGTGCGGCAGCAATGCGATACAGATAACTCCAGGTAAAAAAATAACTATTGGTTTTGATGAAATTGCCGGCAGGCTGTCTGTAATCGGTTCAGTAATCCGGAACGAACATATTTTGAAATTTTCAGCAGACGGGTCGGATATTACATTATTCAGGGACGGAAGAGCAATTATTAAAGGGGTTAAAGACGAAGCAGCTGCACGGACAATATTTTCAAAATACATAGGACTGTAAATATGCTGCCTGCCGGGCTGAAAAAAAAATTCCCGTGGTTCTCCTCTCCTAATGGCATAAATTCCGTATACCTTGACAGCGCAGCAACAACTCACAAGCCTGAATCGGTACTTGATACGCTGAAGCTGCTATATGAAGAATATAATTCTGTAATCAACAGATCGTCATATGAAAGCAGCGGTCTGTTTAAGGATATGTATATAGGCGCGCATAAATCGACAGCAGATTTTATCGGCGGCAAAGACTATCGCGAAATTATTTTTACAAAAAACTGCACTGATTCAATTAACCTTGTTGCATCATCCCTTCTCCGGTCAGGAGATAAATCTATTTCAATAAAACCAGGCGACCGCATTATAACTACGTTCATGGAGCACCATTCAAATTTAATCCCATGGCAGGAGCTTGCAAAATCAACCGGAGCTGAAATTGCTTATGCGGGGATAAATAGATACGGCACTGCAGATCTGGATCATCTAAAAACACTTCTTGATAAACGTACTTTCATAGCTGTATTTACGCATGCTTCAAATGTTCTTGGTACGGTAAATCCTGTAAATGAAATGGTCCGCTTATGCAGGGAGGCAGGCGCTCTTACGCTTGTTGACGGCACCCAGGCTGCGCCGCATATGCCGGTTGATGTTAATGAAATCGGCTGCGATTTTTATGCTTTTTCCGGTCACAAAATGCTTGCTCCGGCAGGAACAGGGGTTCTATTCGGGAAACGCGAACTGCTTGAAAAAATGCATCCTCATATTTTCGGCGGCGGTATGATACGGGATGTGAATCTTGTGCAGGCAGAATGGAACGAACTTCCATGGAAATTTGAAGCAGGCACACCGGATGTTTGCGGAGCAATTGCCCTCTCAGGAGCAGACGATCCGTCAACCGGACGGCATATTAAAGGCGCTGTTGATTTTCTGAAGGAAATTGGAATGCAGGATATTCACACGCATGAACAGAAACTGGCGGACATTGCATTGAAATCACTCAGCGAAATAAACGGCATAAAAATAATCGGGCCGGCTGATATGAAAGCAAAGACCGGCATTATTTCTTTTATAATTTCAGATAATGAAAATACTGCTGATTGCCATACTGCTGGTGTGATGTTTGATAAGGAAGGAATTATTCTGCGTGCAGGAAGCCATTGCGCATATCCTCTAATTAGACATCTTGGACTTGACGGAACTATCCGAATAAGTTTTTATTTATATAATGATGAGAGTGATGTTGATAAATTTATAAATGCAGCCAGGAAGGTTGTCCGGTATGTTTTGTAATATTCAGTTTGCGGCTTTTTGCTGCAGGCACCCGGTCTGCTCGTTTCATTGTATGAATACAGATTCTGCTTTTAATTCGTCTAACCGATTATAATTTTATTATATTACAGTCTTAAACCAGCCATAATGTAAAATATTTATCCGGAAATATACATTCAATATTTAAATACCGGAAATTCATTATATTAATAATTGACAATTATATCCATGAAGTTATATGTGGAAATTATTTAAATTAAAGGAGAAACTCATGGAAATTACACCGTTATTTGATGATGAATATAAAGGCGCGCCGGCTAAAAGGGTGCTCGCCCATCTGCTGAACCATAAAGAAAAAGGCGACCGCATCGTCGGTACATATTGCAGTTATGCGCCTCTTGAAATCATGAAGGCAATGGATATAACTCCTGCTGTTTTGTGCGCTTTTTCAAACGGCACTGTTGCTGCTGCAGAGGAAGTTCTTCCAACGAACCTGTGCCCTTTGATAAAATCGAGCTACGGATTCATAATGTCCGATACATGCCCGTTTTTCAGTCTATCAGAGGCAGTAATAGGCGAAACAACATGCGATGGTAAGAAAAAAATGTTTGAGCTTATAACAGAAAAAAAACCGCTATTCGTAATGGACCTTCCCCAGGTACCACAGTATGAAGAAGCCCTGGTTCACTGGACTGCTGTTATAAAAAAAATGAAATCTTTCCTAGAAAAATCTTTTGATAAAAAAGCTGATGATAAATCTCTTGAAGAAGCGATCAGCGATACAAACGAAAAAAACAAACATGTCCTTGAAATTTTCGGATTTGCAGCACTTACCCCTCCGGTTATAAGCTGGAATGAAATGCTCGACATAGTATTTCTCGCAACTCCGCTCACCGGAAAAGAGGTCATTAGCATACTGAAAGACAAAATCAAGATGCTTGAGAGCAGGGTTGATAACGGGATTTATATCGGCAGTAAAAATGCTCCGAGGATACTTGTAACCGGAAGCCCGCTTGGCGGAGATGCTGCTAAAATTTATAAAATTATTGAAAGCGAAGGGGGAGTCGTAGTTGCAATCGATTCCTGTATGGGCCTTAAAACTTTTACAGGAATGATTAATGAAAACACAGGGGATCCCATCGGGGCCATTGCTGAAAGATATCTCGGCATACCATGCTCCTGCATGACTCCGAACAATAAAAGACTTGATGAAATCAGTAAACTTATTGAAAAATTCAAACCTGATGCAGTAATAGATGTTATACTGCACGCCTGCCATTCGTATAATATTGAATCGATAAAAGTAGAAAAGCTTGTACGGGAGAACCACAACCTGCCTTTTCTTAAAATCGTGACAGATTATTCAACAGAGGATAATGGACAGCTAACAACGAGGATCGGCGCTCTTATCGAAATGTCAAAAAAATAAGGAGAAAACAAATGCCTCATACTATAGATGCAAGGGGACTTGTGTGCCCGGAGCCTGTCATCAGAGTAAAAAATGCTCTCAAGGATTGCAATTCAATTTCAGTTATAGTTGATAATGAAACTGCATACGAAAACATAAAACGCATGGCATCGGCTGACTGTGCTGTAACCAGGGAAGTCAGGCCTGATGGAATTTATTTAACTATTAGCAGAATATCAGCGTGTAATCCTGATCAATCTGCAGGAACAGCTCCGGATTCGAATAATCAGTCATCCGGTCCAACTGTACTCATGGTTTCACAGGATAAAATGGGTAAAGGCGATGATGCACTTGGAGATATACTGATAAAAAGTTTTTTTCATACTGTTTCAGAATCAGATACTGTACCGGATATTATTATTTTTTTAAACAGCGGAGTTAAACTTGCAGTAGAGGAATCGGAAATCATTTCAGATCTGAAAGACATAGAAAGAAAAGGATGCAGAATCCTCAGCTGCGGTACCTGCCTCAACTACTTTAATATCAAGGACAAAATGAAGGCCGGCAGTGTGTCAAACATGTATGACATAAAAGAAATTATTTTTTCTGCCGGAAGAATAATCAGCATATGAAGAGCGGCATTCAATATTGCGTAATTCTGTTCAATTCTGTCAATCATGCCATGTGGGCGGATAATGTCCTTAAAAAATCGGAAATTCCGCATAAGATCATTCCGGTTCCAAGGCAAATCAGTTCAGACTGCGGAGTATGTATAAGACTTGCATCTAATTTGAAGGATACTGTATCGGTGTTATTAAGAGGGGCAGTGGAATATACAGAAATCAGAGAGCTCTGATCTTTACTGAATATCTCATAAATGCAATAATTACCGGCTGCCTGTCAGCAGATATTTTATATCAAGTATTTCAAATTATAATCTTTCTGTTAAACTGCTGCAAAAGTCCAAAGAAAATAAATTTAACTTGATTTCATCTTCTGATATAATGCAGTATGCCTCCTGCAGGGTAGTGAATTTGATAATTTAATTAAATAAATGTTGTATTTTCAAAAATGGAAATAATAGATTTGAAATTTATCTTTGATAATTGTTTATTAAAAAATGCAATAATAACTGAATTTAGAATAAACCAACAAGTGAATCTGTTACCTGAATTCCGGTCTCAGTTCAGCTGAAACCAAAAAAATCTCACTGGAGGATTTAATGAACCAGGATGAAAAAAAAACCCTGCTTCTTGTTGAAGACGATGCAGTTATCTCATTATCCCAAAAAATACTGCTTGAAAAAAACGGTTTCAGGGTAACAATCGCAAATTCCGGTGAAAATGCAATCCAGTATGTAAAAGCTGATCGCAATATAAATCTAATTCTAATGGACATTGATCTCGGGAAAGGAATTGACGGCACGATAGCTGCACAGCGCATCCTGGATGACCAGGAAATACCTGTTGTTTTCATGTCCTCGCATACTGAAAAAGAAATAGTGGATAAAACTGATAAGATAACCTCTTACGGGTATATTGTAAAAAATTCCAGTGAAACTGTGCTCCTGGCATCAATTAAAATGGCATTCAGGCTTTTTGAAGCAAGAATGAAAGAGACTGCAAAAGAAAAGGAACTTCAGGAAAGCGAATTTTTCTTCAAGGAATCCCAGCGTGCAGCAAAGGTCGGATCATACAAGACTGATTTTATTTCCGGTTTCTGGAAATCATCAGAAGTTCTCGATAATATATTCGGGATAGGAAAAGACTATCTCAGGAGCATTCAGGGATGGATAGATATCATTCATCCGGAAGATCGTGATAGAATGGTAAAATATCTAAATGAAGAAGTAATAGGAAAGAAACAGCCTTTTGATATGGAATATAGAATAATCCGTTTGAATGATAAGGCAGAAAGATGGGTTCACGGATTGGGCAAAGTCGAATTTGATGAAGCGGGTAATATAATTTTCTTGACCGGGACAATTCAGGACATATCCGAACGTAAAAAGATAGAGATCAATCTCCAGAATAACCAGACAATGCTAAGGCACATCCTCGACACAATACCGCAAAACGTATTCTGGAAAGACAGAAACAGCGTTTATCTCGGCTGCAATAAGGCATTCGCAGATGCAGTCGGCATTGACACCCCTGATGACATATACGGGAAAACAGATTTTGATTTACCATGGCCGAGGTCGGAAGCTGAGGGGTATCGTGCTGATGATTTATCTGTTATAACGACCAGAACACCGAAAAGACATATAATAGAAGCTGCACTTCTTTCTAATGGAAAACACATTCAGGTTGATACAACAAAAATACCCTTGTTTAATGAAGATGGAAGCACATACGGCATTCTGGGAGTTTTTGAAGATATAACCGAACGTAAAACTGCTGAAGAAAAAATCCGGATAAATGAGGATCTTTACCATAAACTGTTCACCTATTCCCCGTACGGCATTGTTATTTCAGATACAGAAAGTTATTACCTTGATGCAAACCCCGCCATGTGTCAGATGCTCGGTTATGCATGTGAAGAATTTATCGGATTGCATGCCTCGGACATTGTTGTACAGTCCGAAGTTCCCAACATTGAAACAGCATTGAATACTATCAGATCAAACCAGGATCATCATCGTGAATGGAATTTCCGGCGGAAGGACGGGTCAGTGTTCACTGCTGAGGTAAATGCTACAAAAATGCCTGACGGGAATTTACTTGGAATAATCCGGGATATATCCGAAAGAAAACTTGCTGAAGAAAAACTCAGAGAAAGTGAAAAAAAATTCAGGGAAATCGTCTCATCCCTTGAGGAAGGATATTATTCTGTTACTGCAGACGGCATACTTCTTGATCACAACCCTTCCTATAACAGAATAATAGGCATTGATGCTGATCTTGACCTCAAAGGCGGATTGACTCCAAAATTCTGGAATAACTCTGAAGACAGAAAGAATTATGTTGATGAACTGATGAAGAATGGATCCATTAAAAACTACCTGGTCGAAGCACAAAAAATAACCGGTGAAATTATTTTTGTTTTACTCAATTCTCATCTGGTTAAAGATGAAAAAAACAACCTGATAAAAATTGAAGGGACTGTTACCGACATCACGGAGCTGAAACATGCAGAAAATAAAATTAAACAGCAGCTTAAAGAAAAAGAAATACTATTAAGAGAAGTTCATCACAGAATAAAAAACAACATAGCATCGATTGAAGCACTGCTGTCAATGCAGCTTGAAAACATTAAAAACCAGGAAGCAGTATCCGCATTACAGGATGCTATAAGCAGGGTAACCAGCATGCGTGTATTGTATGAAAAACTGCTGATAAGCGGTGAATACAGCGATATCCCTCTTAAGAATTATATTGAGACCCTGATAGATACAATACTTGTTTTATTTCCGGATAATTTAAAAATCAACTGCATTAAAAAAATTGATGATTTCAAGCTTTCTCAAAAAAAACTGTTTAATCTGGGAATTATCATCAATGAGCTCATCACGAATATAATGAAATACGCTTTTTCTGGAAAAGATTCGGGTGTGATTAATATTAATCTGGATAATAATCAAGGCCAGGCAATACTTACAATTCAGGACAACGGCAAAGGACTGCCTGAAAATTTTAATATTAATTCTCAGAAGGGATTCGGTCTTATGCTTGTAAGTATATTGACTGGAGAATTAGGCGGGGCATTTAATATAGAAAATCATAATGGAACGCGGAGTGTCCTGAAGTTTGATATTTAATTATATTTAGTGTTACTATTGTTATATCAATCAACAGGAAAATCATTCATATCCAAAAAATTTAATTATCATTTGCTGTCAGCATGCAGTAATTCAGGAATTACAGCTGCTTTTGGCTGTTTTTATGATTCAGTATGTCATCTAAAAGGCATGGAGTATTATAAAGTTTTATGTTTTTTTAACGGACTTTACCGGAAAGAAATTATAAGAAAAATAAAAAAGGATATTCATGAAATTACTGACAACAAAAGAGGCTATTGAGAAAAGAAGAAGCATCCGCAAATTTAAATCAGATGATGTATCAGATGAAATTATTTACGAGCTGATAGAAGCAGCAAGATTTGCGCCATCCGGATGCAATGCGCAGCCCTGGAGATTTAAAATTGTTAAAGATAAAAACACAAGGGAATTGCTTGCTGATGCTGCATATAAGCAGAATTTTATTTCTGAAGCCCCGGTGATCATAGTCTGCTGTCTTGATATTAAAGGCTATCTGGACGGAACTGTTTCCGGTGTGCAGGATCTCGAAAAAAATAAAATAATCAAAAACCGGATTTCAGAAATATTAATTGACAATGTGAAAATTTTGAAAAAATCGGATCCATCCGAAATTATACCGAGAATAACAGCGAATGTGGCAATTGCTATTGAGCACATTGTCCTGAGGGCGCTTGATTTTGACCTGGGAACATGCTGGGTGAGACTTGTAGACAAACAGAAAGTCAAAAATATTTTCAGCTGGGATGAAAATATTGACATAGTTGCGCTTCTTCCTATAGGTTATCCTGATGAAAATCCGGAGCCAAGGAAACGGCTGAAGCATGAAGAACTGCTTCTGTAATAATAGTAGTGCGGAAAAATGATTAAGGAAAAAAGGGATATTATTTGCCTTCAGCAATTTTTTTCCTCCAGTATTCATCAGCTTTTTTTATATTTCCAGGGATGTCCACTTCCCATTTTTTAAAAGCCGACATGCTGCAATTGAGGTACAGCTTTCCATTGACAATTTTCCATATTTTAGGGTCTGTCTTTGCCATTCTTCCGCTTGACATAGCCCACGCGCAGTAACCGTCATACTGGGGAGTATATTTTTCCGGGTTAGAGGCAAAAAGTTCCATGTTTTTTTTGCTGGTAAACATCCATGTGTAATTGTGCCATTGATATGAGTTGAGTTTGTTTCCCTCTGCAGCTTTACTATGTGTAAAATATGCAACAGGGTCGTATCCATCAATAGCAATTTTTTCATTTCTGGATTCTGATATTTCAGGAAAAATCAAAACAAAAGTCAGTGTTAAGAGCAGGTTGAATACATAAACTGATTTCATATTTTCCTCCGGGGATAATACATTTTGTTTTATGATTAATTTTTTTGTTTACAAACGGATACCTAATATATATATAATCTACCAGCGGCGGGCAAATTTTATTTTAAGTAATGCAATATAAATAAGATTCATCTTGCGCCCTCCTCATAATAATGAATGAAAACTTGAGGTGATTATATGTTGGAACTGATCTACAATAGTCTTGCAGCAATAGGCTTCACTCATCCGCTTCATCCCGCAGTGACCCATATTCCCATGGGGATGGCAATGGGGGCATTCTTTTTTCAGCTGGCTTCATACAAAAAAGAGGAGCTGGCAAAGTCCGCAAACTACTGTCTCATACTTGCTCTTATTTTTATACCTGTTACAGCACTTCTGGGTATTATGGACTGGCAGCACCGTTATCTCGGTAAAACAAGCAATCTGATTATTGCCAAGATAGTCCTTGCGATTTCGCTTACTGCAATTATTACTTTAACTATATATCTGTATCAGAAGAAAAAAGCAGGATACAATCTTATGACTGTGCTTTATTTCATCACAATGCTGAACGCGATACCGCTCGGGTTTATCGGCGGCAAATTGATATTTGATTGAAATAAAAAATTAAAATTTATTAAGGAGTTTCATGATGAAAAAAGGACTTGGTATTTTATTGAGCGTTTTGATAGCTTCCTTATTTATTTCATGCGGAAAGGAAAAAGAAAAAGAACAGCCAAAGGCCATGTCTGCAGGTACGGCAGAGAAGGGCGATGCAGGATATTCATATAAACTGGTTCTTGAAAACATGACGCTGAATTGGAAAGCGGACAATGTTCTCAGCATCAAACTGAAAGCCAGAACAGAAGGCTGGGTGTCGATAGGTTTTAATTCATCCGACGGCATGAAAGACGGCAATTTTATCATGGGATACGTCAAGGACGGCAAGGTTATGCTCAGCAGCCAGTTTGGAGTTTCTAAAATATTGCACAAGAACAGTGAAGACCTTGGAGGCAAGGCTTCCTTCATGAATCCTGCTGGAACAGAGAAAAACGGAGAAACTGAGATCAGTTTTACCATGCCGTACAAAAACGGCTCAAAACTCGACCGGCCAATAGATAAAAACAGCGATACAATGGTTCTGCTCGCGTACGGGCAGACTGATATGCTGCCTCAGCAGCACCTTTTCAGGGCGAAACTTAAACTGAATCTTTCAACAGGCGCCTATACAGTAATTGTAATGGGACGAGATAAAAAATAGATATTACGGCTGAGATATGATATCTAACAAAATCAGATATATTATTTTTCTTTTTTCATTTGCATTCCTTTATCCAGGATCAGGAAACGCGCATGAAAGTCATGACAAGGAAATGAAATTCTCAGTCGACGGTTCGGGACTTGTTAAATCGAGGATTGCTGTATCCGGAGAGTCAAAAGTCAACTCGGGCGAGATTGGCGTTGATGAAATGCTCGGGAAGAAAATACCCGCTGATGCTGTATTTTTTAACGAACTGGGCAGGAAGGTTTTACTTGGAGATTTAATAGACCGTCCTACAATTATTCTGCCTGTTTACTATTACTGTCCTGATTCATGCGGCCAGATGCTCGGGCATTTATCCGCCGCTCTGGGTAACGTTCCTTTAACTCCCGGGAAGGACTACAGGGTTATTGCTTTGAGCATAGATTATGAGGATGATCCTGCTGTTGCTCATCAGACCAAGAAGAATTATTTCAGGCTGATTAAAAAGAATTTTCCTGAAGAAAGCTGGCCATATCTTACAGGGGATCTGAAAAATATAAATTTATTTGCAGATTCAATCGGCTTCCGTTTCAAAAGGACAGGGAAGCATATTTTTGCTCACCCGAACGTCATGGTTATGGTATCGCGCGACAGGACAATCATCCGTTATCTATACGGTCCGTCGTTCCTCCCCTTTGATATCGGCATGGCTCTTACTGAGGCGGAAAAGGGCATACCGTCTATTTCTATAAGAAAGCTGCTGTCTTACTGTTTCAACTATGAACCGGAAAAAAAAACCTATTCCTTCAGGGCCGTGCAGTTTCTCGTTATAGGGGTTCTGCTTATCATTGGAATTTTCCTGTTCATTTTATTAAGAAAAAAAGGTCATTAATAGCGGGAGGTATTTAATGTCAGGAGCTGTTTCGTTTTATCAGACCCCGTCGCCGGAGAAGTACAGAGGCATTCTGTCATGGCTGCTTACCACTGATCACAAGAGAATCGGTCTTATGTATCTGATGGTTATCCTGGTCTGGTTCGTTATAGGAATGTCGCTTGGTCTTCTAATGCGTACGAGTCTCATGTCTGTTAACATGAAACTTCTGAATGCCAAAACCTACAATGCCCTTTTCACAGTTCATGGCGTTATAATGATCTTCCTGTTTATTATACCGGCTATCCCTGCAATTTTCGGGAATTTTTTTCTTCCAATTCAAATCGGCGCCAGGGATGTTTTTTTTCCGCGGCTTAATCTTTTCACATGGTATCTTTACGTATTCGGCGGTATCATATCATTGTTTTCTCTTTTCGCTTCGGGTGCTCCGGATACAGGTTGGACCTTTTACGTCCCTTTCAGTACTACAACAAAAACAGGCGTTACTATGACTGTGTTTGGTGTGTTCGTTCTCGGAATGTCTTCCATGCTGACAGGAATAAATTTCATCACAACAGTTCACAGACTCCGCGTAAAGGGTATGGGATGGTTTCAGCTGCCCCTCTTCACCTGGTCGCTGTACGCAACTGCCTGGGTTCAGGTGCTGGCAACTCCGGTAATAGCTGTGACTTTTCTTGTTATAATATTTGAAAGAGTTTTCGGCGTAGGACTTTTTGATCCATCAAAGGGCGGAGACCCTTTGCTCTATCAGCACCTGTTCTGGATGTATTCCCATCCTGCTGTATATATTATGATCCTTCCTGGAATGGGGATTATATCGGAGATCTTTCCTGTTTATGCGCGCAAGGCAATTTTCGGATACAAAGCTATAGTGGCAGCGACCATGCTCATTGCCATATTCGGTTCGCTCGTCTGGGCGCACCATATGTTTGTCAGCGGCATGAGCGATCTTTCAGTGCTTATATTTTCTTTTTTAACTTTTGTGGTTGCTGTACCGAGCGCGGTCAAGGTTTTCAACTGGGTCTCAACCCTGTATAAGGGTTCAATTTTTATGGCTCCTCCTTTTCTTTTCGCGCTTTGTTTTATATTTCTTTTTTCTGTTGGAGGGCTTACAGGACTTGTTCAGGGAGCTGCAGGCCCCAATGTGCATATCCACGATACACACTGGGTTGTCGGTCATTTTCATTTTGTTATGTTCGGCGGTACGGGTTTTGCTTTTTTCGCAGGTCTGCATTACTGGTGGCCGAAGATTTTCGGGCGCATGTATGATTTTAAAAAAGCCTATATAGGAATAATAATGCTCACATCCGGCTTCATCATGCATTACCTTCCTATGTTTATTCTGGGGCTTCAGGGAATGCCCAGACGTTATTACACCTATCTCCCGGAATTCCAGCCCCTGAACTTTTTAGCAGGCATAGGAGCCTATATAATGGTAGCAGGTCTTGTACTGATAATTGTCAATCTGCTGTTGAGTTTCAGGAGGGCAGCAGACGCGCCGGATGATCCATGGGGAGGTACTACGCTCGAATGGTTCACTTCATCCCCGCCTCCTGTTGAGAATTTCATTCAGGAGCCCCGGGTCAGCGTTTATCCTTATGATTTTAAAGAGAAAGCAGAGAGGATGAAAAAAAGCCCAGGGGACAAAACATGAGTGAAAAGGTCGATAACGCGGGAGTACGCTTCGGGATGTGGCTCTTTCTTTATACAGAGATCATGCTTTTCGGCGGGCTCTTCATTCTGTATGCCGCCTACTATTACCAGTATACCCAGGATTTCGTTAATGCCGGGAAAAAACTCGATCTTGTTTTCGGAGCTGCAAACACTTTGATTCTTCTAACAAGCAGCTTCACTATAGCAGCAGCAATACAATCCATGAAACGCGACCTGAAAAAAGCAACAATGATTCTACTCGGCATAACTATTGTTCTGGCCTTTGTATTTCTCGTTAATAAATACATTGAATGGAACCATAAATTTGCAGCAGATATTTTTCCCGGTTCTGAGATTTTATCCTCGGGCCCGCGGGGAGTCACAATATTTTTCGGTCTTTATTTTACTCTCACAGGTCTGCACGCCCTGCATGTGTTAATTGGAGCGTGTGTTCTGTCTGTAACCCTTGTCTTTGTTCAGCGCGGAAAGGTTTCAGCGGAAAGAATAAACATAATTGAAAATGCAGGCCTATACTGGCATCTTGTAGATATTATCTGGATATTTGTATTTCCGCTTTTTTATCTGATTTTATAAGCTGGAAAACTGGAAGGACTTGATTATGGAAGAAAAAGGAAACGGGCATATCCAGTCTTACAGGCAGCTTGCGCTAATCCTCGGGCTGCTTGTCATACTCACGGGAGCAACGATAGGTGTATCAAGGCTCAACCTGGGGGGGGTAAAAATTTTTACAGCTTTAGCAGTGGCCAGTGTGAAGGCTGCCCTGGTGCTTATCTTTTTTATGCAGATTAGAGAAGCAGGCAGGGCTGTTGTCAGGACATTCATCATTACCCTGATCATTCTGGCCATCTTTATAGGTTTTATATTTTTTGATGTTGCATACAGGTGATAATCATGGAAAATGCAGTAAAACAGGTAGATGCAGTTTTTATTTATATCATAGGGTTCAGTCTTGTGTTGCTGCTTGGTATCACCGCTGTTATGATTTATTTTGCAATCAGATACAGGCAGAGCAGGAATCCTGTTTCTTCAGACATTCGTAATAACTTCAAGCTTGAAATCGCCTGGATGATTATACCTTCAATCATCGCACTGTCAATGTTCTATTTCGGCTGGCAGTCATTTCTTGGTCTGCGTAATGTTCCCGGTAACGCAGTTGAAATTGAAGTTACAGGCATGCAGTTTGCCTGGGTGTTTACTTATAAAAACAGCAGACAGTCAGAAGGGGTGCTCGTTGTACCGCAGGGGAGGCCTATCAAGCTGAATATCACATCTATTGATGTGCTGCACGGTTTTTTCATACCTGCATTCCGGATAAAAATTGATGCGATCAGGAACATGAAAACCTACGCATGGTTTTACGCAGACAAGCCCGGAACATATAATATATTCTGCACCCAGTTCTGCGGAACAGGGCATGCGGATATGAGCGCCACACTTAAAATTGTCCCTGAATATGAATACCGTGAATGGCTCGATAAGAAACCATGACAGTTAGCCCGGTTTCTGTTCTGCGAAACTTTTTCAGCCTGGTTAAGCTTCCCGTGAGTCTTGCGAGCGCATTTGCCGCACTCTTCGGATACGCAGCCTGTTCGCAAAAACTGATGATTGAGTCAATACCTGCAGTCATAGGAGTTTTCTTCCTGTCATCTGGAGCAGCTGTTCTTAACAATCTGCAGGACAAAGATATAGACAGATTAATGGAACGCACGAAAACCCGCCCTATTGCAAGCGGCAGGATTGGTTCTACTCACGCTCTTTATCTCAGTCTGATATTAATCTCTACAGGCATCGGGTTTTTGTCGCTGACAGCATCGTTTTTTTTAACCATTATTGCCGGGCTGACTGCGCTGATTTTATATAATGCCGTATACACTCCATTGAAAACGAGAACCTCCTTTGCGCTTTTACCCGGAATCATCAGCGGATCTCTGCCCCCGCTTATCGGATGGCTTGCAGCAGGAGGGGATTTGCTCTCGTACCGGATTGCTGCCATCATGATTTTTTTTGTGACATGGCAGATCCCGCATTTCTGGCTGATACTATTAATGAGAAGTGGCGAGTACAGGGATGCCGGAATCAGTAATATAATGGATGTGCTGACTGAAGTGCAGTTAAAAAGGCTTCTCTTTGTCTGGGTTGCTGCTTATGCCCTGATATCAATATTCTCAGCCTTTGCTTTTTCCATTAAATCCAACACGGCAATTTTATTAATCTTTGCTAATGCTGCGGTTTTAATAATCGTTTTCGGCGTAAACCTTTTCAGACAGGCTGATAGAAAAAAATATTCTGCATTATATCACTACCTGAATATTTCCTATGCAGGCATTATGCTTATAGCTCTTGTTGATGTTATAATTTAAATAAAATTATTTTTCACGCGCCGGTAATAAACCCCATTAGAATAAATGTAACAGAAATATTTCCTTCATCAGTAAAAACAGCTTTAATGTTTTTACTTTCTAATATTAAATTACCGGTGAAAATTTTTTGTTTTTATTACGGACTTTCCTGAAAAGAAAATATAAAGAGAACTAAATGTGAAGTTCCATAACTGTGTTTCCAGCTATTCAGGATTGTTCCTCACTTTTTGTCCACTTTAATGCTATTATGAAAATGGTAAAAGTGCAAGTTATTTCGATGACGCTGAAAAATATATAGTACATTGTTGGTTTGCCGATTAAAGTAGCGATTTGAACAACTGTAGTTATAATACCAGCTATAATATTTGCCCATCGATTTGCTTTATAAGGTAATAATCGGGACAGAAGAACCATTGAAATTGATATTTCCATTAAAATACCTGCAATCAGTAAAAAAACCTGTGTTATCTCCATCCCTTCGACAAAACCCGTCATAAATTGTTTTAGAAGATTCGAATCCATAAGAGAAGCAACATCACAATAAAGATAGTTCAATACTGCAAATATCCATAAAGTTGAAAGCAGTTCTTTTTTTTGCATTAATTTCTCCTTGATAATTTATTAAATAGAATAAAAAATAAATTATTCATCACTCATTTAGATTATTATTTCTTTTAATGTCAACAATATACTTATATATATTTATTTATAAATATTGAAAAAAAATACAAAAAAAATCAATAAATAACATCTTTTGGAAATCCGGAAGTCAATAATTTTTATTCGAATTTAACAATTGATTATATTCAATAAAACTGGAGATTCCCTTCGAGGTGCTTGCGGGATTGATGCAGGATAACCGGTTATTACGGGTGCAGCTATTTTAAGTTCATCAGTCATTTCGAGCTCCTCCCGAAGACCTTGATTACGGACATCAGAAAAGAAATTTACCCGGCATGTGCAGAGATATCCGGCAGCTGCTCCAAACATTAGATAAGCAGCACATAGAGAGCAGTCTGCCAGAAGATTTTTATAATCAGCAGTGTCTGAATTAATTATAATATTTCATCTCGAATTATTATCTATTCCAGCTGAAAAAATATTCCTGACCGCCCATTTTGTAAAAAACCATAAAACTCTGGGCCCCTGTGACAGGGTCTGCTGAATTAAACACTGCATTAACATCAGTGCAATTTATATCAATTAACGTTTCACTTCCTCCGAAACGAATATCTTTGAATTCTTTATAACTATTATTATAATTATTATAAATCTTGACTTCATATTCATCAATAAATGCAGCCATAGCTTCAGGAGCAGCATTAATATAATCTGTGCCGTTAGATTGTTTCCATTGAATATTAACGTGCTGAATTTTATTATCATTGTCAGTGGTTATTCTCAATTCAGGAAGAAATACAACTACTTTATTATTAACCTTTGGAAGTGTATTCGGAATATTAAATAAACGCGTTAAAGTCTTTTCCGGTGTTGCAGAAGGGCTTGCCTTTTTCCAGAGTTCCATTGTCCAGTTTTCAGGTAAAATGCCATTACCGTAGGCAAGGCTGCAAAATTCGATATTTAAGTTATCTATATGTTCACTGACAAATATTCCTCCAGTCAAAGTAAAAAAGCCTTTATAATTATTATATTGTATTACAGGAGATGAAGGACCTGTTAACATTTTATGGGTTGAATCGAAGGTTAGAGTTTCTCCATTAGGCCCTAAATATTTGAAAGTCGCAGAGCCGGTAGTTGGGTATAACATGAGACATGATTTAACATTATAAATATCATCAAACTCGTCACCAAATTCATATCCTCTGCTGCAGCTGACAGATACGAGATAACTAAATAGTTCCGTTGGAAGATTAGATGACTTGATATCTGCATAAACTCCCTTTAAATTATGCCTTATATTTGCGGAAATTGATTGACCCGGATTATTCGTATCCATATTTTGAAATTGAATAACAATGTTTTTATAAACGTCGGAAAGAAGAGCCATTTGCTGCAGCTCGGCATCGGTAAGACTTGTTTGGGCGATCAATGCATCAAGTGTAATTGAAGAAACACCGCCAGGTGTTATAGTTCCGAGATCAAATGCGGTTCCTTTAATATTTGAAACCGGGAGTAAAATTAACTTGTTTCCACTACCGGCTGCAATTGAGATATAATCTGTCAACACTCCGTTTTCTTCAATAACCAGGAGATAATTATACTTTTTATTCAGATTAAGAGTGAATTTGCCTTCATTTCCAATTTCAACTTTTTTTACTACAGAGAAATCTTCTCCATTTACCGGTACTGCCAGGATATATCTGAGATTTGGAGCTGCATATGCTCTGGTTAGAAAGAATTCGGTTATTTTATCAAATAAACTATTATTTAAAGAACCGCTTGAATACCCATCAAGTTTACCACCTATTGAAACTGTAGCTTCGGCTGGACTGCCTGATGTTATTTCTTCAATTTTACCGCAGCTCAATGAGAATGCAAGTAAACATACCATATAGAAAATACTAAAATATTGTTTCATAATGCCCCCTGTTTTATTAGAAATACATGTAAAATCAATCTATTAAATTAAAAAATTAAGAAATTCTTATTATTTTAAGTTATATGTATTAATAAGATATTATTTTGTCAACTTTTTTTAATAAATTAACAATTTTTTAATATAAAAATAATTTTTTAATGTATTTTTTTTTATAATTCATTTTAAATGGATTTATGGAAAACTACGGTGGTAAATTAAAGGAATTACGCAAGACAAGGGGATTATCTCAGAAGGATATGGCATTAAAAATCGGGATTTCTGCACCAAACCTTTCACAATGGGAGGGTATGGCTTTTCCGCCTCTGGAGGGTATACTGAAGGTATGCAGTGTTCTGAATATACCGC
This sequence comes from uncultured Leptospirales bacterium, assembly GCA_964529415.1. Taxonomy (GTDB): domain Bacteria; phylum Spirochaetota; class UBA4802; order UBA4802; family UBA5550; genus CAYMPH01. The sequence continues at coordinate 50,993 of CAZGWD010000005.1, read as the reverse complement.
TTGCACAGTTTTTTAATGATAATTCCGAACAAAAACATGAACAAATGCCTGATTGGATAAAACCGGAATATCTCGATTTCCTTGAACAATTACGTACACTGCCTGAAGAAGTTCAGAAGCAGCTGCTGAAAAATTTTTCAGGTATCATAGGCATGCGTAAAATTTTCTAGTTCAATCCAGGTTTACAATCCCGTATCAGATTTATTCGTTTTGTAAGTGTATATGAGGCGGGTAAATAGAAAGATTAGAATTAGTTTTGGAATAAACCTGTAAAAATCGTATTCAACTACCAGGTTCCGGTTTAAAGATAAACTTAATATCATTGTTCCGCCTATCCAGATTCCGGATGTAAGAAATATCGACATATATAGCATTCTGCTTTTCGTTTTATTTAGAATAAACGACAAAGCATTTGAAGCGCAGAAACCAATGACACACAGAGAAATAATATTTACATTATCAAGCCCGCGGAGATGCTCTGGCCAGTAGTATCCGGAGAATGCAACAATGCATGCAAAACCAATTGCCCCAACAGCAATCCTGGCTGCCTTACCTCCGAAGATTGTGCCGAAAAACATGCAAATTACGCAGTGTCCAACGGCATAGAAAGCATCACTGAGACGTATATTGCCGATATATGAAAAATATTCAGCTGCAATATAGGCAATCAGAACAAGAAAAAAATGTACTCGAAAATGTTTCTGGCTTTTCAGTTTTATGAATATCTGATACAAAAGGCCGATCAGCGTTATATAATAAACTATATTTATCAGGTTAATAAAAATTGTCATGGTAAACCCCGCTTATGCTTTTTAAAGTACAGCTTAAATCTAATCGGATGCTAAATCAAGTACATTTCTCGAACGAGGCGGCGAATTTCATAAAGGCTATATAACGATTTTATAAATAGACAGCAAAACTTAACTGTGAAATAAAGAAGATTCAATCCAGGATGAATATCAATGTTCTGTGAAAAACTTTTTGTTTTTAAAACGGAAATAATTTTTCTTGACATATAAAAAATATTGAAATGTTATTTTGAGTATAATTGCAAATAATACGATTTTGTATTATAAAAATATTTAAATTGGAGGATCAGCTATGAAGAAATTTTTAATTTTATCTGCAACGCTTTTTGCTTTTTTATTCGTAGGGATGAATGCTTATTCATCACCTGATACTGTTGCAGTAAAGGAATGCAAATCAATCAAAGATAAATGCCTGCAAAGGGGTGCTTGTTCTAAAGAGGCAAAAATTGAGAACGATAAAAAATATGATGAATGTTATAAAAATGTAAAAGAAAGAGAAAAGAAAAAAGCCAAGTAGCAGTTTTTGTATTTGAATTATTTATAAAGGATGGGCCGTTTTCAAGAAGCCCATCCTTTTTTTATTACAAGTAATTTGCATTAACGCAACTGAAGGTTTTCAGTTTAGAAAATTAATTTCTGAAATTAACTGAAAAGAAATACTTTTTCAATTAAATATTCAGCTTATCTGATTATCTTCAATATAACTGGAGATTCCCTGCGCGGAGCCTGCGGGATTGATGCAGGATAACCGGTAATTACAGGTGCAACAATTTTAAGTCCATCAGTCAATCCGAGCTCTTCCCGGAGATCGGGATTGCGGACATCAGAACCGAGATTTACCCAGCAGGTACCGAGACCTCTGGCAGCTGCTCCAAACATTATATAAGAAGCACATAGAGAACAGTCTATTAAAAGATTTTTATAATCAGCAGGGCCGGAAATAATTATAAGAGCAGGCGCATTATAAAATACATTATAATCCGGATTACGCAGAATAGTTTCGTATTTTTTTGCATAATCCGCAGGGTTGTCTTCAATTCTTTTCAGTATATTACTCTTGCTTTCATCAGAAATGCGTTTAATAAAATCTCTGTCATTTACTATAGTAAATTTCCACTTTTGTGAATGGCTTGCATTCGGAGCCAGAGTACTCTCCCTGATTATTTCCTGTAAAATTTCTTCTGATACGGATTCATCCTTAAAATTCCGTATTGATCTGCGTTTTATTAAAAGTTCATTATAATCCATAATAGGCCTCTATAAGTTATAGTGTAATTTCCATATAAATCAATCAGCTGAAAATATCTGTTTAATAAAATATACCAGGAAATATGATTTTATTTTAAATACTTTTTCTTTAAATCAATCAGTTTGTCACGAAGTTCAGCCATCTTTTCCCTTCCCATTACATTTAGATCAAAATATTCAAATGATTCAAAAAGTTCTTTCTGTTTTTTTTTAGAAAGAAATTTATCTCCCAAAGGATATAGAATATTATTCTCTTTTTCAATATGCCATTTCAATGTTGCGATATAACCATGAGCCAGTTTGATAAATTCAGATTTATTCAGCGGAGATTTATTTAAATAATCAAGCATCTGGTTTACAAAACCCCTGCCCATATCATGATCAGTGAGCATTACTGCGATCGGGCTTCTTTCAATTGATATGCCGGATCTTTCAAGAGTAGGATAAAAAATTCCTTCTTCTTTTCCATGATGATTCCTGTCTGAGAAAATTTTCTGGAAATTTAAAAGCCAAATAATATCCTCAACCGGTACATCAATTCCGTCCATAATGCGGTTGCAGATTTCATTAAGTATATTCAATGAAAGCAGTATTGTAGTATGTTCTTTAACAAGAATTTCACTTGCAGATTTCACAAAACCTCTATGTGGATAATTAAAAAAATTATAATTATCAGTCTGTTTGTTTTACAGAAAATTATATTCTGCATATATAATAAATTTATTTATGAGCGAGTGACCGGAGTTGAACCGGCGACGTTCAGCTTGGGAAGCTGACATTCTGCCACTGAATTACACTCGCGTTGCTGTCCGGCGCTGTTTCTTATTGCTTAATGCAGTTTGGCATTTTTATATAAAATACAGGAGAAAGTCAAATAATTTTTATAAGATAATATTCTCATATTAAAGTTGATTGCAGCTGGTTATAAAAAACAGCAGAAAACTAAAATCATTATAACTATTGACAAAAAATTGATAATAGTTATTATTAATAATAACTATTATATATAATTTATTGATGAATATTATAGTTAAAGGATTAAATTCATTATTCATTTTTTATTTTTTATTGAATGAGAATATTTTGTTTTAAAATTTTCCATGAGCTTTAATATGGAGGCTGTCTTTTGGAATATGGAATGATATTATCTTTTCTTTTCTTCGCTGTTTTATTTGTTGCCGGCGGAGTTGCAGTGAACAGGCTGCTGATGCCTTACAGGCCCAACAGGATTAAAGATTCTACTTATGAGTGCGGCATAGAGCCAACTGATAATGCTGTAATTAAATATAATATACGTTTCTATGTGTTCGCGCTCATGTATGTTGTGTTCTCAGTGGAAGCAGTTTTTCTTTTTCCCTGGGCAGTTGTTTATAAATCTATCCCGGGCATCATGCCTCTTTTTGAAGCTCTTATTTTTATGTTCATTTTGATTCTCGCTCTTGCCTTTGCCTGGAAGAAAGGAGCGCTTAAATGGGATTAGTTAATGGAATAAAAGACAGCAGCATTATATATAAAATTCCAGGCGGACAGATACTTATTACATCTTTCGAGTGGGCAATAAACTCTGCAAGAGCAAACTCAATCTGGACTTTAACTTTCGGCCTGGCCTGCTGCGCAATGGAAATGCTCGGTACAGGCGCATCGTCCTATGACTGGGCGAGATTCGGTTTTGAGGTTCCTTCAGCATCTCCGAGAAGATCTGATCTAATGGTAGTAGCAGGCACAGTCACGGAAAAAATGGTGCCAGCAATCAAGACTCTTTATGATCAGATGCCTGACACGAAATACGTTCTTGCCATGGGCTCGTGCGCCATATCCGGCGGTCCTTATGTTTATGACTCTTATACAATAGTTAAAGGTGTGGATACTATTATTCCAGTGGATGTTTATGTGCCTGGATGCCCTCCGAGGCCTGAAGCGCTGCTGCATGGCCTGATGCAGCTTCAGAAAAAGATTAAATCCCAAAAATTGAAAATCACCACAGGAGTACAGGTGTAATGACATCTCAGGAAATGCTGGATCAAGTGTCAGCCATAATCAAAACTGTGTCTTCAAGAGATGAATTCGGGGTATTGAATATTGAAGTGGAAAAAGACAGTGTACACAAGGTAATAGAATTTCTCCGCGATAATATGAATTTTGATCATATGAATTTTATGACTGCTCTTGACTGGCCGGAAATAAATATTATAGAAGTTATATACCGGTTCTTCTCTTATTCATCAAAGGACAATATTGCAATCAGGGTAAAGCTCGACAGGATCAAACCGGAAACAGCAACTGTATCTGACATATATAAAACTGCCGAATGGCACGAGAGGGAGGCAGGTGAAATGTTCGGCATAACTTTTTTAAATCATCCTGATCCGCGAGGTATACTTCTGCCGGACAGGTTCACAGGCAACCCTTTAAGAAAGGACTTCTCTCATCCAAATATGATAAAATTACCGGAAGTGAATTAATGCCTGAAAAACTGCCATATACTCTTGAAAAGCTGACAACTGAAGAATATATTCTGAACATGGGGCCCCAGCATCCCAGCACTCACGGAGTCTTGAGGATAGTGCTTAAACTCGACGGCGAGGTTATAAAAGACATTGTTCCTGTTTGCGGATATATACACCGCGGCATGGAAAAAATGTTCGAGAACAGAAGATACGATCAGATAATTCCATTCACAGACAGGACGGATTACCTTTCGGCTGTTAATAATAATTTTGCATACGTTATAGCTGTAGAAAAACTTATGGGTGTGGTACCTCCGCCCCGCGCAGAATATATGCGCGTTATACTTGCTGAGCTCAACAGAATCATGAGCCACCTGCTCTGGCTTTCTGCGTTTGGCATGGATATGGGCGCATTCACTCCGCTCCTGTACCTCTTCCGCGAAAGGGAAGAGGTGATTGCAATGATAGAGATGATGACTGGCAACCGCCTGACACACAACGCTCTTCGTATCGGCGGGTTTAAATACGATATGCCTCCGGAATTTTTCAGAAAGCTTAAGGCCTTCAACGGGCATTTTAATGACAAAATACAGGAATACGAAACTCTTCTTATAAATAATGTTATTTTTAAAAGTAGGACTGTTGGTGTTGGATCTATCAGCAGAGAAAATGCCATATCATTCGGATTCACAGGCCCGACTTTAAGAGGCTCTGATGCAAAGATTGACGTTCGGCGCGATGTGCCATATTCAATTTACCCTCAGCTTGATTTTGAAATTCCTTCAGGAAAAAACGGCGATACCTGGGACAGATGCAAGGTCAGGATGGATGAAATGCGCCAGTCTGTTCGTATCCTTAATCAGGCTATGCAGAATATCCCTGAGGGTGATATTTTGACAAAAATACCAAAGATTATCAGGCCGGCTAAGGGAGAATATTATGCAGCAGTGGAAGGTCCGCGCGGCGAGGTTGGTTTTTATATAGTCAGCGACGGCACTGATAAGCCTTACAGGGTAAAAATGAGAGTGCCTTCTTTCTCGAACTTAAGCGGTTTAAGAGACATGATAATAGGCCTCAAGATTGCGGATATAGTTGCAGTTATGGGAAGCCTTGATCTCGTAATACCTGAAATTGACCGGTGATAAAATGACATCAATGGAATTTATAAATAATCTTTTTTACGACAGCGGAAAAGCTTTTAACTTTATATTTACTGAAGGCCATAAGAAATGGTCCGCATGGAATATGCATCCTGTACTTCTTGATATTTTATTTCTGCTTGCTGCAGGCGCTGTTGTAGCAGTGTTTATTGCATTTAACGCGCTTTTTATTATATGGTTTGAGCGAAAAGTTGCAGCGCGCATGCAGCTGAGGCACGGACCAAACAGGGTAGGGCCGTTTGGAGTTTTTCAGACTATCGCAGACATGATTAAACTCCTGGTAAAAGAGGACATTAACCCTCTTGCTGCTGATAAGATTGTATTTTTCCTTGCGCCGCTTATTGTTCTGTCATCGACATTTCTTGCTTTTGTTGTAATGCCATTCGGTAAAGGAATGATCCCGGCAGATCTTAATATCGGCATACTGTATTTTCTTGCTGTGACAGGTCTTGCTGTAATCGGCATACTTATGGCAGGATGGTCTTCCAATAATAAATATTCTCTGATAGGCGGAATGCGTTCCGCAGCGCAGATTGTCAGCTACGAGATACCAAACATGCTTGTGATACTCACTGTGGTTCTGCTGACAGGTTCAATGAAAATGGGTGACATCATAGCAGCCCAGCCTTTTATAGGTTATATATGGATGCAGCCTGTTGGGTTTATAATTTTTCTTATAGCATCCAATGCTGAGATAAACCGCTCGCCGTTTGATCTTCCTGAAGCTGAGTCAGAGCTTGTTTCCGGTTTTCTTACCGAGTACAGCGCAATGAAATTCGCGTTTTTCTTCCTGGCGGAATTTACAAACCTGTTTATTGCAGGTGCAATCGGAGCCACTCTTTTCCTTGGAGGCTGGAGAGGCCCGGTTCTACCGCCGTTTGTGTGGTTTATGATAAAATCATACGCAGTGGTAATGATTCTGATGCTGATCCGCTGGACATTCCCGAGAATCAGGGTGGATCATCTGATGGAGTTTTCATGGAAAGTATTGGTTCCTATAGCATTGCTGAATCTGATAATTACTGCTATTATAATAAAATTAGTTTAGTTCACTGAGAATCAAAAAAAGGCATTAAATGATAAAGTATATTAAAGACATAGTAAACGGATCAATTACCCTGATAAAAGGTATGGCCATTGTATTCAAATACATGTTCTATAAACCTATTACTGTTCAATACCCTGAACAGAAACTTGAAATGAATACGCGCTTTCACGGCCGTCTGGTTATGCCTGTTGATCCCGAGCTTGGTATGCACAGATGCACAGCGTGTAAAATCTGCATTAAAATCTGTCCGAACAGATCAATTGATGTGGAAAAAATAATTGATGAGACCGGAACTCTTAAACCCAGAGCTGCTTCATATACATATAATATGGGTACATGCATGTTCTGTAATTTATGCGTGGAAGTATGTCCTTTCTCGGCTATTATTCTTTCACAGGAGTATGAGCTTGCCACGTATGACAGGTCATCGCTTATTATCGATCTGGTAGCAGAGAAGTATTTAATAGATGGAAGAAAAGGCAGATGGTGGGCGAGGAAATTTAAAGATGAAGAGCAGTTGCAGAAATAGATGATTTTTTTTAAAAATATTAATTAAATAAAAAATAAAATATCAGGAATCAGGGGTAAATCATGGTAGAAGCAGTTTTATTTTACGCTTTCTCAGCTGCTATAATAGTAAGCGCTTTGCTTATGGTGTTCTCCAGAAACATTTTTCACTGCGCATTATATCTTGCTTCCGCTCTTTTCGGAGTTGCAGCTATATTCATACTGCTAAATGCATATTTTATCGCAGCTATTCAGGTGCTTCTGTATATCGGAGCGGTTGTTGTGCTTACGATATTTGTTATCAACCTTACAAAAGAAATTACCGGGGAAAAACCCGCTCTGGTGAACAGACATATAGTCCCTGCAATATTTGTATCAGCCCTGACAGCTGCATTGATAATTCTCGCACTGCTTAAAACGCAATCCAGTAAGGTCCTGGTAAAAAACGCAATCAATGTAGATTTTACCAGGGAAATAGGAGCTCAGCTGCTGGGTAATTTTGTTCTGGCCTTTGAAGTTATTTCGGTTCTCCTGCTCGCAGCGCTTATAGCTGCAATTGTAATAGTTGCCAAAGATGATGAGGCTGCAAAATGACAATAACACTAACCCATTACCTGATCTTGAGTGCAGTTCTTTTTGCAATAGGAATGTTCGGCGTAATGACGAGAAAGAACGCAATAGGCATTCTCATGTCGCTTGAGCTGCTCTTTAACGCGGTTAATATAAACATGGTGGCAATCTCCCGCTATAATCCGGATCCTTTATTGTCGGGCCAGATATTCACTTTGTTTATTATAGCAGTTGCAGCAGCTGAAAGCGTAATCGGGCTTGCGATTATTCTCGCAATTTATAAAAAGAGACAGACAGTAAACGCAGATGATATGGATATTATGAAGTTTTAGTTTCTACCGGGTCAAATAATCCGCTGCTTGCAGCGTGGTATCATTATAGATGGTTTTTGATTTTTACAGGAGGACTGCTTTTGGAAACAACAATTATGTTAGGTTTAATAATACCAGCCCTGCCTTTGCTGGCATTTGTGGTTATTGCATTCCTGACAAAAAAACATAATACAGCAAGCATGCTTGTTTCCATATTCGCCATGGCAGGTTCGTTTGTGCTTTCTGCAGTTCTTCTGTGGTCTCAGCTTAATGCACCGCAAAGCATAGAGATCAGCATCCCGTGGATGTATCTCGGCAGCATTAAAATGCATATCGGCGTGCTCATAAACCAGCTTACTGTTATAATGCTCATGGTGGTCACTACAGTCAGCCTTCTTGTTCAGATTTATTCAATTGGCTATATGCACGGCGACGACGGCTTTACGAAATTTTATTCATATCTGTCAATATTTTCTTTTTCAATGCTGATGCTTGTTATTTCGAATAATTTCATTCAGATATACATGTTCTGGGAGCTTGTGGGACTTTGTTCGTATCTGCTGATAGGATTCTGGTACATTAAATCCGAGGCTGCTTCTGCAAGCAAGAAGGCGTTTATAGTAACGCGTTTCGGCGATTTCGGATTCCTGCTCGGCATAATTATACTTACAGCTATTACAAATACATACAACTTCGGCGAAGTTATGGAGATAGTCAGGTCAGGTTCGATATCTCCGGCAATGCTTACATTGATAGCACTGCTTCTTTTCAGCGGAGCTGCAGGAAAGAGCGGCCAGTTCCCTCTGCACGTGTGGCTGCCTGATGCAATGGCAGGCCCGACGCCTGTATCTGCGCTTATTCATGCTGCAACAATGGTGGCAGCAGGCGTATTCATGGTTGCAAGGCTTTTTCCGATCTTTTCATCGAGTCATGAAGCCATGCTTGTAATTGCATACCTTGGCGGCTTTACAGCAATATTCTCAGCTTCCATAGCTCTTGTGCAGGATGATATCAAGCGTGTGCTTGCGTACTCCACTCTCAGCCAGCTCGGTTACATGATGCTTGCACTCGGTCTGGGCGGATATACTGCAGGCGTATTTCATCTGACAACGCATTCAGCTTTCAAGGCTCTTCTGTTTCTCGGAGCAGGCAATGTGATACACGCGGCAAATACAAATATAATCTGGAAAATGGGCGGTCTGGGCAGAAAAATGCCTGTTACTATGATTACATTTGCAATAGGTATACTTGCCATTTCCGGAATATTTCCGTTTGCCGGATTCTGGAGCAAGGACGAGATACTCGTTACAGCACTTCACAGCGGGCATGGCATTCTTTTTTACGCGGCCATAGCAACAGCGTTCATGACAGCCTTCTATATGGCACGAATATTTTTTGTGACTTTTATGGGATCACCCAGAACGGACGAATCAGATCACTCGCACGAGATGCCTCTGACTATGACAGTTCCTCTTATGATACTTGCGCTTGTATCAATATTTATAGGCCTGATCGGGATCCCTGGTGCTGAAAAGAACATAGGCGCTTTTTTAGCTTCAGGGCATGATGCTGCGCATGAAACCGGCATTAACTGGACTATAGCTGTTTCATCTACAGTAATTGCAGTGAGCGGATTTGTACTGGCATATCTGATATATATAACCGGAGCGATAAAACCGGAAACGCTCAGAATTAAATCGGGTTTTCTTTATAAAATTCTCAAGAACAAATATTACATAGATGAGTTTTATCTTTTTCTGATAAACAGAGGCTTCCTTGCTGTGTCCGCATCAATAGCATGGTTTGACAGGCACGTGGTTGACGGCGCTGTGGATCTTGCAGCATATATTGTCAGGGAAAGCGGCTCCAGACTGCGTGTAACAATTTCAGGCAGGGTTGAGCAATATGCTCTGGTTATATTCATGGGAATGATTGCTGTTCTTGCAGGTCTCGTTATTTATAACCCGGATGTGCTTAAGCTTTTTGGAGGCAGATAATGAACTTCCCAATACTGACTTCCATATATTTCATGCCTCTCCTTGCTGTAATAACATTATTTTTTATACCTGGAAACAGGCATAAAGCCATTAAATTTGTCTCGCTCGGATTTAACATCATTGCCCTGTGCATGACAGTTTGGCTTTTCTTCAATTACGATTACGCCAAAGGAGGTCTGCAGTTCGTTGAAAGAATCCCGTGGCTCGAGTCTTTGGGTGTAAATTATTTCATGGGAGTAAACGGAATAAACGTAACACTTCTGCTTCTGACAGGTATAATAATCGTTGCAGGAATTCTTGCATCATGGAACGTGGATCACAGACCCAAAGAGTTTTTTATATTTCTACTTGTGCTTACCACAGGCGTGTTCGGCGTGTTCATGGCGTATAATCTATTCCTGTTCTTTTTCTTCTATGAGATAGCAGTGCTTCCAATGTACCTGCTGATAGGAATATGGGGAACGAGCAAGGGAAAGTATACCAAGGAATATTCAGCAATGAAACTCACGCTGTACCTGATGGCAGGCTCAGCGCTGATTATAGCAGGCATACTTGGTCTGTATTTCGGTTCAGGCCTGAGGACATTTGATTATGACCTGCTTGCTGCAGCAAAATACAGCATAGAATTCCAGAAGGTATTCTTTCCGATATTATTCGTAGGCTTCGGCGTTCTCGCTGCACTGTGGCCATTTCATACCTGGTCCCCGGACGGACACGCTTCAGCTCCGACAGCTGTATCGATGCTTCATGCAGGCGTGCTCATGAAACTCGGAGCATACGGCTGTCTTATAGTTCCGGTGTTTCTGCTTCCTGAGGGCGCGAAGTTCTGGCTGCCTGTGGTGGCTATAATGTGTACTGTAAATATAGTGTATGGTTCTGTTGCAGCAATTCATCAGAAAGACCTGAAATATATAGTTGCATATTCATCTGTGAGTCACATGGGAATTGTAATGCTCGGCATAACATCCATGAACTCAATCGGGTTTTCAGGAGCTGTTCTGCAGATGTTCTCCCATGGAATAATGACAGGACTTTTCTTCGCACTTATAGGCATGACTTACGGGAGAACCCATACAAGGATGATAAATGAAATGAACGGCCTTGCGCAGAAGATACCGGTGCTTGCCGGATTCTTTGTCATGACCGGCCTTTGCTCACTCGGGCTTCCAGGCATGAGCGGATTTGTTGCTGAGCTTGCTGTTTTTGTAGGAGCGTATAAAACATTCCCTGCAATAACACTTATAACCGTAGTAGGCATTGTTTTTACAGCCTTTTATGTTCTCAAAGCATTGCAGTTAATGTTTTTCGGCCCTTTAAGAATGGATCACGAAGTGACTCTCGTTGATGCAAACAAAATAGAAATAACAGCCCTTGTTCTGCTTATGTCGGTTATCCTGATTATTGGTATATATCCTTTTTATATAATGAATGTCATTTATTCTGCAGTCCTGCCAATAGCGCAGAAATTGGGAGGTATGTAGCTTTATGCTGATAATGGCACCGGAGCTTCTGACAGCGGGATTTATAGTATTAATAATTTCACTTGATCTGCTGATAGATTCAAAAAACAGAAATTTTTTAGGATATGTATATATAGGCATGACTGCAGCTATTTCAGGTGCAGTGTTATTTGTGAACTGGGAAGGATCTTTGTTCAACGGAGCGTATGTATCCGACGGGATTTCGCAGCTTTCGAAAATAGCAATTCTGATAGCATCGATTGCCACGGGATTGTTGTCTATAAACACAATTAAAGTAAAAGAGAAATATATCGGGGCGTATTACGCTCTGCTGCTCTCAGCCACTCTCGGCATGATGCTGCTCGTATCGTCAAAAGAACTGATTACCCTATACGTTGCGCTTGAAACAACCACAATAAGTTTATACGGCCTGACCGCCATATATAAAAATGACGACCTCTCGCTTGAGGCAGGCATAAAATACATGATACTTGGCGCAATATCATCAGCCATACTTCTTTACGGCATAAGCATAATTTATTTTACAACAGGAACAACATACCTGCAGGGAATCATTTCGAAAATATCCGGATTTGAAACAGTGCCTCCATACATGGCAGCAGGCATGATTTTGATATTGCTCGGAGTGGGATTCAAGCTGTCAATGGTCCCGATGCATGTATGGACACCTGACGTATACCATGGCGCACCTATACCTGTAACAGCATTCATCTCGGTAGCGTCAAAAGCAGCGGGTTTTGTTTTTGCAATACGGCTCTTTGAATTTACTTTTTTAAAATATTCCTATATCTGGGTGCCGGTAATGGCGGTCCTTGCAGTGCTGACCATGACAATCGGAAACCTCATGGCAATCCCGCAGAAAAATATAAAAAGACTTCTCGCATACTCCACCATTTCACAGGCGGGCTATATTCTCGTAGGATTTGTAAGCGCGTCAGATACAGGTGTAAGCTCGGTTATGTTTTATCTTTTGGTGTACGTTTTAACAAACATTGCAGCATTCGCAGTTGTAGCAGCATTCTCAAACGCAGCCGGCTCGGATAATCTTGAAGACTACGCAGGACTTGCGCAAAAGGAACCGCTGCTTGCAATGGCGTTTCTGATATCGCTTCTCTCGCTTGCAGGCATCCCTCCAATGGCAGGCTTTGCAGGTAAATTCTATCTGTTCTACGCTGCAATGCAGAAAGGATATACCTGGCTTGTAGTAATTGCCGCACTGAACAGCACAGTATCACTTTACTATTATCTGCTGGTAATTAAACAGGTGTACCTGTTTGACAGAACAAAAGAAATACAAAAGATAACAGTTCCAATTGGAGTAAAATTTACCCTGGTGGTTCTGATTATATCCATAATCCTATTGGGAATATTTCCGACAGCAGTTATTGACTGGACTATAAGCATATCGCAGAAACTGTTTATGTGACAGGTTGGTGACACAGTAATCCTATAATTCGAAGTATAACTCACAGGAACTGGATACAGAAACGGATTTTTACTACTACAATGCCCGCTACTACGATCCGGAGGTTTCCCGTTTCGTGACTGCGGATACGGTTATTGATGGGGAACACGCAACCCAGGGTTGGAATCGGTATATGTATGTTAAAGGGAATCCGATTAGGTATAGTGACCCGACGGGGCATAGCCCTTTAGGTGATTTTCTGAATGATGTGGGGTCAGCAGCTGAATCAGTTAAAAATGTAGCTAATGCAGTTTATTCAGCTATTGACCAACCTGTTAAAGAAAAACTTGCTTCAGCAAAAGAATCTATAAAACAATTTTCAAGTGAGAAAAAAGATGCAGCTCAATATAATTGGAACATACAAGATAATAAATCAGGTAAAGTAAAAGCTATTGGCAATCAAATGGCAGCCATAGTTGCTGATGAGATTGTTAAAATATTTCCAGAAAATTTAAAAGAATCTTTAGAAACTGCTGTAGCTTGTATACCTGGCGGGAGAGGAGGGCCTAAAGGAGGAGCAGGAAAAGGGATGAATAATCCTACTGTCAGAAATTCTGCTAATATAGGAAATAAAGTTCATTATGATAAATTGAATGGCGGAAAAGGAGAGCAATTACCTTCAGAATTTTCAGGAAAATTTCCAGATACTGAGTTTGAATTTCCACGAAGAGGACAATCCGGTGCAGATGTAAAAGTCGTTGGTGGAAAACATCCATCAGAATATGTAGATTCAAATTGGAAAAAAGGTAATGATTATGGAGATTTTAAACCTGATACGACATCAGGGAGAAAAACATTTGATATTGATATTAAAAAAGGAAAACTACCCCAAAATACTGAATTTATACCATATAATACTGATACAGGTAAATTAAAATAGGAGAAGATAATGTGAGTAACTTTAGCTGTTGGGATTTAATTGAACAAAATAGATTTGAAGAAGCTTGCCAAGTTGCTGATAATGAATATAAAGAAACTAATTCAATAGTTTCTTTGAGAAATAAGGTTATTGCATTACTGAATTTAAAAAAATTTTCAGAGGCCATAAATCTTTGTAATAAAATAATTGATTTAGATAATGGCGAGTCAGAAATTGATTTTAAATTTTGTGGAGTTGCATATTGGTTATTAAATAAACATTTAGAGGCAATAGATGTTTGGAAAAAGGGTTTTAAAGCAAGTTATACAGATGCAGCCGGTGGTGTTGAATTACCACTTTTGCTGATTTATGCTGCATATAAATTAAATGATTCAGATATTGAAAAAGAAGCTAAATCGATTTTAAAGAAAATATATAAAACAAAAAGAGCACAAAATTGGCCAGGTCCATTAGCAGGGTATATGTTAAATTTAATTGATGAAAATGAAGTAATAAATACTATTCAAGAAAATCCAATTTCTTTAAACAACAAGCAATTTTGCCAAGCTAAATTTTATTTTGGTGTAAAAAAAATTAAAGAAAATAATGAACAAGAAAGTAAAAAATTTTTTAATGAAATATTAAATTTAAAAAAATCTTGTTATCAAAAACAAGAATATTATTTAGCAAAAGCAGAACTTGAAGAAAGTTTATTAAAATAGTCTTTCAGGCAGAAATAATTCCCACACAACCCGGTGCCGTTTCTTGTTGGAGCTGGAAGTTTTCAGGGTGAGGCGGTTGGTTGTATTTTTTAAAAGGGTTTTATAAATAATCCTGGGCACCCTTGACAGAAATCCTATTCTGTGCTATAGTAATTTAACAAATCAAACAGCGGAACTTTTAAAACACCTTCACGGGTGTTTTATTAATTAATTTCAAAAAGTTTTTGGAGGTAGAAATATAAGATAAAAGGAGGTGCAAAATGTGCCAATTACTATCGTTAAATTTCAGTAAGCCCGTCAATTCTAACTTCAGCTACAAAGGCTTCCGGCATCGAGGTGCATCAAATCCGGATGGTTATGGATTTGCTTACTACTCCGATAATGCAGCCCAGGTAATCAAACAACCAATACGAGCTGATAAGAGTGCTCTCTCAAATTTCATAGAAAACTACCCTGGTTTTAAATCAAGGATATTTTTAGCTCACGTCAGGAATGCCTCTTGCGGAACTGTTGCTTTGAAAAACACCCACCCTTTTAGTCGTGAAGATTATACGTTTATGCACAACGGAACATTGAGAAATTACAGCAATTTGGAACTCGGAAGGCATAAACCTGTTGGAGATACTGATTCAGAATACGTTTTTTGTCATCTGCTTGACTGTATTGAAAAAGAAAAAATACATTCGTGGAAAATCCATAACTTTCAATGGCTTCACCAGAAGCTCCATCAACTTAATAATTACGGTAGTTTAAACTGTATATTCTCTGACGGGAAATTTCTGTTCTCTTACCGAGACAGAAACTATCACACCGGATTATATTTTACTCAACGCAAAGCACCGTTTGAATATGTTTGTCTTGCTGATGAAAATTTTGAAGTAAATCTGTCGGAGGAAAAAGACGCTTCACAAAAGGGGTTTATAATTTGCACAGAGCCTTTGACTGATGAACATTGGGAAGAATTTTTACCTGGAGAGCTGATAATTTTTCGTAATGGTTCTATGGTTTTTTCTTCAGAGGTGCGAAATAATATCGGAGGATTTTATGATTGATAAAGGTATAAGAAGCTGTTCTATTTCTAAAGACAGGAAGAGCATTAAAATATATATCGAGCCACATCATTGCATTTCAATTAAAGAAGATGAGGATAAAAACGTTACTGTAAATTTATTTTGTACTCATCACGGCATAATGATGTCTGCGAACGATACGGATAGTGAGTTTTATAGGATGGTGGAAGTGCTTCGGCGGGAGTTTCCTCAAAACAGAACTGATTAAAAAAATATAACAAAAATTTAGCTTTCTCCGGAATATAAATAATCGGAGGAGTTATGAAACTAAAAAAAGATTTTCTTGGGGTGAACGGTTTATTCTTTGACAGGGATAATGTTAATGAATTAACCAATAAAGACATATACAATATTATACATAATGAACCTTGCTTTAAAGTTCCAAATAGTTGTGAAGCTTCTGATTTTTTATATGAGCTTAATTTTGTTTTAAGATATTTTGAAAAGAATGATCTGGATTTTCCTTTTTTAATAAATCTTCAAAATCCTGCTGCTGTTAAAAACTGGATAAATGAACAGGATGCGTCTTATCGGAAGAATTTCAATAATGTTGTAAAGCTTGTTCAAAGAGAATATTCGGCATTGAATGAAGATAAGAAAAAAGCAGTTTCCGCCTGTTACAGGTATCACAATTGTCTGCTTCCAGTTTTACTTTTTGTAATGGGCTTGTGCTCAAAAGAGGAATATACATCTGCTGTTTTAATGGCTTCAGGGCTTAATCCTCTTATTTTTGATATTTGTGAATTAAGGGCTAAAGAGTTCCGGAAGGTGATATTTAAAGACATTTCTGTAATTGAGGAATTTTTGAAAAATGCGGGGGGATGAGCGATTAATAGTGGCGGTCCAATGTTCGGGGTGAAACCCTGTCAGCCAGGAACATTTGATTAAATTAAGAAATACACATAGCCTGTCTGGATTAACAGCACAGGCTATGTGATTCTTATCACTTATGATGCTTTTGTACTATCAGAAGCTTTTTTTATTGTTTCCTCTTTCCACTTCTCAAATCTTTCTGAAAGTTCGAAAGTGTCAATGGTTCCGCCGCATCTTTTACAAGCTTTGTCTTTATTTACATCAAGAATTTGACCGCAATCACATATAAAACTATAATCATTCATATTTGGCTCATCATACCTGGTGTGAATTCTTTCGTGAATCTTGGGTACAATGTTGAACGATTTTTTTATCCTATCGCATTTTATAATAAATGGTATGTTTTCAACCAATGATTTTAAATATGGTTTATTAAATTTAAAATCGCCATTTTTTATTCCTCTTAAGTAATCATATTTGTTAAAGAAAAGCTCGTATGTGATATTTTCTTTAAAACAGGCGAAAAGAATTTTCTTTAAATGTTCTCTGTCCTGTTCACTTCTATAATTTGCGGAATATTTTCCACGATAAAAAATATACGCACTTTCTATTTCAGAAGCTGAAGGTTGATAATCCTCTTTAGTAGAAATTGAGGGTTTGTTTTGTCTATTAACTGTTAATGCTATATGTTCAAAGTCTTCTTTAACAGAAGTTGAAGGTTTATAGTTTTCTTTAACTGGTAAAACTAAAGGTTCAAAGTCTTCTTTTATAGAAGTTGAAGAGTTTTTTTCTTTTCTATTGGAGATTTTTAAATGTTTACTTTCTCTATGTTGGATAAGAATTTCTTTTTTAAAATTGGTTTCTTTTAAAGGTTCTTTTTCTTCTTCAACTTTCAAAACCGACTTTGTCGGTATTATACTGATAGTATCCTTGGTATAATTAACCTTGCTATTCTTATCCTTGCTATAACACCTACATACTTTTGTAAAAATTTCTGCCAACTCTGCATCATTCTGTGCAAGGCTTGCAACATCTTCTGCACGGCTTGCAATATCCTCTGCATTGCTTGCATCAATGTAAGAGAAACAATTTTCTTCAAATCTTTCAGGGTTAAAGGCGTTCATTTTTTTTAAGTCCTGGATTGTTTTATCGATAGCTCCAGTATCAATGCCGTAATGCAAAGCCGCTTCAAGTGATGGATAAAAAGTAGGTGCATCAGAATAAAGATAAACATCGCCGAAAAGAAAATTCATTAGAGGAAAATTCAAAGCCACGAAAATCATTGTTCCGGAATGTTTCTGTGTTATATGGTTAAACTTTTTCTTTTCTTTTACTAAAATAATTTGTTTTTCTTTTAAGCTTTTAATTAATTTATTTATTGTCCTTGTATCATAAATATCTATAACAGGTCCTAAATGCTTAATACAAGTATCATAATCCAACCAGAAATAAATATTCCCGTCAATTACTGCCCATTCCATTTTACAGGATTCGGCAAATCTTAAAATATAAAGCAATAACTGAACTTCTTTGTAATTCAAGCCCAATTTGATTTTAGTATTGATTACTGTTCCGGTCCAAAAGTATGTTAATTGTCTTTTTTTCATTAATTTTCTCCATCTGTAGATTTAAAATCAGAGATTCTCAGTTCCTGGTAGTTTACAAAAAATGGCATCGAAAGGTCTTTTTCGCCATTTCGGTTTTTCAGCAGCTTCATATGCATCCTTCCGTTTCGTCTATCCTCGGATGTGCTGACTAAAGCTATTAATGTATCAACTATCTGCATTTTTTTCCAACTATCAGCGAGATTGCTTTCGTTTAATTCTTCCACCGACAATTCAACCGATGATCTTTGTAATTGAGTTGCTGTTATGACAGGAATTTCGTAAATTTGTGCTATGGCTCGTAAGTTTTCAAAAATTTGCCCCTGGTCTAAATACGGAGTTTTACTTACATTTCCTTTCGGAAGTAAAATATCACCGTAATCAACTACAAGTAAATCTGGCTTTTCGAGATTTTCATAAAGTTGCAAATTATGAAAATAATGCTCAATATCTGAAGTGGAAATCGAACTTGTAGGAAATTCTTTGATATAAAGTTTCTTATCTGTTTCTTTATTTTCAAAAAAGCTTATTATTTCTTTTTTTCTTGCTGGTACTTCTTTTAAAGGTATTCCGTTAGAAGAAGCATATGTTCTCATTGCTTTTCGTAGTTGGCTCATTTCCAAAGTTATAGAAACAACATTCTTACTTTGATTGCTCCAAGCACCAAATGCGCATTGGTCAAGAGCAATTGATTTTCCAACAGAAGAACCAGAGGTAAAAGCTGTTAATTCTTTATTATAAAAGCCTCCACCTATAAGTGGATTTAATCTTTTCCAGGGACTTGGTATAACGCCAGTAATTAAATCTTCTAAACCTTTTAAGTTTTCTTCTACATTAGAAATTTCGATTCCTAAATCAATTTTTGAATCCCAGTTTACAGCAGTTCTTATTACACTTTCAATTAAGTCGTATTGTTTTTGTTCTAAATGATGTGCCCCTTTCATAAGAGCACTTCTTATTTTTTCTTTTTTAATAAAATCAGAAACTTCTTCGTGCAAATTGTCATAAACGTGTTTTTCGATCTGTTTCGTGTAAACCAACTTGATTAATTCTTCTTCTATTTCTAATTCTTTGGTAAAATTAAAGTTCCGCATTTGTTCCTGAGTGGGCATTTCTTTGTGTTTATTGTAGTAATTTCTTAAAATTTTAAAAATATAAGATAAGTGTTTGTTCTTAAAATATCCGGATTTGATGTGCGGATAAAAAGTTGTCCAGAACTTACGGTTTTGAAGTGAAACCGCAAGAATTGAAACTTCTATTTCCTCTATGAATGGGAAATTAGGCGTTGAATCGCTCATAAATAAGCTCCTGTTATTGAAGTAAGCATAATTATGCTTACTTCAAAAATGTAATACAATGAGGCAATGCTCTATTGTTTAAGGCTTTTAAGAATTCTTTGTAATTTCTTTGTAGTAGTTTTGTAATTTCTTTGTGATTTCTTTGTAGTAGTTTTGTAATTTCTTTGTATTTTCTTTGTAGTAGTTTTGTAATTTCTTTGTATTTTCTTTGTATTTGTTTTGTAATTTAGTTTTGTAATTTTGTTTTTATTAAACCATTTAAATCATATTAAACCTCCAATTAATTAATATATATCAAAAAGGAAATTCTAAAGCTAATCCCTTTGCTTTTTTTATTTTTTATACTTAATTATATCACTTTCTCTGAGTTGGTGTTTCATCTTTTTTGAATTTTTTTTCATTTTTTTAAATTTTTTTCATTTTTTATTTTTTTTAAAAATTTATCAAATCCTCTTTCAGGAATTTTTGATGTTCTGAGAAAAAAGTTTCATTTTTATCGCAGTTTAGGATTTAATAAATTTTATATTCAGAATATTTTGAATCTGAATCAAAAGCCTTAAGCTCTTCGTAATTTTCCAAAATCAAATCTCCTATTGTTTAAATTTGCTTATGTTATATTATATCAAAGTGCCTCGGAATTTTTTTCATCGGTGTGGTGAAAAGCGGAGAAAAGCCCCTATCAATGATTAATAGTTGCTTAAGTATTTTAGAGAAAACCTAAGTAAAAAAATTAATTTGAACATTAAAATTTGCAGCTAAAAACTTGACATATAAAGAGAAGTATGGTACAATTATCTGTACCAATAAGGTAAAGTAGCCGCACATTAAAGAAAAAAGGGGGTAAAAATGGAGATAAACAGCGTAAGCATTAATGCAAATATAGTTTCTGCCATTCAAAATATCCTTCAAAGCCCGAGGTTAAATCAGCTCAGTCAGGAGCAGATTGAACGGATTGCAAAGTCGCTTTTGGTAGATAGACTGAAACAGGATTTGAACTTTGAGCTTGAAAAGTATCTCCTCAACGACATTCAATTAAACAAATACATAAATGACTGGCTTGAAAATTACAACAGCACCAATACAAGACGTGCATTTCGCAGGGCACTTAATAAATTCATCAGCTTTAACAAAGGCAATAATATCCTGGATGTAACTCCAAAGACAATAGACAATTTTCTTATTCATCTTAAACGCACAAACCTGTCTGACAATTCTATCCTCCAGACTGTTCACGCTTGTTCTTCATTTTTCAGCTCTTTGATTCGTTGGAAGGTTGTGAAAGACAATCCATTCTCCGGTGCAAAGTTACCCAAGAAGCAGATTGAGAAAAAAGGAGCAGAGAGTGTTCCTTCAAACCGTGAACTCGACACAGTTGAGAAATACGCACGACAGGGAATGAAAGCAACAGGTAAAGGAAGCGGAACAAGAACAAGTGGCAATCTCAAAGCCTATGTCGCCCTTAAGATGTTAAGAAATTTCGGCTTTAGGGCAGATGCTATAAATAACCTCACAATCAATCTTCACAATAAAACCTACGAAACCAAATCAAAGGGGCAAATCATCAGAGGCAAATTGACAGATGAAATTGTAAAGCTGATAAAAAAGCATCATCTGAATGAGACACAACCATTAAAGGGTTATAATTCCAACGCTTTCCGTGTTTGGTGGAGAAGACTCTTTCATAATCCGGAGTTCAGAAAAACTGTTAAGAACCGCTACAGCCCGCATTCAGTTCGGGCAAGGTTCGCTGTTGATTTGTATAAACAGACTAAAGACATCTACCTTGTGTCTTCCAAGCTCCATCATTCACACATTACAATAACTCAGGCGTATCTTTCAAGCCTTCGTTCGGAATACGAGAGGTCTTGATATGCAGAAAATTATAGCCATTTCAAATCAGAAGGGCGGAGTCGGAAAGACAACCATAACCCGTGAGCTTTCATATTTCTTGTCAGGTAAAGAAATAAAAACCTTAATCATCGATGCAGATGCCCAAGGAAATTTAACCAAATCATTCATTGATTCAACTTCAACAGGGCTTTATGACGCAATATCCGGCAATGAATTTGATGTGGAAAAGATTACAGATAACCTTCATCTTCTCTCCGGTGATTTACGCTTATCACTCCTTGAAAAATCCCTGATAGGTGAAATAGACGCATATACACGGATTAAAGACATCATTCAAAGTGGATTGCTTTCAGACTATGAGTTCATAATTATCGATTGCCCACCGAGTTTAGGAATTTTAACCTTAAATTCACTTGCTGTAGCTCAATATCTTTTAGTACCAGTTCGTCCTGCGATTTACAGCTTGCAGGGTACAAATGATTTGATAAAAACCGTATCAAAGATTAAGAGGAATTTGAATGAGCATCTGACACTTACCGGTGTAATTATAAACGAATACAGCCAGAACCCCATCATATTCCGGCAGATTAAAGATGAATTACAATCCTCATTCGGGGATTTACTGTTTTCATCAATGCTTTCAAAATCAATTAAGCTCGAAGAAAGCATTATAAACCGTAAAGGTGTTATTTCCACATTATGTAAAAGCCAAATTGAAGTTGAAGCAATGGGTAATGAATTACTGAGCAAGGTTGGTTATGAAAGTAGATAGATTAAAGGGCAAGAAAACCTTAAACGTGGATTCTTTTCTGTCAGAACTGGTAAAGACTGCACCAACTATCACCTTGAAGACCGTTTCTGATTATTATTCCAAGCAGTTACTTAAAAGCGATAAGGCAGTGAGTTTCCTTAAAACATACGGATTGTATTCAGGCGAACTAAACAGACTTGGAATTGGCTTTTCTGATGGAAGCATTGAATCAATTTCTGGAGAAAGCCAGAAAGCGGAACTTAAAAACCTCGGGGTTTTTGATAATGAAGAGTTTTTCCTTAACTGCATAACAATCCCTTTTCTTGATGAACTCGGTCAGGTTGTTAATATTCACGGTATAAACATAGAAACATTAATTAATATTTCCTTAAATGACAGGGGCGTGTTTAACCACAAAGCACTCAAGGTTTATGACGAGGTAATTCTTTGTGATTCTGCATTTGCAGCTCTCTGTTTTCTTGCTCACGGATTTTTAAATGCTGTTTGCTCAACCGACATTAAAGCTTTACTGGAACACAGGATAAAAACGGTTATTCTCACATTTGACGATAGTAAACTTAAAAACAAACTGCTCAAAGAAGGAATCAATGTTAAAACAAAAGCAGTTCCGGAGGGTGGATGGATTGATTACTTTAAGAACCCTGATGTTGAAGAAATTAAAAGCAGTATCGCAGAAACAATCCCTGTTATTCCTGAACACACCAATGACATTACTGTAAAGAAAACCGATACAGGCATTGTATTTGCTCTGGATGACATTTTTTACGAAATAAGAACTGTTAAAGAAATATTCATCTCAAATTTGCGTGTTAATATTAAAGCTGTGAATAAGGATGTTAAACACTTCGACAGCATTGACTTGTTCTCATCAAAGCAAAGACGCCATTTTTCCAATGAGGCAGGAGCTATCTTTAACATTGACCCACGGAAGATAGAAAAGCACCTGATTAAGATTTTAGAATACCTTGAAGCTGAACGGGACAGAAACCTCCGGAAAGAAATTAAGGAAGATGTGTATATGTCTGACAAAGACAGGGAAATCGGGTTGGCTTTTCTAAAATCAGAAAACCTGTTTGAAGAAATAATTGCGGATTTGGATGCCCTGGGTTATGTTGGGGAAAGCGTCAATAAGCTACTTGTTTATATAGTTGCTGTATCCCGTCTTCTTGATAATCCATTGAGCATTTTGGTAATTTCTCAGTCAGGTGCAGGGAAATCACTTTTAATTGACTGTGTGCGAAAGCTTATCCCTCCATCAGATGTTATAAGCCTTTCCTCTCTTTCAGATATGTCTTTGAACTATTATGATGACTTCAGTCATAAGTTCCTGATTTTAGGTGAATCAATTCACACCGATACTATTCAACACCAGATAAGGGAGATAATTTCAAGTCAGCAGTTATCACGACTCGTTACTTTCAAAGCTGAAGGTAGAATGAAAAGCGAAGTAATTACCACCAAAGCCATTGTGTCTATTGCTTTAACCACAACCTCGTATAAAATAAATGCAGAAAATCTTTCAAGATACTTCGTGGTGAACGCAGATGAATCAAAAGAACAGACTGAAAGAATCCACTTGCTCCAGAGGGAAAAGTATTCTTTAAGCCGTTTTCAGAAGCAGAATACCATTCCAGACATCATTCATAAGCACCACATAGCCAATAAACTTTTAAAACGATATGATATTATAAATCCTTACGCTCACAGTCTTAAATTTCCGGCAAACTTGCTCCGAACAAGACGGGATAATGAACGCTTTCTGGATTTGATTGCCGCAATCTGCTTTATCCGTCAGTACCAGAAGGAAATTAAGGTTCATAATGATCTTGAATACCTGGAATGCGACTCAAGGGATTACGAAGTTGCATATAGAATAATGTCAGGTGGATTACTTTCAGCATCACAAACAGAACTGCCTAAAGGTGCAATTGACCTGTATGAAACTTTGAGGAAGCTTGTTCGTAAATTGGCTCATAATCAGGGCATTGAATTCCATCAGGTTAAATTCACACAGAAAGAAATAAGAAAAGAAACCGGATTCGGTCAGAGTTGGCTTCAGCAGAACTTAAAGGTTCTGGTTGGTTATGAATATATACACGTTGTTAAAGGCGGTACAGAGCGTCAGAAGGGGCATTATTCACTAAAAGACGATGTTCCACTTGAAGAAATCGCAATATTAACCCTGCCAAAGCCAGACGAAATTAAAACTGAGTATTCTGCGTAAAACTGAACAATGTGCAGTTTTGAAGCTTAAGTGCTGAATCTGTCAGAGTTTACAAACTGCACACGGTTATTTCGGAAAAGACATATATGGATGAAAAAAACGAATATCTTACATACCTCTCTCTTAACGGTAAAAGTACCAAAAATCCTAAATACACATTGTCGATATTCTTTAACTATGTAAATAGCCTCGGCATTGATTATAAAAGATTTACAATTCGTGATGCAGAAGAATTTCAGACATTTCTACAAACAGATATGAAGGATGATAAAAACACATATTCAAAATCAACAGTTTCAAGCATCATATCTTGTATTGTCTCTTTCTATAATTACCTGAAGAAACAGAATCAAATATACAGTAACCCGTTCAATGAAATCCAGAAGGTTAAACGAAAGAAGAATCTTCCCAGGTCAATAATATCAGAAGAGAAAATGGCTGAATTTTTAAATTACTTAAAAGAATTCTGGAAAGAAGAAAACCTTCACGACAGAAGGAAGCGGTATAAGGCACACGTAATTGCAGAATTGATGTATTCAACTGGAGCTCGTATAGGAGAAATTATGACATTAAGAATAGCTGATATAGATTTAAACCGTAATGTCATCAGAGTTATTGATTCCAAGTCAAAAAAACAAGAGGAATATATTCTGAACGATTACTGTTCAAAGGTGTTAAAGCTGTTTATTGAGATGAGGGATTATGCTTTGACTGATAAAAGTGATAAAAAATCAGACTTGCTGTTTGGTTCTTCAAATAATCTTAAAACCTGGGTAAATACATATATGAAAAGCATAGCAACTAAATTGGGCATTGAAGAATTCACATCTCATTATTTCCGGTTTTCTGTGGGAAGCCATCTACTTCGTGCCGGTTGTGATATGAGATATATACAGACATTGCTTCATCACGACAGGCTCAGTTCAACAATGATATATACGAAGGTTAATAAAGATGACTTGCGTAAAAATCTTGATTTGTACCATTCCAGATGAAATATGAATTATATCTATGCCAGTTTGAGGAGCAACTGCGAGGTTCCGGTTATAGTGAAAAATCTATCAAACCAATTATAAGCCACAACTACCATTTTATAAACTATCTACATCAGAACGATATTATCAGAAAGAATGTAGCTGATATTTCAACAGCAGATGTTCAGAACTACATTGCCTATTTAAAAACAGTAAACAACAGAAGAAAAGTAAATTTCAGTTCAGCTACAATAATCCGGTATATTACAAGCATAAAGCTGTTTTTTAAATTCTTGCTCCGGAATGAGAAGATACTCGTTAGCCCTTTTGATGGGTTGAACATTGGAATAAAGCCTATAAGCCAAAGAAAGGAAATATTTTCACAGTCTGAAATAGAAGCTTTCCTGGATTACATAAATGTAAAAGAACCGAATGGCTTTTTATACAAAGCTGTCTTTGAATTGATGTACAGTTCTGCTTTAAGAATATCAGAAATAAATATAGATATTCCAGACATTGATTTTGCTGAAAGAACTGTCATTATAAGAAACACAAAGGGCGGTAAAGACAGAATTGTTCCCTTCACAGAAAAAGCCAGTATTGCCATTAAGGATTATCTTGAAAAGGGGAGAGTAAAGGCAAAGGATTCACAACCTTTATTCATAGGTTCAAGAGGAAGAATTAAGATGGATTTTATCCGTGATAAGTTCTTTAAGATATTATCTGAACTTGGAATGAAACGGAAAAACCTCACTTTGCATTCAATAAGATATTCGACAGCAACACATCTACTTGAAAACGGTATGTCTATCCGTCACGTTCAGGAGTTGCTTTCCCACGAAGACATTGAAACTACTGTGAGGTACACCACTATTATGAATGACAAGCTGAAGCGGATTTACCGTTCTTACCATCCTCGTGAAAATGCCATATATGAAGAGGTGGATGATAAGTATTTACAGGAACTTGAAAGACTGAAACAGGATATAATTACCCGAAGGGCAATAAATGAGAAATACAATACAAAGAAGAAGTGAAATTGTCTTTTGTTCTTGACGAATGGGGTTTAGTTTATAAATATTTTAAAAAAATAGCTCTTTCAAATTCTTAATACAACTCACAGGAACTGGATACAGAAACGGATTTTTATTATTATAATGCAAGGTATTATGACCCGGAAATTTCGAGATTTGTAACGGCGGATACTGTAATTGATGGGGAACACGCAACACAGGGCTGGAATCGGTATATGTATGTTAAAGGGAATCCGATTAGGTATAGTGATCCTACGGGGCATATTACGGATGGACGTAATAAAGATGGACCAGGTTTCACTGATGTTCCAGTAAGTGAAAATAGATCAACTCCTGATCAAAAAAAATATGATCCAAAGGAACAAGCTAAGGATCAATTGGTTAAAAAAATTGATGATAAAACAAAAGGGGATGGTGGAAAATCAAATCCTGCGGCAGCTGATAATAAAGGTACGGCTGAAAAAGTTAGTGATAATTGTATACCCATATCTGAATTAGCTACAAAGGATGGGATTATATTACCAATAGCAAAAAAGGATACTTATGAGAAAACAGTAAGTTCCAATTTTGGGGCTAAAGTACCCTTTAGAAATGGTGTACCTCATTCTGGGATTGATATTCCTGCTAAAAAGGGAACATCAATTTATTCCACAGTTGAAGGTGAAGTTACATCAGCTAAATGGATTAATGGATATGGGAATACTATAATAGTAACTGATCCTAAAACAGAAAAGCAATATTATTATGCACATGACAGCAAGTTTTCAGTAAAACAAGGAGATAAAGTTAAACAGGGGCAAAAAGTTGCAGAAGTGGGTAGTACTGGAGATAGCACTGGCAACCATGTTCATTTTGAAGTTCGAGACAAGAATGATAATGTTTTAAATCCATATAAAGAAAAATATAAGGAAAAATCTAATTAGAGAGATATGAATACTAAAAAAATATTTATTTTCACAATTTCATTATTTATTGTTTCTTTGTCAGTTGTTGCAAAAGATGAAAAAAAAATATTGATTATTGGTGAGGATGTAGCAATTAAAAACACTAACTTAGAAAATTCTAAAATAATTCATACGCTTCAAATATTTTCAGTTGTAACTGTTATCGAACCGAAAATAATTAATAACAAAATATATGTGATGACAAGTGACTTAAATAAAGGATGGGTCGATATTGATTATACTTCGTTAATTCCTGATAATTGGCTGGTTGTTGATGAATTATTGGATTTAAAGTTTTATGTAGTGAATAAAAATGAATTTGAAATTATTAAAGGGGAAGAAATTGATACTAATTTAAATGTTATTATTGAAGAAAAATTTTTTAATTCAGAATATTTTATTGTACTCCAAAAAATTAAAACTAATACTGTGCAATATATTAAATCATATTTAGATGGTAATAAGAGTAAAAAAATAATTTTTTTTAAGAATAAGAAAATATATTATGATTATGTACAAAAAGGTATTAACGGAACAACAGGGCAGGATATTTTATTCCCAGGTTCTGACAATAGTTTGTATCGTTTTTCAATATCAAATAAAGTTGTAAATACGAGTCTGAAAAAGCAATTAGAAACAAAAAAAATATTATTTTCTATTCTTGGAAGTATAAGGTGATGGTATTCGCTTGATGGATATCTATGTAAGTATCGTTCCCACACAACCAGGTGCCGTTTCTTGTTTATACTGCCACCTCGATACGATTTGCTTGCGCAAATCACTCGGTGACCGGCTGTTTCGATGGAAAATGCCGTAAATCCTACTTCGACAAGTTCAGTACGGCGCTCCGTGAGTTGATGTGAGTTGATATTTGGTAAAAGAGAATTTTTAATGGCAGAAAGATTTTTCTGGATTATCGAATATTTGATTTAGTTAAATTTGTTGTAGTGACGGTTCGGTCGTCGAGTAGCGAAGCGTATCGAGACGCACACAACCCGGTGCCGTTTCTTGTTTATAATGCCACCTCGATACGATTCCGGCAAAGTCGGCCGGAATCATGCTTCGACGAGCTCAGCACAGCGCTCGGTGACCAGCTGTTTCGATGGAAAATGCCGTAAATCATACTTCAACAAGATCAGTACGGCGCTCGGTGACTGGATATTTGGTAAAAAAGAATTTTTAATGGCAGAAAGTTTTTTAGATTATTGAATATTTGATTTAATTAAATTTGTAGTAGTGACGGTTCGGTCGTCGAGTAGCGAAGCGTATCGAGACGCACGCAGGGAGTAGAGGAATAAATTTGGGATATATGTACATATTGAGATGTGCTAATGACACGTATTATACTGGAAGTACAGTAGATATTGAAAGAAGACTTAGAGAGCATCAGAATTCTGAAGGAGCAGATTATACAAAGGCTCATTTACCAGTGGAATTAGTTTATTTTGAAAGATATTCCAGAATTGATGAAGCTTTTAATCGTGAAAAACAAGTACAAAACTGGAGCAGGAAAAAGAAAGAGGCATTGATAAAAGGCGATTTAAACAGTCTTCCAGATTTAGCAAAAAAAGTTTTCCGAAAAGAATAACCAGAATTGGTTGTCGAGACACAGGTAAAGTTTTAGAGTTAAAATTTTATATTAGAATAAATTTAAAGCGAGCCGGTTATTATATAACCGGCGGAACAGATAAAGTTTCCAAATAGCGTTTAGAAAATATTTTAAAGAAAAAGAAAAAGTTTTAAATTGGGTGGAGGTACTTAGGTCGGCGCCGATTGAGCAGCGGATATCGGGTGGATTCTAAAGGAGGGCTGCTTTTCCGTAAAAGCAGTCCTTCTTGAGAGTATGCTATACCGTGCATTAGCGGTGAAAGTACCACCTTTCATGGCAATGAAGATTTTTCCTTAATTTCTAAATAAGGAATGATTTCGTGGTCACACAACCCTGTGCCGTTTCTTGTTTATACTGGAGGTTTTCAACGTGGAATTTTTGTAGCAGGGAAAGTTTTAATATATATTTTTCAGGTGATACCGTGAAATAAATATTTTAAAAAGATGTTTGACTGCTGGTGAAATTTCCAGACGATCCGGTTTTTTTAATTTGGCAGGAGGGATTTTTTATTTATAAACATCTCCGCGGAAATTGATGGTTTTTAAATGAATGATCTTTAAATGTTCATCAACTGATAAAATGATTCGAGTATCACCTTTTCTGATTCGAACATGTCCGTCCCAAATCCCTTTCATTCTTTTTACATCAAGTGAAATGGTTTCTCCGTTTATGCGTTTTATAAACAAACGTAATGAATCTTTCAGCCCTTCGGAAAGTTGTGGATTCTTTTTTTAAGAATTTATCGGCTTGGCCGGAATAACGGATTTTCCAGCTCATAAATCGAGCGTTTCTTCGTTGGCAATATCGTTATATTGTTCTGGTGAACCATAAAGTTGTTCGATTTCTTTCGATTCTTCATCGGATATTACAGGAAGAGAATGGATAACGTGTTCTATTCCTTTTTCGTCGATAACTTCGCGGATTGCATCTTTTATGAGTGAGTAAAGTTCATCTTTGGATACGGTGACTTGCATAATTTATACCTCAATTCTTAAAGTATTAAATAAAGGATAAATTTCCAGTAAAAAATTTTATTTTTGAAGAAAATTTTTTCACGAGCCGGTCATACGATACGCAGGGTGAAGTTATTATAACAATAATAATTTGCGCTTTTGCATAATGCCTGAGGTAAGCGAAGTTCTTCGCTTGCCCTGAGCGCAAGCCGAAGGGAAGGCAAATTTGCGGTGAGCTTCCAGCGAGCCCGCTTACCGTCAATTATGCGGAGGCGCATGAGATAAAAAAAATTCGATGAGCCTGTCTAAATCTCATTTAACATTTGAGATTTTAAAGTGCCTGTTTTTCCAGGATTTTTTAATTTACAGTAAAAAGTTCAAAGCCAGCCGGTGCTTCCCCAACCGGCTGTTTAGATGTTGTTCCCGGCAGCGTTTAGAGAAAATTTAATAAAAAAACAAATAGGTTTTGTGGCATAAAAAGGCGCTTATCTATGAAATGAATCTTTTTTTTTAATTTTTATTGACTTTTTTTGCATGGTTATTCTAATCGCCGAATTGGACTGACTGGTCCGTCCGTGAGGTGAAAATGGATATTATAACAGAACCTGATTTTTTTAGAAAGAAAAAGGCTCCATCGCTGATTTTATCTGTTCTGCTCAGGCAGATTTCTGCGCGTTTTGCTGTTGAAATCCATCCTGATGTCTGCAAAACAGATAATCACAGGATAATCCATATTTCATATTATGAATCTATGGTTAATCTTGAAATTGCATCATCCCTGCTTAATCCTGTGCCGGCTCATATAATGGGTTACAGCGAATCAGCGTTATCTACACTCTGGAGATTAATTTCTCTTTTCGCTGGTAAAGGGGAAAAAGATAAAATTAATGCTGGTATCTTGCCGGAAAATTTCTGCGGCAGTTTATCCCTGACATCAAAAAAGTTATTCAAAAAGCGTTATATCTATTCAGCAAAAGATCCTATACAGTCATTTATTGATGCAAAAAATAGAGACGGCAAAAAAATATATCTTGTTCCTCATCTTCTTTTCTGGAACAGAAATCCTGAACGCATGGGCGGTTTTGAAACTCTAAGTAATAAAAGCAGCATAACTGCTGCAATAACCGTACTTAAAAGCGCAACATTGCCTCTTATGAAAATCCTGCAGCCTGTTGATCTGGATCTTTTTGATAATGCTGATGATGCAAGGGCTGAACTTATGCGGATTTACGAAGAGGAGAAGAAAATTGTCCTTGGTCCTATCCTGCATTCTCATCATGAAATAGAAAGAAAAATTCTTTATCACCAGTCAGTTGCGGATGCGGTGAAATCTATAAGCCTGCAGAATGCCAGTGATGAGGTTGCTCTCCGTAAAAAAGCTTACACCTATTTCAATGAAATAGCTGCGGATTTTTCAATTGTTTATGTAAAATATTTTTCTGCAGCTCTTGGAAAAATTTATAAAAAAATATATGATAAAATTGAATACAGCAGGGAGGACATCCTCTCAGCAATGGAAAAAGCCAAAGGTGCTACACCTGTGTTCATAACAAGCCATAAGAGCCTGATGGATTTTCTGCTTGTATCAAGCATCTTCTATAATGAGGGAGTTATACCTCCGCATATTGTTGCAGGTCTGAACATGAATTTTTTTCCAATGGGTAAAATTTTCAGAAAATCCGGCGGATTTTTCATGCGCCGCTCTTTCAGGAACAACCCGCTCTATGCTGCAGTGTTCCGCAGATACGTAATGTTCCTTGTTCAGGAGCAGTACAGCCTTGAATTTTTTATTGAAGGCGGAAGGTCCCGCAGCGGCAGGCTGCTAAAGCCTAAAATCGGAATTTTTAAATATATTTCTGAAGCAGTTGAGGAGGATTCTTCAAAACGCCTGGTGTTTATTCCGATTTCAATAAACTACGATAAAATATTTGAAGAAAATACCTATGTCAGTGAAATCCGCGGAAAAGAAAAAAAAGCAGAAAGCGCTGCAGAGTTTGTAAAAACAAGAAAACTTCTCAGGAAAAAACATGGCAGAGTGTACATGACATTCGGTGAACCTATGGAATATAGCGAATTAATGAAAAAAAACAACGGCAGCCTTGCAAAAGCTGCTGATGAAATTGCAGATAAAATAAACCAGGGAATGAAAGTTTCAATAAATGCATTTCTGTCGCTTGGAATTCTTGCTGAAGAAGGTACAGGCTTTTCCTTCAGCGATTTTTCATCAAAGATGGGGCTGATATACGACTACATGCTATGTGAAAAAATTCCATGCGGAGAAATTTTCAATAAGGGGATAGATATTAATAAAATAATTCTCACAGGATTAAGAAATCTGCAGGGCAATGCGCTGCTTGCTGAAGACGAATCCGACAGGGATAATCCTTTTTTCATCAAAAGCGGAACTATAAGACAGCAGCTGTTTTATTACAGGAATACCATAGCGCATCATTTCCTTCCGCTATCATGTACTGCAGCAGCTTTGCTTTCAGCTGCAGGAAACAGCAGAATTGCTTCCTATGGTTCCATCAACATGGATATTTCAAAAATTATAGAACTCATTTCATTTGAATTCACCGGATTCACCTGCAGCAGGGAATGCGCAGCAAAGTCGATTGAATTTCTTGAGGAAAGGGGACTGGTTTACCATAATGGTATGGATCTGGTGATTAAGCCTGAAGCTGCTGAAAATCTGAAGTTCATGGCGCGTATCATTCAGGATATAATTGAATCAGGTCTTATTGTGATGACAACCTGCATCAGGGCTGGCGGATCCCGGATGACAGAACATGACCTGATGACTGAAATCCGCAGGAATGGAGTACAGTTTTATCACAAGGGTATCATAAAACAGGATGAATCCCTTTCCCAGATGCAGTATAAAAATTTTATTGCATTTTACAAAGACAGGGGCATAATACAGTCAAATGGGATGCATGGGAAAAAAGAAATATTATTTATATCCGGATCCGATGATCTCAGGAAGGATCTGGATTTTGCAGGTTTAATTCTATCAGGCATAAAAGCGGATCAGCATGAATCTATTGCTGCTCTGAAGAAAATTATATAACAAACGGAGAAAATCATGACACAGAAAAAATACATTCTCGGAATAGATGTGGGGTCAATTGCTGTTTCAATTGCAGCGGTTTCGCCTGAAGGGAAAATTCTGAAAACATCATACAGCTTTCACCGCGGGAATGTTACAGGCATGCTTGAAAGGGATCTTGCCGGATTTGATCTGGCTGCTGCAGTTGGTGTTGCCGCAACAGGCGGGGCTTCAGGCATATTGAAAAAATACACATCCTACGATGGGAGGATATCTTTTATCCGTGCTGCAAAAGAGCTTCATCCTTCTACTGATTCACTTATCATTATAGGTGGTGAAAAATTCGGAATAGTGACATTTGATGAAAGCGGTGACTACCTTAATTACAGGTCTAATTCCTCTTGCGCAGCAGGAACAGGAAGTTTTCTTGACCAGCAGGCAAAAAGGCTGAATCTTTCTTCTATAGAAGAATTCTGTTCAATAGCTGCAGGCAATACAGGCAGTATACCGAAAATTGCATCGCGCTGCGCTGTTTTTGCAAAAACTGATCTTATACATTCCCAGCAGGAAGGCTACACACTGGCTGAAATCTGTGATGGTTTATGTTTCGGGCTTGCTAAAAATGTTGTTGATACGCTTTTCACAGGTAAAGACATTAAAACTTCCATGATTATGTGCGGCGGTGTATCACGGAACCAGGCTGTTGTAAAACATATCAGTGAAATGTTAAACTGCAGAATTATCACAGATGAATATGCTCATGTGTATGGTGCAATCGGCGCTGCCCTGTCTCTTGCAGATGAATTCTCGCTTAATGAAGGAAAGAATTTTAATTCAATTGATGATATTCTTTTAAAAGATAAAACTGATAAATCATATTTTTATGATGCTCTCACTCTGAAATTTTCCGACTATCCTGATTTCAGCAGCCTCGAGCGTTATGAATACAAATCAACAATATATCCAATGGCAACTCCAGTTGAAATAGACATTTACGAACCTGTGGATTCAATGCATAACATTGCCTGTTTTGCAGGTATAGACATAGGGTCAACCAGCACCAAGGCTGTTCTGACTGATAAGAGTGGAAAAGTTCTCGCAGGGTTTTACACCAGGACTTCCGGAAGACCTCTTGAAGCAGTACAGACAATCTTCGAGTCAATTGATGATATCAGAAAAAAACGCGGCATTGATTTTTCAATAAGCGGTATAGGTACAACAGGGTCAGGAAGAAAATTTATCGGCGAGATTATCGGATCGGATCTTATTCTTGATGAAATATCTGCTCACGCGCGTGCAGCATTTGAGCTCGACCGCGAAGTTGATACAATCATTGAAATCGGCGGGCAGGATGCGAAATTCACCACTCTGAAAAACGGCATGGTAACGCTTTCTATCATGAACAATGTATGCGCAGCAGGTACAGGCAGCTTTATCGAAGAGCAGGCAAACAAGCTCGGATGCAATCTCGCGGATTATTCCAGAAGGGCTGAGGGAGTGAAAGCTCCTATGTCAAGTGACCGCTGTACAGTTTTTATGGAGCGTGATCTAAACCATTACCTGAATGAAAATTACGAAGTCAATGAAATACTCGCTTCAGTTCTTCACTCTGTCAGGGAAAATTATCTGTCGAAAGTTGCAGAGGAGGGAAGTATCGGGAAAAAAATATTTTTCCAGGGTGCAACTGCAAAGAATAAGGCGCTTGTAGCTGCTTTCGAGCAGCGTCTTGAAAGACCTATTATGGTTTCAAAATTCTGCCATCTTACAGGTGCGCTTGGAGTTTCTTTAAGCATTATTGATTCCGGCCTTGAGAAATCAAAATTCCGCGGGTTGGATATTTACAGGGAAAACATTCCTGTCCGATCAGAAGTATGCACTCTTTGCAACAATAACTGCAAACTGAAAATTGCAGAAGTTAAGGGCGAATCAGTAGCGTACGGTTTTCTGTGCGGAAGGGATTATAGTGAGCAGTCATTTGTATCAGGAAACAAGTCGGATTTCGATATGCACAAAATCCGCAAAAAAGCATTCCATTTTAAACAGGCCGCAGCTGATTCGGATATAACTGTCGGCATACCATATGCGCTCCACCTTGTTGAAGACCATGCTATGTGGATGCGTTTCTTTAACGAACTTTCGATAAAAACTGTTTCATCTGAAAATTATAAATCTGCCATCAGGGACGGTAAAAAAATTGCAGGCGCGGAATTCTGCGCTCCCATGTCCGCAGTTCATGGTCACGTGCTTCATCTGACTTCAAAGGCCGATTACATTTTTCTGCCGACATATCTTGAGGCAAAAGATGAAAAAAATCCAGGCCGCAGGCAGTTCTGTTATTACACCCAGTATTCACCCTCAGTTGTAAGCTACAGTCTTGAAAAAGAACATGAACATAAGATTTTATCCCCTGCACTGCAGACTATAAAGGGCTCTATGCATATGAAGACTGAACTTTTCAGGATGATAAAAAAAATCGCTCCAGGCAGGTTCAGCTTTTCACAGGTATCGAAAGCCTATGACAGGGCGTTTAACTGGTTCGCGGATTGTTCCGAGAATCTTAAGAAAACCATCAGTTCAATTGATCCGCATGAAGATATCCAGGTTGTGCTTCTGGGGAGGCCATATTCAATTCTTCCGCCATCAATGAACAGCGGCATTCCGGGTATACTCGGCAAGCTCGGTGTCAAGTCTTTTTATCAGGATATGGTATCGTACAGCGACAGCGATCTTGCTGATATAAGGCCGCTTCTTTCTGCGATTCACTGGAACTATGCATCCAAAATAATCAGTACTGCGCATATTGCAGCGCGCAGAAAAGGGATGTATCCTGTTCTTGTTACTTCTTTCAAATGCACTCCTGATTCGATCGTGGTTGAGTATTTCAAGCAGGTGATGGAATCATATAACAAGCCTTATCTTATTCTGCAGCTTGATGAGCATGATTCAAGCGTAGGCTATGAAACGCGTATTGAAGCCGGAGTGAGATCATTCAGGAATCATCTGAATAATGCAGTGGAACTGACTGATTCAGTGAAAATAAAGATGCCTCATGCGCTTCACGGCGTAGAAAAACTTAAAGGCAAAACACTTCTCTTGCCGGCCTGGGATCATCTCACGAACAGACTGCTGGTTGCGAATCTTCGCGGCGAAGGGATCGATGCTCGTCTGCTTGAAGAGGATCCTGAGAGCATAAGAAAAAGCATGAGAATGAATACAGGACAGTGCATCCCGCTGAATGCAATAGTACAGGGTGCAGTAGACTACATCCGGAAATATAATCTTGACCCGGAAAAAACTGTATTGTGGTCGCTTGAGTCAAGAATGTCGTGCAATCTCGGAATGTATCCTTATTTCAAGAAGACACTTCTCGAATCCTACGGCAAGGGTATGGAAAAAGTCCAGGTTTACCGGGGCGAAGTCACTTTTATTGATATCAGCATGAAAGGTGCGATGAACGGGTACTATGCATATCTGTTCGGCGGCATGATAAGAAAAATGGGATGCGGTATCAGGCCTTATGAAATCACCAAAGGCGAAACCGACGCAGCAATTGAAATATCCATAAGCGAACTTGAGGATATATTTCAAAATGGCGGGTCCAAAGAAAAAGCTGTAAGGAAAATAGTGGACCGTTTCAAGGCGATTAAAATAAGCAAAACTTCCCGTCCGAGAGTTGCAATTTTCGGCGACCTGTATGCCCGCGACAATGATGTCATGAACCAGAACCTTATTAAGGTAATTGAGCATAACGGCGGCGAGGTTATCACTACCACATACAGCGATCTCATGAAAATTGTTGCTGAACCGTATCTGAGAAAATGGACAATGGAAGGCCTTTATAAAGATGTAACTATTTCACGGGTTTTAATGAAGGTTGTGAAAAATCTGGAGGGTAAATACTTCCGAATATTTAATGAAGTTCTGAAGGAAGGCACTCCTTCGGTTCCGGAAAATTATGTTAAAATACTTAACAACATGGGACTCACGATAATGCACTCCGGTGAATCCATGGAAAATATATTGAAAATATTCTCACTGATCAATCACTACCCTGATATTTCATTTTTTGTCCAGACAAATCCTGCGTACTGCTGCCCTTCACTTGTGACAGAAGCCATGGCTGAACGCCT
Organism: uncultured Leptospirales bacterium; assembly: GCA_964529415.1. Classification (GTDB taxonomy): domain Bacteria; phylum Spirochaetota; class UBA4802; order UBA4802; family UBA5550; genus CAYMPH01. The sequence continues at coordinate 14,044 of CAZGWD010000005.1, read as the reverse complement.
GGAACAGATTACCGGTGTACCGATTGTAACAATTGAATATGACGGAACCGGCAGTTTCAAGAATGATGATGTTGTTCCGTATCTCAGGTTTCCGAGAAAGGAACATGGTATTGAAACCAGGGCTATAGTCTGAGATAAAATTTAAGTGCCCCCTGTCCCCCGGAGGGGCACTTTTTTTTAGGAATTTTCGATATGATATCTGAATGTTTTTCACAGCTTCCATGTTGCGACTGCAACTATTAGGAAACTTCAATTCAGTTTGAATTTATGACTTTTAGTCCGCTAACAGCAAACATTGATTTTGTTCATATTTTATTTATATGATAATAAAATATGAACAAAATCAAGCAAAATACTATTTGACTATTTTATACCACTAGTATAAAATAGTCAAATATGAAAATTAAAAGAATAATACATGACGATTTAATTAAGGAATTTCAAAAAAAGGAGATATCAATCCTTCTTGGGCCGAGACAAGTTGGTAAAACATTTCTTCTAAAAGAATTGAAAAACCATGCAGAAAGTAAGAGACTTAAAACCCTGTATTATAATCTTGAAATTCCCTCTGATCTCATGCTGTTTAATAAAAATGAAACAGATATTTTTGATATGCTTACAAACAATGCAGATGTTGTATTTATTGATGAGTTCCATTACTTAAAGAATGCATCAAGATTGTTTAAAGCCGTTTATGATTCAGGTAAAAAAATAAAAATATTCTGTTCTGGTTCATCATCGATTGAAATACATAAACATCTTAAAGAAAGTCTTACTGGTCGAAGAATGGTATCTGTTATATATCCGCTAATGTTAACTGAATTCAGGGAAAAATTCAAATCATACAACTTTAATAAAATATTTAATGAATATATAACATTTGGCGGTATGCCGGGCATTGTTCATCTGAAAAATGAAAACAATAAAATAAGATTACTGAATGATATTTTTGAAACATATATTCAAAAAGATATCAAATCCCTAATAAAAGAAGAAAATATAAGGGCTTTTAATAATCTGCTTTATCTTCTTGCTGAAAACCAGGGTTCGTTAATTTCAGTAAATAGTTTTGCAAATGAAGTAGGACTTACAGCCGTTACAGTAGATAAGCATTTGACAATTATGGATAATACCTATATAACCTATTCAATTGGATCATATTCAAAAAATATCGGAAATGAATTAAAAAAGTCCCGTAAAGTATATCTATATGATCAGGGTATAAGAAATGTTATTTTAAAAGATTTCAGTTCTGCAAATGAAAGAAGCGATAAAGGCATATTACACGAGACATTTGTTCTACATCAGTTAAAAAGCATTATAACTCCCGAAATAGAATTAAAATTCTGGAGAAATAAAGCCGGTCTTGAAATAGATTTTATTCTTCTAAAAAACAGAAAACCATTTTTAATAGAAGTGAAATCTGAACTGAAACAACCGGAAATCCCGTCTGCAATGAAATTATTTTTAAAAAAATATAAAGATACAAAAGCTGGAATTGTTATATCATCCGGTTATAAAGATATGGTAATTCACGAAGATAAAAAAATTTATTTTGAAACATTTGAAAGTTTTATTGATAGGGTGAAACAATTGACAGGGAAAATTTAATTTCTTTATTTATAGAATAATTTACGCAATCTCTCGGCTTATTAGAAATATTTTTATAAATAATCCAATTTTTCTTTTATTTTTTCTTTCCAGGAAAGTCCATTATAAAATTAAAAAGTTCTATATAACGCCCTTTTTTCAATAGGGGCACTTGAAATGTGAATTAAGAGTATTATGTGCAATTCAAAGGGTTATACAAAATTTTTTTTACGACCATGTTATATAATTGACTGGATACGAATTAGCTGGTTAATAATTTTTTAATAACGTGCCCCTCCGGGAGTCGGGGGGTTAAGGTTCAAAGAATTTCGTACGGGTTGCAGTTTCTCCAACAAAGCCGTTGAATATTGTTTCGAGTATCACTGGTATCTCATCTGTCAGTGGATAGTCCATTCCCCTGTAGATCCATTTCTGCACTACGCCATCCATAAAACCCATGATGCCGTAAAATACTGAATAGAGGTTTGTGCTTTTAAGTTTTTCTTCCCTGTTTAGGGCAACAACCTTTGCCTTAAAAAGCGGAAGGTTATCCGTTACATACTGGTAGTAGGTAGTTTTTGACGTCTCCAGAAACTGCATGCTCTGCTCAATTTTTATCAGGCGGTAAACCATTGGATTATCGTTGATATATTTTATCCAGCTTTCAATCATTTTCTGTATGCCGGCCAGGACATCAACGCTGCTTTCAAAAGTACCGCCTATTAAATCAACTATCTTGTCATATTCCTCTTTTATAAGCTGCTCGAACAGTTCCTCTTTGCTTTTAAAAAACCGGTACACGGTTCCTTTTCCTATACCTGAAACAGATGCAATATGGTCAATCGTTGCAGCATAAAAACCTTCTTCGCCGAACACCTGCAGGGCTGCCTGGAAAATTAATGTGCGTTTATCATCCGGATTTTTTTTCCTGTCCGGAAGGTTTATCTCATTCAATACAGTTCTGAAAGTCGCGGACGGCAGCAGCATCGAGTCAATGCCCATTTCAATGGATGTATCAACAACTGTCCTCAGAAGTTCTATTGATCCAAGGGTAAGGCCCTTATCATTAAGAAAATCCGTAATCTGAAGGATGTAATCCGAAAGCCAGCTTTTATATGCAGCTGGAAATGCTTTTTCCGATGCGGCTTTTTTTCTTATTTCAAGTATATGATCTTTCAGTACAGTTACAAATGCATCTCTATTGAAGCTTCCGTTGGGATTAAAATATATTCCGATCTCTTCATAGAGTGAATAACGGCTGCTGCCGGATTTAATCTTTGACATTATATTTTCCAGATATTTTATTTCTGCTTTATCATTGATAATGGCAGGATGACAGAGTGTCAATCAGTAAATGGCTGGATGCAATCTCAAATTAAATGTTTACTTATAGTAATTCAGTATAATTTCAGCAGAAAAAAATCTTGACCTGTGTACTCTTTATAGGTATCTTTCTTTTTAGTAACAATTTGTGTCCCTTTTCTTCATATATAATACTTTGGCAGCAAAGCATATATGGAAGATAAGCAAATCTGACGATAATAAATTAAGCATTCATTTTTATTGTTTAGATTGTATTAAAATGGTAAAAAATTTTTAGAAATATGAAAAACAAAATATATTTACTGATATTGATTTTTTCTCTGGTTTTCTCCGCTTCTTTCGGACTGAGATCTGAAAGTATTGAGGAAATGGACAGAAAAGCCCAGGATTCTTTTGAAAAAAAAGAATTCAACCAGGCAATTGCACTCTGGCTTTCAATTCTTGATGTTGATCCCGAAAATGATAAAATTCAGAAAAAAATTGAAATGATATACGAACTGAAGCAGAAAAAAGATCTCGCTTTGCAGAAATCCAAACTCAATTACAGTTTTGCCCGCGGAGTTTTAAAAACAGATTTTAAGAATGCAAAAGCATTAGCTCTTTCTTCTTTTGATAACTATATTACAGCATACAGAATTGATCCTAAAGATGAAGAGCTTCAGAATATGAAAGAAGCTATGAAGCGCCTCGAAGACGAGATAAAAGTAGAAGAGGAAAAAGACCGTCTATCGCGCGCAAACAAGGCAAGACGCGACAGACTTATGGCTGAAGCATTAAAACTTATGGATGAAAAGAAATATCCCGAGGCTTTGAAAAACTGGGAGGAAATTCTTTCTTTTTTTGCTAATGACAAGGAAGCTGATGAAGGCAGAAGAAAATGCCAGATGGCAATTGATAATAAAATCAAGTTTGAAAAAATCAATAATTTCCTGGCCAAAGGAAAAGAATTATTCATTAAAAAAGATCTAAACGCCTCAAGGCTTGAATTTGTTCAGGTGCTTGGTCTTGATCCGCGAAACAGGGAAGCAAAGGATTTTATTGAACAGATCGATGAGAAGTTCGAAGCAGCGAGAATGGGCGAGCAGAGGAAACAGCAGGCTGAAAATCTATATCAGTCCGGTCTTGAAAATATCAGAAGAAGCAGATTTGATGAGGCGCAGGAGGATTTTGAAAACAGCCTTGCTTTTATAAAGGATTACAAGGATGCCAGGGAGCGCATTAAAACTATTCCTGCTCTGAAAAAGCAGTTTCAGGAAATGGAGAATACTAAAAAATTTGAACGGATCAACAGAGAATTCCAGGATGGCCTTATCGCACTTTCAGAAGGCAGATACAAGGATGCGATTGCAGCATTTGACACTACACTTGCGCTTGATCCGAAAAATGAACGCGCGCGGGGATATTTAAAGCAGGCCAAGGAAGCGCAGAGTCTTGCAGAGGAGGAGGTTGTTGATGAAAATTCTCCTTATTTTAATATTGTAAATACGATGATACTTTCAGGAAGAAGGCTTTATAACAGCGGACAATTCGATGAATCCAGAAAGAGCTGGAATAATATTCTGAAACTTTTCCCTAAAAATAAAATTGCAACTGAATATCTTCTCAGATGCGAACTGAAATTAAATCCTGAGGCATTTAAAACTTTTTCCAAGAGGCTGATTGAGGAAGGAAATGAATTTTTAAATAAAAAGCAGCCGAAACAGGCTCTTAAAAAATTTGAACTGATTAAATCCATTTCACCGGATTTTCCGGGCATAGATAAGCTGATAGCCCAGACGGGAATTGCTGATGCAAATATAGGAGTAGGCGGGGGCGGCGGTGGAGCTGCACCGATTACACCTGCTGAAAGAGCGGACCTTGAAAGAAGATACAGAATAGCAATCAATTTGTATCAGCAGGGCGGCAAGGAGAACTCGCAGAAAGCTCTTTTCGAATTGCAGAATATAGCAAAAAGAGACCCGGATAATATCAAAGCCGTAATCAGTGCAAATAAAATTGAGGCAGAGCTGAGATTCGGAACTGTAAATGAAGGTGAGGGTGCAGGCAGAAAACAGCTTACAGCTGAGCAGAAAGAGCTGGTCAAGAAATTTTATTACAGCGGAATCAGTTACTATTCAAATAATAATTTCAATAAAGCTGTTGATGAATGGAGAAAAGTTCTTGCAATAGAGCCGGATAATATCAAAGCTAAAAATAATATAAGAAAAACATTGGTTTTATTAGGTAAGCAGTAAATGGCAAAAGCGGATAAAGAAAAAAAAGATAAAACAGATAAATCAGATTTAAAAGATAAAAAAGCAGATATTAAGCCTGTAAAAAGCGGAGTAAAATTCAGCCTGAGATGGAAGTTTTCTCTTGCAATTATAGGTCTTACTGTAACAGTAATTTTAACACTCTCCGGTTTTATATTTTTCAGGGAGAGTGAACTTTTGCGTACACAGGTAATTGATTCAGTAAACCGCGAAGTAATCCATTTAAGCAATACCACATCACAGCTGATTGTTACAGACGAGCTCGCAATTCTCGCTGCAATCAGCGATCTGCAGAAAATAAATTATATAAAATACGCATATGTCCTGAATCCGGATGGTACGGTATTTCAGTTTTTTGACAGGCGCGAGAAAAAGTTTAATGTCGGAGAAAAATTTGATGACGGGGTCGCAAGAACATCCGGAGCAGCTGATGATAAGGGAATAACTGTCATTAAATATCCTGATCCGGTTGATACAGCAGGAATAATATTTGATTTTTCCAAACCGGTTTTAAACAAGGTCGGAGCGAAAGTTGCAGTTGTTATTATAGGGCTTTCAGATATTATCATACGCCAGGAGCTTCAGAGTCTCATTAAAGTAATCGTGCCGCTATCGCTTATATTCATAGCAATATCCATACTCGGTGCTGTTGTTCTGGCAAGTGTTACCATCAAGCCGATCAGAATTCTTTCTCATGGAGCAAGCATAATTGGGCAGGGGAATCTTGATTACAGGATTGAAATTAAATCCAGGGATGAGCTCGGAGCACTTGCCCGGGAATTCAACGAGATGACATCCCAGATTAAAGATTCCAAGGAAAATGAAATAGAACAAAGACTGATGCAGGAACAGCTCGATGTTGCCCGGGATATTCAGGAAGGCTTGAATCCCATGGGCTTTTACAATAAAGACGGCATTCAGATAAAAGGTTTCACGCGTGCTGCAAAGGGAGTAGGCGGTGATTATTTCGATTATATAGAAATAGGTGAAAACAAGATCGGCGCATTGCTGAGCGATGTTGCAGGCAAGGGAGTTCCTGCTTCCCTGGTTATGGTAATGATCAGAACTGTATTCACCGCACTTATTTCGCGCGGGGATGTTGACTGCGCAAAACTTGTAAGGTCAATCAATGATTCAATGAGCGGTGATTTCGCCATAGATAAATTTGCCACACTGTTCTTTTTTATTTATGACAAGCTCACAGGCGAGGTTTCTTTTGCAAATGCGGGACACGGACCGTTATTCTGCTACAGAGCTGCACTGAACGCCTGCACTGTAACAAAAGTGGACGGTGTTCCAATTGGAATTATGGAGGATAATGATTATACCCAGGCCAAGGTAAAATTCAATCCAGGTGATATCATTCTGGTAAACAGCGACGGAATTACTGAAATGAGAAATGTGAATAAGGATGAATACGGGCATCAGCGTCTCCAGAAGATGCTGATTGACAATAGCGGAAAAAACGCGAATGATATTGTTGATACAATTGTAAATGATGTTGATACATTCAGGGGGGAAGCGTCACCTCATGATGATATGACTATTCTCGTGTTTAAGAGAGAATTTTAAACCAGATCCTCCTCGGAATCGTATATTTTAAAGAATCTATCCAGAGTCGCGAGTTTTAAAATATTTAAAACATCTTCATGAAGATTCATAATTGCAAAATTTCCTGCATGCGCCTTCATTTTTTTCTGGCCTGCAACTAAAGCGCCTATACCTGAGGAATCCATATAGTTGACATTTTTCATATCTACAACAACGCTTTTATAATTTCCGTCTGTTATGCTGAACAGGGCTTTTTTTAATTCACTGACATTGTAAAGGTCAACTTCGCCGGTAACTTCAATTATTTTATATCCGCCGGCTTCTCTGAAGGAGATTTCCATAAGTCCTCCGTAATATTTTTGCGCACTAATTTATATACAGGTGTAATTTATATAAATGATTTGTAAAGCATTATTTTTTTGTATATTATGATATCATTGTTTAAATAAAGTTTCAATAAAACCAGATAAATCATTAATGCTATTAATTTCTCTCATCTCAACACAATGAGGAATATATACAGATGCAATGCTGTCGCTCCAGTCCCAGAGATGCTTTTTTTCAGGATTGAGCCATATAATATTTTTACAGCGTTCTTCTATTTCAATAAAAGCATCAAGGCCCGGATCCTGATGATTATTTCTTGCATCGCCCAGCACGATAACAGTTGTTTTTTTATTTAAGCTGTCCCCGTATTCATTTACCAGTTTTTTAAATGAGTTCCCGTAATTTGTACCCCAGCCGTATTTAAAATCTGTATCTGCAAAGATTGAATTTACTGCCCTTTCAGGATCCATTTCACGGAAAAGCGGAGTGATTTCCACAAGATTGCTTACAAAAGCGAAAGTTCTAACCTTGGAAAAAAGACTCTGTATGGTATGTGTTAAGAGCAGCATAAACCTGGTATATTGATTTACAGATCCGGAAATATCGCAAATTACTGCAATCTGGGGGCGGTCGATTTTTTTATTTTTAAAATATACTGTAAACGGGATATTGTCTGTTGCAGCGCTTTTTTTTATTGTTTTCGGCGCGTTAAGTCTGCCTTTTCTTGTTTTTTTGAGTTTTATTCCAACCCTGCTTTTTAATTTATGCCCGAGCCGGTTGATAACAGAACGCATCTCCTTTATTTCCACAGGAGTTAGCTGGTATATTTTTTTATTTAAAAGATAGTCTTCCTTGACTGTGATTTCTTTACCAATGTAGCGTGATTTGATTCTCTGCCGGATAAGTCTCGTAATCATTTCTGTTCTTATTTTTTCATTCGCAGCTTCAGATTCAGATGGTGCGCCTCCGGATAAAACCGGAAACAGCGACTCGCCGAATCCCTCTCCGGATGATCCGGATAAAATAAAATTTTTGAACTCTCCTGCAAGAACAGAATCCTTTTTTGAAATAAAAGTGGAGGGATCAGCTCCATTAAGAAATTCATCAACCCTGTCTGTCAGTTTTTCAAGATCCGGTTCAGATATTTTATCTGATTCGAAAGATTTGCCTGAAAAGAAATTATCAAAGCATTTCTGAAATGCCGGAATATCTTCCGAATCTTTTATGAGTGTTGTCTGCAGTGTCTGTTTGAAAATGGCAGGATCAGAGAAAGATATCAAAGGAAGAGCATTGAATAAGGTTATAGACTCATCCTGGCTGATTCTGATGCCGGCTTCGCGGAGAATCTTCAGAAACCCGAGAAGCTTGACTGTTAGTTCATTATTTGTAGATGATTTCATTCAGCCTGCTTTTTACAAGCTCTATATCTTTTTCGTATTTTATAATTATGCCGATTGTTTCCAGAAAAGTTTCTTTATCAATTGTATCTTTTCCGAGAATCGCAAGAGCTCTTGCCCAGTCTATGGTTTCACTTATGCTCGGCTCTTTTTTAAGAGGAAGATCCCGGATTCTGTATATAGCATTTACAACCTGTTTCCGTATACTGGCTTCACATTCTGTAACTTTCAGCTCAATAATTCTTTCTTCAAGTTCAGGAGGCGGATAGTCAATATAAAGGTGAAGACATCGTCTTTTTAAAGCATCCGACATTTCCCTTGCGCTGTTTGAAGTTAAAAATACTGCAGGTTTAACTTTTGCAGCTATAGTTCCGATTTCAGGTATGGATATCTGGAAATCAGAGAGAACTTCGAGCAGAAATGCTTCAAATTCGCCGTCGGATTTATCTATCTCATCAATAAGAAGAACGGATTTATGATCTGATTTTAATACCTGAAGTATTGGTCTGGCTATTATAAATTTTTCTGAAAATAAAGATGATTCCTGACTTGCAAGCTTCTCTATTGCGCCGGCCAATGTTTTTTCACCGCTTACAATTTCGTTGAACCTTTCTTTCAGGATCTGGGTGTATAAAAGCTGTTTTGAATATTCCCATTCATAAAGCGCTTTTGATTCGTCAAGGCCTTCGTAGCACTGCAGTCGTACAAGAGGATAATCAAGCCCTGCTGCAAGGCATTTTGCGAGATCGGTTTTTCCGACTCCTGCAGGTCCCTCAATAAGAACAGGTTTCTCAAGCTTAAGAGCAAGGAAAATTGTAACTGCAATTTCTCTTGAAGCGATATATTTCTGTTTTGCGAGTATTTCGATGATATCTTCAATGGTTTCCATGGAACACTGCCTTTTGTTTTTTTAAATAATATAATGCTTTATAAAGCCCCCCAAACCCCCCGGAGGTGGGCTTAAGTGTTGTAAATAAGTGAATTTTATTTACAGGAAAAAGTCAAAGTCCCCCTCCGGGGGATTTAGGGGGTGAAATAGTATAGCACCCCATTTCTTGCATATTAATTTTCAGCTTGTTTAATTATGATGAAATCAGTTTAATTATTATATCTATCAGGTCAATAAAAACTTTTTTAAAAAAGAAATTTCTGAAAGGAATTCCGGAAATTTCTGAAATAAGTCTTTATTCAGATATAGTGCTTCTATTTCTGAAAATAATAAAGATGTTTCTTTTTTTAATTCAGGATTCTCGAAGATCTTTTCATCTTTTTTGAAATTTTCAAATGATGAATCTGTTTCTGCTTTTATTTTTTCAGCAAGAGTCTTAACTTTTCCGGATAATCCTGTGAAATTCATCTGATCTATAATATGCATGGCAAAATAAATATACATTTCAAGAATCATTATTCTTTCCATGATATTTCCGGATTTAATTATTCTGCGGATTTGATTTGGATAGCTGCTGTCTATAATGGCATTTTCAATAAGAGCATTGTTTAGTTTAAATGATGCGTGGCTGATTTTATTGAATGCCTGAAGTTTTAAATCTGTTAATGAATCTTTAATTATACCTTCGTTTTTAACTGCAATGAGTGTCGAAATTTTCTCCTCACCGGGTTTTCTTGCAGACAGGAATATCCAATCAGAATCAAAAGCTCCTGTTATGAATCCTTTTTCTCCATTAATTAAAACACCTGTTTCTTTTATTTCATAGGTTAATATTTTCCCTGGAGGTTCGAATCCGCCAAATGATGCTTTGATGTTTTCCGGAAGCTTATGGCCGAGATCGGATAAATATTTTTTCAGAGATTTAATGAATACGTTCTGAATAATCCAGTAGATTGATTTCCCTGGATCGCCCGCAAATTCTGAGCCCGCGAGCCAGGGCCTGACATTCTGAAAATCTCGGGTCATGCGGAATTATTTTCCTTCTCTTTTTCTTTTTAACAAAGCCTCAACCTTGATCGGAAGCCCGAAAATGTTTAAAAAGCCTGTTGCGTCTTTCTGGTCGTAAAGATGGCTTTCGTCGAATGTTGCGATATCCGGCTCATAAAGTGTTACATCGGATTTTCTGCCGGCAACTGAGCAGCTGCCTTTGTATAGTTTAACCCGGACAGTTCCTGTAACATTTTCCTGAGTCTTGTTGATGAATGCATCGAGAGCTTCTCTTTTTCTTGTGAACCAGAGCCCGTTGTAAACAATTGTTGCATATTCGGAAGCAAGCTTGTCTTTTAAATGCTGGGTGTCTTTATCAAGAGTGATGGACTCAAGATCACGGTGCGCCATGATGAGAACTGTTCCTGCAGGTGTTTCATAAACTCCCCGCGACTTGATACCCACAAGTCTGTTTTCAACAATATCAATCCTGCCGACCCCGTTTTCACCTGCAATTTTGTTAAGTTTTTTCATGAGAGATGTAGGCGAGAGCTTCTCGTTATTAATTGTAACAGGCACGCCTTTTTCAAATCCGATTTCCAGATATGTCGGCTTATCCGGCGCTTTCTCAGGGGACTTGGTCAGGAGAAACATGCTTTCGTCAGGTTCCCTGAAAGGATCTTCAAGAATTCCGCCTTCGTATGAAATGTGAAGAATATTTCTGTCCATGCTGTATGGCTTGTCTTTTGTAATTGGAAGCGGAATGCCGCGCTTTTCAGCATAATCGAAACATTTCGAACGTGAATCCAGATCCCAGAAACGCCATGGCGCAATGATGTTCAGATCAGGCGCAAGAGACTTGAAAGCCATTTCAAATCTGACCTGGTCGTTGCCTTTTCCTGTAGCACCGTGGCATACTGCATCTGCTCCTTCCCTTAAAGCAATCTCAACCTGTTTTTTTGCAATAATGGGTCTTGCAAGGGATGTTCCGAGCAGGTACCTGTCTTCGTAAATTGCATTGGCTTTGATTGCCTGGAAAACGTAATCTTTAACAAATTCCTCTGTTAAATCTTCAATATAACACTTGCTCGCTCCGGTTTTTTTTGCTTTTTCTTCCAGACCGTTCAGTTCTTCCTCCTGGCCTACGTTTGCAGCAAAAGCAATAACTTCACAGTTATAGGTTTCAATGAGCCATTTTAAAATAATTGAAGTGTCAACTCCGCCTGAATAAGCGAGTACAACTTTTTTTACTTTCATGGAAAATATCCTTTTTTAATATTTATTTTTTTATACTCACCCCCTTTAGGGGCAATGATATTAAGCTAAGAAATGTGTAAGATATGGAGATATGGGGATGTAAAGAAATCGGGGAGATAATAATAAAAACTACATGATATTGTATGTAATTTTTTCTTTATTCTGTTATCTCCCTATATCTTCCATCTTCATATCCCATTTTCTTACACAAAAAAATGTTAAATAATAAAGAATTTCCCTTAACTAAATGGCATTGCCTTTAGGTGACGGAAGGCTATTTCATTAAAGCGCACATAACAGCTTTCTGGATATGAAGCCTGTTTTCTGCCTGTTCGAAAATTATGGAATTTTTCGAATCCATAACTTCTGAATCGATTTCCTCGCCCCTGTGAGCTGGAAGACAGTGCATTATCCTGCATGACGGCGCGCATTTTCCAAGAAGACTCATGCTGATTTTATATTTTGCCAGATCCTTCTTTTTTCGGACCGATTCTTTTTCCTGCCCCATGCTGACCCATACATCTGTATAAATATAGTTTGCTTCTGAAACAGCTTTATCTACATCTTTTGTAATTTCAATTTTAGATCCGGAAATTGCAGCAAGAGTTTTTGCCTGCTCTGTAATTTCTTTATCCGGATTATATTTAACCGGACAGGCAATTGAAATATCCATGCCGAGAATAGCAGCACCAAGCATCAGGGAGTTCGCGACATTGTTGCCGTCGCCAATATATGTTATTTTAATTCCTGCGAATTTTTTTTCTATTTCATATATTGTGAAAAAATCAGCAAGCGCCTGGCATGGATGATGCTTGTCAGTTAACCCATTGATAACAGGAATATCAGAATTTTGAGCAAGCTCAGCAATTTTTTCATCGGAAAATGTTCTTATCATAATTCCGTTAACGTATCTTGACAGAACCTTAGCTGTGTCGGACAGGGTTTCTCCCCTGCCGATCTGAATGTCGCTTCCGCTAAGGAAAAGCGGCTGCCCTCCAAGCTGGTAAATCCCTGTTTCAAAAGACACCCTGGTTCTGGTTGAACTTTTTTCAAAAATCATGGCAAGGGATCTATTGCTTAAATATTTATGGCTTTTCCTTCTTTTCAGATCTTTTTTCAGCTGCTCTGAAAATTTAAAAAGCGCAATCATTTCATCTTTGCTTAGATCGGCAATTGATAGCAGATGGGAGGTTTTTAACGATGGAGGTTTCACGATTGTTTACCCGCTTCAATTAGTATTTTTTCAAGTAAATCAAGGCCTTTTTTCACTGAGTCCAGTCTGATATTAAGCGGAGGCATGATCCGGATTACATTGTCAGCAGTGCAATTGATTACAAGACCGAGCTCAAGCGCTTTTTTTACTATATCCATGCCAGGCTTTTTAAGTTCAATTCCAATATGAAGGCCTATACCGCGCACTTCCTTTATTATTGGAGTTTTTTCTTTCAGCTTTGCAAGTCTGTTTAGAATATATTTTTCAAGGCTCACAACATTTTTTAAAAGTGCCGGCTTTTTTAATTCATTCAGAACAGCGCATGCAGCAGCGCACGCAAGATGGTTGCCGCCGAAAGTTGTGCCGTGAACCCCTCTCGGGAAAAATTCCGAAAGAAAAGTTTTGGTGTGCAATGCACCTACAGGAACACCGCCCCCAAGCCCCTTGGCTAAAGTTATAATATCAGGCGTAATGCCGTATTTCTGATATGCGAAAACGTTCCCTGTTCTTCCAATGCCTGTCTGAACTTCATCCACTATAAAAAGAATGTGATTTTTTACGCAAAGATCATAAGCTTCCCGTACAAATTTTTCGTCCGCAATTTTAATACCTGCTTCACCCTGTATGAGTTCTATCATAACAGCGCATAAATTTTTATTTCTTCTGATTTCTTTTTCAAGAGGCTTTATATCATTGAATGGCAGATATTTAAAACCTTCAGGCAAAGGTCCGAATCCCTCATGAATTTTTTTCTGGGCTGTTGCAGCCATGCTCCCGAAAGTTCTGCCGTGAAATGAATTTGAAAAAGTGGCAATCTGAAACTTTTTTTTATGAATAGAAATACCGTATCTTCTTGCGAGCTTGATCGCAGCTTCATTTGCTTCTGTGCCGCTGTTTGCAAAAAGAGTTTTTCCGGGAAAAGACATTTCAGATATCAAAACAGCAGCGTCAATCTGCTCCTTGTTGTAGAACCAGTTGGATGAGTGAATGATTTTATTGATCTGTCCGTGAAGGGCTGCATTCAGTGCTTTGTTATTGTAGCCTAAATTGCTTACAGCTATTCCTGAAAAGAAATCTATATATTTTTTACCGTCCTGATCGAAAAGGATTTCTCTGTCTCCTTTGACAAAACAAACAGGCAGTCTGTTGCCGTAATTCTGATAAAGATATTCTTTATCTTTTTTAATCAAAGAGGCAAGCAGACCGGTTTTTTTTACAGCTTTTGTTTTCACTTTATTCCTTCCATATAAAAAATAAA
>CAZGWD010000004.1:0-236639 GCA_964529415.1 uncultured Leptospirales bacterium | reverse complement strand
GATCAAAATTGCTTATCAGGCAATGAAAGAAGTTTCAGAAAAAGGCGGAAAAGTTCTGTTTGTTGGAACTAAGAAACAGGCTCAGGGGGCAATTGTTGAGCACGCTGAAAAATGCGGAATGTTTTATATTTCTGACAGATGGCTTGGCGGTCTTCTGACAAATTTTCAGACTGTAGGTAAATCAATCTCCAGATTAAAGGATCTTGATAAAATGCAGGAGTCTGATAACTGGGAAGCTGAAACAAAAAAGGAAAGACTTGATCTTTCAAGGGAACTTGAAAAGAAAAATAAAATTCTTTCCGGTATTAAAAACATGAAAAAACTTCCGGATGCATTGTTTATCATAGATCCGAAAAGAGAGACTATAGCTGTTAAGGAAGCTAAAACTCTCGGAATTCCAATTTTTGCGGTTGTTGATACAAACTGCAATCCGGACGAGATAGATTTTCCAATACCAGGCAATGATGATGCAATAAGAGCAATTGCGCTTTTTCTTGATGTTATGGCCAGAGCTATTATTGACGGTCAGTCCGGCGGACAAAGCGGAGCTGAAATTATTGATGCTGATGCAGTTGTTCCGGAGGAAATACTTGAAAGTGCAGCTACTGTTGATGCAGTTGATGACACTGAATTTGAAGATGTTGCTGCTGAAAAAAAAGAACCGAGAAAGACCTGGTAAAATAATACTTAAGGAGAATAATTGTGGCTGAAATATCATCCGAACAAATAAAAGAATTAAGAGAAAAAACTCAGGCTGGAATGCTTGATTGCAAAAAAGCCCTGATTGAATGCTGCGGCGATATGGACAAATCCGTTGAGCTTCTCAGAACAAAAGGCCTTGCTGCTGCGAACAAGAAAATGGAAAGGGCTGCCACAGAAGGCATAGTTGCATCATATATACACAGCAATAATAAAATCGGAGTATTGATTGAATTGAGAGCAAACACCGATTTCGTGGCAAAAAATGCAGATTTCCATGCACTGGCAAAGGATATTGCAATGCAGATTGCAGCATCAAATCCATTATATATTTCAATAGAAAATGTTCCGGCTGAAGTTGTTGAAAAAGAAAGAGAAATTTACAAGGAACAGATGAAAGATTCAGGCAAGCCTGCGAACGTTGTTGATAAAATAATAGATGGCAAGGTAAATAAATATTACGAAGATGTCTGTCTTCTTGAGCAGGCTTTTATCAAGGATACAAATATTAAAATTAAAGATATTATTAAAGAAAAGATCGCAACCTACGGAGAGAATATCGAGGTCGGCAGATTCGTAAGATTTCAGATCGGGGCTTGATGAGTTCCGGTCTGAAATATAAGCGGATTCTTCTGAAACTCAGCGGGGAGGCTCTTTCCGGCGATGAAAAGCATGGAATAGTTCCGGATATTCTTAACGGGATTTCATCTGAAATAAAAGAGATTCTTGATCTTGGTGCGGAAATAGCTGTTGTTATCGGAGCCGGAAATTTTTTTAGAGGATCTTTCGGCGAAAAAATGGGAATTGACAGGGCAGCAGGTGATTACATGGGCATGCTTGCAACAGTCATGAACTCAATAGCTTTGAAAAATTCACTTGAGAAAATCGGAGTAAAGGCAAGGGTGCTTTCCGCAATTGAAATGAAGAAAGTTGCCGAGCCATATATTATCGATAAGGCAAGAAATTATCTATCAAAGGGTGATGTTGTTATAGCAGCTGCAGGTACAGGCCATCCTTTCTTTACAACGGATACAGCAGCAAGCCTCAGGGCAGTGGAGCTTCAGACAGATTTGCTTGTCAAGGCTACACGTGTTGACGGGGTCTACTCATCTGATCCGGAGAAAAATCCATCCGCAGAAAGATATGATATGGTTTCATATAAAGATATTTTATCTAAGAATCTCCGGATAATGGATTTAACTGCGATTTCACTTTGTATGGAACATAGTCTTCCTATTTTAGTATTTAATCTTTTTAACAGAGGTTCCCTCAAAAGAATAGTTCTCGGCGAAAAAGTCGGAACATTTATTAGTTGAAGGAGTAGTATATGCTAAACGACATTATTACAGATGTTGAAGACAGAATGAAAAAAACTCACTCGAATCTACAGGGTGTTTTTGCTACGATAAGAACAGGCAGGGCAAATCCTGCAATGTTTGAAGGCATAAGGGTTGAAGTCTACGGATCGCAGATGCCTCTTAACCAGGTTGCTACTATATCATGCCCTGAGCCGCGTCTTGTGGTAATTCAGCCATGGGATAAAGGAAATCTTGGTAATATAGAAAAATCTATTCTGAAATCGGATCTTTCAGTGAATCCGTCAAATGACGGAAATCTTATCAGAATTCAGATTCCTGATCTTACTGAAGAAAGACGTAAAGAATATGTTAAGCATGCCAAGACAAAAGCTGAAGAAGCAAAAGTTGCAGTTAGGAACATAAGAAGAGACGGAAATGATATGGTTAAGGAACTTGAAAAAGAAAAGGAAATTTCTGAAGATGATTCAAAATCCGGATTAGACAGAATTCAGAAACTGACAGATAAGCATATCGAAGATATTCAGAAAATGACAGACAATAAAGAAAAAGAGATATTACACATATAAGGAAATATCAATAAATCATTTTATGGACATTTCCTTGTGATCACGATATAAGTAAAATTAGTTTCACCCCCTCTTCAATTCTCCCCCTTGAGTAAGGGGGAGTTAGTGGGGATAAAAAACTAATTTTTGAGGTTCTCAAAACAGAATGAAGGATTACAGACCTTTAATCAAGAAAAACGGTATTCCGAAACATGTAGCAATTATAATGGACGGAAACGGCAGATGGGCAAAGAAGAAATCATTGTCCAGGTCCGAAGGTCACAGACAGGGTACTGATGTTATCGAACCTGTTATGGATGCCGCTATTGAGCTCGGGATTGACGTTGTATCAATCTATGCGTTTTCAACAGAGAACTGGTCCAGGCCAAGGCTTGAGGTGATTGGTCTGTGGAATCTGCTGGAGGATTTTTTTAAAAGAAAACTTGAAACCATTATAAGAAAGGGCATCAGAGTAAAACATTCCGGTCTGACAGACAGGCTCCCTCCATCTACAAAAAAAACCATAACTGAAGCTATAGAAGCAACCAGAAAAAATAAAAAGATAGTTCTGAATTTATGCATTAACTATGGTTCAAGACAGGAAATTTTAAAAGCAGTAAATGACTGGGCGCTTTTAAAAAAAAGCAACGAGAAAATTACTGAGAAAAAACTCGAAAAGTTTTTATATACATCAGGTATGCCTGATGTTGATCTGCTGATAAGAACCAGCGGGGAATACAGAATCAGTAATTATCTTCTCTGGCAGATTGCTTATGCTGAATTGTATTTTACAGATGTATTATGGCCTGATTATAAACCTGAAAATCTTTATGAAGCGGTTTATATCTATCAACAGAGAGAAAGGAGATTCGGCGGTATATGAGCGATAAAGGAAAACAGACTTTTAAAAGAATTGCAAGCGCTCTTATCGGGCTGCCGGTTTATTTTGCAGCAATAGTTACGGATCAATTTTACGGGATTCCAATTTTTATCATATCGACTTTTATATCACTTGCTGCTTTATATGAATTTTACAAAATAACAGATAGATCTCCTGATGGGGGAGTTGCTGCTGTCTGGTTCGGAATGGCATTCGGATTTATCATCAATCTGATTATGTATTTTTTCGCATTTGGTAAAATTTACGGCTATACAAAGTATGTAGAAGTTTTTGACGCAAAAGCAATTATGTTTTTATTCGTTATAATGCTGTTTTTTTTACAGGTTTACCAGTTAACTCAAAGGCCCGTAAAAGGAAGCGCTTATTCAATTAGCGTTACAGTTGCAGGACTTTTGATTATAGTTTTTCCTTTTTCACATATAATTTTATTGAAATCACTGAATGACGGCGTTTTTTATATAATATTGCTGAATATTTTAATAATGAGCAATGATACATTTGCCTATTTCGGCGGAATGTTTTTCGGAAAACATAAAACAGATTACATCGTATCGCCTAATAAAACCTGGGAGGGATATTTTTCAGGATTGCTATTTACAATAATAAGTGTCTTGATAACAAACCAGTTTTATACATCTTTTTTCGGAAGAAAACTTTTCACTCTTGATGAAGCAGTTGTGCTTGGTATATTTTTCAGCATAGCAGCAAATATAGGTGATCTTTCTGAATCTCTGTTTAAAAGAGATGGAGAAAAAAAAGATTCAGGTACAATGATTCCAGGACATGGCGGCATGTGGGATACTTTCGATGCTCTTATATTTTCCATGCCGATTTTTTATTATTACCTTATCCTCAAGGGAGTGATATAATAAAGTTTCCATGCTGAAAACAGTTACAATACTCGGTTCAACCGGATCAATAGGCACTTCAGCGCTGAAGGTTATCAGAGCTTTTCCCGGAAAATTTAAGGTATACGGCCTGGCCTGCAATAATAATATTGATCTTCTTGAATCCCAGATTGCTGAATTTTCACCGGAAATCTGCGCTATTGGAATTTCAGATAAATCAAAAGTTGAATCGTTAAGAAATAAATACAAAGAAATCGAATTTATATACGGTGCCAACTCTGCAGTTGAAATTGCATCAAGGCCTGCTGATATTATACTTACCGCGATTGTCGGAGCAGCAGGACTTTTACCTTCTCTGGCTGCGATAAAGTCTGCAAAAAGAATTGCTCTCGCAAACAAGGAAACTCTTGTTATGGCAGGCGATGTTTTTATGAAATCTGTCATTGAAAAAAAAGTTGAGCTTATACCTGTTGACAGCGAGCACGGAGCTATTTTTTCAATTATGAAAAATTTATCTGTAACAGATATTGAAAAAATTATACTTACAGCTTCTGGAGGGAGTTTAAGGGATTTTTATATAGAGGATCTTGACGCGGTTACACCTGAAGAGGCTTTGAATCACCCTACATGGGTTATGGGCAACAAGATTACAATTGATTCAGCAACACTAATGAATAAAGGTTTTGAAGTAATAGAGGCTCATTATCTTTTTAATATTCCTTATGATAAAATTGATGTAGTTATTCATCCGGAAAGTGTTGTTCATTCAATGGTTGAAACTATTGACGGATCGGTTTTTGCGCATATGGGAATTACTGATATGACAATGCCTATACTTAATGCTTTTTCATTTCCTGAATGCGTTAGAAATGATTTTGGAAAACTGGACCTTGTTAAAAGAGGATCGCTGCATTTCAACCGCTGCGATGAAATTCGATACCCGGCATTGAATTTATGCTTTGAAGCGGGTAAAATCGGCGGAACAATGCCTGCAGTAATTAATGCTTCAAATGAAATTGCTGTTAGAGCTTTTCTTGATAAAAAAATATCCTTTACGGATATTGCAAAAATTGCTGAGAAAGCAATGAATACCATTAAAGTTGTAAAAGACTCAAATATAGAAGAAATAATAAATGCTGATAAAGAAGCGAGGATATTTGCTGAATCGCTGATTAAAAGGAGTTAGTAAATGGTAACAGTAACATATATTTTGGCTGCAGTGATTCTGCTTGGACTATGCATATTTATTCACGAGCTTGGGCATCTGCTTGGCGGCAAAATGGTGGGCATAAAAGCCCAGGTTTTTTCACTCGGATACGGCAAGGGTTTTATTAAGAAACAGATTGGGGATACAACATATCAGATAACACTTATACCGCTTGGCGGTTACTGCCAGTTTTACGGTGAAGATGCGTCAGAGGACAGAACCGGCAAGGAGGGATATGCTTTCCTGTCAGCTCATCCGTTAAAAAGAATTTTTACTGTTTTAATGGGGCCTCTATTCAATCTGTTTTTCGGGATATTACTTTTTTTTGTAATGAACCTTGTAGGTTATACGAAAGAAACCAATCGGATTTATATTCCTGAATATTATAAATCCGGAAGCGTTGTTTCGCCTGCGTTTAAAGCAGGTTTAAAAGACGGAGATGCTGTTATTGATATCAACGGAAAGAAAATTACCGATTTTTCGGGAATTCAGACAGCAATGTTTTTTTCTGAAGGCAAAGAGACTGCTGTAAAAGTTTTACGGGACGGCAGAGAAATTTCCTATACTATTAAACCTGAATCATTGGGTGAAGGCAGCAGATTCGGTATTGGTGTTATGCCATATGGTACAAAAGTTGCAGTGGCAGGTGTTCTTGATAAAGGTCCGGCCAAGGATGCGGGCATTCTGGAAATGGATGAAATTATTTCTGTTGATGGAAAAACTATTTCAAAAGAATCCGATTTCATAGATTATATAAATAAAAATGGAAATAAAGATGTTAATCTTATAATAAACAGATCAGGTAAAGAAATTAATCTTACTGTTAAACCTGTTTTGAGTAATGTATATTCAATAACATCAAAAGAAAAAAATGGAAGTCCTGATAAAAAGAAAATTTCCTCTACTCCTTTATTCGATTCTGAACAGCTTGAGAAGTTTATAGCAAAAAAGAAAATTAAAATAAACACAAAAGAAATATCAGACATTGCTTCGTTTAATGATGTTATTGCAAAAAATCAGAATAAGCCGATGATTCTTGAATTAGGATATATAAAATATGAAGGAATTTTATCTTCAGAAAAAATCGGCAGAATCGGAATCTACCCTGCAGTTAAACCTGAAATGGTTAATGTTAAATTCAGTATACCGGATGCATTTGTAAATTCATTAACAGAACCATACGAATTTATTGTTATGAATTTAAAAGGCTTTGGCATGCTTTTTTCCGGAAAAATGAATGTCAGAGAAAATCTTTCAGGCCCGATCCGTATTGCCAAAATTGCGGGAGATGTTGCTTACTATAAAGGTCTTTCAGCATTTATAATTCTTATGGCAAAAATTTCAATAATTCTGATGGTTATGAATTTACTGCCGATTCCAATGGTTGACGGAAGCCAGATCTTAATTTTTACATTTGAAATGATCCGCGGAAAACCAATAAATGATAAAATACTTGAAAAAATTCAAACAGTTGGAATGGCTCTTCTTATAGCATTAGGAGTTTTTGTAATAATTAATGATATAATCATGCTTCCAATAATACAGAAGCTTATTAATTGAAACAAAACAATCTAAAATTATTACTTTTTATTGTATATAAGATGTAATTTAATTAATTTTATGAAAAAATATTTGATTTTCACATAAAATTTTACATTATTATATATAAAAGCGGTATTATATTTGTAATCAACGGCTATTAAATCTGGAGGCATAAAATGAGAAAATTTGCTGTAATTATATTTGTTGCTATGGCAGCAGTTTATTTCGGATGTTCAAAATCACCGCAACAGGCTGCAAAGGAAAATCCATTAATGATAACTTTTCTAATGGGTGATGTAAAGAAAAATGGAGCCTCAGCAGTAACAGGCGAAATCATTTCTGTAAATGACAGTATTGCAACCGGAATTGATTCAGTCTGCGATTTAAAAGTCGGAAGTTCGCTTGTGAGAATTAAAGAAAAATCAATTGTTGCTGTATCTAAATTTTTGAAAAGCGGCGATACTGAAGATGTCAAAGTTTCATTAGAAGTTGGCAAAATGCTTTGCAAACCGAAAAAACTTCTTAAATCTGACAGTTTTACTGTGTCAACTCCAACAGCAGTAGCTGGTGTTAGAGGAACAAGTTTTTCTGTTGAATCCAGTGCCAATAAAACAACTTCCATAATGGTACTTGACGGTAAAGTCCAGGTGGCAAAAAGATTAAAACAGTTTGAAGGCAATGATGAAAAAATTCTTGCTGTATCTCCAACACTTGAAAAAAATCAGAAGCTTGAAATAACAAAGAAAGATGTTGAAAAAACTGAAAAATTTGTTGAAGCAGCTATGGATAAACTGAATTCCGAGAATAAAGATGCATCAGCTAAAGAAAAAGATGCAGTTCTTTCTTCAGTTCTTGTTCAGGTTCAGGATGAAATTGTTATTCAGCCTAAAAAAATAGAGAAATTCAATGTTCAGGATACTACAGAAGCTAAAAAAGATGCAGAAGAGATAATTCAGATTAAAGATGCTCCTAAAGATATGGGCATGGACAAATCTGCAATGTCTTCTGATGATATAGCAAAAGAGATTGAGCAGCAGAAAAAAGAAGATGCAGAAAAAATTCAGAAGAAAAAAGATGAAGAAAAAAAATTAGCTGATAAAGAAAGTGAAGAAAAAAGAATAGCAAATGAAAAAGCTGCAAAAGCGCTTCAGGAAAAAATTGAGAAAGACAGAAAAATTGTGATCGGCAGACAGGACGCAGCTAATCTTGGAAGACTTGTAATTACAAAAGACAGTGTTATGCATATTGTTAAGGGCAAAATTGTCTGGGAAGGAACAATTGGTCAGAAACCGATATCTCATGATGGGAAAATGTATATTGTTTCCGGAGAATATGTATTCTGTGCTATGATCAACAGTACACTTGTGTGGAAAATTAAAATAGATAATGCAGGAAAAATGGAGATTAAGGATAATATACTGAATATCAATACTGCAGGCGGTTATAAAACAATAGATCTTAAATCCGGAAAAAATATGTAATTTATAAGAAAATGAAGAAATAAAAACCCTTCAGGTAAAAGCTGAAGGGTTTTTTTATATATTGTAATCAAATAATTAATTTATTATTTTTCAAACCTGATATTAACTGATCCGCCGTGTTTATCGTTAAAACCCTCAACTTCAGACATTATATTAATTGATTCACGTGCCAAAGTTAATGCTTCTTTAGTAAGGTACTGGTATGTTGTTCTTCGCATGAAAGTGTCAACTGATGTACCGGATGAAAATCTTGTTGAGCCTCCAGTTGGTAGAATATGGTTGGTTCCGGAATAATAATCTCCAGCTGCTACAGGGGACATATGCCCTAAAAATAAAGAGCCTACATTTTTAATTTTATCAAGATATTTAAACGGATCATCCACCAGCAGCTGCATGTGTTCAGGAGCATAATTATTTGAAAAACCAATTGCTTCGTCTATGTCTTTTACGATTACAATCAAACCATTATCTGAAATTGATTTTTTCTTGATACTGCTTCTGCCGACTCCTGATAATAAATCTTTCTCAATTTCATCTCTGACAGCTTCTGCAAAAGTAACCGATGGAGTTACAAGAATTGATTCAGCCATTTCATCGTGTTCTGCCTGCGAAAGAAGATCAAACGCAGTCCATTTGGGATTAGCAGATTCATCTGCTGCAATTAGTACTTCGCTTGGACCTGCCATAGAATCTATCTGTATTAAACCCTGGCTGAATAAATATGTTTTAGCAGCAGTAACATAAATATTTCCCGGTCCAACAATAATGTTTACTTTTTTTACAGTTTCCGTTCCGAATCCTGCTGCTGCAATTCCCTGAGCTCCGCCTGATTTAACTATAGAAGAAACTCCTGCAATTTTACAAACTGCGCAGATAATATCCGGAATGTTTCCGTTTTTATCTGGAGGTGTGATTACAGTTATATGTTCAACACCGGCAATTTTTGCAGGAATAACTCCCATTAATATAGATGAAGGATAAGCAGCTTTGCCTCCAGGAACATAAATGCCGGCACTTTCTATAGGCTGGTGGATAATTCCAAGCCTTGTTCCGTCATTTCTGGAATATTCCAAGTTAGATTTTTTTTGTTTTAAATGAAATTCTTCAATGTTTTCTTTGGCTTTGGTAAAGGCGGATATTATTTTTTTATCAATTTTTTTATAACCGGTTTCAATTTCATCAGATCCGGAAATTATTTTTGATAATTTAACACCATCAAATTTTTCAGTGTATTTAATTACTGCATTATCGCCATTAGAAATTACATCTTTTACAATGGGTATAACTGTTTCAGTGAGGATTTTGCTGAAATCATCCCCAAATCGGTTAAACAATTTAAACTTTTCATCTTTTGTAAGTTCATCAAGTTTTTTTATTTTAATCATAAATATCCTCCTGCTTGCTGCAAGATTTCATTGAAGCCGAATGCGGGCAAGATTATTTTTTATTATTATCGTGTTGTACAAGATGGCTTAAGTTTTTATGAATGAGATAGCCTTTTTGATGGGTTTTAACTTCTTCAATTGTAATAAAAGCACTTGGTTCAAGGATGTTTGTAATATCAATTATTTTTTTAACATCCTTTTTATGAGCAAGGGTGTAGAGAATATTTACAGGTCCTTTCATACCCATACCGTCAACTACTGTCACGCCGAAACCTTCTTCTCTTAATTCAAGAGGAAGAGCTGAAACGTGTTTACTTGTTATTATTCTGATATGCTGGTAACCGATTGATAGTTTTGATTCTATAAGCATACCTATATATGTTCCTGCTGCAAAACCTGCGGCATATATAAAATAGCTGTGTATCCCGTTAAGGTTGTATAGAGCTTTGCTTACAGCCGTAAGCCATATCAGGACTTCAAAAAAGCCGAGTATTGGAGTAATTTTTCTGTAGCCTCTTGATATTAGAATTATCCGTATTGTTCCAATTGATACATCAACAATCCGGGCAAAAAATATATATAGCATAGTCAGTATTTCATTATTAAAATCCGGCATTTATATACCTCTTATTCCTGTAAATGTTGAAAATGATGAGGCGGCTTCCCTAAATCTATGCAAAATATCTGTTGTATACGGTATCAGTTTCCGGAAGCTTTCATCTATCATCGGTTTATCAGGAAAAAATTGCTGAAGGTAATATTTATCGAGATGGCCTACTGCTTCGCCGATTTCAATAATATCTTTTTCAGTTACAAGTCCAGGTATGCAGGTAGTGCGTACTTCATATTTTAATCCGGAATTGCTCAAAATTTTCAAAGTATCAAGAATTTTTGTGAAATCAGGTTTAGCACCTGTAACAGACTCATATTTTGCAGGTGATGTTTTTATATCAAGAGCAACATAATCAACTAATTTATTTTTTATCAGCGATGATATAATCTCAGGTTTTAATCCATTGGTATCTATCTTAATTGAAATGCCGAGAGATTTTATTTCATTACTGAATTTTTCAATATTTGGAGAAAGTGTCGGTTCACCGCCTGTAATTACAAGCGCATCTATTACAGGGTATCTTTTTTTCAGGAATGCCGTAATATCACTTATGCTGAATTCCTGTAATTTGTTCTGATTTAAAACAAGGTCGGGATTGTGGCAGAACCCGCATCTTAGATTGCATCCCCCGGTAAATACAACCGCTGATATTTTACCGGGATAATCAATCAGCGAGGTTTTATACAGCCCTCTGATATTCATAAGCTGATGATGTGATTGAGGAATTTAGTCTGTATTCTTTTCTATCGCTGAATTCTTCTCTTTTGCCTTTATTCCACTGATTAACCGGCCTGAAATATCCAACTACTCTTGAATAAACTTCAACTGGTATTCTTGTTTCTTTAGTCATAACAGTTCTCCTTTTTTTTATTATCGGTATTATTTAATATCAACTTCAATTCCAAATTTTTTCATTTCATCGCTGGAATGTTCATACGGGCAGTATTTATGTTCACCGGAAATGTAGCCATGAACAGGGCATATGCTGAAAGTCGGAGTAACAGTAAAATACGGAAGGGAATAGTTTTCTGCAATTTTTTTTACAAGGGTCTTTACAGTGGAGATATCATCTATTTTTTCACCAAGGAATAGATGAACTACTGTACCTCCTGTGAATCTTGTCTGCAGTTCATCCTGGTGGTCAAGTACATCAAACATGTCGTCTGTATGATTTACAGGCAGATGCACGGAATTTGTATAATATGGTTCTGCATTTCCGGAAGTTTTTATATCAGGAAAAGTTTTTCTGTCGTGCATTGCAAATCTATAGCTGACGCCTTCTGCCGGAGTGGCTTCAAGGTTGAACAGGCACCCGCTTTCTTCCTGATATTTCAATATAATATCTCTCATGAAATCAAGGGTTTTTTTAGCAAAATCTTTTCCTTCTATTGAAGAAATATCTGTATTTAGAAGATTGATGCATGCTTCATTCATGCCTACAAGGCCGATTGTTGAGAAATGGTTAACCCAGAATTTGCCTTCTCTTTCAAAAATATCACCAAGATAATATTTCGTATAAGGGTAGAGATTATTTTCAGTAAAAGATTCCAGTGCTTTTCTTTTTATTTCGAGAGAATCTTTTGCAAGATTCATAATTCTTTCAAGCCCTGTAAAAAAATCATCTTCATTTTCAGATTTAAACGCAAGTCTCGGAAGATTGATTGTTACAACTCCGATGCTGCCTGTTAAAGGATTAGCTCCGAATAAACCTCCTCCACGCTTGCGAAGCTCCCTGTTGTCAAGCCTGAGGCGGCAGCACATTGATCGTGCATCTTCAGCAGACATGTCTGAATTTATAAAATTTGCAAAATATGGTATACCGTATTTTGCTGTCATTTCCCATACGCTGTTTAAATTTTCATTGTTCCAGTCAAAATCCTTGGTAATATTATATGTTGGAATGGGGAAAGTAAAAATTCTGTTTTTTGCGTCACCTTCAGTAAGGCATTCTGCAAAAGCGGAATTGAACATATCCATTTCTTTCTGAAATTCACCGTATATTTCAGGCATTACCTGTCCGCCTTTGATTACGTGTTCACTGGCTATGGTTGATGGCGCATTTAAATCAAGAGTAACATTTGTAAAAGGAGTCTGGAATCCTACACGCGTAGGAATATTCATATTAAAAATAAATTCCTGCATTGCCTGTTTGACTTCCTGATAATTCAGGCCGTCATATCGGATGAATGGCGCAAGATATGTATCGAAGTTGGCAAAGGCCTGCGCTCCTGCAGATTCTCCCTGCAGGGTATAGAAAAAATTTACTATCTGCCCGAGTGCGGATCTGAAATGCTTGGCAGGGCCGCTCTCAACTTTTCCTGAAACTCCGCCGAATCCTTTTATCAAAAGATCTTTTAAGTCCCATCCTACGCAATATGCAGAAAGCAATCCGAGGTCGTGTAGATGAAAATCACAATTAACATGTGAATCTCTGATTTCAGGAGGATAAATTCTCTCAAGCCAGTATTTTGCTGTAATTGCTGTTGCTATGTGATTATTCAGTCCCTGAAGTGAAAAACTCATGTTGCTGTTTTCATTCACACGCCAGTCTGATTTATCCAGGTATTGTTCTATTAATTGAATGCCTTCATTGAGAAGGCTTTTCCCGTCCCTGATCTTTCTATGCTGTTCCCTGTATATAATGTAGGCTTTTGCTACTTTTGCGTGACCCCGCTCAATGAGCATTTTTTCCACAAGGTCCTGAACATTCTCAACAGCAGGAACTCTTCCGTCTTTGTAAATTATTGATAAAATCCCTACAACAGAATCAGATACTGATTGCGCAGTTGATCTGTCGCTTCCTCCTACAGCTTTAGCAGCTGTAAATATTGCATCTGTTATTTTAGACTGGTCAAAAGAGGCAACCCTGCCATCTCTTTTGCGGATGAATTTCAAAGATTGGGATGTTTCCATACAGGGCTCCAGTATATGATATCAATATAAAAAATGTTTCCTTGCAGAAATAAACATTGAAACACGGGTTAAATTTTGATTTGTTGAGTCGAAGATTAATTTTATATTTAAAAATAATGTGACATAATATTTTAAATATTCTATGTTGTTATATTTAGGCAGAGAAAAAATAAGTCAATAAAAAATATTATGTCTCAAAAAAAAGTTTAAAAAAGAGCGAAGAAAATGTTTATAAAAATGTTTAAATGTACATAAATTTAATTTAGGGTTTTTTGGGTCATGAAAAGTATAAAATGTTGGGAAAAATGAACAGGAATTGTGAATTTTTATTTTAATACTCTATTGGTGTATAGTGTTTTTTATTAAAAATCACCTATCATTTTAACTTCAGGCTCGAGCATGATATTAAATTTCTGCATTACTTTATCCTGAACCAGATTTATTAAATTTTTTACATCCATTGAAGTTGCATTACCTGTATTAATGATGAAATTAGTGTGTAATTCGGAAATACTTGCTCCTCCTACAGATTTGCCTTTTAAGCCGGCCTCATCGATCAATTTCCATGAGAAATTTCCTTCAGGATTTTTAAAAACTGAACCGGCAGAAGGATAATTAAGTGGGTGTTTTTTTGCACGATCGTCAAGAATGGATTTTATTTTATTTTTAACATCATCAATTGAAACTGCTTTTGGAAGATTGAAATATGCTCCTGCAATTATCCCATCGAAACCGAAATCAAGTTTTCTGTATTTTGCCATATCTTTAGTGAATTTTATTGTTTTTTCTTTTCCGTTTAACCTGAATACAGTTATTTTTGTAATAATCTCGCTGAAATTGCCTAAAAAAGTTCCTGCATTCATGTAAATTCCGCCGCCCATGCAGCCTGGAACTCCAGCCATGAATTCAACACCGCTGAACCCGTTATTAACTGCAAAATCAATAAATGCTTTTTTAGAAACTGATGCGCAGGAGTAAATAGAACCGTCTTCCTGTATATACATTCCGTTAATATCAGCCTGGGCATTGAATAAGCGGATTACAATTCCTCTGATACCTTTATCTCCAACAAGAAGATTTGAGCCGCCTCCAATAACTGTTAAAGGTATATTATTTAATTTTGATATTTTTAATATTTTAGATAAAGCGCCCTTGCCGTCAGGAATGATTAAAGCATCTGCAGGTCCACCTGTTTTAAAGGTAGTGTAGTTTTTCATTGGAGCATCGAACAGGGTTTCCCCGTGTTTCATAAGCTCATTTTTTATTTTTTCAGTTATCATTATTATTCTTTTATTTTTATTCCTGTTAAAAATTAAATTTATATGTTCTTTGCCATAACCGCTCATGCGATGGCTTGAATTCCCGGGTAAATCCATTTCTGCAGGCTGGTTCCGCGGGAATGACAAAAAAGGTTAAATTCAGCTTATATAAACAGAGAATTTAACTTGATTTTAATTGTCAATTAGTTAGATTTTTATGTCGATAAAAATATATAAGTCTAATTCTTAAAAAAAAGGAATAATTACTGTTGTTATCTTATGTTTAAAAAAGAGAAAAGAAAAAATATAATTCCTGATATCAAAGAATTTGTTGATGAAGCCGGCAAAAAGTGGGTTCAGACATCAACAGATGATTTATTCACGCTCGGCGGCTTAAATGATGTGCTGGAATCTATTGAAAAGGAAAAGCAAAGCGGTGAAATTGTTTTTGCCCGCATTGATTTTCAGAAAGTAAATAAGGAGTATTATGATGCTGCAGTTGAACTGCAGAAAAAGTTAATCAGGCAGAATGAACTGCTGAAAAAACTTAGTACTGATTCAAAAGCTGTTATTGAGAGAAAAAATAAAAAATTAAAAGAACTGATTGAGTATATTAAAAAAATTCACTTGTTTTTCGAATATCTCAGCTCAAAAGATGAAGCAATAGAAAGTATAGAGGTGCCGAAAGAATTTTTTGCGGCAAAAACTTCTGAAGAAAGCAGATTCGAATCTGTTTATGAAGAAGCAGTTGAAGTGTTATTATCCCCTGAAGGCGTTGAAACAACTCCAGTTAAAAACTAAGATAGTATCATTTAAATTAATTTTTCAATAGTAATTATTTTAAAAATATTTTATTTGACAAATCTGTATTCTGTAATTGATATAAATTTATTATTGGTTTATCTATTTTCTTATAAGATAATTTAAATACCTGAAAACTTTATATTTTTATAGGAGGAATAGATGATTGATGATAGAAAAAAAAAGTTTATTATTTATTCAGTAGTTTCCTCTTTAATAGCATTCCTTTTTTTATTCGCCGGTCCTCCAAAGCTGCTTGAAAAAACGTCTACGCCGGAATTCTGCAATTCCTGCCATGCAATGAATGAGATGTATGAATCCTGGTTTTCAACAGGTCTTCATAGAAGTATAAAATGCGTTGATTGTCATCTTCCCAACAACAATATTGTTAATCATTTTATCTGGAAAGGAATTGATGGAATGAACGATGTAGTAAGGTTCAATACTGGTTTATACAAAGAGCCGATTTTTGCAGGCAGTCATGCAAAAAAAGTTCTTAAAGACAATTGTATCAGGTGCCATTCTCATATGGTATCGTTTATGGAAACAGAAGGCAGGGACTGCTGGAGTTGTCACAGGCGGGTTACGCATAGAATTGTAGATATTGCTGTTGTAAAATAGATTCTATATTTAAGGGTTATTTACCTCTATTTATTTTTAAGGAGTTTATATATGAAAAAACAAATAACGATTATTTCAGTTCTGATTTTTTCTTTGGTCACAGTTTTTTATTTTGGATGTTCAAAAATACAGCCGGTTACTGTTGGCCTTATAGCAGACAATGTATTTGATCCTGAAGAGTGGGGAAAAGTTTATCCGCTGGAATATGAATCATGGAAGAAAACAAAAGACCCGAAGCCGACAGGTAAAAGTGTATATAAAAGGGGCTGGGATGAAGATAAAGTAACTTATGATAAATTAAGCGAATTCCCTTATGCTGCATTGCTTTATAATGGATGGGGATTCGGAATCGAATATAATGAACCAAGGGGACATTATTATGCAGTAATAGATCAGGTTGATATTGATCCGTCAAGAACCGGTGCAGGAGGAGTCTGTCTGGCATGTAAATCCCCTTACCATAAAACACTTGCTGAGCAAAATGGAATGAAATATCTTAAAATGCCTTTTAAGGATGCATTAAGTCTGCTGCCTGTAAAAATGAGAGAAATGGGGCCATCCTGCATTGACTGTCACGATAATAAAACAATGAGCCTGAAAACAAACAAGCTTCATCTCGATAATGGACTTAAAATGATCGGAAAATCAGATGTTTCGAGACAGGAGGCGAGAATTCTTGCGTGTGCCCAGTGTCACATCACATATTATGTTCCGAGAGATAAGGATGGAAAAGTTGCAGGAGATGTTCAGCTTCCATGGGCAAACAGTAAATGGGGCGATATCTCAATAGAAAATATTATTGAAGATTTATTAAAAGATTTTCAAAGGCTTGAATGGAAACAGAGCGTTACCGGCTTTAGAATGCCGTATATCAGACATCCTGAATTCGAACTTTTTACCAAGGGAAGTACTCACTTTAATGCCGGTGTGTCCTGCGCTGATTGTCATATGCCGTATAAAAGGGTCGGCTCGTATAAAATTTCCGACCACGATGTTACAAGCCCTTTAAAAACAGATTTAAAAGCATGCGCGCAATGTCATACGGAATCCGCCACCTGGCTGAAAAATCAGGTTATGGAAACACAAAACAGAACAATATCGTTAAGCATCAGAGCAGGATATGCAGTAGCAACAACTGCCAAGCTGATTGAAATAGCCAATGCAAATACAGCAAAAGTTGATAAAGCTTCTTTCGACAGATCAGTTGATCTTTATAAAAAGGCTTTTCTAAGGCTTAATTTTATTAGTGCTGAAAATTCAACCGGATTCCATAATCCTGTTGAGACTGCGCGTGTTCTCGGGGATTCTATTGCATTTGCCGGAAAAGCTGAATCAATGTTGAGACAGAATCTCGTAAAAGCGAATATAGACATTCCAGAATTTGTGAATCTTGAGATTTCAAAATATGTCAATGGAAGAGGGAAGAAAAAATTAAATTTCAAGCCTGAACAGGAATTTAAAGATCCATATGGAATTCAGAAGGAATTTACGACTGATTTTTCAAAAGGGCTCAGATAATTTTTATTAACTCTGATTTTTAATATCAGTTTCAAATATTGTTCTGACTTTATCCATAAGTTCCTGCATATTTTCTTCATTATATGGAGAAATATCTATAGGCTCGTGGATTATCATTTTAGCTTTTCCCGGAAACAGATCCATTGTATTGCTTGGAAGAATATCCATTGTGCCTATCAGGGTAACAGGAAGAATCGGCAGGTTTGTATCTAAAGCAAATTTGAAAGCCCCTTTTTTAAATGGCAGTAATTCTCTTGTTGTAGTTCTTGTACCTTCAGGAAAAAATAAAATTGATATGCCGTTTTTTATTTTTTCCTTTGCTTTATTTATAGATTCCAGGGCAGAAGCACTGTTTGATCTATCTATAAATACGTGACCTGCAATATAACAGAAATATCCAAGAAAAGGTACTTTTCTTAGCTCCATTTTCATAACCCATCTGAAATCAATTGGAAGCCATCCATAAACGACAAAAATATCAAGATGACTTTGATGATTTGCAACAACAATGTAAGATGTGTTTTTTTGAATATTTTCTACGCCGGAAACATTAATTAACATTGGAATCATATAAGCATTCAATCTTGCCCAGATTTTTCCTATAATAGTACCGGATTTCTGATTTATAATCATGGTTAGCATTATAGAAATAGTTGTTAAAACTGAAGTTGAAAGTGCTATAAAAGGCATATATATAATAAATTTATAAATTTGATAAATATAGAAAATTGAGTTTTTTCTTTTCATATATAATCCGCCTGAAAAATAAAATTATTGGGTATTAAAAATATCTGAATTCATTAAATTTTCTTTTAGCTTAATGATTATGTTTAGCTTTGCATAGATATATAAACTGTATTGAGTTGTCAATTTTATAATTGGTATAACTTTATTTATTTACAGCTAATTTTCATTATATTCTATATAAATATAGACAATTATTTTATATTGTATAGTTATATTTGCAAGATTAATAATATTATGTTCTGCCGCAAGCATTGGAAAATTTAATACAATAATTATTAAAAGAAAATTATAATTTTTTTTAGAATTTTTTTTATTATTTAGTTAATTATCTCCGATAATAAACATATACAATCCATGGAAGGAGGTAATGAAATGGAAGTCATGATAAACAATAGTTGGGGAAATCAGGCGTATAGCAATGGAATTCCTTCAGGTACCGGCTTTCCAGTATCTGCAGAGAAGAAAATTGAAATGTCAGGAAATGATAGTTCATCTTCTGATGCGTACATGAAGGGTATAATGCATATTGATGATGTTAAAAACCTTCTATATATGATGATTGGTGTAAATGTTAAAATTGAGTCTGAAAAAGGCTCAATAGGCGGAACTATCGATTCAGTTGCATAAAATATTATCTGGAGTTCTTTATGAAAGACTCAATAAGATAAGCAGCCGGAAATCCGGCTGCTTTTTTAGTTTTATACATTTCCTTACTTTATGTAAATTTTTAAAAAAAAGTATTGACCTTCTGATGAATAAATTATAAATACTTAAAAAAAAGTAAATTATTATATAAAATTGTATATACTTTTTTCTCTTTGTTGTTTCCAGATAAATTTATAAATCTGAAGAATTAATATTATTAATTTTTTAAGTTTATAATTAATGCGATGGGATTTATTTATCGATAAAATACATATATTGAATAAATAATAAAATTTCATTAATACGGAAATATATGAGCAGGGAATTACAGGAAAAAGCAGATATTATGATCAAGGAATTAAAAGAGGCTTTAATTCCTATAAAGGAACAGATTAAAATTTTAAAAGGTTCCTCTGAAAAAAGAAATGATTGAAAAATATTATGGAGACTGATTATGCCACCCAAGGGTGAAAGAAGAAAATTACAGATTATTAATACTGCAAAAGAAATGTTTATGCAAAACGGTTTCCAGAGTACACATATTGGCCAGGTTTGCGAAAAGCTGAATATAGCACGCGGTACTGTGTATCAGTATTTCAGCAATAAAAAAGAAATAATATACATAATTCTTGATGCTGTTATTGAAGATATTCAGGATACGCTCGATCCTGATGATATTAATGATTTTATTGAAAAAAGCCCGGATAATAAAGCTGTTCAGAAGTTCATAATGGATAGAATTTCCGGTACGATATCTGTACTTGTTAAAGAGCCTATAGTAATTAAGCTTATTTTCAAGGAAATTGCAGGCATTGATGATGAAGTTGTTAACAGGGTAAATAGAACTGTTTCAATAATTGCTAAAACAATATCAAATGAAATAGATAAAATCAAATCTCTTGGAATTTATAAATCATCTCTCGATTCACGGATAACTGCATCCATGCTTGTCGGCGGAATAATGCTTATTGTGTATGATTATGACAAGCGCGGAGCGGATGTTCTTGATAAAAGCGTTATTGAATCGATTGCAAATAATTATCTTAATGGAGTTATGAAATAAAAATAATTTCATAATTGATGAATTTTTTTTCATTTTTTGTTGCCTTTTACCCCTTATATATTTATATTTTTTATGTCTCATTATAAGGAGGTTGAAATGGATCAGATAATTTATTTGCTGATATTAATTTTTTCAATTGTTGGAATTATTACATTAGCAGTAAAACTCAATAACAAGCAGGAAGATAATATTCTTAGTAAACTTTAATGATTGAACCAGCAGATTGGATTAAAAAGCTCAATTTAATACCTCATCCAGAAGGCGGATTTTACAGAGAATTTTACAGGTCCGACCTTGTTATAAATTCCGGAAAACATGATGGATTATTTCCTGATGGAAGATGCGCTTCAACTGCAATCTATTATCTTCTGAAAAGCAGAGATATATCTGCTTTTCATCGGATTAAATCTGATGAAATATGGCATTTTCATAGCGGGTCATCTCTTACGATTCATATAATTAACGAAACCAATGGTGAATATACTAGTTTAATTCTCGGGGGCGGATCTGATTCAGATCACCATTTATCGGCAATTGTAAAAGAAGGATTGTGGTTTGCAGCAGGTGTTAACGAACCGGATTCATATGTTCTTGCAGCTTGCACAGTTTCTCCTGGTTTTGATTTCAAGGATTTTGAATTAGGGAAAAGATCAATTCTGTCGGACAAATTTCCTCAATACCGCGATCTTATTTATAAATTCACTTCTAAATAAAAGTTATATATATCTTCTATTTCTTTTTAAATGCTCCAAGCCTGAAATCTGTAATGATATTTTCTGCAAGTTCTTTAACTTTTAATAAAGCTCCATATCCTGAAAGACTGTTAAAAGTTTCTCCAACTTCTATTTTTTGTTTATCAGAAGTAAATAATTTATCCGGATTTACCGGCATATCAAGAAAATCCTCGCGGATTTTAACAGCCTGATCGCAAAAATTAATTATTTCATGAAGTAAAAAAGCAGTATCTTTAAGAATATCATTTTTATCTTTTTCTATATCAATTTCCTGCACATCTCTTCTGTTTAATAACATTATATGATCTTCAATACGTTTGGACTCTTTGTCTGATGAATTCATTGCATTATGAAAAAATCTGGATTCAAGAACCATCAGCTTATCTTTGAGATTTCTGTCTTTAATGAGGGACCATATAACTGAAAAATAATTTGCAGCAAAAAAATTAATTGCTCCGTAGAATTTTATCAATTCGAAATCGGCTTTTTCATGAAATTTTATTCCAGGATATTTTTTTATCAAGTCATTGATATCTTCTAAAATTTCATCAACTTTATCAGTGAAGGTTGGCTTAATCGTGTTATTCGCAGTTTTTTTCTGTGTAGCCTCATACGATTCTTTGATTTTTTCTAAATTGGCTACTTCAGCAAGAAGAAATTGCTCCATATTCATTTTGTTTATTACTGCATGTCTCAATCTTGATTCAAATGCTTCAATGCTAAACCATTTTGAACTGAATTTATGAGAGTAATCAGAGTAATTTTGTCTTATTTTTTCAATAAGTTTATCCAGTTCTCTTTGGCTTAATGGCATGGGATTTTCCTAAATTTTTTTTTCAAAATAATCTCGAATTGTCATATAAAGTATATGTTTAAATATATTATCACTTTCTGCCTGGTAAATATCAAGCAAATTTAATATAATTTTTTTATCATAACTTTTTTTTATTGAATATAATGCTGAAAGCTTAACATATCTCGATGTATCGTTTATTATAATCTCCAGAAGTGAAGTGTATGCTGATTTGTTGTTTATGTAATTTCCAAGAGCATTGCATATTTCAGATCTAATCCTGAAATTTTCATCAGTTAAAGATTCTATTAAAACGGGTATTGCCCTTTCATCGCCTGAAATACCGAGAATATAAACGGCTTTTCTTTTGAACTGTTCATTCGGATTTTCAGTTAATATTTTTTTAAGACTTGCAGTATCGCCCGCTTTATTAAGCTTTATCATGGTTTCGAGTATTTGATCTATTATAACAGAATCATTTTCTATTAAAAGCTGGGATGACAATATCTGAGCTGTATAAGCCGGATTTACAGGAGGCATTTTATTGATTGATTTTATGGATATAATTCTAATCTCGCGGTTTTTATCTGCCAATGTTTTATAGAGAATGTGAAGAGAAGATGTATCTGCAAAATTTCCTAAAATTTCGAGAGCTGTCATTTTTACTTCATCATTTGTGTCATTTAATGCAGTATTACGAACAAGGTTTAATCCATTAGTCAGCTGATTTCTGTAAATACACTTCAATGCATAAATTCTTATGGATTTATTCTGGTCTTTGGTTAAGTCAGCGACTGTCTGATATAGTCTTGTATCATATACATGCATCATAGCTTCAAGTGCATATATTTTCATGATTTGATTGGAGTTTGCAGCCATTTCAAGAATTATCGGATATATCCTGTCATCTCTGATGGATTCAAGTGCTTTTCCGGAAGCTTCCCTGACTGTGCTGTATGAGTTTTTAAGCTCCATCGCAATCGGCACAATGACTCTTCTATCGTTTGTGGAAGAAAGATGATTTATAATTGATATTTTGATCTGTTCATCTTCTGTTTTCTGCAGAATTTCAAACCAGTACCGAATGTAATCTTTTGTTTCGAATATTTTCAAAAATTCAATGGCTTTCTTTTTTGTACTGGAACTTCTTACGTTTACAATCATATCAGCAAGCAGGGGAACTACCTCAGGTGTTTTTTCTTTTTTTAATATTTCCAGAGTCTTTTCTGATTTTGATTTATCCCAGGAGAATAAATCGCTGACAATCTTATCAGGATTTAGAGCAGATGGTTCAGTAAAAACCAGATTTGGCATAAGGGCTGATAATAGTATAAATAAATATAGTGCTTTGTATTTCATTTTTTCCATGTTTATTTTCATATTTGAGGATATTATTTATTTAAAAGAGTATATCTTCTGCCATCTTCACGAATGCAGAGATCTATAAAACAGAATTAGAATCCCTCATTTGCGGAAATGACAAATTGTAAATTTTTTCGTTAACCGCTATAGTTTATAATGTTTGAAAATGCATCAAGTAAAAATCTTGACAAATATTAAATACAGGCAGTATTTTTTATTACTGTGTATTTATTTCCGGATACATCAAATTGACTATAAACTTAAAAATATTGATGGAGACTGCAATGAAAAAAATAATTCCTGTTATTTTCGGAATATTATTGATCCTTCCCGCAACCACCCGCGCGCTTAATGTTGATGTTCAGGAAATAAAAAAAGCAAAAAAGGTTGAATTTATTAATTATACCGGAAAATCCATCAGAAATGATCCTGCAAGAGAGGTTATATCAATCGGGTATCAGCTTGCTGATAAAATAAAAAAGAATCAGAATGCAAAATACCACATGAAATATTCAATTGTGAGAGCCATATCTAAGGATGATCCTGATAAATTTTCTGCAGATATTTTTTCAATAGATAAAGATGCGAATGTAACGCATGTGAGGCATGTTCAGAATATTATACAGGGTTATCTTGAAAAAATGTATGGTTATAAAGCAAACAGCGCAAGAGCTCTTGCAGTTTTTATTACTTATTACAATGCTTTTTATAGAGGGAATCTTGAATATTTATCCACAGTTTATAAGCCGGTTGTAATGAATAAAATAAATTCTGATAATGCAGGGATGTCTGTTAAATATTTCGAGTGGCCCGGAAAATCTAAAATAGTAATTCCTTTAACTGAAAAAGCTTCGAAGGACAGTATTGATTCAATTGATCCGGATATTATATCTGATGAAAATATAAAAAAGGAAATCAGGAAAGACGATAGTGCAATTAAAGAAAGAAAAGATTTATCTGAAATTAAAGAAAAAAAAATAGAAAAGGAAAAGAAAGAAATAACTGAAGAAAAAAAGGAAATAGCAAAAAAAGACGAGAAAATTAAAGAAGAAAAAAAAGCAGTTATTGAAGAAAAGAAAAAAGTTGAAGATAAAAAAGAGGCTGTTAAGAAAAAAGAGGAAGATATAAAAAAAGAAAAAGAGGAAGTTAAAAAAATAACTGATCCTGCTGAGAAAAAGAAAAAAGAATCTGAAATTGCAAAGAAAGAAGAAAAGACTGAACAGGAAAAAAAAGAAATAAAAAAAGAAACGGAAGCTGTTAAAAAGAAAGAGGATACAGTTAAAAAGAAAGAAGAAACAGTAAAGAAAGAAACTGATACAGTTAAAAAGAAAGAAGAAACAGTTGCTAAAAAAGAAGAGAATCTTAAAGAAGAAAAGAAAGAAATAAAAAAAGATGAAACTGCTATAGCTAAAAAAGAAAAAAAAGATGATCCGGTAACAGAGAAGGAAAAGGAACTTAATAAAAAAGAGGAAGAGCTTGCATTAAAAGAAAAAGAACTTAAAGAAAAAGATAAAGATAAAAAAATTCTCGGCGAGAAATTTTATTACATGAAAATAAACGAGTGGCTGAAAAACGGTCACTATAATAATGATATGTATATGATTAACGCATCTACCCGCAAGATTGATTTCAGGTCTCCTGTTGGAAATATCGGCGGAAATAAATATGATGTATTTTCGGGCGGAGTAATTGTAATAACACGGAAGCAGGCTGAATATTCAAATGAATACAACCTGACTCTGCTTGACAAGGACAAGCTCGAAACGAAAATTACAGGCACTGATCCTGTGTTTTACAGAAGTTTTGTTGAGATTAAAGAAAATTTTATTTATGCAATAGTTGTAGATAAAGGAAAATATTATCTCGGCAGGTTTGATGCTGCATTGAAACTGGCTGCCCGCTCTGCTGCAGAAATAAATGAAAATACATTTATAACATTCTATGAAGATTATATTTATATAAACAGTATTGATAAGCAGATACTTGTTCTGAAAAAAGACGATCTTTCGCAGATAGATGTTATTAAGCCGTAGAGAAATCTTTATTTTGAATTTATAGTTTAAAGTTTATAAAAAACCCGCTTAAAAAAAGCGGGTTTTATCATTTTTTTTATTGACGGTTTACCCCTGTTTTATTACTATATCAATATATCTTGATATAGTAATGTATGAAACTAATAACTTATTTTAAAGCGCTGAGCGACGAAACAAGACTCCGATTATTTAATCTTGTTATGAAGCACGAACTAAACGTGAATGAAATTGTCGCGGCAATGGGTATGGGGCAGTCGAGGATTTCGCGCCATTTGAAAATTCTTACTGACAGCGGATTATTGACATCGAGACGAGACGGTTTATGGGTTTTCTACAGAGCTGTTGAAGATGATTATAAGCATTCAGCTAAAAAAATTCTTTTAGATGCAGTAAAATCCGATCCTGAATTACTTGATGATGTAAATAATCTTGAAAAAGTCATTATTGAACGTTCAGAGGAAAAAGTAAAATATTTTGATTCGATCGCGGATAATCTTCCTTCTATCAAAAAAGGAATACTCGGAAATCTTAATCTTTCTGAAAAGATAGCTCAAAATATGCCGGTGTGTTCAGTAGCAGCTGACCTTGGCTGCGGCACAGGGGATCTTGTTCCATATCTATCAGAAAAAGCCGGGAAAGTAATTGGTGTTGATAAATCACCCGGGATGCTCGATGAAGCAAGAGAAAGATTTGCCGGCATGAACGGGAAAATTGATTTTAGAATCGGAAGCATTGAGCATCTGCCCATGAGGGATAACGAAACTGATTGTGCTGTAATTAATATGGTGCTTCATTATCTGCAGCATCCTGATGAAGTTGTTTCAGAAACTGCAAGAGTTCTCAAGAAAGGCGGAACTCTTGTAATTACTGAGCTTGAAAAACACAAGGTTGAGGACATGAGGACTGAGTACGGTCACAGGTGGCTGGGTTTATCATCTGAAGATATGATGCGGATGCTTAAAAAGACAGGATTTTCATCTGTTAAAAAAGAAACTTTTAACGCGGAAAGAGGTTTAAAAATTAATCTGTTTGTTTCAGTTAAAGATTAATTAAAGCTTTTTCTGGTTTATAAGATATATTATTTTATGGAGGAATTACAATGAATAAAGTTGCTGAAAAATTTATGGAACTTGATTTAAAGATGCAGCACAAAGTTGCTGATATGTCACTTGCAGAATGGGGAAGAAAAGAAATACTTCTCGCTGAAGCAGAAATGCCGGGACTCATGGCAATCAGAGAGAAATACGGCAAGGATAAGCCGCTTAAAGGTTTAAAGGTTGCCGGAAGTCTTCACATGACAATTCAGACTGCTGTTTTAATTGAAACTTTAACAGCTATCGGAGCGGATGTGAGATGGGCATCGTGTAATATTTTTTCTACACAGGATCACGCTGCTGCTGCAATTGCTAAAGCCGGAATTCCTGTATTTGCATGGAAAGGCGAATCCCTTGAGGAGTACTGGTGGTGTACAGAGCAGGCTCTGACTTGGCCTGATGGAACAGGACCTAATCTTCTTGTTGATGACGGCGGTGACGCAACTCTTTACATTCATCAGTGTGTAAAAGCCGAGAAGGATGCATCTATCCTTGATAAAAAATATGATCATAAAGAGATGGAAGTCATAATGGAACGTGTTAAGCACAGCGTTCAGAATACTCCAAAAAAATGGAATGAATCTGTAAAAGCTATAAGAGGAGTTTCTGAAGAAACTACTACCGGCGTTCACAGGCTTTATCAGATGGAAAAAGCAGGAGAGCTTTTATTCCCTGCTATTAATGTTAATGATTCAGTAACAAAATCAAAATTTGATAATCTTTACGGTTGCAGAGAGTCTCTTGCTGACGGAATTAAGAGAGCAACAGATATCATGATTGCAGGCAAGATTGTTGTAGTTTGCGGTTTTGGCGATGTGGGCAAAGGCTGCGCCCAGTCCATGAAGTTTTTCGGTGCAAGAGTAAAGGTAACTGAAATAGATCCAATATGCGCGCTTCAGGCTGCAATGGAAGGATATGAAGTTACAACTATGGAAGAAGCAGTTAAGGATGCTGATATTTTTGTTACTGCTACCGGTAACATGGAAGTAATAAGCGGAGCTCATATGGAAAAAATGAAAGATGGCGCGATTGTGTGCAACATCGGACATTTTGACAGCGAAATTGCAATGCATTATCTTGAAAACAATAAAGATTGCAAGAAAGACATTATCAAGCCTCAGGTTGATAAATGGACATTGAAATCCGGAAAATCCATTATTGTTCTTGCAGAGGGAAGACTTGTTAATCTCGGATGCGCAACTGGGCATCCAAGTTTTGTAATGAGCAACAGCTTTACAAATCAGTCTCTTGCTCAGATTGAACTTGCTCAGAACAAACACGAGAATAAAGTATTCACTCTTCCTAAAAGACTGGATGAGGAAGTTGCAAGACTTCACCTTGAAAAACTCGGCGTTAAAATGACCAAATTAACAAAAGAGCAGTCTGATTATCTTAATGTACCTGTGGATGGACCATATAAGCCTGATACATACAGATATTAAAATACCCCCTCTGTCCTGCGGACATCTCCCCCTTGTTAAGGGGGAGAGCAGTAATCAGTATCTCCCCTTAACAAGGGGGACGATTGGGAATTAATTTGAAATTCATAAAAAACCCGGTGAAAATCGGGTTTTTTTATTTTAAAATTTTAATAAATTAATGATTCGGAATTAAGTTTTATTCTGACTGAGAGATTCAAGAAAGTTATCGTAATTTACTTCACTTAAAGCGTCAATTTCTTCTATGATAAAACCGATTGCAATATGTTTGGATGTATATGAAATATGTTTTACTGTTGCGAGGATTGATGCTTTTTTCTGATCAGGAAAATTCATTTCGAGATACAGGGTGCTGCTTTCCTTGAAATACCGTATATATTTTTTTTCATTGAATACAATTCCAAATCCCTGCTTTGAAAAATTATTTACAATAAATTGTTCGTCCGCTTTGGAAAAAATATTATATTTTTTAAACATTTCATCAATCTGGATAGAATATTTTTTTATTGTATTAAATGTGACTTCAGGCATCGGGGTTGAGCTGTTTATCTGGATATATCCATATGGCAGTTTAGTCTGATAAAGGAATGGAACTGAAACTTCAGAAATAAATTTTTTATGCTTCATCGTAAAATCAGATGCATAAATATTTTTAAAATAATCCTGAAATAGCTGTTTGTTTTTAGCAGTTTCCGGTTTGCTGACATCAAAAATGTACAAAGGCACTTTTTCCCT
This sequence comes from uncultured Leptospirales bacterium, assembly GCA_964529415.1. Classification (GTDB taxonomy): domain Bacteria; phylum Spirochaetota; class UBA4802; order UBA4802; family UBA5550; genus CAYMPH01. The sequence continues at coordinate 208,342 of CAZGWD010000004.1, read as the reverse complement.
GACAAAAAACTTCATTCTTGTATCCGTTGTTCCTTCATTTATGAAGTATACTTTTAATGATTCAAACGCTTTTTCCATATCAGAAAGGATTATTTCTCTTATCTTATCAACTACCTGTAGTCTTTGAGTTAAAATATTATTAATGAGAAAATCTGATATAACATTGGTGACGAAAACAAGCTTCTTGCCGCCGTCTTCATCTGCCGGAATTCTTTCTTCTGTACGTGTCTGACTTAAAAACTGAAATTTTAATGGCAAAAAAATAAATACATCATTTTCCTGTTTTTCAATAAATTTCAGATTTAAATATATTGTATATACTTCATTCTTGAATTCAATAACGCTGTCTTCAGGAACATTTTTAATTTCAGAAATTCTAAATCCGGCTTTTTCATCTGAATATCCTATGAATTGTGCATTTACTGTTCTGTCTTTTAAATTCAGAGAAAGGCTGCTGTTTATAAAAAATTTATTGAAAACTTTTTCAAACTGTGATTTATCTGTCAGGGTTTTAATCTGGTTTATCATTATATAATCCCGGGAATCATAATCTGCAAGTAAAAATAACTTAAAATAAAATAGCTGTGTTTTTTATCAAACTTATATTTTATTTGAATTTCTTTGTTTTAACAATAATATATGTATATCCTGGAATAAATGATAAAATTGTTACAGGCAGAATCAGCATTTTTTTTACTGATACAACAAACCAGCCGATTTTATTGATGTAAAATTCTTCTATTGAAACAGTATAAAAACCAAAAGAAAAACTTAAAATTAAAAATAGCATGCACGATATCATGATGCCTGTTGTTAAAATCCGCTTGCCTGCTATACCAAGTTGAAGATATTTTAGCACTGTATAAGTAAATAATAGTATTCCAATTGCAATTGAAAATCCAGTATAATTCATTAATGATGATGAATATATACCCCAGTAATTGATATTTAATGACGGGTCCAGACTGCTAATTGACTTGACAGTTTCGTATATGGATGCAATCATATGCAACGCAAATGCAAGACTCGCAGCAAAGATTGGTACAATTATTCTCACAAGCATTTTATTCACCTCTTTTGACTGCATTTAATTGAATTGTTAAAATTAATATTCTTCATTTTTTTATAAGCAAAGTATTTTATACAAAACTTTTTAATATAATCAACAAAATAAAAAAAAGATTTTTATATTTTTTAATTATTTTTTTGCAACTTTTTATATGCTTTAATAGTCTATATATTATGGCAGAAAAACCAAGTATGATAAGTTATAGTTTTTTGAAATAAATACATTACATCTAATTCTGTATATAACCTACCATATTTTTTTAAAATTTAATTCATCTTATTTATCAAAAGTTATACATGCTATGATAATCTGTATATCAAAAAAACGGGATGAGTTTATTTATTAATGGAGGATGACTTTTGAAGAAAAAAATTTTACTGATATATCCGGAATTTCCTGCTACGTATTGGAGTTATAAGCATACTCTTTCATTTGTTAATAAGAAAACCATGATGCCGCCTCTCGGGCTTCTTACCATTGCATCAATGCTCCCAGAAGATTATGATATTAAACTGATCGATATGAACATTGCCCCGCTTGATGCTGCTGACATTAAAAATTCTGATCTTGTATTCATTTCATCCATGATTGTGCAGAAAGATTCATTTGAGAGTGCAGTCAAATTATGCAACTCATGCGGAGTGCCTGTGGTGGCAGGAGGGCCATATCCGACATCATCTTTTGAAAAAATTGAGGGTGTGGATTATTTTATACTCAATGAAGCTGAAATTACTCTGCCAATGTTTTTGTCTGATTATGAAAAAGGTTCTGCAAAAAAAATATACACTGATTCAACAAAACCTGATATTACACTCACGCCATTGCCGAGATTCGATCTAATAAATGTAAATGATTACATGATCATGTCCCTGCAGTTTTCCAGAGGATGTCCATTCAACTGCGAGTTCTGTGATATCATTGAAATGTTCGGCAGAACTCCGAGAACAAAACTTCCGGAACAGTTTATCAGGGAAATAGATACTGTTTATAAGACGGGTTTTCGTGGGCCGATTTTCATTGTTGACGATAACTTTATTGGAAACAAGCAGAAGGTTAAGATTTTATTAAAGCAGATTATTGAATGGCAGATTGAGCACAGTTTCCCGTTCACGATTTTTACTGAAGCAAGTATTAATATAGCTGCAGACGATGAGCTGATGGATCTGATGTTCAGGGCAAATTTTGATATGGTATTTATAGGAATTGAAACTCCTGATCCGACTACTCTGCAGGCTGCTTATAAAAATCAGAATGCAGTTGTTGATCTTCTGGCAAGCGTGAAAAAAATTCAGGCCAGAGGCCTGGAGGTATGTGCAGGCTTTATTATAGGATTTGATACTGATCCTGAAAATATTTTTGATCTTCAGATAGATTTTATACAAAAAGCCGGAATACCAATAGCGATGATTGGCTTGATGATGGCTTTACCGAATACCCAGCTGCATCGCAGGCTTCAAAATGAAAACCGTCTTCTGCATGATACAAGCGGAAATAATACGCATAATTTACAGGTGAATTTTATTACACGCATGCCTATGGATAAAATAATATCAGGGTACAAACATGTTATTTCTGAATTATACTCCCCTAAAAAATACTTTGAAAGAAGTTTTGTTCTAATTAAAGATCTTCCGGAAAAAAGCAACTGGGATAAATCTTTAACCTGGCCGGATATTAAAGCTCTGCTGCGTTCTCTTGTTCTTCAGGGATTCAGCAGATATAGTTTTATTTATTTTAAATTTTTATTTAAAACACTCAGGCTCAATTATAAAAAATTTCCCAAGGCTGTTGATCTGGCTATCAAAGGTTACCATTTTTTTAAAATCACCGGCCAGCTTCTTGCTTCGCATCAATTATCAACAGCTATGGAAGACAGCATGCATTCATTTGATGAAAGACTCGCAAATTTTCATTCCGATAGAAGCAGCTCTGAAGCTAAAATTATTTCAAAACATATAATTAAATCGAAAAAAAACATGAGACGAAGATATTCAAACTTATCCGGAGATTCGAAAAAGCATTCGATGGAACAGTATCTTAAATTTGAAAAACATTGCGACAACAGTTTATTGATTTTAAATTCAGGAAATGAAGGCATTAAAATTCTCATGTAATAATTTAACTTTTATCTAAACTGTATTCTGTTCGATTTATTCGCCTCTTTATTACAATCTTCAAAACAATAACAATAACAATATTTAATATTGCTGTATGATTTATTATTGACATTTGTAAATAAATAGGTATTTCATTTTAATAAAGCATAAATAATATGATTTACTTGTCATACTTAAGGTATCATCAAAACAGTGCGAATGAATATATCAAAAACTCGGGTTATATTATGGATTATATCTATATTCTAAAACTGCTTGCTACGGTATTTTTTGGAATTGTTTTAGGTTTCCTGACTTCTATTCCTGTTGGGGCGGTTCAGCTGGAAGTTATCAAAAAAACAATAAATGGCCATAAAAAACCGGCAATTGTAACTGCAATGGGTTCAGCTCTTTCAGATCTTATGTACGGAATGCTTGCTCTTTTCGGATTCGGACATTATCTTCTTCATAAAGATTTTCAGGTATTAATATATAGTCTCGGCATAATTGTACTTTCATATCTTGTGTACAAGTCGTTTCAGGAAAGGAAGTATATGCTTCATGAGGAGAATCAGATAAGCTACACTAAAAGGCTTTCATTCGTAACAGGATTTACCATTGCAATAACAAATCCCGGGATGATAATCTGGTGGTTTGTAGGATTTAAACTTTTTGCTGATCTGAATTTGTTTACTGAAATGACACCTGCAATTAAAACGCTGTTTGTTTTTTCAGGAGCATCCGGCCTCGCTCTGTATCTGATACTTGAAGCTGTCATACTTCACCGGTTTCAGAAATCTTTTTCTGAAAAATTTTTATACAGAGCAAATATATTTCTTATGGTAATACTTGCTTTATTGATAACATATTTTACAGTTAAGCTTTTTGCGCTGCTTTTAAATATAAGCCTGCACCAGCTATTGCAAGGTTTAACATCCTGACTCACCTTCTGAGACAATATCATTAAGTTTAGCTACCTACCTCTCACTTCAACCCGCATTTAAGTGTAAGAAAAGGGGATAGGGAGATAGAAGAGATATGGGGATATTTTTTTTAATAAATATGAATAAAAATTAAAAAACATCTCATCATCTCTCCTTTTGTATCTCCCTATCCCCTTTATCTTTAATTATTTAAAGATGTAGGCAGAAGTAAGTTGCAATGGAGAGATGGAGACTTTTGCGGGTAAGTCAGGCCATTTTTTTTACTGCTTCAGAAATGAGCATCCCGATCGGAAGCTGCTGCGGGCATCGAGTTTCAATTTCTGAATAATCAAGCCGTGTCAGTTTTTTCCTTATATTAAGCGGGATTTCCGAGAATACTTCCCTTGCCATATCTTTTTCTTCATAACTGTTATAGTACATCAACGAGCGCATTATATCTGCAATATGAGGTCCTGCATCAGGCATGGTTCTGCTGCATATTTCAGAACATCCTGTGCAGTATGCAGAGCATGTATTCATGGCATGCTGCTTTAGAATTTTCAATTCACCGCTGGAGAGTTTTTTTCTGTCAAGAACAGCAGAAACATTAGTGGATATCTGCTCAACTGTGCTCATGGTAATGCAGGCTGATGCAATCCTCTTGTCGTCAAGAACTGCTTTTAATTTTGTCTGTGCTTCAGTGTATCCCTTCTGCAGAAAAGCATTTACCATAGTCTTGTCGCTTTCTGTTGTTACTTCAAGTCCCATAACCTTCATTGCAATCAGGCCTATATCTTTTTTATGGCAGGCTTCAACAGCGTCCTGCATCTCTTTATCCTGCATGAGCCGGAAATTATAGCTTGTCATGAGTGCATCGATCCAGTCGAGTTTCGATGCTGCATTGAGGCATTTAGCCATGTTCTGATGTGTGCTGAATCCGAATGCTTTAATGAGTTTTCTTTTTTTTGCGCTTTCAGCCCATTTGCGCAGATCGTCTGTCAAATCATTTGGATCTCTCAGGCCATGAACTCCATAGTATACATCAATATAGTTTGTATTCATTCTTTTTAATGACAGCTGCAGCCTTTCCTCAATTTCCGGTATTGTTCTCGCCCTGGAAGCCTTGCTGACTATTACCATATCTTTTCTTCTGTCAGGATTTTTTGCCAGAAATTTACCAATGCCGAGTTCACTGTTGCCACCTGCGTAGCCGTGTGATGTATCGATCATGTCAATGCCCCACTTGAGGCCGTTGTATATTACTATCTGGTTATCAACGAGATTGTACATGATCCCGTGGGAAAGGGAAGGGATGTTTATATTGCTCTTTCCAAGCCTGCGCTTTGGGATTTTCGGAAGATCCTTGCTCTGAGCATTTGAAAGTCCTGCATCACTGGCATCATTGCTTTTACTGCAAACGGCTGAACTCAGTGCTGTAACAGAACCAACTCCTGCAAGTCCTATCATTTTAACAAAATCTCTTCGATTGATTATTTTTTTGTCTTCTTCCATTTCTAATCCTCCGGAATTTATTGTTTTAATAACATTGCCCTGTTTCTGCTTCTTGATTCTCCGACACCTGATACTCTGATAGCGCGTTTGCCGCTTACCGGACATTCATGTTCACAGATTCCACAGCCTGTGCAGCGCTCAATATCAACATATGGACGCTGCAGGCGAACCTGTATTGAAATTTTACTGCCTGCATTCAAATAAAATTTTTCCTCAGGAGAAATTACAACTGAATTTTCTGTCATTGATAAAATTTTTATCCTTTTATTTACGTCTATCAGGCAGAAATAATCACCGGATAAATTTTTTCCTCCTGTAATTTCATGTCCTGTAACTTCTATAATATTTTTCTGCACGTTTTTCACAGTTAAATTTCCGTCGCGCACTGTATTGAAAATTTCATCTGTATGTATTGCCTTGGGGCTTTCAGGGCAGTTTTCCTGGCATACAATGCAGGGTTTGTCCATGCTCCATGGCAGGCAGCGGTTCCGGTCAACAAAAGCGGTTCCTATCTTAATGAATCCTTGGTCTGAAAATTTCCCCTTGCCGTGCTTTTCATCAAGCGAAATGGGCCGTATTGCTGAAGTGGGGCAGATCTGACCGCAGGCAGTGCAGTTGAACTGGCATCCGCTTGATCCGATTCTGTTATTGAGTACAGGAGTCCAGAGATTTTCAAAACCTCCATCAGTACTCCCGGGCTGAAGAACGTTTGTCGGGCAGATCCTTATGCACTGGCCGCACTTGATGCACCTCTTGAGGAACTCCTCCTCTTCAAGAGCTCCAGGAGGGCGGATTATTGAATGAAGCCAGTTTGCATCAAGCTGCCTGCCGAGTCTGAAAACCGGAAGAACAACAATTCCTCCTGCAATTGACAGAATGAATCCCTTTCTCGATAGATCAGGTTCCGGTATCTCGCCTGCTCTTGACGGAATGGTGCTGTATGTCATAACGTCTTCTTTGCATGCTTCCCGGCAGTTGAGGCATAGTACGCATTCGCTTGTGCGGATCGGGCCGTTCGGCTGGCACGCTCCTTCGCAGAATTCCTCGCATCTTTTGCAGTCGCTGCAGTTATAGTGATTTTTCCCGATTCTGAATATAGCGAATCTGCTCAGAATCCCGAACAGGGCTCCCAAAGGACAGATGAATCTGCAGTAGAATCTCGGTATAAAAAGATTTAGCATTACTGCAGCGCCGAAAACCAGAAATATAAGCCAGGCGCCTTCATAAAATCTTCCTGACATTGAAGTTACATTGAAATTCATATCGAATATCGGCAGTAGAATCAGATTGAATGTCCTCGTTATAAGAGAGATCGGGTCGAGCAGTCCGATCTGAAGTGAGGATGTGGAAAATGGAAATATAGCTGCAATGAGAAAAACTGCAAGAATATAGTATTTAACAGACTGCAGCGGTCTGTACATGTTGAGCTTGACCATTTTAGAAACAGCGCTTCCCCTGTTCCAGAGATATCCGGTGAACTGATGAATTGCTCCGAACGGACAAAGCCAGCCGCAGAAAAAACGCCCGAAAATAATTGTGAGAATAACTGTAAGCAATGACCACAGCAGAGGCCAGTAAAGTTTATGCGTGGTGAGAATTGTTCCAATTGAAATTAGAGGGTCCAGCTCAAGAAAAAGATTCACCGGCCATCCGCGGATCTGAAATAACCTTTCACCTATTGTGCTTACTATGCAGAACCAGACAAACAGGATAAAGAAAAAAATCTGGGCTATTCTGCGTACTGATAAAATTTTCATATAATTATTATCCTGCATTAACAAATAAAGGTTTAAGGGATTTATAGTCTGATATTCCGGCTCCAGCTTTTTCAGCCATGGCTAAATATGGAAGATCCGTGATATTCATGTTCAGAAGACCTGAACCGTATGAATCAGCAGCAACCTGATCTGTGCTTGCAATTATTGTATTTAAATTTTTTAAATCAGAGAGTGAACCGCCTGTGGGTCCGTTGCTCATCATTACCTGAAAGCTGTCAAGAACAACGAGTGTGGGCTTAACGAGCTCTGCAAGCTCTGCTATGATTGTGTTGATATCCTGATGAAAAATATTTCGTCTGCCTCCAAGAAGTCCGTACCAGTTCTTCATTGACATGGACGCACCGCTTCTGTTGTGGGATTTTACAGGGGCAACACCTATCAGCTTGTCAGCTTTTTTAAGAGGTTCATATAAAAACGGCCAGTCCTGAATAAGCCTGCCGTTTTTCAGTGTGATGTTTTTAAAAAATTCAAGTTTAGGAAGAACTATTTCACCTCCGGAATCTTTTACTGCTTTTTCAATTCCAGAGAGATAATAACAGCTTGCAGGATCATTAATGGGATTATCAAGAACCATAACGCGCTTTGCACCTGACTTTAGACACAGACGTATGAGTTCTGCAATCAGGTCCGGATGGCTTGTAGCTCCGAGGTCAGGGGATGATGCGAATGCAATATTCGGTTTTATAGCAACAGTTTCGCCTGGTTTAATGAATCTTTCCATGCCGCCGAGCTCCCTGATTGCTGCTTCTGTACATTTTTTTCTTTCAGAGCCTTTGGCTATGGAAATAGTTTTGCCATTTACAGGCTTTACTGAATAATCCGGGAGAATGATATTATTCTGAGATGGCTTTTCTTTCTGCGGGCCTTTTGAATCGTATAACACATAAGAAGCGATGCCGGCAGCAGCAACTGATATTCCGGCTTTAATAGACCTGATCAGAAATTCCCTGCGTCCTATATTTTCATTTGCATCGCTCATATTATTTTTTCTTCCCGCAGATTTTTTGTATAAAAACTTCGGATATTTTTTCAGCGTCGGATAAATTTTCAGCTTCGTGAATTCCTGCAATATGCTTTCCGCATGATATTACAGCTTCATAATAGCCGAAAAGGCTGATTATTTTTAAACCGGTTTTTTCATCTGTTTTTTTTACTTCTCCGCCATTTTCAATGAGGAAATTTAAATAACCTTTTGAAATTTTTTCAGCTTCATTATTGTCAGCTGCAGTTCCGGTAAAAACAGTTGCAGTTGAACCATGAACCTTGTACTGAACTGCCGAAATATCAGTAAAGCCGCTGTAGCCGAATGCGCCTTTTAAATACTGCTTTTCACTTCCCGGAACAATAAATTCTTTTTCAAATCGCGATGATTCTTCTTTGTTTTCAGCACCTGAATTATTCAGTTCAGCTTTTATTTTCCGGCCCAGTTCAGGAATAGCCGCAGCAAGTAATTCCGACATCGATGACCCTGCAATTTCAATATAGTATTTCCCGATAACAATATAAAGCGAGTTAGGAGTGCTGTAAGCTTTACCGAGCTCCGGTACCTCAACTGCATCTGCTCTTTTCTGCTGTGAATATACCGAGAAAGCATTTTTATATTCCGCCATATCGTAAATAAAAATTTCCAGCCAGATGTTTTTATCGATACTGCTTGCGAATCTCTGCGATATCATCTGAACAAATCCTGATTCCAGGTAAAGCGTAGCCTTTCCGTTTATTTTTTCATGGAGATTATCTTTGCTGTATGTTTCGGTTTTTAATAACAGTTCAAATCCTTTCGGGATAAGCTGTTCAAATTTAATTCCGGCTGATGATGCGGATGAAGCTATAGTATTTTTTACTTCAGCAGTCGTTAGTGAAAGACCGTAGGAGCTTAAATCAAATTTCGACTGTTTGACAAGAACTGCTGCAAATATAATTATCATTATTGAAATGAGAATTATGCTTATAATGAATTCCTGGGGATTTTTTTTATTGAATAAATTTATTTTCATTTTTTTCAACCCGGAAATTATAAAAACCGGAGACTTTAAGTAATAATTAAAGTATTCTTAAAAAAATCAAGACTAATTTATTCCTTGATTAACAATTGTATCAGATTTATCTGTATGATGCAGTATGATTTGCTGCAGATTATTATAAGCTATCTGTATTATGGTTAAATAAAATTATTCCACAATGTCGTAAACAAGACCGAAGCTTGAAAGAATATTCAGAAGCGCTTTTAGCGGCATGCCGCGGGTAATATCCATCAAGTGAGTATCTTTTACATCCTCATAATGCCACTGGCTCCCCTCTGTTATAATTGATCCGCATGACTCGAGTGTATTCATGTCAAAAAGTTTTATTTCTTTAATGCCGTTCATTTAATCCCAACTGTTGTTTATTTTTGTTTAATTAATGAAGAAGTTCTGTTCCAGGATTTTTTCTGACAAGTTATTTTTAATAATTCCGGTTTTTTTTGGAAATTCCGTAATCTAAACTTTTCTTTTATAATGTTTTCCGAAAAGTCCGCTGGGTTTGAACCACAGTATAATGACAATAATTGCGAATGAAACAACAGTTTCAAATTCAGATGACACGTAAAATCCGAAAAACTTCTCTATTACTCCAAGAATTATTCCGCCGCCTATGGAACCTATGAGGCTTGTCATGCCTCCAAGCACAGCTGCAGCAAAACCCTTTAGAAGCGATGCAAGCATAAGGTTTGCATCAAGACCGGTAGCAGTTCCGGGAACCAGCAGCATTGCAGCAATGGCCCCTACCACTGAACTGAGCGCCCATGTCACGGACATGATCCGGTTCGTCCGGATTCCGTTGATTCTTGCAGCGAGCTGATTCTGCTGTGTTGCTTTCATAGCTATTCCGAGATTTGTATACTTAAAGAATAAAAATAGGGATAAAATAAGAACACTGCTGGTTATTATCATTATTACGCCCACGTGGCCCATGGCCACACCGCCGGCGTTGAACACGCCGTCCCTTGATAAAGGGATCGGATCAAATGATGATGGGAAAAGTTTCTGTTCAGCTCCGAACTTCCAGCCTGCTATGCCGTAGAGCATTCTTTCAAATCCAAGTGTAATAAGAATAAGATTGAGTACATTCGGTTCTTTTGCCCTGCGCAGAAAAACGAATTCAAATATAACTGCAAGAATTATTGAAAAGAGAAGCGCGCCAAGAAATGATATAGGGAATTTGAATCCGTATTTTTCCATCAGGTAATAGGCAGCGAAGGTCGAGATCATGCCCATATTTCCCTGAGCGAAATTAGGCACCTCGGATGTTTTATATATGATTACCATGGCAAGCGCAATAAGCGCATATAGAGATCCGATCGATATGCCGTCAAACAGAAGTTGTAGAACAATCATATATTCACCTTATTCCCTTAAAATGGCCAGGTTTTCCAGTATTTTTTAATTCTTATCCAGAAGCCGTAAATACCCAGCGGTTCAATTATAACAATCAGCATGAGTATCAGACCGAAAATTATAAAGCTTACCCCGCCCAGTCCTGTCATGTCCATAAATGATCTGCTGAAATCGACAAGAAGCGGACCGAAAAATGGAATGTCGGAAATAGCTTCTTTTTTAAGATTTGAATTTAAAAAAACAATAACAACAGCTCCGAAGACCGGGCCTGGAATGGAGCCGATACCTCCCACCACAACCATTGCAAGAAAAAGAATTGAGAGGATGAAATCAAATGAATCAGGGCTGATAAATCCGATCCACATGGAATAAAGGCCGCCTGCAATGCCTGCGTAAAATGCGCTTACTGCAAAGGACATGGTTTTGTAGAATGTAAGATTTATCCCCATGGTTTCAGCAGCTATATCGTCATCACGTATTGCGATGAAAGCGCGTCCCACGCGCGTTTTTGAAATGTTCCGTGCAAGAACTGCCATGAAAAGCATAATAGGTATAATGATAAAATACAGGTTTACATCACGGCCGGCATTTTTTGTAAAAAGTCCTGTTTCAGCAAGTAATCCCGAGATAAAGGTTACCTCCGGCACATTAAATCCCATCCTTCCTCCGAAGATTTGAAACCGGCCAAGTATCTGGATGATTGCCATGCCGAAACCCAGCGTGGCTATTGCCAGATACGGTCCCTCAAGTTTGAGAGAGGGAAGCCCAAGAATGAAACCGAAGAAAGCTGCAATAAGAGCTGCGATTATTAGAACAATCGGGAATGGAATTACCGGAACCCACTTCAAGAGCAGAGCTGTAGCATAAGCTCCAATGGCAAAGAAACCTGCATGGCCCAGAGAAATCTGACCTGTGAAACCTACGAGAATATTTAAACCAATAGCCACAATTATATTAATTGCATAATAATTAAGATCGCTAATTAAATAGCCAGGCATAATAAAGGGAAGAGCTGCAAGGACAATTATCATTACAGTAAGCCAGAAGATTTTCGTTTTGCTGTCCAGAAGCTGAATATCTTCATAATAGTCGCGTTTCATGTCCATAGGCTCTTCCCTTTGATAAATTATTCTAAACTTAATACAATTCAGTGCTTTTAAATTCGGCTGTTAATTATCTGCCTTCCATCTTCAGTAATTCTTTCATATCGATATCCGGTGTGTACCAGTCTGTGAGATCGATGTCTCCGGTATAGTCATCAGTAACACTTCTTGCAAGATATACTGCATTAGTTCCCTGGTGCTGATCCGGTCCGAAAGTAATTTTTCCGCCCGTTCCCTGAAAATCCTTAATGGATTCCATGGCTTTTATGAAATTCTCCTGTGTCAGTTCTTTGCCGCTTTTCCTGAGTGCCTCTACCAGTGGTTCAGCAAAGAGAAAGCCTGCAAGGAAGAATGTTCCCCATCGCTCATTAGGCGCATATTTTTTCTGTGCAGCACGGTATTTGGCCATAAGAGGATTATTGGACATGGGGTTTAAATAGAAGCGGGCAACAATAACGTCCTTCCATAGTCCTTTTGTTATCTTGAACATTATAGGATTGTCGCTGAGCGTGCTGCTTGCCATGAACTGAGGCTTGAACCCGATCTTGGCAGCTGTACCTACAATAATAGCTCCATGTTTGGGAAGTACAAAAAGAAGAACCACTTCTGCTCCGGAGGATTTTAATTTCAGGCCGTGAGAACTCAGGTCTGTATCTGCAACTTCAGAGGATACTTTTTCAACCAGTTTCAGATTGTGCTTCTTCAGTGCGTATTCAGCTCCATGCATGCCCAGTTTGCCGTAATCGTCATTCTGATAGAATACTGCGATTTTGGTTTTTTTTAAGGTCTTGACTGCATAATCAACCAGAGCAGCTGCCTCATGGCTATATAAAGGGTAAGAGCCGAAAAGATACTTGGATGTCGGATAACACCAGTTTGATGATCCTGCAGATGGTGAAATCCAGGGTATCTGGTTGTCAGCAAGATATTTTTTGACTGCCATGCCTGGTGATGAACCGACGCCGCCCACAAAAGCAAATACGCCTTCACCTTCAACGAGCTTCTTTACTTCAGCTTTTGTCTGAGCAGGCTGATATGCATCATCTCTCAGAAAATACACCAGTTTTCTGCCGTTGATTCCGCCTTCGTCGTTAATCATTTTAAAATAGCATTCTGTTCCGCGTCCGACTGCACCCCAGAGTGCTGCAGGTCCTGTCTGCGGTCCCCACTGTCCGATTTTAATCTCGGTATCCGTAACGCCGGGTTTCGCCTTTTTGCATCCGGTAAAAGCCGCAGCAATAAAAAGAACAGATACCAGGATAATAAAAAGTCTTTTAATCATCAATAAGCCTCCTTAAATTAAATTATGAGCATACTTAAACGATAAAAGATTCTGAACTGAAACTGAAAAAACGAATAAAAATTATATAATGTATGCTGTATTGATGTTAATCAAGTCAGCGGTACATTTCATTGATCAGGTCCTTGTACTTTTCATTTATAAATTTACGTTTTACTTTCATTGTAGGAGTCACATCGCCCTCTTCTTCATACAGTTTATGCGGCAGTATGATAAATTTTTTGATCTGTTCCACACGGGAGAGCTCGCTGTTGGCTTTATCAATCTCCTGCTGTATCAGATTATTAATAGCAGGATTTTTCGCAAGATCGCTGTAGTAGCTGTACTGTATTTTATTATCCTGCGCGTATTTTACAACATTGTCTTCATCAAGAACAATGATTGCAGTAATAAAACTTCTTCTGTCGCCGATGACTATGGCATCATTGATATACGGACTGAAAACAAGCTTGCCCTCGATATACTGAGGTGTAATATTTTTACCGCTTGCATTAATTATAATATCTTTCAAACGGCCTGTTATTATTACGCGGCCATCATCATCGAGCATGCCAACATCGCCGGAGTGAAGCCATCCGTCCTGCAGAGTGGTTGCTGTAGTTTCCGGATCCTTGTAATAACCGCTGAATACGCCGGGTGAGCGCACCAGAATTTCTCCATCATCGCCGATGCGTACATCCACTCCATTAAGCGGAGGCCCCACTGTTCCGATTTTTGCGTTATCCGGAATGTTCACTGCAGTGACCCCTGTTCCTTCAGTCTGCCCGTAGCCTTCCAGCAGGCGTACACCTATAATGTTAAAGAAAGTAAGAACACCCGGTGATATCGGGGCTGCACCGGAATATGCAAGGCGCATGCGCTCAAAGCCCAGGCGTTCCCTGAGTTTTCTGAATACTGCAAAATATAATATGCTGTAAAGTATTGATAAATAAAATGGAACAGAGCGTCTTTCTTCTTTCAGATTAATGTATCTGGTTCCTATTGCCATTGCAGCTTTGAAAAAAATACGTTTGAGCAGAGTTGCATCGGACATTTTAATAACTACCGAGGAATAGTACTTTTCCCATATTCGTGGAACCGCATATCCAATGGTTGGGGATATCTCCCTCATGTTGTCTGTTATGGTATCCAGGTTTTCCACAAAATTAACTGTATAGCCGTGACGCACATGAACAAAGACTGTCATCATATGTTCGAAAATGTGGCACAGAGGGAGAAAAGACAGAACTTCTTCCTTTTCATTGATATTATTATTTAATGCCATGGCTTCACCAATCCACACTGCGTTTTTGTGTGTCAGAATGGCACCCTTGGGCCTGCCTGTTGTGCCGGAGGTATAAATAAAAAGCGCGTTATCCTGAGGCGTAATGGAATTTATAATGTCAGGAATTTTATTTCTGTTTTCCTGATCAAGTTTTTTTCCTGTTTCAATAACATCATCAAATGTCATGAGTTTCGGATCTTTAAAGCCCCGCAGGCCTTTCAAATCCCAGACTATGGCCTTTTCCAGAAGAGGCGCATCGTCCCTGAACTGCAGCCACTTGTCAAGCTGCTCCTCATTTTCCATAAAGAAAAATTTTGCATCGGAATGATTTATCACATACTGGCACTGGTCCCATGCACTGGTAGCGTATACACCCACGGTAGCTCCTCCAGCCAAAAGTATGCCCATGTTTGCAAAAACCCATTCAGGACAGTTGTCTCCTATGATGGCTACACGGTCACCCTTCTTAAGCCCCATGTTTATCAGCGCCTGGGCAATATACCTTGCATTATTATAATATTCATTCCAGGATATATCCCGCCATATGCCAAATTCCTTATGACGTAGAGCAACGCGGTCGCCATAGGTGTTAACCGAGTTCATGAATACGGCTGGAACTGTATCCATTGCCATGAGAAATCCCCCTTGTTAAATGAAATAAAGAAGCAAAAAGATCAGTCTGATATGTATCTGTTTCTGTTCGAGTTTCAGCGCCATCCTTTTTTACGTTTCCATCGCTGATAACCTTTAACTGACACATCAGTTTTAACTCCGAGATAAAATTCCTGCACGTCTTTGTTTTTCATAAGTTCTTCAGCAGTACCGGCCATTACAAAACGGCCGTTTTCCAGAACATATCCGTAATCAGAAATGGACAGAGCCATACGCGCGTTCTGTTCCACAAGCAGGATGGTTACCCCGTCGTCTTTGTTTATGCTTTTTATGATATTGAAGATTGTTTTTACCAGCAGCGGAGACAAACCCAGAGAAGGCTCGTCAAGAAAAAGAAGCTTTGGAGAATTGAGCAGCGCTCGGCCAATAGCAAGCATCTGCTGCTCGCCTCCGGAAAGAGTTCCGGCAAGCTGTTTTTCCCTGTCTTTCAGAACAGGAAAGTAATGATAAATTCGTTCCATGTCATTTTTCACCACGGAACTGTCGCGCCGTATATACGCGCCCATGAGCAGATTTTCTTTTACAGTAAGTTCATCCCAGACTTCCCGTCCCTCCGGAACATAGGAAATGCCTTTGCGCACAATTTTTTCAGGATCCATGAAATTTATGTTTTCACCGAGGAATTCAATGGTGCCCTTGTCGGGCTGGTCGTCAAGCAGGCCCATTACGGTTTTTAAAGTGGTGCTCTTTCCTGCTCCATTACTGCCAAGAATGGTTGTAATGGTGCCTTCTTTGATCTGCATTGAGATTCCTTTAAGTGCATAGACCAGACCGTAAAATGTTTCAATGTTGTTTATTTTAAGCACAGTTTTCCTCTCCCAGATAGGCCTTCAGGACTTCGGGATGTTCAGCCACTTTCAGCGGATCACCCATGGCAATAGGTACTCCGAAATTAATGGCAAGAACCGTGTCCGATATATCCATCACCATTTTCATGTCGTGTTCTATCATAAGAATTGTTGTATCGAGTTCCTGCTGAATGTCCTTTATCCAGAAAAACAGATCCTGCTTTTCCTCGCTGTTCATTCCAGCTGAAGGCTCATCAAGAAGAAGCAGACCTGGTTCGAGAGCCAGAGCGCGTGCAAGCTCAACAAGTTTCTGCTTGCCATAGGGGAGGTCGCCCACGAAATGATTGCGGACTGATTGCAGCTCAAGGAGATCAATAATTTTTTCAGCTTTCTGACGATGCTCAACTTCTTCCCTGGCTGCGCTTGAACTTCTTCCGTACATAAAGGCTCCGCGAAAAAGTCCGGTTTTCATATGAATGTGCCGCCCGAGCATTATGTTTTCCATGGCAGTCATCCGGGCAAAAAGTTCAATGTTCTGGAAAGTTCTTGCAATTCCGCGATTCGCGATTATGTGAGGCTTTAATTTGCTGATGCATTCGTTTTTATAAAAAATTGAACCGCTGTCAGGGCTGTAAATTCCGCTGATCGCGTTAAAGATTGTGGTCTTTCCTGCTCCGTTGGGGCCGATGATGGCAAAAATGCTGCCTTTGGGAATATCAAAGGAAACGGAGTTGACCGCAATTATTCCGCCGAAACGGACTACAAGATTTTCTATCTTTAATAGTGTTTCCATGGATTACTCGATAAGTTTTTATTTTATTGAAAAATGCTTTTTCTTAAAAAAACTGCTTTTTTATGAACAAAAAGACTTGGAATGAAAAATAAATGAAATAAATAAAAGAATTTTTGATTGAGATATATCTGTTAATAGCGTCTTATGTGAACTTATATAATTGCTATAATGCAATAATTAATGTTTTGTCAAGCAGTTTTTATATCTTACTGAACAAATCTAAAAAACAAATAGATGCAGTTTTTAAAAAAGTACACATCCGCGCGTTGTAAGAAAAATCAGCTATAATATTTATTAATAGGACATAATATCCGCAGTCACAAAACAGAATTATTCTATAAAAACCTGCGATTAATACTATAAATAAAAAACTTGCTATTAATGTAATCATATGTAATGAATTGATTAGAAGTTCATTATTTTATTAAATCAGTAATTGATATGAAATGAACACTACAATTTACATATCAGGCATTGTTCTGCAGGCTCTGGCATCAATAATAGCCCTTGTGGAGGTGCGCCGGGCACCGCGAAAGCTTCCATGGCTCCTCATTTCACTTTCGTCTCTGCTGATTGTTGTACGGCGCGCATCTACTCTTGATCAGTTTATTCATTCCGGCCGTGAACTTGCAGCTGCTGAAGTGCTGACCCTTATAATCTCGCTGCTGTTTTTTCTTGGAGTGATACTCATGACGCGCATGTTCAGCGATTTTAAAAGGGATCATGAAAGCCTTAAAAAGAGCGAAGAACGGTACATGATTGCTGTACGCGGTTCGAAAGACGGACTGTGGGATTGGGATTTAGCCAGTAACCGTATCATCTATTCATCCGGATGGAAGCGGATGCTTGGATATACTGATGACGAAATAAGCAAAAACCTTTCTGAATGGGAGAAATTTGTTCATCCGGATGACCAGAAGAAACTGCTGTCTGAAACCCAGAATTTAATTAAGGGAAGAAGAAAAAGTCTTGAGCTCGAGATGCGTATGAAGCACAAGGATGGACATTGGGTGCATGTTCTTACCCGCGGTGATATAGTTCCCGGAAAAGATAACAAGGTCCAGAGGATCATAGGAACACATGTTGATATCACAGCACGAAAATCTGCAGAACAGACAGTACAGAAGCTTTTACAATATTCACGCAGCCTGATTGAAGCAAGTCCTGATCCTCTGGTAGCAATCAGCCCTTCAGGGAAAATCATTGACGCAAATATTGCCTCAGAGAAAGCTACAGGATATAACAGGGAAAAACTGATCGGAAGCGATTTCTCGGATTATTTTACAGATCCGATTAAAGCAGGGAATGGGTTTAGCATGGCATTGGAAAATGATTTTATCATGGACTATCCGCTTTCAATCAAAAATATAAACGGTAAGATCACTGATGTTATTTATAATGCTTCAGTTTATAAAGATGATGAAGGTTCGGTAGCCGGAGTTTTTGCTTCTGTGCGGGATAATAAAGGATCAGTTTAAAAAAATAGGCAGTCCATTCCTTAATATTTTAACAAATACCATTTCAGAATTGCTGAATTATATTGAGATATGATGATAATAAAAAATGCCCGTGAAATAGCTGAAAGGCATTCTTCGGAAAAAATTGTGCTCGTTGCAAGCAGAAGAACAGATATGCCGCGTTTTTATACTGATGAAATAATTACAGGTCTTAAGAATGGCGCATTTCATCCCCAGGGTCTGATGCAGAAAATGTGGCGCCTTGAATTTCATCCGGAGGATATACAAAGTATAGGCCTCTGGAGCCAGGATTTCAGCAGATGGATTTCTGAAAGAAAAAAACTTTCAGGATATGATTATAAATTCTGGTACAGATTCACAATTCTGCCGGATGATCCTGTGTGCAAGCCGAAAGCCCCATCTGTCACTGAACAGCTTATGCAGCTTGAGAAACTCTGTGAACAGGACAGCCCTGAAACAGTTTCCGTTTTTGCAGATCCCATTATGAAATACAGACATTCAGGCAAAAGTGAATGGAGCTATAATTTTTCCGCAGATTCCCTGAAACCTGTATTCAAAAAGCTTAAAGAGCTCGGTATCGGAAATTTATCTCTCAGCATTATTGATTATTACGGAAAAGTAAAAAAGAGAGCAGAACGATTCGGCGTGGAATTTTTTTATCCGGATGACAAAACAGAAGATGGAAAATCTGAAATTAGAAATATGATGAATGTATTTCATGAAGCTGCTGCAGTTTATGGTGTTAAAATTAAAACATGCTGTGAAAAATTTATTTCTGATGCAGGACTTTCCGAGGCAGGGTCCTGTGTTAACGGGAAAAGATTAAATGAAATTTTCGGGCCCGGCGCGAGCTTAAAGGCTGATTCCGGCCAGAGAAAAAAATTCGGCTGCGGATGCACATGTTCCGTTGATATCGGCAGGTATATTGAATACGGAACCTGGTCGCATCACTGCGGACATGACTGTCCGCAATGTTATGCCAGAAAGTAGATTATGGCTGAGCCTGAAGTTCTTTAAATGCTTCTATAACATCTGCAATTTTTTCGGTAGCATTATTTTTCTGCTCCCTGGTTGTAATATCATTATGCAGGGTAATCATGAATTTTTCAGTTGATGTTTTCAACAGCTCGCCTTTTTTCCTGTAATATTCAGGCATGTCATTTATAGATGAAAAGAAATATTTGTTTACGAGATCTTCAATTTCCTTGTTGCTTTTACGGTTTTCCAGTACATATAAAAAATTATCTATTCTTTCTTTATTGTATTTTGAGCTCTCAGCAGAAATTTCAGGAAGCTGCATTGCAAGTTTTTTTATTTTTTCTTTCTGCTCATCGGAAAATTCACCATAAACGAAATTCAGCATTTTCATCAATCCCTCAAAAGATTTCTCAAGCTGTTCCTGCTTTGGTTTTAATGATTCCTCTTCCTGTTTTTTTCTTCTTTTTTCTACTTCAAGCTTGATATTCGCGATCTGTTTTTTATCCAGAGAGTATATCATCTCAAGAATGTCAGGTAAAACTTTTTTAAAAAGAATAATCTGATGCTTCTCAAAACTTTTTTCCGCCCAGAGAACATCCGCCATTGTAATTTTTCCTGATAATTTCGGTTTTAGATCAGTTAAAATTGCGATGTAATTTTTAAAACCTTCTTTTCTGATCCAGTAAAGGTGTTTCGACAAGCCTTTTTTCAATACTTCACTCTGGCCTGCTTCCAGTTTTAAATAACGGTTAATCATGAAATGCATGACTGTGTCTATGTTGTTGTATGCAATTTTAATTGTTGTTTTTCCGCAGGAAAACAACAGAACCGAAATTAATAAAATTGAAATTATAGAAATAGTTTTTTTCATGAATATTCCCCTTTTTTATTTTTTTACAGGCATAGGGATTATTGCTGAAACTTTTTTTATTCTTTCTTTAAACAGAGGCCTTCTTGAAATCATTCTGTCTTCTATCAGCGGTATGCTTATAAAATTAAAAAGTCCAGTAATCAGAACAGCACCTATAATGCTCCACCACCAGGTGAAATCAGCTGCAAGTCCAAATATAAAAATTCCCCACCAGAAGGAAATCTCGCCGAAATAGTTCGGGTGTCTCGAATATTTCCATAATTTATCTTCCATTATGTCTTCAGGTTTTCTCGGCGAGTTCTGAAATTTCCTGAGCTGCAGATCTGATAATGCTTCAACAGCAATTGCAGAGGCTGTAACTATAACTGCAATCAGATCAAGTATTCCTAAAGAGGCGCCGGAAGTTACTGCAGGCAATAATGGAATGCATGCCATAAAAACAAGAACTGTAGGCAGCAGATGAATTCCAAGAAAACTTGTGATCCAGTATGTTTTCGGATTTTTATTTCTGATATCGCGATATCGCCAGTCTTCATGAGAAAAACCCTGCCACTGGCTTGCCCAGTTCCATGTGAGCCTGATTGCCCATGCAAATACAAGAATTATTACTATAACCGCTCTTATGCTCAATGAGCCCTGGATAATCTGTGATGATGCAAAATATAAAACAATAGCAGGTGGTGCAGCGCTCCAGTACGGATCATAAAAACTGGAATTATTAAAAAAGAAGCTGAAATAAAAAATTATGGCAGTTGCTGCAATGTCCATTATTGCTGCAGTATATAAAGGCCTTCCTGTTTCAGCAATACTTCCAATGAAAAATGCTGCAATAATAGCTGCAGCATAAGCAGCAAAACAAAGCACAAAAGATTTTATAAGGGTGATATTTTTTTCAGGCATTTTGAATTTCCTTAATAATTAATTTTAAAATAATAATATTGCATGGGGTAAAACAGTCAAATAATTATTGTTGAATTTTTATCTATTTTTTTTGAAAATTTTTAAAGCATAGAACACGGATGACACGGATTAAGTATGATTTTTTAATTTTTTTCTTTATCCGCGTTCATCATAATAATCCGTGTCATCCGTGTTCCATAATTTTTTTTGTAATTTCTAAAGATATTATTAAGATAACTCAAAATATTATTGACATTATTATATGTATAATTTTATGTTATTTTAATTTTGAAAAGGAATTTTACAATCAATGAAAAACTACATCATGAATATGCTCCTACTCGGCCTTTTATCAGGTCTGCTGAATGCAGGTCATGTTTCGTGATGCCTTGAATTTATAAAATGAAAATATAAAGGCCGTCACGAAATGACGGCCTTTTTTTATGTATATCAATATTATTTTTTATGGAGATCAGATATGAAAAAGGACAGAATTTTTATTTTTGACACAACACTCCGGGACGGAGAGCAGTCTCCCGGATTCAGCATGAATATAGAAGAGAAACTCATTTTCGCAGAACAGCTCGTCCGGCTTGGCGTGGATACGATTGAAGCGGGTTTTCCTGTAATATCAGATGGAGATTTTGAAGCAGTAAATAAAATCGCAAAAAAAGTAAAAGGCGTTCAGGTTGCCGGGCTCGCCAGAGCCGTAATGAAAGATATTGAATCAGCAGCCAAAGCCCTTGAGCCGGCGGAAAATCCGAGGATACATACTTTCATATCGAGCTCAGATATTCATATTATTCACCAGTTCAAGAAAACAAGGGAAGAGACGCTTGAGCTTGCAATACAGGCTGTAAAAAAAGCAAAATCCTATTTTGATAACATTGAATTTTCTGCCATGGATGCAACGAGAAGCGACCTTGCATACCTCGCAAAAATGGTGGAGGAGGTAATATCTGCAGGTGCCACAACAGTTAATATTCCGGATACAGTGGGGTACACAATCCCTTCTGAATTCAATAAAATTATTAAGTATCTGTTTGATAATGTAAAAAATATAAATGACGCTGTGATATCGGTTCACTGCCACAATGACCTCGGCCTTGCTGTTGCGAATTCGCTTGCTGCAGTTGAAGCTGGAGCCCGTCAGGTTGAATGCACAATAAACGGCATTGGGGAAAGGGCCGGCAACACAGCTATGGAAGAGATTGTTATGGCGATAAAAACAAGAAGCGATATTTTCAACATAACATCATCTATCAATACAAAACAGATAATCGGAATAAGCAAACTTTTAACAAATATAACAGGCGTATCTGTTCAGCCGAATAAGGCTATTGTGGGAGATAACGCATTTGCCCATGAATCCGGAATTCATCAGGATGGAGTGCTGAAGCATTCAAACACTTATGAAATCATGAAGCCGGAAGATGTCGGGATAACGAAATCAAAGATTATTCTTGGAAAACATTCCGGGCGTCATGCTGTTGTTGAAAGGCTTAAAGTTCTCGGATTTAATCTGGTTGATGAGGAACTCGACAGGTTTTTTAAATATTTCAAGGAACTTGCTGACAGGAAAAAACAGGTGCATGATGAGGATCTTATAGCATTGATCGGGGAATCAATGTATAAGGAGGAAGTCAAGAGAAGGTACAAGGTTGTTAATATACAGATATCTACAGGCATGTACTCGCCTCCAATGACAATGGTTACTATCCTTGATCACGATGAAAATAAAAAGGAAATTTTTGAAGTGGCGCATGGAAACGGCGGTGTTGACGCAGGAGTAAATGCGATAAAAAAAATTACAGGGTCAACCGCGTATATCAAATCATTTAATCTTGTTGCTATCACAGGAGGATCAGATGCTCTTTCCGAAGTTTCTGTAACTGTTGTAGAGGAGTTTAAAGGAACTGAGCTTAAGGTTTTCGGAACTGGAGTTAATCTGGATATTTCTGTAGCTGGAATTCTTTCTTTTGTTGATGCCATAAACAAACTTGAGTACAGAAAAAAACTCGGTGTAATTCATGATATGATTCATAATGTATCTCTGTGATCACATTGAGGCAGAAAGAAAATATTAATCAAATAAATTGAGGTCATCATGAGACAAAAAATTCGAAGATTCCTTGTTATTTTTTCTTTTCTTGTTTTCCCTGTGACGTTTTACCTGCTATCGCCGTATCTTGTTATAATGGGAGCATCAGAACGTATCTTGTCAGGAAGCGGATTTGTATTTTTGCTGTTGTTTCTATCATCGCTTTTTCTGGGCAGAGCTTTCTGCGGCTGGGTTTGTCCGGCAGGGGGTTTTCAGGATGCTTTATTCAATATTAAAGGGAAAAGATTTCCAGGCAAACACTGGATAAAATTTCTTGTATTTGTCCCATGGTTCAGCATCATACTGATTGTTGCTGTAAACAAAGGCGGATTTTCCGAATTCAGGTTTTTGTATAAACTTGAGAGCGGGGTATCGATAATACAGCCGTATGCATTTATTACATATTATATAGTAACAGGTTTAATTTTGATCCTTGCTTTATCTCTTGGCAGGCGCGGTTTCTGTCACACATCTTGCTGGATGGCTCCATTTATGATGGCAGGAAGAGGAATCCGCAATATATTCAAGTGGCCGTCGCTCCGGCTTTCTGCAGATAAATCGAAATGCACTCATTGTCTTGACTGTACAAAAAAATGTCCTATGAGCATTGACGTTCACGATAAGGTTAATTCATTATCAATGGAGCATGTTGATTGTGCATTATGCTGCGAATGCGCAGACGGATGTACTGCAAAAGTGATCAGTTTGAAATTTGCTTCTGGAAATTAAAACGGACTTAATTATTTCATTGACATTCAGGATTGAATGAATTCATTTAGAGTGAAAATTTTTATAAGAAAAAAAGCATGTTGTCAGTCTGATAATAAAATATATAAGGATTCATTATGTACTGGGATAAAGAAATTGAAACTGCAGACAGAAAAACTATAAGAGAAATTCAGCTGAAAAAACTCAGGAAAAGCCTGGAACTTGCTTCAGGAACTCCATATTACAAAAAAATCTGGAAAGAACAGGGAGTTGACGTATCAAAAATAACGAGTCTTGACCATTTAAAGGATCTCCCCTTTACTTCAAAAAATGATTTAAGACTCAGTTATCCGGACGGGATGGTTGCAGCTGAAAAAAGCGAAATTGTCCGTATGCATGCATCATCCGGTACAACAGGAAAAGCTACTGTAATATTTTATACTGCAAAAGATATTTCATCCTGGGCTGACCAGGTTGCAAGAAGCATGATGGCAACAGGCACAACTAAAAATGATGTTTTTCAGAATATGATGGGGTATGGTTTATTCACCGGTGGTCTTGGCCTTCATTACGGCGCGGAGAGACTCGGATGCCTTGTAATCCCTTCATCATCAGGGAACAGCCTCAGGCAGATCGATCTCATGCAGGATTTTTTTACAACAGTTATTCATATAACTCCGAGTTACGCTCTTCATCTTGTTGAGGTCATACAGGAAAGCGGAGTGAATCCCCATAATCTGACAGTTAAAAAAGCATACCTCGGAGCTGAACCCTATTCTGAATCAACAAAACTGAAAATTGAAGAGCAGTGGGGGCTCGATGCCTATAATTCATACGGGCTTTCAGAAATGAACGGCCCTGGCGTCGCATTTGAATGCATTCATAAAAACGGAATGCACCTTTGGGAAGATTACTATATTCCTGAAATTATAAATCCTCAAACCGGAGAGCCTCTCCGTGATGGAGATGAGGGAGAGCTTGTTCTTACCCATATCAACAGGGAGGCATTGCCCATAATCCGTTACAGAACGCGCGATCTTACAAGAATTATTCCGGAACAGTGCGAATGCGGAAGAACACACCGCAGAATAGAAAGAATCAAGGGACGCACTGATGATATGTTTATTATCGGCGGGGTGAATATATTCCCTTCGCAGATAGAATCTGTTCTAATGAACATTCCTGAGGTTGGAAACAACTACCAGATAAATCTTGAAAGGGAAAATAATCTGGATAAGCTTCATGTCAAGGTTGAGCTTTATTCTAAAATGTTTGCAGGTGATATGAAGCAGCTGAAGGAAATAAAAGACAAAATTGTAAATGAGCTCAGGGCAATAATTATAATAACAGCTCGTATCGAGTTAGTTGAGCAGGGGTCTCTGCCTCCAAGCACAGGCAAGGCAGTGCGGGTAATAGACAACAGAAAACTTTAAGGAGGTTCAGTATGCCGCATCAGGTTTCGGTATTCGCGGAAAACAGGCCGGGTAAGATAAACAGGATCACAGCTGTTCTTGAAAAGCATAACATAAATATTAGGGCAATCACAATTTCGGATTCAGGCGAATACGGGATTATCAAGCTTCTTCTCGATAAACCGCAGGAAGGATGTGATAAGCTTAAGGAAGAGGGTATATCTGCAACTCTTAAAGGTATAGTGGCAGTGAAAATTGATGACAGGCCGGGCGGACTTCATCGCGCGTCATCAGTTCTTGCTGATAAAAATATCAATGTCGAGGATGCATACGGTTTTTCAATACGTGAAAATAATGAAGCAGTATTTGTTTTTCAGGTTGAAGATGTGCTTGCCACAGAAAAAATTTTAAAGGAAGCCGGATTTCCGATTATAACTGATAAAGAGCTTTATCTGGTATGAAATTTAGCTTGAAAAAAAATAAAAGATATAATACATTAATTTAAAATGATGGTTTTCTGTTTTTGCAGGAAATGGAAATATAAACTGGAGGAATAAATGAAAAAGCTGAATGTCTTTTTTGCTGCTTTTGTAATTGTTTTAGCTGTAAATTTCACTGCTGCTGCTCAGGAAGATGCTGCATCATCTGATTCATCTTCGTATTCAGCATTTGGTGTTGATATGGGCATTGGTTTTTCCATGGGTCTGTTTGACAGCGAATCAGCTTTTTTTGAATCACTGGCACCGGGAGCTTCCAACAAAATAACCAGACAGGGTCTGGCTGCAGCTGCCATGACATATTCATTCAGAATAAATATATTTATAGATTTCAGATTTACAGTTTTAGGTATATTGAGCTTTGGAGTTGAAACCGGACTTAACTGGCTTGCTTATGAATCAAAACAAAATGGAACAAATTACAGCAATACAACCTACTGGTTTGATATCCCGTTCAGAGGATTTGTAAGGGTTGGCATACCTGTAATTTATTTTCAGGCAATGGGCGGATATTATCTGGGTCTGTCTCCAATCTGGACCTATCAGTCAGCGCAGGTGCTTGAAAGAGGCCCTGAAGTCGGCGGAAGACTCAATCTGTTCGGCTTTTACCTTGAAGCATTTTATATTTTTGCAGATTTAAATCCGCACATGAGAATAGGATTGGGATACACCGCAAAGATTTTTTAATTTATTTTATTGAAATTTATTATTGTTTTTTTTGTAAATGATCAGATATTCAAATTATTAATATAATCACAGGAAGGAAAATTATGAAACGCGGATTGAATTTAATTGCATATTTGTTTTTATCTGTCGGGATTTTAATGTTGTCCGGTTTATATTCAGCAATAAATGCTGAATCTGTATTTATGAATGACGGTTCAATTATTGAAGGCAAAGTCATAAGAGACACGGATAAATTTATTTCAATAAAACCTCCTGCAGGCCCTTATAGGGATATTCAAAGAAAAGACCTGATCCGCGTTCTTTACAGCGACGATTATAAGAGTAAAGTCTATATTTATAAGCTCGATGACAGCATGGTTGAAGGATATATTGTTTATGAAGATGCGGCAAATTACACAATCAGGGAAAATCTTGCATCAAGAAATGAACTTACAATTTCAAAAGAGAAAGTAAACTATATTTCAAAGAAAAAAGTTGAACCTAAAATAGTTGAAAAGAAGGTTGAAGTTGAGAAAATTGTTGAGGTAGACAGGATTAAGGAAGTTCCTGCTGAGCGGCCGGCTGAAGAGAAATATAGAGTTTTCGGAATGGACTGGGGGATCGGAATTAATGTTCCTTTTTATGACCAGAAAGATTTTTCTTATTATGGGATGAACTGGCTTTTTACAATTGCAGGCATTCGATTAAATATATTTTTTGATTTCAGGTTTAATATAACTAATATTTTCAGCTTGGGTGTTGAATCAGGATTGAATATTTTTCCTAATATGCTAAAAGTGTTTATATCAGCATCTCAATATTCAAATCTATTATCCGGCAGCGGATATTTAACCAGCACAGATGTTTTCCTTGATATACCGGTTCGGGGCTTTCTACGTCTTGGATCAAAAAGACTTTACGGGCAGATATTCGGAGGGTATTATATAGGAATATTTCCAATGGCTTCATTTATGGGGCAGAATTATTTTGAAAGAGGCGGCGAACTTGGAGGAAGAGTTTGCCTTGGAGGATTTTATATGGAATTCAGCTATATTTTCGAAAATAAGCCAGCCAACAATCTTGGTCATTTTAAAGCAGGCATGGGATATACCGGAAGAATTTTTTAAATTCAATAAATATTAAAATTTATTAAAGCCGCCTGATTTACCCGGACGGCTTTTTTTATTAATTATCATTCTGTTGAGCCTGCTTATTTTTTTGTCAAAAATTGTTGACAATTTATAAAATTTTAAGTATTTTATTATTATCTAAAATACTTAAAATGGAGATATTAATGGAACATTTAACAAAGGAGTCGTTTATCGAGAAAATATTTGATTTTGAAAATAATTCCGACTGGGTTTACAAGGGAACACTTCCGAGCATTATAGACTTTTATGCTGACTGGTGCGGTCCCTGTAAAATGGTTGCGCCTGTTCTTGAAGATCTTGCAAAAGAATATGAAGGTAAACTGAATATTTTCAAAATTAACACAGAGGAGCAAAGGGAACTTGCAGGCGCTTTCGGCATTCAGAGCATTCCAAGCATTCTATTTATACCAATTGGCGAAAAACCTCAAATGGCAGCAGGAGCATTACCAAAGGAAACTTTTCTGGAAGTTATTCATAATGTACTAAAAGTAAATTGACATAAAATGCAATATTATAATATAAAAAGCGGTAGTTTGATATTACCGCTTTTTTATTTTACACTGGTTAATGAAAAAATTAACTCTTTGTCATTCACCCGAGGGTGACAGAATATTTACTTAAATAATATTGAAATACTATAATGGAACCTATGAAAATTAATTACAACAATTATCTTGAAGAAAGATTCCCGCACTATCTTGAAATATTAAAAAAAATGGTAGATATAAACTCATGGACCGATAATAAATCCGGAGTTGAAAAACTTTCCGCCTGCACTGCAGAAATTTTTCATGAATTGGGTTTTTCATCAGAAAAAATTCCTTCAGTTAATCCTGAATATGCAGATCATCTTCTATTATATCGAAATTCAGAAAAACACAGTAAAAATAAAATTGGATTTGTATCCCACCTTGATACAGTCTTTTCACCTGAAGAGGAAGTTGAAAATGATTTTAACTGGAAAATCGATGGAGACAGAATTTACGGCCCTGGAACAAACGATATCAAGGGCGGAACACTTGTTATTTACATGATATTGGACGCTCTAAATAAAATCTCTCCTGAAATTATTAATTCAGTAAACTGGATGATACTGCTTGATGCTTCAGAAGAAACCGAGTCCGATGATTTCGGAAATATCTGCCGCGAAAAACTTACAGGAGCAGATGCGTGTCTGATATATGAATCCGGAGAAATTTCAAATAATGAAATGCAGCTGGTTACTTCGAGAAAGGGCAGGGCTGTATTTAAAATAGAAACTCATGGAAAAGGTTCACACGCGGGGTCATCTCATGAATCAGGAGCAAATGCGCTTCAGGAAATGGCTGAGGTTATAAAACAGGTTGAGTCTTTTTCTGATTACGGAAAATCTCTGACATTCAATACAGGTATTGTAAAAGGGGGTTCTGCATTAAACCGCGTTCCGCATTTTGCTGAAGCCTTTGTTGAAATGAGGGCTTTTTCTCCGGATGTTTTTTCCGACGGCAAAAGAAAAATTCTGTCATTGAATGGAACAGGAAAAGTCAAAAGCGGAGACGGGAAGTTTACCTGCACTGTTACAGTTGAACTTCAAAGGGAAAACCCTGCGTGGCCTGAGAATCAGAAAACAATCAGCCTTCTAAAAAAATTTGAAGATGCGGGAGATTCAATAGGGTATAAAATAATTCCTGAAGAGCGCGGCGGCTTAAGCGACGGGAATTTTATCTGGGAGAATATTCCGGCAATTGACGGGCTCGGACCTTCCGGGGACAATTGCCACTGCTCGGAAAAATCCGCAGATGGCAATAAAGATCAGGAATACGCGAACATGTCTTCTTTTATTCCAAAAGCTCTGCTGTCAATTCATGCAATACTGAAAATTACAGGGCAGAAACAATAAGATTTCCCATCTCAACAGTTCCAACCTGTTTTTTACCAGGCGTCATGATATCTATGGTTCTGTTTCCGTCTGCGAGAACTTTTTCTATAGCCTTGAATATTCTGTCATAAGCTTCATTTAAACCGAAACTGTATTTCAGCATCATTGCTGCAGAAAGAATCTGAGCAATCGGATTTGCTATTCCCTTGCCTGCAATATCCGGAGCTGATCCTCCTGCAGGTTCATACAGCCCGAATGTTCCTTCGGATAGTGATGCAGAAGGAAGCATACCCATTGAGCCTGTAATCATTGAGGCTTCATCAGAAAGAATATCGCCGAACATGTTATCGCATAGAAGAACGTCGAACTGCTTGGGGTTTTTTACGAGCTGCATTGCGGCATTATCAACATATATATGATTAAGCTCAATGTCCGGGTATTCCTTTGCAATATTGATTACAACTTCGCGCCACATAACCATTGTTGTAAGTACATTTGCCTTGTCCACGGAAGTTACTTTTTTATTTCTTTTTCTGGCTGATTCAAAGGCAACTCGCGTGATTCTCTCTATCTCTGGAATTGTATATACTAACGTATCGAACGCCTTGCTGCCTTCGCGTCCTTTCGGCTGGCCGAAATATATTCCTCCTGTGAGCTCTCTTATTATTAAAATATCAAACCCGTCACCGATAATTTCAGACTTAAGAGGAGAAGCATCTTTCAGCTCACTGAAAATTATAGCCGGCCTCAGGTTGGCGTAAAGATTAAACAGTTTTCTTAAAGGCAGAAGCGCTCCCCGCTCAGGCTGTTTTTCCGGAGGAAGTTTTTCCCATTTGGGTCCGCCTACTGAACCGAAGAGAATTGCGTCTGAAACCTTGCAAGTGTCAATAGTAGACTGAGGCAGCGCTTCGCCGTGGTTATCTATTGCAGCTCCGCCGACATCGCCGCTTGTAAATTTAAATTTTATATCATATAATGTTGAAATTTTATCAAGAACCTTGATTGCTTCTTTCATCACTTCAGGGCCGATTCCGTCACCGGCTAAAACTGCAATTTTCTTTTCAGACATGGGTTTCCTCGTGTTAATTAATTATATTTGAATGCAATAAAATTGTAATGGATTTATTTGTCAATTGGAAATGTTAGCGTGGGGATAAATTCAGACCCTATCCCCCGGCCCCTTTCCCTTGTTAAGGGCAAGGGGAGGAATTTCAGGAATTTTTTTTTAAATAATGAAAAATATTTTAAAAACGATATTTATAAATCTTTTTACTTTATATAGGAAAGAGGAAGTTTCGATTTAGAAAAAATCTGCAAACAAAATAATTTCCACACGAGCCGGTTTCTTCATCTCGGCTTCGCTCGTTGACCGACCGGTGAAAGGATGCATTTTATTTGAGCAGGTTTTTTAAAACCAGCGGAATAGTAGCTATTTAATGATAGCGTATAGTGTTTATATATTATATTGTATGGATTTTTATTTTAGTTAAAGGCCTTTAGCGTCTGCGGCGATTGAGCAGGCGGAGGGGTGAAGATTCTAAAGAAAAGGGGACTACCAAGCATAGTCCCCTTTTCTTTAGATATTGTAAAACCGCATATTTGAGGTTTGAGTTATCTCGCCATTACAACTTTCCTGAACTCGTTAAGTATAACTTTACCGTCAGCTGCCCGGGTTGCATAAAATCTGACATAATAAATACCAACACCTATTTTCCTTGTTGCCTTGTTTGAACCATCCCAGCCGCCTTCCTTTATATTCTGTCCGCCTTTTCTGAGCTGGTTGTCGAGAAGCGTTACAACAGGCCTGCCTTTTACGTCAAACACGGAAATTGTTACATACGCATCATCAGTAAGATAATATGCAGGATAACAGACCGGGTTTTCTGCATTCATGACATTGTTAAGGATGCGGACCGGCCATGGTGTGAAGGTAGGTTCGCTTGCTACTAAAAATCTCCATTCAGCATCTGACCAGTTCCCAGGTGCGGGATTTAAAGCAGAATTGTATGATTTATGATCGACATAACTGTAAGCTCCGCCATATTTTGTTCTTACGATAAATCTGATGGCAGTCCCAACTGTCATTAATGCATGAGTGCTTGGAATATATACAGACCATACGTTTGGAGCTGATTTCGAACACACAAGGGTGTCATATGTTGTGCTTATTATATCATTAAAAGCACCAGAAGCACCCTGCGGTTTAAAAAATGGAGCACCAGAGTCTGCGGTGTCTGTATTATTATTATTGAAAAGTATTGCTACCTCTTCAGGTATATTTCCGCCTGTTACAATTTTTACAGTAATTTTTATTGCTGATTTCCTGACTGGGTGAACTGCGGGCAGTGTGCTCCAGGAAGGCTGTCCTGAAACTGTAAAAGTAGTATATAGATATTCAGTAATACCATCAGTAATTGATACAAAAACTGAAGATGCTGTTGTTGAAATACTGCCATAAGACTGATTTGAGTTTGCAAGTATGACCGATGTAGCGACTTCATTTCCGAAAACATCATACGCTGATAATTTATAATCGTAAGCTGTTAGAGGAGCAAGAAATGCTCCAGTAATGCCTATTGTTACTGTGTTTGTTGCAATTTGATCAAGATTGGCAGCTGCATATCCTGTTGTATATCTATCGACCATTGTATATAAGGGTGTAACTAAAGAGTTCCTGTAATATATTCTATAAGATGCAAAATCTCCATTAAAAGGAAGATTTGCTCCAGTTAAACTTGTGTTTGTCCAGGTTAGTGTAAACGTTTCTACAGTTGATGTAGCTGTTACTCCTGCATTTGAAGCAGCTCCATTATTAAATGCAATTCCTAAGCCTGGATTTGCCGATGTACCAGGCCAGTGAAGATAATTCCAGTAAACGGCTGTATTGGCTCCACCAGGAGTAGGTCTGCCGGGTTGATTTATTCTTCCATATGCATTCTGCTCATTACCTGTTGCCCCTCCGCTGATATTTATCACTTGATAAGTATGAAGAAGCGTGTTACCTCCTGCTGCCGGTGTATTTGGGTAATTATTGTCAGTTCCATATACCAAGCCAAGCGGCAGGTCTCCATAAGCTGTATTATTTGGAATTATAACATCATAGTTTAAACCTTCTGTGATATCCCTGACCCTTACAGTTGTATTTCCTATGACGTTTGGACCCGACAGCATTTGCGCATATACTCGGATTTGAGTTCCGGGTAAATTTTTTGCTCTGTAATAAGTTCTTGAAGTTGAAACTCCTAAATTTGATGGGTTATCGATTCCTCCTCCATTGAAAAACTGAACCTGGTTTATCTGAACTTCATCACAGTTTAGTAAAAGATAATTCCCTGCACCGGGTGAAGTTGAAGATCCTCCTCCAAAAACAGCATTCATGGTAGCTGTAACTCTCCAGTTGTTAGATCCCAGTCCGGTTACTGTTGCACCTGGGACAATAAATGAAAAACTCGTACTTCCTGCTGCCGGGGTGAAATTTATACCAGAAGCAACCCCATTCAATAACAACGAAAGATTTGTTCCTGCACTGGATGTCATGTCGTTTGTTATATTATTTATATCATCTGCAATATCAGCACCAGGCACATTATATACTATTGTGCCTGTAACATTAAAGCCGGTGTGATACTGGTTTACATATCCGCCGGCAGCAACGCCAGTCTGCGCAAAATTTAAAATTTTTATTGAAGAACTGACTCCATAAGAAACATTTTGTGTTGCCAATAAATAAGGAGCAGTAGTAGGTAAAAATGTAGGAGGTGCCGGCATACCAAGCACTGGTGCAACAGGAAAATTTGAAACAGCCATAGCTTGAATTTGTCTGTTTGCAGCCCATGCTGAATCTGCAGCAACATTCCATAAAAATCTAATAGAAAAAGTTACTGTAAAATTATTTGGTGTATCAGTAATGGGAATGTTTGCAGATACTACAGTAATAGTTGCCGCTCCAGTTCGGATATACACTGTCTGAGCTCCAGTTCCTGTAAGTCCTGTTGTTGGTGGATCTTCTACCAATAAAGCGCCAATTTGAATATCAATATTAGTCGTATTTGGTATAAAAAGACGAACCAGCTTAATATTAGCCCAGCCTGCTGCATCCGGATCAATTACCTGAACTGAAAAATTGTATGTTCTGCCTGCAAGATAATATCCAAGACCTGTTGAAAGAATAGTCGGATTTGCAGGAGTCAGAATAATAGAATTTATTGTGCTTTTGCTGATATTAGGTTTAATGAGAATTGTTAATATCAGAAAAAGGATAACAGTATATAGTTTTTTCATATATTTTTTTTAAAAATTCCTCTTTTTTTGTTTGTAATTAATACATTTATTCCATATAATTTATATTAGTACAGGTATATAATTAAATCAAGGAAAAATCTTATTAAAATATACCGATAATAGAGATATGATAGATAAATATATATATAAATTCCACTCAAATATCCTGAAATTGGACAATTTTCATATTTCCATTATAATTAAATATGTTTTTGGAATTTTTTTTACCGGGAAACTGAAAAATTCGGTAAAAACACTGATTTTATTTTCATCATTTGTAATTTCGTGTACTCAAACATCTCCTACTGTTAATCCGGCTGATATTATAAGCAGCTATTTCAGTACTCCTCCTGGAACGACCTTAATGCAGGTTTCAATGGCATATCCAACTCCTTTAGCAGCAGGAATTCCTATTAATACACAGATTGTACTTGTTTTTACAAAAAATGCCCAGGATGCTACAATAGCTGGTAATGTCACTATTTCGGGAAGTATAACCGGTGCTCATGCATTTACTACTGGAGGAGCAGATGGAAAAGTTATTACTCTGACTCCTTCAGTTCCATTCAGTTCTGCAGTAGTTGAGACCGTTACAGTGACTGTTGGAACAGGAGTTATCTCAACAGCAGCAGATGATACCCGTCCACTTGATGCAATTTATACCAGGACATTTACTACTGCACCAGCATCAACAGCTTCATATCCTTATGCTTTAGCTGCAACAAGGTATCCTGTCCCTTCATCAACTGTCAGTAAAAATTTATCTTATGTTGAAATAACATTTTCAAAACCTGTTAGCGGAGCTACAATTACAACAGGTGTAGGAGGCTCATTCAGAGTTTCATCTGATGGTGGTGTAACAGATGTTGGTACAGGGAAAATACAAATTGGAACATCAAACACCTGGCGCGTAAACCTTGGAGCATTAACATATGGTGCAACATATACTGTTACTCTTACTTCTGCAATAACAGACGGCACCAATCCTTTGCAAAGCGCTCCTGTTACCTGGACATTTGACATTGAAGCAGATCCAGGTGTAGGTAATCCAACATCCATCAGTAATGCAGCTGTTTTATCAGTTACCAACAGTTCGGGTGTTATTGCATTTACTACAAATAAGCCTGCAGTACGTGCAAATACTCATGTATTATATGGTATTACAACTGCACTTGGTTCTGATGTGCTCGAATCAGCATGGGATTGGGACGGCTGCGGTGACACGAAGCATTCAAATCATGGTTTTAATGTACCAGGGCTAGTTCATAACACTCTTTACTACTATAGAATTTGGGTAGATGTCAATGGCGACTCTACGCAGGATGCAGGAGATTTGTATTATCCTACTGCTGCCACTTCAGATACTTTTTTTACAAGAACAGATACAGCAGCCGGAGGCGGAGGAAAAGTTCTTGCTAACGCGAATAACAACCAAAATGGATTTAAAACAGTACAGATGGATGACGGTTCGTCATATGTTTTCTGGGTTGATGCCAATTCTTCAGATATAAAAGGCCAGTATTTTAATTCAGCCGGTTCTCCTCAATGGGGAGCTGGCGGAACTGCAGTTACAAATGGAGGATCATACACCAATATTTTTGCTATGAAAAGCAGAAATTCAGTAAACAATGAAGTTATTCTTTTTTACAGAAGCGGTACAAATATTTACGCGAAGATGCTTTTTAATAATACAGGTGCTCCTGCTTTTGTCTGGCTTGACCCTGCAAATGATGCAACTGATGCTGGTATAACACTTGCAAACGACAGTCTTTCAGGATCAAATTTTACAGCAGCTTTAGGACATGAAAGGCCAACTATCAGAGTAACCGGTAATGCTACAATGCCGTATAACGGTGCACCAGCAAATTTATTTTTTGATAAGGATGTTGATTTTTCCACAATTCCATGGCTTTCAAGTCATGCTTCTGATGTTACACAAATGGATCATATATTAACTAATATAGCTGGTATAGCATGGGATGAATATTCTATTCAACTCCAGACCTCAGGACCAGTAGATATTTATCGATTTGTATTATATGCAACCCCTTCACCCGGTTCGAGTGCGCTAAATATTAATCTTGGAACTGCATATCCAAATTATTATATTGTAGACAGAGACAGCAGATTGAGCCGAACAGCGACAGCAAATACTGATAGCACTACTCCGCCATACCCTGTCTGCACAAATTCCGGTACTCTGGCTGGTGTCACCACAGGTCATATAATTAGAGCGGATGTCACTGGCGGGCCTTTGTTTCGATATGGTAAAGTTACAAGCGCTGCACCTTATACAATTTCATTAGATTCTTGTGTTGATGTTGATAGGTCGATAACGGGATTAAATTCTGGAGATACATTTGTAGTTTATACAAATATATCAGGACCACCATACACATCAAGCGAAGCAATAACAAATCCTTTATGGGATGGAACAAAAACTTTTATTACATCCGGTGTAACCGCTGGAGATATAGTTGTAAATGAAAACAATAATACTCTCCCAGCCACAAAAGCAGTAGTAGTAGGTTCACCAGTATCGGAAACAGCTCTGGCACTTGATGCTGATATCATGAATGATGTGGACAATTACGCTATTGTAACTCTGCCGGCCGGAGCAACTTATGTAGCTGTAGGATATTCAACATCTGCTGCAATTAATAAACTCAATGATACAAATGCTGCATTTATATCTCCAACTCCGCAAGTGGGGGATATTGTTTTTAATATAGATGGTAATGAATCAGCAGAGATTCTTGCAATTAATGGTGCAAATCAGCTTACTCTAACAGCTGATGTTTTTAGCGCAGCAAATCAGAAATATATAATTTACAGAAAGCGGGCTTTTATCCTGACATATATAGATACATCGAATGATGTTATTGCTAAAAAGTTTAACTTAGCTGACAGCTCTTCTGTCGGTGCAACTACTACTGTAGATACAGGATCATTTACAAATCCTCATTCAGTTTCTGATGGAGCAGGCGGCGCTGTAGTAAGTTATGAAAGTTCCACAGGCGTAATCAGTTCTGCAGGAGTTAGAAGTGTTGCTTCATTAAGATGGGGCCCTCTTGTTAAAACAGCTGCTGGATATACAGTAAATCAAATGCTTGAAGACAGTGCTGCCAGTACAATTGGAGGCGCTTATCTTCTTGATTCAAATTCAGCAACTGGAATTGTTAACATATACAGAATCAGCGGTTCAGATGGATCAACTGCTGCCGGTTGGCCGGTTTCTGTAACAGGATATTCACCTCATGCATCAGTTGATAAATATGATTTAGCGTTGCCATCCAGAATAATTCTTGCATATCTGCCGACGCATCCTGCTGGAAATACATACAGACATGTTGGAATAGCATCATATATTGGCACTGGAGGGGCTGCATCTTTTTCATCAAATGTCACAGCAAGTACAATAACAACTGCTTATAACTGTCAATTTCCGAGAGTTGTAGTAAGCGATACGGATTCAACCACAACTAATGAATTTTATATAACCTGGTTTGACGGCAGGTATTACTCGAGTCTCGGTTATGGATTATATACTCAGCGTTATACAGCAGCTGGTGCAAAATATGTAGCTGGAAACTGGGCTAATGAAATTTTTATTGCTTCACCAACTTCATTTGGTGCAGGGTCTGAGTTGCAGCTCGATACACTTTTTTATATAACAACACCTGGAATTATTTCAATCTGGCTGGATTATAGAAATAAGGCAGTAACAGGAACAGATATTTATTATGAGGGAATAAAAGCAGATGGTAGTTTTCTACCTTAGTTATAATTCTATTTGACGGATTATAGGAATAAATCTGCTGCACTTAAAGATTTTTTTTATGGTTTTATAGCTAGTACTGGTACACTTTCGTAATACAGTTTCTTTTTTTAATTTATTCCGCAATAAAAAAACTTAAAAGAAACATTTTTTATGTCTTAAAAAACTTTCATTAAAGCCCGCATTTTAATAGAATATAATTCTTGATATATTCCTGATATTATGCACAGGATGGCGAAATAGTGCATTTTAGAGTTTTATCATTCAAAATGAATGCCATATATCAAGTTATTTTAAGTTTTTTTTCTGGAGTAAAAATATTTATAAAGTAATAATCTATTCAATAAACATTTTTTTTGTCAATTACCTTTATATTTATCACTTATTTAGTAAGAATAATAAAAAAATTTTGCACTTTTAATGTAGGTAATAAGCAATAGTTGTATAGTTTATAGAGCAGTATTAATTATTCATGGAAATTTTTTTTAAAATATAAAACTAAACTAAGATGTTATTGGATGGAGGAATTATGAGGATTTTAATAAAGTTTTTATCTATTTTAACAATTTTGGCCGCTTGTATGTTTTCAACATGCAATGGTGGTACAACTCCATCACCTGGACCAGTTGTAGCTGTAACTGGAATAAGTTTAAATAAAAACAGCACCTCTATTATGATTGGAGGAACTGAGACTCTTATAGAAACGATTACTCCTTCAAATGCTTCTAATAAGAATGTTTCTTGGGAAACAAGCAATAGTAGTATAGCCACCGTTACAAATGGAGTTGTTACTGGTGTTTCAGTTGGAGTAACAACAATTACAGTTAAATCTATTGATGGAAATAAAACTGATACATGTTCAGTAACTGTATCACCTGTATCAGTACCTGTATCAAGTATAGCTTTAAACAATAGTAGTATTATAACTAATATTGGAGGAAATGTAACACTTACAGCAATAATTACCCCAACTGGTGCAACCAATCAGAATGTAACTTGGTCTTCAAGCAATAACAGTATAGCGACTGTAACAGGTGGAGTTGTTACTGGAGTTGCAGAGGGTACAGCAATAATCACAGTGACTTCTCTTGCTGATAGCAGTAAAACAGCAAATTGTACTGTTTCTGTAAGATTATTTTGGACTAAACTTCTTGGATTTAGCAGCCAGCCGACTCAAGGAAATGGAATTGCAGTAGACTTAAGTGGAAATAGTTATGTTACAGGATTAGCACAAGGTAATTTGGATGGACAGACATTAAGTGGAATTTGTGATGTATTTGTAACCAAATATGATAGAAATGGATCCAAAAAATGGACTAAACTCCTTGGAGTGTATGGTGCGATTACAATTGGAAAAGGAATTACGGTAGACACAAGTGGAAATAGTTATATCACCGGTACAACCAATGGCTATTTGGATGGTCAGACATTAACTGGAACTAAAGGTGTATTTGTAATTAAATATGATACTGATGGTAATAAAAAATGGACTAAACTTCTTGGAGTTACCGGTAGTTATGCAGAAGGATGCGGTATAGCAGTAGACTCAAGCGGTAATAGTTATGTTACTGGTTATACAAATGGAAATCTGGATGGACAAACATTAAGCACAAGTGGAAATGCAGATATGTTTGTTATTAAGTATGATACTGACGGTGTAAAAAAATGGACAAAACTTCTTGGAGTTAACAGCACTAACAATAGATATACATATGGAAATGGAATAGCAGCAGACTCAAGTGGTAATTGCTATGTTACTGGTTATACAACTGGCTCTGGTACTTTTGATGGGCAATCAATAGTCGGATCTGCAGATGTATTTGTAATCAAGTATGATACTGATGGTGCTAAACTATGGACTAATCTCCTTGGTGTGAGTAATAAAATGACAAAAGGTCATGGAATAGCAGTAGATTTAAGTGGAAATAGCTATG
The DNA here is from genome assembly GCA_964529415.1 of uncultured Leptospirales bacterium. Classification (GTDB taxonomy): domain Bacteria; phylum Spirochaetota; class UBA4802; order UBA4802; family UBA5550; genus CAYMPH01. Next base: position 169,054 of record CAZGWD010000004.1, on the reverse strand, counting down.
TTACTGGTAGTACAAATGGTAATCTGGATGGACAGATATTAAGCGGAAGTAATGGTGGTGTTTTTGTTATTAAATATAATTCTTCAGGAATAAAACAATGGACTAAACTTTCCGGAAATTATGCAACTGGTTTTGGAATAACTGTAGACTCAAGTGGAAATAGCTATGTTGCTGGTAGTACATACAACAATCTGGATGGGCAGATATTAACCGGCTATCCAGATGTATTTGTAATAAAGTATAATACTGATGGAATTAAAAAATGGACTAAACTCCTTGGTGTTGCAGGTAGTAATACGGAGGGATATGGTATAGCTGTAGACATAAGTGGTGCTTGCTTTGTTACTGGTTATACAAGTGGCAATCTGGATGGGGAGTCATTAACTGGAACTTCTGATGTATTTATAACAATAAAATTAAGTCAATAATATTTAATGATAATAGCCAGCTATGCTAAAAATAGCTGGCTATATAAATAGAGAACTGAGTAAAATAACTCCATCTGTAAATACACCAGCCCCCCACACACGCAAAAATCAATTCCTTGACATCCAAAATCCCCTCTATATTCTTGCTGCATGAAAGAAAACCCGATGCATATAATCGGAATAACCGGAGCAAGCGGCGCCATAATCGGTATCCGCTTAATTGAGGAACTGCTGTCAAGCGGCTGCTCGGTCAGCGCTGTTGCAACAGACTCCGCGTGGCTCACAATAAACCACGAAATAGTCCGCGGAAAAGCAAAAATATCAACAATTAATGAACTTCTCGAATTCAGAAAATTTTCATTAAATTTAGAAAAATTTTCTGAATATAAAAACACGGATTTTTTTGCGCCGATCGCAAGCGGTTCTTCCATTTTTGAATCGCTTGTCATAGCTCCATGCTCAATGAAAACTTTATCCGCTGTAGCAAACGGCTATTCAGATTCGCTTCTCCTGAGAGCAGCTGATGTTTCCCTGAAGGAAAACAGGAAAACCATACTCGTTCCGCGCGAAACGCCATTGAGCCTCATACATCTTGAAAATCTACTGAAAGCAAAACAGGCAGGCGCGATAATACTTCCTCCTGTTCCCGGATTTTATAATCACCCTCAGACGATCGATGATGCAGTGAATTTTATTGTTGGGAAAATTCTGAACCTGATGGTAATCAGTAACAATCTTATCAAACCGTGGGGACAAGATGCTTGATAAATCAATAATTAAAGACGGGAGCCTGATATCAATCGCAAACAAGGTCATAGCAGGAACAGAAACTTCAGAGGAAGACGTGCTTGCAATGCTTTCCACGAATGATATACTCGGTCTGGGCTCAATCGCGAATTTTGTCCGCGAGAGATTAAACGGAAACCGCGCATACTACGGCGTTAATATGAATCTGAATTACACAAATATATGCGAGCTCAGGTGCCCGCTCTGCGCTTTCTCGTGCGATAAAGGCGATGAGAAAGCATATCTGTATTCTCTTGATGAAATTGAAAAGCGCGTTAAAGACGCAGTTGCTTTCGGTATTGATGAAGTACATATTGTGGGCGGACTCAATCCGGAATTGAAACTCGAATACTTCGAGGAAATGCTCCAGCGGATAAAAAAAGTCAAGCCGGATATTTTCATCGTAGCTTTTACAGCAGCAGAGTTTGATTACTTTTCAAAACTGAATAACATAACTCTTGATGAAGTTTTCACGCGGCTTATCAATGCGGGTCTCGGTGCTTTGCCCGGAGGAGGAGCAGAAATTTTTTCCCAGGATTTAAGGGATATAATTGCACCGAAAAAAATTTCCGGAGACAGATGGCTTGATGTTATGAGAAAAGCGCATTCGCTCGGACTTAAAACAAACGCCACCATGCTCTACAACCACATCGAAAATCCGGCTGATATCGTTGATCATTTTACGAAACTCAGAAATCTTCAGACTGAAACCGGCGGATTTAAAACTTTCGTTCCTCTTCCGTTTCATGAAGATAACACCTCCATTAAATCAAAAAGAAGAGAAAGCACAGGTTTCGATGATATCAGAATTTATTCCACTGCAAGAATCTTTCTGCATAATATTCCTCATATCAAAGGGCTCTGGATGTATCTCGGCGAGAAGATGGCGCAGCTGATGCTGTCATTCGGTGTTGACGACATCGGCGCTACATATCATTATGAAAAGGTTGTTCACTCTGCAGGTGCGAAAACCCCGAACATTGGCAGCGAGGAGTTCTTAAAAAGGCTCATTACAGATGCAGGAAGAATTCCTGTGCGCACAACAGCCCTTTATGATTTAGGTAATTCCATATGAAAATCGGCTACATTGATTATCTCAACTGCTATCCGTTTTATTACAGAATGTTTGAAATTGAACCCCTTAAAGGAATTGAAATTGTTCCTGATTATCCCGGAAACTTAAACCGCAAGATCGCCTCAGGTGAAATCAAACTAAGTCCCATATCTTCTGCTGCATACGCCTCGATCCAGGACCGCGCACTTATTCTGCCGCAATTTTGTTTAAGCTCAGTCGGATATGTGCGCTCGGTGATCCTTGCGAGCAGGATTCCCATTGAAGATCTCAATGGCAGAAAAGTCGGGCTTACTACTGCATCAGAAACTTCAGTAAACCTTTTAAAAATTCTTCTTGAAAAATACTATTCAGTAAAACCTGTATATGTTTCAGTTACTCCAAAACCCTCATTCGAAAATATAGATGCAGCTCTTATAATCGGCAACGAAGCTATGGTGGAATCATCAGAGCCTGTGGAGTACACATACGATCTCGGTGATCTCTGGCTCAGAAAAACAGGTCATCCTGTTGTATTTGCAGTATTTGCTCTTCTGGAAGAAGCTTTGACGGATAATAAGCATCTTGTGGATTCAGTTATTGATTCATACAGCGCATCCCTTGCAGATCTGCGTTCTAATGAGGCGCTGGTGGTTGCATCAGCATCGAAAAAATATCCGGATATAAAATACAACATCAGCCACTATTTTAATCTGTTAAAGTTTAATTTCGGAGATGAATTTAAAAAAGCTCTTTTATTTTACTTTAATGAAGCTCATTCTCTTGGATTGCTGAATAAAGTTGATTCGCTGAAATTTTATAAATAATTTTTTCTTATCAAAATCAGATTTTTTTTACACTAATTAAAATAAAAATGGTATTACTATTAACTCATGAGCGATTTAAAAGATAAGCGCGATGAAGAGCTGGTATCTCTGTTTCTCAGCGGCAATGAGTTTGCTTTTGAGGAGTTATATAGAAGATACGCGCCTAAGCTGAAAAAGTTTATCTATTTCTATCTTGGGAATGACACGGATATGGAAGATATCCTTCATGAAATTTTTATAAGATTTTTCCGTCATGCAGGAAGTTTTAATCCGGAAATGAATTTTTCGTCCTGGATTTATAAAATATCGCTGAATTCGTGCAAAAACTATATTGGTACTGTTAAAAGAACAGGCGAAATAATTGAAAAAGAAAAGATAAGATTAAGCAGATCTGATAATTTTTATGAATCTCCGGAAGCTGGTTTTATCGGAGAAGTGGATCTGGAATATTTCAGAAACGCGGTCGACAGCCTTAAGGATAAGTTCAAAGACGTTTTTTTATTGAGATATGAGGAAAATATGAAATATGCCGATATCTGTAAAATATTAAAATGCTCTGAACGAGCTGCAAAGTGGAGAGTCATGAAGGCTGTTGAATCAATTACAGATTATCTGGAAAAGAAGAAAGTGGTATAGAATGTCATCGAAAAATGAAATAAAAAATATAATTGAAAATCTTGCTGCAGACAGAAAATATTCCGTCATTAACAGCAGCAGGCTGAATGCTCTTTTTGAATCTTATGCGGATTCTGCTCCTGATTTTTCTGTAAATGAGCTCGCTCTGCAGAAATTAAAGAAAGAGGCACTGCTTGTCAAATCTGTTGAAATTGTACGGGTAAAAAGAATAAAAATTGCTGCTGCTTTTATTTCATCCGCAGCAGCTGCGGCTGCGATAGTTCTTTTACTAAATTTAGTAATTCCTGAGAAACCTCAATCCGGCGCATCTGTTGCACTATTTACCGGTAAAGTTTCAATATTAAGAAATTTAACTTCTCTTGATATGAAAACAGGTCTCCCTCTTCTTGAAAATGATATAGTGGTAACAGACTCAAATTCTACTCTGGACATAGATGCCGGCGAAATAAGAGTCAGAATAAATGAGAAGAGCATTGTTTCGCTGAATAAAATGCTTCCGGCAAAAAATAAAAATGAGTTCAGCTCTTTTCTGAAATCCGGAAGCCTCATTATGATTGTAAACAGGCTCAGGCCAAATGATTCAGTTTCTGTGAAAACAAATACAAGTGTGGCTGCTGTGCGCGGAACAGTTTTCGGAGTTAAAGTTTCCGAAAATGGTACTGCTAAATATGAAGTATTCGAGGGTAAGGTAAAGGTAAGAAATTCAGTTCCTGAAAATCTTACTGATGAGTTTGTTGCAGATAAACTGGATGAATTTTTTGAAAAGAATTCAGTTATTATCGGGCAGAATGAGTCATGCAAGGTAGAGACGAATGAGAAGTTTTTAAGCTCGCTTAACCGGGAAAATTTTAAAGAAACCATAAACAAAATGGATCTGCCGGAGCCTGTTGCATCGGATATTGAGCCGCTTGATCTGTCATCAAGTGCTGCTGGTTTTATTAGAAGCTCAAAAGTAACAGACATAGTTCAGTTGCGAATTAAAACTATTCCGGAGTCAGCTGAGATAAAAATTGACGGGTCAAGTAAAGGAATCGGCACATCATTTGTTATTTTGAAAAAAGGGCTGCACGATATTTCAATTTCCGCTGATGGATATAAACCGCAAATTCAAAGCCGCCAGTTTCTGAATCAGGAAAATGAAATTATAATATCACTTGAAAAAATAAATCCTGTTTCATCAGATAAACAGCTTTCCTCTCTTTCTTCAGATTATGTTTTATCTGATAATGCAAAAAAAATAATAATAACAGTCAGCCGGGAAGGGATAATCCACGCAGCTTTGAATAATAAAATAATCTGGACCCTGTCTCTAAAAAACAGAGTTTCTGCGCAGCCTGTTATTCTGAATGGTTTGGTATATATTCCGTCGTATGATGAAATTATTTCAGCAGTAGATATTTCAAATGGAGCTATAGTCTGGAAAAGAATTTATAACGGCAGGGTTATGGAATCACCCGGTATTGTACTCAATAACGGATTATTGAGTTTTGCAACATCAAAGAATACTCTTTTGCGGATAGATGCCGGCGGAAATATTACTGGCGAATTTAAATTTTCAGAACCTGTTATTTCTTTCTTCTATGGTGATGACCAATTTGTTTTTGCAGCTTTCGCATCCGGTATTGTTTATGGAATTGACAGCAGAAGGAATTTAAAAGTAATTAAAACATACATAAAAGAAAAAATTATTAATATGAATCTGATGAATGATGTACTCCTGCTTGTATCAGCATCGGGAAATATAACTGCATATAATTTCAGAAAAGATGAAATAGCCTGGTATTATTCAACAGGTGATGTTTTTAATTCCGGCGCTGTTTTTGATGATAAGTTTATATATATACCTGGATTATCAGGAAATATTTATAAAATAGATTATGATGGTACTTTGATCTGGAAAAGTTATACTGGCAGCAGATCTGCTATTAAGCCAGTTCTTGATTCAGGAAAGCTGTATATAGCCGGAATTAAAACAATAAGCACAATAGATACTAAAAGCGGAGATGTAGACTGGTCTCTGGTAATTACAGATGTTGTATCAAGAAATATAGCTGTATCGGATAATAAAATTCATCTTGTGACTGATAAAAAAGGACTTATATCACTTAAAAAATAAATCTGCTATTTTATTTAATACACTATATTATAGTTAATATTCTCCGGGTTTTTTATGATGTTGATAAGCTGCATTTATCCGGTTTGTTTTAATTCCTCGCTTTTTTTCCTTATTAGTTAAAAAATACTTGAAATGTCAGGCTTTTCTTTTTCTAATAATTATTTATGGAACTTTTATTAAAAACTATTAAAAGATCTATAAATACCGAAGCTTAAGTATGATTCAGATTCAGTAACCCTTGCGATAATACCCTGAAACTACGGGGAAAACTGAAGATGGTTCAATTGTTCTTATTATATCTTGTTTCCTTTACAACAGATTAATTTTTTTCGAGAGGCAATATGAGTTTGAGTGATCTTATGAACAAGCAGGATCAGATAACAGAAAGGATCTCCAGAAGTACTTCGAGAGATGCTATTGAATCTGTTGATACCAGCTCTATAATACAGCTTGTAAGTTTTACAATTGATGATGTGGAATATGGAATAGGCATTTTATCTGTTCATGATATCCAGAGAGTGCCGAATATTACCCGTTTGCCCAACGTTCCTCATTTTGTAAAAGGGGTTATGAATTACAGGGGAAATGTAATTCCTATAATCGATGCGAGGAAGAGGTTTGGCTTTCCTAAAGCAAAACTGACCGAGCTGTCAAGAGTAATAGTAATCGAGACAAATGAAAAACTTGTTGGTCTTTTAGTTGATAATGTTCATCAGGTTGTGAGGATCTCTGAAAAAAATGTAGATCCGCCTTCATCTCTTATCGAAGGCATATCTGAAGAATTTATTACCGGTATAGGCAGGCTTAATGACAGACTTATAATAATCATGAATATTACGAATTTTCTTTTCCTTGAGGAAGAGGACAGCAGGTTAGTTATACACAAGCTGCAATAAACGAATTTCTTGGAGAATCAATATGGCTTTTTCTTTAGGGGAATATGGCGATATATTTCTTGAAGAGGCTGATGAGCAGCTTCAGGAACTCAATCAGAATCTTGTTGAACTTGAAAAAAATCCGGAAGACAATGATATTATTAATAATATTTTCAGGGCAGCCCATTCACTGAAAAGCTCGGCAGCGTTTGTCGGATTAAATGACCTGAGCAACCTTGCGCATAAAATGGAAAATCTGCTCCAGGGTATCAGGGATAAAACAATGGATATTACCCCTGATGTTGTTAATATTATTTTCAAATGCTTCGATTCAATCAGTGATGTTATTGATACTGTATCTGCCGGGGAGGAGCCTCACCAGGATTTAAACTGGCTCGTAAATGAAATTATAAAAATTACAGATAAATCTTCATCTGCGCCTGAAACTCCGGTAGCGGCAGAAAAACCCAAGCAGAAGATTTCGCCATCTGTTTCAACAGCTTTTGTTTTTTCAGATGAAGAGAATTCTCTGATGAAGGAAAGTGTAGATAACGGAAAGCTTTGCAGCGAGATCAGCGTTTATATTGATCCGGCTGCGCAGATGAAATGGGTGAAGGCTCAGCTTGTACTGAATAATCTTGACGGGATCGGAGATATAGTTGCAACATCCCCGCCTGTTGATAAACTGACAGATGATGCGTTAAATGCAGCACCTCTGAAAGTAATATTAATCACAGACAAAAATCCCGAAGACATTAAAAAAGCCTGCGATATAGATCTGATTACAGGCATTGATATAAAAAATATTACTACAGATATGAAAAACGGAAAGATCAATATTAATTACGGCAGTGCTGAAAAGATGATGATGGCTGTAACCGCTCCTGTTGTAAATGCAAAAAAAGCTGCTGTATCAGCTGAATCAAATTCTGCTGATATTGAAAAAGCAAATAATCAGAAAAAAAATATTGTCATTGATGATGAAGATGAAGAACCTCAGGAAAAATCCGCCGATGATATAGATAAAAAAAGAGCGGGTCTTGTTTTGAAAACAGTTAAAGTTTCTATTGATAAGCTTGATCAGCTTTTAAATAATATCGGCGAGCTTGTTACAGCCAATTCAGGATTCTATAAGTTATATGATGAACTTAGAAAAATGAATATGGATAAAACTTTCACAAATGATTTTAAAAACCGTATTGAGCAGATGTCGAGAATTGCGAAAGATCTGCAAAACGGCATAATGAATACACGGATGGTTCCTATAGGCCAGGTCTTTTCAAGATTTAACAGGCTTGTCCGGGATCTGACAAAAGAATTCGGAAAAAATATTGAGCTTGTTGTAAAAGGTGAAGACACTGAGCTTGATAAAAAAGTTATAGATGTTATCGGCGAACCGCTTATGCATCTACTCAGAAATGCCATAGATCATGGAGTTGAAACTCCGGAGGCAAGAAAAAAATCAGGAAAATCCGAAATTGCACGTGTTACATTAAATGCTTATCAGTCTGGAAACCAGATATTCGTTGAAGTTAGCGATGATGGTCTCGGACTTGATCCGTCGGTTATAAAAAGAAAAGCTCTTGAAAAGGGGCTTTCAACTCCGGAATTGATTGATAAAATGGATAATTCCGAAATTTATAATTTCATTTTTGCACCGGGATTTTCAACAGCAGCAAAAATTACTGATGTTTCCGGACGCGGTGTAGGCATGAATGTTGTAATGCAGACTGTCGGCGAATTGAACGGATCAGTTAATATAGAAACAGAACTTAACATGGGCACCAGGTTTATTATGGCATTCCCGCTTACTCTTGCGATTATTCCGGCAATTATGGTAAGAATAAAAAAAGCAATGTATGCAATTCCTTTGTCTGATGTACTGGACACGATAAAAATTCAGACTCCGGAGATTACAACTATTGAAGGTAATGAAGTAATAAACTTCAGGGGTGAGATATTATCAATAATCAGGCTTAATAATTTCGTAGGCACAAGATCAGCTCTTAAAGAAAATCAGAAAATTCCTGTTGTTGTTGTAAGTTTTGGAAACAGAAAAATCGGTCTTCTTGTGGATTTCCTTGAAGGCAAACAGGAAATAGTAATAAAATCACTTGAGCAGAATTATAAAACAGTCCGCGGATTAGCAGGAGCCTCGATACTCGGTGATGGAAGTATATGTCTGATTCTTGATATTTCGGCTATGATAAATTTAATCATGCAGAATCAGGAAAAATTCAAAGGAAATAATTTTTCTGAAGATGAAGAGGATGAAGTTGTTGAGGAAGCAATCAAATATAAATCACCTTTAAAAGCGCCTGAAATTGATAGAGACAAGACTCCAGCAGATATAAATGATAGCAGTGCATTAATAAAAAATAAATCAGCATCAGGCCCGGTAATTTTTGATATGCCTTCCGAGGCTGCACAAGTTCCTTTGCCTGCCGGTTCTGCATCTGAACCGGCAAATGTTTTTAAAAACGAAACAACACCAGTTGTAGATGCTGTAAAAACAGTTTCTGCTGAGAAAAAAGTTCATGATGCACTGCAGCAATTTAAAAATGAATTAAAGGATAATATAGAAAACACTCTGACATCGGGGAATCCCGGGCAGCATATGGCAGCATCTCTGAATCTTTCAAAAGATGATTTAAACAGTTTTCAGATAATAGCAAATGTCGGAGCTGCAAATGCAGCAGATGCGCTTTCAAAAATTCTCGGCAAGCGTATAGATCTGTCAATACCTGAGGTTGCTTTAAAGTCTGTTGAATCAATACCGTCTTTACTCGGTGAGGCTAATAAATCTTATATTGGTGTTATGCTTAATATTTTAGGTGATGCAAAAGGCACTGTGCTGTTTATTTTTGATGAAAAAACCGGATTTGATCTTGTAAATCACCTCTATGGCACATCAAATTCTGCAACCGAACTTACTGAAGACGGAATTTCCGCATTGAAAGAGATTACAAATATAGTCGGCTCTTCCGTTATAAATGTTTTTGCTGAAAAGACAGGATTGCTTATTAAACCAAGCATTCCGAACATTGTTCATGATTTCCTTGAGTCAATCATTGATTCTATTCTTGCAGTTCAGAATACCAAAAGCGATTATGCTATTATCATGGATACAGCTTTTTATTTTGAAAATGATCAGATCGTGGGTAATTTGCTGATTATGCCGGAAGCTGAATCATTGAAGCTTATGGTTGAGAAACTGAGGTAAAATGAGCGATAAGATTAAAGTTCTGGTAGTTGATGATTCTTCACTTGTAAGAAAAATAATAACGGATATACTCGAAAAAGATCCTGAAATAAAAGTTGTTGGAACTGCAAATAACGGTAAAACAGCTATATTTAAAAACAATGAATTGAATCCGGATGTTATTACTCTGGATATTGAAATGCCGATCATGGATGGTTTGTCAGCCCTCAAGTATATTATTGAAACAAATCCAAAACCGGTAATAATGATGAGCGTTTTAACTCAGCATGGCGCTGATGCTACCTTTAAAGCTCTTGAGCTCGGAGCTGTTGATTTTATACCAAAACCTTCAACAGTATTATCTTTAACAGTAGATGAAATCGGAGACCTGCTGATTTCTAAAGTTAAGTCTGTGTATAAATCACAGATTAAGGTGCGGCCAAGAGAAGATCATTATGATGGAAAGAAGTCTGATCAAGCGCCGATTAAAGCCATGGATTCAAAACATGTCAGCCATAAAATTGTAGGCATAGGAACATCTACTGGGGGACCTTCAGCGCTTCTGAATGTTTTCAGAAATTTTCCTGAAAATTTTCCCTGCTCAGTTGTTGTTGTTCAGCATATGCCTGAAGGTTTTACAAAAGCATTTGCAGACAGGCTTAATGGAAGTTCAAATCTTAAAGTTAAGGAAGCTGAAGAAGGGGATAAGTTGAGTCCCGGGTGCGGATTTATTGCTCCAGGGCATTCTCATGTGGAAGTAAAAAAATCTTTAAATGGAGATTTTCTGAAGCTTTCCAAGGGCGATAAAGTATCAGGCCACAGGCCTTCTATTGATGTATTGTTCAATTCAATTGCAGAAACATATGGAAAGGATACAGTTGCAGTTATTATGACCGGAATGGGCAGAGACGGGGCTACCGGCATTCAGAATATCAGAAAAAAAGGCGGATTTACAATTGCGCAGGATGAGGCTACTTCAGTAGTTTTCGGGATGAACAAGGTCGCGATTAATGAAAATGGGATCAATGATATTGTACCGCTCCAGAACATAACAATGAAAATTGTAGAACATATTTAAATATTTTAATTATCAGGCGGTTTTTCTTTTTTTTTATGTGAAGTTTTTTATAATGCAGGGAAAGAAATTATAAAAATAGTTGTTATTTAATATTTATTTTCTTGATTTTATAAATAATACTGTTTATTATGTCGTAATATTCTAAATTCAGAAAAATATGTTAAATATAAATATATACCGGCTTGAAAAAGTATAAAATTTGGAGTCAAGAAAATGGCTAGAGTATTGATAGTTGATGATGCAAAATTTATGAGAACTCTGGTAAAAGATGCTCTTGTTCCAGCAGGACATGAAATTGTCGGTGAAGCTGAGAACGGCAATGAAGCAGTTGAGCTTTATAAAAAACTGAAACCGGATCTTGTTACTATGGATATAACAATGAGGGAAAAAGACGGTATTGAGGCATCAGAGGAAATTCTAAGAATGGATTCAGCTGCAAGAATTATAATGGTAACTGCTCTTGGCCAGGAGAATCTTCTTACTAAAGCTATAAAACTTGGCGTAAAGGATTTTGTTGTAAAACCTTTTCCACCTGAAAGACTTCAGAAAGCAGCAGAAAAAGCGCTTGCCTGATTATAAGTTTTAAATATATTTTGTATTGTTAACCCCTCTTGAGAAGAGGGGTTTTTTATATTAGAATAAACGGGTTAAATATGGCTGAAGAAATAGAAATAAAAGATACAGGCGATAGTGATCTGAAATATGTTCTTCATATCGATAAATTTGACGGTCCGCTTGATGTTTTATGGGATCTTATAAAAAAAGCTAAAATTGATATAGCTGAAATTTCAATATCAAGCATAACTGAACAGTATATAAATTATCTGAAGCTTATGGAAAATCTGAACGTTAAGATTGCGATTGAATTTATTTGGATGGCGTCTGAACTCCTGTATTATAAAAGCCGCTCTCTTCTGCCAACCGGTGAAATTGAAGATGAGTTTTTTATGCCTCCCCTGCCTCCGGAATTAATTCAGAAACTTCTTGAGTATAAAAAGTTTCAAAAGGCTTCGGTATCTCTTCTTGAAAATTATGAATTCAGATCAGATTCTTTCACCAGATTCCCTGCTCAATCTGAAATAATTGAAAATGAAGAATATTTTGAAATATCACTTTTTGATCTTTTAAAAGCATTTGCGGATGTAATGGAGTCACACAGGGTTATTGAGCAGGCTGAAATTATATTTGACGAGATATTAGTCAGCGACAGAATTGATTATATTATCAGCATGTTGAAAGAAAAAGAAGCAATTTTGTTTACTGAAACTTTCATTGGGAAACCGAAAAAGGCTGAAATTATTGCAACATTTCTTGCAATGCTTGAAATGGCAAAAACGAAAATGGTCAGGATAATGCAGCACAGGCTGTTTGGCGATATTAGAATTTTCAGAAATTTTTCAATGGAAAGCGTTTCCTGAATTTTTAAATAATGCAGAATTTTTTTTCCTCACACGATGTCATTCCAGCGCAGGCGGGAATCTAATAGAATATATTGTGTGAGATTCACCCGAGGGTGCAAGATCGGTATTTGCAGATTCAATTGCTGCAGAACAGGAATGACATATAAGATATTTTAAATATAAGTCTACCAAAGTATTATATTTTTTGAGGTCCCCATTGAATAAAAAAAAGAATAACGGCAAATCGGAAATTAAAGACGAAATCAAACAGGAAGAAGAAATTCTTCCGACTGATCAGAATCCTGAAAATGATTCTGAAGATGAAAACGATGATTCTGAACATTCCGTTAAAAGTCTTTTTGAATCTCTCCTGTTTATAAGCGGTGATCCGCTTCCCATCTCCTTTTTTGTAAAAAATTTTTCCATAGAGGCAACCCAGGCAAAAATAGTTCTGGATTCATTAATAGATGAATTTGATGAAAGGGATGGAGGTATCAGGCTTGTTGAAGTTTCAAACGGTTTCCAGTTTGTGACCAGTCCCAGATACGCGCAACAGATCCGCAGGGCGCTTGGAATGAAAAAAAGAGAAGGTCTTACAAAGGGAATGCTCGAGACACTGGCAATTGTTTCATATAAACAGCCTATAGTTCTTGCGGAAATAGATGAGCTCAGAGGCGTTTCTTCCAGAATGATGATTGCAAATCTGATGAAAAAAAATCTCGTTCGACCGGTTGGCAGAAAGGAGTTGCCCGGCAGGCCGCTTGCTTATGGAACAACTGATGATTTTTTAAAACATTTCGGTTTAAATAAAATTTCAGATCTGCCGAAGCTTTCAGAAATAAAAGAATTCTCCCTGGACAGCGAAGAATGACATGTCAAAAACCGGAGATATAAATAAAAATTTAATTGAGCTGATTTCAAAAAGGGCTGAAATCTGCGTAGATGAAATCAAAAAAGCATCCAATACTGCAGAAAAATATTTCCCGCATGATTTGACTGAAATCGATGGAATTATTTCCGAATACAATAAAGGCCCTCTACCTGACAAAGTGATAAAGAAAATATTTGTTGAAATGCTTATGGAATCTGCGATGCTTGCAAAACAGAGAAATGTAGCTTTTCTCGGTCCTGCAGGTTCATTTTCAAATATGGCGCTTTCGGAAATTTTTGGCGATTCAACAGTGCCTGTCCCGTGCAAGACAATAACAGATGTATTCAGGACTGTAGAATCAGGCGATTGTGATTTAGGAGTTGTGCCAGTAGAAAACAGCACTGAAGGCGCAGTAACCTATACTCTTGATGAACTTCTGGAAACGGAACTTCTTGTTTCTGCAGAGCATTATTTGAAAATAAATTTCAGCCTTGTCTCAAAAAATACAGAGCTGAATCAGGTAAAAAAAATCTATACATTCTCGCAGCCACTTGGCCAGTGTAAAAACTGGATAAAGGCCAGTCTGCCTAATGCAGAAATCATTCTTGTAGATTCAACCTCGAGCGCTGCAATTGCAGCTTCAAATGATGCGGATTCTGCAGCAATATCTTCACCTGCTGCAGCTGGGATTTATAATCTGAATATTATTGCAAGCGGGATTGAGGATTCCAGGCAGAATTATACCAGGTTTTTTGTGATAGGAAGATTGAAAAATTCCCAATCAAAAAAAGATAAAACTTCAATTGCTTTCGCATTAAGAGATATCCCCGGAGCGCTTCTTGAAATATTAAAGCCATTTCATAAAGCCGGAATCAATATGACAAAAATTGAATCGCGGCCTGATAAAAAGAAGATATGGGAATACATTTTTTTTATAGATATATCCGGTCACTGTGAAAATCCGATTGTAAAAAAAGCTCTTGATAAAATGAAGAAAGAAGCAGTGTTCCTTAAAATCTTCGGCTCATATCCAGATGTGAATCAGAGGTAAATCAAGTGTTCCGCAATGTGTCAATTATAGGTCTTGGACTGCTTGGCGGATCCATCTGCAGAGCTCTTAAAGAAAAAAATAAAGATATTAAGATATCCGTTTACGGACGGGATATTAATAAGCTTACTCCGATAATAAATGACGGCTTCGCAGATTATGCTGATACGATTGATAATTTCAACTATAACACCGAACTTGTTGTTGTGTGTGTTCCTGTAATAACTTCTGTAGATATTATTAAAAAAATTATTTCTGATTCGAGATTTCCTGACTCGTCATTAGCAATTGATGTAGGCAGCGTAAAAGGATTTATTTGTGATGAGATTGAAAAAATCCAGGGATCAGAGAAATTTATCGGCTGCCACCCTATGGCTGGATTGGAAAAGACAGGCTATGAATACAGCAGAAGTGATCTTTATAAAGGATCAACTGTAATTATTACACCCGGCTTGAAAAACAGCGAAAGTAATATCGGAAAAATAAAAGAATTCTGGGAATATATCGGCGCTGAAATTATTACTACAACCAGCGATAAACATGATTTATCAGTTGCTGTAACAAGCCATCTGCCGCATATACTTGCTGCATCGCTTGTAAGAATTTTTAATAAAATGGAAACCGGAGAGGGTTTTGTTGGAAACGGATTCAGAGATGTTACAAGAATTTCCGCCGGATCACCCGATATGTGGAGTGAGATAGTTTCAGGAAATAAGGAGAAAATTCTCAAAGTAATTGATATGGCTGTTGATGAGATATTTGATTTCAAAGAAATGATAATGTCTGAAACTGATAATCAGAAGATATTCGAATATTTTTCCAAGGCGAAGTCAATAAGGGATAGAATAAAAAAATCATGAAGAAAATTGTTGTAGCAGTTGACGGGCCTGCTGGTTCAGGAAAAAGTACAGTCTCCAGAAAAACAGCAGTGAGAATGAATCTGAAGTATATTGATTCAGGGGCTATTTACAGATCAATCACATGGTTTTATCTGGGTAAATATGGAAATCTTTCGGGCGGAATGGATTTTGAAAGTGATTTTGCTTCGATAAATATAAATCAGGAATTTTCCCCGGAAGGGAGCTCTAAAACTTATGTTAACGGAACTGAAGTTACACAGCTTATCCGGGCAGAAAACATTGTGGCAAATATTGGTGTGATTTCAGATAATATAAAAATCAGGAATTTTGTTAATTCTCTTTTAAGAGCATGGTCTGAAAAAAATTCCATTATTATGGATGGAAGAGATATAGGTTCAGTTGTTTTTCCGGACGCGGATTTGAAATTATATATTGATGCTTCTGTTGATATTAGAGCAGCCAGGCGTGTCGGAGAATATAAAGAAATGGGAAAAAATCTTGACGAAATGAGTATTAAAAATCAGATTATGCTTCGCGATAAACAGGATATGTCGAGACCATTTGGCGCTCTTGTAAAATGTGATGATGCTTTGATTATTGATACTTCTCACATGAGTGCAAATGAAGTGATAGAAAAAATGTGCAGCCTGATTTCTGAAAAACTGCTGTTTTAATAATAAATAATAAAAAATGAGGGTTAGGCTGGATGGCAGATAAGCCGGAAGATCAAAATGAAGCCTTTGACATGGCTCACATTGCTGAAAGTACTGTTGATGATTTAACGCCTGGCAAGATTATTAAAGGTGAAGTCGTCACAATAGATTCAGATTATGTATATATTAATGTCGGAATGAAGTCTGACGGCAGAATTCCTCTATTTGAGTTTGATGTAAAGCCATCGCTTGGGGAATCTATTTACGCTAAACTCAATGACAGGAAACTTGTAGATGGTGTTTTCCAATTTTCTACAAAAGCCGCTCAGGAAGAAATTAAATGGAAAGAATTTATTGATTCAGATGCAAGCCGCAAGGGTTTAATCACAGGCAGAATAAAAAATCCAGTAAAAAGCGGAAAAATAATTGATTGCAGCGGAATTCAGGGTTTTCTTCCTTTTTCTCATTCAGCTGATTTAAAAAATGCAGATACATCTGAAGAATATCAATTCAAAATAAAAAGCATTGATTCAGAAAAAAGGCAGCTTCTTCTTTCCAGAAAAGAATTTATTGATGAAGAAACTACTGTAAAATGGAATAATTTCATTTTAAAATACAAAGCCGGTGATAAAGTTACAGGAAAGGTCATTAGATTCGTTGAGTTCGGGGCTTTTGTCCGAATTGATGGAGTTGATGCATTGCTTCATAGAAATGAAATATCATGGAAAAAGGTTTTTAAACAGAGAAAAATTTTAAAGCTAAATGAAGATAAGGAATTTTTAATTCTTTCAATTGATGCAGAATCCAGAAAAATTTCACTCGGCCTGAAGCAGCTTCTTGAAAATCCATGGGATTCAATTGATTCGAAATACAAGGTTGGAGATAGAGTTAAGGGAACTGCAGTTACTTTAACTAATTTCGGCGCATTTATTGAACTGGAAGACGGAGTTGAAGGATTCCTGAGCGCTTCAGATATGTCGTGGACAAAGTCTTCTGCAAATGTAAATGACATTATAAAAAAAGATGAAGAAATTGATGTTGTTATTTTAAATATAAATAAAGAAGAGAAAAAACTTCTGCTTGGACTAAAGCAGCTGTATCCAAATCCATGGGTAGACATTGAAAAAAGATTCCCTATTGGAAGCATACATAAGAGTAAAATTAAAAAGATTTCCAAATTTGGATTATTTGTTGAAATTGAGGGTGATATCGACGGACTGATTCATTCTTCCGATATCAGCTGGGAGCCTTCAGGAAAAGAATTATCAGCTATTTATAAAGAAAATGATGAGATAGAATTTAAAATTCTTTCAATAAAGAAAGATGATATGAGAATTTCATGCGGCTTGAAACATCTTACAAAATCGCCATGGGATTTTATCCTTGAAAAATATCCTGCCAGATCGAAAATTGACGGAGTCATCTCGAAAATTACTCCTTTCGGTTTATTCGTTAAACTTGACGAAAATACTGAAGGTTATGTTCATATTTCTGAATCTTCGAAAAAGAGAATTGAGAAACTTGAAGACGAGTTTAAACAGGGTGATAAGGTTTCTGCAATTGTAATCGGGGCTGATTCATCCAAGAAGAGGCTTTCTCTAAGCATAAAAAATTATGATATAATGACTGAAAAAGAAGAGCTTGATAAAATATTAAAAAGTACAAGTTCCGGGAAGGTAACTCTCGGCGATTATGTTAAAATAAAACTTGGAGAAAAATCCTAATTATGTCTGATAAATTTGCGAAACATGGAATAGAAATACATAGAAATCCAGTTGAAAGATTTCTGATGATTATAAAAAATTTTATTAAATCAAACAAAAAACCGGCAATAATTGCTTTATCAGTTCTTGTTTTTTTAACAGGACTTTTTATAGCCGGGTTTGTTTATTTTGAAAATGCAGAAAATGCCAAACGGACTCAATTTGAACTTTTAGTGGAAAAATATTATGAAGAAGTAAAAAGCGGCAATTCTGCATCAGCTTCAGGAACTATCAATGATATTATTGAACTCGGGAAATCATCCCGTTTCGGTTTTACATCAAAAATCAGCAGTTATGCTGCAGGAAATTTTTTATTTGAAGAGAAAAAGTATAAAGAAGCTGCGGAACTGCTTTCAGGCTTTGCGGATAAAAATTCCAAATCAATTTTTGCCTCTGTTGCATTGCAGAAAGCTGCAATTGCTTACGAAGAATCAGGGAATTTAGAAGCTGCATTTTCTATTTATAGCCGCCTGGAAACGGATTATTCAGGCAGTATTATTGCAGACCAGTTTAATTATAATTTCGGCAGGGTTTATTCATTAAAAGGGGATATTGCAAACTCGAAAAAGTATTTTAATATAGTAATATCATCCTATCCTCAATCGCCGTATGCTGAATTGGCAAAAAAAAGGATTTTCATGCTTTCATATAAAAAGAAGTGATAAAATTTTTTTTCAAATAAATCTTGACAATAAATTACGGTAAAAAAACATTCCATTTACGTAATTATTCATAGATACAGGGAGATTAGAAAAGTGGCTGTTCCAAAGCGAAAAAAATCCAAATCAAAAACCAGAATGAGAAGATCTCATCATGCGATAGGTGTTCCTAATTTAAGAGCTTGTTCAAAATGCGGCGCTTATGGTTTGTCGCATAGAGTTTGTCCTGAATGCGGTTATTATAAAGGCGAACTTGTTGTAGAACAAAAGGTGAAAATTAAAGACTAATTATTATCGAATTTTCTGACGAAATTATTAAGGGATGCTGAAATGCATCCCTTTTTGTATTTCGCACATAAGGCATATGGCAGAATTGCAGGAAATTTAGCAAAATTTTTTTTAAATGAATCAACAGGGATTAATTAAATGGCTGTGAATAAAAAGAAATCTCCGGGAAAAGTAAAATTTACAATCAGTAAATACAGGATGGCAGAACTCGAAACTCTGCAGAAACAGCTGCGGATTAAATTTAAAAATATAAAACTATTAAACAGGGCTTTGTCTCATAAATCATACGTGAATGAAATTGGAGCTGATGCTGAAGATAACGAAAGGCTTGAATATCTTGGTGATTCCGTTCTTGCTCTGGTAGTAAACGAATATCTGTTCAAACATTATGATAAATATCCTGAAGGCAGTCTTGCAAAAATAAAATCTGCTGTTGTCTCAGAAACTGAACTTTCAAAAGTTTCGAAAAGCCTTGCTCTCGGGAAATATATTTTAATGGGCAAAGGCGAGGAGCAAAGCGGAGGAAGAGACAGGTTGTCGATCCTTGCAAATACTCTTGAAGCGTTAATTGGAGCAATATATCTTGATTCAAATAAAATAAGCGATGCGAGAAAATTTGTTCTTCCGCTTCTGATAAATGATATAGAAAGAATAGACAGCAGAAACTATCTGAGGGATCCGAAAACATCGCTCCAGGAATATGTTCAGAAAATGTACAAGGAAAAACCTGAATATGAACTTCTTGAGGAAAGAGGTCCGGATCATGAGAAAATTTTTATTGTTAAGCTGATTATTAATGGAGTTTTTGTTAATAACGGAGAGGGCAGCAGCAAAAGAAAAGCTGAAATGGATGCAGCATCCAAGGCTTTAAAAAAATATGATGAAACCGGATCTATAATCTGATGTTTCAAAAATGGAAATCCATCAGGATTAGGGTTGCGGCTGTAATAATTGAAAATGACCGCATTTTAATGGTAACTCATAAAAAGAAAAACAATCTTTACTGGCTGCTTCCTGGCGGCGGAGTTGAATATGGCGAATCTCTTGAAAGTGCATTGAAAAGAGAATTAATGGAAGAGCTCAATATTTCAATTGAAGTATTTGAACCGGTTATTATTTGCGATTCAATTGATCCTTCAGGCAGAAGGCATATTTTAAATATATGCTTCAGATGCAAAAAACTGCCAGGCGATTTAAAACTTGGTAAAGATAAAAGACTTTTTGATTTTAATTATTTAACTATTGATGAAATAAAAAAAGCCAGATTGTATCCGCCGCTTGGAGATGAAATATTTAAGTTGATGGAAGGCACTTCAACAAAACTCTATGCAGGCAGGATATGGCAATGAAAATTGTAAATGCATCTGCTGGCGATAAAACTTATGAAATAAATATTGGTAATAATTTATCTGATATATTACTTGCTGATTCTTTGCTGAAATCAGCTGATAAAATCTGCATTATTGCGGCTGCATGCATTAAAAAACTCCATCCTGAATTTATAAATAATATTCTTAAATGTTACCCGAATGCAGAACTTTTAATAATGAAAGATTCTGAAAAAAATAAGAATTATTCTTATGCAGAAAATTTTTTAGATAAAATTCTTGAAATGGGGCTCAGCAGGAAATCTATAATTATCGGAATCGGCGGCGGAGTTGTCGGGGATTTTGCTGGTTATATTTCATCAATTTATATGAGGGGAATCAATTTCATAAATGTGCCCACCACGCTTCTTGCAATGGTTGATTCCAGTATTGGCGGAAAAACTGCTGTAAATTTAAAATCCGGCAAGAATATAACCGGCACATTTCATCAGCCGTCGTTTGTACTTGCTGACATGAATTTTCTTAAGACTCTTCCTGCACCAGAATTTAAAAACGGGCTGGCGGAAATTTTGAAACACGGGCTTATTGGAGAAAATAAAACTTTAGATATACTTAAAGAGAGTTCTGCAGAGAAAATTTTCTCAACGGAATGTCTTGAAGAGCTTGTGTATTTATCCGCATTATACAAGACTTCAATTGTTGCAGAAGATGAAAAGGAAGGCGGCAGGAGAGCTATACTTAATTTCGGTCATACAACAGGCCATGCAATAGAATCGTTTTCCAATTACAGGGGAATTTCACACGGCGAAGCGGTAGCTATAGGCATAAAGGTTGCTGCATTTATTTCAGAAAATCTCGGGATGATTTCAAAAGATGAAAAAAATCTTATTGTCGGAATTCTGAAAAAAATCGGCTTCAAGGATAAAAAAATTAATGCTGATCCGGGGAAAATTATATCTCACATGAAATATGATAAAAAAAATTATTCTGGCAATATAAATTTTGTCTTGCTAAATGGTATAGGAAATGCTGTGATTAATCACAGGGTTGATGATATGATCCTTCTAAATGCGATTAAAATGGTAATATAAATGCCGCCACGTACACAGAAGATTCTTAATTACAGCGTTGACAGCTTTGACGGAACAAGGGTGCTTGAACTTGCAGGCATTCTATGCGCCGGATCAGTAATGGATTTTGAAAGGATAGTCAATAAAATTACTGACAAGGAAAATCTTATTGTTAATCTTGAAAAAGTGAGGATGGTCACTGCATCTGGACTTTATTCACTGATTGATGTTTCAATGAATGCAAAGGAAAAGAACAAGCGCGTTATTATAATGAAACCCGGGAATGATGTGGATTTTTTATCCGAAATCCTAGACAATTACAGCCAGTTTATTTCTGCAGGCTCTATCGAGGAAGGAATACATAAAATAGAATATTTTCTATAATTAAGATTCAGGGAATAAATGCACCTCTGGTTTGCCATTATAAATATTTTTTGATATTATAGCTTCCGTATTAAAATATCTTTTTATGATTTTTGCAGTTAGATCGTAGGGAGAAATTTCAAGAGCAATTTCTCCATTCTCCATAATATAAATCCTGTCAGCAGTACGGCAGATGAAATTAATATCATGAGAAGATATTAAAATACATCTTTTCCCGTTTATCAGATATTTCGAAATTGACTTTGCGAGATCCATCTGTGATGCAATGTCTAAACCAGCTATGGGCTCATCCAGAATCATTAAACCGGATAATTTTGAGAATGCACGGGCAATCATTGTTTTTAAAAGAATCGAATCAGATATTTCCGATAATTTTGAATCTTTAAAATATTTCAGATTTAAATTTGCAATGGTTTCTTCAGCAATATTTCTGTCAGTTTCGGAATATGGACTTAGCGGTTTTCTCCAGGGATGCCTTGCGGAAAGAATAAAATTAAATACTGAGTCATCCTGATTTTCGGGAATGGTTCTGCTGAAATATGATATCATTTTTATAAACTGGTTTTTCTTTAATGATTTAGAATCAGTTTCTTCAATTGAAATATAGGCATCAGAATTTTTTATCCGGCCGGAAAGAATTTTCATAAGAATGGTTTTTCCGCATCCGGGAGCACCGATCAGGCCTGCAGCTTCTCCGTCATTGATTTTTAAATCAATGTTTTTTAAAATTATTTTTGATCCAATTTTATAATTTATACCGGATGCTTCTATCATAAATATTAACCTTATTCAGTTTATATATAAAATGTGAGATTATGGATAATGCAATAACTGCTGATAGTACTGCAGCTGGAGCTGCAAATTTTAAGGCAAGCAGTACTGAAAGCTGTATTAAAATAAAATAAAATATCATAATGATATTTATTTTTCCTCTATATGAAAATCTGTATATATAATATGCAGCAAATCCTGAAATTCCGGATATAAATACAGCAGATACAATCAGTAAAGATTTGAATAGCATAAAAAAATATTTCAATATTGCAGCAGACCCTGTTAAATTTTCTGAGTATTCTTTCCCATGTGAAATAATTATTGCAGTGGATCCGGATTTATATGAAAAAATAAAGCTTATTATTATAAATATAAAAAAAAGAATTACAGTTTCATAATTTTTTTCAGCCAAACCTGTTATTGTTTTTTGTAAAAAATTAATATTGAATTGCCTGTCAAAAAAAAACAGGTACCCGACAATCAGTATCGCAAGCGGATTTAATATATATAATGATGCATTTTGGGAATAGACTTTCTGTAAAAAGACTGTAATTATAATGAGCAGAAATACTGTCAGGGGGAAAATTAAATTTATATTATCTGTTATAAATCTGAAGCCTATTATAAAAAACAGCAGGGTTGAAGACCCTTCGCCTGAGAGTATATAATCTGTATTACTGCTGTTGTCAACAGATGAGAATAAAGTATACAGAAAAAATAAACCAGCAGCAATGACAGATAAAATAATTGCTGCCGGACTTATGCTTAAATAAAAATTCAAACTGCAGACAACAGCAACTCCTATAGAAGCAATTAGCGCAGGATTATTTTTATTTGAAAAATACAATTATTGCCCAGCTATTGTTTTGGAGTAGTATCTTTATCCGGTTCCGGTTCAGGTTTAGGAGCCGGTTTGCTCGCCTCTTCAATTTCATTAATTAATCTTGAGAGCTGTTTGTCTGATTTGGCTTTTTTAATAAAATCATCATTTTTTATTTGCCGCGTTAATATATTTTTTGCCTTATCCTCTGTACCGTTACGCACGTATGCCTTGCATAAAATTAATCTGTCATCATCTGACGAGATTGATACTGATTCAAAAATATTTATTGTTTCCCCGTAATTTCCTTTCCTGTAAAATGACCTGGCTGCAATTATTTTTATCTCGCTGCTTTGTTCTTTTGCAGGAAGGGTGTTGTAGATTTTCATGACCTTGTCGTATTTTTTCTGATCATAATATCCTTCTGCAAGAATTGCGAATGCTTTGGAATATCTGTCATACAGCTTGTTGTTGCCGCTTGAAAGATCATATAATTTTTCAAAATATGTTATGTATTTATCATTTTTTAATTTATAATACAGACTGCCTATCTGAAATACTATTACTGGATTGTCCGGATTCGATTTGTTGACGCTCTGCAGAGCTTCAAGCGCATCCTCGTATTCATGCAGCATTATCTGAATTGCAGCAAGCAGAGAAAGTGACCCGACTGATCCGCCTTTTAGTTTGATTGCTTTTTTAATATCATCCCTTGCTTTTTCATAATTTTTCAGATTATAATAGCAGGTACCGCGGTTTAATATAAGATTTGATTCAGTTTCTTTATCAACAAAACCGAATTCTATCGCATTGTTGTAATGATTGACTGCTCTGGAATAATTTTTTTCCCTGAATTCAATATCTGCAAGAACCATGTGAGCTTCCGCATAAAAAGGTATTTTTTCGGCTACATCTCTGATATAAGAAGCAGCTTCGCTGAATTTGTTGTTTTTATAATTGATCATGCCTATTTCAAATTTAGCAGCCAGAAAACCGGATTCAATACTCAATGCACTTTTAAAAGCTGCGATAGCTTCGGTTGTCTTTCCTTCCTGTTTCAGGCTGTCGCCTGTTTTGTATTTTTCAATAGCTTCAGCACTGTCAGTCCAGATAAGTTTGTTTATGGTATTTTCAATTTTTGATTTAGCCCCCTCATCCCGAAGAGCATTCCACATTGCCTTGCATCTTTTTACAACTTCGTTGTAATCGCCTTTTTGTTCTGCAAGAACAATCAGGTTCCAGTGGGCATTGCGTAGATATTTTCTTGTTGTATATATCTGGGTAGCTTCAGTAAAATATTCTTCCGCTTCCTTGAAATTCCCGCGCATCTTTTCTATTTCGCCGAGAAAATAATATGAATCCCCATGTTTTTTTATTTCAACATCTTTTAAAAAGGCTTCTTTTGCTTTGTCGTACTTTTTGTATGAGTAGAATGCACGTCCCTGTTCATGGTATCCGGCAAATGCTGAAGTTGCAATCAGTATTAAAAAAAGTATTATTGTAAATTTTGATTTATTCATAATTGAATTTTGTTTTCTTAATCCTTATAAAGATTTTTAATAATTTTTTATATTTATAGCGAATATACTTGTAATTTATCCGCTTGTTGATATTTTTATCCTGTTTTTCTAAATAAACTTTTGTCAAGATATTAATCCGCTGTTTTTTTATGAGCTCGATACTAAAATCTACATCAATCGTCGCTGTGTCGACACTGGCAAGCAGGATTCTCGGCTTTATCCGCGAGATGCTGTTCGCTGCTTTTTTCGGAGTAACAGGAGCAACTGATGCTTTTTTCGTTGCATTCAGAATTCCAAATCTTTTACGAAGACTTGTTGCCGAAGGTGCGCTTACCATTTCTTTTATTCCGGTATATACTGAATATATTGTAAATAAAGGTGAATCTGAAGCGCTTGTTCTCGCCCAGAAAACATTATCAATCCTGCTGGTTGCTCTTTTGATTTTTACAGGTCTTGGCATGATTTTCTCCCCTGAAATTGTAAAGGCTTTCGCTTTCGGTTTAACAGGAGAAGGTACAATTGTTACTGCTGAAAATTTAACAAGACTCATGTTCCCGTATTTGATTCTGGTAGGGCTTACAGCTTTTGCAATGGGTGTTCTAAATTCCAGGGGATTCTTTTTTTCTTCTGCATTTTCCCCTGTTCTGCTGAATGTCGGTATTATATCCGGAATTTTAAGCGGTTATTATATTTTTAAAAATGGTCTGTATGGTCCGGCTGTCGGAGTTTTATTCGGAGGAATACTGCAGCTCGTTTTTCAGATTCCTTATATGATCAGAACCGGTTTTAAACTGAAATTTTCTTTTGATGTAAATCACCCTGGAATAAAAAAAATATTCGGAATGCTTACGCCTGCGCTTTTCGGCATAGCTGTGTATTATATCAATATTCAAATGAGCACATTGCTTGCATCATTTCTGCCTGCAGGAAGTATTTCGTATATATATTATTCCGACAGGCTGACTGAACTGACTCTTGGAATTTTTATTGTATCAATTGGCAGTGTAATACTTCCGGAGATGTCAAAGCTATCGGCCAGCGATAATTTTGACAAGCTGAAAGAATTATATTTAAAAGCAGTCAAGGCTGCATTGTTTCTTGCAATTCCTGCAGCGTGCGCACTTTTCGTTATCGGCCTGCCTATTGTTACAGTTTTTTTTGAAAGAGGAAAATTTACTTCTTATGACAGCATGATGACATACAGGGCTTTAATCTGCTCAATTCTCGGTTTGATTTCATTGTCTGTTTTAAGAATTACCACTCCTACTTTTTATTCTCTGAAAGATACAGGAAATCCTGTTAAAACCGCATTGGTTGCATTTATACTGAATATTTCTCTTGGTTATATTTTAATGAATACGGAATTGAAACATGCCGGTCTTCAGCTGGCTAATTCAATTTCAGTAACAGTTCAGATGCTGTTATTGATAATAATTTTAAACCGTAAAATCAACGGGCTTCATTTCAGGAAAATAATGCCGTCAATTCTTAAAACTGTTTTATCGAGCGCTGTAATGGGTATATTCCTTTATTTTGTGTCCGGAATGATAGACTGGAAAGTATCATCAATAATTCTTAAAGTTACTTTTCTTGCAGTTAATGTAATTGGAGGCTGCATGGTGTTTTTTATCATGGCATATTTATTAAAAGTCGAAGAGGTTAAATATTTAACTGACAGAATAAAAAAAAAGTGGAATTCAGGGATTAAGAAAAATGCTTAAAACCTTCTCTGTATCTGAAAGATCTTCAAAAAAATAATCAGGCTGATAAGAGAATAGTTTTTCTTTGTCTGCCCATCCTGTACCTACAGAAATGGAAACTGCCCCGGATTTTTTTGCGCACTCGATGTCGTAAACTGTATCGCCGATTATGAAAATATCTTCAAAATTTATTTCAATTCCGTATAATTCAGAAATTCTTTTTTTTGCAATAGGAGGGAGATCGTTCCTGCTAGGCGCATCATCTCCAAAGGCGCCAAATGCGAAATATTCTTTTACACCCGCTGCTTTGAGCTTTATTTCAGCACTTCTCCTGAAATTGCCTGTAAGAACTCCAAGAATTATATTTTCGTTTAATGATATTGCCTTGAGCAGTTCAGGTATTCCGGGAAGCACTACTGTATCATATTTACCGATTTTTTCCTCAAGATGCGAGAAATATTTTTCTTTAAGTTTTTCTGTGCCGTTTTTAATAATTTCATCGCTGAATCCCATTGCCGAAAGAGATTCTGTTAAAATAAGAGGGTCGGTTTTTCCCTGGAAATCCACCATTTCCATTTTTCCAATAGTGCCGAAAACATCTAGGCAGGACTGAATGAGCGAATGTTTACCAGCCTTGTTGCAGTTTAGAATAGTACCGTCAATATCAAATAAAACAGCTTTCTTTTCCATATAGCCATTGAAATATACAGCCTTCTATTTACAATAAATTAATTTTCTTTATTTAAGCATGTTGTTTTTATATTTTATTAGCCGGTTTCTTAATAGCTATTGTATATAAATCAAAAAAGAATTTATCTTGATTTAATAATAATATTATTTTTAAATAAGCATTATTTATATGAGGTTAATAATTGATTCCAATAATTAAAATATTATTACCGGCATTATTGCCTGTAATAGTAATGTATATCTTCTATAGCAGATATTTCAGCATTAGGCCGAGTTATTTAAGTCATCTGCAGTATTTTTTAATCGGAGCCGCTCTTGCATCGCTGATACTTTTAGTAGATTCAGTTTTACCCGGCTTTATCAAGTTTGATAATCCGACTGCTACTGCATTTTTTAAAGCTGCGTTTATTGAAAAATTTTCAATGTTCATTCTGGTTTTTATAATTTTATGGAAATTCATGAAAGGCGTAATGATACCCAGCGGAATAATCATGTCGATGCTGCTTGGTATTGGATTTTCATTTTTTGAAAATATCATGTATGCTTTAACCTATAATGAGTCAATTGTTGTTGTAAGGCTTATAAGCTCAGTGCCTCTGCATGTATTATCCACAGGACTGATCGGTTATTATTTAGGCACAGCCAGGTTGTATGGATCTATTTATAAAAAAATTATTCAGATTCTTAAGGCATTTATAATTCCATTTTTATTCCACGCTTTTTTTGATGCTTTCATGATGTCTGGAGGCAAGGGAATATATTTAATTGCACCGCTTCTTGTATTGCTGATTATTGTAATGGAATATACAATAGCGAAATCACTTAACCTGCCGCTGCCGGATGGCCTGAAAGATCACGATGTTTCTCTTGAAGACTGGATAACTATTCAGCGGGAGCCTCAATTTGAAAGATGGATACTTAAATCAATGGGCTCTGCAAATAAAGAGATAGCGCCGTTATTTATTTTTAATCTGGGATTATATAAAATTCTTGTAATTGTATTTATGCTTACAACAGCTTTTACTGCATATTTTAATTCTGATTTTATTTTAAAAATTATTGATGTTCAGATGAGCAGTATTTATGTAACAATGCTTTTCATATATCTCCCTGTTCTGTATTCGCTTGATCTGCTGATTATCGGAATAATTAATCCGAGATTTTTTCAAAACAGCATCATTAAAATTCCAATTATTATAGAAGTAAAGTTATCTATTTCTGATATAAAAACCAAAACTTTTACTTATCATATTACTACAAGAAACTGTTATTTGAAAACTGTGGAACCGGTTGATCAGGGAAAAAAAGTTTTTGTCACATTTCATTGCGGAAATTTTTCTTCACCTGAAATTACCGGTGTAGCTGCCTGGGACAGCTTGTTGAGAAATGAACAGTTCGGCGGTACACTTATCCGATTCACGCGAAAACCTGTTGGATTTTATTTTTTTCTTATTAAATATTATATCTACAGAATATTGAGAGGGCTTTCCTATAATCTTAAACTTCCGGGTTTTAAGGAAATAAGGCAGCTCTTTGTTCATCCTGCTTCGGTTATGCAGAAGAAATATAAATTTGATGCGGGCCATATTATTTTCAAGCAGGGAGATACCGGAACTGATTTTTATTTAATTAGAAAAGGCATAGTTGATATAATAAAAACTTTTGATAATGGAGAAAAGCTTCTGCTGACATCCTTGTATGAAGGTGATATTCTCGGGGAAATGGCAATTACGGGAAATCAGGAGCGTCTTGCAGATGCAGTCTGCAGAACAGACTGTCTTGTAGCAATTTCCGAGGCATATAATCTTGAAGCGCTGATTGAAAGCAATCCGATTTTTACACAGAAACTTATAAAAAATTTTGCAAACAGGCTGCATTCCTCTGAAAAAATGATGTCTGAAAAAATATCAAGCATTAATGAATCTGTGAAAAGCAGGGAGCTGATGCTTGCAACAGTTATAAAAAAACTGCTGCTGCATTCAGAAACAAAAAATGAAAATGATTATCAGACAGCCCTTGAAAAAATTAAAAATGAGCTGAATATCAGCGATGATGATTTTCAGAAAATAATCAGTATTTTGAAACAGGGTTAAGAATTATTTGTATCAGAATAAAAATTAGTGCTATGAAAAATAACAGTGCTGTATTTAAATAAGTTATAGTTTTTGATTTTATAAAGAATTCAAATAACAAAGTAGGAGAAATGCTATGGGATTTATGGATAATGTAATGAATGTTTTAGGAACAATATCCGGAGGCAAAGCAAGCGCCGGTCTACTTGATGCAGTTGGCGGGCTGTTAAAAAATGAAGGCCTTGACGGGCTGCTGAGTAATTTCAAAAACAGCGGACTTGAGGATGTTGTTTCCTCATGGATCAGCAAAGGTGACAATATCCCGGTTTCTGCAGACCAGATTAAAAATGCTCTTGGTGCGGATAAAATTAATGAACTTGCTGAAAAAGCGGGAGTTTCCGCTGAGGATATGCCAAATGTTCTGAAAGATGTACTTCCCGGTCTTATCGATAAACTGACTCCTAATGGTAAAATTGAATAAGAATTTTTTTTGCAGAATTGATTAGTGGGGATGCTGTTTTAAAAATCGAATGATATAAAGGCGGTTCTCTGTGGCAAACTATCTGTTTTTAAACTTCTTTTCAATTGGTATGCTTATTACCACG
This sequence comes from uncultured Leptospirales bacterium, assembly GCA_964529415.1. GTDB lineage: Bacteria > Spirochaetota > UBA4802 > UBA4802 > UBA5550 > CAYMPH01. Next base: position 139,550 of record CAZGWD010000004.1, on the reverse strand, counting down.
GTTTTTTATACAATTGCTGCTATTTTTTGTTTTACTATAACAAAAAGATCCAAGGCTGCAGTTAATATTGGACTGGCTCTTACATTCGGCGGAATTACGGCAATTGATTATTTCCTGTCAGCTTCATTTTATTATCCGCCATTGGCATATCACAGGTATTTCTCCATACTGGGCGCATCTGCTCTGATGATTTATTCAACTCAGTTTTTTTTCACTTTTCCTGAACCGTTAGCCCCGCGTTTCCGAAAGATCCTACACGCTTCAATGTGGATACTCCTGGGCATAGCTGACGGCATTTTTATTTATAAATCGCTCACAGCAAAATATGTTTATCAGTTTTCAGGGCATTACTGGGATTTTGATCTCGACATTATAAGCAAATACGTGGGATTCGTGATCCTTCTTTTTGCAATCATTACAATTGCAAGCGGAATTTGGCGTGGAATAATCACAAGAGATAAAAAGAAATGGGCGATATTTGCGATAACTTTTTTTATCAGTATGGTTACTATCATTCCTTCAGTTGTGAATGTGCTCTCAAGAGACGGAGCTTTTGGCAGGGAAATTTATATACTTACTATAGATTTTTTCAGTGTTATAGGGTATTTTTTTATAGTTATTATTTTTATCAATAACAGTATTGACCGTTCAACTTTTATGGCAAAACTTGTAGGTATAAGCCTTGTTTCCATTCTTGTAATCATGCTGGGCTTGAGTTACTATAGTTACCAGGTTAATGAAAGATTTTATAATGTAATTCACAATCAGACTGCAAACCAGGTTCTGTATGAAAAATCATTCAGGCCTCCAGATCTTGATTATATTGTATCCTACGAGCAGGGGAAGGATTCATTTTCTCTGGATTACAGCAACGGGAAAGTATCAATAAATTTTTCTGATCTGAGAAATGAATTTATGAATACCGCCATATGGACAAAGATAGGAAACATAACCGGCGATAATTTTGAAACAGAGCTTGAAGAAGTTTTAAAAAGCGCACACCCTCATTTTGCAGGTTATAAAAATCTTATCATGAAAATGAGCAATGATCTGAGATCACAAAAATATGCCGGCACTGAAAGAAAATCTGTCAGGCTTTTAAAACAGCTTGAAGATTTATATTCCACAATATTCTACAGATCCAACAAAATCCGTGAATTGCCTTCTGCCGGATTCAGAAAAGCTGTAGAAAATTTTGTTCGTAAGGATTCATCTGTAATTGTTCCTTTCAATAAAGTAATACTTGATGAAATATCAAAAAGTAAACTTGAGGGCGATGCTCTTAAAGCTGAAGTCCTGAATTATTATTCACCGCTGCGTGAGCCAGGGTACAGATTTTACCGCAAATCTGCTGACGGGATGGAGCATCATCTTGGATATATGAAATACAATCCTGGTGAAGGCAGGGTGTATGAGGTGGGATTTTCTTATCTTAAATATCGTGAATTCATACATCCTGATTCTTTAAAGCTGTCTATTATGCTGGGCATCACGATCCTTGTTATCATAATAGGCTTTCCGTTTTTCTTTTATGGCGCAATTGTAAAAGCTTTGAACAGACTCCAGGATGGGGTTCGGGAAATCAGGAGCGGAAATCTTGATATACAGATTCCGGTTACAGTCAAAGACGAGATAGGATTTCTGACTCACAACTTCAACATGATGGCGAAGGATATCAAGGAGTCAAAACGTCAGATCGAAGACTATGCAGAAAATCTTGAAAAAAAGGTAGAGGAACGCACTGCAGAACTTGAAGCTGCGCGTGATGCCCTGTGGGGCGAAATGGAACTTGCGAAAAAAATACAGACAGTTCTGCTTCCGCATAAACCAGCTATAGACGGTTATGAATTAGCTACTCATATGGCTCCTGCTGATGAAGTAGGCGGCGACTATTACGATATTATCAATACTGCCGGAATGGACTGGATTATAATCGGCGATGTTTCAGGGCATGGCGTTTCTGCCGGTCTTATCATGATGATGGCGCAAACATCTATACATACTGTTCTTGCGGGAAATTATGAAACAAGCCCCGGTGAACTTCTCAGCCATATTAATCAGGTACTGACAGAAAACATACGCAGGCTCAGTGATGACAAATATATGACAATTACTGTAATGACATGCATTAAAGACGGCGTATTCCATCATGCAGGACTTCATCAGGATATAATCATTTACCGGCATGCAGATAAAAAAATTGAAATACAGGAAACAACAGGCATGTGGCTGGGCATTATGCCTGATATCAAGCCAATGATGGATGATAATGCTTTCAGACTTGAAAAGGGCGATGTTATGCTTCTTTACACTGACGGCCTCACTGAAGCATGGCTTGACGGGACTGTCAGAAATAAGCGGGATCCTGAAACTGAAATGTTCGGATCTGATAAGATGATTGAGATTTTCAGGGCTAACGCAGCGCGTTCACCAAAGGAAATAAAAGAAGCGATTCTTGCAGCTCTTTCCGGTTACCGTCTTGCAGATGATGTGACGCTTGTGGTTGTGAAAAGAACTAAATAGGAAGGGATTTAACGATGAATGATCATTTTACAAAACTTGAAAACATGATGCACTCTGCTCCTTTTCTTGAGTTTGCCGGAGCCAGGGTTAAGATCAGTGAAGGCGAATCTGTTATTACCATGCCTGTGGAAAAAAAGTTTTTTCATGCTGCAGGCGCAATGCACGGAGCGCTGTATTTTCTTGCTCTTGATAACGCTGCTTTCTTTGCTGCAAATTCTTTAGTGAATGATGTTTTTGTTTTAACTGTAACTTTCAATGTTTATTTAATCAGGCCCGTATCAAAAGGTATTGTAACTGCAACAGGCAAAGTGGTTAATATAACCAGGTCGCAATTTATTGCAGAGTCAATTGCTTATGATTCAGATAATAATGAAATTGCCCGCGGCAGCGGAATTTTTATAAGAAGTAACATGAAACTTACTGAAGAAATGGGATATAAATTATAACCAGTTAAATTACATTCAAATAAAAAGGCTGCCGGACTGGCAGCCTTTTTATTTGAAATATTTGTTAAAATTTAATTTTATTTAGCTGCCATGCCCCCGTCAAGAGGAAGAATTGCTCCTGTCATATAATTAGATGCATTGGAAGCAAGAAATACTGCAAGGCCCTTAATGTCGTCAATCTCGCCTGCTGCGTGCAGCGGAATGACAGAAAGCATGGCATTGAGCATATTCTCCATGCCTGGTTTGAAAACATACCCCATCATGTCTGTATGGAAAAAACCAGGGGCTATGCAGTTAACGTATATTTTGTGATCTGCAAGTTTGATCGCAAGATTCTTTGTCAGTATTTCAATCGCTGCTTTAGAGGAATTGTACGCAACCGCAGGATGGGCTATTTCAAGAGAGCCTCTTGAAGCGAATATCGAAGATATATTTATTATTTTTCCGCCGCCCTGTGCTTTCATTATGTTGGCAACTTTCTGGGTAAGAATCCAAACGCCGCGTACATTTACATTGAATATTTTATCCCATCCGTCAAGGGGAAACTCAAGTGTCGGTGCGCCCCATGTAACTCCTGCATTGTTAACCAGAATATCAATTCTTCCGAATTCTTTCATGGCAGCATCAACAAGGTTTTCAATTTCCTCTTTTTTGCCAAGATCGCATTTTACTGCCAGGTGTTTTATTCCGTTTTCAACTGCAAGTTTTTTTCCGACCTCTTCGCATTTTTCAACTTTTCTGGAAGCAATTACAATATCAGCTCCAGCTTCAGCAAGTCCTGCTGATATAAACTCGCCGATCCCGCGGCCGCCGCCTGTAACAATAGCTACTTTTCCTTTAAGGCTGAACATCTCGTTAACATTCATGGTTAAACTCCTTGAAAATTTTTTATGCCAGTCATTGATGAATGGCGTTTTTTTAATTTATAGGCTGTTGCTGCAATTCGTATTTATGAAATACAGCGCTTTAAGTCAATACATTTTAGAATTGCAAATGTTGCTGCTGAAAATGAAATATTCATAGATCATTTGTCCGAGTAGAAATATTAATGAATTTTTTGCTGAAAAAACTTCCTGTTTCATAGTAAAAATCTTGCTATTTAAAAATATTATTATATACTCGTTCAAGACAGAAATAAGAATTATTGTCAATGTTCTTCAAATCAGGGGAAAACAATGAAGAAGGTAAGCGGGGATGTCAGATTTTTTACTTTAAATTTTATATTAAAGACAGAAGGCATAAGCTATTTCGTGATTGTTCCTTTTATTCTTTTTTATGTATGGTCAAATCTTAATTTTTCATCTCAGCAGTGGGACCTTTTTATAATATCTGTAATTGCATCATTTGCTTTCTCACTGACTACTACTACCATAAATAATTTTATCGTTGTGTCTCCGGTTGTTAAATATTTTAAAAAATTTGAACTTGAAGAAGTTATTGATGATGATGCATACAATGCTGCATTCAAACGTTTTTTTTCTTTGCCGTATATACATAGTTTCGGTGCTTTTTTCAGATGGATTGTAGGCCTTGGAATTGCCATTGTTATTATGATGACATTGGGTGACTTGAGCCCGGCACAGACGATAAACGTGTGGATACTTGTTGTTATCAATGCACCACTTGGAGCTGTACTTTATTTTTTACTTACTGAAATTTATATCCAGAAAGTTTATGAACAGGGTGTGTTTCCGAAGTGGCCGGGTAATACAAAACTCACGCTTAAAATGAATATTTATACACGCCTTACAGCATCGCTTGTAATTATTGTTCTTGTGCCGTTTTTAACGCTCCTTACTTTTTTTCAGATTTTTATATCAAACCTTTCTGTTGAAAAAGATATGATATATATTAAGGTTGCAGTGATCGGAATTATCGGTATATTCGCAGCTCTTATGGTTGCAAGGGTGCTTGCACGCACGATCACTCTCAAGGTTAAACTCATATTGAATTTTCTCGAGAAGGTTTCGCAGGGGGATCTTTCAGCCCTGGCAACTAAAATTATTGTAATGGATGAACTGTCTCTTATTAATAAATCTGTTTATAAAATGAAAGAGAATCTTCGGGGCATGGTTTTTTCAATTAGCGAAAATTCCCAGCATTTTATAGATTCAAGTTCCGAGCTGAATTCATCATCTATGCATTTATCAGATAATGCCCGGAATCTTTCAGCCATAGTGGAGCAGACAAGCAGCGCTTACGATGAAATGTCATCTTCTTTTGAGGGGAATCTTGATATGATAAAAGCGCAGCAGGACAGCTACCAGTCTCTGAAGGGCGACATCCTTTCAATAAGCGACGGAAGCCAGAAGCTTGAGGGCAAGCTTGCCGGTTTGAGCGGCAGCATGACAAAAACAGTGGGTAATGTTGAAGAGGGCGAAAAAACCATGAAGAAAACTGTTGCTGCAATCCAGGAACTTTCAGGGTATGTAAAAAATATTGACGAGATGGTCAACAGGATCAATGAAATTGCAGATCAGATAAATCTTCTCGCTCTCAATGCTTCAATTGAGGCAGCCAGGGCGGGTGAGCACGGCAAGGGCTTTGCAGTTGTTGCTGATGAAGTCAATAAACTCGCTGATCAGACAACAAGTCTTGGAAAAAGCATAAAGGAAAACATTACAGAACATTCGCAGAAAATCAATAATGAGCTTGTGTTTGTTAATAATACAGCAGCTATTTTCAATGATATTAAAAATCAGATTGTGGATTCAAGCGGAATCCTCTCGGAGATACATGATTTTACAAGCAATCTCGCAACCAAGAACAGGCAGATGGAAGCAAAGATAGAAAATTTCGGAAGGGCAACCGATGATATTCATACTGCATCGCAGGAACAGCGCATGACTATAGATGAACTTACAAAAGCTATTAATGATATCAGTAAAATTGCGCAGGAAACATCAATGAGTGCTGAGAAGGTTCAGGATAATTCTGAAAAAGTTAACGGCAATGTTAATGATCTGATGAAAAATATAGAAATATTTAAAGTCTGAAGAAAACAATAAAGATAAAAATTAATCCAGTGATATTTTAAATTGTCATAGTTAAGCCGATTTAAAAATAAATTGTCCGCTATAGCTTTTTTATGTATTTTAAAAACTATACCTTGACAGGCAAAAATGGAACTTTATAAATAGACATATCAAATAAAAAATTTTTTAACTAAAAAAGGGGGATTCAAATATGAGTCGATCATTCTTATTGAAAAGTCTGGTTGTTGTTTTTGGATGTGCAATTATTGTTTTTACTTCAGGTGTCGGGACTGTAAAAGCTGCACCTGCTATTGGAGCAACAGTGTCAAATCCTTTAATCAGAGATGCAAAGGATAAGCCTTCTTACATTCCTGGTATCGGCACGCATGTGGTAGGGATTTTTTATAGTGATACAGAAGCTGCTGATATAGGCGATCCGCTTGCAGATCTTCTAAAAGCAAAAAATTATGGAAAAGATGTATACAGCGGAGTTGGAATCGCAAATTTGAAGGATTCACCTGCGCCGAATTTTATAATAAGAAGCGTTATACAGGGAAAGATCGAGAAATATAAATCCGTAATCCTTACAGATATTGACCTTACTGTTCCTAATTCCTGGGGATTGGGAAATTGCAATGATAAGTCAGTGTTTGTCTTGATTGGAAGAGATAAAAAAGTAAAATATATTGGATATAAAGATAAAAACAACAGATGGGGCGCTGCAGAGATGAATTCTATCATTAAAATGATCGACGATTTGTTGAAAAAATAATATATAGAAAATTTGAGAATAAGAAAACCCCGGCATTTTAACTATTCCGGGGTTTTTTGTTTTTTATTTTAACTTGGCTGCTAATAGTTCCTGCGATTTTTTAGCTTCTTTCATTGTTCTGTCAATTATCTGTTTTACTGTAAGAGTTTCAGTGATAATTCCTGCAATCTGGCCAATGGGGAGTACGCCTTTCTTATTATCTCCATCCATCGTGCCTGCCTGAAAAGCGTCAAAGCCGATTGCCATTCTTACCATCTGCATTGATTTTTTGTAACCCATAAACATTATGCCTACAGCAAGCTTCATCCATGGAAGTCCCAGCATTTTTGCAATTTTTCTGGAGCGTATCAATGCGCTCAAAGGATTCAGACGCTTGTTAATGAGTCTTCTCGCGCCAGGTGATTTCATTACGCGCGCTTTCATTCCGTCAACTTTATCTGTGTAAAGAGTATTGTAGACATCAGTTTCATTTGTAACTTTTTTCTGATTTTCATGTACAGGACTTTCAACTGAATTCATAAATCTTGTACCCATTGAAATCCCGTCTGCGCCGAGTATCAATGCAGTGGCAAGACCTCTTCCGTCTGCAAATCCTCCAGCAGCAATTATCGGGATGCTGATATTGTCAGCGATACTCGGTATGAGTGCAAGCGAAGTTACATCGCCGCCATGGCCTGCTGCTTCGTGGCCGGTTACTATGATTGCATCAGCTCCGTCTTTCTGGGCTGCAAGAGCATGTTTGAGTGTTGTAACTGTTGCAATTACCTTCCCGCCGTACGCATGAACTTCCTTGCAGATCCAGTCGCCTTTTCCGAGCGCATAGTTGACTACAGGCACTTTCTGTTCGATAATAACTTTTGCATTTTGTTTTGCGCCCGGGAAGTACAGAGTAATATTCGCAGCAAAAGGATTTTTCGTCAGCTTGCGTGTCTTTTTAATGGCTTCAAGAGTTTCATCTGCATTCATAACTCCTGTTGCCAGAATTCCGAGGCCGCCCGCATTCGATACAGCTGCAACAAGTTCGGGCATGCTTATCCAGCTCATGCCTGAAAGAATAATCGGATATTTAATTTTTAAAGTTTCAGTGATTTTTGTTTTCATAGGTGTCCTCGATAATTTTTATTGACTTGGTCTGATTGGTAATTATCAGATCTTTTGAAATACAAAAAGACTTATAGTAATTGTCAAGTAATTTAAGAAGCGGCTTCTTGAAATGGGAATGGAGATAAAATAATTTTTGCAGATAATAATAAAGTAAATTTTGTTTCGATACTGCGCCCTGCTCAATAAGCAGCGAAAGCAAATCGCTCATTGAGCAGGGTTACTGTATCGGGATGAATTTATTTCAAATGCTAAACTTTCGGATAACCGATCCTTTTGAGTTCTACTGCTATTTCAGTAAGGATCGCAGGATCATCAATTGTTGATGGAGCAGTATATTCAGCTCCGTCTGCAATTTTTCTCATTGTTCCTCTTAATATTTTTCCTGAGCGGGTTTTCGGCAGACGCTTGACAACAATTGCCTGCTTGAATACTGCCACAGCTCCGATATTTTCGCGGACCATTCTGACAAGATCATCTACTATTTCTTTCTCGCTTTTATTCACTCCCTGTTTAAGAACAACAAATCCGAGTGGAAGCTGCCCCTTGAAATCATCTGCTGCGCCTATTACAGCGCATTCAGCCACATCCGGGTGTGTTGATATGATTTCTTCCATCGCGCCGGTTGAGAGCCTGTGTCCTGCGACATTTATTACATCATCAATCCTTCCCATGATGTATACGTAGCCATCGGAATCAATATATCCGCCGTCGCCTGTGAAATAATATCCAGGATACATATCGAGATATGACTCCTTGTATTTGGCATCATTCTGCCAGAGAGTTGGCAGTGTTCCCGGAGGAAGAGGCAGTTTAATAGCAACAAGCCCTTCTGTTCCTGCAGGAAGTATTTTACCGTCTGCATCTATTATCTCAACTTTGTATCCTGGAACGCATTTAGTCGGTGAACCCGGCTTAATCGGAAATTCTTCGAGACCCATGCAGTTTGCTGCAATTGACCAGCCTGTTTCTGTCTGCCACCAGTGGTCAACTACAGGAACTCCAAGGAGGTTGCTCGCCCAGTGGTATGTATCAGGGTCAAGACGTTCGCCTGCGAGAAAAAGAGTTTTGAATCCCGGAATTTTATATTTTTTGTAAAAGTCTCCGTTTGGATCTTCCTTCTTTATCGCACGGAATGCTGTTGGAGCTGTAAAGAGAGCTTTTACATTATATTCTGAAATTATTCTCCAGAATGCGCCTGGATCCGGTGTGCCTACCGGCTTGCCTTCATAGAAAACAGTTGTGCATCCGCTTAATAAAGGGGCATATACAATATAAGAATGACCTACAACCCAGCCTACATCTGACGCAGCCCAGAATACATCACCTGCATTCATGTTGTAAATATTTTTCATGCTCCACTTCAATGCAACAGCATGGCCGCCGTTATCGCGCACAACTCCTTTCGGCATTCCTGTTGTTCCTGATGTATAAAGTATGTACAGTGGATCAGTAGCTTTTACATTCACACAATCTGCAGGAGAAGCTTTTTTAACTGCATCAGCCCAGTTGATATCACGGCCCTGAATGAGCGGGGATGTTGCCTGTTCTCTCTGATAAATTATGCATTTTTGAGGTTTGTGTTTTGCAATATCAATCGCCTTGTCAAGAAGGGGTTTGTATTCGATGACTTTCTTGCCTTCTATACCGCAAGAAGCAGTAATCATTACAACAGGCTTAGCATCATCAATTCTTATTGCAAGCTCGTTTGAAGCAAATCCTCCGAACACTACAGAATGTACTGCACCTATTCTTGCGCAGGCGAGCATTGCAACTGCAGCTTCAGGTATCATGGGCATATAAACAATTACTCTGTCGCCTTTTGAAACACCGCAGTCTTTAAGCACTCCTGCAAATAATGCTGTCTGATCCCTAAGTTCCCTGTAAGAGAACTTTTTCTTTGTTTCTGTAACAGGGCTGTCGTAAATAAGCGCTGTTTGGTCAGCTCTTCCGTTTTCCACATGATAATCAAGAGCGTTGTAGCAGGTATTGAGCTCGCCTCCGGTGAACCATCTGTAAAACGGCTTGTTGCTGTCATCCAGAACCTTATCAAATTTCTTATTCCATGATATGCCTTCTGCTGCTTTTGCCCAGAATGTATCAGGGCTGTTGATTGATTCTTCGTATGCTTTTTGATAATTTCCCATTATTTCCTCCAATTGTTATTGATGCTTCTGCATCTTTATTTGTTTTCGAGAACAACTTTAAATTTATATTTAGTTTCAACAAAGTGAGTCCATACGATCTCAACCGGACGCGAGCCGGTATCGAATACACTTGTTTTAACTGTAAGAACAGGGTCAAGAGCAGACAGCTGCAGAATTTTTGAAATTTCACTGTCTATTCGGGTAATTTCAACTTCATGCTCAATAATGCCAAGATTGATCCCCAATACTTTTTCAAGAGTTTCGAGCATGGTCATTGATTCAAGATGAGCAGGCATGATCCTGTCGCCTTTTTCCCGCGGTAGATAATTAATTGTGTAGCTCATTGGCTCTCCGTCAATCGTGCGGAGCCTTTTATATACTGTATATTCTGTATCTGATGAATTATTGAAAAATAAATTAACTTCTTCAGATCCTGTTTCATGGGTTTTTGACATTACTTTAACTTGGGTTTTTTCTGTATTGAATATCTGACGGTTTATACCGGATAATTTTTCATTATTAATTGAGCCGGCTTTATCTGTCCAGAATGTCCCGCTCCCTCTTTTGCTGTAAAGTAGACCGCTGTGATGAAGATGTTCAAGAGCTTTGCGTACAGTGGTTCTGCTTACTCCGAAAATGAGCGTCATTTCCTCTTCAGGAAAGAGCTTTTTCGCAGGATCTATTTCACCTTTACGCAGCATTTCTGTCAGATAGTCAGCAATCTGATAATGCAGGGGAATTTGCGTGTTTTTAAAATGAACTGGTTTCATATGTTTAGTTGTATCTACAATAATACAACTTTATTATTGGTTTAAGTTTTGTAAATAAAAAAAAGGAATTTTTTAAGATTTTTTTTAAAATTCACTCAGGAAGATTATTTTTATGTGTGTATAGACAAAGCGCTTATAAATAGTATTTTTTTAACTCACTATATGAATTTTAGATGACAGGAAATTATATTTAAACACAATTATACTCATTAAAATTTGATAACTGTTATAAAAGTGAGATTTTCAATATGCGAAGATTTATTAATTACATTCTTTTTAAATTCGATGAAAAAGATTATCTGACCAGAAAAAAGGCAAGCCTTGTTATGTTTTTTGCCTGCTTTCTTATCATTTTATTGAATATAGGTGCTTTTGCTTCACTTATTGTAAGTGTTGAAAGAGCAATCGCTTTTTTCGGCGCAGCTATTGCAGCTTCTACTGCTTCTATAATAACTCTAATTTTTCTTAGGAAAGGCAAACTAAGTATTGCAGCTAATGTATTTGTTATATTTACTTCGGTGGTGGTTTTTGTGGGATTTGTTACCAAACCGCCGGAAATTGCGTTTGTCAGCCTTTCGTATTTTATGTTTGTTACAATTCTTTTTGCAGCAGTATTTTCCTCGCGAGTAGTTACAACAGGCATATTTTTATCTTATGCTGCAGCAGTTATATGGATGTTCGTGACAAATGTCGGAACGGTTGATGAGAAATTCGCTCCAATATTAAAAACAGGGCTTATAGATATTTTTGCAGCTATGGCGCTTGCTTATCTGATCGCGCTTCTTTCAATTTCAGTGTTTCAGAATTCCATTTCAATGATCCGTCAGGAAAAAGAGAAGAACGACGATCAGTTTAAAAATATGATAAATCTTCATGATGTAATAAAGCAAAGCTCAAATAATCTGAAGGATGTTGCTGACGGCATGTCAAAGACCACCATGTCTTTTTCAGAGAATATAGAAAAGCAGGCATCGTCAACAGATGAGATCGCAGCGTCGACCAACGGAATTTCAAAAAGTATTGCGGATATCAGTGCGAATTCCGGACAGCAGTATGAATCATTCGTTTCGCTGATGGATTCCATGAAGAGCCTGGCGAGTGAAATTGACATATTGAAGGCAAGCTCGGAAGAAATAGCCGGATTATTTTCTTCAGTCATAAAAATAGTCGAAAAGAGCGAGGGGGCTATAACTCTCATTGACAACAATTCAAAACTTTTACAGGACAGCTCGCTGAAACTTTCATCTGTCATGCAGATACTCGGTGATATATTCGACAAGATTCAGCTTCTCGCATTGAACGCATCAATTGAGGCTGCAAGAGCAGGGGAGCACGGAAAGGGTTTTGCTGTTGTTGCTCAGGAAGTCAATAAACTTTCCGATCAGTCCGTTGGAAGCCTTAAAGAAATTACCACTCTCATACAGTCAAATAATCAGATGTCTGTTGAAAACATGAACAGCATCGCGTCTACTGTAGCAATGCTTAAGGAAATTGTTGCAATTGTCAATTCGGTTCAGGAAAAGTCGCAGGAAGTATTCAAGCATATCAATAATGAAGAAATGATCAAGATTGATATACAGGATAAAGTGGATGTTGTTCAGGTTAAGTCAAAAGAAATCAGGGAAGCTACGAAAGCCCAGGATATAGAGATGAATGAAATATCCAGGACTATCGTAAATATAAATACTCTTATCAAATCAAATATTGATGGAGCCAAAGGTCTTTCTGCAATGTCGGATAAGCTTGCTCAGATGGCTGAAGAACTCAGCACTATCATTGCGCGTCAGGATGCCTAATCAAGGAATTGAAAATACTATTTACTTGAGGTTTTTTTAGCAGATTATTTTAATACAGGCGCTCCAACTTCGAATGCAAGCAGAGTGATGTCATCTTTTTTTGATAAAGCGGTTTTATCTCTGAATTTATCAACAGTGGTCATAATGGAGTATATCTGTTCTTTGATTGGAAGCGATGCAGTTGCTGTAATTGCTTTGAGAAAACGAGTTTCTCCCATCTCATCACCTACTGCATCGCGCGCTTCTGTGATTCCGTCTGTATAAAGAAAAACCCGGTCGCCTCTCATGAGCTGAATTGTTGAGCTGCCGTATTTAGTGTCATAGGACAACCCTATAAACATTCCTTCTGTATTGAGTTTCGTAAATTTTTTATCCTCCTTTAGCAAAAACGGTTCTGTATGTCCGCAGTTTGTAAATTCAAGTGTGAGTTTTTTTAAATCCACAAGACAGATAAACATTGTGAAATAAAAACCTGTTTCAACCAGGGTCGGGTACAGGGCTGTGTTCAGTCCTGTGCAGATTTCGGATGTTTTTGCATGCTTTTCAAGCTGGGTCGCAATTTCTGATTTTATCATCGATGTAAGAAGCGCTGCTGAAATGCCATGTCCAGATACGTCTATAATTGCAATAGCAATGGAATTTTCGTTTACGTAAACAACATCGTAGAAATCGCCGCTAACTTCCATAAGAGGAAGCATCTTTGCAGCAATGCGGATCTGCTCTGTGTGCGGGAGGTCTTCAGGTATAATTGTCATCTGAACTTTTTTTGCTACCTGAAGTTCAAACAGCATCTGGTCATTTTTAATTTTCAGTTCTTTGGTGCGCTCCTGGACTTTTTCTTCAAGAATGTATTTCATATCCGAAATGTCCTGATACATTATGGAATTCATCAGTGAAATAGTTGCAGCGCTGCGGATATTATTGATAAAGCGTATCTCAATTCTGCTGAAGGGTTTAAGCGTTATTTTTTCGCCAAGAAGAAGAAGTCCTATCATCTGCTCGTTTTGTATCAGGGGCAGCATTACAGAATATTTAATTCGGTCAAAAAGTTTCAGTAGGATTTCTCTGACAGGTTTGTAGCTGGGATTTGAGTTAACCATGTCTATATCAACAAGATGATTTGATTGAAGAAACCATTCTAAAATATCTTTGGATATTTCAATTGTTATTCCGGATTTATTGCTGAATCCGAATGGATTTTCCTTGTGGTTCAGGAAAATGTCAACACTCTTGAGATGGAGCGTTTCTGTAAGTGTGGATTTAAACTGATCGAGTACCCCGTCAAGGCTTTTCAGCATTGAAATGTTTTCGATAAAAACTGCTCCGGCTTTGTTGAGATTCATTTTATTACGGTTGAATAGCCGGTTGATAAGAGGCTGGATCCATCTGTAATATAGCATATTGACTGCAAGCCATACAGCAAGTATAAAAAAAATGTTTATATATTTGCCTGTTTGTAAATGTTCTTTGAGTAAAATAAACAGCACAACGTTCGGTATTATAATCAGAGAAGATGTCACAACCCAGATTAATGTCAGATGAATGATGCTGCGGATATCAAACAATCTGTAGCGCAGTACGCCGTATGCCATTATTATTACAGGAATAAACATGAAATTTCCATATGGATATGAATCAATGCCGTTCATTGCAGGAAAATTTGTTAATGTGAGGATCATCATTGCGTTTATTGAAAAAAGAATATATTTGATTTTTGAACGGTTGATCGGATTTTTTTCTGTCCGGAGTTTGATTATGCATATAGTGATCGCATATATCATGCAGATAATTCCTATTGCACCAAATACCTGAAAAGCAATGCCGCCTTTTGCAATCTGGCCCCAATGATATGTGTAGAGCTCCCCGGTTAAATACCATTCTGTTCGGGTGAATCCTGCAAGTATTATGCTGATTGCAATTAGAGTGTATTCAAGCCAGCGGCGATTAATTCCAAGAATATTATGGTAGAATATTACTGTAATAGGCAGTATAAACATATAAAAAAAGTGCACTGTGCGTTCAACTCGCATTATTATATTCATATCAGTAAAAAAGAAATGAGATAGAAATGCCGGGGCGAGCATTGCTGAAACCCAGAAGCACACCATTGAAAAAAGTATATTTTCTTTTTTAAGTTTTCCTTTAACGAGTGAAAGAATTGCAAGAGAAATCCCGGTAACAAGACAGATGAAAGGGGGAATAAAAAAAATTGAATACTGGAATTCCATTATGGGTTACTCCTAAAAGACATAATTGAATTAGTTTAAAAGCAGGCAATTTGTCAAGAATGTTAATGTAACATTATTTAATTTTTTGTTGACTGCTGTTTTTAATCATTATAATTTCATCTTGAGTTATGCGTTTACATGAACATAATTATTTGTGAGAAATAAATACGATCCGGTTAATCAAACAGCCATCCTTTGCCAAGCTTCAAATATGTGATCAGGAGTTTTGAAACATTATAATGAATTCAATTATAGGAAAGCTGAATGTTTATATAATCCCTCCGTTTTTATCTCTGCTTGTGAGTCTTGTAATTATTTATTTTGCTTTGTTCAAAAGCAAATTTAAATCTGAAAATATTTTATTTGTAATTTTATGCGTCTGGTGGTCGCTGTTAAGCCCTGTGTTCATCTGCCATCAGTTATTCAGGGGCAATGAGAACCTCATACTTACAATAGAGCGCAGCGTTCATTTTTTTTATGTATACACGCCTGCAATCAGCATGTTGTATTTTTTCCGGATCACGAACACTCAAAACAAGTATTTAATCAAGGCTGCTTTTATACTCAGCTTCCTCATTTCTCTTACAACGCCAACCGGGCTTTATATTCCATCACTGAATAAATACAGCTGGGGTTACATGGGCAAGGGCGGTATTGCGTTTATTATTTTTGGAATTTATGCTGCTGCTGTAACAATATTTTTTATAGTTATTTTTATTCAGAGGTTCAGGAAAGAGCAGAATCAGATTATCCGTCTGAAGTTTAAATACATAATTGCTTCATTCCTTATTTCGGCAATTTTATCGTTAATGAATTTTCCGGCAATTGTAGGAATGGATTTCTATCCTTTAGGGAATTTCAGTTTTATACCGCTGTCGTTTCTTGCATATGGGGTGCTGCGTTACCGTCTGCTCGATTTTCGCGGTATTGTCCAGGTTGCTACTTTATGGGCGGTTATATCCACCCTTCTTACAATTCCCAATATCATTGTTTTATATATATTTTATCCTTATATTGGAAGAGACAATTTCGGAATATTATTTATAGCATGCCTAGTATGGTTTTTTATAAATTATTATTTTTTTAGAAAAGTTCATCAACTGATAGAAAGAATTTTCAATAAAAGAAAACGGGAACTGATGCAGATTGAATCAGACTTTATCGAGAGCATCTATTCTCTGAAAACATTTGACGAGCTGGTGAAGCAATTCACAGATGTAATAAAAAAGGCGCACTCTTTTGAATCTGCAAAACTTGTTCTTTGTGATACTCAGACAAATAATCTTCCCGGATTCGGATCTACAGGCCTTGTATTATCTTCAGCTTTAAAAAAATGGATGCTGAAAGCCGGAAGCCTGATTCAGCGCGATATTGTTGAATATGTTATTATCAGCAAAGATGAAAAAGAAGAGTTATTAAATCTGTTTGAAGAGCATGATTCGAAATATATCGTGCCATTGATTCAGAGGAATAGTTTTATAGCTCTGCTGATGCTTCCGGAAAAAAGCAATAAAAAACCGTTAACGCCGGATGAAACAATTTTTATTAAGAATGTAAAATCATCTGCTGCAATCTCTCTTGCCAATTCAATTATGTACAGCGATCTGACAAAGCTTAAAGAGAACCTTGACCAGAAGGTAAAGGAAAAGACAGTGGATCTTGAAAAATCCATGGAAGCGCTGCAGGGAGTAGTTGATACTCTTGAAAAGGGAGTTCAGGATAATGTAGTTTCATATTTTACCAGGAAAAAAATGGAAGAGGCAATTCAATATATTGAAAAAAATTACAGCGAAGAAATATCCAGGGAAAGTCTTGCAAAAAAAATGAATATGAACAGCGACTATATGGGGAAAATGTTTAAAAAAATGACAGATAAGAATATAGCTGACTATATAAATGAGTGCCGTCTGAAAAAAGCCTGTGAATTGCTGATTAATTCAGAAGATAATATAGTTGATATTGCATTTTCAGTAGGTTTTGAAAGTCTTCCTACCTTTTATAGGGTTTTTAAGAAAATAATGAACGAAACTCCAATTATTTATAGAACAAAATATCAGAAAACCTCCATTTAATTTTTCAAAACAGTTAACGATTTGATTAAACCGCTTTATGTTATTCCGGTTTTGCAGATTTAAATTGTGTAAATGCCGCATCTGCGACCAGGATGAATCTTATTTTATACACCTTTCATTCCTTTATCAAATTAAGACATCTACCTTTGAGACGACACTATTTTTATTTTGTGCTAATAAATATATCAGACCGGATAGACGGCTTGAGACATTGTAATTATAAAAGATATATTAAGAATCAGGATTTAAAGGAGAATTATATGTTTAAAAATAAAAACTTCTTTGTTTCGGCTCTTGCATTATCAATTTTATTAATAATCGGTTCATTCAGCGGATGCGAATTAACTGACGGCGACAAGGGATTAAACAGCAGCGGGGATTATCCTATAATCCTTCTCCATGGTTTTTTAGGCTGGGGCAGGGATGAGGTTGGCGGACCAAAAGGGCATTTTCACTGGGGCGGATATGATGATCTTCAGTCAATATTATCTGATTCAGGGCATACCTGCTATACTGCTGTGGTTGGACCTTTTTCCAGCAACTGGGACAGAGCATGTGAATTATATGCCCAGCTCAAAGGATCGCGTACTGATTATGGACTTGCACATTCTGTTGCTCATAATCATGCCAGATTTGCCGAAGAGGGTAAGATTAAAGATTACCGCGGCAAAGCTCTGATTAAGGATTGGGGCAAGGATAGTCAAAATAAAAAGATACATATAATAGCTCATAGCCAGGGAGGGCATACTGCTCGTATTCTTGCACAATTGCTTGAAAATGGCAAAGATTCTGAAAGCAAAGCAGTAAAGACTGTAAATGGAAAAACAGTTGGTTTATATGAAGGCGAAGAACCGATATCTCCTCTGTTTACAGGAACAGCAGAAACAAAAAATCTGATTCACAGCATAACAACAATGGCTGCAACACATAATGGAACAACTCTTGCCAATAGCGTAATAAAATTTATTCCATTTATTGAAAGTCTGCTTGTTAATTTTATTGCATTGGTAGGAGTTGATGATAACGAAACTTTTTTCAATTTTTATGACTTCAAGCTGCAGCAGTTCGGGCTTTCATCGCGGCAGCATGGAGAAAAAATTGATGCTTATGTTGCGCGCATGAGAGTTGAAATAAAAGAATTCTTGGGCGGAGACAGAAAAGATACATGCATCTGGGATCTGAGCCCGGAAGGCGCCAGAGAGCAGAATTCATGGGTTTTTGCCCAGGACAATATATATTATTTTTCTTTTGCAGGCAAAGCAACACAGAAAGCATTGCTTCCTGATATGCTGGATAACTGGGAAAAACATCAGATACCGGAATCTAATGTCGCTCTGGCTCTCATGCCATTGTCATTAATGATGGGTTCATATACATGTAACGACAGCCGTTATCATGGATTATGGAGAGCCAGGGACGGGGATTTTTTCAAAATGCCTGTTAAAGACCGTCCAAGAATAGACAGCAGCTGGTGGCCGAATGATGGAGTGGTAAATACAATATCAATGAATGGACCATGGCTCTATACTGATAACTTTGCCGGTAAAAAGGATGAAATCGTTAACTGGGATAAAAAAAGTGTACCGGAAAAAGGTGTCTGGAATTTTGGCGGTGTATTTAATAATCTTGACCACTGGGATATACCTGGAATGGAGGTATTCTGGTACGACCGTGATAATTATATTTCTCCGGAATTTGCAAAACATGCTGAAGACTGGTATCTTGGCTGGGCAGATGTTTTGAAATCTATAGAATAAGAAATAATAAAAATATAGAAATATAAAACCGCAATGTTGTGTATTGCGGTTTTTTTTATCTTATATACGGATTTTTTTGATTGTTTTTCAGAAGAGTATTCGTTTTAATTCCGGATTGTTGGGAAAATGATGTAAATTCAATAATCTTTCAGTGATTTTTTATCACGTGCCCCCTTTGGGGCTGACTTCTACCTGCATCTTAAAATAATAAAAGATTAAGGGGATAAGGAGATAAAAAAACAGGAGAGATGATGAGATAATTATTAATTATTTTCATTTATATCATTGATAATAATTGAATTTATATAAATATTAAGAAAAAATATCTCCATATCCCCTCTTCTTACACATAATTGTGGATATAAGTGAGCCTTTGGGGGACAGGAGGATTGGACTGAAAAAAATTTCAAAGAATCCGAAAAAATATATAAAAGATATATATAAGGTACAAAGGAACGATTCATGCATGAACTTCCAATAACTGAAAACATTCTGAAAATTGTACTGTCACATGCAGAAAAAAACAATGTTGCCAGGGTGGTAATCATCCATCTGCAGGTTGGAATGCTCAGTGATCTTGAAGATGAATGGATCCAGAAATATTTTGATTACCTTAGCAGGGGAACTGCTGCAGAAGGAGCGAAATTCAAGATTGAAAGGATGCCTGTAGTGCTGCAGTGTAATGCCTGCGGTGCATCATATGAGATTGAAAAAGCAGATATCGGAGACTATGCCTGTGCTTCGTGCGGCAGGAAAGACAGCAAATTAATTTCAGGCAGGGAGTACTATATAAAGAATATGGAAGTGCAGTAGCCTGATTTTTTATTTGTAGTTTATTCCCAAGAATAGTTCTTGATTTTGAATTTAGCTTCATATAGCGTGCCTTCTGTGAAAAAAATTAATTTAAATAACTTTTTTTAAAGATTTTCAAAAAGTAAATTACAGGGAATAATAAATGAACGAAGAGATTGCAATAAATTTATCAATCAAGCCGACATGGTCAATTGTCAGGGACATCCAGGCAAAAGCATCCGAGTTTATGCAAAACAGAAATCAGCCGGAGGATGCTATTGAGTCAACCATAATGTGTGTTGCTGAACTGATAGAAAATGCAATAAAATACGGCATTGAAACTCCGGATGGCAGAAACATCGAATGCGACTTTATGGCGCATGATGATACAATCTTTATAAGCGTCTCAAACAGCATCAGAGATGAAAATGATCTGAATAAATTAATTAATCATATTCAACGGATACAGTCATCCGATAATGTGGCGGATTTATATATTGAGAGGCTGCAGGAATTAATGGATAATCCTCCTTCAGGTGAAAGCATGCTTGGCCTGTACCGCATTGCCTATGAGGGCGGATTTAAACTTGATTACAAATATGTTAATGGGGTTCTTTCTGTCTTTGCTGAAAAAATATAAAATTATTTTTTTGTTATATAGCTCTATACAGCCAATCCGGGCTGGTTTTTCATGGAGCTTTTTTTTTCTTAATGTCCTTGATTATACTATCGATGAAATTCAATATGTCTTTTTTTACATCAGCAGATTCTATCAACCTCATTGTTCCCTCTAATAAAATCAAATAGAAAACAAACGGGAAGTATTATCAGCTGTATATTTTTATGGAGTTATCTATGAGAAAAAAAATATTACTTGTTTATCCTGAAATTCCAACAACTTACTGGAGTTTGAAACATGCATTGCCGTTTGCAGGATATAAAACTTTAATGCCGCCGCTTGGAATTTTAACAGTTGCAGCGATGCTTCCGGAGGAATTTCAGTGCACGCTTGTTGATATGAATGTGTCTGAATTAACGCCGGAGATGATAAAAGAATCTGATCTGATTATGATATCTGCAATGATAGTTCAGAGGGATTCATTTAATTCTGTAGTGCAGCTATGTAACGAATGCAATGTCCCTGTTGCCGTTGGCGGGCCTTATGCTACCACGTCTTATGAATCCATAACCGGCGTTGATTATTTTATTTTAAACGAGGGAGAGGTGACGATCCCGCTTTTCGTCGCAGATTATCTCGCTGGCAATCCGCAAAAGATATATACAAGTGAAGTAAAACCTGACATCACCAGAACGCCGGCCCCTCGTCTGGACTTGATTGATTATAAGTTGTATGGAACAATGGCATTGCAGTATTCAAGAGGGTGCCCATTTACCTGTGAATTTTGTGATATAATCGAAATGTTTGGAAGGGTGCCCCGAACTAAAAATCCGGATCAGTTTGTCAATGAAATGCAGTTATTATTTGATATCGGGTATAGAGGTCCTTTATTTATAGTTGATGATAATTTTATTGGAAATAAAAAGCGGGTCAAGGAATTGCTGCCGAGAATTGCCGAGTGGCAGAACAGGAACAATACCCCGTACACGCTTTATACCGAGGCAAGCATCAATCTCGCAGAGGATGATGAGCTTATGGATATGATGATCTATGCAGGTTTTACAATGGTTTTCGTGGGCATAGAGACTCCTGATTCAGAAACCCTGGCTGCGACTAATAAAGGCCAGAATATGAAACATGATCTTCTTGAAAGCGTTCAGAAAATCCAGGAGAAGGGGATGGAGGTTCTGGCTGGCTTTATTGTCGGGTTTGATACTGACCGCGATGACATATTCGAGAGGCAGATAGAATTTATCCAGAAATCAGGTATTGCAATGGCGATGGTAGGCATCATGATGGCTCTGCCTAAAACCCAGCTGCACAGGCGCCTGGAGGCTGAAGGACGGCTGCTGCATGAAAGCAATGGAAATAACGGAAATGAAATCAGCATAAATTTTATTCCGAAAATGGACAGTGAGGTTTTGTTCGAGGGATATAAGCATGTTCTAAGTGAAATATATACTCCGCGAAATTATTTCAGGCGCGGATACACTCTTGTCAGCCGTATTCCAAGATCAGTAGGATCACGTCCTCTTCAGAAACGAGACTTGCGGGCTCTGGCTCTTTCGCTGATAAGGCAGACTGCATCGCGCTATGGCGCGCATTACCTGTGGTTTATACTGAAAACTATTTTTACACGGCCGTGGAATTTTGCTCTTGCGGTCAATGTATCTATAAAAGGGTATCACTTTTTCCGCATGACACACGAGACTATCCATGCAAATGAATTTGCCCATTCTGCCAGGAAGAGCATTAATCATTTTGATAAGCAAATGAATAAAATAATTGAAACAGGCACTCCAATAACTGGAAAAGAAATTGATTCACACGGCCATTTAATGAAACGGACAGTTAAAAAATCGTATCGAAAACTTGGATTCAATGTGCGCCAAACTTCTTATGAGGCTTTTGTGCAGTTTGACAGGCATTGTGATTCTAAAATTGAACAGTGGAAAGAGCGGCTTGATGAAGATGAAAATGTTGCTTGATCTTTCATGCTCAGTTATAGCTGTTGATGGACAGATATAACAAAAGTTAGGCAGCTGTTCATGCTTGATATCAGGAGAAAATTAATATGACCTGGCGTCCATCCTGGTGGCTTCATGTTTTGAAAATCTACTGGCCTCTTAATCATCTTATGGCAAAGGCAACCGGGATTCCATTTGCCGGTAAAGTGATAACTTTTCTGGCAAAGCCGCTTTTCAACAGGAAAAATTTTAATATTACATATATTCCTGTAAATGCAAACATTGAACCGGCGTCAAGCACTGTATTAACTGGCGGTATCATAGAAGAACTCATCCGGCTCTCTGCGCATCGTGTAATTATAAAGAGGTGCAGCTGCAGAGATGCAAAAGGCTGTAAAGAGTATCCTATTGAAGATTCCTGCATGCTTCTCGGATTCGATACCAGAGTTATAAGTCCGGGTATTGCAAAACATGTATCTGTAGATGAAGCGCTTGAACATCTGAAAACGAAAATGGCTCTGGGGCTGATCCCGATGACAGGCAGGGTGCGCATGGATGACCTGTATTACGGGGTGCCTAATCGCGGAAGGATGCTGACTGTGTGTTTCTGCTGCCCCTGCTGCTGTACTGTGCTGAATTCCGCACAGTATTTTCCTGATGAATTCAAAACAGGTTTGATTAAGCTGAAAGGACTAACAGTTGCGGTTGATCCGGAAAAATGCAAACTGTGCATTGCCTGCATTGAAGCCTGTTTTATGAAAGCTATATCTCAAATAGGTGGTAAAATTATACATGATGAATCACAATGTATCGGTTGCGGCAGGTGCTCGGTTGTCTGTCCGGAAAAAGCAGTACTTGTTTCACTTGAAAACTCTGCAACTGCGGTTGATGAAATAATGGGCAGAATAAAAAGCATAGTGAATATAGAGAGTGTATGAGAAATGTTTTTTAAAATAAAAAAAGGATTGTAAATTTTTTATATATATTATTGAAATTACATATGAAAAAGTTTAATCCTTTATCTCTTTTTAATAAAAAAAAATACAGGAATAAAATCATTAATGTTGAGAAACTGAGTGAAATTATTAAACCTGGTTTCAGAATTTTTATAAGCAGCGGTCAGGCTACTCCTGTTCATTCTATTAAATATATATCAGGCACTCTTCATGCAAATCTTCAGGATCTTGATATTATACAGCTTACCACACCGACAGAGTTTGAATTTTTTATTTCAGGGAAACAGCCGAAATTCAGGTTTAAGACATTCAGCATCGGTGAGATAAAAAACATGGCTGTTCAGGATGGTCTGCTTGACATCATCCCCACAACAATGGCGGAGCTTCCGTATCTTTTTTTATCCGGTGCAATAGAAATTGATCTTGCTATAATTCAAACTTCACTTCCGGATAAATTTGGAAATTTAAATCTCGGAACTGTCAATGATATAAACAGAATCGCCATACAAAAAGCTTCCATTGCTATTGCAGAGGTTAACCCGAATGTGCCTTTTACCTACGGTGATACAAGCATTCATCTTGATCAGTTTGATTATGTGATTGAGAGCAATGAAGAGCTGCTTGAGTTCAAGATTTCAAAATATGATGAAACGATTGATAAAATCGGCGGATATGTTTCGTCTCTTATTGAAAACGGGTCTACGGTTGCTTTGAATATGGGAGGTTTGTTTGATTCTGTTGCAAACCATCTATATGATAAAAAGCGACTCAAGGTCTGGACTCATATAGTTTCAGACTGGATTATCGGTTTAATTGAATCAGGTGCAATCAGAAAGCCTAATTTCTTCAGAAGGGAGATTCCCATTGCAGCAACTGCCTGCATTGGAACAAAAAATCTTTATACTTATATTAATAAAAATCGTATCATAACAATGCTCCCTTTATTTAACACCACTCATCAGCAGGCAATGCAGAGAATAAAAAAACTTGTTTGCATTCTGAATATTAATAAGATCGATATTACAGGCGACTCTGTGGTTTTATCAAGCAAAGATCTTCAGATTACGGGATTCGACAGCAAGATGAATATTGCGCTTGCTGCTACTCATTCAAGGGATGGGAAAGTTATTGTCGGACTGAGGTCGCAGGACAGGCATGGTAACAGCAACATAGTTATCAACCACACAATTTCTTCTGTAAGGCAGCGATGCACCCTCGGCACAATACGTTATGTTGTTACTGAGTTCGGCATTGCAAATATTTTCGGAAAGCCTATACGTGAAAGGGTGCTTGCAATGCTTGAAATCGCTCATCCGGATCACAGGCAGAAATTATTTGATGAAGCTAAGAAAAACGGTCTGGTGTTTTCCGATCAGATTTACAATATTGAAAATGCTCTTCATTATCCGTATTCGCTGGAAAAGAATGTCTCTTTTAAGAAAAATGTTCTCGTTAAATTCAGGCCTATTAAACCTTCAGATGAAGATAAGATGCGCAGACTGTTTTACCAGTTTTCAGATGAAGCAAAATATCTCCGGTATTTTTCAGCAATCCGGACAATGTCGCATAAAGAAATGCAGAGATATGTCAACATTGACTACAGGCAGAATCTTTCAATGGTGGGCATTGTTCAGGAAAGAGGAATTGAAAGGATAATAGCAGAATGCAGATATTCTTTTTATGAAGATGAAAATATCTATGAAGCGGCATTTATTGTTGATGAGGATTTCCAGGGTATAGGAATTGCTACTTTCATGCTGGAGCATCTTCTTGAGATTGCAAAAGAAAGAGGGCTGGAGCGGATTAGCGCTTACGTGCTTGCACAGAATGACAAAATGATATCTGTTTTTGAGAAAGCAAAGATTACGCCTCGTGTTATAAATAACGGAGACCAATTCCGTTATGATTTTTATCTTTAAGAAATTTTTTAATACAACTTAAAAAGAGTTGATTTATTAATATGGATATTTGTAAATTAACTAAACTCGGATTTTGTTCATTAAAAAAATAAATAAATAACAAAAAAAAAGACAAACTAATGGAGGTTGGCATGTATCAGCTTGAAAAACCAGATAATATCGTGGAGATATTGGAACAGAGTGTTTCTAAATTCCCCAAAAGGCCGTATCTTGGTGCTAAAAATAAAAATAAGGAATATGAATGGATTTCTTATGAAGATTTTGGAAAACGCGTTGATAATATCCGAAGCGGACTAAGCCAGCTTGGAATCAAGAAAGATGACGCTGTTGGAATTATCTGCAATAATAGTACTGAATGGGCAGCATGCTTTTTTGCAACCAACGGTCTGGATGCAAGATTTGTGCCAATGTATGAGGCTGAACTTGTACAGGTCTGGAAATACATTATCAATGATTCAAAAGTTAAAGTTCTTTTTATTAGTAAGAAAGAAATATATGAAAAAATTAAAGATATCCTTGCTTCAATTTCAACGCTTGAGAAAATTATTGTAATGGAAGGTGATGGACCTGATACTCTAACAGATCTTGAAAAAAAAGGATCTGCTCAGAAAGTAAAAAGTATTTATCCTGATCATTCTTCTATATGCATTCTTATCTATACATCAGGAACAACAGGCGATCCAAAAGGCGTTCTGCTGTCACAGGGTAACATTACGAGCAATTCGCACGCAGGAATTGTTGCTTTTAACGAATTAAATGAAAACGACAGCTCACTTTCAATTCTTCCATGGGCGCATGTATTCGGACTCGCTGAACTTGTTATATTCTGTAAGCTTGGCGGATCAATAGGGCTTGCAGAAAACGCAACCACCATTGCTGGAGATTTGGGTCTTGTTAAGCCGACATTTCTTGTTGCGGTTCCAAGAGTTTTTAACAGGGTTTACGACGGTTTATGGGCTAAGATGAATGACGAAGGCGGTCTGGCTAAAAAGCTGTTTGTTATGGGAGTTGAGAGCGGTAAAAAAAGACGCGCACTTGCTGCAGAGGGCAAGTCCAGTTTCGGCACTAACCTTAAATTTAAAATTGCAGATGCTATTGTATTTAAAAAAATCCGCGCTAAACTCGGCGGCAAATTAAAATACTCAATGACTGGAAGTGCTATGATGAATGCTGAAATATCCTACTTCTTCTGGGATTTGGGTATTCCTCTTTATGATGCATACGGTTTGACAGAAACATCGCCAGGGGCTACTATGAATCACCCGAAAAAGTTTAAGATTGGTACTGTAGGTTCTGCAATGAACAAAATTAAAATAGTTATTGATCAGTCGGTTGTTGATCCAGGTGCAAAAGACGGTGAGATTATTATTTACGGACCTAATGTAATGCAGGGTTATTTCAACAAGCCGGATGCAACAAAAGCAGTAATGACTCCTGACGGCGGTTTCAGAACAGGCGACCGCGGACGTCTTGATGAAGATGGATTCCTGCATATAACAGGACGGCTAAAAGAACAGTTCAAGCTTGAAAACGGAAAATATGTATTCCCTGCTGCTATAGAAGAAGATATGAAGCTTAATACATATATTGAAAATGCAATGATTTACGGAGAGGGCAGAGAGTCCAATATATGTATAGTAGTTCCTGATTTCCTTGTTCTTGGAAAATGGGCAGAGAAAAACAATATATCCGGTAATCCTGCTGATCTTATCAAAAAGGATGAAGTAAAAGCATTTCTGACTGATGAGATAAACAATACTCTAAAAAGCAAATATGCAGGATACGAGATACCAAAAAAATTCATTTTTACTCACGAACCTTTTACTCTTGAAAATGGGACATTGACACAAACTATGAAGCTCAAGAGACGTGTTGTATTTGATAAATTCAAGGATCAGATTGAAGCATTATACTCAAGATAGATTTTAACAGCACTGGAATAACGAAAAAACCTCATCATTAAAAATGGTGAGGTTTTTTTATATTACTATAATTTCAAATTTGATTTTAAAAATTATTAATGTTTTTCGTCCATATCTTCTTCATCGAGCTTCTTGAACGAATCAATGTTTCTGGAAAGATCTTTTGCACTCATGTCAATTATGGATGAATAACCTTTTACCATATCTGCATTTTCAAGAGCAGTTTGAGAAATACTGTTGATGCTGTTTATGGCAATTGTCAGTTCATCTATTACATTTTTCTGCTCAAGTGAAAAACTGTAAATGTTGTTGGATGTATCGCTCAGTGAATTTATTTCTTTTTGAATGTCGGTATTCATTCCAATGAGGTTGGTTGTAAAATCTATTGTGCCTGACAAAACCTCTTTTGTTTCAAGAATCTGGGTGCGTACCTCCGAGAAAATATCAGACGTGCTGCTGATCATTGAAAGCTCCTGTGTCATTCTTCCCATGTGTGCGCCTATTGTATTCTGGATTCCTTTAACAAGTTCAGCTGTTAAATCAGCGAGCTTATTAATTTCATCCGCTACAACAGAAAAACCTCTTCCTGCATCACCGGCTCTCGCTGCTTCAATTGCGGCATTTAGAGCAAGGAGATTTATTTTATCTGCAACTTCATTGATGGAATTTATTGTTTCTTCAATATCTTTAAGATACTGGGCCATATCCTGAATTGTGCTGACTGTGCGCTTCATGGTCTCTTCGCCTTTTTCAACCTTGCGCACGGCATCATTGATGCTCTCTGTGAGTTTCATGATTTTTTTGCTTAATTCATCGCTATTGGTATTGATTTTAACAATATCATTTTTCAGATAGTCAAGGGTTCCTATCTGATCTTTTATCTTGCTGAGGTTTGATTCAAAAGACGATGACATCTCTTCGTATGCGGCCGCTGTCTGCTCAACAATCGCTGTAAGCTCTCTTGCAACATCTGACATCTTTGCTGAGGATTCATGCAGATCAGTGCTTATCATCCTTACTTCAGTTGAATTCTGGGATACTGTATTGATCATTTTTTTTAATGACAGAACCATGTTGTTGAAAGAACGGGTTACGTAACCGATTTCGTCTTCAACCTTTGTGGGGATGACGATTTCAAAATTTCCCCGGTTGACTTCCCTGACTCCATTTGAAAGTTCTTTCAGAGGGGCAACAAGAATTCCGGAAAAAATAAACTGAAAACCGAATCGGATAACAACAATAAATACAATAAGTAAAAGTACTATTTTTAAAACTGCCGGATGCATGAAAGCTCTGTAGTCGGTATATGAGTATACTGTTTCATATATCCTGTCACCTGATGGGTCCAGCTGCATGTATGCAATATAATGATTTATCCCATCCTGTGACGTTCTGTAGACGCGTGTCCCTGCAGGATGCATCGGGGTTAAATATTTTATAATTTCAGATTTTAAGTCCGCTTCTTCCAGTTTGGATTTTTCCAGATGCTGCAGCAGGATCTCCTTGAAGTGAATGAATTTTATATCAGTTTTTGTCAGATATAATTCAAGTCCTTTTCTGAAGTTGTTATCCGGAATCTGACGGATTTTATTATAATTTAAAAAAATAGTTTTATTGAATTCTTCTACAAATGATATTACAGATGTTCGTAAATTGTTCTCATCAATTAAATGCGAATTGGATTCAAGATACGACGCAATTGCCTTGAAGTATCCGGATATATACACAGGTTTTTTAAATGATTCAGCTTTTAACGCATTGATTATTTTATCTGGACCGAGATTGATCAGACGTTCTAAAGTTATTGTGTTAATGTATTCCTGTTCATATTTTTTATTGTCAACATCGCCATTTCCTGAAAGAGTTTCAAAATTCCTGGTTTCAGGATTATATGATATTATAAATTTAACATCTGACTTGGATCCGCCCTCGAGCAGGGAAAGTGCAACTTTGTTCCGGTAAATCTGATCGAAATCCTGTTCTTTTTCCTGAATTGAAGAGTAGCTGAAAAACTGCAGCATTACAAGCAGTGTTACCAGTGAAACGCCTATAAGCTTGCCTATAAAGGAAATCTTTTCTTTTGTGTTATTTATATAAATCATTGAAATCAGAAAGAATCCTAAAACATTGAAAAAGACCCATGAATTTTGAAATACATCTCTGCTTACTGAGCCGTCCCTGCTCAAGGTATTCAATAACGCCGGTACAATTGTTGCAAAAAGAAAGCTGACTGCAAAAAGCAGCAGAACCTTTTTTTCACGGCCTTTTGCAGTTATAGCCCTGATTATTGCCAGTATTATTGTTATTATGATAATTGCAATAATTACAAATGAAATTATTTTGCTGATTCCTTCTGCATTAAAATCATAATAATGTCCAAGATATTGATATACAATGTTTGATTTTAAAGATATTATGCTGAAACTCGCAGTTGCAGCTATCGCAACTGTATAAAATGTAATTAGAAATATTTTTGCAGTTCGTTTAAATTTCTCTTCAGGAAAATTGAATAAAAACATCACATAATGTGTTTCTGAAAGAAGAATTGTTAATACTGTCAGCCATCTGTGAAAGGCTGCAGCGGGATGGTAAAAACTTGCTGAAATAAAATATCCAACATTGAATAATCCCATAATTAAGAAGGCCATGCCCATATGAAATGACGCTTTTGATTTATTCTTAACCGAAAGGAAGAAGTAAGCCATTAAAAAGAAAAAAATCATTCCGATCAATGAACCAATAGAGAATGAGTTAAGATAAAAAATATTCATTCGTAGAGCCTCTTAGGGTAATTGGTATATAAAATATAGCCTGTTTATATAATAATGAAAAATATTTGTCTATAAAAAAACAGTAAAATAGGACTATAATTTTTTATTGTCTTGTATTTCTATATTATATTATCGGTATTTTTGTTTAACAAATTCTGTTTTTTAATAAGCTTCAATTATTGAAAAAAATATTTATTGCTCTTTTAAAGTGCGCGTTTATATTTTTAAATGAAAAGGAATTCTCTTGATTTACAAATTATATGTGCGTATATTTACACAATAAGTTATTAAAATTTAATGGAGGTTCTAATGAAAACAGGATTAATTTCAGTTCTATTATTGTTCATGTCTGTAGCTGTATATACAGGAATTGCATCTGCACAGTCAAAATATTCAGCAGGTACTGTTGTCTATGCAGAATGGGTGAAAAACGGATGGTATCATGGTAAAATAGGCGCTGAATGTGAAAAGGGATTTACTATTAATTTTGATGACGGCGATGTGAAGTGCTGTAGTGAAAAAGAAATTGTTGCAGATGTTGTTCCGGGTGCAGCAGATGTAAAAACTGGATCAAAAGTTCTTGCTCAATGGAGTGATGGAAAATTTTATCCTGGAAAAGTCGCAAAAATTGACGGCGATAATTATTCAATAAATTTTGATGATGGTGATAAGGGCATAGTGACAATTGATAAGATAAGACTTTTTAAATAAGTTGAATTAAATTTTGTTTGTTTAAAGAAAACAACTCTTGATTGTATCCGAAATTGTATCACCCCGGCCCGGCCTCCCCCATCAAGGGGGAGGGATTTTTTAAAGCTTCCCAAAAATAAATTGGAATTATTTCATAAAATGGAATTTATTATTTGAATAGATTCCTTGACAAAATCAACATGTGATAATACCATAACAAAGCGTTTTTGAATATATTTATTGAATTCAATGATATAAGATTGAAGGAATTCTAACCTAAATGAAAAAATGTTTTATTTTTCTGCTTTCGATTATAATGGTTTCTGTAATTTTTTCAATGCAGGGATTCAGTATTGCAGATAAGGCGAAAAATAAAAAAAAGTTGAATTCAGAAAATATCAGGCTGCTTGTCTTGACTTCTCATAAAAACAAGTACTCTCTCGGGCCCTACCTTGAAATACTTGAAGATAAAAAAAATATACTCGAATTAAAAGATGTATTAACTTCAGAAATTTCAAATAATTTTATCCCAAGCCAAAAAGATTTACCTCAATACGGTTTTTCAAACAGTTCTTTCTGGGTGCGTTTCCGTTTAAAAAATGAAATGAAAAGAGATTCTACATGGTTTCTTGAGCTTGCCTATCCTCACATGAATAATTTTGAACTGTACACTCCGGATAAATCCGGAAAATATTTCATGCGTAAAACCGGGGATCAATCTATCTATAAAAACAGGGAACTCGATTATAAAAATTTCATATTTAAAATTCCGGTTGAAGCAGATGCAGAACAGATAGTTTACATGCGTTTCAGCGGGGAATGCTCTAAGGAGTTTCCTTTAACTCTCTGGGAGCCTGCGGTTTTTGCAGAACAGGCTATGATGGAGACTTTAGGATTGGGGATTTATTATGGAATTATTCTGGTTATGATGATTTACAACCTGATTCTGTTTTTTTCAATTAGAGACAGAAGTTATCTTTTTTATGTGTTATACATCATGGCTTATGCTCTTGTTCAGATGGCCTATAATGGAATGGCGTTTCAATATTTATGGCCGTATCTCCCGGCATGGCATAATATCAGCCTGCCTTTTTTAATTGGTCTTGCAATTACATGCATGGCTCTTTTCTCAAAAAGTTTTCTACATGTAAATGAATATGCTGTAAAACTTAAATTAGCTTTACCAGTTATAATGGGGATTGGTGTTTTTTTAATGCTTTTTTCAGTGTTAGGAAGTTATCTAATGGCAATACGCCTTGCAATGATTCTAATGGTGGTTGCATCAATAACTATTGTATTTACAGGTATTGTCTGCATAAAAAATAAATACCGTTCCGCAAGATATTTTTTAATAGCCTGGATTGCTTTTTTAGGAGGTATGGTTCTTATTGCATTTAATAAGCTGAATATTTTGCCTAGTAATTTTTTTACCGAATATGCAATACAGATCGGTTCAGCATTGGAGGTTACTTTATTATCCATTGCTCTGGCTGACAGAATAAATATTATTGAACAGGAGAAAAAACAGGCTCAGGCTGAGGCAATAGAGGCTCTCCAGGAAAAGGATAAACAAAGAGACAGCTTCCTGTTTGAAATTACAGAAAAAAATCAGAGCATTGAGGGCTTGAATACCGAGCTGCAGAAAAAATTAGATGACCTGGATAATGCAAATAAAACAATAAAACTATCTGAAGAGAAATACCGTTTTCTGATTGAAGGATCAAACGAAATAATTTTCTCGCTTGATGATGACTTTAATTTCTTAACAGTAAACAATGCTGTAACAAAGCATTTTAATGTAAAGCCGGATTCTCTGGTAGGCAGAAGCTTTATGGATTTAATTCATGAAAATCTTGAAGAAGATGCAGTATCGAAAAAACTTGTTAAGGAAAAACTTGATGTTTTCCTGAAAACAAAAAAACCAGTTATATTCAGGGCTAATTTTAAATCACTTATAAAATCAGAGCCTAAAGAAATGCAGGTGACGCTTGAGTATATTAATCTTGAAGGGAAAAATGAAATTTTGGGTAAAGCAACTAACACCCATGAAGATGTTCTGATAAAATATTTTGAATGTGAAAAGCAGCGTTTTAATATAGAAAATTATCTGATGACAGCAGATGAGGTAACCCATCGTATAACCAGGAACTTAATAAAATTCCTGGAAACAAAGGAGATTACACTGCTTCGGATAGCTCTTCGTGAAATAATAATTAATGCAATTGAACACGGCAATCTGAATATAACCTTTGATGAAAAATCCAATGCTTTGATGAATGACGAGTACTTCGAATTTGTAGCTATAAGGCAGAACGACCCGAGATTCAGAGACCGTAAAGTTGAAATAGTCTATTCAATAGATAAAGAAAAAATTGTTTACAAGGTAACAGATGAGGGTGACGGTTTTGATGCAAAATTATTTTTGCAAAGCGGATCTGATGATGCCAATGAAGAAATGCTTTCCCATGGAAGAGGAATATCTCTGGTTAAGCAGATTTTTGATGATATTCAGTTTAATAGAAAAGGAAATCAGGTTCTGCTTACCAAGCATTTAAATAAAATCGATGTTAATAATTCTGTCAACTGAATTGAATCCGGCAGTTTATAATAGTTATTAAAAATAATTTAGATATTAAAAGAAAGTGAGATATAATGAAATGTTGAAAAATGTGGCCTCTCAGTTGTTTGGATGTTTTGTTTTATTAGTTGTAGTAGTTAATATTATCTGCTGTGCAACTCTGCTTTTTCCTCTTGCTTTGATTAAATTTATAATTCCAATCCCCTGGTGGCGATCAATTACAGGAAAGGTTCTTGTCAGAGTGGCAAATAACTGGGTGTTTGTAAATTCATTGTTTATGGATATATTTTATTCTATAGAATGGAAAATAACAGGCGCCGAAAAATTAAAAAAAGATGACTGGTATCTTGTAATATCAAATCATCAGTCCTGGGTGGATATAATAATAATTCAGAAAGTATTATATGGAAAAATTCCATATATAAAATTTTTTCTAAAGAAAGAACTTATCTGGGTGCCGATCATGGGACTCGCATGGTGGGCTCTGGATTTTCCTTTCATGAAGCGTTTTACAAAATCTGAAATTGAAAAAAATCCTTCTCTGAAAGGGAAGGATATAGAAATAACACGAAAAGCCTGTGAAAAGTTTAAAACAGACTATGTAGCAGTAATGACATTCCCGGAGGGTACGAGAATTACAAAGGA
Source organism: uncultured Leptospirales bacterium (assembly GCA_964529415.1). Classification (GTDB taxonomy): domain Bacteria; phylum Spirochaetota; class UBA4802; order UBA4802; family UBA5550; genus CAYMPH01. The sequence goes on along the minus strand of CAZGWD010000004.1, from coordinate 106,104 downwards.
AAAGCATGACAGCCAGAATTCTCCATATAAATATTTATTAAAACCGAAAGCCGGCGGCCTGTCTTTTACAATTTCAGCAATGGGGGATAAATTCCGCGGTTTGCTGAATGTAACAATAGTTTATCCTGAAGGAATTCCTTCAATGTGGGAATTCCTCTGCGGAAAATTAAAAAAGATCGATGTTTTAATTGAAACACTTCAGATACCTGAGAAATTTGCAAGTGCGGATCTTGAAGATAAAAATTTTCAAAAAGAGTTTAACGACTGGCTGAATTCAATGTGGCAGAAAAAAGATAAACTTATAGATTCAAAGCTGGGTTTATGAAATTTTTATTCAAATCACTGATTATCCTCATTATATCCATGATAAAGAACATGGAGACCTGCTTTGAAAATTGAAGATGAATATTCCCTTCTTGAAAAGATAAATGAAACTGCAGGCTCAAGGTTTTACAGAGCCGTAAAAAAAGATTCAGGCATAAGTGTTATTGTTAAGTATTTTCTGCTGGATAACCCAACAAAAGCTGACAGAATAAGAATCAATCAGGAATTTGAAATAATAAAAAATATTGATTGTCCCGGTATTATCAAGACATATGATTCTGTATTAGCAGATAAAGAAATAGCGGTTGTCGTCGAAGACTTCAACGGAGTGCCGCTCCATAATCTAATCAAAATAAACAATTTCAGCGTTGAAACTTTTATCCCTATTGCTGAGAAGCTTGCAAATACACTTGGAATGCTTCATGAAAAAGGAATAATTCATTTTGATATTAAACCTCACAATATACTAATCAATTCAAAAACATCAGAGGTGAAAATTGCAGACTTCGGGATAATGGCAAGGTTAACCCGGAGTGATAGGGCAATGCATCTCAGAAAGCTTGAAGGCACTATCGGTTATGTTTCGCCTGAACAGACTGGGCGAATAAATCAGCCTGTTGATTTCCGGACAGATTTTTATTCACTCGGAGTCACCTTTTATGAAATGCTTGCAGGAAGGCTTCCATTTGAAAGTGATGATCCTATTGAAATCATTCATTCTCACCTTGCTAAAGAACCGGTTCCTTTAAATGAAGTCAACCCTTTAGTGCCAGACATGATTTCGAATGTGGTCTTGAAGCTGATGTCAAAACGCGCTGATGACCGTTACAGCAGCGGATACAGCCTTGAGTATGATCTCGGCAGATGCCGCACATCAATCTCTGGAAATGGTACAATAGAAAATTTTGAACTAGGCGGCTCTGATTTTTCTACCGGATTTGTTATAACAAATAAAATCTCCGGCAGGGAAAAAGAAACGGCTTTGCTTCTGGATTCTGTTAAGAGAGTATCTACAGGCGCAGTTGAGGTTGTTCTGGTCACTGGGGAGTCTGGTGCCGGCAAGACTTCATTGGTAAATGATATTATGCGTCCGGTTGTTGCATCAGGTGGATATTTTATTCAGGGCAAGTTTGATTCTTTTAAACGGGAAGTTCCTTACAGTTCAATAATACAGGCTTTCATGTCACTCATCCGTCAGCTGCTTCCTCAGGGTGATCAGTATCTGGAGATATGGAAACATAAAATTCTTGCAGCTGTAGGTCAAAATGGAAAAATCCTGACAGATATGATACCGCTTGCGGAACTTATTATAGGGCTGCAGCCTCGAATTGCTGATCTTAATCCGGAAGAAGCAAAAAACAGGTTTAATTTTGTCCTGAAAATGTTTATCAGCTGTTTTGCCTATGAATCGAAACCCCTTATTATTTTTTTTGATGACATGCAGTGGATAGATCCTGCAAGTCTTGATTTTTTAAGCGGGTTTATATGCGACAAGGGTCTCAGGAATATTCTGATCATTGCATCATACAGAAACGGCGAGGTAATGGAAGGCCATATCCTTACAGGATTATTAAACACAATTAAAGACTCAGGAGTAAATATAACAAACATTCCTGTAGGGCCGCTTGATGGAAAAGGAATTTCCGGGATTCTCAGCGGTATTTTTAAAAAGGGTGATATTTTATCAACAGAGGTTGTAGGTTTAATTAAAAATAAAACAAACGGCAACCCGTTTTTTGTGAATCAGCTCATTAAGTCAATGTTCGATGAAAAACTTGTAAGCTTCAAACCGGAAATAGGGTGGACCTGTAATTTAAAATCAATAAGCGGAATGAAGGTTACAAATAATGTAATAGAACTGATGGCTGAAAAAATTGCAAGGCTGCCTGAAACTTCAAGAGAAATTTTAAAAGCCGGATCATGCATAGGCGAGCGTTTTGATATTCAGACTCTGTCAGCGGTTACAGGCAAACCATTAGAAGAAATTATAGAAAGTCTCAGTACCATTGTAAACGAAGGATATCTGACATTTGCTGATAACATTTATACTTTTTATCACAACAGAATTATTGAAGCTGCAAATTCACTATTATCTGATAAAGATAGATGTAAAATACATTATGCAATAGGAAAATTTGAGTTAGATGCTGCGGGAGGACAAAAACTTTTTCAGGAAATATTCCATTTGGTTGTGGATAAGACTGATCTGGATGTAAAAGGCGGCGAAAAAATTTTCCTGAAAATATTTTATATCGTTAATCAGTTTAACAGGGGAATACCTGAAATTAAAAATAGTGATGAAATTTTTTTCCTTTCTGAAATAAACCGTTTAGCCGGAAGAAAAGCTAAAGGATCAGCTGCGTATGAGTCTGCTGCAAGTTATTTCAGGACTTCAATGGATCTTGCCGGCGCTTCTATCTGGAATAAAGATTATAATTATGCGTATTCCCTGTGCATGGATCTTGCTGAGTGTGAATATCTCAGCAGCAGATTTTCCGAGTCAGAAAAAATATTTGCAGAAGTTCTTTTAAAGTCTGCTGACGGATATGACAGGGCTGCAGTGCATAATAAACTGGCTCTGCTTTATACAAGCATGAATAAACCGGCACAGGCAGTTGCAGAAGGTGTTAGAGGCCTGCATATGCTGGGCATCAGAGTTCCTAAACATCCTGGAAAATTAAGAGTGGCTGTTGAATTTGTTAAGTATCTTAAGCTGATGCGAGGGAAAAAAATTTCGGATATATACGATCTTCCGGAAATGAAAGACAGGGAAAAGCTTCTTGCACTTGCCATCTTAAGCAATATAGGCACTGCAGCATATTATATAAATCCGGATCAATTTGCTGTTTTTGTTTTCACTTCAGTTAATATTTCTCTCAAATACGGGAATTGCCGCCATTCAGCTTTTTCTTACATGGCTTTCGGGTCAATTCTATCAACAGCGTTTGGAAGGCAGGAAGAAGCATACAGGCTTGGCCTTATGTCTATGAGACTCAATGAGAAATTTGAAGCAGTGAATTACAGGTGCAAGACAAATTTTTCTTTTGCTTATTTTATCCAGGGTTGGGTAAAACACATAAAAGAAAATTACCAGTATTTTAATGATGGATATAAATATGGCATAGAATCAGGTGATCATATATTTGCCGGCCATTGCGTGAATAATCTTTTTTTTCATAAAATAATCGCCGGTTACAATCTTGATGAAGCATATGTAGAGTATTTTAGAAGGAGTTCATTCCTGAAAGGCATAAAGGATATTTTTCTTTTAAATACATATATTGAGAATGAAAGTTTTTATTTGAGTTTAAAAGGAAGAACAGAAGCCCTGGAATCAGTGAGTGATAATATCTATAATGAAATTACACGCGAAGCTGAAATAATAGCAAATGCAAATTCTATGGAATTATTCATGTATTACCTGAATAAGATTAAAATTAATTTTTTCTATGGAAGAAATTTAACTGCCTATACCATTTCGCAAAAAATGCTGCCGATTTTAAAAATTCCAGTCGGTTCTCTGCACATTCCTGAATTTCATTTCTATCAATCATTGATAATTCTTTCAATAATGGAAAGTCTTAATAAATCAGAAAAAAAACAGGCAATGAAATTATTCAGAAAGAATATTAAATACTTCAAAAAACTTTCTGAGAAGAATGAAATTACTTTTTTACACAAATACTGTTTTTTTCTCGGGGAATATTCAATTATTAAAAAAAGACATCTTAAAGCTATAACCTATATACACCGTGCTATAAATCTTGCGAAAGAATCCGGTTTTACCCAGGATGCTGCAATATTTAATATGAGAACAGGAGAATATTATAAAAGATTCGGGCAGCCGGATCTTGGGGATTATCATCTGATCAGAGCACATAAATTTTTCCGTAGATGGGGTGCTGATGGGGTTTGCGCATATCTTCTCGAAAAATATCCGCATCTGGCTGATAAGAAAATTGATATAGCTGTTAAAGATAAACCTGAAAGTGCAATTGGTTCTATTGGGAATGGCAATGATCTGCTTGATATATCAACTGTAATTAAAGCATCCCAGGCAATTTCCGGTGAAATACGGATTGAAAAACTGCTTGAGACTCTTATGAATATTATGATGGAAAATGCAGGTGCGCAGAAGGGCGCTATAATATTTGAATGGGAGCATTCACTTTTTATTGAAGCATCAGGTTCGATCAATTCAAAAATTGAAGTGTGCCGTGTCCCAATTGGTGATGAGTCTACGATGCTTCCTAATTCACTGATAAATTATGTAAATAAAACAATGGAAACCCTCGTTCTGGACGATGCTTCAAATTTTTCACTTTTTTTATATGATAAATATATTATAAAGAATAGTCCAAAATCTGTTTTATGCCTGCCTTTCACAGGCAAGGGTGAAGCACGGGCAATTTTATATCTTGAAAATAATCTGATAACAGGTGGATTTACAGCAGATAGAATACAGCTGCTGAGAATTCTTTTGTCTCAGGCTGCAATTTCTATTGAAAATACGCGCCTTGTATCGGTAGAGATGCAGAATGCTGTTCTTGAGCGCGAAATCATGATGGCTCAGGACATACAGAATTCTCTTCTTCCGGAAAGACTTCCGGCAACTGATAAAATTGAAGTGGCATACAGATACATACCCATGATGGGTGTGGGCGGTGATTTTATAAGCGTAAAGTACTGGCCTGAATCAGATAAGGCAGGACTTTTTATTTGCGATGTATCCGGACACGGAATACCAGCGGCATTTACATCCACCATGGTTAGCATGGCTCTTGATTTTTTATGGCGAATCAGGGATGATAATCCAAAAAACACACTTACAGAAATAAAAAAACTCCTAGAAGGAAAATTGGCAGGAAGTTTTTTCACAGCTTGTATATGTATTGTTGATCTGAAGAACCGGACTGTCACTGCATGCAACGCAGGGCACCCTCCAATGATACTTCTATCAAGGAACATGGAACCCAGGTACATATTTGTAAAAGGAAGAATGATCAGTGAAACGTTTGCCCTGAATCATGAGGAAATTGTATTTAAAATGGAACCGGGCGACAGGCTGGTGCTGTACACAGACGGCATTACAGAAGCAGCTGCATATGACGGATCAATGCTCGGTGATGACAGTAATTATTTTTTAAACTGGATAAAGGATCATTCTGATAATTCAAAAACAGTGGATGATCTATGTTCAAATATATTTAAAGGCGTGACAAGTTTTGCCGGTAAAGTTAATGTAGATGATGATATCACCATACTTGCAGCGGAATTTTTTTGACAGATCCAGTTTTTTATTATTACAGACTTTGTGGAATTTAAATATTTTAAAAATATGAAAGTAAAATGAAAACAGAAGAATTATATACTGTCAGCGACATTAAAAATACCTATGACAAGGTATCAGATCTTCTGGTGTCAAAAGATATAATAAAAACATACTCTACAAATAAAGAAGATGTGCGGAACACTGCATTGGATGGATTAGACCTGACAGGATTTGTTACAATTCTTGAACTCGGCTGCGGATACGGTTTTTTCATTGAATCTTTAAGAAACCGTCTGAATATGAACGCTCACATAAGCGGAATTGATATTGTAAGAAATAATAGAGAAGCATATCTTCATAATATTTCTTCAGCCGGATATACAGGCGGGTTTATTCAGGGAAGTGTGGATCAGATAGCGGATTTTGCAGATGAAAAATATGATCTTATAATAGCAAGTTATTCCCTATACTTTTTCCCGCATTTAATTCCGCAGATATCGCGGATATTGAAAAAGAACGGATTATTTATTACAATTACTCATAGTGACCTTTCCCTCCAGGCTGCAATTGATATTATTGTTAAATCACTATCGCTTGCTGATATTAATGTGCATGACGAGCTTGCTATTACCAGTCTGTTTAAAAATTTTTCCACTCAGAATGGATATGCTAAATTATCTCCCTATTTTTCAAAAATAGACATGATTAACTATAGGAACAGCCTGATATTTCCCGCTGAAAAAATTGATGACTGCATGGATTACATTGAAAAAAAAAGGTATCTGATATATAAGGAAATTCTTGATGAGAATCCGGATAAAATCGATAAATACAAACAGATTTTTTATAATGAGATTGCCAGTTATTCTCTTTTAAATCATGGAATTATATTAAATAAAGATGATTCTGTTTTCCGATGCTGGAAATAATCTGATAATAAATTTTTTAAATGTCTGGAGCGGAAATAAAATGAAAAAACAAAAATTGTTCTGCTGCTATTGCGGATCGTCTGTTTCTCAAAAAGATATAGATGATAAAGTTCGTGATTTCTGCACGCAATGCGGAACAGTATTTTATGAGAACCCGCTTCCGGTAGCAAGCAGCATTGTAGTTAACGAAAAGCGTGAAATTCTTCTTGTGCAGAGAAAAAAAGATCCCTATATTAACATGTGGTGCCTGCCAATCGGATTTGCAGAAGCAGGCGAGGAGGTAAAAGAAGCTGCCCTGCGGGAATTAAAAGAGGAGGCAGGAGTAGATGGAGAGATTGTTCAGCTGATAGATGTTGACACTGTAGAAAATTATTTTTACGGAAGTCTTGCTATTGTAACATATGAAGTTAAAATGATTTGCGGAGCAGTCTGCCCGGGCGACGACGCAATTGATGCAAAATTTTTTCCTATTTTTGATATTCCGGAACTTGCATGGTCGTCAAATGAAAAAGCAGTGAAAATATATATTGATCAGCACAGGGATGTCTGGGCAATGATAGATTCATTTCAGCATCTGCTTCCTGAAATCGATCCGGTTCATTTAATAAATAACGGCAGGCAGCCTGATTTTTTATCAAACATTCTTGTTAAACTTATTGATAAAGAAAGAGAATTAATAACCAGAAACTGGATTGATGACGTTTTTAAAAATATACCTAAATTGCTTTCATTCTTTGATAAACTTTTCCAGATTAATCAAACAGTACTTGATGCTGTTATATCAAACATCAAACTGTCTCCGAATGAAAAAAATTTTGAAATATTCTACACTCTCGGAGCTGAGTCTGCAAATTCCGGAATACCGCTTCCGGAATTTTTAACAGCTCTTGCGCTAAGCAGGAAGCAGATTTGGATTCACGTAATTAACAGTAAAATTATATCATCACCTCTTGAAATATATTCAACACTTGAATTGAATAACAGAATAATTTTTATTTATGATAGAATTAATTTTATGTTCTCAAAAGGTTATTTTAAATAGTTTTGAATCTCAATCATTTTAATCCCGTTTTTTGTTATTTTATGTATCGAACTTTAATAAGCGCCTGCATAGTGCTTTATTTAAAAGGAAAACAAAATTTATGAAAAAGAGTTCGGGTATTTTTATAAAGCAGTCAGCTTGTATTAATAAATGTTGACAAGGATTAGTCACGTTTATATTTTCAAAATATATAATTTAATGAGGCTGATATGAAGATAATTGAAAAAATTAAAAAACTGAAAATAAACATTAAACTTCTGATAATGCAATCCATTATTATCTTCTCTGCTCTTCTCCTTCTTATAATATTTTCATCTTTCTTTATAAGTATTCTGTTAAAACGTGATGCTGTAATAAATCTGCAGAATACAAATAAGCAGGTCATGAACATGATTGAAGCTTACGATCACAGTCTTACTGACAGCGCTGTAAAATTAGGCAGTGTATATGCTTCATATAATAACCAGAATTCAATTGCAATCAGTCAGCAGGAAATCGACCGGTTTACAGAGATCTCCGGTGCTGTAGCTACTGTTTTTATTCGAAAAGGGGATGACTTTCAAAGAATCCAGACATCATTAAGAAAAGAAGACGGTACAAGAGCTATTGGAACACTGCTCGACCGGAATCATCCTGCATATCCGCTTTTGCTTGAAGGTAAAACATATGCCGGTAAAGCAGTTCTTTTCGGCCGTTATTATATGACTCATTACAATCCAATTAAAAAAGGCAACAAGATTGAAGGTGTTCTTTTTATAGGAATGGATTTTACAGAGGGTTTTGACGGATTGAAAAAGAGGATAAAAGAAATTAAAATTGGAGATACAGGCTATACATATGTGCTTGATGACAGACCTGGCAAAAACAGGGGTACTCTTATAAGTCATCCTGCTCAGGAAGGGAAAAATCTTTATGATTCAAAAGATTCAAAGGGCTATGAATTTATAAAGGAAATTCTTGAAAAAAGAGATGGTGTCATAGAATATTCCTGGATAAACAAAGAACTTGGTGAAACCTCTTCGCGTGAAAAAATAGCAGTCTATAATCAATATAAAAAATGGGATTGGGTAATAATCAGCGGAACATACATAGATGAACTCATGAAAACTGCAAATAAGCTCCGCAATTTTATGGTAATATCATTTATAGTATTATGCGGCCTTCTGCTGGTAATTCTATATATTGTAATAATGAAGCTTGTTATAAAGCCTGTGGGTTCATTAAGCGGAATTATTTCAAAAATATCAGAAGGCGTGTTTGAAGATACTTCTTCAACAGACGAGATAATTATATCCGGAACACAGGATGAAGTAGCTAATCTGAAAAAAGTTCTTTTCAGCTTCAGGATTAAAATAAGGGACATCATGTTTAAAATTCAGCGCATTATTGATGAATTGGCATCATCATCGCTTGAGATGACATCTACTTCAGAATCCTTTTCAACCAATGCGCAGACACAGTCTGCAACAGTTGAGCAGATTACGGCTTCTATTGAAGAGATATCCGGCGGAATGGAGAACATTGCAGCAGGCGCGTCAAATCAGTTTGCCAGCATTGTTACTCTCCTTGATAAAATGAAAGAATTTACTCAAACCATTCATACGATGGAAGAAAATATAAACCGCGCATTAAAAGTAACTTCTTCAATCACATCAGATGCCAAAGCCGGGGCTGAGTCAATCAGGGTAATGAGCTCCAACATGAATAATATTTTACAAAGCTCCGGGGACATGACGAATATTGTTAAAATTATAAGCGATATATCAGGGCAGATCAATCTTCTTTCGCTGAACGCTGCAATTGAAGCTGCACGCGCAGGCGATCAGGGGCGCGGTTTCGCAGTTGTTGCAGATGAAATTTCAAAGCTTGCTGATAAAACTGCCTCAAGCATTAAAGAGATTGATCTTCTAATAAATAAAAATACAGGTGAGATAAACAGCGGTATGAGTTCCGTAGAAAGTTCGATTGTAACAATCAGCAGAATCATTGACGGAATAGGAACAACAAGTGAAATGATCAATCTGGTTTCTGGTTCCATGAAAAGACAGGTGGAAGTAAATGCTGAAGTTAACATTGAAGCTGACAATGTTAAAAGCCGTTCAACTGAAATAAAAAATTCCACAGACGAGCAGAAAAATGCTGTGGATGAAATTGTAAAATCTGTAAGTTATATCAATGAGCTTACGCAGTCAAACGCTTCTGGATCTGAAGAAATGGCTGCTAACTCTGAAACCAATGCTGCTATTGCAGAAACTTTAAAGCATGAGATAGAATTTTTTAAATTATAATATCAATTAATACTAATAGAGAGTATAATTTTTCAGAATTTTTATAAAGTTTAATGTTGACAAATAAATCATAATGTATCTTTTTATGGTTAAATTTTTAAAATAAGACAATATCTTAAATTTAAATTATTTTCATGGATTTATATTTGGAGATCTAATGTTGCCTGGAGTTGTAAATCATATCGAAAAATTACACCAGCTGGATAATGATATTCCAGGTATCCTTCATGGTTCAAAAAATGTTTTTATTAAAAACCGTTATTTAAAAAATAAAAGAGATTACCAGAACTATTTTGTAATTAATACCAGCAGAGAAACAGTTAAATCCCATACAATACGATATTACGGCACTACTGCTTTGAGAAGATTCTACTCTGGCATTCCTCCTTTTGTACCTGCAGGTGTTGAACCGGAAAAAATTGAAGAATTCAGAAATTATGTAGCAGCTCTCAATGAAGATATTGTTAATTTTCTGTCTGAAAGGCTGCCAATACTAAAAGAACCGGATAATCCATTAGCCTTATATATAATACCTGAATTGATAAGCAATGCAGTTAAATCGAATTATATGATTGATAAAAAATTATCTGCAAATAATAGAAAAAAAAATAACACCCAGAACTGCATGATCGAGGTTGTATGTCTTGCAAACAGGGAATTGCCTGATCATGTTGATATTATAATGAGAAATTATGCCCAATTTCATGAAGGTGTTGGAAGAAGAATTAAGGATGCATTGAATTGCCGGTGGACAAATAAAATCAAGTTCAGAAAAGAAAAATGTCAGAGAGAAAATTCTGAAAGTTCAGAATACGGCCTTCCATCTATAAATAATGCAATACGGAAATTCTATAACGGAGAATTGTTTTATAACGGGTATGACGATTCATATAGCGGTTTTGGCGCATATCAGTTCACAATGAGACTTCCTAATAATATAGCCTGCAATTAATAAATTTATTCAATTGAGAAACATCAGAAAACTTCATAGCTCTGAATTTTTTTATTTCCGCATTGACTTTAAATAAAATTTTTTCTATTAAAAAATAATTCCGATTATATGAAAAATGTGTACTATTCTTATTAATTACAATACACATCCCGATTACAGGCTGATACTTGCTTCAAACCGGGATGAATTCTATAACCGTCCTTCCAGACAGGCTTCCTACTGGGATGAATCCCCGCATGTTTTTTCCGGAAGGGATCTTCTGGGAAATGGTACATGGCTTGGTATAAGCAAAAGCGGAAAAATTGCCTGTGTTACAAATTACCGTGAACATCATTCTGCCGCGGACAGTAAAGGCCCTTCCCGCGGATCACTTGTAAGCAGGTATCTCATTGATGAGATTTCAACTGATGATTATCTGAAACAGCTGATTGCAAATGGAAAAGATTATTCGGGTTTTAATCTGATATTCGGCAGTGTTGATAAGCTGCTTTATTATTCCAATAGAAGTGATTCACATCTGCAGATATATCCGGGTGTGCATGGGCTTTCCAATCATCTGCTCGACACTTCATGGCCGAAGGTACGCAAGGGAAAGGATTTACTGAGCAGGCTTAACGGATTGAATAATGTTAAACTCGCAGATGCTTTATTTGAAATTCTTGCAGACAAAACAATATATCCTGATTCGCAGCTACCTGATACAGGAGTAGGTCTGGAAATGGAACGCATGCTTTCACCGGTATTTATTTCCACGGCAGTATATGGAACAAGGTCTTCTACTGTAATTTTGATTGATCGTAATAATGAAGTTACTTTTATTGAAAAAACGCATAATGAAAATCAGGGTTCACCGGCAATTGTTAACTGCACTTTCAGAATAAATTCTTAATGAGAAAAATTTAAAATTAAACAAAAAAAAGCATCCTTCCGGATGCTTTTTTTATTTTTGTGCTCATTGAACTATTTATTTTTTAACCGGCTGCTTGATTAAAAGAAGTGTCAGGACAATTCCTAATAAAGCAAGGCATGCTGTCGGATAAAATGCAAACATGTATGAACCGAATACGTCTTTCGCCTGTCCGGAAATTAATCCGCCCAGTATTGCTCCTATACCGTAAGCCATGAATACGATTCCATAATTATTTGCATAATTTTTCATGCCGAAGAATGCAGCTGTAGTTGTAGGAGCTATTGCGAGCCATCCGCCCAGGCACATCCAGAATCCTACGAAACAAATGATAAATAGCCAGACGCTTCCTTCTACTGCACTCAACATACCTATAGACATTAGAAGTATAATAGTGAGGTTGATAATCATAGCTGTTTTAGAAGAGAATTTATCAATTATTATTCCAAATAAAGGTCTGCCAAGACCGTTGAAAATAGCAAAAATTCCAACCAGGCTTGCAGCGAAAACCGGATCAATTTTTATTATTTCTGTTCCAACTGTACTTGAGATTCCAATTGCCATGAGTCCGGCTAAGCTTCCGAACATGAAGCATAAAAGTATGCCCCAGAAAGCTCCGGTTTTTATCATTGCATTGGTATCCATGTCTACGCTTGAAGCAGCAGCTGCTGCCGGAGACCATCCTGCTGGTTTCCACCCTGCAGTAGGCAGTCTCAAAGGAAGCGACAGTATTACAGTTAATACTAAGAATGCAAGACCCATGTATAAAAATGTGGTATTAGCGCCATATGCATCTATAAGTCTTTTTGCAACATAGGCTGTTATGAATGGAGATCCGCCGAAACCTGCTACTGTAAGCCCTACTGCGAAACCCTTTCTATCCGGAAACCAGTTTGCAGCAATTGCTATTGGACAGCCATATATAAGTCCAACTCCTGATCCTGCTATTACGCCATATGTGATAGTTAAAAAAACAATATCAGTGGCATAAAAAGACAATATCCAGCCTAAACCGACAATAGCTCCGCCAAAAATTGCTACCATTTTCGGCCCAAACTTTTTCATGAGCCTTCCGCCGAAAAACATTGTTACAGCAAAAAAAGCCAGAAAAATCATAAATGGAAGATTGCTTGCCAGGCCTTTTACGCTGAACATTTTTTCAACAGGTTTTTTAAAAACACTGTATGCATAAACACTGCCAAGGCACAGGTTTATCAAAAAACCCAATAGTACGAAAACCCATCTTCCGCTTTCAGGTTTCATACCAAAAACTTTTGTTTCTACAGACATTAATTGTTCCTCCGTGGAATATATACTATTATTTATGAAATTATATAGGCAGATAATTGAATCTGATATTTAATGTATAGTGATTAATTATTACTAAGCATAAAAAAAGCAGCGGCCGTTTTATTCAGTCGCTGCTCTATAGAAATAGAATTCAGATTATAATACTACTTTTTAACTGGAGTCTTGATCAGAGCGAAAGTAAGGATCATGCCAATAACTGCCAGAGCAGCTGTTGGGTAAAATGCAAAAGTATAAGATCCGAAAACATCTTTTGCCTGGCCTGATATGATTCCACCAAGTATTGCACCAATGCCGTATGCAAAAAATACAAGACCATAGTTTCTTGCATAATTTTTCATTCCGAAAAATGCTGCTGTTGCAGCCGGAGCAATTGCAAGCCATCCGCCCAGGCATAGCCAGAAGCCGATAAATGCAAGAACATAAATAGTAACATCGCCTTCTTTTGCTATTATCATAAGAAGAGATACTGCAAGAATAATGCAAAGATTTACAATGGCAGCCCATTTAGGTGTAATTTTGTCTGTCAACGAACCGAATAGTGGTCTTCCGAGAGCGTTAAAAATAGCAAAAATACCAACAAGAGAAGCTGCTGTATCTCCTGCAATTTTTATAATTTCGCTGCCTGCTGGTTTTGAAATTCCTATTGCCATAAGGCCTGCAAGACAACCGATTATATAGCATAGGAAAAGTCCCCAGAATGTACCTGTTTTGGACATTTCGCTTGAATCGAAATCAACTGCTGCTGCAGCACCCGCTGCTGGAGACCAGCCAGCTGGTTTATATCCTGCTGCAGGAAATTTAATTGGAAGAGCAAGCAGTGTAAGAATTACTGCAAATGCAGCTCCAAAATAAAGGAAAGTCATATTTAATCCAACTGATGGAATAAGAACACTTGCAAGTTTACCTGTAATAAGCGCAGAACCGCCGAAGCCTGCAAGCATAAGTCCTACTGCAAGGCCTTTTCTATCCGGAAACCAGCGCGCACCAAGAGAAACCGGTACGCCGTAAACAAGGCCAACACCTGAGCCGGCAATTACTCCGTAGCTGATTATAAGCATCCAGATGTTTGTTGCAAAGAATGAAAGGGCCCAGCCCAAGCCTACTATAAGACCGCCGATAATTGCGAGTTTTTTCGGACCGAGTTTTTCCATGAATTTTCCGCCGAAAAACATTGTGATGGCAAAAAATGCAAGAAATATCATGAATGGAAGATTACTCTGCATTCCGGTAACACTGAAGCTTTTTTTGATTTCCGGAAGAAATATGCTGTAAGCATATACGCTTCCAAGACAGAGATCCACGATAAAACCAAGAAGAACGAATACCCATCGTCCTTTTTCCGGCGCCATACCGAAGAGTTTTTCTTCAGCCATTATTAAAACCTCCAAAATTCTTTTATAATTTTCTATATCACATTGTCTGATTTTTTCAGATTGCTGATATTTATATAAAAATTTCCCGATACTATTTAAAATGTCAATAACATATTTATATGACAGATGCCAAAAAAAAGTGACCGGTTTAGCGGTCACTTTTTTTTAATATCAATCTATTTAAAAATTATTTTCCAAGCATTCCGTTTTTAAGGCTTTCCTGGGCAGGTTTTGGTCCAATAAAGATAGCAAACAATGCTTTTTTAAATTCTGCTGAATTTGTTGATCCGAGAATCTGTGCTTTTCCTTCAGGAGATGTATAAGAAGTTGTTACACCCTGATTTGGAACGTAGTTGAATGTTATTACTGCTTTTTTCTTTAATTCAACAGGATTAAACTGGGAAAAAAATGATTCAACTTTATCTGTATTGTAGCCGGCTGCAGAAGAATTTTTAAATCCGTCACGTAATGCATCTATTAGTGCTTTGCGGCTCATCAGGCTTGTGTCTGTTAATATAACAATGGACATTGGCTGATCTGCTTCAAGTATTGTTTTACCGTCTTTTCCCTTAAGTTCAGCAGGAACAAAAAGGCTTGCATAATAAACTGTACCGATAAATGTTTTTGTTCTTACTCCGGTGCCGTTTTTAACAAGATCTTTTCCGCCAAGTTTGAAAGCCATGCCATCTGAAAGGCCAAAACCGGCAATAAATGCCAAAAGTAATAAAGATATACTGATTTTTTTCACGTAAATTCCTCCATTATTTGTTATTGTATAAAATTATTATTATCATGAGCAGATAATTTTGTCAACCATTAAGATTTAATAAAACTGATATTTTTCAAGCGGTATTTTACAGTCTGAGAAGTATTATCATAATCAAATAATTCAAAAAATTGAAACAAGAATGCATTTCTTCTTAATTAAAATGTCATGGACATTTTTTAAATGCAATTATTTCTTGAAAGAGTTATAAAAATATAAAAGAAAATATGAGTTTATGAAACACAGGGAATTCAGTGCGCATGAGCAGGTGCCTTCCAGTGAAAGGCACCATACATTTATTGATATGGTGGTACTGTGGGCTGCAGCAAATGCAAGCACAAGCACATGGTATATGGGCGGCATTATAGCAGGGCTTGGTTTGTATAATTCGGTGATGGTAACTTTAACTGCCGGGATTTTCTCTTTTGTGATTTTTTCGCTTATATCTTATATGGGCTACAGGGTCGGAACAACGTCTATGGGCCTTGCACGCGCGTCTTTTGGAATAAAAGGAAGCATAATACCGTCTATATTAAATATCACCATGTTTATAGGATGGTGTGCAATTAATACTTTCATATCAGCAGTATCTTTAAGCTTTCTCGCGAAAAAAACTTTTGGCATTCCGGCATACGGGGAAGCTGAAGGTTTTAAAACCATGTCAATTGCTATTATATTAATTGTAATAATTCAGACATCTTTTATAACTCTGGGGGGCGGGAGAACGCTGAAGAAAATTGAGAGAGGAACTACAGTGTTGTTGATCTTACTTACTCTCCTTGTCCTTTATTCAATTATTTCAATGGGTGATTATTCCCAGGTCGCTGAATGGAAACCGATGAAATTTTTTATTTCACAAGGACAGGCGCTCGATATTACAGCAGCACTTGTTCTTTCATGGGTAACAGCATCAGCAGACTATTCAAGATATTCCAGAAATTTTTTATCATCCACATTAGCTCCTGCAATTGGGGGAATTACTGCATTGGTATGGCTGATATATATAGGAGCTGCGAGCTCAATAGCTGTTGCTGTAAGCAGCGGTGTATACAGCCCTGCATCGTCTGACCCGTCTACTGTGCTTTCTAAACTTGGTTTCGGGTGGGCGGGTTTCCTGATTCTGATAACAGCAACTGTATCTGCAAACATGATGAATATTTATTCAGCAGGAATGTCCATATCAAACATCAGCGATAAAATTAAACCTGAGCACGGCCTTATTTCAGTTGCTGCCGGTTCAACAATGCTTGCTTTCGTTTTTTTATTCGCAGTTTCTTTTATTGAAGCATTCAGGGTTTTTCTTGAATATATCGGATTCATTCTTGCGCCGGTGCTCGGTATAATGGTTGCAGATTTTTTTGCAGTTAAAAAAAGGAATTATTACTGGAATGATTCTGAAAGTGAAAAAAGTCTTTACTGGTACACCGGAGGCATAAATAAAATTGCGTTTCTATGCTGGATCTGCGGCGGATTTTTTTATCTTGTGATTCATAGAATTCCTGTAATATTGAATAATACCGGTTCAATTTTAATTACTGTTGTGTTTTCTTTTATTCTATATGTTCTGGCAGCAAGGAAATTGTGATATTTAATTTAAGCTGAAATTAATTTGCTGCGGAATATATATGTGAAAGTTTGTTATTATGGAAAACTTATTTCACTATAATCCTTGACAAACAGCCTCTCCGTAAAAAAATAATTTAAATTCATTGGATATTTTAAAAACAGAAATTTGAAAGGTGCAAAGGTTCAAAGATGAAAAATAAAGGCATAATATTTTTAACAGCAATTGTCTCACTGGGTTTATTAATGTTTTTCGCAGTAAATCCCCAGGAGATAAAAACTAAACCAGCTGTTACTACAGCCGCACCGCTGCGCGCCCTGTATCTTCCTTTATCAAAAGGCACAAGCCTTCCATTTGTTAAAAAAATAATAGAGAGAGGAAAGCCTCTTGGCGTTAACATGCTGGTTATTGACGTGCATAATCCTGGGAACGGCATGCCGAGAATCAGCCGTGAAGTAATGGAATATCTTACATCTGAAAAAATTCTGTGCGTAGCCCGGGTAGTTTGCTTTCCTGATGGACTCAACAGAATGCCTGTAGATGAAGCCTACATGAACATGCTTGCAAAACTTGTTGAAACTGCTGCGCAATTCGGATTTCAGGAAATTCAGCTCGATTATATCCGCTTCAGGGACGGAGGAACTCCATATACTCTTGAGATGAAATACCGTTTTATCGGGGATCTGCTCGCCCGTTTCAAAACAATAACAGATACAAACAAGGTTAAACTTTCAGCTGATCTTTTCGGCCGCATTGTTTACAACAGAAATGATGAAATCGGGCAGAAGGTGGAGATCTTCTCAAAGTATATGGATGTGCTGTATCCAATGCTGTACCCGAGCCATTATACAGGCGACACGGCAAGAATGGCAAAGCCCGGAGAAACTGTGAAAGAAGGAACCTTGAAAGGCCTCGATAGGGTGAAGGGAACGGATGTAAAAATTCAGCCCTATATTCAGGCATTCGGGTACATGGTAGGTCATGCAAGGGTTAATCTTGACCGTTATATAAAACTTCAGATTGATGCTGTAGAAAGCACTGGAGCGCGCGGTTGGGTAGCCTGGAATGCAAGGGGAGATTACGAACCTGTGTTCAAGGCGCTTGAAATGCCGGCAGCTGAATAATCTTGTAAAACCAGAAGGAATCCTGATTAAAAAGGATTACGGCATGTTGTGTTTTGAAATATTTGATTTCAAACAGCTCATTTTCTGTAAAGAAAAATCTAACTATAGCGGATTACGATATAATAACAATTCCTGTCTTTCCCGCGAACGCGATGGCCTGCCCTCCCGGGTGATTCCATTTCTTCTGTCTGAATCACCGTTGTCAAGGGAATGATAAAAAAAATAAATTTCTACTGAATTTACTAAGCATAAATATAATCGTTAACTGCTGTAATGAAAGAGATGTTAAATTGTTTGTTTAAATTTTGTATTATAATCCTCACTTATATTTTTTGTTTCCTTTTTAAATCATACCGTTAAAAAAGCTTTTAAAATTGAAGCGATTAATAATTTGAATTGCGTTATCTCATTGCGGATGAAACGCAGTGAAGATCGATAATGATAAAAATAAACTATTTAATTCGTTAAATGCAATCCTTATATTCAGTTTTGAAAAACATAAATGAGGTTTAAATATTCTTGACTTTCTTTTTAAAATTTATCAATAATCAGATTTAAGACTAAATTTTACTTTTTGCGTTCTTCCGGAGTATACCTATGAAAATAATTGTAATTAACAGCGGCAGTTCATCTGTGAAATATCAGCTGATTGATCTGAATAAAGAAAATACTTTAATTGAAGGGCAGATAGACCGCATAGGAATTGACGGTACAAAACATACTTCTTTATGCGGAGAGCAGAAATCCGAAAAAACTGTAGCTGCTGCAGATCACAATGCTGCAATTACAATTGTTCTGGATTCCATTTTAAATAATAAAAATATCCAAGTCAATAATTTATCTGCAATCGGCGCAGTGGCGCACCGTATCGGTCATGGAGGTTCACTTTACCGCAGCCCGGTTGTGATCGATCAGAAAGTTAAAGACGAAATAAAAAGGCTTGTCCCGCTTATGCCTCTTCATCATCCGGCCATGCTTGCAGGGATTGATGCATGCCAGAAGGCATTGCCTGATGTTGCCCAGGTTGCAGTATTTGATACGGCATTTCATAATACGATACCGGAGGAGGCCTATATCTACGGTCTCCCTTATGAGCTTTATACGGAAAAGGGAATCAGGAAATTCGGTTTTCACGGGAACTCTCATGAATATGCAGCAGGAAAAGCAGCTGAATTTCTGGAGACGCCCTTGCACAGGCTGAATATCATTACCTGCCATCTAGGAAACGGTGCGAGCGTATGCGCTGTTGAGAGGGGTTTGTCAGTTGATACAAGCATGGGCTTCAGTCCGATGCAGGGGCTGATCATGGGTACCCGAGTAGGCGATCTGGATCCGGGCATCATTACATATCTTGCAAAAACTGAAAATATGAGCATAGATGATATTGATGCAATGCTGAATAAAAAAAGCGGTCTTCTGGGGATTTCAGGCACTACACCGGATATGCGCGATCTTCTCGATGCAGCTGAAAGGGGGGAACGCAGGGCGCTTCTTGCAGTCAAGGCTTTCTGCTACAGAATAAAAACCTATATCGGCGCATATATGGCAGTTATGGGCAGCGTGGACATAATTGTATTTACCGGCGGTATCGGGCAGAACAGCAGGGGTATAAGATTCAGATGCCTGCAGGGCCTTGAAAAGCTCGGCATCGCTGTTGATCCTGTTAAAAATGACCGCTGCAGGGTTAATCTGCAGGAACCTGTTTTCGATATTTCGGCCGGGTATTCGCATGTGAACATACTCGCCATTGCAGCCAATGAAGAGCTGATGATCGCGCGTCAGTGCGCTAAAGCCATTCTATATAAAAAATCAATTAAAAGCGATATTGTGTCCACAGACAGGCGCCCTATCCGTGTGGCAGTATCAAGTCATCACGTTCACCTCTCACGCCCGGACATAGACGCACTCTTTGGGAAAGGGTATCAGCTGAAGAAAAAGGCGCCGCTTTATATTGACAGTGAATTCATGAGCGAAGAAAAAATAAACCTTATCGGTCCCCGCGGCAGGATAGACGGCGTGCGCATACTCGGCCCTGAACGCGCGCATACCCAGGTTGAAATTTCACGCACAGAAGAATTTAAACTCGGCATAGATGCACCAATCCGCGCATCAGGCGATCTGAAAAATTCTCCGGGGCTAACTCTTGAAGGCCCTGGCGGGACTGTTGTTCTGCCTGAAGGAGTTATCTGCGCCTGGCGCCATATTCACATGACTCCTGCAGATGCAGAAGTTTACGGTGTGCTTGATAAAGACATTGTAATGGTTAAGATGGAAGGCGACAGGGAGCTTATTTTCGGCGATGTTCTTGTCCGTGTTAAGCCTGAATATAAACTTGAGATGCATATTGATACTGATGAGGCAAACGCAGCTGAACTGCCTCAGATATCCGAAGGGTATCTGGTTAGAATTGAATCCAGAAAAGAAATATAAGATATTTATTTTATAACATAATGAAAATTTTAGTATCTTTTTTTATAAAAAGTTGCAATTTGAATTATTATACTTTTTAAATATTTATCAGCAGCAGGTTTTATTCAGACCATATAATAAAGAAAAATTTATTCCATGAAAATAAGGCTGTTATGAATAAAATTTCTGAATATAAAATTATTGAAAATATTGCCCAAACTGATAAATCGATAATTTACAGGTGTTTAAAAGATAATAAAAATTATATATTAAAAGTATTAAAATCTTCATTGCCGTCTCCCTCGGAAATTGCCCGTTTTAAACAGGAATATGATATAATAAAAAAATTAGATGAAGATGGTATAGTAGGTATATTTGATATTATTGAAGAAAATAATGAATTTACTCTTGTACAGGAGGATTTTAACGGAATATCTCTTAAAAAATATATTTCTTCTGAAGATATGCCCGGCCGTATATCTCTTCAGTTTGATATGCGCTCTTTTCTTGAAATTGCAGTTAAATTATCTGTCACACTGGGTAACATTCACAGAAAAAATATTATTCATAAGGATATAAAGCCGAGCAATATAATTATTAATCCTGAAAATTTCACAGTGAAAATAACTGATTTCGGAATCGCAAATGAAATTACACATAAAAATGATGAGGTGTATCACCCTGAAATAATTGAAGGTACATTGCCGTACATATCTCCTGAACAAACTGGCCGCATGAACAGGTCCATCGATTATCGAACTGATATTTATTCTTTAGGTATTACTTTCTATGAAATGCTTGCAGGTAAAGTTCCATTTGATGCAAAAGATCCGATGGAAATAATCCATTCGCATATTGCAAGAGAAGCAATACCGCTTGTAATATTAAATCCTATGATTCCTGAAATTATATCAGAAATCATCAGTAAATTAATGTCAAAAAATGCTGAAGAGCGATATCAGAGCAGTCATGGTTTAACGGCAGATTTAAAGCTTTGTTATGATGAGCTGATTAAAAATGGAACTATTGATAAATTTAAATTTCAGCTCGGGCAGAAAGATTTTTCTATTAAATTCAATATTCCCCAAAAACTTATCGGCCGCGAAAATGATATTAGAATTTTATCCGATGCTTTTGAAAGAGTCAGTAACGGAACCAGTGAGGTTATGCTTGTTTCCGGTAATCCAGGTATTGGAAAATCCGCTCTCATAAATGAAATCCATAAAACAATTGTTGCAAAGCGCGGATATTTTATTTCAGGAAAATATGATCAGTTCAGGCGGGATGTTCCGTACAGTTCTATAATTCAGGCATTTCAGGGGCTGATAAAGCAGATATTCACAGAAGGCGACGAACGAATTAATAAATGGAGAAATAAAATATTAAAAGCCGTAGGATCAAATGGAAAAATAATTATCGACATTCTGCCTGTTGTTGAACTCATTATTGGAAAACAAAAAGACGTTCCGGATCTTGAACCTATGCAGTCGCAGAACAGATTTAATTATGTTTTTAAAAGTTTTGTGAATGTTTTTATAAAAGAGGAACACCCGCTTACGATATTTCTTGATGATATACAATGGGCAGATCTTGCAAGCCTGAATTTTATAAAAATGATTTTAACTGATTCTGATAACAATTATCTTCTATTGATCGGGTCATATAGGGATAATGAGGTGAATTCATTTCATCCATTGATCAGAACTGTCAATGATATTAAAAAAGAAAATATAATAATAAACTCCATACAGGTTGAACCTTTAACCATACCTGCTGTTAATCAGTTATTGCTGAATTTTTTCAGATGCAATGTGGAGAAATCACTGGAGCTTGCAGAAATAATTTTTGAAAAAACAAACGGCAATCCATTTTTTATAAATCAGTTTTTAAAGTCCCTTTATGACGGGCATATTATTGAGATTGATTCTGTCCATGGGTGGATTTGGGATATATCAAAAATAGAAAAACTATCAGTCACTGATAATGTAGTTGAGCTATTGGCTGGAAAAATATCGACTCTGCCTGAAAACATTCAGAAAATTCTGCAGAATTGCGCCTGCATAGGCAACAGATTCGATCTGGTGACATTGTCCGAAGTTTCAGAGAAATCTATTGAAGAAACTCTTGTGCTTTTAATGAAAATAATTGATGAAGGATTTATAAGCCTGTACGGAGATATTTATAAATTTTATCACGACAGGATTCAGGAAGCAGCATATTCGCTTATTTCGGATGATGAGAAGGAGAGGATACATTTAAAAATCGGAAGTCTTTATTTAAATAAATCTACTGCGCATGAATTGCAGGAAAAAATTTTATATATTGTTGATCAGTTAAATGCAGGAAAAAATCTTGTAAAATCAGTTTCTGAAAAAAATAAACTTGCAGAATTGAATTTAGCTGCAGGCAGGAAAGCAAAAGCGTCAGCTGCATTCAATTCTGCGTCAATATATTACAATACAGGTATTGAACTTCTTGGCGAAAACGGATGGAAAGACAATTTCAGGCTAATGCATTCGCTGCATGAGGAAGCAGTTGAAGCATCATATCTCAGCTCTGATTTTAATGCTATGGAGAAATATTCGGATATTGCTCTATCGAAAACTAAAGATATTTTAGAGCAGATAAATATTTACCGGATAAAAATATCAACCTGCATGGCATTAAATAAACCGCTTGATGGAATTAAAATCGGCCTTGATGTTTTAAAAAAATTAGGATTAAAAATTCCTGAAAGACCCAATATTTTAAATATTTTAATTTCACTATTTCTGACCAGGTTTGCTCTTTTAGGAAAAAATGACAAATATTTGCTGGATTTGCCAGCAATGAAAAATAATTATATAATGGCCAGACTGCAAATAATGTCTGCACTTGCAACGGCCTCATATTTTGCTAATCCGAATCTGCTTGTAATAATTGCATTCAAATCCATACGCTTGACAATAAAATATGGTAATGCATCTTTTTCGCCTTTTGCATACGCGGGATATGGATACGTAAACTGCAGTATAGGTGAAATTAAAACAGGATACAGATTCGGCAGAATAAGTATAGATCTTCTGAATAAAATGAAAGATGCAGAAGCGGAATCTTTTGCTAAAACCCATTTTGTCATGAATGGTTATATCAGGCACTGGACCGAACATGTGCGGTCCACATTTAATCCATTTATAACAGCTTATCATAATGGGCTGGAAGTTGGCGACTTTGAGTTCGCTGCATATAATTTTATGGCTGTGAATCAGTTCTCATTTCATGTTGGTATTAATCTCATAAAATTAAATAATGATATGCAGACTTGCAGCGATTTGATCAAAAAAATAAATCAAAAATCAGCTTTGTACTCGCTTGTGATCTATCATCAATGCGTAATTAATCTTATAGAGATAACAGATAATCCCGGAGAATTAATTGGAACTGCTTATGATGAAAATATAATGGTTCCTATGCATTTAAAAGCAGGTGATATAAGCTCATTGGTGTCTTTATACGTTTTAAAGGTTGTTATTTTCTGTATTTTCTGCGATTATAAAAATGCTGTAGAGAATGCCGGAAAGGTATTGAAAAATATTGATGCTATTGCAGCTGATATTCAGAATCCTGTTTTTAATTTTTATTATTCATTGTCTCTTCTTTCATTATACAGCGCTGATAAATCGAAAGAATCTATAGGTTATTTAAATGCAGCTGTAAAAAATCAGAAAAAACTTAAAAAATGGGCATATCACGCACCGATGAATAATCTGCATAAATACAATCTTGTTGAAGCTGAGATTTCAAGTTTAAAAGGTGATCATATTAAAGCAATGGATCTGTATGATAAAGCAATTGCAGGCGCTCATGAAAATGAATATCTGAATGATGAGGCAATTGCCAATGAGCTTGCTGCCAAGTACTATCTTTCGCTGGGAAAAAATAAATTTGCAGGCTTCTACATGATTGAATCTCATAATTGCTATTACCGTTGGGGAGCAATTGCGAAAGTTAAGCAGATTGAAAATGATTTCCCTGAACTGCTCGGAGCAGTTTTTGCAAAAAACAAACAGCAGAAAAATGAGGGCGATGAAAATACTTATACAATGTCAACATCCGGCTCAGCTATGTCTCTTGATTTTTCAACTGTAATGAAATCGACAAATGCAATATCCAGCGAAATCGATCTTGGAAAACTTTTAGATGCAATTATGAAGTTTTCGCTTGAAAGCGCAGGAGCGCAGAAAGGTTTTTTAATTCTGGAAAATGAATCAGATAAAAATCTGTATATAGAAGCTGAAAGCAGTATTGAAGATGGTATAAGAGTATTAAATTCAATTCCTGTGAAAAATTACGAAAATCTTTCAATCAGCATAGTCAATTATGTTAATAAATCAAATGAAGATGTTGTCTTGAATCATGCAACTGAAGAAGGCATGTTTAAAAATGATCCTTATATATTAAAAAATAAAATCAAATCTATTTTGTGCATGCCAATAATGTATAAGCAGAAAATTGCAGGTATACTGTATCTGGAAAATAATATAACGGCAAATGCATTTACTCCGGAGAGGCTGGAGCTGCTTCGTATTCTTTCATCGCAGGCTGCGATCTCCATTGAGAATGCAGCCTTATACCAGAGAGCGGTAATTGACGGATTGACTCAAATATACAACAGGGCGTTTTTTGATAATTATCTGATAAAATGTTTTGCCGAAGCAAAAAGATATAATAAAAATCTAAGTTTGCTGATAATTGATATAGATCATTTTAAAAAATTCAATGATACATACGGGCATCAGGTCGGGGATGTTATTTTAAAAAGTACTGCAAGTAATATTCATGGCGCAATCCGATTGAGCGATCTGGCCGCCAGATACGGGGGGGAGGAATTTGTTGTGGTGATGCCTGGAACAGGCATTGTAGATGCTATTCTTGTGGCGGAAAAGATCAGAAAAGGCATTGAGAAAATGGAAGTAGCCTGCAAAGCCGGAGGAATAGATTTATTATTAAAAGTGACAGTAAGTATAGGTGCAGCGGAAATCAGCGAAGATGATGATAGAATCGCCCTGCTTGAAAAGGCTGATAAAAATTTATATAAAGCAAAGGATATGGGCAGGAATCGTGTAGTCTGATTCAGATTAAAATCAGACTATTTTATTGATAAGATTCCTTTTTCATTAAAGTTTAGTTTCAGGGGAGTCTTTTTAATCTTGTCCGGAAATTTTACCATGGAATATCCTGTCAGAGTGAAATCGCCTTTGCCGTCGCTGAAAGCCTTTAATATAGAAGAACCGAGAGCTTTTGAGCTGAATTCATTGCTGATGCTGAGAATATATTCCCCCTGCTTGTTCTTGATATCTTTAGTTGAACCCTCGACAAGTTTGCTTCCGTTTACCTTGAAATCATAATTTAAATCATTGAAAAAAATAGCTGCTTTGGTTTTATTTTTCATCACTACATCGAAGTTGACTTTTATTTTAAGATCAAGATCAGCCGGATCAATAACTTTCGCGGGATTCTTTCCATCTATAATAGCTCCGAACATATTTTTGATGGCATCTGCGTTAAGATTTTTTTTCTGGGACCTTTTAATCGCCTCATCTATTTCCTTGAGAGATGGTTTGATAACAGTAAAATTGGCAATACTGATTTCAGGTTTAATGGCAGGGACGTTTTTATTCAGCTTGAATTTGAAGGTGATATCCTTTGCAATTTTTGAAACAGCATCCGGGAGCGGGAGAACTATCACTGAGTCAACAACGCATTCAAGAGAATCCTTGTCTTTATAATCTCTAACTATGTTCGCCATGTCCGCATATTTTATATTAACGAGAAGTCTTGTGGTTTCCTTGCCTTTTGCCTTTATGTTGAGTTTATTTGTAGATGTCTTAAAAAACTGCTTGTTCTCCACAAAAAAAGCAGACTCAACCCTGCTCAGATTAAGCTTAACAGGATATGGGTTTGATATTTCAACATCAAACAGCAATGTTATATCAGTCAGGCTGATTGATTCTATATCAAATTTTACAATTTGAGCAGTCGGCTTGGGTATCGAAAACCCTTTGATCTTATCAGGCAGTTCAAATGCGATTATTGCCGATGATGCGGTTAAAATCAGAAAGGAAATTATTAAAAAAATTTTTATATTTTTCATTTAGCCTGATCTCCATTGGATGAATTTTTACTTTTTCTATTGGTCCTTTCCCTTCTTGAGAGAATTCTTTTCGGATCAATAACACCGACATTTTTAAAAATATAATCCGGCTGATACGGAAATTTTTTGAGCATCTCGAGCGTGGTCACTCCAGTTAGAACCAACGCGCAGGTCATTCCGGCTTCGAGGCCTCCGACAATATCTGTATCCATTCTGTCCCCGATCATAAAGCAGTTGGCAGAGTGAACATTGATATGTTTCCTTGCCCAGTACATCATTGCAGGATTCGGCTTGCCGATAAAATACGGCTTGACGCCTGTGACTTTTTCAATAGGCGACACAAGCGCTCCGCAAGCAGGGACATCGCCTCTCGCTGTCGGGCCTGTCAGGTCGGGATTGGTCGCTATGAACCTGGCACCTTCATTGATCAGATATGTTGCTTCCATGATTTTATAATAATCGTAATCATCGGTTTCGCCTACTATTACGTAGTCTGGTTTTTCTTTTGTTATGGTTATGTTGTGGTTTTTAAGTTCTGTGGTGAGTCCTGCTCCGCCTATAACGTAAGCGGAACATTTTGGTTTCTGGTATTCAAGAAATGTCGCTGTTGCCATTGCGGATGTATAGAAATATTTTTCTTCAACTTCAATTCCCATATTGGCAAGTCTTACCTTGAGTTCGAGCTGGGTATAATAAGAATTATTTGTAAGAAAAAGAAACGGGTAGCGGTTTTTAACAAGTTTTTTTACGAACTCTTTTGCTCCCGGAATGAGGATGCGTCCGCGGTTGATAACTCCATCCATATCGATCAGGAAAGCTTTTTTATAAGATACTTCTGTATTATTTTTCAGCATGGTTCAGCCCTCTATAAAATATGATATTTTTAATTAACATCTTAATTCAATTTCATCTGCTGTAAAATTATTATATATTGAAGAAAAATTGTTTTGTCAATTGATTTTATTTAAATTATACTGAAAACTGATATTTGGTATGCCGGAGATTTTTTTATAACTTTGTTATGTATATTTTTTCTGTATTTAAAATGAAAATATTAATTTTTTTATATCATAAAAAATAATGATTTGTTAGAATGAATTAAAAATCTCTTTTAAAATTATTATATTAAGAGGGTGAAAAAGTAAAGACTATGGCAGAGAAAACACTCAGCTCTGATAAAAAAAAAGATAATATCATCTCGCTATCCAGAATAAAATCCTTGAAATTAAAGGAAAAGCTGAATTCCAGATTATTCAGCTCCAGGGATTCAACTATCTGGACAGGCGAGAAAAAAAATATTGTTATCATCGGCAGCGGAATCGGGGGTCTTGCTTCAGGAGCGCTGTTTGCTAAAATCGGTCACAGGGTAAATGTTCTTGAAATGAATGAGTCCTGCATTGGAGGTCACGGCAGATGGCTGTCAATTCAGGGCTTGAAGTATTCTATGGGGCCTCAGTATGTGTGGGCATTCAATGAAGGAGAGCAGGGGGACCGTTTCCTTGATTTTCTGGGAATAAAATCTGATAATCCTTTTCAATTAATGGAACGCGACGGATTTGAACGGGTTTTCATCGGGAACAGGGATGATGAATCCAACTCATATTTTCTTAACTTCCGGGTGCCTCTGGGTCTGGAAAAATTCAGGGATGAACTTATTGCGCTTTTTCCTGAAGAAAGAGAAAATTTAAATAATCTTTTTAATGATATGATCGGAATTTTTTCTGCATTTAAAACTTTTTTCAAAGATAATACCGATACAGAAGGAAGAATTTTTTTAATGACAAAATTTCTGCTATCAGGCGAAGCAAATTTTTATTTAAAAGTAAAACTGGGGCAGACAATTTTTTTCTCCCTTAAGGAATGGTTTGATCATTATAAAATAAGCAGCCTGCCGCGCCGTATTCTTTATGCCCATGGCGGAATTTTTGCAGAATCGGAATCTGAAATGTCGGCGCTTGCCTATATCATTGGAACCGGAAACTATCATAAAGGTGCACGCTATCCCATAAAGGGATTTCATCATTTTTTTGAATCGCTTGCTTCATGTATCAGAAAAAACAGCGGTACAGTTGAAAATGGCAAGAAGGTTATCCGGCTTGAGACTGAGAATAATATTATTACAAAAGCAGTCTGCTATGATGGAACCGTGTATCCTTGCGATTTTGTTTTCAGCGATATTTCACCGAGACTGACTAATTCACTTCTGGATGGAGTATCCGCTGAATTCAATTATTCGCCTTCCCGCAGTATCCCTGCTATCTGTCTCGGTCTGGAGGGAGGTCTTGATTCTATTGCAGTTATGAAAGGAAGAAATTACTGGTGGCAGAACGGAAACGAAGTAAATTACGATAATCCGGATATAACAGCGCCGCCGCAGATGCTGTTTGTATGCTCGCCAACTGCTAACAGGTATGGATCATCAGAGCATGATACAAGGGATGCGCTTGTTGTATTTTGCCCGGGAAACTTTAATCAGGAAAAAGAAATATATAAAAAAGGCGAAGATGAAATAAAACATTTCAAGGATAAGCTTGCTGCTGATATAATAGAAATACTTGACCGGAATATGTTCCGGGGATTGAAATCAAAGCTTATGTTTGCAGAAGTTGTTAGCTCAATTGATATAGAGACAGAGACGAATGGAGAAAAGGGGAATGCATACGGGAGAAGACTTAATGTTAAGGAAATTCTGAAAGGCCAGATTGAAGAAGACGGATGTCCAAAAAACTTATACAATGTTTCTGCTACGAAAAATACCCCGGGAATTGCAAACGGGATTTCAACTGCTGCAATACTTCTGGAGGAATTGACCGGGAAGAAATTTTAAAATTCTGCAATCGCATAGTGTGATAAATATTATATAAGGAGATACATTATTTTGTATTTTATAAAAATCCTTGACTTTCTTATTAAAAGATTGTTGTTTTAAATAAAATTCATAAGGAAAAAAAAATTGAAACGTAAACTTCCTGCTATAATAGTCACCGGAGCTTCAGGTCTTGTGGGCCGCAATTTTATTGAAGCAGCGAAAAATGACCATATTATTTTTGCAATTGCGCGGCGTTCGATGCGGGAAGCTGGAGTTGAAAATCACCCGAACATCCGCTGGATACAGAGCGACACAACCCACCGCAAGAGCATAGGAAATGCATTTCAAAAAATAGCTTCTTCTTCTAAAATTGACTTCGTGATTCATCTCGCAGCCTATTACAATTTCGAGTATTCATATAATGCCGCATATGATAAAACAAATGTTGAAGGAACTGAAAATGTTCTTAATGCATGCATAAACCTGAAGCCGAAAAGATTTATATTCGCAAGTTCACTTGCAGCGTCAAATTTTCCGAAGGCTGGAACATCTCTTAACGAGGATTCCCCTCTGGATGCTGATTATGATTATGCGCGCAGCAAGCGCGAAGGTGAAAAAATTGTATTGGGATACTCGAAACAATTTCCATGCTCCATTGTAAGACTGGCTGCGGTATATACAGACTGGTGTGAGTATCCCCCTCTTTATATGTTTCTAAGAACCTGGTTGTCCGACTCGTGGAATTCACGCGTGCTTGGCGGCAGGGGCGACTCTGCTGTGCCATTCATACATGTTCATGATCTGAATCTGATGCTGTTTGCAATAATGGAGAAGAGCGCCCGCATATCCCGGCAGAGTATTTTTCTGGCAAGCCCTGACGGTTCCACAACACATCGTGAACTTTTTGAAATGGCAACGCGCTGCTATTTCGGAAGGCGGATCAAGCCCATTCCCATGCCGAAAGTTTTGGCATTACCGGGAGTCTGGATGAGATACCAGCTGGGCCGCATGTTGTCAAGGGTTCCTTTCGAAAAGCCATGGATGGTGAAATATATAGATCTTAAACTTGATGTAGATTCTTCCCGTACGAGAGAGATGCTCGGCTGGGCTCCAACACCCCGATATAATCCGCTGAGGCGCATAGTCTTTCTAATTGAAAAAATGAAAACAACACCTGTTGAATGGAATTATAAAAACAGGACTGCAATGATCAAAATCGATCAGAGGCAGAATATTTCAATCTACAATATGCTGTCTGATGCAATGGAGAAGGTAATTTGCAGAATTGTTTCAGAGCTGCAGTCAGATGCGCGTGCCGGTGAGTTTCATACATACAGGCTGATGAAAGAGTCGGAGCTGAAATGGAGCATCAGAATGATATATCAGATGTTAATGGCATCTGTGCGCAACAATGACAGATCAATGCTCGTTACATACGCGCAGGACATTGCACGCCTCAGGATCGGAGAAAATTTTGATGAGACAGAGGTTGTTCTTGCCATATCGGAAATCGGTAAGATTATTATTGAAGAGCTGTGCTGTTCCGGAACGGATGAGTGCACAGGACTTCTTGTGAAAGACCACATTGGAATTGGCATTCAGCTAATTATTGATGAGATCGAGGATGCATACGAAGCTATTGACGGCCGGAGACAGATTTCAGGAAAACAGATTCAGTCCAGGATAGAGCGGCGGCTTCATGAAATAGATTCCTTTTACAGGCCGTAATCTTTATTTTCTGCAATTATTTATTATTTGAATGCTTGAATTAGAATATAACGGAAATTTTCAGGAGGTAAAAATGAATGCAATTGTAAATATTATTACAGGATTTACAGCTTTTTTGCATATTGGCTTTCTTGTTATTGAAATGATATTATGGAATAAACCTGCAGGCCGCAAGATATTTCATACCACAGCTGATTTTGCAGAGCAGACGAGATCACTTGCAGCAAATCAGGGTCTATACAATGGATTTCTCGCTGCAGGTTTAATATGGGGGATCTTTGCCGGAGATGCAGTCAAGATTTTCTTTTTGAGTTGTGTTGTCATTGCAGGAATTTTCGGCGCGTTAACAGTCAGTAAAAGAATTTTTTTTATTCAGGCTTTACCTGCCTTGATTGTTTTGGTTCTTATTTTACTCGGACAAATTAATTTATAAAGCTGAAGTATAGAAACATAAGTTCTTTTCCGAGATAAACAGCAGTTATAATACCTATAGTAAGAAAAGGCGCAAAAGGAATTTTTATTCTGAGCCCTGTTTTTTTTACTGCAGAATAAATCAGTCCGAAAACAGCTCCGCTTATTAGTGATGTTTCAAGAGCAATTATCGAAAGATCAATGCCGAGAAAAAAACCTATTGCAGCTGCGTATTTTAAATCACCCCCGCCGAACGAGCCCGGAAAAATTAGAAGTATTATTAAAAATGCTGCTGTCATAATGCCAAGTCCGAAAAGATTATCTTTCGGGTTGGAATTTATTATAACAGGATAAGCTGAAAGAATAAAAAAAAGAATAATAAAAATATCAGGAATGGTCATTGTTTTTATATCGACAAAGGCAATTAGAATTGAAACAGAAATCAATAAAAATAAATTAAAAGAATAAAAGTTCAATCCGAATTTAATAATGCAGCTCAATAAAACAAGGCCGTAAAGAATTTCAGC
Source organism: uncultured Leptospirales bacterium (assembly GCA_964529415.1). Lineage (GTDB taxonomy): Bacteria > Spirochaetota > UBA4802 > UBA4802 > UBA5550 > CAYMPH01. The sequence goes on along the minus strand of CAZGWD010000004.1, from coordinate 74,235 downwards.
TGCCGGATATGAAACTGAAATTTTTGTTTTGCAGCCGGGACACCTGCCTCTTAAAATTATATAGCTTAAAACCGGAATCAGATGCCACGGCTTTATTGCAGCACCGCAATATGTGCATCTTGATCTTGCTGTTAAAGTTTCAATGATTCTTCCGCTGAATCCTTTTTCTATATATCTGACTGAAAGAGCATGAAAGAAACTTCCCCATGCTGCTCCGAAGAAAAAGATTCCGGCATATATCAGAATTTCCTTCATGTTATGATTTCTTCTTCACTGGAATAAATACAGATGCAATTATGGCTGCAGTAACAATAAATGTTATGATTAAAAATGAATAACCGGTCGGTATCTTGTAAAAACTGTCTAACAGCATTTTCGCTCCAACGAAAATCAGAATAGCAGATAGTCCTGTGCTTAAAAATCTGAAGTACTGCATAACTCCTGAAACAGCAAAATATAATGATCTCAGTCCGAGTATTGCAAATACATTTGAAGTGAATACAATAAACGGGTCCCGGGTGATTGAAAGAACTGCCGGAATTGAATCAACAGCAAAAATAATATCTGAAGTTTCTACGAATATAATTACTAAAAAAAGAGGAGTTGCGTAATAACGGCTGTTCTTTTTAATGAAGAAGTGCCCGTCTTCGTATGCAGTGTGCACAGGAAAGATTTTTTTAAAAAGATTAAGTACAGGATTTTTTTCAGGATGAATGTCCTTGTCCTTTTCAAAGAACATTTTTATTCCGGTAAATATAAGGAACGCGCCGAAAAGATATATTATCCAGTGAAATTTTGAAATAAGGGCAACACCTGAAAATATAAAAATTGCTCTCATAATAAGAGCTCCGAGTATTCCCCAGAAAAGAACTTTATGATGATATTTCAATGGAACCTTGAAATAAGAAAATATCATGACGAAAACAAAAATGTTGTCAATGCTCAATGATTTTTCAATAAAATAACCTGTTAAAAATTCAATTGCAGGTTTTTCGCCGGATGTAAAATATATAAGTACATTAAATATCAGAGAAAGTGTTATCCAGAATATAGTCCATAGTACAGCTTCTTTGAATTTTATTTCGCGGTCTTTTTTATGGAAAACCCCGAGATCAAGGATAAGCATGAATAAAATAAAAGTCAAAAATCCGATCCAATAGAAAATATTTACATGCATTTTTTTTCCTTGTTGCAAATTATTATGATTGATTTAATATTTTTTCTGAGAGGGTTATTGTCAAATCTAATATTTGCAAGTATTGGTATTGTATAATTCATCCTTTAATAAAAAGGCGGAGATATGTTAATAAAAAGAATCATGATATTATTGATTGCGGCAATAATGTTTTCATCCTGTTCATCTTCAATGAATATTACGAGAAAAATTATTGATGATGATATGAAAAGCGCCATGAATTTGATCAGCGGCAATAAAATTAATTATCTCAGGCTCGGGGAAAAACAAATGGGTAAAACCGGTTTTTATTATATAATAAATTCCGAGGGCAAAGTTGTTTTTCATCCCCAGCTGATTCTTGTTGGTAAAAGCTTTAAAGGCTTGTGGTTTATTGATCCGGTTTTAAAGGGAAATGAAGGATGCGTTAATTATAATGTTACAGGAAATAAAAATTATTTATTTTATAAAAAAATCAATAATGATGAAATACTCTGTTTTACAATAATGGAAGAGGAAATTACAGAATATATTCAAGGCTGCATTGAAATAAAAAGATGAATTGGCATATTTTAATAGTAACAAATTAAATCATAAAAAAAGGTTCTAATATAGAATTTTATTATTGACATAATTCACCTTGATAAGCTACATTTTATAAATGAGCACAAATCCAAATAATAACTCTATTGTTGAATTTTCAGATGACTTCGGAAATGTATTGAATATCAAGCTTTATCCGGATGATATTCTGAATAACTGGAATTTCATTGGTACTGTTGCAGATAATATTTTTAATTATTACAAAGCCAGTTTTGATATTGAAATTAACAAAGAGCTTGTGTTTATTGCGCTGAATGAATTAGTAGAAAACGGAGTTAAGTTTTCAAAATATGGCGCAAAATTTATATCTGTCGATTCATATAAATATAACGACAGGCTTTATATAAAAGTAACAAATGACGTTAATGTTGAAAGATTTGATGAAATGCGAAGAATTAAGGATGAACTTGATTCAGGTGATTTGAAAGAAGTTTTTGTTAAAAGAATAAAGGGACTAAGAGATAATATTTCTTCTCAGGGTATAGGGCTTATACTTTTAAAAAAGAACCCTCATTATAAAATGAATATCAGTTTCAAGGATAATGGTTTCGGATCTCTTCAGGTTTCTATTTCAATCGAGTTGGATTTTAAACATTCATGATTCCTGAATAAATTTAATTCCCGCTGCAAATATATCATTCATAACTTCAAACCAATTCAATTATAAAAATAAATTTTAAAATTCAAGCAGCAGAAGAGTAATGTCATCTTCGATAATCATTGAGTTTGAAAAATCTTTGAAGTTTGTGTAAATTTTATCCAGTATATTTTTCTCGCCGGATTGTATCAGTTCAAGAAATTTTTTTTCGAGTCTTTCTTCTGAATACATTTCACAATCAATGGAATACTGTTCAGCAATGCCATCAGTATAAAATAGCAGTTTGTCGCCTTTTTCTATTTTATACGAAACTGTGTTGTAAACTGCGCTGCGTTTAAGCCCAAGGCCCACTCCTTTAATATTAAATTCAATAAATTTGCCTGTAGATTTTTTATAAAAAAGCGGATGCTGATGCCCTGCCTTGCTGAAGGAAATGGTATTTGTATTTTTATCTATGCAGGCGTAATAGCATGTTGCAAAAAGTTCAGGAATGATATCTCCGAATTGAATATTGAGTTCCGTTAATAGTTTTTCAGGCTGGTCTCCAAAATTTTTCGCAAGAAAAGAAATTGAACTTTTTAAAACTCCTGTTGCGAGAGCTGCCGTTATTCCATGCCCCATAACATCTGCAATGATTATTCCTGATTTGTTGCTGTTAAGATCAATTATGTCAATTAAGTCTCCGCCTATTTCCTGGCAAGGCATGTAAATGTGCGAATGTTTTATTTTCAGTAAACCCTCTTCGGCTGGTATCATGTCAAAATGATCAGTGTTGATAAAAAACTGCTGAATTTTTTTTGCGTGAGACAGGTCTTTGCTGATTTCATCCAGTGCAGTGAGTTTTTCATTTAGAGTATGCTGTGAGAATGTCAGGTTTGCAGCAATATTTCTGTATCTGGAGAATGTTTCTATCAGGCAATTTCTGTAAAAAATATTTGCAGTTCTCTGATTTTTCGAGAGCAGAGTGTCAAAATTTTTTTTATCAAGCCTGAATGCCTCAGTAGTTTCCAGGCTTTTTACAGTCGCTGATCTTGGCATATTGTCTATAAGTGAAAATTCTCCAAAGTAAGCTCCAGATCCAAGCGCTCCGAGGATTACAGCTTCGCCGGAATTGTCTATTTTATAAGCAATGACATTTCCGGAAATGATAATATACATAGAGTCGCCTTCGCTCTGTTCTCTGATAATTTCTGTTTCCGGAATGAATGTTTCATGTGAAAGAAGAGGTATTATTTCGTTGAGGTCGTCTGCAGATAATCCAAAAAATACAGGTATGGCTTTTAATATATTAATTATTTCAACTTGGTTTTTCATCGGATTATATCCTTTATGTATCTTCATGCTGATTATTTTTATGCGATTTCAAGGGAATGCCAATAAAATGATTTATAAAGACTCCCTTATGATAAGGGAAGTATTTTCATAAAAAAGTCAATCATTATTCAGATCTAATAATTCAGATAAAGACTCGTAAAAATCTTGACTCTGCAGCACGGATGGAAATCTTTTTATCAATTTGACTTATAAAGGATATAAAAGATGTTAACAGCAGTAACAGGTGCTTCGGGGCATATCGGCGGAAACCTTGTAAGAGAACTTCTGAAACAGGGAAGAAAAGTCAGGGCTGTTATAGGTAAAGATGACAGGGCTGTGCGCGGACTTGATCTTGAAATTGTAAGCGCTGATATTACAGATGAGAAATCTCTAACAAACGCTTTCAAGGGTGCAGATTCAGTTTTTCATCTTGCAGGCGTAATTTCCATTGACGGTGATAAAGATGGATCAGTGCACAGGGCAAATGTTGCAGGTGTTGGAAATGTAATTAAAGTATGCATTAAATGTGGAGCAGGCAGGCTTGTTCATTTCAGCTCAATTCATGCGTATTCGTCATTTCCGGAAAATGAATATATAGATGAAACGAGATGCCTCTCATTATCGGCAGAGTGCCACGCATACGACAGGTCCAAAGCTGAAGGGCAGGAACTGATTCAAAAAGCCTGCATGAAAGGATTAAAAGCTGTTGTTGTAAATCCAACAGGAGTTATCGGGCCGTTCGATTTTAAGCCGTCAAGAATGGGTTCATTTTTTCTTGATATCTACCATGGAAAATTTCCAGCACTTGTTGATGGAGGATACAACTGGGTCGATGTAAGGGATGTCTGCATTGGTGCAATACTTGCTGAAGAAAAGGGAAGATGCGGCGAGTCATATATACTCGGAGGAAAATGGGCTCATATCTGTGAAGTAGCATCACTTATTTCTGAATTCACAGGAAAGAGTGTTCCGAAATTTATTACTCCTATGTGGCTTGCCGGAATTGCAGCAAAAGCCGCATGCATGATCCCGTCAATATCAGATAAAAAAAGAAAATTCACTCCGGAGTCGATGGAGACTCTTGATTCGCATAAATTAATAACCAGTAAAAAAGCCGAAACTGAACTTGGCTATACATGCAGACCGCTTGAAGAATCAATTAAGGATGCATTTGAATGGTTTGGCAGAAATGGCATGCTTAACCAGAGAAAAAATTGATAAAGAAAAAAGTAGTAATAGACAGCGATAAGCAGGAAGTCATTGAAAAAGTTGAGAAATCAACAGGAGCAGTTTCATAAAAAGAATTCATTTTTTTATATACAAATATTTATAGTGGAAAAAACATTAAATTAAAAAAAATGCTTGCCATAAAACTTCATTTTTATTTATGTGAATTTCTGTTAATTCTGTTTAATTTAGATGTATTCAATAAATCTGTTTTTTATCAATAACCAGCATTCACATAAGAATTTCTTGAAATTTTCATAAACGGAAAGATTGAAAATGGCAAAGATTGAAAGAGCGCTTATCAGCGTATCAAATAAAAATGGAATTATTGATTTTGCGGTAAAACTTGCTGAATTTGGCGTTGAAATATTATCAACCGGCGGTACTGCAAAGATTTTACGTGATGCAGGTCTTAAAATTATTGAAGTTTCGGATTATACAGGTTTTCCTGAAATGATGGATGGCAGAGTCAAAACGCTTCATCCGAAAATTCACGGCGGTCTTTTATCTGTAAGAACAAATCCGGATCATCAGAAGTCGATGATCGAACATGATATTAAAAAGATAGATCTTGTAGTGATCAATCTCTACCCATTTAAAGAAACAATATCAATGCCTGGCTCTACATATGAGATGGCAATTGAGAATATAGATATCGGAGGGCCTGCAATGCTCCGGTCCTCCGCGAAGAATTTTGAATTTGTAACAGTTATAACTGATAATAAAGATTATTCAATTGTTCTTGATGATATGAAAAAACTTGGCGGAGAAGTCAGCAGAGAAACAAATTTCAAGCTTGCTGTCAAGGTTTTTGAAAATACTTCAGAATATGACGGCGCAATAGCCGGTTATTTAAAAAGTAAGATTCAATAATAAATTTTATATAATTTTGCAATTATTTAAAATAATTAAATATAATAATTAAAAAATAATTTAAACTGATTACTAAAAATTAAGGGGGTTTTACATGTCTGAAGAGAAAGTTGTCTTAAAAGAGATTTATCCTGTACCAGCTGCAACACAAAAAAGAGCTTGGATAAACAGTAGAGAGCAATACGATAAGATGTATAAGGAATCTGTAGATAAGCCTGAAGAATTCTGGGCAAAAATTGCAGACGAGTATGTAACCTGGTATAAGAAATGGGACAAGGTTAAGGATTGCAATTATGGAACATCTGCAAAAGACCTGTGGGTAAAATGGTTTGTTGGAGCAAAACTCAATGTTTCATATAACTGCCTGGACAGACACCTTGAGAAAAGAGGGGATCAGGTTGCTATTATCTGGGAAGGAAATGATCCTTCAGAAAGTAAAAAAATTACTTACAAACAACTTCATGCTGAAGTTTCAAAATTTGCAAATGTTCTGAAAAAGAACGGAGTAAAAAAAGGCGATGTTGTAACATTCTATCTTCCTATGATACCTGAACTTGCAATTGGTATCCTTGCTTGTACAAGAATAGGTGCAATTCACTCAGTAGTATTCGGCGGATTTTCTGCTGAAGCAGTAAGAGACAGAATTATTGACGCAAAAAGTACATGTCTTGTTACTTGTGACGGAACATACAGGGGAGCAAAAGCTATTCCTCAGAAAGACAATGCTGACAAAGCTCTTGCAGAATGCCCGAATGTTAAAGCACTTATAGTTGTTGAAAGAGTTGGAAAAGAAAAAGTAACAGTTCAGTGGAATGATAAAATAGACAAATGGTATCATGAAGAAATGGCTTCTGTCAGCGCTGATTGCACACCTGAGCAGATGGATGCAGAAGATCCTCTATTCATCCTTTATACATCCGGTTCAACTGGAAAACCTAAAGGTGTAATGCACACAACTGGCGGATATCTGACATACGTTGCATTTACACATAAAATGATTTTTGATTATCATGATGGTGACATCTACTGGTGTACAGCTGACATCGGCTGGGTAACAGGACACTCATACATAGTTTACGGACCACTTACAAACGGCGCAACATCAATCATGTTTGAAGGCGTTCCAAGCTATCCTGATTTCGGCAGATTCTGGGCAGTAGTTGAGAAATACAAAGTAAATATTTTCTACACAGCTCCTACAGCTGTTAGAGCTATAGCAAAAGAGGGAGATTCATGGGTTAAGAAACATGACATATCCTCAATCAGACTTCTCGGATCAGTTGGTGAGCCTTTAAATCCTGAAGCATGGAACTGGTATCATTCATTGATTGGAAGAGGCGAATGCTCAATCGTTGACACATGGTGGCAGACAGAAACAGGCGGAATCCTGATTACTCCGCTTCCAGGTGCGATTCCAATCAAGCCAGCTATGGCAACTGTTCCTTTCTTTGGTGTTAAGCCGATTCTTGTTGATGATGATGGCAAACTTCTTGATGGAGTAGCTTCAGGAAATCTTTGCATTGAAACTTCATGGCCTGGTCAGATGAGAGGAGTTTACGGTGATTCCGAAAGATTCTTTAACACATACTTTACACAGTTCCCTGGCAGATATTTTACAGGTGACGGATGTCGTCGTGATAAAGACGGATATTATCAGATAACAGGACGTGTTGATGATGTAATCAATATTTCCGGACATAGAATGGGAACAGCAGAAGTTGAATCAGCTCTTGTTTCTCACGCTTCAGTTGCTGAATCAGCAGTTGTCGGATATCCGCATGAAATTAAAGGCCAGTCAATTTATGCTTTCGTTACACTTAACACAGGCGTAGAGAAAACTGATGCATTGAAAAAAGAACTTATCGGTGTTGTCAGAACAATAATCGGACCTATCGCAACTCCAGATATTATTCAGTGGGCTGATGCTCTTCCTAAAACCCGTTCCGGTAAAATCATGAGAAGGGTTTTAAAGAAAATAGCAGCAGGCGATTTTGCAAAAGAATCTCTTGGAGATATTACTACACTTGCAGATCCAACAGTTGTTGAGTCTATGATTGTTGAAGCTAAAAAATTAAAATAATATAAGATAAGTCAATCTGCTGCAGTTATGCAGCAGATTGTTTTTCATCTTGATCTTAATTAAATTTTAAACATTAAAAAACCAGCTTATTAATAAAATAATAGCTGGTTTTTTTTGTTATAATGGATTTTTAAGCATATGGTTTGGATTTAGTGGCTGCAGTCTCCATGATCGTGGCTGCTGCATCCGGCTCCTGAATCGTTTACTTCGCCTTTTAGCCATTTATTGGCTGCTTCTTTAACATCACCGCTGCATCCTCTTATTACTTCAATGCCGCTGCTGTTTAGAACCTGAACAGCTCCTTCTCCCATATTTCCTGCAATCATAACCTTTACTCCAAGCAGCGAAAGTGTTGAGGCGATGTTTGATTTGCATCCGCATCCGGCAGGGGATTTTATAATCTCTTCAGCCGTTATTTCCTTTGAATCATTAAGAGTGAAAACTGTAAAATATTCACAATGTCCAAAGTGGTTATCAATGTTATTTTTGTTTGTCGGGAGTGCTATTTTCATAATTACAAGTCCCCTTTTATTTATTATTTTTTTGACTTAGACTTTTCATTTTATTACTATAAAATATATAACTGAATCTAATTGAAAGTTATTTTTAAAATTTATACAGACATAGGAAGTATCCCAATGAATCCAATAATAAAAGTTTATTTTCAAATTTTACTGATCGGATTATATTTTATTATTCCTTTGCATGGAAATTCTGCAGAAATTGTATCAAATAAAAATGATCCGAATCTGGAATTGAGAGATGCTGTACTTGAAAATAATGCTGTAAAGGTAAGAGCTATTTTTGCAGATAAAAATAAGGCTAATTTCATTAAAATTAATTCCAGAGTTCCGAGTACCAAATACTGCCCGGGTATATTCCTGATAATCGCTTCAGGTATGGGAAATGCAGAAATCGTGGATATTCTTTTAAAACATGGAGCGAATCCAGTCATTAGGGATGAAATAACAGGACGTACAGCTCTAATGTGTGCTGTAGGATGTTATGAGCCTAATGTTAATATAATCAAGGTTTTAATAAGAAAAGGTGCTGATGTTAATGCAAAGGACAAGGATGGAGTTACGGTTTTAATGAGCGCTACAGGAGCTTTTGCAGAAACCTGTGCTGATCCAAATGTTCACCCCAGACTTGTAGCTGTAAAAGAATTATTAAAACATAATGTTATGATCAATGAAAAGGATAAATCCGGTAAAACTGCGCTTGATTATGCAATATTGGCAAGTAAAGGTGATGTTATTGCACTGCTGCGTGCAAAAAACGCAAAGACTTCTGCAAATATTAAATAAGGGAATCTCGATTAATCATTTTATAGACATTTCCTTGGGTTCACAATATAGGTAAAAATCAGTTTTTTCTATTTTTTATATATGAAAAAACTGATTTTTTAGAGGTTTCCATAAATTATAAATAATTGAATATTAATATAGCCGATGCTTGATTTAAGTATTATATTATATTAGAATTTACTAAAATATCTGTGGAGGAATCTTAATGAAAAAAAATATGGGGCTTATTGATAGAGTTGTCAGAGTTTTTATTGCAGCTGGAATTGGTGCAGGACTTTATACAGGATTTTTTACCGGCACAGTTGCGATTGTTCTCGCAATACTTGGAGGCGTTTTTTTAATAACAAGCACACTTTCTTTATGTCCGCTTTATTTACCCTTTAAAATCAGCACAATAAAGAAGTAATTTTGTAATATTTATGATTATTTAAAACATGGCAGCAGGCTGTGGTTTTTTTAAATGGAAAATTAATATTTGATCAAATATTGTTATTACAGAGCAGATATGAAAGTCAGTTTCTTTACATTTTAAATGACACTCCGAATATAAGTCTGTTTGCTTGTACATGCTTACCGGATCGCGTGAAACATCTGAAGAAATTCCCCATAATGTTTTTATTAATCTGATAAACTATTCATGTAAAAATGAAATGAAAAAAGAAAGAGTCGGATCCGGTAAATAGATGCGTGGATTATTTATAAAATAATCCTTGCAGTTTTTATTTTTTAAAAATAAATTGTGACTACAATTGAAATTTTGATTTATATTCTGGAGGTGCGGAATTGAACAGGCAGAAGAGAATAATTTCAAAAAATACTGTATATAAAACCGAAGGTGCGGACTACGCAGAATATTTCCAGAACGAAGAAAAACTTAAAAACGGGGATATCGCAGGATTGAACCTGTCAACAGGCAAGGTGCGGAAATACATTGCCGGCGATGAATTCATCGGTATTGTCACTTCAGATGCAGGGTATATCTCTAATGCCAAACACATGGACAACTCAAACTATACGCTGATTGGCCTCCTGGGGCAGCTTGAATTTAAAGACGACCAGGTAATTGTTGAAAACAGAATAGTAAAAACCCTTGATGGAAATAAAATAGGGGTTTTACTTAAAAGCGGCAAGGCTTTTATCCGATAGACTTCCCTGTTATGGTTTTTAAAACATTATGATTATAGCTTTCTGTTATTAAACCTAAACCTGGAGAAAACTTATGACAGCAGCAAGCGTCGCTCTAACATTTACTTCCGAATGTTTTTTTTGCAAAAATCCGCTTCCGGTTAATCAGTTATCAGATAAAATTTTATGTGCATCATGCTGGAATGAGATGCCGGCACCTGAGGAATTCTGGGAATTTTTTATTGCAAAGAAAATTGGCGGGGCTTCTAAAATGAAACCCGGAACTTCTACTTCTGCAACAGGAAGTACAGCAAGTCTTGGAAAATACAGCCTCAATTACGGGAATATACAGCCAAAATGCAAAGGCTGCGATGCAGAAATTTCAATGGAAAGTCTTTTTGATCTTGCATCGAATGGAGAAACAAGGTTCTCCTGTTCCGAATGCGGAACAATATCAAGCGTACGTGTACCGCCGGCCTGGTTTAAAAAAATCACTCCATTTGCAGTTTTACTTATCGGTGAATCAGCTCCTGACGCTGAAGGAACATTCACCGGATCAACTGAAGGAATCAGCATAAAGTGTTATCAATGCGGAGGGCCGCTGCCGATTGATGGATCAAGCCGATCGGTCAAATGTATTCACTGCTCTGCAGATCTTCTCGTACCTGATGATATCTGGCAGAGGCTTCATCCTGCTGTTACTGTACATCAATGGTATATCATTATAAACATGGATAAGGAAGCTGAACTTCTTCCAGGTGAAATAGACGATTTCATTGATCTGGCCTCGCTCCCCGGCGGTGATACTGCGTTAATGTGGAAGGAGGACTCGGAAATCAGCATAGGACGAGCTGACAGGAAGGGAGCATTAAGCTGGATAAACAGAAATATAAATGCAGGTGATCACTCACGACTGCTTTACTCAATAAAGGATAGGCTTTTATGGATTCTTGATTGTGAAGATGATAATGTGCTGGCCTTTAATGCTGAGACCGGCGCTTTAACTGTCACAATAAATAACAAAGAAAATGATCCAGGCTTGATCTCTGCCCGCGACCATGAGGGCATTGCAGCCATGTCCGATGGATCATTGATCGTCTACCGCTGCTGGGAAGATGATAAAAATGCTTTTCGTCGTTTTGATTTATCAGGTAAAAGGCTGCCTCTCTGGCCCGGTATGGATGACGAAAAATTACCCGGAAAATTTATTGAATGGGATGATCTTCCAGACAAGCTCGGTAAGCCTCCGGAAGGAGCATGGATTGCAGGAGGGCCGAATGGCAAACTGTATTTAATAGAACGAGAGACAGGACGTTTTGCATGTTTTGATATAGATGGAAAACTGCAGGGGATTGTTAAGCCGGATTGCATAGATGTGGAAAAGATACAGGATTGTGAAATTTCCGGAGACGGAAGTATATATATACTGTTTGACCATAAAAAAACCATTAATGATTTTAATTTTTCCCATGTAGGAAGAATTAAACCTGACGGCTCATTCCAGACACTTGCCGGTCCTCATGCGCTGAAGAATAATTATTCTCTTGGAACAGATATGGAGCGGATGTCTGTTTCAGAAAACGGGGATATTCATCTTTGCGATTATGACTTCTCCAACTTCCGGATTCTCGACAAAGACGGGAAACTTGTATGGCGGAGCCTGTTCACAGAGACTGAAGACGAGGCACGCGCAGAAGAACTTGCTGAAGCGTTGAATTCGTAATCTTTCTCTTTATGGAATTGTTATATAAAAAATATAGATGAATGATTTTTAATCATCGGAGCAATTAAAATGGAAGAGCTATTATACAAGTTGGCAATTGTATCAATTATAATTGTGATATTCTGGAAATTAATGCTGGAGTCGATCTGGGAAGAACTGGTAAGAGATGAGATCAATATGAACAGGGCAAAGAAAGAACTGCCGGTCCTGGCTAAAGAATTAAAATTGAAACACAGTAAAGGAGATGAATTCGGTATTTACAAAGGGTCCTGGAATAATCACAGCATACGGATCGAACCAAATCATTACCGGGCATCCATATGCATACAATCAAAATACGATCCGCACTTTTCCGCCATTCATACAGGTATTTCAAGAAAAGTATTCCATATTAACACTCTTTTTCATTTTTTAAAAAAAATCATTATTAAATTCATTCCAGATTATCCGGTTGCTGAAAGCGGATTGCCATGGTTTAGTTTTGAAGATGCACAACTCGATAGATATTTTCAGGAGAGACTGCTTCTGGAAGACAGCGGAAAGAACATTGTTCAAAACCCTGAATTAAAGAGTATGCTTAAAGCCTTTATTGATAAAAATAAAAACATTGTTAAAGACCTGATTATCGGGCGGGATATATGCTGCTCCCTCTGGCTGGGAAGCTCAACCATGAAGACAAGATTGTATTCTGTGACTGGAAAGCAGGTTACATATATGCTTGCTCAGCTGCTGCCGGTTGTTGAAGCAATGGAAAAGGCGAGTAAGAAGTGATTCACACTGAATGAAAATTGATCTATATGATGGAGCTGTTTACCTCGCTCCAGCGCTTCTCAGCATGGCAGATATCCGGGTAAGTTTTCTCTCATCAGCAAGCATAAGCGGAGTTTTTCCATTTGCGTCCATGATGTTCAGATCGGCCTTGTTTTTGATAAGCAATTCAGCTGTTTCAGTGTGCCCGTTATCGCACGCATATAAAAGCGATGTTCTGTTGTGAGGATAAGTACGGGCATTGACATCTGCACCTTTTTCAACAAGATACCGGACAACGGCAACGCGGCCGCTGTTTGCTGCATATATCAGGGGTGTTAGTCCCTCCATACGCGGGCCTCTGGAAGATTTGTATGATTCATTGATATCCGCTCCATGAGATATGAGAATCTTTACTATATCAAGGTCGCCCTTATCGCTCGCAATCATGAGAGCAGTCTTGTTGCTGAAATCGTTGCCTGCCCTGGAGGGATGCTTTTTATTTACATCCATGCCGGCTTTAATATAAAGCTCAACTGTTTCTCTTTTTCCCTGTTTGATATGATTGAAAAAATCACCTGTAGTGAAATTCATACCCTTTTGTTTTATTTCATTTTTATATTTAAGTTGTTCACTGTTTTCACTGCATCCGCTGAAGGAAATAATAATTGCAGAAGAAAAAATTGTAAATGCAAGTATGAATAATCTTGAGATAGATACCATATTTAAATCCTCCTGCTTATATTATAAATCCCCCAATTCAATTTGTCAATTGAAAGTTATTGACTAATTTAAATAGAGTAATTAATAATTAATGTTTCAGTTTCATCAGAGATATTAATTCTCCTGAATAGTCATATTATAGCGGGTTCATAATTTATATTATTTCCATGTTTGGCATCAATCTTCAGGGAATTTTATGGATCAATAAAGAGAGATTTCGAGTGAGGACTTGATTTATCTGTAGCCTGCGCGTATAGGAAATTTTTTGAAATTCAAGATGAGGGATTATTATTCATGGACATAAAAACGGGAAGAGAGGCTGCTAATGTATTGCCGCTTCGTTCGAGAATATTTTCTTTCTTTTCTTTTCCTTTATGCATGCTGATAGCTTCCGCAATTATTTTTTCTTTTTATTATAGTTTAAAAATCTCTGATGAGAAATTACTTAATGAAGGCGCTGCTGTCCAGGGTGTTGTAATGAAAAAGATAAAAACAAAAAAAACATCAAATAAAGGAAAGGGCTATTATTACGAACACTCTTTGAACTACAGCTTTAATTATGATGCTAAAGAATATACCGGCAGTAATCATGTTGAACAGCGGCTCTGGGATAAGGTTAATGAGGGTGACACTATTATCATTTCAGTGGATAGAGATAATCCTGAGCGATCACGAATAAAATCGTCAGATGTAATTATAGGTATAGTACTTACTTTAAAAATTATTAGTATTGTTTTTTTTGTAATTGGTATCATATTTTTAGCAGGATCCCTGATTGTGGAAAAGTTTTATGAGAAAAAAAATTAACTAATTAATACTGAAAGAATTAAAATACTTATATAGTTCTCTTCTCGGGGCTAATAGCGGGTTCATGCTGGATAAAGATTGCTGTTAATGAAGTTTTTTCTGCCGTTACTGCAATCGTGAGCAGAAATTCTAATTCGTGAATATTGCAGTCTTCACATCAGGAATCTGCAGTAAAATTGTGCTGGGATAATACTGATAATCAGAAAAAATCCAGCTGCATCTTTGTAAAATGATTTTACGATTTGAATGAAAATGTTTTGATGAATTGTAACTTATTCAGCTAACTGACCTGTTGTTTCATATTATATCTTCATGATGTTCTCCTGTAATTCTTAAGTAGAACAACCTTCCATAATCTATTTTAAATTAATAGTATTTTCCAAGAAAAATAATTTTTACTCCTGATTCTTTTTTACTAAAAGAATAAATAATTAATTCTTGATAAAATATTTATCAAGAATGAAAATTTTAAAAAAATTGATATTTATAATGCCATTGATATAAGTATATAGTAGGTATTGCATGAAAATAATCTATAATTCTTGACAGACGCACATTTATACTTATAATGTAAAAGGATTTAATTATTATATGAAAAGCTACTCATTAAAATATAAAAAGGAGGATTTTCAAAATGGCTGATTTAACATTATCAGATAAAGAAATCGAACTTATACAGAAATCGATTAATCATTGCATAGCGACCTGCCACAAAGGCGGAGCAAAAGATGGATGTACAGACTGCATTGCTTTGGAAGAATTGCTGAAAAAACTTTCAAAATAATTTTTTATAATAAGATACATGGAAATTTATAAAATAAATAAAGCAGCATAACAGCTGCTTTATTTATTTTTATCAGAAGGGAAAAATGAACTGCACCAGCTGCAGTGGTTGTCTTGTGTAACTGGTCTGTGCAGCGGGCATAAGTCATAATGGGGAATACAAGAATGTGTATAATTTTTCAGGAGGATTTTCCCGCTGTGAGAAATGGGACATCCATTAGTCATCTGAAATAGCGTGCAATTCTGTTCCTTGTTTTCATTACAGGTACAAGTACCGGGATCCTCAATGGGCACAAATTTTTACAGAAATACCTTTTACCGAAAAATGTTTGCGTCACGATTGCAAGAAACAGCATTGAAAGCATAAGCTGCAGGAAATAAAGCCACAGTACAGGGAAATTACCGCTGGAAAAGATGAGTATACCGGCCATGAGAATCCAGAAAAGCGTTATTGTAAAAATTTTGAATCCCCTGGTAAATAATACCGATGGAACAGTGAATTTGTTTTTTTTATGCATCCTGTTCTGTATAGTACCTATAGGGCAATACGAATGACAATAGTTCGCTTTACCTGAAAGTAATGTTATCAGCAGTGCAGCAGTGAAAAGCAAAAAAATTGTAAACCATAGTTTAAGTGCGCACATTAAAAAAAATGTTATACCCAGAAAAGTTAAACCTTTCAAGGAAGTTTTTTTATCCATTGTTTTTATCCTGAAATATTATTACTTTAAACATAGCAGAATTAGTATAATTCCATCCTGCTTAGGATGTATTTTTTTGTCGGAAGTACCTGTATGAAAATTAAATCAATATATATTTTAGTTTAATCTAAAATACTAAATAATCTCATATATGTCAAGTGTTTATAGGAAATAATTAAAAAATGAGATTATTCTTTGTAAATTTTCATGTAATGAAAAATGAAAATAATTGTAGTATTTTATTAAATTCTAAAATTATTGCTTGACTTTCCTGATACGATAATTATATTTGTTAATAACAATTATTGCCAAAGGAAAATATGTGTGGAAATCAATATAATTGAAACCATTTTACATTTAAGCGATTTATGCTACAGTTTAAACGAAGATACGCTAAAGGAAGAAAATTTATCACGGCCTGAATCTTTTATTTTATTGTCAATTAAACCTGGAGAAATGTTAACCAGTAATGAGCTTGCTGAACGGAACAGGCTCTCACCTTCGAGGGTAAGCAGAATTGTAGATCATATGATAGGGAAAGAACTTCTTATCCGCTCGGAAGTAAAGGTTGACAGAAGATTTATCAACCTGTCCCTCAGCAAAGAAGGTGAAAAAAAGCATAAATCATTAATGAAACTTAAAAATCAATGCGAAAAAAATATAAAATCCCAACTTCAGGACGATCAGTTAAATACTGTTAAGAATGGGCTTCATTTTTTAACAAAAGCAATGGAGAAATAATATGGGTGAATACCAGGCAATACGGCTTCAGACAATTAATGAGCGCTACTCTTCTTTATCGAAAACCTCATGCTGTCTATCATGCGGAGGAGCAATAAATCATGCGGGTGTTAAATCAGGTGAAGTGTGTGTTGATCTCGGCAGCGGAAAAGGAAACGATGTTATAAGACTTGCTGATATGGCCGGTGAGAGCGGATATGCATATGGCATAGATATATCTGAAGGAATGATAGAAAAAGCTGATGCTCTGCTGAAAAAGTTCAATGTAAAAAACGCCTCAATTATAAAGTCAGAGCTTGAAGATATTAAACTCGAAGATGAAATCGCAGACGTAGTATTATCAAACTGCACAATAAATCACGCAGCAGATAAAGATAAGGTATGGAGTACCATATTCAGGATTCTGAAAAACGGCGGGAGGTTTATTGTCAGTGATATATACTCTATATCTGCTGTACCGGATGAATACAGAAATGATCCCCAGGCAGTTGCAGAATGCTGGGCCGGATCGGTAACAAGACATGAGTATCTTGAATCTCTTGAAAAAGCGGGATTCGCTGATATCAGCATAATTGAAGAGTCTGATCCTTATACCAAAGGGATGATTAAAGTTGCAAGCTGGACCATCAAGGGTTATAAAAGGGTAATTCTTCCTGAAAATATATAAGGAGTTCAATAGATGAACAGTCTGATTAAAAAAAAGGAATCATCAGATTCCAGAGTTGCACAGTGCTGTGCAAAAATTTCAACAATCGTTGCAGGGTGCCACGATTGATATTCAGGGGATGCCGGCTTATTAATCCGGTATCCCCTGAATATAAAAATTTAAACATCTGAAATGAAAATAAAATGAATTTTTCAAAACATAATATATCCGGAAAACTGGCGGATTCAGAAAAATATTATTTACTCAATCCATTATCAGGGAATGCTGATATTATTTCTCCTGAAAAAGCCCTGGAAATAAAAACAGGAAAATATTCAGATATTGATGAATATAAAACAAAAGGTTATCTCTCTGATGAAATTGAAGAAGCAAGAATTTATAAACTTGCGTATATTGATTTTTTAGAAGAGAGGGAGAATTCCGAAATACAGATTTTTTTTGTGCCGCGATATGAATGCAACTTCGCGTGCTCTTACTGCTATCAGGATGAGTATGCGCCCGAAAAGGCGGATCTTGCTGAAGAGACTGTAAATGCTTTTTTTGATTATGTTGATCGAGAATTCAGCGGAAGAAAAAAATACATTACAATATTCGGCGGTGAACCGCTTCTTCCAGGGGATAAACACCGCAATGAACTCAGGATGTTCATCCGGAAAGCTGCTGAGAAAAAAATTGATATTGCACTGGTTACCAACGGTTACAATCTTATTGATTATATGGACATTCTGTCTCCGGGAAATATACGTGAGATTCAGGTTACCCTGGATGGAACAAGGGATGTGCATGATGCACGGCGCTATATGAAGAATAAAGGAGAAACATTCAACCGGATAGTTGCAGGAATAGATGAATCTCTGAAAAAAGGATTTCCAATAAACCTCAGAATGGTCATAGACAAAGATAATGTACACAATCTGCCGGAGCTTGCTTCTTTTGCTATATCAAAAGCCTGGACAGAAAATCCCCAGTTTAAAACACAGATTGGCCGGAATTATGAACTGCATCACTGCATGGCTAATAACAAAAGACTTTTTGAACGGGCGGAATTATACGAAAAACTGTATGAACTGATAAAAGATCATCCTTATATTCTTGAATTTAATAAACCGCTTTTTTCGATTTCAAAATTTCTTTTCGATAACGGCGAGCTGCCGGGTCCTTTATTTGATTCATGCCCGGCATGTAAAACCGAATGGGCTTTTGATTATACCGGAAAAATCTATTCATGCACAGCTACAGTCGGCAAGGCAGGTGAAGAACTCGGGACATTCTATCCTGAAATAAGTTTAAAAGATGATATTATTAAAACATGGCAGGAACGTGATGTGACAAGCATACCCGGTTGCAGCGATTGTTCATCGCAGCTTTTATGCGGAGGAGGATGCGGATCTGTTGCAAAGAATAATACCGGGAAAATACTTTCATCTGACTGTAGACCTGTAAAACAGCTGCTGGAGATGGGTTTGTCATTATATTTCAATAAAGGAGAAAATATATGAATGATAAAATTAAATACATTTCATCCGCTGAATTTGAGGAAGAAGTTCTAAAAGGAAACGCGGTAGCACTGGATTTTTATTCAACCGATTGCCCTCCATGTGAAGCGCTTGCTGCCAAGTTTGAGCCTTTAAGCGAAATTTACGGTGATGATATTAAATTTTTAAAAATATTCCGCCAGGAGAACAGGGCTCTTGCTGAAAAACTTGGCGTGACATCCTCACCTACAGTAATTTTTTTCAATAAAGGAAAAGAAACAGGCGAAAGGTTATCGGGCGGCATAAAACGGAGCGAGCTGGTCGCAGGATTTGAATCGATGCTTACGAAAGAAAAATCAGCCAGCTTAAAAAGCGGGATTAAACCTGTTTTTACTCAATGTGATATATTGATTCTCGGAGGAGGACCTGCAGGATTAACAGCAGGAATTTATTCTGCTCAGGCTAAACTTAATACAATACTTGTTGATACAGCTCTCCCTGGAGGCCAGGTTGCTGCAACACATATGGTATCGAATTATCCCGGTTTTATCAAACCTGTTGAGGGTTTCATGCTAACACATTATATGAATGAGCAGGCGAAAGATGCTGGTGTTATATTCAGGTCAGCAGTTGATGTATCTGATGTTGATCTGGACAATAAGCACATACTTGTTGACGGATATGAGACTATTAAAGCAAAAAAAATAATTATCGCAACAGGATCAACTCCAAGGGAGCTTCGGATTACAGGTGAAAAAGAATATAAAGGAAGAGGAATTTCCTACTGTGCAACCTGCGATGCGAAATATTATGGAGATAAGCATGTTGCAGTAATCGGTGGTGGAAATTCTGCTGTTGAAGAATCCCTCTTTATTACTAAATTTGCAAGTAGAGTTACTATAATTCATCAATTTGACAGACTTCAGGCAAATAAAGAAGCTCAGGAAAAGGCATTTTCAAATAATAAAATTGACTTCATATTTGAGCACGAACCCCGCATATTTAAAAAACAAAGTGACGGATCAATGATGATTGAAATAGAAAATTTAAAAAACAGCTCAAGGCGGGATATTGCAGCAGATGGAGTTTTTATTTTTGCAGGTATGAAGCCAAATACCGGACTGTTTAATGGAAAGCTGAAAACTGATGAGCAGGGTTATATAATAGCTGATCAATTTATGAAAACCAGTTTGCCTGGAATATTTGCAGCGGGTGATATCATTAACAAGCCATACAGGCAGATAACAACATCAGTATCTGACGGGACAATTGCTGCAATTACTGCTGAAAGGGAACTTGACAAATAATAATCTTGGAACATTTCCTGAAAATATCTCCGCGACTATTATTGATCTGTCCGCGGAGAGGATACGGTTTTGTTTTAATATCAATGTAAAACAGTTATTGCGACAAAATTCCATCCTTGATAATAACATCAGAGCTGCCGCTGACTTTAATTTTTGACCCTGTGCTTTTTATTGTAATTGTAGCGCCATTTGGTGCGCCGCCCATTTGTGTGGTGCTGCTGCCGATAGAAGTGTGTGTTGTCCCAGCTTCTTCAATGGAAATGTCGTAAGAAACTGAATCCTTGTTAACGAGATCAGCAGCAAATAGATTTATTGCTGCAAGAATAAAAAGCACAGCAAAAATTTTTTTCATAAAATACCCCCATTGGAATTTGTTAAAATATAATTTAATAAAATGTTTATATTATCCAAGTCAATACCTTTTAACTGATTAAATAAAAAAATCAAACAGGCCGGAAACAAATAAAAAGCGTTTTTTGATTGTATATTTTTTATGGCATGATAATATAGGCGGATAAAATTTTCGACTGGATGAACTTATGGAGCCTTTAAAAGAATTATCTGGAATTGTAACGGAGCTGCCAAGAGGCGGATATCTTGTTAATACTTCAGCCGGATATATTCAGTTTGGTTCACCGCCTGAGACAGTTAAAGATACCATGCTCCTTCCAATCGGAGCTCCTACCATATATGTTCTTCCAATAGAATTTTTCAGCTGGACTAAAGGTATGAGCATTGCTGAGCTTGAATTTCCTATCTATTATAATTATTTTATAAAAAAGAAAAAAACACGGGTTTTGTGCAGGGCGGAACAGGCAGACCGCCTGAAACGGGTTATGACTGAATCCCTTTTCGGTCCGGAAAGCCTGGATTTCAAGATAGATTTTGCTGATGGTTTGAGCATACCTGATCTGAAAAGCGAAATGAATTATTTCAGAACAATGGAGCTTTCGGATGTAGTTGAGTACTGCATATTTAAAGATGATCATTACACAATTGACGGAGTGGTTGTTTCAATTAATTCTGAAGGAAATTATGAAATAAAAGATTCCGGTGATTTAATAGCTTCAGTTCCCGGAAGGCTTGAATTTAAAACAAAATATCTGATTGGGAAAAGACTTCACGAGCCATACCTTCCTCCGCTATTCGGAATAACATGCCTTGGAGCAAGCAATGGTTTTGATCCGTATGAAAATACATCCGGTTTTATTTTCTGGCTGAATCACAACGGAGTAATGATCGATCCGCCTGTGAATACTACAGAGTGGCTTGTTGATTCCAATGTGAGCCCGAAATATATGGACAGTATTATTTTAACTCACTGCCACGCTGATCACGATGCTGGAACTTTTCAGAAAATTCTAGAGGAGGGTAAAATAACAGTATATTCCACTGAAACTGTTATGATGAGTTTTCTTCGAAAATATGCAGCATTGACTGATACTTCAATTGAATATCTGAGAAAACTTTTTGTATTTATTCCTGTTAAAATAGGAGATCCGGTATTTATACATGGTGCGCGATTTGATATGTTTTATACGCTTCATTCAATTCCAACAATCGGATTTGTGATGAAATTTCAGAATTACTCTCTTACATATTCATCAGATCACAATAATGATCCGATGCTTCACATGAAACTTCTTTCTGAAAAAATTATTAACGAAGAACGGTACCAGGAACTGAAAAATTTCCCCTGGGACTCTGATATAATTTTTCATGAATCCGGTTTTCTGCCGCTTCACACTCCCATTGCTTTTTTAAATTCTCTTCCGGAAAATATTCAGAAGAAAACAATAGTATATCACATAGCTAAATCCTTTATTCCGGAAAATACTAAATTAACGCCTGCGAAATTCGGTATGGAAAACACGATTTATTACAGGTCCGAGCCTCCGGTATATGGAAGCGTTTATCAGATACTCAGTCTCGTAAACAGTCATGATTTCATGCGGGATCTTCCAATTTATAAAATCAGGGAACTCCTTATTATTCTCAGGGAGGAAAAATTTCAAAAGGGAGAATTAATTATAAAAAGCGGTTGGGCAGGTGATAAATTTTACCTGATTTATAATGGGAATGTTGCTATTAAAAGTACCGACGGTAAGTTCACCAAGGTGTATGGAGCATATGATTATTTCGGCGAAGCCGCAATTATTAAGGATGAACTCAGGACTGCGGATGTAATTGCTGAAACGGATGTAATAATGTTCTCTATTGAAAAAGATAAATTTTTAAATCTGATAAAGGGTACTGAGTACGAACGCACACTTCACAGACTTGCGGATAACAGGGATAATGAAACATGGGAAGTCCTTTCTTCGAGTGAATATGTAAAAGCAATGACATCCAGCCAGAGAACCTGGCTTGAGTCAATTCTTGTTCCGCTTGAAATATCTTCTCCTCTGGTTCTTGTAGAAAAAGGGGAAAAAATAGAAAATATTTATATTATTAAAAAAGGAGCAATTGAGGTTTTTTCCGGAGAAACGAAAATATCCGAATTAAAAAAAGGAGATATTGTCGGATCAGTTGAAAATTTTTATAATGGGCTTCCATCAAATTATACTTATAAAAATTCAGGAAATGCTTCTTTATATGTGCTGACGGGCGAATTCTTTTTAGACTTTTTAAACAAAAATCCCGGTTTAATTATGAAGCTTAAATCAATTCTATCTGTTGATTGAAAAAAAATAAAATTATTACTTTGGTGTGTATGAAGAAATATATTTTCTGTATAGAAGATGAATTAAAGGATTTTTCCCCCATGCAGTTCAGGGATTTTATTTTCATGACAGTTCTCCCAGATGTCATGAAGCATAAGCCGAAGAATTGCAAACTGACTATTTCTGCTGTTGACCAGCCTGCGTTTACAATTCTGCCATTAAACCGCAACGGATTTGCAATGTTTTCCCTTGCTGGAATTGATCAGCATGTGATTTATAATGAACTGAAAAAATTTGAAAACCAGCACCGTTCGGTTTTCGGTTATATTGTTCACGAATCGCCTTATCTGCTTGGTGACAGAACGTGGAATTGCAATGAGGAATCCCCAGGGCTTATTCTGCTGACAATGTTCCAGAAAAAGCAGGGGCTTACTAAAGATCAGTTTATGCAAATATGGTTTGGTGAACATTCCCCCAAAGCAATCATTACGCACCCGTTAAAAAATTATATCAGAAATGTTGTAACTGGATTTGTAACAGATGATACTCCTGAATTTGACGGCATAGTTGAAGAGCATTTCAGCGCTGATGAGGATTTATTAAATCCGTTGAGAATGTTCGGAGGTATATTTAAAGCATTACCTTCAATGATTAAGGTTTATTTCCATGTTTCAAAATTTTTAAATCTGTCAAATATCCGGAACTATATATGCAGGGAATATCTTCTTTCAGGTGAACTCTCAGCCTGCAATGAGGAGATGAGGGATGATATTGTTGTAAGGGACAGGGGTGCAGTTCTCGTTTGAGTTAATCCTCTTTAATTGCTTCAAGAACTTCATTCCACATTCCAAACGGGTAGTTCATTGCTGACTGTATTCCCGCAAAAGCTCATGCTGCCGCAATGAACCATGCTGCAACAGGCGGATTGGTCATCAAGAGAAGCCTTGGTATCAGACCTAAGCAAACAACAGTTTTATAAGCAATCATGTACTGAAAAATGGCAATGTATCTGAGAGGCTTGAAAAAACCCAGAAAGCATATGATCCCTTCTCCGCAGATTGCGCTTCCGTATATTGCCTGCACTATGGGGTCAGAGCTGCTTATGCCAATAGCTCCCCAGAAAGTTTCAGGAGCAATTAGAGTCCAGAGCCCGAGTATTAAGGATGTTACGCCCGATACTGCGTAGTAACGGCGCATGCCTTTTATTTTTTTCTTCAGAGTTTCGGTCATTTTCTTTTCCTTTTATTGTAAAATGGAGACATGCGTTTCAGATACCATCTTATAGCAGGGCTCAGCAGCTGCATAAAATTCCGGCGAATACCTATAGTTACGATTATCTCATTGCAGTGCTGGTCGTAGGTGCATCTCTGATATTTCAGCAGCTTTTGAGATTCCGTGGTGTCCATCCATGCGCCGCCCTGCAGCGGAACCGGGCTGAAAACTGAATCAGGAAGAGATCCTATACCCATAGCCTCGAGAGACTTGTTTATAAGATCGCGATATTCAAGCCGGCACCGGCTTCCTCCGCTGATAAGATGAATTTTCTGCCATGCCTTTTTTGTCTCAAGAGCGTTGGCTATGGCAAGCGCTGCATCTGCTGTATGAATAAACTCCTGGCGTGCATCAGGAGGCTGTTCAAATATGAGTGAGTCAAATTTTCCATTGAGTATTGTTTCTTTGCTTAATACAGCTCCAAACCGGAATATAATCCACGGAAGACCTGATTTTTTTATAATTGTTTCAATAGAAACTTTGTGGCGAGTATAGTTGTTTGCCGGTTTTACAGGTGTTTTCAGAGTAACAAGACCTTTTACCTTTCGCGTATCTCCATAAACAGCAAAGGATGAAGCAAGTAGAATTCCAGGTTTATTTTTCTGTAATTTCATAGCTTTAATAACATTAAGCGTTCCGTCAATGTTGACAGATTCTGCAAGGGCTGGATTTGTTTCACTCAATGTCGGCAGGATAAAGGCAAGATGCACAACATTATCGACTCCATTGATAGCTTTTGCAGCATCATCTGTTTTGGAAATATCACCCCAGATGATTTCTATTTTATTGCCGAATTCCGCTGCAGCTTTTCTGTTGTTTTTATTATTCAGATCGAATGCGCGAACTGCATAACCACGCGAAAGGAGTTCCCTGATGGTGAATTTTCCTATGTTGCCGAATGCTCCTGTGATGAGAACTTTTTTAATTATATTTTTTTTCATTTAAATAATCCCTGAGTTGTATCAGTCGTTCTATGTTTTATACTGTTAAAATGTTTGTCATTGAATATTATATATGTGAAGATGTAAACTTTTTTTAAACCAAAAAAAGAACACGGAAATTTGTCATGAGTGTTCTGCTTTTATGAATAAAGATACGTTGTTTTCTTTCCTTGCGGATATTGCTATGAAAAAACTTTTAAAAACTCACTCGATAAAGAAAGGGTGCTTCAAGCCGAATCTATGTCTTGTAAAATTACCATGATTTTTTTTCAATTATGCTAAATAAAAAATTGTTTAACTTAATCTATGAGCGGCTATTTTAAAAATAATCATAGGGGTTGCTATTTCCAGATTTTTTTAGAGGGTGCAAAATTTAATTAATGTTTTCTGTTAGTTTACGGAAAGTCAATAATTATACTTGCTTTTTAAATTCCATTATACTGCATTATGATTTTTTGAAAACATTAAGTGTTAAAATAAAATTAAGGACAAATTAAATAAACATGAATCCGGAAGATAATGATAAAAATAGTATTATTGATATTTTTTTAAAGCAGGCGCATCAACATAAAGAAAAAAAAGCCTTTACATTTCTTATCGATGGTGAAGATCAGGAGGTTTCTCTCAGCTACAATAATCTTCTTGAAAGATCCAAATCTATTGCAGTTCACTTAAAAGCAATAATAAAAAAGGGAGACCGTGCGCTCCTTGCATTTCCGTCTTCACTGGAATATATTGCAGCTTTTTACGGGTGTATTCTTGCTGGAATAATTGCAGTACCAGCATTCCCTCCAGATCCTGCCAGGCTCAAACGCTCAACATCCAGACTCAAGGCCATTACGGAAAATGCAGAACCTTCTGTAATTTTGACCAGTTCATTAATTAAAACAATAATGGATAATGATAATTCTTTAAATGAATTTTTTCAGTCAATACCTGTTATTGCAACGGATAAAATTGATATTACCTTGGCAGATCAATGGTCCATGCCAGTAATTAATAACAACGATACGGCATTTTTACAGTATTCCTCCGGATCAACTGGAACACCCAGAGGAGTAATGGTGACACACAAAAATGTTATTGCAGACTTGAAAATGATTATGAATTCTATGAATCACAACTCCGACACTGTTTTAATGACATGGCTCCCATTTTTTCATGATGCATGTCTTGTAGGTTTCATTCTACATACAGTTTTTGCCGGTGCACACTGCGTTTTAATGTCGCCCGAAAGTTTCATGCAAAAGCCTCTTAGATGGCTAAGAGCACTAACAAAATTCAAAGCAACCGCAACCCTCGGCCCTAATTATGCTTATGAAATTTGCACAGAAAAAATCACTGTAGATGAAATTAAAGACCTTGAGCTGTCTTCGTTAAAAGTAGCATGCAATGGCTCAGAGCCTGTTTATGCAGATACAATGAGAAAATTTTTTGAAAAATTTGCGGCATGCGGTTTTAAAAAAACAACTTTTCAGTGCAATTATGGTCTTGCTGAAGCAACACTTCTTATTTCAGGAGGCACACTGGAGGAATTAATTGTTTCGAAACAGGTAAGCGCCGTTTCCTTGATGTATAATAAAATTGAAGATCCCCATGACTCTAATGATCTGTGTGAAATTACTGGTTCAGGATTAATTTACAATGGGCAGACTGTAAGGATAGTGGACCCTGAAACAAAAAAAATCTGCAGTAATGGTGAAATAGGTGAAATCTGGGTACAAAGTGATACAGTTGCCGCAGGCTACTGGAATAGGCCTGAGGATACAAAAAAAACTTTTTCTGCATATATTAGTGAAAATCACGAAGGGCCATATTTACGAACAGGGGATTTCGGTTTTATAGATATTAATGAGCTTTTTATAACTGGGAGAATAAAAGATCTGTTGATTATAAGGGGTCAAAATCACTATCCCCAGGATATTGAAAGAAGCGCAAGCAGGAGCCACGTAGACCTGCGAAACGGGTGCTGTATTGCTTTTTCAATTGTAAAGAACCAGCAGGAAGAATTGGTAATTGTTCAGGAATTAATAAAATCAGCTGTGAAATCTTTTAATGGCGAGGAAATCAGGAAAGCAATAATAAATACGGTCAATGAAAATCACGGTATTGTTCCTGGCGCAATTGCATTGATACAGACGGGTAATATCCCGAAAACAACAAGTGGAAAACTGCAGCGGCATGCTGCTGCTAAATCCTATTTTGATGGATCACTGGATATACTATACAGCTGGACAAATAAATCATCCAAGGGAATGAAATTAATAAAATTAGATGAGGGTAAAATATCAGCCGCAGAAATGGAAAAATGGCTGCTGGAGTCTATTGCAAAAATTTCCCTTATAAAAGAAAATGAAATTTTACCTGATGATACTTTTTCTTCCCTTGGGTTAGATTCATCAAAAATTGTTGAGCTCACAGGTTATCTTGAGAAATTTCTTTTAATTCCGATTGCTCCTACTCTGGCATACAACTATCCTACAATTAAAAAACTTGCTGCTCATCTGTCAGGAAAAACAATATCTCAAGATGCTGCCGCTCATATAGAAACAAAATATCATAAAAATAGTTATATTTCAAAAAAGAATAATGACTACGCAGTTATCGGAATTGGTTGCAGGTTCCCTGGCGCTTATGATGTTAATGCTTACTGGAAACTCCTTATAAATGGTGTTGATGCGATCAGCATTGTTCCCGAGTCACGTTTTTCTATTGAAAACTATTATCATCCTGACCATGAACATCCCGGAACTATAAACAGCAAATACGGTGGATTCATTGATGATATTGAACTTTTTGACCCGGGTTTTTTCGGTATTTCACCGATGGAAGCTCACAGGATGGACCCTAGCCAGAGGCTTTTGCTTGAAATGACCTTGCATGCATTAAATGACGCAGGTATTTCAAAAGAAAGTATCAACGGTTCAGATACAGGAGTCTTTATCGGAAACAGCCAGACAGAATATGCCCAATTCCAGTTTGCAATTCCGGAACTGGTGAACATCCATACAATGACAGGTTCCGCTCTGGGTATTTCTGCAAACAGAATATCATATATATTCAACCTCAAGGGGCCCAGCATTACTATCGATACAATCTGTTCTTCATCCCTTCTTTCACTCCATTATGCCTGTATGAGTATGGACAGAGGTGATTGCTCCATGGCGCTTGTTGGAGGAGTCAACCTCATATTAACACCGTATTCAAGCATTGGATTATCAAAATTAGGATTGCTTGCTCCTGACGGCCGCTGCAAATCATTTGATGCATCTGCCAACGGCATAGCTCGAAGCGAAGGTGCAGCCGTTATGCTTATCAGCCCTCTTGAATCTGCAAAAAAAAACGGTCATGATATTTATGCCGTAATAAAAGGAAGCGCTGTGGTTCAGGATGGGCACAGCAACGGAATTACTGCACCTAACGGCATTGCCCAGGAGCTAATGCTCAGAAAGGCTTATGATGCTGCAGGCATATCGCCATCAAAAGTGCAGTACATTGAAACCCATGGAACAGGCACAATTCTTGGCGATCCTATTGAGGCAGGAGCCATAGGTAGTGTTCTTTCACGCAATAGAAATAAAAATAATCCATGTTATATCGGTTCAGTAAAAAACAATATAGGACATGCTGAATCTGTTGGTGGGATAGCCAGCTTCATAAAGACAATTCTTGCTTTAAAAAACAGGACATTGCCTGCACATATTCATTACAGTAAACCAAATCCATTAATTGCTTTTGATGAAATGAACCTGGCAATAAATGATAAGACCATTGAATGGCCTTCAGATGAGCATGCAATTGCAGGAGTAACATCCCTTGCTTTTGGCGGAACCAATGTGCATGTTGTAGTGGAGGAATTCATTGATAAAAAATACATTTCAGTTCAAAAAAAAGCTGCAATCCGGCCTGGCGAGAAAAAGTCTTTCTGGATCCAATACAATGATAAGCCTATAACATGGGATGTGCTGAGAAAAATCAATAGGGGCGGTACGGGCCGGATATCAAGTCCTGCTGGCGAGCCGATATATCAGTCTCTTGACCCTGATGTTAAAATTTCAGAACTTGAAGTCTCCAGCGATCTTTTCCCCGGGATCCTCGACCATGTGGTTCACAATACAACTGTTTTATCGACTGCATTTCTCCTTGAAATTGTAATGCAGTCCGCATTACAATTATTCGTGAATGAAATTCCCGGAATAAAAGATTTTGTTTTATCTATGGGAGTCCATATACCAAAAAATTCTTCACGCATTTTGCAGATAGTATTTTATCCTTTAAAAAATAATGAATGCCATGTAAAAATTAATAGCAGAAAAATAGATGAATCAAAATGGACTTCACATGCAGATCTTTCTTTATTCCTGGGAGAAAAACTTAATATAGGTTATGAAAAGAAAGAGAACATCTTTGCACGCTGTACTGAAAAACTTCCCGTTCAGAATCATTATGATGACTTTTTGCGCAGAGGAATGAACTGGGGTGCTGGTTTTCGCTGGTTAAATGATATTGTAATGGGCCATAAAGAATCAGCAGCAGTTATAAGTGAGCCGGTAGGTTATAAAAGTGATTCAAATTATTATATTGAACCGGGCCTTCTCGATTCGGCACTCCAGATAATTGGAGCAGCTTTAATCCGTGAAAATAATCATGCATATCTGCTGACTGGAATTGAAAAATATATTTTGCTGCAGAAATCCGGTCATGCCCGATGGGCTCATGCTGAAATTACTGAAATTGACAATACCTCCTTAAACACGATTAAAGGTAATGTTGCATTAATGGATGGGAGTGATAATATTATAGCACTGATAAATGGGGTGAAGCTTACAAGACTTGGTATTGATGAAAATAAAAATGATGCAGACAAAAAAATTACTTTTTCCGATAAAACAGCTGATATATCATTTGAAAAATTGTTAAAAGCAGATGATCAAGATAAAAAAATTATATTAAAAAGCTATATTCTAACACTCATGGAGGAGCTTTTTGATTATTCACCACAGAATTTTGATCTCAATGCAGGAATAAACAGCATTGGTCTTGATTCATTAATGGCGCTGGAGATCAGAAATGCAATCGAGCTCGATCTGTCCATAGTGATAAGGATGGATGAAATCCTTGAAGACTTTTCAGCCATCGACCTTATAAATATTATTATTAAAAAATTTTCTGATTTAAAAATAGAAAACAAGCCTTTGATTAAAAATAATAATAATTTTACTTTAATAAATGATTCAAAAGAAGGCAGGCTCTATGACTGCAGAGATGGAATATTCTGTATGGAATTTACCTCTCTGCATCATACAATAACAGAACAAACAATTTATTTTTTAAAAAATAGTCTGAATTATATAGAAGAAAACGGTAAAGCCTGTATAATTGGCTCTCCATCAGCAGGCGTGTCTTCTGCATTCTCTGTTGGCATTGATTTTAACTCGCTCTTACAGCTAATCAACCAACAAAATTTCGGCAAAATATCAGAATTCATTGATGAGTTTCAGGATATTATCCGTAAAATTTCATATAGCCCATTTCCTGTGGTGGCAGCCCCTTTTGGCTTCACACTTGGCGGAGGTCTTGAAATATGTTTGGCAGCTGATCTGGTAGTAGCAGGCATTGATATAATGGCCGGTCTTGTGGAACGTAATGCAGGAATAATTCCTGGAGGTGGAGGCTGCGTCAATATGTGGAAAAAAATTTGCGAAGAAGACGGGTTATTGAAAAAGATTAACTGTAGCGGGGAAAACCTGGCTGCTGCTTTCAGAAAAGTATTTGGTATCATATCGATTGGTTCAATTAGCACAGGAATTGAGGATGCTGTATCAAGGAGATATTTACCGGCATCATCTGTAAGAGTTGAAAAAAGAAATGATCTTTTTCAGACTGCTTTAGATGAAACAAGAAAAATATTATCAACTGGATACACCCCGCCTGTACCTCTCCAAGTTCCTATATTAGGTAAAGCATCGAAATCAATAATCAGAGAAGAGATTGAATTGATGAAAAGAATTAATGCTTTTACAGAATATGATGTTTATATTCTTCAACAGCTGGGTAAAGTATTATCAGGAGGTCAGTTTGAATTGGGTACGTTTATTGATGAGTCGGTCATGTATACACTGGAAAAGGAGCATATCATTTTACTCCTAAAAAATAACGAAACAGTAAAACGCATTTCAGCTCTCGCAAAAATACGGGATAGTGTATAAACATAAGTATGCTGTATAATAATTTAGCTTGTATCCTTTAAAATTTTATAGCTTGATAAAATTGATAAAGTAGGATAAATTAATAAAAAAATAAATCTGTTTTCCGAAAAATATATTATATGATTTGATAATTTGGATGATAATCGGGGTTTAGGATTTAGAGAATTTTATTCTTGACAGATTTGGCCTTATATTAGTAATACATGCGATCAGCATAAAATATTTTTCTATTCATAATTAAATAATGGATCTAAGTTAAATGAATTCTATCAATACTTCAGCCGAGTTTTATGAATCAATAAATACTTCTATTCAGCCTTTATTAATGAATCTGGGTAGTCATGGTAAAGCTCTGGATGTCAATTTGCTGTCTGATAAATTTGATGAATACATGAGTAAAATTCCAAAAAATGGTTTTGAACAACTAATCGCGGCTTTAAAAGATGAAGAACAATTATTGTGGGGTAATTCAGAAACATGGCTTCAATATAGAAAATTTCTTATTGAAGAACATTATAAAAAAAATTATATTTTAAATGAAACTCCTTCTTTTTCTGAAGATCGCTTAAATTTTTTAAAATCCCTTTTTTTTACAGCCGATCAATTATTATGGATGAATTTAGGTCTTATAAATGATTTGTATAGAAATACTAATTCTGCTTCTGATTCTGGAAATGTAATTGCGGAAACATTTAAACGTGCAATAATTGATGGGAAAAAAGAGCCAAATATTATATTAACATTTGGCTGGCCTGAGGATATTTTAGGACCTTATTCAGAAGCAAAAAATAAATGTGAAGAAATAAAAGAGAAATTAATTGGAGAGGTGCCATTATTTAAGTTTATAAATGAGTATGGCTCAAAAAGTAAAAAAGTTTTAATAGTTGCCCTTCAAAATAGAATTGATAATCATTTTGGCATGTCAATTGACTCAAAAAATAATGTTAATATTGGGTTTGAATTGTTGCATAATGAAGATCAGGAAGATAGATGGATGATACGTCCTAAAGTTTCAGAATCAAAATTCATTGAGGCAGGTATTATTCTTCGTCATTTAATGTTTTTATCTGAGAAAAAAAGCTCATCATTCAAAAGTTTTAATTATAAAAAGTAAAAATCAGTTTTATTATGGAAAAAACAGTTGGGGAAACTAATGATTTTTTTACTTATACAAGTGTAGTATCTTACCCTGAATCAAATCCTCCAGATTATTCAAATTTTTTTTATCATTTTTACATAGAAGGCGATTTCCTTCCAGATTTATTAAAAAGCAGCGATAACATTGATGATAAAATTATTGAAGCTTATTATAGAGAAATCGATCATATATTATCAAATTTTAAAAATTTTAAAGCAATAACATTATGGCCTCTTTATAAAATTAACGGTAAAAAAATTACTCATCCAAAAGCAACTTTTCGTGATTTAAAAGAAGAATTGGAAATTAGTAAAACACCATTAGTGGAAAAAGTAGTAGCTCGAGAAACTAACAAGAAAAATGTTATTCCACCTAAAGAAGAAATAGAAAATACTAAAACTCCATTAGTGAAAAAAGTGGAAACCCGGGAATCTAACAAGAAGCATGTTATACCACCTAAAGAAGGGATGCTATTACAATATTTGTGTGCAAAAGATGATTATTCCATGGAACACTCAATTAGAGTTGGTCTTTATGTGAGTGATTTGGTAGACTTTATTCATAATAGTGGTTTTTTAGGGTATGATGATTATACATATTCAATAAAACAGGCAGCATATCTTCATGATATTGGAAAAATATATTGTCATGATTCTATATTGCATAAAGATGCAACTCAGCCATTAACAAATATAGAACATTATTGGTTAAATCGGCATTCAATTGTTGGTGTTGGTTTACTGTCAAATTCTATAGGACTTAATTTTGAATATATGATAATGCCTATAATTATGCATCATATGTCGCCTTCCCAGATAGTTAGAATAATTCAAAAATTTTTTCCAGATGAATTTGTAGAAGGTACTGGTAGAAAAGTATTATTGTTATGTGCTATATTAAAAATTTGTGATAGTCTTGATGCAATGACATCAAGCAGACCTTATCATGAAAAAATGTCAATTGAAAAAGCGATTGAAATATTAATTAAAGATATTACTAAATCTGATAATGCAAGTAATGTCAGGTGCTTATTCCCTATTCCTTTTGTTGAAGGTAGTGTCTTTAAAGAAATTATCTTTGATTGGTTTTGTAAAAGGGAACATAGTATTATAAATATTAAGAATACTTTTCCACATCCTTAAACGTTTTTTTATAACATTCCAAACATATTCCACTCGTTTTTCAGAAAAAAATTTTCAATATTCTATATAACCCCGGCATTAATGAAAAAATATTACTGTGATTCTTATATTTTTAACCGTCTGATCCCACCCCTAAAAATTGAACCATGAGTAAGTTTAGTTTTAACCGATAAATATAATAATAAATAGAGATTAAAATGAAAAAACGATTTTTAGAAGAACAGATTGTAAATATTTTAGGTGAGCATAAGACAGGGAAAAAAGTAAAGGAAATAGCCCGGGATCATGGCATAAGTGAAAATACTTTCTACATATGGAAACAGAAATATGGAGAAATGACCACCAAGGAAATCGCAAGGAAAAGAATAATTTGTTTACGATTTCTTTTTTGAAAAGTATTCCTTGAACATATCTTTATCAATGTTTATAAGCCTGTCTCTGATTTGAACAATATTTTCAAAGTTATAATTCTGAAACTCGTAATAATCCAGCATCCATATATATTTGTTGATCAGCGTCGGTTTTACATTCGAGTTATCAATCTGGTCCTTGCTCATTTTCTGAAATGCTGTTTCAAGGTTGTATATTTCATCCTGAAGGGTGTCAATCTGATGCTTGCTGAGATTTTTTCTGACATAGAATATATCAGTGAGAAAACCGTAAACAGGTATCCATTCCTTGATGTCTTTATATGCGATTTTAGTTTCATTGATGGATTCAATTATCTGCAAAATTGGTTTTGATTTTATAATAGATAAATCCAGGTCTGATGGATTTATATTAAAAGCTTCCTTGAAATAAAGCAGACACTTGGGTATTTCATTTTCATGGAAGTAGGCTTCAGCAAGAATAAAAAGCAGTTTGGCATTTGATGAATATGAATTTCGTGCAAATTCAAGTGTTTCAATAGTTTTTTTATAATCTTCAAGCCTGAGAAAACAGCTTCCAAGATTTAACAATAGATTAAAGTCATTCGGAGTATCCTGATGATCAATGTAGGCAGTTCTGTAATGTTCCGACGCCCTGTTGAATATGTGGCGCATGATCGAATAATAGGCGGCAGAACCGGTTATGCTTTTTTCTGTAGAATATTTTTCAAAAACTTCCCATTGTCTCATTAGAAAATCCGCTGTCTGCTTTCCGTCTTCAAGGGACATCAGTTCTTTGTGCCTGTTGTTCCAGAATTTTGCAGTTCTATAACCTTCGATTACACCAGGGTAATCCGGATCAAGAGTCATCATTGAATCGAATTTTGCTGCAGATAACTCAAAATTTCCTTCTTCAAGCAGCTGGTATGCCTCACTTGTTGAATTGAGAAGAGGGTCGTCTGAAAATGTTAGTTGACCGTTTTTGTCCATCCTAAATCTCTATGTGCCGGCCCCAGTCTTTTTTATCCTTCTGATGGGTGAAGATAATCACCTGCCGCCTGTCGGAAATATCAATGATCTGGTCGCGTAATTTCATGGTTCTCTCCTCATCCATGAATTGAAATGGATCATCAATAATGAGCGGCAGGGAAATTTTATCGTCAATAAAAAAGTCTGTAAGTGCAAATTTAATAGACATAAGCATGGCATGCAGAATTGCCGGATTGGTTTCTGATATTGTTTTTCCTGTTATCATATCATGAATTAAATCTGTGTCTATTCTTGTAATGTAATGGTTCCCTGTGAGATAATGAAATTTTTCAAATGAGATATCCACAAGCTTTTCTATCTGCTTGTTTTCCCTGTTTTTTACCGCTTCATCTATAATTCCAGTTACGAAATATATTGCATTTCTATTGGATGTAAGTTTTTCAACAATCTGTTCGACTTTAATCTGTTCCTCTATCAGTTCGGTTCCTTCCCGTGAATCTTCCGGGTTGGACAGCATTTCTTCATTAACTTTAGAAGTGACATTTTCCTTGAAAGCTATCTGCTCTGTTATCATTTCCATCTGGCTTTCAATATTTTTTATAAGCTCTATTATTTTATTTTTTTCTATATCGCTTTCTTTGATGCTGTCGAGCAGCCTGATGCTTCTGCTTATTTCTTTTTTGTAACTGTCCTCTTCAGCTTTAAGCATGTTTAATCTGTCTTCAATTTCAGCAAGATACTGTTTGTTTTTCAGAGAGTTTTTAAGCGAATTAAGTTCATCAAGCCTGTCTGTATATTCAACATAGTCTTCAAAATATTTCAGCAGCAGTTCATAAAGTTCGTTCAGGTCGAAATTATCCATATTGATTTTGCCGGATATCAGCAATGAATTCAGCTTTTCTTCAAGGGCGCATCTTTCTTTTTTCAATTCTTCAAGTTTTTCGGTTTTTGAATTTTTATGATTAAAAAATAAAAGTCCGGGTGTAAACAAAGCGCAGAATCCGAGAACCGAAGCTATGATTTTTATATTTGAAAAAAACGGTTTGGAATTAATAAGAATGGAAATGATTGAAGCAGCAGCAGCCAGATTTACTGCGATTGAAATTCTGTTGATCCATTTTTCCCTGTTTTTATTATTGTTTTCAATGGTATCAATTTTTTCATTTAAATTCCGCATTTCTATGAATATAGTCTGAATGTTATCCAGATTTTCGATTGCGATTTCATCAATTTGCGAAAATTGCGGTAGAAGGGAATTGATTTCCCCTTCTATGTTGGCAACGGATTTTATTATTTCCCGTTCATTTATTACTTCCTGCTTTATTTTTTCAAGATGAGTGTTGAGTGTTTCAATTTTTTCAATATTATCCAGAATGCTTAACAGTATTTCCTTCTGTGAAGTCAAAATAGAAAGAGATTTTGTAAAACTTGTTTTTTCATCATTCAGCTGATTTTTTTCCCTGATAAGTTTCTGTGTCCTGGAATTTTTTATTCCTATAATTTCAATTTTTTTTCTGATATTTTTTAAAAGCAGTTCCTGTTTGTTTATTTCAGATGAAAGTTTTCCGTATTTATTATCCTCTCTGTTGAATGATTTTTTAAGATTAATGCTCAGATTGTAATAATTGCTTGCGTCATACAGAAGAATTTTTTTCAGGAATTCGAAATCAAGCGTTTTCTGGCTTTCCATGTCGGATGTGGATGGAATGAATGATGAATTTTCGTAAGTGCAGCAGTCAATGAGACTGAAAAATTCAAAAAGTTCAGATGAAAAATTCAATATTTCCGGTTTAAAAATTTTATCCTTCAGTATTTCTTTTGCAGCAGCCTGGAATACATCCTCTTCCCTGCCGTTGTCTGTTACAGATTTTATTATAAAACTTTTGTTGCTGTTGCTCGTGAATTTAAATGTCTTCGATGATAATAATAAGCTGGTTTCAATGTAGAAATCATCCCATGCTTCATGCTGAATAAAATTTTTTGCGCAGAAATTTCTCCAGATGGAATCTGCCATGGCTCTGGCAATAAAACTTTTTCCGGAACCGTTTTTTCCTGAAACAACATTTATCCCCGGACTGAATTCAATATTCAGATTTTCAAAAAGGCCTGGTTTAATGGCGAGTAGTTTTAGAAACCGCAAAGCCAGTCCTCCAGAGATTCATTATCGCCGCTTTCTATTTTATTTATTATAGCTGCTGCATTTTCAAGATCAACACCTTCAGGAGTGTTTTCTTTTAATCTTTCGGAAAGTATTTTATAGAATTCCCCGCGAATGGAGTTTTCATCAATAAATTCATTGATGAAAGATTTGATTGAAGCTGATGATTTATCATTTATTCTCAGATCAAAAAAATTTTTATCGAGATTTTTAATCTGATTTAACTGAAGAGGAAAATCTCTGGTTCCGATCAGAGTTACAATTTCAATTATTTTTTTTGACTGATCCTGCTTAATGGCTTCTATTATTTCTTCGCATGATGAGTACTCGGTGCAGTTGAGAATAATTTCATTTATTTTAACTGAATTAACAGATAAACGTTTTATATGGAATATTTCATTGTCCATTATGGAAACGGATATTGCATATCTGTCTCCGGTTTCATTGATGGAAACAGGTTCAGGGCTGCCGGGATATGCACCGATTATTCTGTTTAAAATTTTAAACATTTTGAATGAATGGCTGTATCCAAGCGCGTAAAAATCAAGAGAAAGCGATTTGATCATATTTTTGGGAATTTTAAATATGCTGCTGTTTTCAGGCGTTCCATCTATATCAAAATCCGCATAAAAAAGGCCTATATGAAAGCCATCAGAAGATATTTTTTTTATTTTAGATATGTCGTTTTTTTGAGAAGGAGGCGAGCCGTATATGTACAGTTTGTTTTCATTTTTTTCGTAGATCTGGGGTTTTTCTGTATATTCTGAGAATATGGCTGTTGCATTCAGGGTTAATATCTTCTCATTTACATCGCGGCCTTTAATTTCAGATACGCCTGGTGTGTAAAATATTTCTATACCGCTATTGCGGAGATTGTCAAATTCTGTTTTTATCTGGTCAAGAATCTCATCTTCAATAATATCAGCATCTATGAAATCGCCGGCTATTAAAAGAACATCATGCTCAAGAGCCAGGGTTACGATTTTTTTAAATGTGTTTAATCTCACTCGTGATGGAATGCCGAGCTCCTGATTTTGCATGCCCAGATGCAGGTCGGATGATATAAGGATTTTTATTTCTGAGCTCATAAGCCTTTCATGAGATTGATTTATATTAATGATATTTTTTATCATTAATATAATACTTGTCCATTATAATTTTTTTTATATATTTTTTTTTGCCTGTACGCTTCTATAATTATGGTATATTTTTGTATCAAGTAATAAATAGAAAAAAACTTGCAATAAAAGAAAGATAACTTCCGGATAAACATCAACTGAATAATTGGAGAAAAATATGCCATATAAAAATCTGCAGGAATTTACGCACAGTCTTGAAAAAGAAGGTGAACTGAAACGGATAAAAGCTGAAGTTGATCCTTTCCTTGAAATAACAGAAATAACTGACAGAGTCAGTAAAAATATAGGACCTGCGCTTCTTTTTGAAAATGTAAAGGGTTATGATTATCCGCTTTTAATTAATGCTTTTGGCAGTTTTAAGAGGATGGAAAAAGCCCTTAATTGCGCCTCTTTTGATGAAATCGGACTTAGAATTGAAAATTTACTGAAAATAACCCCTCCTGCAGGAATTATAGATAAACTAAAGATGCTGTTTACCTTGAAGGAAATTGCTTCTTATGCGCCGAAAAAAGTATCATCTGCTCCATGCCAGGAAAATATTTTTGAAAAAGGCAAACTGCTCGATCTTCTTCCGATACAAACCTGCTGGCCGCACGACGGAGGCCCGTTTATTACCCTGCCTCTTGTTGTAACAAAAGATCCGGAGAAGGGAACGCAGAATCTTGGCATGTACAGAATGCATAAATATACAAATGATACAGCAGGCATGCACTGGCAGTACAATAAAGACGGGGCAAGGCACTACGAAAAATATAAAAATCTCGGCAGGAGAATGGATGTGGCAGTTGCAATCGGAGGCGCTCCGTCTGTTATTTATTCTGCAACTGCTCCTCTTCCTCCGGATATAAACGAGCTCATGTTCGCGGGATTTATTGACTCAAAACCAGTTGAAATTGTTAAGGCAAAAATGTCCGATCTTTACGTTCCTGCTGAATCGGATTTTATTATTGAGGGTTATGTTGATCCGGGCGACGAGAAAATAGAAGGCCCGTTCGGAGATCATACAGGCTTTTATTCACCGGCTGATATTTATCCTGTATTTCACGTTACCTGCATTACAGCAAGAAAAAATGCAGTTTATCCATCCACTATTGTAGGCAAACCTCCCATGGAGGACTGCTACATGGCAAAGGCAACTGAGAGAATTTTTCTTCCGATCATGAAACTTATTGTTCCTGAAATAAAAGACGTGAATCTGCCCATGGAAGGAGTGTTTCATAACTGCGCTCTTGTTTCAATTGAAAAAAAATATTCAGGGCAGGCTGTTAAGGTTATAAATGCACTCTGGGGCATGGGACAGATGGCTTCAACCAAATGCATCATTGTTTTTGATTCCGATATTGACCTTAATGACGGGAGCACTGTTCTCTGGAAGCTTCTGAACAACACCGACCCCAAAAGAGACTTCCAGTTTTCGAACGGCCCTCTGGATGCTCTGGACCATTCGGCTTCTTTTGCAAATTACGGAGGCAAGCTCGGTATTGACGCAACCAGAAAAACAAAAGAAGAGGGAATGGGACGGCCGTGGCCTGATGAGATAGATATGTCACAGGACATTAAAGATCTGGTAAGCAGGAGATGGAAGGAATATGGATTTTAAAAAATTTTCCGGACTCATTATGATTGAACAGACTCTTTTTGCCATGCCGTTTGCTTATATCGGAATGCTCTTTGCAGGAGGAGGCAAACCATCGGACTGGTTGTGGGCAACACTCGCGTTATTTGCAGCGAGAACAGCAGGCATGTCATTTAACAGAATTCTCGATGCTGAAATTGATGCGAAAAATCCGAGAACTTCCAGCCGGCATATTCCAAGCGGTGAGCTTTCGAAAAAGTCCGTGTGGATATTGTCAGCCCTGGCATCGGGACTCTTGATCTTTTCTTCTTTTATGCTGAATACACTTGTTTTTTATCTGTCATTTGCGGCACTTGCGCTTCTTTTTACTTATTCATTTTTTAAAAGATTCAGCTCAAGCTCGCATTTTTATCTTGGAGTTGTTGAAGCTGCAGCGCCGATCGGAGGCTTTCTTGCTGTTTCAGGAAAATTTGAAATCGCGGCTTTTATGCCTGGTGCAGCAATACTTTTCTGGATCGCTGCTCTGGATATTCTCTATTCAATACAGGATCTGGAATTTGATAAAAAGGAAGGACTTTTTTCTATTCCGTCAGGATACGGTCTGAATGCAGCTTTATCAATTTCTGCAGTATCATATATGCTTGCTGCAGCATCGCTTGTTGTTTCAGGTATTTTAATTAAAGCCGGATGGATATTTTATATTTTTACTGCAGCAGCATTTTTGCTTTTCTGCGCGCAATTTTTCCTTGCAAATAAAAATAAAGAAAATATTAATTCAGCAATATTCAAAATTTTTTTCATTAACAGATTTGTCTCACCAGTTATATTAACCGGGGTGCTTCTTGATTTTATTTTCAGGAAATATAATATTTTTTAATTGGAGCTTGCCATGAAAAAAGTTTTAATTTTATTTTTACCTTTATTTTTAGGTTATTCTTTTTTATCTGCAGCTCCAAAAAATATTACTATAATTCATACAAATGATTTGCATTCTCATGTGCTCGGCTTCTCGCCAATAATAGATTATAATCCTGATATTACCGGATCTGACAAAACCCTCGGCGGCTGGGCCAGACTGAAAACTTTTATTGACAATACAAAGAATGCAAAAACCAATCCTGTTCTTGTGCTTGATGCCGGAGATTTTTTAATGGGCACTCTTTTTCATACGGTAAGCAGAGAGCATGCATTTGAGCTGAAGCTTTTAAAAGAGATGGGTTACGATGCTGTTGGTCTCGGCAACCATGAGTTTGATCTTACTCCGGACGGGCTTGCGCGCATTATTAATTCAGGCGCTAAAAACGGCATGCCTCAGATAATATCATCCAACCTGATATTCAGCAATAACAGTAAAGAGGATAAATCTTTAAAGGAAGTTTATGATAAAGGACTTATAAAGCCGTATATTGTTTTGAACAGAGGCGGTTTGAAAATAGGGATATTCAGCATGATCGGCAGGAAAGCTGCTGAAGTTGCCCCTTTTGCGAAACCTGTTACTTTTGAAGATCCGGTTGCAGCAGCAAAAAAAATGGTAAACA
This sequence comes from uncultured Leptospirales bacterium, assembly GCA_964529415.1. GTDB lineage: Bacteria > Spirochaetota > UBA4802 > UBA4802 > UBA5550 > CAYMPH01. The sequence goes on along the minus strand of CAZGWD010000004.1, from coordinate 33,126 downwards.
TACTGAGGAATAATGAAAAGGCGGATGTGGTAATATGCCTTTCTCATTCAGGACTGAATGCGAATAAGTCTAAATCCGAAGACGAGATTCTTGCTAAAGAAGTAAATGGAATAGATGTTATTATCAGCGGACATACTCATACAAGGCTTGACAGGGCATTAAATGTCAACGGCACGATTATTGTTTCTGCATGGTCATACGGGAGACAGGCAGGCGTTCTTGATATCAGTGTTGATCCAGGAAAAGTTTCAATAGCCGGATATTATACAGTTAATATAGACAGCTCAATCAAGGGTGACCCTGTTCTAACTGCAGAGATTGTAAATATGCAGGGCGGAATAGATGTGCTTTTTCTTAAATACCATAATATTTCTTTCAGCAGTATTGTCGCAGAAACAAAACATGATTTAATTATAGGTGAATATGAAACTAACCTGGGCAATCTGGTGGCTGATTCATTAAGATGGTCTGTAAATGCGATTGAATATAATCCGGCTGATCCTTCTTCAAGGGTAGTTGCTTCGTTTGAGTCGCGCGGCCCGATAAGAGATGAGCTGCTCGCGGGAAAAACAGGAAGAATTGCAATGAGCGACCTGTTTAATGTATTTCCTCTTGGCATTGGTTTTGAGGAAACAGACAGAAGCATTGGTTATCCGGTAGTTACATTTTATCTGCATGCGTCAGAGCTTAAAAAAGGGCTCGAGGTGATGACCAGCGTGCATCCTCTGAAAGGTCCTGATTATTTTATGCAGATATCGGGATTAAAATGCAGGTATAATCCAAACAGAATGATATTCGACAGGATAACTGAAATGCATATTGGAAGCGAAGAGGAAGGCTACACTCAGCTTGATTATTCATCTTCAAATAAAAAATTGTACAGGGTTGCAGCTAATATTTACAATGCGGCTTTTTTTAAAATAATAGGAAAATATACATACGGATTCCTTGATGTAATTCCAAAAGATAAAAACGGCAAACCGATCGATAAACTTTCTGATCACAGGGTTGATGCTGATAAAACAACTCCGGGCATTCAGGAGCTAAAAGAATGGGTAGGCCTGCTCGATTACATGAGGAACTTTCCTGATACAAACGGCAACAGCATACCTGATGTTCCTGAGAAATATAAAGGGCCTCTTGGGAGAATTGTTTCTGAAGCAAGCTGGAATCCGATTAGGCTTCTTTCAGGCGGAAATTATATTACATGGGGCGGTTTTTTTATTTTTATTGTTTTGGCAGCAGTTTTAGCTTTTTTAACCAGAGCAGGTATAAGGAAAGTAAAGATGAGAAAAAAAAGTAATTAATATATTAAGTATATACAGGTATTGGGACGTTATTGCTGTAAGGGATGGGTCTGTAAGGGCTCAAAATCCCGGTCACTTTTTCCTCTCGACTATATGGCTGATTTCAACATTTAAGTTCTTTTAGCCTGGTGCGTGCATCCCTTCTGACTATTGCAGCCTTATTCCTTCTTATTTCATCTTCTGTTTCAAGTTTCAGCCTTGGTACTTCGATTACTTTTCCGTTTTTATCCAAAGCAACAAATGTCAGATATGCTGAAGCTGTATGCCTTACTTCTCCGGTAAGGTGATTCTCAGCTTCAACTCTTACTCCAACTTCCATTGATGTTGTTCCAACGTAATTTATTCCAGCCTGAATTCTTAACAGATCGCCGATATAAACAGGACTGTGAAAATCCAGCTTGTCTATGAATGCTGTAACAACATTGCACCCTGCATGACGTCCTGCAACAATGCCTGCAGTGTTGTCTATAAGTTTCATTATTACACCGCCGTGAACATTCCCTGCGAGATTCGCATCGCTGTGCATCATCTGATGTACTATCATTATACTGCTGTCTTTAACTGTTTTCTCTTCCAATACGCCCTCCTATCTGCAGCATGAATCATTGCTTTTGCAAAGCAGACTGTTTTCAATTTGAATTGTAGTATGTGTGATGCCGAATTTTTCTTTAAGCATGGCATTCGCTTTATTAATTATTGTATCTCCATTATCGCTGTCAATGTGAATATGACAGGATAAAAAAGCTTCAGTTGAGTTTATTGACCATATATGAAGGCCGTGAACGTCTTTTACCGAATCAATCGATAAAAGGGATCTGCATACTTCATCAGTATCAATGCCTGCCGGAGTCCCCTGGAAAAAAATTCTGAAAGATTCTTTCAATATTCCGCTTGAGCTCCATATAATCATAAGAACTATTATCAGGCTGACTGCAATGTCAATCCAGAAAATATTGGCAAAATAAAGAATAACACCTGCAATAATTACAGCCACCGATGAAATTGCGTCATACATAAGATGAAGAAAAGCGGCACGCATATTCAGATTTTCTTTTCTTCCGCCTGAAAGAATAATCAGCGAAAAAACATTTCCTGCAAGACCTACGATTGCTACCGGAATCATAATGCTGATATTAATCGTAACAGGATTTTTATACCTTTCGTAGCTTTCATACAGAATATAAACTGCAACAGCAAGCAGGCTTGCTGCATTTACAGCTGCAATAAAAACTTCAAGCCTCTTCATGCCGAAAGAGTATTTTTTATCAGATTTTCCGGAAGAGAATTTTTCACCTGCATAGCCGAGTATCAGAGACAGAACATCAGATAAATTGTGGCCGGCGTCTGATATGAGGGCAAGACTTCCTGACATAATGCCGCCTATATATTCTGCAGCAGTAATAATGGAGTTGAAAATTATTGCTCCAAGCAGTCTTCCGCGGTTGGTGTTTAACCCGTGATTGTGCTCATCGCTGCTGTGATGATGGGTATGATCGTGACTCATATTGATTTTCCTGATATTTATTATTTTTACACTGATATTTAAATAAAGTGTCACAGTCAATTATTTAATATTATCACTTGACATAAAATATCGAATTAAAAATAAATAAAATGAATGAACAGGGAAAATGAAATTATAGAATGAAAAAAATACTGCAAATAATTATTATACTGCTTTTTGTATCTTCTCTTAATGCGGAAGAAGCAAATTTGAAACAGGAAAAAATAGCTGTTATTAAGGGAAAGTATGATGATATTGAAAATGTTCTTGCAACATATAAGATAAAGTTTGATCTCGTAGATTATACCGAGCTTGAAAATAAAGAAATATTTACAAAATACAGCGTAATATTCTTTCCGTGCGGAATTGAACCTCCGGTTGAGGAAAGCATAAATATTATGGCTTTCGGAGCTAATGTTAATTCGGTTTCTCTGCAGAAGAATTACAAAGAAATAGATAAAGACAAGATTGCAAAAAATGTAAAACAGTTTATCGAAAACGGCGGCAGCGGCTATTTCTCCGGCTATTCATTTACTATTCTTCAGAGCGCATTTGATATGTTCGGGTTTCATGATAATTTCCCGTACATGGGTCTTGAAGGCCGAATCGAAGCAAGGTTGAAAGGAGATCTTGAAAGATTCAACATGAAAAGGGAAATGGCGCTTTACATGACGATTTCAGGCTGGGTGGCATTAAAATCTGCATCAAGTTCTGAAATTTTAGCTGAAGGCACATACGAAACCCCAAGGGGACAAAAGAGCGGACCAATCAGTATATCATCTGAAAGGGGAAATGGAAATATTTTATTTACGAGTTATTACAGCACGGTTTATTCCGATTTCAGAAGATATAATGTTTTCAGAACAATAGGAATTAATTTCTTAAATGAAGAAATTAAGAAATCAGTTAAGTGGAGCCAGTACCTGAGCGGTACAGCTGTGGATGCGATTCAGAAAGATGAATCGTACAGAATGTATTATTTTAATCTTACAAACGGCTATAACACACTTTATTTTAAAACCAGCGGCAAAAAATTTCAGATCGATATATATGATGCAGATATGGATCTTATTGAATCACGCGACAGCAGCAGTTATGAGCAGACATATGAGATTAAATCTGAAAAAGACAGTTACTGTTATGTTAAGGTTTATCCTTCTACAGCTGAAAGAAACAGTCTCTACTCTCTTGTTACGGCATCTGGATGGAAATTTTCCCACTATAAAACTTTTTTATGGATCGCAGGTATTATACTTGGTATATTTCTGATCAGCTATGTGTTTAACAAACTTTTCGGGAAGAGATATCTTCCTTGGATCAGGTGAGTTTATATTTTTCTAATAGTCCCCTTATCCCCGTCAAGAAAAACCATATCTCCGTCTTTAAATGCTTTCTTGGCTCCGCGAACGCTCACTACAGCCGGAATGCCGTATTCACGCGCAACTACAGCGCCATGAGAAAGAGCGCTTCCAATTTCAGTAACAAGACCGCCTATGATGCTGAAGTACGGTGTCCAGCCCACATCAGTATATGAAGCTATCATAATATCGCCGGCTTCCAGTTTTCTTGCGTCATCGAGGCTGTTTATTATTTTAACTTTTCCATTTAAAGACCCTGTGCTCACAGGAAGACCTTTATATGAGCCGTCTTCCGGTGCCGGAATTTCAATTTCCTCAGCAGGCTCAGGTATTCCAAAATAAAGATCTTTAAAATGCAGAGCTTTCATTTTCGGGAAAAGTTTTCTTCTGTCTTCGGCAATTGATTTCCATTTGGGATTTTTATCTTTCAGCAGTCTGCCTGTTTCTTCATGTGTCAGAAAAAATATCTGATCGAAATCATCCAGAAGTTCTTTCTCTGCAAGAATATTGCCAAGGTGTATATATGCTTTTTTAAATTCACTCTGCAGCTTGACGCAGATCGATTTTGAATTTTCTCTTTTTGCAACAGATGACCTTGCAGCAGTTATAATTTTTTTTATAAAAAATCTTGCTGCAGGCTTTACTTTTTTTAAAACGTTTTCATAATTTTTCCAGTATTGCGCTTCCATGTCTTTTTTGTTTCCGCCTGAAATTAAACCGCTCTTTACCCTTATTTGAAGTATTTCTATAAGAGAGGATGGATCAGTCTGCCAGTCTGTTTCACGCATTTCTGCTTCACGAACGCATCTGTGCCCGTTTATTTTCATGAAATTCCTGAATAGCTCGCCGGTTTTTCCTGAATCATCTGTATAAAGCCACTGAGGGTTTTTCGGGTCGATATTTAAAAATTTATCACGGTGTTCCGGATCAGAAGCAATATGCTCTGCAAGATTATCGAGCGCCTGGAGCGCATTCGCACCGTCAATGTCGCTTATATTGATCAGAAGGCTTGCTGCATCTTTAAGGTTTTCCTGATCAGGTATAACCTTGCCTCCGGAAAGAATTGAAACAAGAATGGTATTGTTTGCCCCGGATTTTACTGAAGTAGCATAATGATAATCCCATGCAAGAATAAGATTTTTCATTTCAGAATCAATTTTATTATACAGCTCAATGGGATCATCAATTAAGGCAATTGAATAGCCGGCAGCAAGTTTTTTCAGAAGTTTGAATCTTTTTTCAGATTTTGATATATAGATGAAATATCTGACTGAATTTATAGCACCCAGAATAAAATTAGTTTCTCTCTTAATTTTAACATCCGGAAGAGTGAAACCCATAATCGCGTATTCAAGATTCGGCTGAGTCGTAATGGACACACGTCTTGTGCAGTTGTAAAGGCTGGACACTGAAAAAAACAGATGGTTGTAGAACATGGAAACGTAAACAGCCTTATCGCTGCTTATTTTAGGCTGAGCTCCTATCTGGTTCATATATCTTTGAAGCCCTATATCAATAGCCCATGCGAACGTGGAATACGTCAGGGGAGTTACCGGTCCAGGCATCATTTCGCCGATATTGCCTCTTGTGAAAATCATGTCAGGCTGGTCAAGATAATCATCGAGCTCGTTGAGGTGAACCTGCTTGAGTGTTGTTATAGGTCTTGCCTGAAGCCAGAATATTTTTCCGTTTTTATCAATAGCCCATTCAAGGTCAATTGGATCGCCGAAATATTTTTCAATCTGAATGCTTTCTCTGGTTAGCTGTTTTACAAGATTTTCGCTAAGGGCTTTATCCTGATATTCCGACCTGAACTCGATAACAGCACCTGATCTTGTCAGTACATAAAGCTCTCCTGCAGAAAGACCGCTAACAAGATCCTCTCCAAGTCCTTTGACTGCATTTATAATCAGATGATCCCGTCTGTTATTTATTGGATTGGCAGTGAATAAAACCCCGGCTGTATCAGGCTCAATCATATCCTGAATTACAACTGCCATTTGAAGATCAGCTCCGGGATCCATTCTGCTGCTGTAATTTGCAACCCTGATGGATTTTGCGGACTCGGCGCAGTTTTTAACTGCTTCAATTATATCATCAATTCCATTTACATTCAGATATGTTTCAAATTGTCCTGCAAAAGAAGCAGTGTGTCCGTCTTCATCAACAGCAGAAGACCTTACAGCTTTCGGTTTTTCGTTTGATATGAATGCATGGTTTGAAAGAACTTCTCTTAATTCATTTGAACCGGGATTCAGTATTACAATTCCTTCCGGTACATTTGCTCCTGCTTTAATTAGCCTGTTCAGGCCGAGAGCTTTTCCTCCGGCTTTCTCGTTCGTAATATCTTCAAGTCTTATTGATTCAGCTGTAGATTTTTTTATTGTAACCGAACTCACTTATCCCGACTCCTTTTATGTTTCCGACTTTATATTCAGCCAGGCTCTCGAAAATTTTATAATCTCCGCCCATCAGATAATTAAATCCGCCTTTTATGAGGCATTCAATTATTACAGGATCTTTTTTTAAAGGTTTAATGGTAACTGTAAAAATTTTCGGGACTTCAACCGCTTCTCCGATTTCATCGAAGTGCGTGCATTTTTCTACTGGAATGATTGTATCTCCTTCAGTAATATAACCGCTTTGAATGAAAGAAAGAAATTTATACCGCACTATGCTCATGTTGAAATATCTGCCATCCTCGAGCATCCCGCATATCCACAGATGCCTGTCCATGGCATTCCATTTTCTTGTTCCGAAAGAGTGGTCTCTCATTGCGTGCAGATCAAGTTTTTTCCTTGTTCCATTGATCTCAACGAAACCGGTCATGGTTCCGCCCTGTTCATAATGAACCTGGGAAATTTCCTTGAGTTTTGAAAACCATTTTGCGCTCCATTTTTCTGATGCAAGGGATTCAGCCATTGACCATGCGTAACCGTCTTTTTTAAAATCAAATATTTTCATTCTGGCTGTGAACATTACATCCAGGCTCACATGCGCTTTTTTCCTGCCGGACTGCATGGCTCCCTTGAATGTAATTCTCCAAATCCGCCCTGGTTCAATACATGTGTATTCAACAGGACCGTATGCTATATTGTCGCCAAGGAAAAACTTGTCTTTTTCATGAATTATATTCAATTCACCGGTTCCGGGTATGATCATATCAAGCCAGAGTTCAGTTTCTCCTGAATTTCTGAATCCGAGTCTTGTTACAATTGAAGTGCCCTTGTCATCCCTGCCTGTGAAATAAAAGCTGTCATTATAAAAAGCTGTGAAGGGATTGCCCTGTCTTTTCTCAAATTCGAACGGATCATTTGAATTATTTTCAGATCTTTTTACAAGTAAATAAGATAGATATTTTTTAATCATTTTTTTACCGTTTTTTAATATTAAATTTTATAATTTCTGACGGATAATAAACACTAAAATAATTTTGATCAGATATTGTCGCTGTTAATCCGATGTCAAGAAATAAAATGAAATCAATTAATGATTCTATGCATCAGTCTCATCATCTAAAATCATATCAGGATAAAGTTTTTTAGCGCAGTCAGGGCAGATGCCGTGACTGAATTGCGCGTTTGAATAAAGGCTGAAATACGCTTCAAGCTGATTCCAGTATCCCTTGTCATCGCGAATTTTTTTGCATGATGAGCAGATAGGCAGTATTCCGCTGAGCTGTTTGATTTCATCTAATGCGAGCTGAAGATCAGCATTCTTTTTAGTCAGAATGGCATTCTTATTATTAATTTCCTCTTCCTGTCCGATATTAATCAGTTTCAGCTTTTTATCCTCTTCTGCGTACAATTGTATATTTTTCTGGTAATTCTTCATAATAAAATTTACCAGGAATAAAACAATTGCTGTTATAACAGAACAAATCAGAATATTCCCGAGAAGCGCATTGAATATTTTTTCAGTAATTGAATCTTCATGCTGTTCAACAATTAAATACCAGTTTAGTTCAGGAATAAAGCGTGAGCTTAAATGAATTGTTTTCCCGTCTCTCTGAAAAGTTGTTATTGATAATTCATTAGAAAGAATAGAACCGGCTAAAGATGATAGCCCTTCCATCTTCTTTATGTTTGAAACATTTTTAAAACTGACCGCATGGAGAATGATCTCTCCATTTCTGTCTGTGAAATAAATGTTCCTGTTATATTTATCCTCATATTTTCTTATGAGGCTTTTAACAGCTGATATGTTTAAACCAACTCCTGTAGCGCCAATGTAATTGCCGTTATAGTTGAAAACTTTGTGATTAACAAAAATTGTCATTGTATCCCTGTTCGCCAGATCCGGATCAACATTAATCTCATAATCAGGTTTAATGGATTTTAATCTGTAATACCAGATATCGCGTTTTTCATCAGGGGAGACTTTTTTTAATATGCCGCCTGAGTGGTAGTAATTTCCGCTGTTTTCAGAGACAAGAAAGCTTGTAAATGTGGAATATTTATCCTGTATCTCTTTTAAATATTTTCTGATTTGAATTTCATTCCCTTCGCCTGAGAGAATCCAGTCTCTGAGAAAAGTATCATTTGCCATAAGAGATGAAATGAAAACCGGTTTTAAGAGATCGCGCTGTATTTCTGAATAGATATTATCTGTAGTAAGAGGGAGCTCTGTTGTCTGAATTCTGTTGAGAAGGGAGGATCTTGACATGAAAAAGCTGATTAAGCTTGTTAATAGAAATCCGGTTATAATAAGAATACTGATAATCATAAGAAAACGTTTTCTATTATTTAGCATCATTTCCTCTCAGGATTTTTTATTTCATATTAAAGGAGCTTTAAATAATATAATATGTCAATTATATTATAGGTAGTTCATTCCTGAATCATTTATTTTTTAAAGATGTGGGTAGAAGTAAGTTGTGGGACAGGGGGCTTGGAATAATGGAATATATTATTAAAATTCAATTAAGCTTAGATTTGATATAATTACAATCAGGAAATTATCTTGACTATATTTATACTGTGCCGGAAAAATTTATTTACATTATAGCTGATATTGAATTAATCTATTTTGTCATACCCGATCCTTTTCAAGGTAATGGCATTCAATAATAAAATAAAGTTTAACAATATAAAATCTAAGAGGATATTTTGGATACAGTAATTATTGTAATTGGAATTATTTTAATTATTATCGGAATAATCGGATGCATTCTGCCTGCACTTCCTGGAGCGCCTCTTGTGTATGCAGCACTGATTCTTCTTCAATTTACAGACAAGCATCCATTTTCAATATTGTTTTTAATAGTGTGGGGAGTTATAACATTTCTGACAGCACTTGTGGATTATTTTATTCCGATATGGGGAACAAAAAAATTCGGCGGTTCAAAAAAGGGCGTAATAGGAAGCACGGTCGGTCTTGTTGCAGGCATAATAATTCTGCCTGCACTGGGCATAGTAATCGGGCCTTTTGGCCTTATTGGGATTATAATAGGTCCGTTTACCGGAGCAGTTATTGGCGAGCTGATAGGGGGCAGGGATTTTAATTCAGCATTATATTCCGGAATCGGTTCATTTCTCGGTTTTGCTGCAGGAGCAATAATGAAGCTCTCTGTTTGTTTTATAATGTCATTTTACTTTTTCAAATCACTATGGGAACATCTATAAATCTGTTTTTTCACTTAAAAAAAATAGAAAAAACTGATTTATACTTATGCTGTGAACCCAAGGGAATGTCCTTAAAATGATTTATTGATATTCCCTTATTTTGAAATTGACTCAAAGTGCAATAAATGGAAACATGGCAACTGCTTAGAAAATTTAAAATAGGCCACAGAGGAATAGAAGATAAAGATATAAGGAGATATGGGGATATAAGAGATGAGGAGATATTTGTTTTTTTATCACCCTATTTCTACAATCTACTTATCCCCTTATCTTACACATGGTTTTAAAATAATTTTTAGAAATTGAATATAATACTTTAATTTTGTGCAACAGTGACTTTATGTCAATAAAGCAGATCAGTTGCTGATTATGATTTATCTATTTTATAACGGAGTCTTTAATGGGAAGAATCATATCCATATCAAATCAGAAAGGCGGAGTGGGGAAAACCACAACTACGGTGAATCTTGCTTCTTTTCTCGCAGAAAAGGGCAAGAGGACTTTAATCATTGATGTTGATCCCCAGGCTAACGCGGGATTCGGTCTTGGAATAAATGCGGAAGAACTTGAAAACACTCTCTATGAAGTTCTGATCGGACATATCAATATCAAAGAAGCAATCTTCAAAACCCATATTGAAGATTTATATATTGTTCCATCCAATATGCATCTTTCCGGAGCGCAAATGGACATGCTCGATATGGAACAGAAAGAATTTGTTCTGAGAAAAGCTCTTGCTGAAGTAAAAGATGATTTTGACTATATACTGATAGATTGTCCGCCATCACTCGGCGTGCTTACATTAAACGGGCTTGTTGCAGCAGATTCAGTTATGATCCCGCTTCAGTGTGAATACTATGCACTTGAGGGATTAAGTCAGCTTCTGAAAATCATCTCAATGGTTCAGGAAAATCTTAATAAAAATCTTAAAATTGAAGGCGTTGTGCTCACAATGTATGATTCCAGGACTAATCTCGCTCAGCAGGTTGTAAGCGATGTCAGGGAATTTTTCAAGGATAAGGTTTTCGAAACAATAATTCCGAGAAACGTAAAGCTTTCGGAAGCTCCTTCTTTCGGCAAGCCGATAGGACAGTACGACAGGATGAGCTCCGGCGGAGTATCATATGAGAAACTTGCTCAAGAGGTCATAAATAATGGTTAATAAAACAAGGGTTCTGGGCAAAGGGCTCGGAGCTATAATTGCTACATCGCCAACTCCGGCTGGAGATATTGAAAAAGTTATTGGCGAGGATTCATCGCGTGTTATTGAAATTGATGTGAATAGAATTTCTCCCAATCCGGATCAGCCGAGACACAAATTTGACGAGAATGAAATCGCAGGACTGGCAGAGTCGATTAGATCTGTCGGCCTTATTCAGCCGATCATTGTAAGAAAATTTGAAGCAGGTTATCTGGTGGTTGCAGGCGAGCGCAGGCTGCGTGCTGTAAAATCTCTCGGCCTCCACACAATCAGATCAATAGTAATCAAGGCAGACGAGGAAAAGAATTTCAGCCTCGCTCTTATAGAAAATATTCAGAGATCGAATCTTGATCCTATTGAAGAAGCAAAGGCGTACAGGGTTCTTGCGAACAAGTTTATGCTCAAGCATCAGGATATATCTGAAAAAGTCGGTAAGAACAGAAGCACCATAACAAATTCCCTGAGGCTGTTAACACTTCCGGAAGAGATTCAGGATTCAATTTCCCACGGTAAAATTTCGGCAGGTCACGCAAAGGTCTTATTGTCAGCACCAAGTGCTTCAAAGCAGATTGAAATTTTTCGAGAGATAATTGATAAGGGACTTTCAGTTCGTGCAATTGAATCAATTCTCGGTGAAAATAAAACATCTTCGAAGAACCAGAAGAAAACTGCAATAACCAAAAAAGATGCGCATATCAGAAAAATGGAAGAGAAGCTTGTTTCAATGCTTGGAACTAAAGTTGAAATCAAGCATTCCGGCAGCAAGGGCAGAATAGAAATAAGCTATTACTCTCTTGATGATTTTGACCGGATCGTGGATATAATAAGAAAATAATCACAGCTTTAAACAGGGAGAACCATGCAGATAGATACAGATCTTTTTGAAAGCGATTTGATAACCGCTGAATATATACTGCCTTCGCAGCTCTACATCATACCTATCAGATACAGGCCGATATTTCCGGGGATCGTTACCCCTCTAATCATATCAAAAGGAAGATTCAGCGAAGCTGTTGATAAAGTGCTTGCTGATACAAAGACGATAGGGCTTGTTCTTATTAAAGATGACAACAAGGACGAAATCAAGGCAGACGATTTATTCGCATTCGGAACTGCAGCAAGAATTTTAAAAAAGATAAATCTGCCTGATGGAGGTGTGAATCTTTTAATTAACAGCGTGAAAAGATTCAAGATAAATGATGTTGTTTCGGAAAAGCCTTATCTTATATCGGATGTTTCCTATCTCGAGGATATGAGCTTTGACAGAAGAAATATCGAAATAAAAGCTTTAACAAGGGAAATACTCAGCCAGCTGAAAATGCTCGCAGAAAATAATCCGCTTTTTACCGAAGAGATGAAGCTCACCATGGTTAATGTCGACGAGCCTGGAAAAATTGCAGATTTCGTCACTTCAATACTGAATGTTGAAAAGCAGGAATACCAGGAAATTCTTGAAAACCTGAATGTAAAAAACAGGCTGCGCAAAGTATTATTTCTTCTTCATAAGGAAATGGAAGTTGTAACTGTTCAGAAGAAAATCCAGACCCACATAAATGAAAAGATCGACAAACAGCAGAAAGAATATTATCTCAGAGAGCAGATGAAGGCCATCAGAACCGAGCTTGGTCTCGACGAGGATGACAGATCAAAAGAAATTGCTGATATGAAAAAGAAAGCTGATGATCTTCATTTAAAAGGCGAACCAAAAGAAAGACTCGCAGAGGAAATTGCAAAACTGTCATTCATGGACGCAATCTCATCGGAATATACTGTTACAAAAAATTATATTGATACGATTTTATCTCTCCCATGGAATAAAAAATCCGAGGACTTTATTGATCTTGAAAAAGCAGAAAAGATTTTAAACCGCGATCACTACGGGCTCAATGATGTCAAGAAAAGGATCATGGAGTTTCTTGCAGTAAAAAAACTAAAGTCTGATTCAAAGGGGTCAATTATATGCCTCGTGGGACCTCCCGGAGTGGGTAAAACATCTCTCGGCAAATCTGTAGCTGAAGCTCTTGGAAGGAAATTTTTCAGGGTATCGCTCGGCGGAATGAGAGATGAAGCGGAAATCAAAGGACATAGAAAAACTTATATAGGATCAATGCCCGGAAAAATTATTCAGGGTCTGAAAATCTGCAAAACAAAAAATCCTGTATTTATGCTTGATGAAATAGATAAACTGGGAATTAGTTTTCAGGGCGATCCTGCTTCAGCGCTTTTGGAAGTGCTTGATCCGGAGCAGAATGCTGAATTCAGGGATTATTATCTTGATCTTCCTTTTGATCTGTCCGAAGTGTTTTTTATAACAACAGCCAATACTCTTGATACAATTCCTGAAGTACTGCGGGACAGGATGGAACTGGTTAGGCTTTCCGGTTATATTTCACAGGAAAAATTTGAAATAGGGAAAAGATATCTTCTTCCGAAACAGATTAAAATGCACGGCCTTCCAAAAGGCTCTGTGAAGATTGATAAAAAAGGATTTGACCAGATCATAAACGGATGGGCAAGGGAAGCCGGAGTCAGGAGCCTTGAGCGTCAGATAGAAAAGATATGCAGAAAATCCGCGTCAATTATTGCTGTAAAGAAGAAACTCCCTGAAGGCAATCTTCCGGTAAATAAAATTTCAGAATATTTAGGCCAGGAAATTTATTCCGATGATGAGCTGATGAACAATCTGCGCGCAGGCGTGGCTGTTGGACTTGCATGGACTTCTCTTGGCGGCGCAGCTCTGGTGGTTGAATCAATATTTATCGCATCAGGCAAAAAAAGTGACGGATTGAAACTTACAGGCCAGCTTGGAGATGTAATGTCTGAATCCGCAAATATTGCGTACAGTTATGTTCAGAACATGCTTCTGGATGATGAGAAAATGAGAAAGAAGTTTTCTGAAAATACACTTCATCTGCATGTTCCTGCAGGCGCTACACCTAAAGACGGGCCTTCTGCAGGAATAACAATGGCATCTTCTATTTATTCTATAGCGACAGGAAAGGTTTTAGCAAAAGGCCTGGCAATGACAGGCGAGCTGACTTTGACCGGAAGAGTTCTCCCTGTAGGCGGCATAAAAGAGAAAATTATAGCCGCTAAAAGAGGCCATTTAAAGAGAATAATTATACCAAAAGAAAACAGAAAAGATATGGCAGAAATTCCGGAATACGTTAAAAAAGGGTTGAAATTTTATTTTGTTGAAAATATAGAAGAAGTAATTAATATTGCATTTAACCGGAAAGGTTAAAATCGTTTTTCTTTAATGGAGGATCATATGTCATTTAGAAATCTCATGGAAGACATTACAAGAACGGCTGTTGAAGAAGTTATAAAAAAAGACAATGAACTAACCCAGATAAATTCCAATGTGGATGATATTGCAGCTTATGTTTTAAATAGGGTTCCTCCGAAATATGTCACAAGCGAAAGAGGCATGCTTCACGGAAAGCTTCAGGCAAGACTTGCAACCCAGCAGAAAACGGATGTTTTTATGCTGATATATGAAGCAATTGAAGTTATTAAAAAAAGAAGAAATAAAGATGAGATAACAGGGCATACTAAATTTGCAGATTGCGAGCTTAAACGATTTCCTCACATAATCGGCCAGGTCCTTGAAGAAACAACTTTTTCTGTTATACCGGATGTGGAAATAACTTTATATTTTGGAAATTCCAAATGCTCAATGGTGGATTCAGACTGGAAAAATCCCTATAAAACAAATAAGGCTACAATGGGTTATTATCACTTCTGGCCTGCATATGATGATAAGATAATGGGTTCAAGCTCTGATTATAAATTCCGCCTTGAATATACCCATAAATTGCTTGGCAAAAAAGATTTTGAATTTGAACTCGATTTTGATTCCCCGACAGGAATAGGCATGTCATATATTATTCCAATTGTGCTTTTACAGCCTAAGCCTGGAGTGCCTCTGAAAGAAGTTTGCGGGGATTGTGCTGAATAATCAAAATGAATGAATATGAACTCAAATATTCAAGTTTGATTTCAAATCTTAAGATTCTTTTTAAGAGAATTGATTCAGTTTATTTATATTTTTTAAATGAAGAAAAATATATAAAGCAGATTTCCTTGGAATATAAAAAATTATCAGGCGTAAGAACACTTGTAGAAAGAGTAAGTAATAAAAGCTTAAATTTTGATAAACTCAAACCTGGTGAAATTAAAGCTGAATTAAATGATATAGAAATTCTTCTTAAAGATTCACGAAAAATTTTATCCGAAATTGTCATTGAAATTGAAAAAATAATAGGAAAAAAAATTAAATTCCGTTCCGAGATGAAATAATAATTTTTTTTATGTATAAACAAATCCGGGCGCTTTTTTAAGTATAACTGCATTAATATACAGTCTGCATAAAACTAATCTGATCCATAAAACATTCTGTTGCCGGCAGGCTCTGACCCCCTTATGGTAATAAAACTGCTTTTTTTCTCTTATTAAAATTACCCCTCATATTTTTTAAAAAATCCTCTTCAAACCGAAACATGTTCCAATTTGAAAAGACAAACCCTGTATTTCCATGATATTTAAGACCGAACAGACGGTTTTTTATTCAATAAAAGGTATGGAGGAAGTATGAAATTTACAGAAATAAAAAGAAAAAGTTTTTTTATAAGTTTTATTGGAATTTTCAGTCTAATAATAGCCCTTTCATTCACAGGATGTGAGCTAAAAACAACTGAAGAAGTAATTACTGAGGGAAAAAGATTTGAGATCACATTAACGCAGGACGGGCTTGTTCCTACCCGGGAAATTCTTGATACTACTGCTGCAAAGTCAGATACAGCAATGATGAAAGCTGTTGTTGGCGGTACAGGAACTACTCAGCCTAATTCAACTAATGTTCCTGTTGAGTCAAATATTTCAGTTGCGTTTGATGCAGATATTGATGTTTCAACACTGAATACAACAACCTTTAAAGTAACGCGGGTTGATACAAGCGAAGTTCTGACTGGAACAGTAGCATACAGCAACCGCATTGCAGTTTTTATACCAGCAAAAATATTTGTTTTTGATACTGTTAAAAAGTCAAAAATACGAAAAGGCCTGAAGCAGGATACTTCTTATAAAGTTACAATTGCTGCTGCAAGCATTAAAAGCACAAGCGGCGTTCCTCAGGGTACTGCAGACTATACATTGACTTTTAAAACAATTGATATTGATTACGGATTTTATTTTCTAGGCCCGAATGGCGAATATCAGAAAGCTGTTCCAGGCGAATCAAATCCATATTATGATAAAAACAAACCGACTATAGTTTATTATCACGGATGGCAGAACGGCTCAACAAAAAATGAAGACTTTGGAAATGACAATGCATTCTTTTTTAATTCTTCAGCAATCGGCTCATACAACACAATCGGCTCCTGGAGAAGCAAAAGCTACAATGTGTGTATAGCCTACTGGGCTCAGTGGGCTGATGAAGGTGAAGTTAAAGATGCTCAGGCAAAACTATGGCTGGCAAACAATGGCAAAAAAGGCATGAGATACATGATCCGCAGCGGCTCTTATCTGAACTATGCAGGTACAAAGAGCGTCACTGATCTTCTGTTTGATCAGTACTCTGCGATATTCGCAGGTTCTACAAGCGGAATCCGTTTCATGGGGCATTCTCTCGGAAATCAGCTTGCAACACTTATGTCTTATAAAATCAGCAATGCAGTTGCTGCAGGTACTGTTTCTTCAAATCTTATGCCAAAACGCGTTGCTCTTCTTGATCCGTTCTGGGGAAAAGGTTCTGAAACATACAGCGGTGGAGTATATCCTGGGGGCAAAATGCGTAACCTATATGAAAGAGATGCTTTCGCGTGATGCTTTCGCTCTTGAAGAAATCCGTACTAACAGCAATATAGGCAACTGGGTTGGGGACAGTAATACTGAAATGCGTAAACTTGCAGCTTACTATTGCCCATGGCCTTCTTTCGGCGATGATACTGCAAAGCATTTATATGCATATAACTGGTACTCAATGTCAGTTGACAAACTTGTTTATGCTGATAAGGCACCTGGGGTTTACGGTCTTGGAGCAGCAGCAGGCGACGATCAGATTAAAGCTGCAATGAACTGGGATTTTGCAAAAAAAGCAGTAAAAACAACACTGTATAAATATGATATAAATTTAGGGAAAAGCACAGTAACCCCGGCTGATGATTCTTTTAAACAGTCTTCCGGCATATAAAATAAACGCTGCACATTAATTACTTAGACAGTAAAACGTGCTCCCGGAAAAGGGGGCACGTTTTTTTGTTATATTATTTTTTTTGTTTCTTTACATCCGGTTTTGTATTATATATAATTCTGCATATATAAAAACATTGATTTTATATTTTACGGAGTATTCTGTATTGCAAATGATCCGCAAATATTTTTTATATTAAGCTGCAGGATTGATTTTTAACCAAGGGAGCATTAATGGATCCGGTACAGATTATTCTGTTTTCACAATATTCGTTTGAACGTTTCGGTCTTGCTGCGCTGACATTTGTAATAATTATATATCTCGTTACCCGCGGAAGAACTGACCGAACCCACAGATTCCTCTGTTATTATTTTATCGCAGCTTTTCTCTATGAAGCAGGCCATTTAATGACTTATTCCATTTATTCTCAAATAGGCGCGTATGGCTGGTTTCTGGCTGCTCTTGCGCCATTCGGTGTTTTAGCCCTTATTCAATTTTCATATAGTTTTAATTTTGATCGGAATCGCCGTGAATCATTTATTGTACTTGCAGCGACATTGCTGATTTCAATTGCAGTATACGGGGAATATGCATATAGTGCAATAAAAAACGGAATAAAATTTTCAGAAACTGGATATGCTCCTGATTACAACTCAAAGCTGATACATATTACAGTATTATTATTCTATGCCTGGACAGTTGCGGTTTTTGCGAGAAATGCTTTCTATGCTGAGCGGAATAATTCAGCACGCAGCAGTCTCTCGAAATTTTTTTCACCTGAAACAGAAGCAGGCCGTACATCACGGAATTTTGCGTTACTTGTAATTCTCGATGTATCCAAAGTTCTTCTTATATCAAGTTATGTTTTTTTCAGGGCCATCCCGTATGTTACAGTAATTTCTTCAGTCAATTCTCTGTTTTTAATTATATACGCTTTGTATGCAGTTGTATATGTAAGGAGTGATTTTCAGCGCCTGTCTGTGCGTTTTAAAATTACAGGCTCAGTATTCATCTTTAATATTATTATATTTTCCACAATGGGACAAGTAGCTCTTTCACAGTTTGAAAATTCATATGATGAAAAATGTTCTGTTGAGCTCCGGTATCTGTCAAACGGGATTCGCTCCCGTGATTTCACTTCAGTTCCTGATGAAGTTGATTATATTTATCAGCTTAAAGGCTCATCATATAACTGGATATATCTAAAAAACTCCGGTTTTCAAAAGCCTCATACAATGGTACTCAATGATTTTACGCCAGGCCGCTGGAGATTAAACAATTCAGGACAGAAATTATATCCGCATGATGCGCAAACTATGAAGCGCTATCTTGTCCAGATCAGCAATGTTAATTATAATCAGTTTATAATAACTGTAGATGGCAACAGATACGGTGTCGGTTACGATTATTATATGTACCGCAAAACTGCGAATTCTACAGCTTTAATTCTTATTATAATAGCAACAGCTTCATCGATATTTATTCTTCTTGCTATACCTTATATGATTTCGCTGGTAAAACTTATTTCTTCTATTGATGAAGAAAAGGCCATATCCATATCTTCCGGAAAAAATACTTCAAGCGGAAACGATGAAAAGTATTCTGTTACATCTGATACATATCAGAAAATTCAGAAAGCCGAGGATTACATTAATGAAAATTATATGTTTGATATATCACGTGAAGGAGTCGCAGAGGCTGCTGGCATGAGTCCAGGCCGTTTCGGCAGGGCATTTCTTACAGCTACAGGAAAAAAATTCAGCGGATATATCAATGATGTGCGGATAGAAAAGGCCAAGGTGCTGCTTGAGGGAGATAAGTCTATAATTGAAATTGCTTATTCCGTAGGATTCGAAAGTCTCAGCACCTTCAGCAGGGCGTTTGACAAAAATTGCAGGATGACTCCATCAGCATACCGCGATCAGCATCAGAAGAAATAAATTATGCAAACATGAGTCTTTGTCCTTTTGACTCAGGAATAGGTTCCCCCTGTTCATTAGCTGTTTCAATCCAGAGAAGAATTGCTTCTTTGACATTTGAAAGAGCAGCTTCCTCTGAATCACCATGAGACATGCAGCCTGGTAACTCGGGAACTTCCGCTATATAAATTTCATCAATTTTATCCCAATAAAGAATTATTTCATATTTATTATTCATTTGTCAATCCTTCCATTAATCTATATTTAGTTATGATGTTTCTCACCTGCCGTACTTGATAAGCTTTTGCCATTTTGCCGTCTTTCTGAATATTTATTTTTTCAATAATTCCCTTCTTGCTGAAATTATGATGGCTACCTTTTATTCTTACTTCAAAACCTAATTTTTGTAACAGATGATATAATTCATCAAATTCAATATTTTTATCAGCAGCGCCAAAAACAATTTTTTTAATAAGCTTTTCGTATTTTCCCATTATTTTTAATTTCTTTTCCAGACATTTTTATAAATTTAAATTTTAATATCATTTTCTTATATCTGACGTTTTGTCAATAATTATTGTTTCATTATCTTTTAGTAAAGATTGTTTTGACTCTTTATCTGTAGTGAGATTTTATAATTTTAATTATTTTAACTGGAAGTCTTTTATGAAAATAAAAATCAACTCTACCTTTTGAAATTTTTTATCAGAAAATCATAAACCTTTTCGAAGACATGTTCCGAGCCGGGTCCCCGTATTATACAGTGCCTGTCGGAATTAATTTCAATAATTTCCCTGCTGTTGCATTTAAGGCCGTCAAAAATTTTTGAAGCGCTTTCTCTTTTAACTACTGGATCATTTGAACCTTGTATAATGAGGACCGGTGCTGTAATTCTTTTAATATTCTGTTCAACTATTTTCATAAGCTTCTTGAGCTCGTTAACTCCGCTGATCGGATTTCTGGTGTAGTTTATTGCAGGATTTTCCGGATGATTCGGCACAAACTCAAACTGGCCTTTTTTTATATTCAGCTTGCCCAGCATTTTGTTCCATAAATTAACTGCAGGCGATGCTGCAGATGCAATATTATGAAGCAAGAGGGGCGCGTTGATGGATATGACGCTGCTGAACCTGTTTTCCTTGTTTGCTGCCTGGAAAAGTGCAATGCCTGAACCTGTAGAAAACCCGACAATTGCAATTTTTTTATAACTGTTTTTCATAATAACATAAGCCCTGTTTACAGAATCATACCAGTCCTCCCAGGTTCGTGTTGCAAGATCATCGGGGCTTGTTCCGTGTCCGCTCATTCTCGCGCAGTAAACTGCAAGGCCTTTTTTGTAGAGATATTCCGCCATTGGTCTGACTTCCTCAGGCGCAGCCATATAGCCGTGAACGAGAATAACCCCCATATCTCCCATAATGCCTAATTTCGGCCAGAAGTGCTTCAGTAAAAACGGCCGGCCGATATTTTTATCTTTTGATTCTTTGGGATTGTAAAATTGAGAATAATCTTTTTCAAACTGAACCTGCTCTTTTGCTGTAAAATCTTTTCTGAGTCTTCGCCTGATAATAAATGGCGGAGTCATCATGATCCGGTTAAGAATGCGAACAGCATCTTTCTGCGGTTCAATTTCGTTTTTGCAGACCTCTATAATATTATCTTTTCTGATACTGTGAAATTTATACGGGACATTAAATCTTTTTTTATTGATAATAATGATTTCTTTTTCAACAGTAATTAAATCATCAGAAACTCCGGCTTTGATAAAATCCCTGTACTTGGCAAGATAATCATCTGTAACGAGAAATTTCTGTTTCCGCGAAAGAGATGTGTGCTGGTTAATAAGTTTCAGGCTCTGGATTTCCTTGATTGCAAAATATGTTCTGGCTCTGAGATCTGAATCCGGCATTTTTGCTTTCGGATACATCGCAGTTATAAATGAAAATATGTGATCATGATTTATTGTAGTTAATCCATAAATAGAATCCATGTATTTTTTCATTATTTCAACGCTGATTTTATTTATCTGAATGTTTTCAGCAAAGATTTCCTCCTCGAGGTATGTAATTGAGTCGTTTGCTTTCATCATTACATTGGAATTATTTTTTAAATATTCATCAGTAAATATAGGGCTGCCGAAATTTAAATCAATATCCGTATCGTTGAAAAGAATTGAGCCTTCAACCTCAAGTTCCTCCTCCATGCGTGCAGGAATTTTTTTCATTAGTTTTCCTGCAAGTTTTGTAAGAGCATTCATTCTTGCTCTCATGGGATAATAAGTGATATTAACAGGAACTATAGCGCCGGTTAATTCCGATGACGTGATAATTTCATTATCTGTCATATTTAAATATTTTTTTATCTGATCAAGGGCCTGGGTATTTCCGTCTCTCAGAAATTTTTTAATTTTTCTTCTGTAAAATTCAGCCCGCAGAGCCAATCTGGCAGCGCCTGTATGAGGCGGCCTTACAACACCAGCATTATATATCAGATATTTTCCTTTTTCTATAATCTTCTTGTCTTTTATCATCTGCCCTTCCGGAAAAATCACAGCTGCAAGCTCGCCTGTTAAAAGAGTCTTGATGAAAACTTTGTCTCTGTTCGGGTCTCTCGTTGAAATTGCACCTAATTTATTCATGAAATTCCCGAAGCTCCCGCCGAAAAATGAATAATGGGCAAGGGAATATGTGTTTTTTCCTGTATATTTTTTAATAATATAAGGCATGAGAACAGTTTCAATTCTTGTAAAATGATTAACTACAAACAATACCGGTCCCTTTGGAATTAAACCTGTGCCGTGTGCGCGAATATCTGCATTTGAGGCTCCGAATAAAGCTTTAAGAGTCAGGTTTATAGTATTTAAAAGAGACTTGGAGACGTTCAAAATATACTCCTCTATAAATGAATAAGTTTTTTATTGAAACAAAATTTTCGGTAATCATTCCCATGACCCATGGAATTTTATCCGTGTGCAATTTAATCTATGATTATTATCGGGATAAATCATTGAATTATTTTCAAGTAAATTATTTATGGTTAAAGAATATTGCTGGAGAGTATTGCATGCAAAAATATTTGTTGATTCTTTATTATTTATAGAAGGAAATGTACATTTTAAAAGATTTTGATGAAAAAAAATCTGATTGTACACTTCCTGAATGATTACTTTTTATGACCCAATTTGGAATTGATTATTTTCATCAAAGGGATGATTTATGTCTGATAATGTTTTAACTAATTTAAATTTTTCCGGCGGACGCCTGTTTCTAATGGATTTTTTTCCGGGAGCGGAATTACCCACTATTAATTTATCTGCTGAGCTGCATAAAAACGGCATTAAATCGGTTTTTATAATATCTTCAACGCCTGTTGATGCTTCAAGTTATATCGGGCTGATTAATTTTTTTAAAACTTCCTCAGTTTCTGTAAAATCACATCATGTGACGTTTTCTTATCCGGAAAACTCTTCCAATGTTTTAAATTCAATAACTGAGTTTAGAAATTCAGATTCACCATCCCTGATTGTATCGTACGGAAACAGCTACGCTCGAACATTTGCAGCTGCGCTGATAAGGCCATTCGCACCTTCACTGGATGAAGCTGTTAAATCTGTTTCAGTTAAATCTTCCGGGTTTGATAAAAATGAAGAAATTAATATTGATAACAGATTTCTTGATGATTATTACAAAATAGATGAAGAATTTGAACCATATCTTGAACTGATAGATGAGCCGGCAGTTGAAAAACACAAAACCGGAACAGCAGAGACTCAACCGGCTGCAGCAAAAGATGTAACTAAAAAAGATTTAGGCAAAGATGATAAAAAGGGTTCTGCGGAAATTAATTTACCAGCTGAAAAAGCTCCTGAAACTGCTGTAAAAAATGACGTAAAAACAAAAGATAAAAAAACTGAAAATAAAAAAACAGATTCTGTTATGGCTGCAGCAGAAACAACTGAAGCAGATATTAAAAATGAAAAAACCGGAAAAGAAGAAAGAAAGAATGAAAGAAGGAAGGTGCGCAGGGAGGCTCCTTTTTATAATTCATTAAAATTCAAGCTTATTTCAATTATCTCTGTTATAATTATTTTATCATTAAGCGGCATGATATTTCTTGCTTCATATTATTTCCGGAAAGATAATTTAATCCGAATAGAAGAGAATAACCTTAAATTATCTGAGATAACAGCATCAAGAGTATATTCAGAAATTGATAAATCAAGAATTATCGCACTGACAATGCTTGATGAAATTGATACTAAATCAGCAGGAGCATCGATGATTGACTTTACGAGAACTGATGTGCTTTTTGCAGGGATAATCAATGACATAAACAGTGTGAAATTTCTGAAAAAAACATATAATTCGCAGATTCTTTCAAAATATCAGATTCAGCCGGAAAGTCTTGATGCTGTTTCGGAATCTTCAGGCGATGTTTTTAAAAGAGCCTTTGCCGGTGAGACTGTTATTCATAATATTTCCCAGTCGCTTGATTTTCCTGTTCTTGCTCTGATCCTTCCATATAAAAAAAATGAAGCTAAACAAACCGCGTCAATTATGGTGAGCTATATCAAGCTCGATGCACTTCTGAAGTCTTTTGAATCCAGGGGAACAATAATATTTTTCATGGTTAATTCAAGAGGAGACGTAATCGCGCATCCTGACCCCAAGGTGGTTCTTTCCGGAACAAATTATTACAATCTTTCCATCGTGGAAAGTATGTTTAAAAGCAAAACTGATAACGGGAATATGCGGTATAAAAATGACAGCGGAATTGTTTATCTCGGTTCATTTAAAAAAATCGAGTTCGGAGGAAGCGGTGTAATTGCAGCTGTAGAGGAAGAGAAGGTGTTGGAGGAGGTAAACAGCCTTCAGCGCAGAAATATTTATCTTCTGGTTATAGTCCTTGCGTCAGCCATACTCATTGTATTTTTCTACAGCAGAAGCATTACCGGTCCCCTTGTTAGGCTCGTGGGAGCTACCCGTGAAATTATTCAGGGAAATTTTCATGTTAATATAAAGAACTCTTCAAAAGACGAAATAGGAAATTTAACGGATTCATTTATTCAAATGGGAAAGGGACTTGAAGAGCGTGAAAAAATTAAAGATGCGTTCGGAAAATTTGTTAACAAGGACCTTGCAGAGCAGGTTATTAAGGGTACAATCAAGCTTGGAGGTGAGAGAAAAGAGGTTGCAGTATTCTTTTCAGATATCAGGTCATTTACTGCGATTTCTGAAAAACTTGAACCTGAAGAGGTGGTTGAATTTTTAAATCAGTACATGACGCGGATGGTAAAATGCGTTAACGACACCAGGGGTGTTGTGGATAAATATATTGGCGATGCGATCATGGCAGTGTGGGGAGCGCCTGTATCAACAGGAAATGATACTGAAAACGCAATCAACGGAGCTCTCATGATGAGGGCAGCCCTTGCCGAATTTAATACAGGCCGGGGCGGCGATAAGCATCCGGTAATAAGAATCGGGTGCGGAATAAATACAGGGCCTGTACTTGCAGGCCAGATCGGATCTGATGAAAGAATGGAGTACACTGTAATCGGAGATACTGTAAACCTTGCTTCGAGAATTGAATCATTAAACAAACCGTTCGGTACGGATATACTCATAAGCGAGGATGCCTATACCAAGGTTAAGGATATTTTTGCAGTTGAGAAAATGCAGTCGATAAAGGTCAAGGGAAAGAGTGAGGCGCAGAATGTCTACGCTGTAATCGGCAGGCGCGACGATAATGCAAGGCCGAAAAGCCTTTCGGAAGTAAGGATTAATATCGGGCTTGATCCAAAAAAATTTGAAGAATCTTCTAAAAAAGGCGGCATCTTCGAAGATGAAGAAGTGAAGTATGAGATTATCGAGAAATGAAACTATTTTTGTAGGATTCGGGGTTTCTGTCATAATTGCTTTTTCATATCTTTTCTATTATGATATAACAAAAAAAATTACCGGCAGCGGCGAGCTGATAGGTACAATCACGTTTAAAAGGAAAACCGCCCAGAGGAAATATTCTTCGCGCGTTGTGTGGGAGGACGTGGGCCAGAATATGCCGGTCTACAATAACGACTCTCTCCGCACATCTGACCTTTCAGAAGCAGTTATAAAACTCAATGACGGAACCGAGATAAGGATGGATGAGAGCAGCATGATCCTTCTTTCATATGCAAAAGAAGGACTTGAAATTGATTTCGCCCAGGGGTCGATCAAGGCAGACCGCGGCAGCGTTAGTGACGCAGGTCTTAAAAATATCAATATAAAATCCGGCGAAACAAAAGTTTCGCTTGGCAAAAGTGATGTAAGCATGAGCCGCGATTCCGGAAATGACCTGAGCCTCACGGTTAATAAAGGAACAGCGCGCGTGCGGATTGCCGGTGATAGAGAAGAAACTATTAATGAAAATCAGAAGGTGATAGCTTCGCTTGATGATATGCGCGTATTTGACATCAAAATCAGGCTGCTGACGCCTTTGAACAATAAAAATTTTATTACACCTTCTTCTGAAACCAGGGTAGAATATTCGTGGGTGAGTGTCCCGAAAAATTATGAATTATTCCTTGAGACATCACCTTCAATTTCTTTTTCAGAAATTACCTTAAAGAAAAAGCCGAAGGAGAATACGGATTTTCTTTTAATGAAAAAAGGAATTTATTACTGGCGCATTAAGGCTGTTGACATGTATACAAAAAAAATTGAATACAGCGAAGTCAGAAGATTTTCCATTATAACAGATGAAGAGATCAATCAGATTTCTCCGGCGAAGGATGAATCAATAAGTTACAGGGAGAAACTGCCTTCTGTTGGTTTTATATGGAGCACGAGCGATATTGCTTCGTCTTATACTCTGAAGATTTATAAGGATCCGGAGAAGAAGAATTTATTGAAATCTGTTCAGACACAAAGCGCGTCAGCAGTTATTGACGAAATGCAGCCGGGAGCCTATTACTGGCAGGTTGAAAAGGAAAGCTCTATCGAAGGAGGCGGCAGCCTGCTGCCAGGGAGAATATCGAAATTTAATGTTGTACTGTCTGCTAAAGTAGGAGGACCTGATCTGATGTATCCGCCGGATAAAAAAGTTTTCAATACCCAGACAATAAAGAAAAATCCGCTGACTTTTTCATGGAAGGTTAACCGTGAAATTGCAAAATACAGGCTATACATATCATCTGACATGAATTTTAAAAATGCGTCTGAAACGCAGGAAACAGAAAATAATTATGTCAGGTATAACAGGGAATTTAAAACAGGAAAATATTACTGGAGAAGCGCCGGAGTTTTGAAAAACGGTGATCTCACTGAATATTCAGCTCTCAGATCATTTGATGTGATTGATTTTCAGAAAATTGATCTTGCTATTCCTCTGAATGGCGCGAATATTATTTCAAATGATTCAAACGAATCGATCCCGGTTGATTTCTCCTGGAAAAAGGGAGATGTGGAAGGGAACTTTGTTCTTGAGCTTTCGGAGAATGAAAACTTTTCTTCAATTTATAAAAAAATTCCAGGCAGGGATTTTGCCAGATCAATTGAAGTTAAGCCGGGTAAATATTTCTGGAGAGTTCGACTTGAAAATGAAACAGGCGGAGAATCAGCAAAAAGTTCTGTATTTTCATTCAGCGCATATACAGGGCTTACTCTTCCGGTTGCGGAGTCGCCGATCAACGGTGCTGTTGTTGATATAATGGATGTAGATGCATTGATGTTCAGATGGAACGGTGTAAAAGACGCAAACCTTTACAGAATCGGGCTTTATATGATTAAAGGCGGAAGAGCAGTGAATGTTGTTCAGAAGGAAACTCTTTATACAGGACTTGGAATGAGAGAGCTCAATAAACTCGATGCAGGCAATTTTTTCTGGACTCTGCAGGCATTTGAAACTGATCCTGCAGGAAAGAAAATTCTGCGCAAAAGCCCTGAAGCAAGGTTCAATTTTAATATAAAAATACGTCAGCTTGAAAAGCCGAAGATTAAAAACAAAAAAGTTCTGATAATCGGGGATTGACATATTTTGAAATCTAAATCAAATTCCATTGTTTTGAAAAGAATATCAATTGCGGTGCTATACTCTGTCACGGCATTGATTCTGATATTAATATCCGCCCAATTAAACTTTTTATCAGCAGCAGAAAAAAAACTGAAAATAGAATGGGACAGTATAGCCGGAGCAACCGGATATTCTGTTGAGATAAAGAACAGTCTTGATATCACTGTTGTTGATAAAAAAACTACGGACCCTATTGTTGAATTTTCAGTTCCTCCTGGAAAATACAAAATGAGAATCGGCTCTATAAATAAATTCGACAAGGTAAGTTCGTGGTCAGATTGGGAGGAAATTACTGTAGAATATTCCATCGACTATAATAAGAAAATAGATCCCTGCTCGCCGTATCCTGCTTTCAGGCTTTCTGCAGGATGGATAATCACTCAGCCGCTGCAGCCGTGGGACTCGATACTCGATTTTTCATTAACAGGAGTGCAGATTAATTTCGGCTTTTTCTATGCGAACGGATTCTGGAGGCATTTCGGCCTTGAGTTTGACGTATCGTACCAGTATCTGCTCGGGAAAAATTTCATAACAACGAAGATGAATAATATTTTAATCGGAGGAAATATTTTTCTCAGAACCGACTTCACTATTCCGGTTAATCTTATTATTAGAGGCGGAGGCGGTATAGCTCTATCCAATCTCGAATATAAAAATGTTTTCACAGGGCTTCAGGATAAGTTCTGGAATTATTCACCTTATTATAAAATAGGCGCTGCATTTGAATTTAAACTGTATAAAAATCTTTTTATTGAAACAGGGCTTGATTATACAGAGATTATTTATGGCGCAGATTACGGCACTGGAAACATAAGATCATTCCAGTATTTTGTTAAAGCAGGTTACGAGTTCGATGTCGGACGGGACAGATTCTCGCCTGAGGTTATGAAATGCGAATCAGGAACTATAGTTAAAATATCAATTGGAAGCCCTTTTGTGCAGTCATTTTCTTTATGGGAAAATGTTTACCCCGGATCTTTTCTGGGCGCTGCAGTTAATTTTGCCCTGTACGGGAAACACGGGTTTTTTAAATATGTTGGTTTTGAAATTGACTCGTCGTATTCGTATTTTATGTCGCCGTTGCCTGAGTATAATTTTAATCAGATTATAGCTGGAGGAAATATTTTTTTCAGAAGTGCGTTTAAATTTCCGCTTAATTTTATTGTACGCGCAGGAGGCGGTATTGCATTCAGCATTCTGCATCAGCCTGCACTTTTCGGCGGAGAAATTGAAAACAGGGTATCTTATGATCCATACTGGAAGGCAGGGGTTTCGCTTGAGTATGAATTTGTAAAGCCGCTGTTTTTTGAGATTGGAGCGGAATTTGTTAATGTTATTTATGTTGGACAGCCATTTTACGGTATGAGGTATTTTTTGATGTTCGGGGTTAAGTTTTAGTTCCCTGATGCCCCCCATCCCCCGGAGGGGGCAAGCAGGAGGGAAATAATTATTCATCTCGTGCCCCCTTTGGGGGACAGGGGGATTGGACTAAAGGATTTAGGACTTTTTTTTGAAGGATGAAGTAAGGATTAAGGATTTGGAACACGGATAACACGGATGTTCACGGATAAGGATTTTGAAGGATTAAGGGCTTTTTTTTAAAAAAATAAAAGAAAAAGAAAAAAATAAGAAATTAATATGAAAGTGTGGATTTTATAAAACGGGAAAAATTAATCATAAAAAATCCGTGTCATCCGTGTTATCCGTGTTCCATTTCTTTTTTATTGATAAGGGTAAATTTTAGTTTATTAAAGATTTTTTAAAAAGAAAAAAGAAAAAAAGATTTTTAAGGATATTCGGATTTAAAAGATGATGAAAAATTAATCATAACAAATCATAAGCAATCCGCGTCATCCGCGTTCTATTTCTTTTCTTTTATATAGATAAATTTTCATTGATTTAGAGCATATTATTTAATAAAATTTATAAAAAATTGAAATATATTTTTGATCATATTAGAAAAAAGTGAGTATATTTATTATATGAAAAGATTGTACTTTTACATGATGATGATACTGTTGCCGTTTCTGATTTTCTCGTGCTCGAGGGATAATTTCTGGGGGCAATTCTCAACAGATCCGCTAATCCCTTCATCCATATCCTTTATTGATGTGAATCCGGACGAAGACTATCTCACTGGCGATGTAATTGTTGGTAAAGCGTCGGATGAATCAAAGATTATTTCATACAAATTATACTGGGGAAGCTCTGCAACAGCAAAATATTCCTCTTCACCTATCGCAACATTGCCTGCAGACGGGACAAATAAAATTTTTTCGTTAACTCATCTGAATGTTCCATCCGGTGCTACACATCTGCTTGCTATTACGTCTAATTCAAGTGGTGATATGACGAAGTATATAGCTATTGATTTTGAGGATCTAATTGTAAAAATGGAGAAAGATATATGGACAGGTGCTTCACCGAATAATTCAAATCCTGTCTGGCTTACTGCACTAAATGGAAAACTTTATTTTTTTGCTGATTTAGGGAATAATACTGGAATAGAATTAAGATCATATGATCCTGCGACTGGTTTAGTTGCAACAGCCATTGATGCCTTTGCAGGCATTAATAATAGCGGTTGGGTCTTAACTTCATCTTTTGCTTTTGTTTATAAAAATTGGATTTATTTTTTAGTTACAAATGGTGTTAATTTTAAATTATATCGTTTCAATGGTACAGTTCTACAGGAAATTACTTTAGATTTTGGATTTTCATTAACCGACCCGACATCTTTTTGTTTGGATTTTATTGATGATAAGCTGTATTTTTTTGCATATAATTCTGGAAATTTAGGGATTTATAATTTTGATATAGCAAATACTTCCTTAAGCCAGATAACTATACTTCCAGGAACAATAGCATTAATACCTGGTAAATCAAATATAACACTTGTAGATGGATATTTGTATTTTTCTGCAAATGATTTCGGAGTTCCAAAATTTTTTCAAGTTAGAATTAGTCCATATAATATATTTCCCCTTGCTGCTTACTCTATTGACGCTGATGTTCCGGATAAAAGTATTGTTTATAATAACAATCTTTATTTCAGTTCAAATGGAGATGCAACTTTCAATAAACTCTGGATGATGGATTGTGCAACATTTAGTTTATCTTTAGTTTCATCTTTATCAAACCCATTCAATTTTTTCACATGGAATAATTACCTGTATTTTATTGCAAATGATGGAGTTGGTAATGAGTTATACCGCACAGATGGAACAACTGTTGATTTGATCCATGACGGTAGTTCACCACGTATTAATTTAAATTCAGCCAATGCTTTTATTCCAGATCCTTTGACATTTGAACCTAATTTTAAATTATACAATAATAAAATCTATATGAAGGCAAATTCAAATACAAATGCTATAAAAAAAAATGAACTCTGGGTGACTGATGGTATTTCCGGAGGAGTTACAAAGATGGTTAAAGATTTTTACCCGGGAGGAAATGGCAACGTTCATATTGGCAGTATATATAATAACAGGCTTTTTATGAGAGCCACAGATGATGGTACAAACTATTATTTATGGTTTTTTGATTCAGAAAAAATGTCTGTTCCTCTGAAAATACAAACAACAACAGCAATACTGGGTTTAGCACCAACACCGATCTTATTTAATGGAGTAACTCTCGGCAATAAAATGTTTTTTACGGCACAGGATGCTGCTTATGGACGCGAACTGTGGGTTTTATACTATAAATAATAAATGATAACATTATGAAAAAACTAATTATAATAATACTTCTCTTCACACTGACATCCTGTAATGGTTATAATTTTTACGATATCCTGTCAACTTTTGGAGATCCATCACCTCATATTGCCAGGTCAATAAGTTTTGCTGATACGAATTATAGATCTGGATACATAACCGGAACACTGACATTTTTGCCTGCACAAAGTGAAAGCAGTATAACAGAATACAGGCTCTACTGGGGAAACGGCCCAGCAACGAAAAATTCTTTTATTGCATCATTCACGCCGAATGGTTCAGCACATCCAAACAGTTTTGTCGCAATTGCTCCGGGGGATTTAATTCCTGTTGGAGCTACACATTTTCTGGTTTATTCTGTAAAAGGTACTGATGAAATGTCAGAGTGTGCAAGTTTGAAGATACAGGATCTTGTAGTGGTGCAGTTTATAGATTTATATCCAGGAAATTCATCTAATCCTTCAAGGTTTACAGTAATAAATGGTATAATGTATTTTGGTGCTTCTTATAATGGAACAGGTGCGCATCTTTTTAAATCAGATGGTACTGTTGGAGGCACGTCACTGCTTATCCAGTTTAATAGTTCTGGGCCTTCAGTTGACTTGAACACATGGATGATTGAGTATGCTGGGAAATTATATATAAGGGCAACAAACGGTTCCGGAGCTGGACAGTATGGCGATGAAATATGGGTATATGACCCATCATCTGCATTAGTAATGGGTACTAATCCTTTTGTTATAGATATTAATACTACGATTGGAGTCGGTTCTAATGTATCAAAACCTGTTGCTTTAGGTGGTAAGCTGTATTTTTCTGCAACTGATAACAGTGTAGATACTGAACTATATGAATATGATCCAGCACAGGTATTATCAGGTACAAATCCATTAAAAATTGATATAAATGCTATTGGTCCAGGAACAAGTTCTAATCCAGTTAGTTTAACAGGATATAATGGAAAACTATATTTTTCAGCAACAGATGGAAATTTTCTTCCACACCAAGGAATTGAATTATGGGAGCTAACTCCTGCAGGAAGTTATAGTGTAGGAATAAATCCAAAAGTAATTGATATTAATTCTGGAGCAGTAGATTCAAGTCCATTGTTTTTAACAGTTTTTAATAATAAACTCTATTTCCAGGCATTGCAGCCGAGTAGCGGTAGAGAGTTGTGGGTGTTGGATTCATCTTTAATTAATCCTGGTCCTACTTACGACTCTTCAACAAATCCGAAATTAATTGATGTAATCCCCGGCGGACCGGGAAGTATAGATCCTCAGGGATTGACAGTTTTTAATGACAAACTTGTATTTTCTGCAACTGATCCAATACATGGAAGAGAGGCCTGGATCAGTGATGGGATGTTATCAGGTTCATATATGATTATTGACCAGAATTCAGGTATAGGAGATTCAATAATAGGAGCGCCATTTGTATTTAAAAATAAAGTATATATGAGTTTAAATATCGGCAGTACAACGGAACTTGGAATTTCAGATGGAACATATGCAGGAACAAACCAGATTATTATAAATGGTGCAACAAATGCAGATCCTCAATATTTTGCAGCATTAGACGGAATGGTTTATTTTATCGCAGATAAAGGAGCACCAGCAAACAATGGTTTTCAGATTTGGAGAACTGACAGTACAGTTGCAGGCACACAACAATTAACAGTAGGTCTTTTAAGTACAATTTTAGCAAATAACCCACAAGAACTGATTGAGTATAAAGGCAAAATATATTTTAGAGGTACAGATTTAACAGGAACTAATACTGAAGTATACGTCCTCTACTACAAATAATTTCCCTGAAATAACCCCAGTAAATTTTTTCTGAGATAATTTCCTATGCCTGTATTTTTAAAAACAGCAATACTATATATATTTTTTTAATCACCGATAAAAATTTGTCCTGCTGTTGATTTTTATCCGGGTTTAAAATTATTTAGCGGTTAATTCTGAAAATTTACTGATTAATTTTATGTTTGCTCTGACCCCTCATACCATAAAATTCAATCTTTTCCTGTATGATTCTTCATAATTCAGAAATTTAATCACGCATTCCTCAAAATTATTCCCAAGTTTCCAGAAATATTCATGAAGTATAATTTTAATCTGAGTTTGTGCATGGTTTTCTAAATACTGATTTATAAAACCTATTTCATTATTTCTCGGATCGCTCGTGACCTGCCCCCGAAAAGTGTACCAGTGAAATAGGGAAAAACTCTTGTAAAATAA
>CAZGWD010000003.1:0-291514 GCA_964529415.1 uncultured Leptospirales bacterium | reverse complement strand
AGTATTGACAAAATCATATCGATGTTTATTTAATGCATATGCGGGATTCCATACTCATTCTTATAAAGAGCTTAATTTGATGCAATATATCTTAGAAATTTTTTTAAATTCCTAATGTGCGGTGATTTACAGGCGGCTTGTACTGAGCTTTGTCGAAGTATGACAATGCATCCAAGGGTGAATCCAAACTTTTGAAGCATTGCGGGAAATCGATTTCTGACAGATATAATGCAATCCTCAATATTTATTTTTCGGAGCTGATATAATGATTTTAAATATTATAACTTTTGCATCTTGCATTTTGCTTCTTTTCGTATTCAGAAGAATTGACAAATCCAATCTTCGCATGAATAAGCTTAAGAGGTATTCACAGAAGATGTTTGATGATTTCAAGAAACTTGCTGAATCTGAAAACAGGAAGTTCAGCGATGCAACAATTGAAATGGATGTTCTGCTGAAGAGAACCTCTGCTGTATCAGCCAGCTTGACCGCTTCACTGAAAGATATTGAAGGTAAATTCAGCCTTATCAACCAGGAAAGAAACGGATTAAAGAAAATTGAAGATGATGTTAAATCAATTGCATTAGCCGGAAGAGAAGCTAATAAGCAGATTGAATTTATTGCAGCTGCCAAGGAAGACTTTAAAGACCTGTCGAAAAAAATAAATTTTCTGAATGACGGCCTTGCAGGAATCAAGAATGAAAGTAATGAGCTGATGCAGGCTTTTACAGAGAAACTCAGGGAAAGATCAAGAGATATTTCCGAAGAGTTATCAAGTAATTTTTCTGAATCACTTGCGGTTCTTGAGCAGAGACTCGGTAATACAGGCGATGCAATAATTGAAGATCTGAAGAAAAAAGTTGAGGCTGTTGCTAAAACCGTTGAAGGAGCTGCAAATTTATCCTATCAGATCAGCTCAATGAAAACCACAATGGCCGATCTTGACAATTCTGTTTTTTCGGAAATTAATGATCATAAAAAGAAAATGTTTGATTCAGTTGATTTTGAAATAAATAAAATTCAAAGCAAGCTGAAAAATGTTGAAGATAATGTTGAAGAGTCGAAGCAGAAACTTGTAAGATCATTTGAACTGGAAGCTGAGAAGGTAAGAAATGAGTTCGATAATCTGAGCATACACGCTGTTTCCAAAAAAGACGAGATAGTGAAAGCTGCGCGCAAGGAAGCAGAAGATATTAGAAATATAATGGATGAATTTGAGGAAAAATATTCTAAAATTGAAACAAGACTTATAAATACCGCAGAAGAAAAAATTGAGCATCTCAATGAAGAGTTCATTACCATTGAAACAAGATTCGGCAGCCTTGAAGACAGGCTCGGCTCATACGAAAACGAATTGACCGATGCAATTGCTGGCAACCTTGAGGGCGTGAAAAAAGAATTCGGTTCTCTTGAGAAGCGTCTTGTTGATATAAAAACTGAAATTGTAAAATATGAAGAAAGCAATAAAATATTCGCAAGATCGGATTTAATGATACAGAAGGTAGATGAATCCTTAAGTCATTTCGGAAGAATCCTTGCTGATTCAAAAGAAGAAGCAAAAGGTCTTGGCAAGTTTTTAAATGATTTTGATCATATTAAGGATATGAAGAAAATTGTTGAGAAAGAGATCAGGGCGTATCAGGCGAAGAAAGAAAAACTCGACAATGTTGAAAGCGAGATCAAGGGTCTTCTTGAATTGAGCGATATTATCATGGAAAAATCTGAAGCATTCAATGAAAATATATTTAAAATCAATCAGGTTAACGGAAGGATTGATTCACTCTCAGAAAGCTACAGGGGGCTTTCACAGCAGATTGATGAGCTGAAGGAATATGAAGATCTTATAGCTAAAAATCTTGAATCAGCATCAAAATCTGAAATTATAATAAAAACCGTTGAAAACAAAGTTTCCGCATTCCAGAAGGTTATTGACAAGTCAGATAAGAGAATTGACAGGATGAGCGAATACCTGCATAAAATTGAGGAAACTACGCTGATACTTAAATCGCGCGAAAGGGAAATTCAGGAAGTTAAGGATAAATTCTCTGAAATTGACAGCATATCATCACACATAGAAAAGAGAATCGAGCAGATAAATGCAATGTTCAATAAAGTGGAATCTCTTAAAGATGACCTGGATAATACAGACGGCAGACTGCAGGAAATGTTTCATCAGACAGATAAAAAAATAAAGCAGCTTGCGGATTTTATTCAGAGCGTTGATAATGCAGGCCCGATTGCCAAACAGGTCAAGGGCGATGTGCAGCTTCCGAAAAACATGAATGAGAGCGTGATCAAAACTGTACGGGAACTGTCTAAAAAAGGCTGGCCTGCAGATGAAATTTCAAGAAAACTTCTGATCGATGAGAATTCGATCAGGTTTATTATTAATACTGCATCTCTGTAATTTTATTGATACTCATCGTTGAGCTTAGTTGTATGCAATTCATCCGGAAATTCTTCTTCGTCGTTGCCTTCAATTTTGTATGTAATCCTTGAATAAATAATTTAATAATCATTTCAAGTCAGCATGTGGGAGATCAAGAATTATTATTGCATCCTTCTGATGTTCATATATACTTTGTGATTAAACATGTTAAATTGAAAATATGAATCTGAGAAAAACTGTTTTATAATGAAAATTTTCAAGTATAAAGATATAAGGAGATTCTGGCAATGAAGCAAATATTCATAAGCGGCCTGCTATCCATTGTTTTTTTAATGCTGTCTAATTGCAGCGGCGGCAGTGATGTCAAGGTAAGACTGCGCGGTTGGCAAGTGAATGCAGAGAATACAGGTTTATCCGGTGCCGGTATTGATAAAAACGCGCTGCCGAATTATAGCGGTATAAATCCAATTCCGGCTGGTTCGACTATAAGTATGAAAAAGCTTGTTGACCCGAATTTTACCAATGGCAATATCAGGATTGAAAGCTGCTGGATTGTGATGACAGGCAATCCATCTAATTCATTAGGCTCACCTATAAGCATTAATACTTTTATGGATTCCGACATTGATGCGACACATTATCAGGGCAGTCCGGTTAATAACGGAGTTGCAAATAAAGCAATTCTTGTTTTGCGTTGTAATATTAGCGGCGGGCAGGCGCTTGCCTATATGAATGGTCCCGGTACAATTCAGCAGTGTTATCTTCATGATATGATCAGCGCTTACAGCAATCACTGTGACGGATTTACCCGGCGCTCCGGAACAGAACAGGTGAATTTTATTGATAACCATTTGGATTCCTATACCAATCCTGACCATACTTCAGCTACAGTTTTTCTGCAGACTACTTTCGGAATTTTCGACAATATTTTGTTCCAGGGGAATTTTTTTAAAAATGGAAATACCAGATATGCAGGTGCAGTCCTGGAAAAAAAAGACGGCTACAGTTACGGAACACATTTAATTATGGAAAATAACCGCTTTTATCCGGCAAATGGAGTGCAGGAAACAGCGGATCCGGTTCCAGGCGCATATTCACATTACGGCTCTACCTATGATTATGACCTTGGTGTAACAGGATATGGCTGGGGACAATGGACAAACAATTATGTGTATGACCCGGGCAAGCCGGATTGTAAGGGCGCATTGATTCTCGAGCCGTCCAAGACTCCATGAGTAAATATTTATAAAATTCTGACAATTATGGATTGATAAAGATATCCCGGATTTTACACATAAAAAAACCGACCTGATACAGGTAATACGAGGACCAAGGCAATGCGGCAAAACGAGTCTTCTCCTGCATATGGATCTGGAGTTTCAGGAGGTTTTTCATGGATGATCCGTCTCATCGGGAACTTGCACAAAACAACTCCGAACTTTTTCTGCGCCAGTTTAATAAGCAAAAGATATTCATTGATGAGGCGCAATATGCTCCGGCTCTTTTCCCGTTTTTAAAAAAGGATGGCTGACCTGTACAAGCGTGAAAATAAAGGCATACGAAAGACAATACTGCGTTTAACAGGATCCAGTCAGATTCTTATGGACAGGAATGTGAAAGAAAATTCTACAGGTCGTCGTCGTTGCGCTTGGTTGTGAGCAATTCATCAGGAACTTCCTCAATTCTGTCGCCGATCTTTACTGCAATCCT
This sequence comes from uncultured Leptospirales bacterium, assembly GCA_964529415.1. GTDB lineage: Bacteria > Spirochaetota > UBA4802 > UBA4802 > UBA5550 > CAYMPH01. The sequence goes on along the minus strand of CAZGWD010000003.1, from coordinate 287,415 downwards.
TGAAGAAACAAGGCCGGGTCTGCATTTGAATTTTTTTCTTCCGCCGACTTTTAAAACCATGTCAGATCCGATTTTTGTATCTGGAAGTTTTATTACGTCACCAGGCAAAAGCGAAAGCACTTCGCGGAAACTGATTTTTGCTTCGCCGATTTCTGCAACAACTGGAAGTGTTACAGATTCAAGTCTGCTTTGAATGATGGAAAGATTTTCATCTGTTGCGCCTTTTCTTATACTCGAGTACATGTACTGAGCAGAAAGTTTTGAAATTACCGGTTCAATGGAAATGTACGGGATACAAAGGTTGGTCATTCCCTCTACTTCACCTACTTTCGTTTCAAGCGTGATTAGTACCACCATGTCATTCGGCGGAACTATCTGAGCAAACTGCGGATTGGTTTCAATATTTCCAAGTCTCGGTCTCAGGTCAATTACATTGGACCATGCTTCACGGAGATTGCCGAGGATTCTTACGATAATACCTTCCATAACTGAAAGTTCTATATCAGTTAATTCACGGCTCATCTTTACTGGTTCGCCCATACCTCCGAAAAGCTTGTCGATAATAGTAAAGGTGATGGACGGGTCTATTTCAAGAACTGCAGATCCCTTTAGAGGGTCCATGTTTATTACAGCAAGTGTTGTAGGGTTTGGAATGGAACGAATGAATTCTTCATATGTCAGCTGGTCAACTGACGCAACGTGAACATGCACAAGAGCACGAAGCTGTGCTGAAAGGGCAGTTGTTGTTAAACGTGCAAAAGTTTCGTGCATCATCTGCAGAGTACGTATGTGGTCTTTGGAAAATTTATCCGGACGGCGGAAATCATAAATCTTGACTTTTTTCTGTTCTTTGGCCTGGGAATACTCCGACGTGTCTACCTCGCCGGTGGATATGGCCGTTAACAGGGCATCTATTTCATCCTGGGATAATATCTCTGTCATTTTGTTCCGCCTTTCATTATAACTGCATCGACATTGGTAATAAGCCAGAGATTCTGCTCATAGCTTTTTTTATTGGTGTATTTTTCAGTAAATTCTTTTTTTTCAAGTGTATAGATATACTTGAATCTGTCAGCTTTTTTATATCCGGATCTTTCAACAAGAGCTTCAACAAAAGCCTTGTTGTTCTTATCATCTTTAAATTCTTTAATTATCTTGAAGTCAACTATATAATCGTGCCTGTCCCTGGATAAAAATTTAATGAAATCGTCCTCAATTTCTTTCCTGCCTGCACTGTCGGACTGATCATATATTCTTACATAGCGCGAATATGAGCTTATGAGTTTTTCAATAAATATATATTTTCTGAGCCTTTCCCAGTCATTGTTTTTTTCAGCATTAAGCGCCAGAGTTATTATTTCGGACGGGGCGATTTCACGTGAATAGCTTCTGTCTTCAATTTTTTCAACCAAACCGCTCCTGATATTAACGAATGATCTGTCGCTATCCATTTTAAAAATGAGTTCATTGTCGCCTTTAATCATGAGTTCGTTTTTAATATCAGGATAAAATAATCCGCGAACCCTGTATTTGACCCCCGGTCTCAATTTGAAAAATTTTGCCAGATTAACTGTGTGTGTGAAAGTTTCATTCGGACCAAGTTCAATAGTTCTATCAAGCAGATCAGGCAGAATCTGCTCTATTGTTTTATTCTGCATTTTATACGGAACAATATTCTCAGCCACACGGCCGTTCATATCATAAACAACGGGCTGAAAAGTCGTGTAGCTCATTCCTCTGAAATCGTCTCTGTCATATGCTGTGAATGAATTTCTCTCGCCAGAAAGATTTTTTATGTTTATATGGAGTATAATATCTTCCGATTCCTGAAATTTAAGTTTATCCATTTTAAGATAAACCTTGAACAGGGACGGCTCGGTTTCAGCTTTTAAAGTAACAGCAGCAAATATTACCAGAATTAATATTTTAATATAATTTTTCATAATTTTCATTTTTCAGATGCCTGAGGCACGGACCAAAAACTTTAGTTTTTCCGGCCTAAACATGGTTATGTCTTATTATCGGATTTTTAAGTGAAATTCCATTAATTTTTTTTGAACTTTTAGTATAAGAAAATAAAGGCAATAGAACGCGGATGACGCGGATTATTTATGATTTATTAAGATTTTATTGTTATATCTTTATTATGGAAAAAAAATAGAACACGGATGACACGGATAACACGGATTTTTTTAAAAGATTCAAACAATTCACTTGTACTTCTGAAAGACTGACTTTATGCTTTTTCCTTATCCGTGCTAATCCTCTTTTATCCGTGTCATCCGTGTTCCACCGTGCAATTTTAATGAAGTTTGATTTCTCCTTGACTGTATCAGGTTTAGATTTTTTTATCCTTCCTATCTTAAAAAATCAGGCTGAAAAAAATGAAACTTCTGGATCGATGGAACTCCGCTGATATAAATTTACGTTTTTTCCTGATAGGTATTTTTCTATTTGGAATCAACAATGGAATTCTGCTTACAACTTTCAATAATTATCTTAATGATATTTTCAGACTTTCTGCAACAGAACGGGGATTTCTTGAATTTCCGCGTGAACTGCCGGGATTCATGCTTGTTGCAGTTACAGGCATTCTTTCATCATATTCTATCAGAGCCTGGGCTATAATGGTTGGAGTAATTTCTGCTGCAGGTGTTCTGGGTCTCGGGTTTATGTCGCCGAATATTTATCTTATGACTTTCTGGATGATGACCTGGAGTTTGTCTGACCATTTATTCATGCCGGTTGAAAGCGTTATGGGGCTTCATCTTGCTGCTGACGGCAGGCAGGGTAAAAGGCTTGGCCAGATCAGCGGTTCGAGAAATCTTGCAATGATTTTCGGCGCAGGAGCAGTATGGGTTTACGGCAATATATTTACAGGAATTATTTATCCAGGACTTTTTGCTTTTGCAGCTGTTGCATCAATAGGAGCGGCATTCGCATTCAGCAAGGTTAAGGTTGCTAAAGATGCAGCAAACGGGAAAAAGAGATTTGTTATTAAAGCGGAATATAAATTATTTTATATACTGAATATTTTATTCGGCGCGAGAAAGCAGATATTTCTCACTTTTGCGCCATGGGTTTTTGTAACTGTATTCGGGACCAAACCTGAAACAATGGCTGTTCTGATTTTAATATCTTCAATTGCAGGTGTGGTTTTCAGACAGGTATTTGGGGCTCTGACAGATAAAGTAGGCGAAAGAAAGATGTTCATGGCTGATTCGGTTATACTTTTAGGTGTGTGCGCGGGATTCGCACTTTCTAAAAATCTGTATCTTTTGTATTTTTTATTTATTACAGATAATCTGATGTTCGCAACAAGAATTGCAAGAACTACTTACCTCAACCGAATAGCTTTAAGTAAAAGCGACATTCCTGCTACAATATCTACAGGTATAACTATGGATCATGTTGTTTCAATGACAATTCCTGCTTTTGGCGGAATGCTGTGGATTGCTTACGGATATGAAGCTGTTTTCTTCGCTGCTTCAATTGTTGCAGTTCTTAGTTTTATAACAGCTCTTATGGTGGATAAGAAGAAAATTTTAAATGCATAAAGAAAGAAATAACTAAAAGATTCTTATTGAAGACCGCACGTCTGATTTTATTTTAAAGTGAAATTAGTCTTGACTTTTTTTACTTCATAGTTAAAAAAGTCTTATGATTGACAGATCGCTTTATTTAACAGCATTTTCATCCGAGTTCGGAAGGCAGATGCGTTTCATAGCAGGGCCGCGGCAGTGCGGCAAGACTACACTTGCGAAAAGAAAGCTTGAAGACAGCAAATGCAGTGATCTGTATTTTAATTTTGACCAGCGTGATATCCGCCAGAAACTGAAACTTGATTATAATTTTTATGAAAATGAAATTAATAATCTTATAAAAAGACCTGAAGATATCTGGCTCTGTTTCGATGAAATACATAAAATGCCTGCCTGGAAAAACACATTAAAAGGCTATTTTGATAAAAATGAAAATCTGATGAATTTCATTATCACTGGAAGCGCAAGGCTTGATCTCTTCCGGAAATCCGGCGACAGCCTTGCCGGAAGATATTTTCTTTTTAAACTTTTTCCGGTTTCATTGTGTGAATTATATGATAAAAATCTGAATATATCACCTGAAAATGATGCTATTCAGTTTATTAAAAAAAGAACGGATGATCCTCATTACGCGCAGGAAATGCTTGAATCTCTGTTGAAGTTCAGCGGATTTCCGGAACCGCTGCTTAAAGGGAGTGAAAAATTTTACAGAAAATGGCATAACGATTATATTGACAGGCTTGTAAAAGAGGATCTCAGGGATCTTTCAAGAATTGTAGATCTGGAAAATGTTGCCACGCTGATTACAATTCTGCCTTCAAAAATAGCGAGTCCGCTTTCAATAAATTCACTAACAGGCGATCTCGGGGTCAGTTTTACAGCTGCAAAAAATTATCTGCAGGCTCTTGATCTGACATATATTACTTTCTCGATTAAACCATATTCAAAACGTATTGCGCGGGCAGTAAAAAAAGAGATAAAGTGCTATCTTTATGATTACACCGGCATTCAGAACATGGGGGCCAGGTTTGAAAATTATACTGCACTTGAGCTTAAAATTCTCGTCGAATCATGGAATGACAGCGGTGAAGGAAATTTTGACCTGAATTATATCAGGACTAAAGACGGCAGGGAAACTGATTTTCTGATTACAAAAGACGGCAATCCATGGCTTTTACTTGAAGCAAAATTCGGCAGTACAGCCATATCGCCGCATCATGAAAAGCAGAGGATGATGCTTGGAAATATTCCATTTGTTCAGATAGTGCATGAGAATAAAATAATGAAAAATCCCGGACATGGTGTTTATATAGTGTCGGCATCGAGATTTTTTCGTTGATTTTATAATTGATATTAATAATTCGATGTTGCATTTTTTAATTTATTATAAATATTCGGATTAATTAAAACCGGAGGACTTTATGGACTGGGATTTTTCTCCGCCTGTATCAAGCGGAATGGGCGATCATGATGTTACTGTTGACGGAACTCATTTAAAAGGTAAAAGAGTAGCTCTCCTGATAACCGGCGGCATAGCAGCTATGAAAGCTCCTTTTATTGTTAGAGCTCTCAGAAGGCAGTGTGCTGATGTTGCTGTTTTTGCTTCAGATGAGGCTCTCAGGTATACCACGATTGACGCACTTGAATGGTGCAGCGGTAATCCTGTAATTACAAAGCTCACTTCTGCTGCTGAACATATCAGCGACGCGAATCCTTTTGACATATTTCTTGTGGCTCCGGCAACTTATAATACAATAAATAAAATGGCGTGCGGAATTGCTGACAATGCTGTAACAACCACACTTGGCTCAGCTCTCGGCAGAATGGAGAGGGGTGATGCAGGCATTCTTGTAGCTCCGACAATGCACGGCACTCTGCATAATTCGATACTTACAGAATCTCTGAAAAAACTTCATTCCATGGGCGTTAGGATAATTCCTCCAAGAGAGGATTACGGCAAGCATAACATTCCGTCTGAAGAAACTCTTGTTGCTGAAGTTTGCAGAGCAGCAGGCAGATCTAAACTCAAGGGAGTGAAGGTTCTCGTAACAGGAGGCCCTACTCCGGTTCCGATTGACAATGCGCGCAGGATAACAAATAAATTCACAGGCAGGCTTGGTTCTGAAATTGCAGCTGAATTATTCATGAGAGGCGCGGATGTTACTTTAATACACGGAGGCACAGCATATACTCCGCCTTCATATCTGAATAAAAAGAATGTTAAAACATACGATGAGTACAGGTCTCAGGTGAATAATATTCTTTCAGATAAAAAATTTACATTTGGAATTTTTTCTGCTGCAGTGGCAGATTACATGCCTGAGAAAGTGGCTGAAGGAAAAATTCCAAGCGGTGTTCTGAAATCTATTGATCTTGTTCCAACTGTGAAAGTAATTGATGAGGTAAGGAAAAAATTTCCTTCACTTAAAATGCTTTCTTTTAAATATCAGGAAAGAATAAGCCACGATGAGCTGATTTCAATAGCAAAGGACAGACTCGAAAAAGGAAACATTGCTGTTATTGCAAACAGGGGCGAGGAAACTGAAGAAAACGGAGATCAGGTTGCCTGGCTTGTTTCGAAAAAAATGGAACCTTATAAACTTTCGTCCAAGAAAGGCATAGCAATTGGAATTGCTGATTTTATGGAAAAAAATTTATGATAAGCGTAGAAAAAGCCCACGAGATAATTCTTGATTCAGCCGGAGAACTTGGTTGCGAAAAAGTTGAAATTCTGCAGGCGGGAGGCAGGGTTTTATTTAAAGAAATTATTTCAGATATTAATATTCCGCCTCTTGATAATTCTGCCATGGACGGCTACGCAATAATAGCTTCCGATACTGAAAATGCATCGAAGATTTCTCCTGCTGTACTGCCTGTAACAGGCGAAGTACAGGCAGGCGGAGATTTTGAAAACACAATTGTAGTGAAAGGCAAAGCAGTTAGAATAATGACTGGCGCTCCTGTTCCAAAGGGCGCGGACTGTGTTGTTCAGTTCGAGGACACTGAGGAATCAGATGAGGTTGTAAAAATATTCAGAAAAGTTATGAAAGGCGAGAACATACGGCTTGCCGGTGAAGATGTAAAAAAGGGTAATACAGTTTTTTTAAAAGGGAGAATCCTGAAATCTGCTGATATCGGAATACTTGCTTCATTAAATTTGACTGAAATTGAAGTATTCAAATTGCCATCGATAGCCCTTGTATCAACAGGCGATGAAATTGCTGAAGTGGGCGATGTGATAAAACCGGGCCAGATCAGAAACAGCAATGCTTATTCGATTTTGTCTGAGCTTAAAAAATATAATCTTCCTGCTGTCTATCTCGGCATTGTAAGAGATGACAGGGACGCTGTGCGTAAAATTTTCACAAAAGCGCTTGAGTCTGATATTGTGATTACCACAGGCGGAGTTTCAATGGGTAAGTACGATTTTGTAAGAGAGATCATGACAGAGCTCGGAGTTGAAATTAAAATCGACTCAATTAAAATGAAACCCGGCAAGCCTCTTGCTTTTGGAACAAAGGGTGCAACATTATTTTTTGGCCTTCCTGGAAATCCGGTTTCAGCTATGGTATCTTTTTCTCAATTCGTTAGGCCTGCTCTTTTTAAAATGTCAGGTGCAATAAAATTTTCCAAACCGGAAGTTTTTGCAATTCTTGAAGAAAATATTAAAAAGAAACCCGGCCGAAGACATTTTATGCGCGGAATTTTTTCAGTTAAAGATGGACTGTTTTATGTCAGAACAACCGGCGATCAGGGTTCCGGAATTCTGAAATCCATGAGCGAGGCAAACTGCCTGATGATTTTTCCTGAAGAAAATGATATTTTAAAAAAAGGCGAAAGAATTATCATACAGCTTACTGAGCATGGTGAAATATAATGTCTGCAAAAGCTGTTTTATTATATTCAGGAGGCCTTGACAGTCTTCTTGCTGCAAAGGTTCTGATGGAACAGGGCGTTGAAGTTACAGCTCTGCATTGTCTTCTTCCGTTTACTGCGCCGGATTTTAAATCTGAAAATTTAAATGCGGATAAAATTGCGCGTCAGATCGGACTGAAAGTTGTATATTACAGATGCGAAAATGATTATATAAATATGCTCAGAAAACCCAAACACGGATACGGGAAAAGAATGAATCCGTGCATTGACTGCAAGATTTTTTTTATAAAACAGGCAAGTCTTCTTATGAAGGAGATTGGCGCGGATTTTGTTGCCACAGGCGAGGTAGTGGGCCAGAGACCCATGTCACAGATGAAAAACACCCTGAAACATATTATAAACGAAACAGATCTTGAAGGAAGACTTGTGAGGCCTCTTTCAGCAAAAATTCTGGATCCTACAATTCCTGAGACTACAGGACTCCTTGACAGGGAGAAACTTCTTAATATCAGCGGAAGAGGAAGAAGTTCACAGATTGAGCTTGCTGAAAAATACGGAATTGCCGAGTATCAATCTCCTGCCGGAGGATGTTTTTTAACTGATGCATTCATTGCAGCGCGCGTGAAGGATCTTCTGAAACGAAATGATAATGCTGACTCAGTTGATATGTTTCTGCTTACTCTCGGCAGACATTACAGATACAATAAAAAAATGAAATTTATTGTAGGCAGAAACGAAAATGAAAATAACGAGCTTGAGAAATACAGATCAAGAGCTGATGTATTTTTAACTCCTGAATTCAAGGGACCTGCTTTATATGTCAGCGGTGAAGCTGATAATGAGGTAATTGATTTTCTGGCATCCGTGGTATTAAGGTACGGCAAGCCTGAAGGTGATAATAAAATATTTGTTTATAAGGGAAATGAACTGCTGTTTGAAAAATTTCCAGATGAGAAAGTCGCGGATGATATATTAATTAAAATGAGGATCTGATATGCTTAATAAAACTGTTTCTTTCCTGGCATCAGGAAGGGGTTCTAATTTTGAAGCTGCTGCAAAGAAAATAAAATCCGGAGCCATAAAAGCCGATCTTGGAATATTAATATCTGACAAAAAAGACGCTAAAGCCCTGAAGCTCGCGAATGATTTCGGTATGAAATCTTTTTTTGTAGATCCGAAAAGTTTTCCATCAAGAGAGGAGTTCGACCGGGAACTGGTTTATCTTCTGAAGAAAGCAGGAACTGATCTTGTTGTTGCAGCAGGCTACATGAGAATACTCTCACCTGCTTTTATTAAAAATTACAAGAATAAAATTATAAATATTCACCCTGCATTGCTTCCGGCTTTTCCGGGGATTAATTCCCAGCAGAAGGCTCTTGATTACGGAGTAAAAATAACAGGATGCACCGCGCATTTTATTGATGAGGGAACAGACACGGGTCCAATCATACTTCAGGCTTTTGTTCCTGTTCTGCCGGGTGATGATGAAGATACTTTATCTGCAAGGATTCTTAAAGAGGAACATAAAATTTTACCTGATGCAATTAATCTTTTCTGTAAGGGTAAATTGAAGGTTAAGGGACGGATTGTAAGTATTTCGTAAGACCTCACCCCCGTCCCCTCTCCAGAAAATGGAGAGGGGTGATTTGGAAATAATTTTTATTATATAAACCCTCTCCTGCAGGAGAGGGTGCGTTGGAGGCAGGGTGAGGTTAATTTTATAAGGAGAAATTTAATGGCAAAAACAATTCCGCAGAGAAGTGAAGTTTCAGATAAAGATAAATGGGACCTTTCCCCACTTTTTAAAACTGATTCGGAGTGGGAAATCTTATTTTCTGAAATTGAAACAGATATTGCGAAAGTTGAAAAATACAGAGGCACTCTTCATAAAAGCCTGCAGATTTTCAAGGAGGCTTTTGATTATAATCTGGATATTTCAAGGCGGATTGAACGTCTCTACACATACTCTCATTTAAAAAGCGATGAGGATAAATCAAATCAGCAGTATCTTGGCATTCATCAGAAAGCAATAAATCTTTATACGAGAATTTCTGAAGCTCTGTCATTCATGACTCCTGAAATTCAATCCATACCGGATGATGTGATTCTTGGATTTATGAAAGATGAATCCATGAAGGATTACAGGTTTGATATTGAAAAAATAATCAGATTCAAGCCTCACACGCGAGGTGAGGAAACCGAGCAGATCATGGCTATGATGGGTGAAGTTTCAGGCGCTCCGTCCCAGATTTTCGGTCAGCTTGATAATGTAGATCTGAAATTCGGAACTCTTGCGGATGATACAGGAGCTGAGATGGAACTCAGCCACGGAAATTTCAGTTCATTCCTTTTAAGCCGTAATAGAGATATAAGGAAGAATGCCTTTCTTCAATATTACGCTGAGTATAATGATCATAAAAATACAATTTCAACTGCTTTATCATCATCAGTAAAAAAAGATTTATTTTATTCAAAAGCAAGAAAGTTTGATACATGCAGAAGTTCAGCGTTATTCGGAGATAATGTACCGGATTCGGTCTACGATAATCTCATTACAGCTGTAAGGGAAAATCTCCCTGCATTGTTTAAATATCTTGAATTCAGAAAAACAAAACTTGGAGTGGATTCGCTTCATATATACGATACCTATGTTCCACTTGTTGATGATATTAAATTTAAAATGTCTTATGAGGAAGCAGCAGATGTATGTGTTGCTTCTCTTGCTCCGCTTGGTGAGGAATACACTGCAATACTTAGAAAAGGTTTTGATAGCGGCTGGGTTGACAGATACGAGAACAAAGGAAAGCGCAGCGGCGCGTATTCATCCGGATGCTACGACTCTCCTCCATATATTTTAATGAACTATGACGGGAATAATATCAACAGCCTTTATACTCTTATTCACGAAGCAGGGCATTCCATGCATTCATATTATTCGAAAAAAAATCAGCCATATATCAGCCATGACTATACAATATTCGTTGCTGAAGTTGCCTCAACATTTAACGAGACATTACTTTCAAAATATCTGCTGGATAAGTACAGTGACGATTCCCGTATGAAAGCATATATTCTCAACCGGGAGATTGATAATATACGCGGAACGCTATACCGCCAGACAATGTTTGCTGAATTTGAACTGGCAATTCATACTCAGGCTGAGAAAAACAATCCTCTAACACTTGAGACTCTTACTGAAATTTACAGTTCACTGTTAAAAGATTATTTCGGCAACGCAATGATTATTGACGGGGAATTGTCTCTTGAATGTTTAAGGATTCCGCATTTTTATTCAGCATTTTATGTTTATAAATATGCCTCAGGAATTTCAGCTGCGATTTCACTTGCTGAAAAAGTTCTCTCTAAGGGAAATGAAGCAAGAGATAAATACCTGAATTTTCTTAAACTCGGCGGCAGCAAATTTCCTATAGACGAACTTTCTGATGCAGGTGTTGATATGCGTTCACCAGCTCCAGTAAATGAAGCGCTTAAACATTTCAGTTCAATTGTGGATGAACTGATTGTTATGATGAAATAAATATAATTTGTCCCTTTCTTGTGCCCGTCAAGAAAGGGACAAAAGAAGACGGCCACTCCAAAGCCGTGGAGGCTTTAAGCATTTATCTGAAATAAAAAATGTTTATTTTTATATTATTATTTATCTAAAAGCTGTTTGTAAAAATTCACTGTTCCGCCGGTGAGGCCGGCACCGTCTCCATTTGGACGAACAGTGTTTTATAATTAAGGAAAAATCTATGGCTGATAAAGAAAAACAATTAAAGATTATTTATGAAACATTCGCTAAGATATTATCAAAACAGTTATCTATACTTTTAAGAACTGAAACTATTGCAGAATTATTATCTATTGAAGAGAAAACACAAAATGACTTTATTGAATCAATATCAACTCCATCAATTATTTCAATAGTGGAAATAAACAATGAAATTGAGCAAAAAATAATAATTACCATAGATAATATTTTCATGCTTTCAATTTTCAGCAGTCTGCTTGGCGGTTCAGTGGAAAAGAAATCGGAAGCACACAAACTGACTTTAATTGAAACTGCAATTGTTGAAACATTTATGAAAAGAATTTGTTCCTGCCTGGACGAAGCCTGGCCTTTGAAATATAATGTGAATCATAATTTTGAATTGCTTGAGCAGAATCCAAAGTTTTTAACTGTAAATGATTCCGAAGATAAGGTTTATATAGTTAAAATAAAACTAATGGTATCAGATATTGAAGGGTCTTTTTTAATTTCAATTCCATATAATCTTGTTGATTTTATTTATTCTGATTATAAAAAAAATAATACCCCGGCAAGCAACCCTGCAGCTAAACAATTGGAAATCATATTGGATAAAATTGAGAAATTAGAATGGGTTGTTAAATCTCAGCATTTGAATAAATCAAATGTATATTTTTACAGACCATTTAGATGGCTGTCAAGGGTTGATCCATCTCACCTGTTAAATTTTCTTGGTCATGGTGAAAATCTACAGGCAATAGCTGTTGTAATGTCTTATTCTGATCCTTTAAAAGCAGGATCAGTTATTTCTTGTTTGGATGAAGATTTCCAGGCTGAAATAATTGAAAGAATAGCATGTTTGGATAGAATAGAATATGATTTATTAGAGTCTTTAGAAGAAATAGTCAGGCAAAATATTGTGAAACTTGCTGCTGAAGATTTTACCTCTGCAGGTGGTGTTGATGATGTTGTAGAAATTTTAAAAAATGTAACTATCCAACCGGAAAGAAAGATATTATCTGATCTTAAAGTAAGAGATCCAGAGTTATTTGATGTAATACGTTATCGGTTTATAATCTTTGAAGATATATTTGATTTGAATCCTTTTTCTCTTGAGATTCTTTTAAATGAAATTAAATTTGAAGATCTAGCTCTTGCTTTGTCAGTTTGTGATGAAATATCAGTTAATAAATTTTACAGTAAATTATCAGTTGAAAACAGGAATCAGTTAAAAATAGTTTCGAATCAGCCTTTGAGCGAAAATGCTCGAATGATTGATCAAGCACAGGATAGAATAGCAAACATAATGAGATACCTTAAAGAACAGGCAGAAGAAAACAAGTATAAATAAATTTCCACACGAGCCGGTTACTTTATAACCGGCGAAAGGGAGTTGTTCATCCCAGAAGGGAAGATCAATTTCCTTGAAAAAGAAAACAAATTTTTTAATAAGATAAAGTTCATTAAGCCTCCTCGGCGATTGAGAGGACGGTTTCGGGTGGAAGTCGAGAAGGAGGGTTGCTTTTACGGACTAAAAGCAATCCTTCTTCTCGGATTTTATAAACCTTGCATTCAAGGAGTAAACCATTTTTTTACTTTTAGAAAATGTTACAGCCTCTTTCATTAAAGGTACAATAAAAGATTTTAAAACAAGCAGCCCCTGTATAACAGCATAATAAATTAATCAAATTGATGTGGAGATATAATCAATTAAACCCTCAATTGAAAATATAGGGGCTTAAAATATCTCTCAAAATAATCTCTTGACAAAAAATTTCATGGTAAAAGTTATTACTTGAACTTTTTTAAAAAATTAATATATAAGAAAAATTTTTTTTAAGGAATTAAAATGCGTGAAATAACAGTAGATAAAAATTTCGCAGATATAGATGATATTATATCAGCTGCAAAAAACCAGGTAAAAGTTAAAATTAGCGAAGATAATTCGTTTATTAAAACAATAGAATCTTCAAGAGAACTTCTTCATAAAGCAATGGAAAACGAAATTCCGGTTTACGGCGTGACAACCGGATACGGTAAGTCATGCGGAAAACGCATGGCAATGGATGTTGCAATTAAAAATGGAAATAATCTCATCAGATTTCACGGATGCGGAACAGGCCAGCCTCTTGCAGTAGAAGAAGTGAGAGCTGCAGTTTTTTCAAGGATACTGTGTTTTGCCAGAGGCTATTCAGGAGTTTCGATAGAGCTTATGAATGCAATGGCGGATTTTTTAAATCACGGTATAACTCCTGTAATTCCAGAAGAAGGTTCAGTAGGGGCATCCGGGGATCTTACTCCAATGTCTTATGTTGCAGCAGCACTTGCAGGCGACAGAGAGGTTTTCTATAAAGGCGAAAGAATGCCTTCTGCAGATGCAATAAAAAAAGCCGGATTGAAACCGTATGTGTTCAAACCGAAAGAGCCGCTTGCTATAATGAATGGAACAGCAGCAATGTGCGGAATCGGCGTTATGGCTATCAGCAGGGCAGAAAAAATATTGAATGCAGCAATCTGTTCAACTGCACTTGCAATACACGCATTAAAAGGAAACGATCACCATTATTACGCGCCCATATCCGAGGCGAAACCACATCCAGGTCAGAAATATATTTCTGAAAAAATTCTGTCTCTTCTTGAAACAATTAAAGTGCCGGATGATCTTGTAGCAAATGAGCTTGAAACTCTTCAGGATCCGTATTCAATAAGATGCGCTCCGCAGATACTTGGCGTTTTATCAGATTCCCTTGTGTGGATCAGGGAATGGATTAAAATAGAATCAAACAGCGCAAATGATAATCCTATATTTGATACTGCTTCAGGCGAAGTGCTGATGGGAGGAAATTTTTACGGGGGACATGTGGCTTTTGCTATGGACGCTCTCAAGGCTGCTGTTGCATCAGCTGTTGATATGATGGACCGTCAGATACAGCTGCTGTGCAATCCGAATGTAAACAGGGGCCTTCCTGCTGATCTTGTTTCACTTACAGGAGATGAAAAAGTATATAATCACGGATTCAAAGCTATATCAATTGCATCTTCTTCTCTTGCTGCTGAAGCTTTGAAGCTCACATTTCCTGCTGCTTCATTTTCAAGATCAACAGAATCCCATAACCAGGACAAGGTCAGCATGGGATCACATTCAGCCAGAGACGCGCGTAAGATATGCGAGCTTGCTGAAAAAACAGCATCAATGCATCTTCTTGCAGCAGCTCAGGCATGCGAGATAAGAGGAAATATTTCTGTGAGAAAAAATATTCAGAAGCTTGTAAATGATGTCAGGTCTATATCTGAACCTGTAAGAGAAGACAGGCCTCTTGATGCTGATATCGAAAAACTTGCTGTTGCAGTACGCGAGTCGGAAATTTTTAATTTTTGAGGTTGATATTATGAATCATAAAAACCCTGAAATTATTTATAAAAGCGCTGAAATTAAAATGACAGTTCCATTCTATGATCTTGATCCAATGCATGTTGTGTGGCATGGAAATTATCTCAAATATTTTGATAATGCAAGATCAGCTCTTTTCGACAGTCTTGGAATTGATCTCTACGGATTTTATAATAAAACAAAATATCTTTTTCCGCTGATTAAATCTACAACAAAGCATGTATTCCCTCTTCGTCACAGGGATGAGTTTATTGTTAAGGCAGCAGTTACAGCTGCGAAATATAAAATTGTCACAGAATTTGAAATTCGTCTTGTAAAAGACGGCAGGATTTCAGCTAAAGGAACAAGTGAACAGGTAGCTGTTATAAATCATGAGGAGACTGGAGAGCTTGAAATGTCATTAATAATTCCTGACGAAATTTCAAAAGCGCTTGGATTCTGATTTTTTAAATCAGTTTTAAAACCCCCACTAACTCCCCCTTAAATAAGGGGGAGAATCAAAGAGGGGGGTAGTAGTGTTGAATTAAGGAGATTTTATGCCTGATAAAAAAATTCATATTATCACTGACGCTGCAGGATCATTGACATTCGATGATTCTGAAAAATATAAATTCACACTTCTTCAAAGTGTTGTGAATATCGGAAATAAATCTGTTCCTGAAAAAACCATTGATCCTGTTGAAGTGTACAGCGAAATGGCAAATGGGACTAAAGCGTCAACTGCACAGTCTTCAGTTGCAGAGAGGCAGGAAAAATATTCTGAAGCTTTAAAAAAATATGAAAGGGTTCTGTATTTATGCGTGGGATCAATTTATACAGGCAATTACTCAGCAGCAGTTGAATGGAAAAAAACCAATGATAAAGATAACAGGTTTACTGTTATAGATACCGGGTATGCCTCAGGCAGACTTGCTATTCCAGCACTTAAGGCAGCACAGTTTGCTTTAAAGGGGAATGATGCGGAAAAGGTAATTGAATACTCGAAAGAGATAATTTCAAAATCTGAAGAATTTATATTTCTGGAAAAGCTGCAGTACCTTGCAGCAGGCGGCAGGCTTTCAAAAACAAGTGCATTTTTCGGGGATGTAATGAAAATGAAACCTGTTATCAGCCCATGCCCTGATGGTGCTGCCAAGGCAGGCGTTGTGCGTACTCATGCAGATCAGTTGAAGTTTGCGATACGTAGATTGGCAATATCCGTTCCTGAAGGCGGTTCTCCTTTTATAATGCTTGAATTTACTGACAACAAAAAGCGTGTTGAGGAAGAGATTGCAGTAAAAATAAAAGAAATTTATCCCAAATCAGAAATAATTTTACAGCCGCTCTCACTTACTACCGGAGTGCATACAGGTCCGGGTACCTGGGGAATAGCTTTTCTTCCTGGAAATAATTAAATGGCTGCTGTTAAAAAAATAAAAAAAGCCCGCTTCGCAGTTTTAATCCCTCTATATAATCACGAACAGAAAATTGCTGAAGTTGTAAAAAAAGTTCTGAAACTAAAATACCCTGTAATAGTTGTTGATGATGGTTCAACAGATTCCGGCGCTGCAAAAATCAGAGAAATTCCAGGCATAAAAATAATCAGGCATAAAGAAAATCTCGGGAAAGGTGCAGCTCTCATGACAGGTTTTTCTGAAGCAGCGAAATTTGCCGACTGGGTGATAACCATTGACGCTGACGGGCAGCATAACCCTGCTGACGCAATTAATATGATCAATTCAATCCCCGAAGGCAGGAGACCGATCGTTGTTGGAATGCGCGAAGGCATGTCTGCAGCTGATGTTCCCTGGACCAGCAGCTTCGGAAGAAAATTTTCCAACTTCTGGGTTATATGCTCAGGCGGTCCTGATGTAAAAGATACGCAGAGCGGGTTCAGGATTTATCCTGTTCCGGAATCTCTTCAGCTTGATGTAAAATCCACAAGGTTCCAGTTTGAAGTTGAAATAATTGTAAAGGCCAACTGGAAAGGTATTGAAGTTATAGAATGTCCCATTAGTGTTACATATACTCCTGGAATGCAGAGAATATCCCATTTCAGGCCGTTTGTTGATTTCATGAGAAATTCTTCTGTTTTCACAAAACTAATCTTCCAGAGAATTGTAATTCCGAAATTTATCAGAAAAAAGCGTAAAGTTTAACTTATGGCGGATTTTTTTCACAGGCTGCTTGCATTTTTCACAAAAATTTTCGGAGATAAAATTTTCTCCTATGGCGCAATTCTTATAGCAGGCGGTTTTTTTCTCTTTTCCCCGCGGATGGTTCTATCCGGTATTTATTTTTACAGACAGATTTTCCCGGATAAAAATTTTTTCTATTTATCAGCCTGCGTATGGAAACAGTTTAAAAATTTCACTACTGTATTTCTCGATAGATTTCTAATGCTTGAAAAAGGAAAAATTGAATATACATCAACCGGAAGAAGTAATCTGGATGATCTTGTTGATAATAAAAAAGGTGCAATTATTTTAATGTCTCATATGGGCAACTGGGAGATCGCAGCACATCTTCTGAAAAAGAAAGGAACTGAAATTCTTTTGTATATGGGAATAAAAAATAAAGAGCAGCTTGAGAAAATGCAGAAAGCGAGCCTTGTCCAGAGCGGCATTAAGATAATTGCTGTTGAGAAAGACGGCGGTTCGCCTTATGATATTATAGAAGGAATTAACTTTTTAAAAGAAGGCGGTGTCGTTGCAATGACAGGAGACAGAATCTGGAAACAGGATCAGAAATCTGTTAAAGTAAAATTTCTGAATCACGAAGCTTCTATCCCTGAAATTCCGTTTGTGCTTTCTCTTCTCTCAGGAGCGCCGATTCTGATATTCTTTGCATTCAGAACCGGGAAAAGTTCCTACTCATTTTCATTTTCCGAGCCGCGCTATGTTGAACCTGCAGACAGGAAAGCAAGAAAGGAAAAAATTTCCGAGACAGCACAATGGTACGCGGATAAACTGGAAGCATCACTCAGGGAACATCCTTTTGAATGGTATCACTTTGACAATTTTTTAGGTGATAAGCTTTAGCATTGAATTTTTCACTTGACATAATATATACCATGATATATATTTATTGAAAGAGGTATCAGTTATGCAGAGTGCGAAAATATTCATCAATGGCAGAAGCCAGGCTGTGAGATTGCCGAAAGAATTCCAGTTTTCCGGAAAAGATGTATTGATCCAGAAAGTCGGCGATGCAGTAATTTTAATTCCTCATAATAAATCATGGGAAGTGTTTCTTCACGGCTTAAATGGTTTTTCAGATGATTTCATGAATCATGGACGCGATCAGGGGGATAATCAGGAAAGAGAAGAATTATAATGTATTTACTGGATACAAATATCTGCATCTATGTAATTAAAAAAAAGCCGGCTGATGTATTAAAAATTCTGAAAACAAAATCAAAAAATGACATTTATAATTCTTCAATTACCATCGCAGAATTAGAATACGGGATTGCGAAAAGCATGTATCCTGAAAAAAATAAAATATCTTTGATTGAATTCTTATCAATTTTTAATATATTAAATTTTGATGATAAAGATGCTGTTGAATTTGGAATAATAAAATCAAAACTGGAAAAAACCGGCAGGATAATCGGGCCAATGGATTTATTATTGGCAGCACAGGCAAAATCAAAAAAACTAATTCTTGTTACTAATAATATTAAAGAATTTGAAAGAATAGAAAACTTAAAAATTGAAAATTGGGTAAAATAATAAAATTTCAATCCTTGATTAACCGGAGAAATAAATAATGCTCGAACATTTCAGACTTCATTTTGCTCAGGCTGTTACTCTATTCGCTTTATATTCATTTTTAGGCTGGGTGATTGAAGTAATTTACAGATCAGTTCCAAGGCGCAGGTTTATTAATGCAGGATTTTTATTCGGGCCATTCACTCCTATTTATGGCCTGGGAGCTGCTATTGTAATAGCTATATCTTTGTTGTCCGGCGGCCTTTCGGTTCCTCTGCAGATTCTTATATTTGCCGCAGTTACAACTTTACTCGAATTAATTATAGGATATGCAGTTGAGAAAATATTCGGTTTCAAATTATGGGACTATACAAACAATGCTTTTAATTACAAAGGAATAATCTGCCCTACCTATACAGTATTATGGACTGTTCTTGCTTTAATATTTCTGTATTTTATTCATCCGTTTTTTTATAGTCTGATAGAAAGAATTAAAAGCAGCGATCTGATATACGGTTCAATGCTTATTATAATATATTTTGCAATTGATATGACTTATTCTATAGTCGCTTTAACAAATTTAAAAAAGAAACTTTTACTTTTCTTCCAGCAGTATATTGAACTTCCGAATATTGAAGTCAATAATATGCTCAGGCAGTTTAAAAGGCTGTTCAGTGCATTCCCTGATTTAAATATTTATCTGGAGCGGAATCTCCGCAATGAATTTAAAGTTAAGATAACTGAGATGCTTGCTGTAATGAACGGCAGAATTAATAAAATGAAGCTTAATGCTGCTGATGATTCAGAATTTCTTGAAATTCTTGGAGAAATATCTTCAAACAGCGAGTATCAGAGGCTGAAAGATTTTTATCATCACAGCTCAAGCATATATGAACATATTATAAATGTAGCCTATACCACATTCAGGATTTCGAAATATCTTAAACTCGACTACAGATCAGCAACGCGGGGCGCGCTTCTTCACGATTTTTTCTGCTATGACTGGCGCAATCACGATCTGCCGGATCTTGCTGCAGATAAATTTCACGGAATAGAGCATCCGAAAATTGCTCTTGCAAATTCAGAAAAACATTTTACCCTGAACAGCATTGAAAAAGATATTATATTGAAACATATGTGGCCTCTTACGATCCAGCCTCCAAAATATAAAGAATCCTATGTCGTAACATTTGCTGACAAGCTTGTTTCTTCAAAGGAATATTCAACAAAATTTAAACTGCTTGCTTTCAGTAAAATTTCCAAAATTAAAAATTTAGCAAAGAAGAGAAAAAAAAGAAAGGCATGACCCTCTCTTTGATTCTCCCCCTTAGATAAGGGGGAGTTAGTGGGGGTGGAACCTGTGTAGAATTATTTATGAAAAATACTTTTTTTATATGATATAAAACCTTCAATTGTCATCCACAGTTTTTCCCCTTCAGATACAAGATCAAAACCTCCGCTGCGTTTCTGCCAGCGTGTGATGAAATAATGAAGAGTTCCTGTTATAATGGAAAAAATATGCTCCGGATCAATTATAGGATCAATTACCTTTTTTGCCTGGCATTCAAGTATTACATTCATTACTGTTTTTTTATATGCATCAATTGATTTTATTATCATAATGCTAAGTTCCTGATATCCGGCAAACACAGACATGGAGTGCATTGTCATAATAAGTTCAGGTTTTTCTGAAATAACCCTGCATCTATCAATAAAAATTTCCTTGAGTTTTTTCATGTCGGTCGAGGGTGATTCGACTATGCTTTTAATTGCTTCATCAAATTTCTGGTGTGTGAATTCAGCAACAACTGAAATAATTTCTTCTTTACTTTTGAAATGCTTATACAGGGCGCCTTCTGTTACATTAAGGCTTTTTGAAAGTGTGGCAATAGTGAGGTAGTCCAATCCCTTCTGGGATATTATATTAAGAGATGCAGTTACAATTTCCTGCTGGCGTGCGGTCAAATTCAACATATGAGTGACCCTTCTAATTTGGACATTTTTATTTAATTAGATCAATATACCTGGTAATTTATTGATGTAATTTATGCTTTGTATTACAGCATGAGTGTCAAGAAAATTTTATATGTATAAAATAATAGTTTCTGGATTGGCTAAATTTGTTATTGAAATAATACCGGTGTTGTTTATAATTATTCAAAAAATTTCAAAATAAGAGAAAATATTTTGTATCTGGAATCAATGGTATGGTTTTCCTGAATCATAAGGAATTAAAAATAGGAACATTCACATAAAACAGAAAAAGAAAAACTAATGAAGAAATATTTTTATATGCATCAGGGAATTTATGCTTGAAAGCGGAATAACATATTTTGTTTTATTTTCGGGCGGGTTATCCATACTTTTTTCTGTAGGGCAGCTATTAGTCAAATACAGACGTCTTGCAAATTATAATCTTTCTGTAATGTTTTTCTGCCTGGGCTTGTGCCTTATACAGCTTGCATTAATAAATAATGGTATGGTCTTTAATTGGCCGTGGATTTTTGTTTTTCATCTGACTCTGCTTTTTATACTTACTCCTCTTTTGTATTATGCTTATTATCTTGTAATTCTTCCTGAAGAAAATTTATCGCGCAAAAGTTTTCTGTTATTGATTCCGACTTTGGCTGCGTTTACAGCTGACCTGGTTTTTCTGCAGATGCAGTCCGGCGACAAAAAGCAGTTTCTTGCTTATTTGTTTAACGGTACAAATGCAGCCGGCAGTATATACATTAAATTTTTATTCGCTTCAGCCGGAGTCCAGATGATTGTTTATCTTGGGGTGTTATTTAAAAAAATTTTATCATTATGGAATTTAAAGGATCAGCCGCCTGTTGTCAGAACGACTATGGGGTATGTGTTTTTATCAATACTGGTAGTTGTACTGCTTGCTGTCGGTTATATGCTGGGTTCGATGATGGTGTTAAGAAGCGGAATGCTTTTAGCCGGTATTATGATGATCTTCGCATATTTTGTCGGACAGCGGCAGCCGAAGTTTCTGCAGCTGTTGATGGTTGAGGCTGAAAAGCGGCGTTACGGGCATTCCCTGCTTGAAGGTATGGATTTTACTGCTGTTGGCAAAAGGCTCGACACGCTTATGGATCAGAATAAAATGTACAGAGATGAAAACATAACTCTTGGATCCCTTTCTGAAGCCCTTTCCATAACTCATCATCAGCTTTCCCAGCTGTTAAATGAAAAATTCAAAATGAACTTCAGCACTTTTATAAACGGTTATAGAATACGCGATGCAAAAAGAATGATAATTGAAGAGCCGGAAAGTTCAATTATTTCCGTGGCTTATGTTGTAGGCTTTAATTCGAAAACAGCTTTTTACAGGGCCTTTGATAAAGCTACAGGAATGACGCCTCAGAAATACAGAGATGAAATTCTTGAAAAGTCCTGATTTATAATTTGAAACTCCTGTTTGTTTATATTCATCATATCATAGTTGACTTATTGATTTAAACATATTTAGCTGTTATAAATTAATATCAAAATTAATTTTTTTATTATCTGTTCTGAATTTATTATGTTTAAAAAAACATAATTGTGATGCGGAAATTTAAAAATTTATTACAGGAGATTCAGTATGCAGGAAATTATCGGCACCAGTAACAAAATTCTGGAAGTTGACCTCACCTCTAAAAATTTCACAATTGGTGAAATTGATCCGAAAGACAGAAATATGTACCTGGGAGGAAAAGGCCTGGGACTTAAACTTTTCTATGATCGCGTTCCGGCTGGAATTGATCCGCTTGGTGAAGAAAATATCATTGCATTCATGCCGGGAGTTTTAATGGGTACCGGCGCTGCATGTTCCGGCAGATTTGAAGCAATAACTAAATCCCCTCTGACCGGGATAATGGCCACAGCATCCTGCGGTGGGCCTTTCGGAATGGCGTTGAAGACATCCGGCTGGGATGGTCTTATTATAAAAGGAATATCAAAAAGCCCTGTATATTTAGTTATTAGCTCAAAGGGTGCTGAATTTAAAGACGCAAAGGGACTCTGGGGTAAAGATACAATGAAAGCCCAGGAGGTCCTGGCTAAAGATGGAAGCGGAGCAGTTGTTATTGGACCAGCTGGAGAAAATCTTGTACGCTATGCCAATATCTGTTCCGGCCACCGGTTTCTCGGACGCGGCGGTATGGGCGCTGTTATGGGTTCAAAGAATCTGAAAGCGGTTGTTTCAGTCGGCAAGGAATTTACCATCATCCCGAAAAATAAAAAGAAATTTGAAGCAGCAAGAAAACAGCTGGGTAAATATATATCAAGCAACAGTATCACCTCAGGTTCATACCGCAATTTCGGAACTAACGCAAATGTCAACCAGTCAAATGCAGCAGGAATTCTTCCTGTTAAAAATTTTACCGGCGGCGCACATGGGGAGGCTCATAAAATATCAGGCGAGCTTATGGCTGAAAAATTCGACACAAAATATCATACCTGCAAGCCATGTTCAATTTTATGCGGACATAAGGGAACTTTTAACGGAGTCACACGGTCTGTTCCTGAATACGAAACTATCGGGCTTCTTGGATCTAATCTTTTAATATTTGATCCTATAAAAATAGCCGAATGGAACGATATCTGCAGCGCTTTGGGAATGGATACTATTTCAGCCGGTGGAACCATAGCATGGGCAATGGAAGCAACAGAAAAAGGCCTATTTAAATCCAACCTGAAATTCGGCTCACCTGATGGAATTGCCGAAGTTTTAAAAGAAATCGGCCAGATGAAGGGAATAGGCAAAGACCTTGCAATGGGATCACGCTGGTGCGCAAAAAAATACGGCGGGGAAGAGTTTGCAATACACGTCAAGGGAATGGAAATGGCTGCTTATGATCCAAGAGGATGCATCGGTCACGGACTGTCCTACGCGGTTGCAAACAGGGGAGCATGCCACTTGTCAACATCGATGTTTACCCTTGAAGCATTTTTTGATATGGCAAGCCCTAATGCAAAAAGGGGCAAACATACAATGGTTAAATTTTTCGAGGAGGTATATGCCGGGATGAATTCGCTTCATATCTGTCATTTTACTGCCTTTGCTATATTTCTCGAGCCGCCTCTGATAAAATTCACACCGGTTCCGGGACTTAAACTTCTTACGCAGAACCTGACACCTCTTGCGCTGAATCTCATGGACATCAGCCTGTGGCCTCAGCTCTGGTCAGGTGTAGTTGGCAAAACGTATATACCGTATCTTGGAATGCTGAAGTTCAGAAAAACCGGAGAAAGAATACATGTTCTTGAGAGATACATGAATACACGTGAGGGCATATCTAAAAAAGATGATACTCTTCCTGCACGATTTCTGTTTGAAGGAAGAAAATCGGACGCTGAACAGAAAACTGTACCTATCGATAAAATGCTGCCAAAGTATTACAAGGCAAGGGGATTTGATGAAAACGGCATTCCGAAAGACAGCACACTGAGAAGGCTGGGCATTAAGAAAAAAGTTGGTTAAGAGCAGATATAAAATTATTGTTCATAGGAGTTAAAATATGTCATCACCAGATTATTTTGAATTTTTCAGTCAGGCTAAAATAATGTCAGGCAATAAAGCTCTGGCGAATATTCCTGTTGAGCTCGACGGATTTGATGCCCGCAAGCCGCTGGTAATAACCTCACAAGATGTTACATGTGCAGGTTTAGGCAAAAAATTTATAAAGGCGTTATATGATTCTAATGTAGTGATTGGCGCTTTATTTGACAATGTCCCTTCATATGCAGGAATTGATATGATACAGGATCTTGCCGGAATTTTCAAAGACAGGGGATGTGATTCAGTAATTGCCATAGGCGGAGGTGCTGCAGCGGAAATAGCAAAAGCTGTTAATGTCCTCGTATCAGAAAAGACATCTGATCTTTTTCAGTTCGAGGGCGAAAATAAAATCAGCGGACCTCTTAAGCCGTTTTTTTATGTATCAACATCCAGAACTGACGGTTATGAAGTAACCAATACTGCAACAGTTGAAGGACGCGTTTTGCGGTCAAACTTTCTTTTTCCTGATGTGATCTGCATTGATAAGAGCATGGTGGGGTCAGGCGACCCGTGTACAGTTTTCGACAGCGCTATTGTTGCTCTGACTCATTCAATTGAGGCATGCGCCGCGCCGAATAATAATCCTGTTGCTGATGCGTATGCTCATGCAGCAATTCAGTTTATATATGAAAATGTTAAAAAAGGTGTCAGGTCTCCGGGCAATAAAAAAACAGGAGCTGCTCTTGCTAATGCTGCAGCAATGGGAGCAGTTGCTTTTTCAAACGCGCCGTCAGGCATGGTGCATTTACTCAGCTGCGCGCTTGCTGAAGTGACAGATCTTTCTGAAGCTTTATGCATGTCAATTCTGCTGCCTCACGGACTTGAGCTTATGCAAAGAAGCAAGAATCCGGTTCGAGGCGAGCTGCTTCTCGCTCTTGCAGGACTCGATACTTATTCAGCCACAGTTGAAAAAGAGAGACCTTACGCGGCAATCGGACTTGTAAAAAATATGATAACTGATGCAGGCCTAAAAAACCGAAAAAGCCTCAAGGATCTTAATGTGGTAAAATACAAGCTGAATGAAGCTGCCAAAATCGCAGTTGAAAATAGCGCAAAGTCAATATCAATGAATGATTGCATGACCGTTCTTGAAAACGCGTGGGAAGGAAAAACAGTTAAATAATTTTATTATAAAAGGGAGTTTTTATATGAATATCAATGATTATCCTGAAATTAAACCAAAGACAAAATGGATAAAAAAAATTTATGTGTGGATAATTCTTTTTGTTTTCGGACGTGCTTTCCAGGCAGCAGCAAAAGTTGACAAAGGTGCGAAAGAGGAATTTGCAAATATGCCGGCTGATTTCTGTTTCGATATGTGCGTGCTTCCGAATGGCCCTCACATGATCGTAGGAAAGGATCAAAAGGGAAATATTAAGTATATGGGCTGGAACCCTAAGGGTAAAAAAATCACACTTGCGATGAAAATAAAAAATATGGAAGCTGCAATTTTAATGTTTACTTTCCAGGAATCATCATGTACAGCCACTGCGCGCGACCGTTTGATTGTTGACGGTGACCTGCCTGTTGCATGCGGTGTTCTAAGAATGATGGACCTTCTTGAAATACTTCTTCTTCCAAAAATAGTAACCAAGCTTGGGGTTAAGCGATATCCGAAATGGTCTCAGTTTTCGCCTTTTAGAAAATATGTCAGCCGTGTTCTGACTTATATACGGCTTGTAGCCTGATGCTTGAACGCGGGGAATCCGCTTTGCTTATTAATAATTATATGAAGGAGTAATTATATGATTTTACCAGGATATTATGAATTTTGCTGCCGCGTCAAGACAGTTTCAGGGCATAAGGCCCTTGAAAATATACCGGGTGCTTTGCTTGATATGAAGTCGCAGTGCCCGATGATCATAACAGACAAGGGTGTTGCAGGTGCAGGCCTGATTAAAATTGTGACTGATGCTCTTAAACCCAGAAAGGGAGGGAAAGCAGTTAAAATAGGGGCTATATTCGATAACGTTCTTCCTGATTCTGAGATTAAAATGGTTGAAGAAATTGCAAAAATATACCGCGCTAAAAAATGTGATTCAATAATTGCAGTCGGCGGCGGATCAGTTCTTGATACTGCCAAGGGTGTTAACATACTTGTTTCGCTCGGAGGAAATAATCTGATGCAGTACGCTGGCGCAGGTGCTGTAAAACAGAAGCTTAAGCCTCTTGTTGCTGTGCCTACCACGTCAGGTACTGGATCTGAAATGACACTTGTTGCAGTCATTGCTGATCATGCCCGTCATGTTAAACTCGCTTTTGTATCATATTTTCTTCTTCCTGATATCGCTGTACTTGATTCACGAATGACAAAAACGCTGCCCCCGGCACTGACAGCTTCAACCGGAATGGATGCATTGACACACGCTTGCGAAGCCTACACCTGTCTTGCAAAAAATCCGATGTCAGACACTACAGCACTTGCAGCAATACAGCTCATAAGCCGGAATTTACTGAACGCCGTTAAAAAAGGTTCTGATCTCGAAAGCCGGCTTGCTCTTGCAAACGCATCTGCTCTTGCTGGAATGTCTTTTTCAAACTCTATGGTTGGTCTTGTACATACACTTGGTCACGCAACCGGCGGCGCCTGCAATGTTGCTCATGGAACCTGCATGAGTATTCTGCTGCCATATGGTCTTGAGTATAATTTCCATAAGACAAGCTATCTTACTGCTGATTTACTTTTTGCTCTTGCCGGTCCTGAAGTTTATGCAGCTACTCCTGTTAAAGAACGTGCTGAAAAAGCAATAGCCTGTATCCGTCAGCTTAACCAGGATCTTTATGATGCAACAGATGGAAGGCACGCGCGCTGTTTAAAGGAAGTATTTGACCGAAACGGAAAACAGATGATACCAAAAGAAGCTTTGCCTCTTATTGCCAAAACTGCTGGCGGCGATGCATCCCAGTTTTATAATCCGGAAGAGCTTGATTTTAATGATTTCATGATGGTTCTGGAGCATGCATATGAAGGAATTCCTCTGGACAGAAAGAAAGTAATTAAAGGGAAAAAAGGCCAGAAATTTTAAGAGAAAAAAATATATATAACAAAGCCGGTTTATTGCCGGCTTTGTTGTTTGTAATTTAAGTAATATCAGTAATTTTTTTAAATATCAGCCGCCTCCGGAAGGTTTAAGACATGAAACTTCATCTCCATCCTTCAATCTTGTTCCGATGCTGATACGTTTGCTGTTAAGAAAATATGAAATGGCTGATTTGTTTTTAATTCCAATTTCATTTAATAGAGTCCTGAGCCTTACTCCGTTATATGTCTGAATGATCAGACCTTTACCCAAATCATAAGAATCAATATTCAGTTCGCGGTGTATGCCTGAAAAAAGTTTGATGGTTACTGCAGCTGGTGTTTTTTTTCTGAATAATCCTAACATATATTACCTGCTTTTAAGCCACTTGAAAAATTTATTTTTTTCTATCCACACATATATCGGCAGAATTACAGGAATATATCTGTTTAAAATCATCATGCTTAAGAAAAGTTTTGAAGGATAAACTGATTTCTTGTTTTTTAATATTCCTTTTACTGCAGCCCGTGCAACAGTTTCCGGTGTCTGTGCAGGGAACGGCACTGGAGTTGAATTCCCGGCTGCGACTTTGAAAAATTCTGTTTTTGTTGCAATAGGATATACGAGCGAAATAATTCCCTTGTCATCCTGCTCAAGCCTGTATGCTGAAGCGAATGAATCGAGTGCCGCTTTGGTTGAGGAATACAGCGCATATCCCGGGAGGGCAAGCTTTCCCATTGCGGACGCTGTTATTACAACCATGTATTCCCTGCCGCGGTTAAGCTCTTTCATTTTTTCCACAGTATATACCGGCGACATGAAATTTACTTTATATATTTTATCTATATGATTCCAGTCCGGTTTTGTTATCTGTTCAAAATAAGCAAATCCTGCATTAGCTATAAATATATCAACTGCTCCCATTTTTTTCACTGCATTTTTAATCAGCATATCAATATTTTCCGGATTGCTTACATCGCATTTTACAGCAAAAACTTTTCCTTTTGCAGTTTTAATTTTGTTCGGCTCAAGATCGCCTGCAAATATCTGAACATTAAATTTTTTAAGTTCGTCAAGAATGGCTTTGCCAATGCCGGATGACGCACCTGTTATAACAATTTTTTTATTTTCAAGATTCATTATTGACCTCGCTGTTTTTATAAAAGCAAATATTTTGTATTTTTATTTTATCAGTCTTATCTTTTCTGCTTCAGGAAATTCAATTTTAAAATCATCAATTGCAGTTACCACAAGAGGTTTTACAGAACATATTTTCGGGAAGTATTTTTCATCGCACCTGATAGATTTTAATAAAGCTAATTTAGCTGTTCCAGTTCCATTGAATTCAGTTAAAAAGATAGTATCATCCTCAAGCTTCTGCACTATTGCATTGGATATATATTTGGTGTTTACTTTAAATGGAATATACCTTTTTTTTAAAGTAACATCGAAAAAAGCAATGCCGTCTTTTTTAACAATAATGCGCTCTTTGTTCCTGCCGAGCGGAATTATTTCAAAATCTGCGAGCTCTTTTGGTATTCCCCAGTTTTTTTTTCCGTTTTCAACGCTCTCCATTGAAGAAACATAAATTTTTGTTATAGAATAATATTTTTTCCGCAAAAAAGTAAATTCACCTGGAATAAAAAGAAGTTCCCTGTAAGGACCAGCATCAGATTCTGCATAGTCAACAAGCATTAAAGTTCCAAAACCGCTGAAGGGCTCACTAGTGATATTGCTTTTAAAAGCCGGATTAGTTTCAAAACTGCGCGGGAATTTATACAGGAAAATATATCCTCTTCCTTTTAATTTCCATGGTGCAGGATAAACTGCTGTCATTCTTGATCTCCTTTAATTGTTTTATAGCTGTTAACGTATAAAATAATGCGTTTCCTGTCATTCCATTGAAGACGGGAATCCATGAACTATGCATCTTCTAATAGATTTCCCCAAAAGCGGGGACAAGACCAAGCACTACGTCCGGAATGACAAAGTATTACTTAATACTTAAAATTGCTATAAAAGACAATATAATCATAGTTGCAGAAAAATCAAGAAATAATAGTTGCAGAAAAATCAAGAAATATTTGCAATTTGCAATAAAATACTTGCAATTTGCATCTAATGAGTAAAAGTAGGCTGTACTTTTATTATTATATATGAAAGGAAATATAAAAAACTATGAAAAAAACAAAAGAAACAGACAAAGTTGCAGCACGGAATATTTCAAATAATGAACTTGAGAATCTTCTGTTTCACCTTCTCCGCACATTCTATCAGTTCGAGCAGGTTGAGGTAATGATGTTTAATCTTTCATACGATCTGATATATATATTGAAGCTGTTAAAGCGCGTTGATGGTATGAGAATAAGCGATATAGCTGAAGAAATGAAAATCAAGGTTTTTACAGCAACCCGTCTGGTGGATCAGCTTGAAAAAAGAACTCTTGTAAAAAGAGCAAGGACTGAGTTGGATAAAAGAAATGTCCGTGTTACAATAACTGCAGCTGGTAAAAAAATGGTCAGAAAAATAGAAGATCATGCATTGAAATTAATTTTCAGTAATATGAAGGAATATTCCGAGAGCGAAATGCTTGTTGTTTTTAATACTATAAAAAATATGGATAAAATTCTCGGTATAGAACCCGGCCGTTATAATTTTTAAAAAATTGGAGATGCAAAGCAATGAGTAAATTCAAAGGCTACATGGGCAAAATTCTTGAGATAAATCTCTCAATCGGATCTGTCGGCGAATATGCAGTTAGCGATAAAGACCGTGAACTTTTTCTCGGAGGCAGATATTTAAGCACGAAAATACTCTATGACGAGCTTGCGCCTGGAACTGATCCATTGTCTGAAGAAAATATTCTTATTGTAATGACATCACCCCTAACCGGAACTAATGCACCATGTTCCAGCAGATATGATATATCAGCAAAAAGTCCTCTCACCGGAGCGATCGGGCATTCAAACAGCGGCGGTAATTTCGGAATATTTTTAAAGAAGGCTGGATGGGACGGAATTATAATTCGAGGGAAATCCCCAAAGCTTGTTTATATAGAAATTGATGACGACAAGGTAAGTATTAAAGATGCAGCCCGCATGAAGGGGATGAATACCCGGGATGCCCAGGAGGCTATGGGTGAACACGGCACTATGGCAATTGGCCCGGCTGGTGAAAATCTTGTGAAGTATTCAATAATTGTTTCACAGGAGCGATGTCACGGCAGAACAGGCATGGGTGCTGTAATGGGTTCAAAAAACATTAAAGGAATGGTTGCTAAAGGCACAAAAAAAATTGAGCTGAATGATCCTGTAAAATATAAAGAGCATATTAAAAAATGGATTAAGATGCTGCAGAATCACCCTGCAACAGGCGACCAGGCTCCGCGTCTTGGCACTGCAGGATTTTTAACAGTTTTATCAATGAAAAACGCTCTTCCGACAAAGAATTTTACAAGGGGCACTTATGAAGATGCGCATTTGATCGGAGGAGAGTATCTTGCGGATAAGTTTCTCGTAAAAAACTACGGATGCCAGTCATGCCCTATCAGATGCGGCCGTGTTGTTAACATTGATGGAAAAGATGTTAAAGGTCCGGAGTACGAAATTCTATGTCTGCTTGGTTCTAACATGCTTATAAATGATATGGAAGCTATCATCAGATGGAATCTTGAACTTGATCATCTTGGAATTGATTCAATTTCAGCTGGTACTGTTATGGGATTTGCTGCTGAATTAAATGAAAAGGGCATTTGGAAAAACGGTATAGAATTCGGCAAAAAGGAAAATATTTCTGATGTTTTAAAAAAAATTGCCAGCAGAGAAGGTATAGGTGCAGATCTTGCTGAGGGTGTTAGATTTTTATCGGAAAAATACGGCGGAATGGAATTTGCTCCTCATTCAAAGGGACTTGAACTTGCAGCGTACGAACCAAGAGCTGCAGTGGGCCACGGACTTGGTTATGCTACAGCATCAAGAGGGGCATGCCATCTCGACGGCGGATACATGGTATATTTTGAGGTTACAGGCCCTGTAAATTTAAAGCAGTTTCATTACAGGTCAAAGCCATCATGGACAGCACTTGATCAGGATCTGCTTGCAGTTATCAGCGCCGGGGGGAATTGTCTTTTTACATCATGGACATTTGTTCCTGGTATTGCATTCAAGGCACAGGGAAGTAAACTTGTTTCAGACATAATTACTCAGGTGATGACGCACTCGTGGCCGCTTATTCGTTTTGTTTATAGAATGCCCAAGTGGCTTCTCAAATTTCACATTCCAATGCTTCCGCATACAAAAGCGCTGAATTATGCTACTGGAATGAAAATGGATTTCGGAAAATTCATGCTGGCTGGTGCACGCGGTTATACCATGGAGAAAATTTTTAATCTCCGTGAGGGAATTGGCAAAGCCCAGGATACACTTGCAAAAAGATTCACTGATGATCCGCTTGATATAAATAATAAAAAATCTATAGTGCGTCTTGATAAAATGCTCCCTGCATACTACAATCTTCGCGGCTGGGATAAAAACGGTATTCCGAAAAAAAGAACACTGAAGAAACTAAGCCTTGATTTTATTGATCTGAGCGCAATGCGGGATAAGAAATAGTTATAAAATAATTATATACAAACAAGGAATAGGCAAATGATGTTAAAATATAGTCTAATTATCAGCTTAATGCTTTCTGGAATTTTTTTTTATAATTCAAATCTGCATTCTGCAGCCTGTATATTTTCAAAATCAACTAACTCGCCTGTAGTATGCAGGGATTTGTACGGCGCAGAAAAAGAAATTATACTTCAATGCATTAAAGAGCACAAAGGTACCCTTTATAAAAATGCAACCTGCACTTCATTTAACAATGAGAAAAAAATAAAACAGGGGCAAACTTCTCAAGCACAAACAGGTAGAACAAAAAGATGCCTGGATGAATGCGGTGAAAAATGCAGAAAATCCTGGAATAAACCTTTTCAGGCAAACAACGATTATCTGAATAAAGCTTGCCATGAGAATTGCAGAAATTCCTGCGGAAATTGAATGTAGTATAAATTCTCATTTAATTAATATTTTCAATTTGCATACTGAAAGTTATGAATTATAGTTGCTTTTAACATCTGAGTAGCTTCATTGTGATTCTTATTGAGCAGGCCTTGCAAAAAAAATATTTTATTTTATTACGGTCTTTCATAAAAAGAAAAAAATAATAAGGAGAACCATTCATGCTTAAGAATTCAATTAAATTTATAATTTTTGGTTTTGTTTTCATTATTCTAACCAGTTGTGCATCACCGTATAAAATTCATCTTAATCTTGCAAATCCGGAAATTAATTCCAAAGGAAACGCGGCTATTTGTATTTCAGCACTTGATCAAAGAGAATATATTCTCTCAAAAGAATATGATCCAAAAGTAATTGCAACAACCCGCGGAGGTTTTGGAAATGTAATAAACATACATACAAAAAGCGGGAAACAGGTTAGTGATGATGTATCAATGATTTTTAAAGAAGCATTATTGAAAAATGGATATAAAGTAGAAACCGTTGTTACTGTTCCATCAGCTGACAGTAATGAAGCTCTCAATAAAATGAAATCTGCTGCTTATGATAAATATATTATGGTAAAGATAAAACAATTAAAGCTTGATATCTTAATGACTGGAGTAGCATCCTATTCGTTTAAATTTGAAATTGAAATTTATGATAAAAACATGAGATTATTAGGATCAAACACTCAAAAATTTGAAGATTCACTCGGCACTGTATTTATTCTGCATCAGGCATTTGATTTAATGGTTGCAAGGGTAAAAATTGATATTGAGTTGTTAATGAATAATGAAAAAATTAAAGCTGCATTAAATTAAAGAAGTTTAAAACTTAAAAACTAAATACGGTGAAGTTTTTCTCTTTTACCGTATATAGTTTCCATTATATATAAATTTAATCAAAATTTTATTTCAAGAGTGAACTAATACCAGAATACAACGCAAATAATTCCGAATTTATAAATAACTGTTCAGAGCATTAATCAATAGTTTTCGGAATCCAGTAATATAAAATTATTAATAAACTCCAATAAACAACAATATTAATTCATTTTATTCTCTTTTATTAGATAATTATTCAAAATTTATAAATTCCTATATTTTTTTTTATCATTATTTATGAATCCGGATGCATTTTCCGAAAAAATATTCTATTAATAATATACAACAAACCGTCCGGACGTTTTTTTAATAGGAAACAGGCGGATATTTTTTGTAATATTTATATAATAAAATATGGAGGAAAAAGGAGAATGAAAAAAATTATTTTTGTGTGTTTAATCGCTATAGCATCTTTTATTGCTATTGGATGCGGAATTGCAGATATGAACAATCCTGCAGCAACTGAATTTGATGTTGTTATAGTCGGGGATTCCATATACGATCTCGATGGATTTATTCATGATAATCTGCAGACACTTTCCGGAAAGTCATATAAAGACTACTCAAAAAGCGGTGATACAATTTCATATATAACCAAACAATACAATACCGCAATAGCTGCACGTCCCACTATTAAAACTATACTTATGGATGCAGGCGGAAATGACATTTTAATGGATGTTTACTGGAGCCAGGCTTGCCAGACAACGTCTACAACACCATCAGCAGCATGCAAGGCCTATATTAACGGAGTATTGGATTCAGTTGAAACTCTATGGACAGATATGGGCAATGACGGGGTTGATAATATCATTCATACCGGATACTATGCTCTTAAAGCTGGAACATTGACTACTCTAATGTATGGAAAAACCAAACTTAATGCAGCTGTAGCGTATGCTGACGTTGAACTTGCTAAGGCAGCACTAATTTCCCAGGCTGAAGTTACATTTATCGATCCACGTGCTTCTTTTGCAGGGAAAGAATCTTCTTATATTAAGTCAGATGGTATACACCCGACCAATGCAGGAGGAAAAGTTATAGCTGATTTAATATGGGCCAAACTCCTTTCTCTTAATGCATATAAATAACATAGTTTACCTTTTTTAGATTTTTAATATACAACATAAATCAGCAAAAGCCATAATAGGCCTTTGCTGATTTAATTTTATTTCAGGGTCAAAAAAATGTTAAGTAGAAAAAAACTGATTTTAGTAATTGCTGCTGTTTTTGCTGTTATGGCATTGGCTTCGCTAATTAAATTCATAAATACAAATAATACAGATACAGCAAATACATCAGATCAAAACATGGATGACATCAGCACTTTGAATAAATTTAAATTCTGGGGGATGTTTTCACATGTTTTCGATGCAAAACTGGATCTGAAAAAAATAATTGAAGATGATCCTGTTATGGAATCTGTAATACTTGAAATGAAGGAACGTTACGGCAGGAAATTATCGGTTAAGAGAAATCAGATAAAATTACTTGGAGGGCTGATCAGGCACCTGAAAAAAAAACATGGAAATGACTGGAAAGAAAGAATAAAAATAATTTTAGAATCAGAATTTCCGGAATACTCCGCAGAGTTGATGAATAAGCTTGATAAACTGGAAATTTATAATGAATATTTAAAAGACAACAGAAGCAGGCTCAATGCAATGGATCGAAAGGATAAAAGAGAAATGATGCTGGAAAAAAGGCGGGAGATATTCGGTTCCGAATGCGATGAAATTTGGGGTAATGAAATTGCGCGCGAGCAGATGTCGGAAGTGCTTGAGAAACTTGACAGGCAAATTTTTTCATCACTAACCGAAAAAATGAATGTATATACAAAACAAACCAAAAATATTTATTCAGATGAGAATGATAAAGCCGCAGGCAAAACTGACAATCAGATCATGGTCCGGAATTATGAAGTGATGAGTGATTTTTTAAATTTAAAATCTGTTCAGCTCAATCTGGATAAAATGGAATCAAATGATAGAACCGTGTTCCTGAGGGATTTCCGGAAATCTATAGGCCTGAAGGATGATGTAATAAAAGAAATGGAAACAGTAGATGCCCAGCAGGATGCAGCCTGGGAAAACGGTAAAAAATACAATAGTGAAAAAAGCCGGATAATGTCGGATTATACCGGTGAAGAACGCGAAAAAAAAATTGATGAAGCCAGAAAGAAATATTTAGGTCAGAATGCAGATGTTATAAAGTACCAGGAGGAAACATTCAAAATGAACAGATACCAGTTTCCCAGGAGATGGGGGCTTGATTGAGAACTGATTTTAAAAAGCATTTTTGCTGATCCTTCCATTCTGCCCTACGCGCTTCAAAATTTAATAAACATTTAGACATGTTGTCAAGAAATATAGTTGATTTTAACTTGTTAAAAGTTTAAGTATGTTTTATTATCAGCATGATGCTTAATTTTTTTCCTATATAAATATCTAATCGTAATAAAAAAGCAGATAAGGATTTCTTATTATGAAAACAGAAAGTGATAACAATGTGATAAGAATAGGATATTATTCGTCTGTTCTATTATCGGTTATAACTATAATCACATTCGGCTTTGCAATGACTGCAATACCGCCGTCTGGACCCTATTGTCCTGGCAATTGCATGGAGTATCCATTTTCAGATAGTCTTATTTATTATCCGAGAGATTATTACTGGATGTACTGCGCCATTATCCAGCTGCTTATATATTTGATATTTATGATCTCTATTCATTATATAGCTTCTGCTGAGAAAAAAATATATAGCTTTATAGGTATTTCTTTCTCAATAATAGCTTCTGTAATATTATTATCTAACTATTTTATTCAATTTGCAGTAATTCCAATAAGTTTTATGAAAGGGGAAACTGAAGGAATAGCACTGCTTTCACAATATAATGGGCATGGCATATTTATTGCTCTGGAAGAGTTAGGTTTTTTTATGATGAGCCTATCATTACTTTTTATGGCTCCTGTTTTCCCAATGCGGAACCGGATTGAACATGCAATCAGATGGATTTTGATTATTCCATCAATCGGTACAGTAATTTCATTCATATTCTATTCTATCATGTATGGACTTGATAGAAATTATCGTTTTGAAGTTGCTGCTATATCTTTCAATTGGCTGGCTTTAATAGTTATTGGCATTTTGGCAGGAATATTTTTTAAAAGACAAAAAATTTAATTATCATTTCCTGATTGTAAACAAAAAGTCAGCAATTTTTCTTGTATGGTTTCATGAAAACTGCTGCATGCCTCCTGTATATCAGGGTGTTCTATATAACTTTTTACTTGCATAATGGACATTCCTGCATAGAATCAGAAAAAATAAATTCTAAAATATCATCATAAAAGACTGGAGAAAATCTTTAGAAAAAATATGGAGGTGTGTTATGGATGAAATTATACTAAGAATTTTTTTTACTGTTTTTGTTATAGGAGTTTTTTCTGCTTCAGCTGTATTCCGCCGACGAGCCAATAAAGCAGGGGATAAACTAAATAGGAAAAAAGAAGGAATTGTTATTCTTGTCGCAAGATCTGTTTTCGGCATATTTATTCTATTCTTTTTGCTTTCATATATTATTTATCCTGAATTAGTAAAATGGTCAAGATTAAATTTGCCGGTTTGTTTAAGATACAGCGGCGTGGGGCTTGCTTTAATAATTTCGCCATTGGTATTGTGGATGTTTAAATCTCTTGGGAAAAATATTACAGATACTGTAGACACGAGAAAAGAACATGAGCTTGTTACATCCGGAATATATAAATATATAAGACATCCATTATATACACTTGGGACTATCTTTTATTTTAGTTTATTTTTAATTACTGAAAGCTGGATATTTTTACTTCTTGCAGTTTTCTCTTTTATAGTCA
Source organism: uncultured Leptospirales bacterium (assembly GCA_964529415.1). Lineage (GTDB taxonomy): Bacteria > Spirochaetota > UBA4802 > UBA4802 > UBA5550 > CAYMPH01. The sequence continues at coordinate 250,788 of CAZGWD010000003.1, read as the reverse complement.
TAGGAATAATCAGGACAAAAAAGGAAGAAAATGAATTAATAGAAAAGTTTGGCCGGGAATATATTGAATACAGGGAAAGAACAGGAAAGTTTTTTCCAAGGATTTGCATAAAGAATGAAAAAAAATAGAAATGGTTTAAAAAAATATATATTTTAATTATATCAAAAATAAAAGGAGAATTACCATGAATCTAAATGAGATTATTATGAATATAAATTACCTGGCAGTTTTAGTTGCCGCGCTATCAGCTTTTCTTATTGGAGGCTTATGGTATGGGCCTTTATTCGGGAAAGCATGGCAGAAGGAGATAGCATTATCAGATGAGGAAATAAAAAAAAGTAATCCTGCAATTATTTTTGGAGGTTCTTTTATACTGACCTTTATTTCAGCATTTAACCTGGCGTTTTTTTTAGGTCCTAAATCAGGTTTGGTATTGGGTTTAATTTCAGGTGCTATGACAGGGTTGTTTTTCGTTACAGCTTTTCTCGGTGTAATTTATCTCTTTGAAAGAAAATCAATAAAGCTGTTTTTTATTAATGGAGGCTATATTTTTGTTACATTTTCAATAATGGGGTTAATTATAGGAGTTTGGAAATAATCCTGATTATTCATTGAGAATTTTAAGATTATTCTGCTTCTTCTTTTTAAAATTATATTATTATGAAAAAAAATATAAAAAAAAGAAATAAAGCGAGTCAGACGCAGACTCAGTTTAAAAAAAATAGTACTGCAGCTGCATTCTATCCGCTTATAATTATTGATAATTTCCCTGAAAAAGAAATACAAAGGTGCTGGTAAAGTCGAAAGGTTGCAAAAAAATTCTGTAATAGTCACTGCTGATGACGAATTACAGATGAAAAATCTTTTCTAATAATAAAAAATTTATTTTTTTTATTATTAGAAATTTTGTTAAAAATATTTTTTTAATCTAATAAGGCACTATGAACCAGGAAACAATAAATTATGCAAAGAAATGTCCGGCTCTTACCGGCAGTATAGCTACCGGGAAATCTTTTGTTGCTGGAATATTTAAAAATCTCGGCGGGCATATAATTGACACGGATGTTATTGCAAGAGAGGTGGTTGAACCCGGTCATCCGGGATTGGAAGAAGTGAAACAGGCTTTTGGAAATGAAGTTGTTAAGCCGGATGGAACGCTTAACCGTGAATCCCTTAGAAACATAATAATCCATAATATTGAAAAACGAAAGCAGCTCGATGGCATTTTACATCCTTATATCAGCAACAGGGTTTTTCAGCTTCTTGATAATTACCGGATAAATGATAACAGCATGCCTGTAATCATAGACGTACCTCTGCTGTTCGAAGCCGGATGGGACAAGCTGTTTAACAAAAGTATTGTTGTATATACACCTGTTGAAATACAGATGGAAAGACTGATGAAACGTGATGGGATTGACCGTAGAACTGCAGCTAAAAACGTTGCAGCTCAGTTAAGTATTGAGGAAAAGAAAAAGAAAGCGACAATGCTGATTGATAATTCAGGGTCACTCGAAAATACTGCTGAACAGGCAGAGAGGATATTTAAAATTTTAACCAAAGAATGGCTGGTTAAATAGTAATTGCAGAGATAATAATATTCAGCAATTCTGCTGTGGCAGAAGATGCATTCTGCTTCGATCTTATATAACTATTTTTAATTGACTTCACGAAATATTTGTGTAACATTTTAAAATAAACTTGACTAATTGATAATATAATACTAAATCGATCTAATTGGTAGTAATTACCGGTTTTTAGTAGCGGTAAATATTTTATTGATAATTAAAATAAAATTTATAAATTGAGGTGTTGATATGAAATTTTTTATTTCTGTTTTAGCTGTTCTTGCAATCAGTTCAGCATTTGTTTTTTCAGATGTTCAAAGCGCAAATGCCAAACCGCAGACTGTTTGCCCGGTTATGGGTGATCCGATAAATAAAAATATTTTTACAGATTACCAGGGGAACCGCATATATTTCTGCTGTGACGGCTGCCCGGCTGAGTTCAATAAAAATCCGAGAAAATATATGAAGATATTAAAGGATAGCGGCGTAACTCTTGAAAAAACTCCGGCAAATGAAAAAGGCAAAGTTCCGGCAAAAAAAACTGAAGGCCATTCCAAGCATAATCATTAGTAATAATTTTTAAAAGTGATCTGGAATATATTTATCAAATTTCCAGATCACCTGTTTTCAGACTAATCCTGTAAATGAGGTTCAATGAGAATATTTATTTTGATAATATTTTTTTTAACTCAAAACGCTGTTTACAGTGAGATTAATTCTATTGTTGAATTGCAATATATAACCATATCAGAAAATCAGCGCATTAAGGCCATGGAAGCTGAATCTGAAATGATTAAAAAACGTATACCTCAAAGCACAGCTATTGATGATCCAAAGTTAAAACTGGGTTTCAATAATGTTCCTCTATCCACGTTTTCTTTTACTTCTGAAGACATGACTTCAAAGGAAATCGGCATTACCCAGATGATTCCATTTGGGAAGCTCGGATATAAAGAAACCATTGCAGTAAAAGAATATGCCAAATCCAGAAATAAAATTAAAGCGGAAAAGGTTATGACCGCTCATCAGGTGAGGATGAACATATATGAGCTGGTGTATCTGAGGTCATCGATAAAAATTCTGGATGAAATCAAGCAGCAGATCAATCTTGTTATAGACAGTGAAGTTGCAGCAGCTAAATCCGGAATGGGAAGCATTTCCAATGTAATAAAATCTAAAATAGAATCAAATATGATAGATGAGGAAATAATAAATCTTAAACAGAAACAGAGAGAAACCGAGCTGAAGATTAATTATTTTATAGGCCGCAAAGTTGATGTGAATATTTATGACCTTCCTGAACCGGATTTCAGGGAGTTGTCTGCTGATGCTGTTCAAAAGGAAATACTGAATTCAAATCCGGAATTGAAGATGCTTTTAATAGATACTGAAATAAGCAGAATTGAAATAACTCAGAAAAAAATGGAATATATTCCGAATATGGAACTCGGGCTTTCATACATGCAGAGGGACAGTACCCCTGTAATGAAAAGGGATGATATGCTTACCGGTATGGTTACCTTTTCAATTCCTGTCTGGTTCTGGAAAAAAAATATACCTATGATTGAAGAATCAAAAAAAAAATTTGCATCGCAGAAAAATCTGTATCAGGACAAGCTGAATGATATTAATGCGCGTACGGAAATTCAGCTTAGTCAGCTTTCAAGATGGCGCGACCTGTTCCGCCTGTATCAGGATAAGCTGATACCTCAGACAAAGCTTGCTCTTGAAACAAATCTTGCCAGGTACCGCTCAAGCGCGGTTGAGATCATGCCTGTAATCGATAACGTGAGGATGCTTCTGCGTTATAAAAAAGAACTCGTAATGGCTGTTAAGGAATACTATATTTCATTTTCTGAATTGAACGCTCTGATGGGTGTAGAGGTGGTTTCATGGGGACAAAAATAAAAGGACTGCTGATTGCGCTTCTGATTGTAAGTGTCGGCGGTTATTTTGCCGCAAAATATATTCCGATCGGCCACGATCACAAGGATGAGCAGAAGCAGCTTTATACCTGCCCCATGCATCCCCAGATAGTACAGGACAAACCAGGCGACTGCCCGATCTGCGGAATGAAACTTGTTCCATTAAAAAAAGATGATAAGGCCTCAGTGAAAAAAGCTAAAAGAACCATTTACAGGTCATCGATGAATCCCAATGAAACAAGCGACAGGCCGGGGAAAGATTCCATGGGAATGGAAATGGTTCCCTTTGAAGTGAAAGACGGGGATGAAAATTCTCCTGTCGGGCTTGCTCCGGTTTCAATATCAAAAGAAAAACGGGAACTCATCGGCATATCATTCGGTGATGTTGAAATGAGAAATATCAGCAGGGAAATACGCACTTCAGTGAGGATTGTTCCTGATGAAACACGCATGCATAAGGTTACTACAAAGGTGAACGGCTGGGTTGAAAAACTTTACGTAAACCAGACAGGGCAGTTTGTATCCAAAGGCAGTCCGCTAATGTCAATATACAGCCCGGAAATTCTTTCAGCTCAGCAGGAATATTTATCAGCAATCAAATCTAAGGAAAAATTTTCGAATGATCCCGGCATGGCTGCAAGTATAGGAGAAATAGAAAAAGCCGCGGCTGAAAGGCTCAGGCTTCTTGACATATCGCACGCGCAGATAGAAAAAATAAAAACCACAGGCATGATTGAAAGAGCCGTGACTCTGGTTGCGCCTTCATCCGGGTATGTAAGCGAAAAGATGGTGCTCCAGGGCCAGAAGATTGCAATGAACGATGCCCTGATGGTAATAGTTGATCTTTCAAGAGTGTGGGGGGAAATTGATATATATGAAACAGACCTCCCTTATGTGAAGGTTGGCATGACAGTAGAAGTAACACTCTCATACTGGGCAGGCAAGCTCTTTAAGGGAAAAATCAGTTTTCTTAATCCTTTCCTCAGCCAGGAAACCCGTACAATGAAAGCGCGTATTGAAATTCCCAATAAGGATGTTGTTTTAAAGCCGAACATGTATGGTGATGCGAAGCTGACTTATTCTGTTGGAGTGAAACTTACTGTTCCGGAAAAAGCTGTTATGAGAACAGGAGTAAGGGATTATGTTTTCATTGAAGGCAGAGGCGATCTGATCGTGCCTTATGAAATTAAAGTGGGTGTACGCTCAACAGACGGATACTACGAGGTAATATCCGGCATAAAGGAATTTGAACGTGTTGTGACTTCAGCGAATTTTCTTGTGGATTCGGAGTCGTCATTGAAAGCTGCATTGAAAGAAGCGGGCGAAGGGCACAAGCACTAATTTAAATAAAATATGTGTAAGAATGAGGGGATTTAGGAGATGGATGAGATAATGGGGATAAAAGATATAAAAAAAGAGATACATGATATTATAACTATATGAAAAATAAAAATATCCCTAATCTCTTCTATAACCTTATCCCCTGTTCTTACACTTATCCTATCAATATAAATTTTCAATTAATTAGAGTAAGTATCTCATGATAAGAAAAATAATATCATTCTCCGCGCACAACAAACTGCTGGTGATTCTGCTCACATTTGCTGCGGTTGCTTACGGACTTTTTGCAATGTATAATATTCCTCTCGATGCAATTCCTGATCTGTCTGATACGCAGGTAATCATATATACAAAATGGGACAGAAGCCCGGACATAATAGAGGATCAGGTCACATATCCGATAATTTCATCGCTGCTCGGAGCTCCGAAGGTCAAGGCGATACGCGGGTACAGTGATTTCGGATTTTCGTATGTGTATGTAATTTTCAATGACGGCACTGACATCTACTGGGCGCGCAGCCGTGTAATTGAATATCTCTCCAAGATTCAGGGAAGCCTGCCTGCAGGCGTTAAAACAGAAATGGGTCCTGATGCATCCGGTGTAGGATGGGTGTACCAGTACGCGCTTATCGATAAAAATGGAAAGCATAATCTTGCGAGCCTGCGCTCGTTTCAGGACTGGAATTTAAAGTATGCATTGCAGAGCGTACCGGGTGTTTCTGAAGTTGCAGGAATAGGCGGATATGAAAAGCAGTACCAGGTGATTATTGATCCGAACAAACTCCAGAGCTACAAGCTCTCTGTAATGGATATTACAGATGCCATAAAGAAAAACAATAATGAAACCGGAGGAAGACTGATTGAGTGGTCCGGAAGGGAATACATGGTCAGGGCCAAAGGCTATGTTAAAAGCACGGGCGATCTCGGTAAAATTGTTGTTAAAGAAAACGAAGGAACACCTGTATTTCTTGAAAATGTTGCAACAATTACTCTCGGTCCGCAGATACGAAGAGGGCTTGCAGAATATAACGGTCAGGGCGATGTTGTTGGCGGCATTGTTGTTATGAGGCACGGCGAGAACGCTCTTAATGTTATTAAACGCGTTAAAGAAAAAATTGAAGATCTGAAATCATCCCTACCTGAAGGTGTGGAAATAAAAGCAGTATATGACAGATCTGAGCTTATAAATAAATCCATTGATAATCTGAAAGAAGATCTTTTCATTGAGATGATTATTGTGAGCATTGTAATACTTTTTTTCCTGTGGCATTTTCCTTCAGCGCTTGTTCCGATTATGACAATTCCCATTTCTGTTGCGCTCGCTTTTATTCCAATGTATTTTTTCGGCATATCTTCGAACATTATGAGTTTAGCCGGAATTGCCATATCAATAGGAGTTCTGGTTGATGGTGCAATAGTTGAGGTTGAAAACGCGTATAAAAAAATCGAGCACTGGATTGAGGACGGGCGCAAGGGGGATTTTCATTCTGTACGTCTTGAAGCGCTCATGGAAGTGGGGCCATCTGTATTTTTTTCTCTGCTTGTAATTGCAGTTGCATTCCTTCCTGTATTCACACTTGTAGATCAGGAGGGGAGGCTCTTCACTCCGCTTGCCTGGACAAAAACACTTACCATAGCTCTTGCTGCACTCCTTGCTGTAACGCTTGATCCTGCGATACGCATGCTGTTCAGCCGTGTTGATCCATTTAAAATCAAGCCGCTTTGGCTATCCCGTATATTAAACACTGCGTTTGTCGGAACATATTATCAGGAAGAGCGTCACCCTGTGAGCAGAGTTCTTTTCAGATTATATGAAGGCCCATGCAGGCGGGTTCTTGATAATCCCAGAAAAGTTATAAGCGGTGCTGTGATTATTGTTCTTCTGACGATACCTGTTTATATGAAACTCGGTTCTGAATTCATGCCTCCTCTAAACGAAGGCACAGTTCTTTATATGCCTACAACTTTACCGGGAATTTCAGTAACTGAAGCAAGAAATCTGCTATTGGTTCAGGACAGGGTGCTGGCATCTTTTCCTGAAGTTCAGTCTGTGTTCGGAAAGGCAGGCCGTGCTGATACATCAACAGACCCTGCACCGTTTTCCATGATGGAAACTACAATAACTTTAAAGCCTCAGGCTCAGTGGCGCGATAAGAAGCGCTGGTATTCGTCATGGGCTCCAGCACCTCTCAAGTGGCTTTTCCGTCATGTGTGGCCTGATAAAATTTCCTATGATGAACTTATAGCTTTAATGGATGAAAAACTTCAGATTCCAGGAAACAGCAATGCCTGGACTATGCCTATCAAGGGGCGTATTGATATGCTTACAACAGGCGTGCGTACACCTGTTGGAATTAAAATTTTCGGTTCAGATCTGGAGGAGATACAGCGTGTTGGCGGTGAAATCGAAACTATTCTGAAAGATGTTAAAGGAACGCGCTCTGTTTTTTCAGAAAGGGTCAGCGGCGGATATTACGTGGACATTACGCCGAGAAGGGAAACTCTTGCGCGGTACGGATTTTCCATTGATGATTTTCAGTCTGTTGTAATGAGCGCAATAGGCGGAGATACTGTTTCAACAACTATAGAGGGCAGGGAACGTTACTCAATCAGCGTGCGATACCCGAGGGATTTGCGGGTTGAAGTTGATCAGCTTGAGCGAGTTCTTGTTACAACAAGAAAAGGCGTGCAGGTTCCTCTTCGTGAACTGGCTTCTATTAAACTTGCAAACGGTCCTGCAATGATCCGTGATGAAAACGGAAAACTGGCAGGGTATGTTTATGTTGATATTGCTGACCGTGATGTGGGCTCATACGTTGAAGATGCAAAAAAAATTGTCAAAAATCATATTAAGCTTCCTGTCGGATACAATCTTGTATGGAGCGGGCAGTATGAGAACATGGAGCGTGTAAGGGAGCGGCTTAAAATTGTTCTGCCTCTAACTATACTTTTAATTTTTGTTCTTTTGTTTATGAATACAAAATCTGCATTTAAGGCTGGTGTTGTTATGCTTGCAGTTCCGTTTTCTGCTGTGGGCGCTGTCTGGCTTTTATATATCCTCGGTTATAATACTTCAATTGCTGTATGGGTGGGCATGATCGCTCTAATGGGACTTGATGCTGAAACAGGCGTATTCATGCTGCTTTTCCTCGATCTATCCTACGATGATGCTAAAAAGAAAGGCATGCTGAATAATATGTTTGAACTGAAAGAAGCAATAATTCACGGTGCAGTGAAAAGAATCCGCCCGAAAATCATGACTGTAATGGCTGCTTCAATGGGACTCATGCCTATCATGTGGTCAATGGGTACTGGTGCGGATGTGATGAAGAGGATTGCTGCACCAATGGTTGGCGGACTCTTCACATCTTTTATTATGGAACTGCTTGTGTATCCTGCAATTTATCTATTATGGAAAAAGCGTGAATTGAAATTGTAATAAAGAACAGAGCGTTTTTTTCATAATAACATTTTTGTAATAATTTCAATTATTGATCTATGTGGTTAAAATAATTAATTTTATTATCATAATAAAAGAAAAAGTAATTGACTGTTTAATACTGTCTATTATTAGTACAAAAAAAAATATATAAATTAAACAAAAGTGAACATAAATGAATATTAAAACAAAAGAAATAGGCGATATTGTTATTGTGTATTTAAGCGGTAAGCTGGATTCCACAATTTCAAGGATAGCTGAAGAAGAGCTTAATGAAATAATCAATAAAAAGCTTGAATCCAACTTTTTATTGAATTTTGAAGAAGTAAATACCATGTCGAGTAACGGCATTAGGATTATTGCAAATGCTAAAAATACATTAAATAAAAAGAATAAAGTAATAAAACTCTGTTGCCTGAGAAATACTGTTAAAAGAATAGCAGAAGTAATTGAATTATCTTCATTGATAGATATATATGAGAGCGAAGATGAAGCATTGCAGTCATTTTCAGCATGATCAAAAACAAAATTTCATAAAAATTTTGAATTGATAATTGACTTCAGTTCAGATAAAACAACAGGTTTTATAATGTAAGCGAGCGGATCGAGCTTAAGCGCTGTCTCCTTCAATTTTTCATCTTCAAATCCGGTTAAAAAAATAATTATTGGAATGTCAGATTTTTCTTTTATTTCCTGTGCTGCATCAATTCCGTTTAATTTTCCGGCCAGAAAAATATCCATTAAAATTACATCCGGCTTGTCAGATTCTGCGCTCGTTACTGCATTCTCGCCTGTGGTGACATGTCTGCACACTACAAATCCCTCTTTTTCAAGTTCCATTTTTAAAAACATAGCTGAAATTATTTCATCTTCAACAAGTAATATTCGTACAGATGTTTTCATATCAAACCCTTTCCTTGTAAATATTATCAGGGAATTCTATACTGAATGATATTCCGTTTTTGTTTTCAAAACTTACAATGCCCTGCATCTGCTGTTCACCTATATTAAATATCAGCTGCAGGCCAAGGCTTGCATTTTTATGGAAATCAAAATCCTGTGTAACGCCAATACCGTCATCACAATAGCAGAAAATGATTTTATTCTCTTCGCTTCTGTTTAGAGAGATGCTGATTTTACCCGGTCTGTTATCCGGAAATGCATATTTTATTGAATTAGTCATCAATTCGTTTAATATTATCCCCAGAGGAATAGCAGTATCAAGTACAAAAAACTGCTGCTTGTCAATTTTTATTTCCAGCTTTATATTTTCACTCAGTGATCCGAAACTTTTCAATATCAGCGTGCTGAGCTCAATTATATATTTTTCTATTGATATCTTCGACAAATCATTGGATCTATAAAGCATCTGATGTACAACCGAAATTGCCTGAATCCTCAGCACTGTTTCATTTACAAATTCCTGCAGTCTTGCATTCTCGGGATATTTAGCCGCATTAAGCCCCATGATTGATACAATTACCATCATTGTGTTTTTAGTCCGATGATACAGTTCGCGTATCAGAGTTTCTTTTTCACTGAGGGATTTTTGTAAAATTTCTTCCCGTTTTCTGCTTTCAGCCTCTGCTCTTTTTTTATATATAACAAAGGCTGCTCCGGCAATAATAAGATTAAGAAGAAATACTATGATAAATACTGCACGTGCGCGAAATGAAAGTTCTGCGAGTATTTCATCCGCATCCACCTTGGAAAGAATATGCCAGCTGGTTTGAGGTATATGCTCCAGAATTGCAAGTACATCTTTACCGCGGTAATCGATGCTGCGGAATCTTCCGGTTTTTCCGAGAACAGCCTGGACTGCAGGCAGTTCTGTTTTTGTAAGCGGGAAGCGCAGAGTAAGTGCTGTACCGGATCTGTGCCTGAGTTCATTTAAAAATAAAACTGAATCACCATCACGGCATAATATAAATGATTCAGCAGAATCGCTATGAGTTGGCCAAGACTGGATAAAGGGATACAGAAATTCTGATGTGTTTGTACGTAAAACTATAAATGCAATCACCTGTCCAGAGTCATCTTGTATTGGTGCAACAGCATCTATATATATTGATCCCTTTGAAGATTTATAAATTTCACTTAATGTTTCCTTGCGGTTTTTTATCGCAATTTCAATTGCATTCTTTAATGATTGATTTAAAGCGACAGGTTCAATATTATCCGAAAGCAGAATATTGCCTTTTATATCAGCAAAAAGTGCATCTTCATAAAGGTTGTCTTTACGGTTGATTTTCAATTGTGTTTTAAGTGCAGTTTTTGATCCGATATCAGCAGGATTTTGCAGCAGGCGGGCTATTTCCATTCTAACAAGCGGTCCCTGTGATACTCTGCGGGCGTCAGCAAGCCTGTTTTTTCTCCAATCCAGAATGGTTTCTATTTTAACTTTTACAATTCCGGATAAATCCTCATATTTATCATTCTGTATATATTCAGCTTCGTACTGATAATATTTATATCCGATAAATATAAAACTGACAGCTAAAATGCAGAGAATAAGAATCTGAATTTTGTTGATATATGGTATTATTCTTTTACATATCATGAGTATATCATTTTTATAAAAGATGTCCTTTTGATGAAAGCTTCGGATTTTAAATGTAAAGAATTATTATTAGGATAAATATAATAAGTCAATAGGAAAATGGCAGAAAAAGTAATAAATCAGTACATGCATTTTTCTGTAAATTAAGGTTCTTATAATTTGTTGTTGAAATAATTTTACCAGTAATTAAAATTATTATGACTAAATATATTAAAGAGGATTGTTGAAAAAATTATGAAAAATAAATTATTGATAATATTGTCAGTCATTATCGCGTTTATATCCGGAGTGATTATTATAATGGAAATAGATGTATATAATTTTGAAAATGAGATAAATAAAATGAAAACAAAAGAAGCTAACCCTGTTAAAATTAAAAGTCCAATTGAGCATAAAGAATTAAAGCAGAATGGTTATTCAATCCATTATTATGTTTCTGGAAACGCATCAAAAGAATTGATGGTGTTTCTGCATCCGGCTTTTGCTGATCACGGGTGCTTTGATAAGCAGATAGATTTTTTCTCAAAGAATTATCGAATCATAACCATTGACATGCTCGGGCATGGGTTATCAGAGGTAAATAAGGCAAAAGAAAAAATTGATTTTTCAATAGAACATATTGATGCAATTATGAAACTGGAAGGCAAGGATAAAGCTCATTTTGCTGGAGTTTCAATGGGCGCTCTGATAGCCCAGTATTATGCCTTAAAATATCCGAAGAAAGTATTATCTATGACACTTTTAGGCGGATACAATATAAATGCAGACAACAGGGATATAGCAAAAGCACAGCGCTTTGAAAACATTAAATGGATATTTAAAGCTTTGGTTTCAATGAATTCATTCCGGAAACATGTTTCTTCTGTTTCAGTTTACCGCCCGGAGGAACAGGCGCGGTTTTACGAGATGGCCGGGCATTTCACAAGAAAATCTTTTATGGCAATGTCCGGGTTAGGGGATGTCATAAAACAAAGAGATCATGTTAAGCATGAATATCCTCTATTGATTTTATGCGGAGATAAGGATATAGAGTTGGCTCAGCAGGTAAGCAGGAAATGGCATGAATCTGATCCGAAAAGCAGTTATTATCTTATTAAAAATGCAGGGCATTGTGCCAATATGGATAATCCGGATGAATTTAATAAAGTAGTAATGGAATTTATAAAGCAAAATAAATAAATGTAGAGGTAATTGATGAAAAAAATTTTATTAGTAATGATTTCTGTTTTTAGTTCTTATGCATTTGTTTTTAATATTTTATTAAATGATAATCAATTCAGAATGAACATTGCTAATGCTGAATCAGCTTTTGATTGTATTATGGGCGGAAATGGAAGTGTAGCCTGTAGCGGAGAATCATCAATCTGTAAAACTGGCGGAGATGGAAGTGTTGCCTGCGGAGGCAAATCATCAAAATGTGAGATGGGCGGAAATGGAAGTGTAGCTTGTGGAGGTCTTGCAGCAGATTGTAAAACCGGCGGAGATGGAAGCATTGCGTGCGGAGGCAAGTCAACAAAATGCGAGATGGGCGGAAATGGAAGTGTAGCTTGTGGAGGTCTTGCAGCAGATTGTATAAAAGGCGGAGACGGAAGTGTTGCCTGCGGAGGCAAATCAACAAAATGTGAGATGGGCGGAAATGGAAGTGTAGCTTGTGGAGGTCTTGCAGCAGATTGTAAAACCGGCGGAGATGGAAGCATTGCGTGCGGAGGCAAGTCAACAAAATGCGAGATGGGCGGAAATGGAAGTGTAGCTTGTGGAGGTCTTGCAGCAGATTGTATAAAAGGCGGAGACGGAAGTGTTGCCTGCGGAGGCAAATCAACAAAATGTGAGATGGGCGGAAATGGAAGTGTAGCTTGTGGAGGTCTTGCAGCAGATTGTAAAACCGGCGGAGATGGAAGCATTGCGTGCGGAGGCAAGTCAACAAAATGCGAGATGGGCGGAAATGGAAGTGTAGCCTGCGGAATTGAGGATTATTGGCACAGATATGTAAATACAGTTAAAAAGAATTCAAAAAAAAGAATGTGGTAATTTCAATTGACTTCTATTGATTTTTTTTATATTATAAATAATAAGTTTTTTATATAATCAACCAATGGAGAGAATTATGAAAAAAGTATTTGCTTTGTCATTAGTAATTCTTATGCTTCCTGTCTTTGTCGCATATTCACAGAAAAAAACTTCCTGCATTTCAGGTGACTGCAAAAACGGTACAGGAACATTTACATGGGCTTCAGGACAGACATACACAGGACAATGGAAAAACGGGAAATATGAAGGCCAGGGAGTTCTTACTCTTGCAAATGGACAGAAATACGACGGCCAGTTTAAAGCTGGAAAGCATCATGGACATGGAACATATACATGGCCGAATAATCAGAAATATACAGGATCTTATGTTGATGATAAAAAAGAAGGAAAGGGAACATTAACTCTTCCATCCGGACAGGTTTATACAGGTGATTTTAAAGGCGGAAAATACAATGGCGAGGGAACATACACATGGCCTACAGGGCAGAAATATGCAGGCCAATATAAAGATGATAAAAAGGAAGGTCATGGTGTTTTAACAATGCCTTCAGGCCAGAAATACGAAGGTCAGTTTAAGCATGATAAAAAAGACGGACAGGGGATTCTGACTGATAAAAACGGAAAAGTTTTACAAAAGGGAAACTGGGTTAATGACAAGTTTGTGAAATAATTTTTTTGATATATGTTTTAATATATATAAAATTTTATTCAGATGATGCCTTGCATAAACGTAAGGCATCATTTTTTTATATCTATATTTTCCGCTTGACAATTTATGAATATAATTCATTTATGAATTATATTCATAAATTTAAGGAGGAAATATGAAAGATAGAATTCACGGATTTATCAGTATAATGTTAATAATTTCTGCTTTTATAATCTGCTTGTATGCAGTTATTTCTCAATCGCTGGTTTACGGTTTGGTATATACCTGTGTACTGGCAGCATCACCATTTATAATAGGGTATGCCTTCTGTTCAAAATGTCCGTGCCGTCTGGATTCATGCGGGCATGTATTTGTAGGGAATATTACAAAATATATTCCTGATCGAACGCAAAGCGAATACACAATGGCTGACTATATTGCAGTCTTTATTCCCATGCTTATTCTGATATCGTTTCCGCAATTATGGCTTTGGGATAACAAAATTCTGCTTGGAATTTTCTGGCTGTTCTTTCTTGCTGCTGCTGTTGAAATTAATTTTTTTGTCTGCACGCGTTGCGGCAATAAAGCATGCGCGTTGTGTAAAAACAAATAATCTTTTTAAAGGAAAATCAAGTGCCAGGCATCCGGGAAAAGAAAAAAAAGGAAACAAAAGACAGAATACAGGATTCTGCAATTGCCCTTTTCGGGACAAAAGGATTTTCAAAAACATCGATGGAGGATATAGCAGATATGTCATATATCGGTGTAGGTACGCTTTATAATTATTACAAATCAAAAAGCGATCTGCTTCTTTCAATTATTGGTGACCGGTCAAATGATTTTGAAGCAGATTTTAAAAATGCATTAAAAAACAGGTCTTCTGATCTGCTTTCTACTATAAATAGTTTTTTTTATATTTATATAAAAAGTTTTTCAGTATACAATAAAACAATCTGGCGCGAATTCATAGGCAATGGATTTTCGCACGATCCTGTAATAATACAGAATATATGGAAGGTAGATGAAATTTATACAAGCCAGTTTATGGAATTAATGAAACTGCTTAAACAGGACGGTTGTATAAATATGAAAATAAATATTGAATCAGCTGTACAGACATTGTATAGTCTTCTTGTGTTCCATGTATTAAAATTCATTTCCGATGAAAATATGACGCTGAAAGATTTAATGAAATCTTTATTAAAACAGTCTGAAATTGTTATTGCAGGAATTGAAAAATAATTTTAAATAAAGGGGGAATCATTGAGAAATATTTTATTCATCACCTGTAATTTCTCTGATCCGGTTTTCGCTGTCAGTTAAACTGATGAAATTTTTCAGTTATTTTTTAATGCAGTTTTATATTTTAAATATGGATTATGCTGTGAAATTTTTTTTAATAGCTGGATTGCTGTTTTCTGTAATCATGATATCCTCCTGCACTCCCGGTTGGGTGAAAGAAAGGGATGTGCTCCGGAACACCCGTCTTCACTATGCAGTTATCAATCAGGATGCAGAAGAAATTAATAGATTGATTTTCTGGGGAGCAGAAATCAGCGCTGCGAACAGTTTTGGAGTAACCCCTCTGCGATACGCAGTTTTCATTAAAAATCCTGATCTTGCAGTTTATCTTATATCCAGGGGAGCAAGTATCAACAGCACATCCGGAACTGTGCCATCAGGGAAAGAAAATTTAAGTATACTGCGGCACCCTGAAACTGCAGTTAAAAATTTTTTCTTAACATTTGATCTCGGTGAGGATGACGGTAATCTTGATCATATACGGAAAATTCTTTCGCGGTACAGAATAAAAGGTACATTCTTCGCTACAGGAAAGTTCATGGAAAAATATCCATTACAGATCAGGTCGCTTGTAATGGAAGGGCATATTGTTGGGAATCATACATATAATCACCTTCCGGTTTATCCATCAGCTGATTTATTGCGGAATGAACTGTTGAAAACAGAAGAAATTTTCATGAAGATTTCAGGGAAAAAACTTACACGGATATGGAGGTCACCGTATCTTCAGCATACAGCAAATCCGTGGATGGTTGCTGAAGCTGCTAAGCTCGGGTACAGGCATATTG
Source organism: uncultured Leptospirales bacterium (assembly GCA_964529415.1). Lineage (GTDB taxonomy): Bacteria > Spirochaetota > UBA4802 > UBA4802 > UBA5550 > CAYMPH01. The sequence continues at coordinate 235,188 of CAZGWD010000003.1, read as the reverse complement.
ATGTTTCTCTCGCAGCAGTTGACTGGGTACAGCCTGGCGACAGGCAGTATCTGAGCAATGAGATTTTTGTTGAGCTTTTTGAATCTGGTCTTAATATGCGTCTCTCTGAAAGGGCAATTTTTAATGGAGGCAATATATGGCTGTATAAAAAATCCGGAGCAGATTACAGCGGTGAAATCATGCTCATGCATTCAGGTTTATACAGGAAGGGATATGCCAGAGATTTCGTATATTCACTTGAAGGCATTATTTTGCATTTAATCGGAAGCGGTTATCTTTTTGACGACTGTTCCAGATTCGCTTTAATTGGATTATAAATTGCTCTTTGAATAGCAGTTAACAATTAATTAATTCATTGTTATTTCTGAGATGGTGATGACCGGCAACATATGGCAAATCCATTTCAGAATTCTGGATCCCCGTTTTCACGGGGATGACAAAAAAGTATAAATTTCTAATTCTTGATCTTTCCTGCAGCTTTTTTTGCAGTTTTTAAATTCAATAAAATATAAGCCAGTTTTTCCGGCTGTGTTATCATTGAGTTATGGCCGGCTCCATCAATTTTAAATAATTTTAATCCGCGTTCTGATGCTCTCTTGTATTCAGCAATAAAATCCTGCCTGTCTGAAGTCAGAATAAAAAATCCTTTTTCATTTATTAATTTTGCAGTTGATTCTGATATGCTGATTTTCTGTGAATAGGTATTATGCGGCTGCTCAGTCATTCGGGACTCAATCCATTCTGCATCTTTTTTGCTGAAAATGCCAAGCTCGGAAATATCAACTTTTTGCGAGAACAGCAGTTTCCAGCTTTTATCATTATTTTTCATGCTTTCATAATATATGTTTTTTGCTGATTCTGATAAAAAGTCAAGCACAGCTTTTCCGTCATCCGGAATCAGCGCATCAAGAAATACAATAGCTGAGATTCTCTCCGGAACTTTTTCAGCAACTCCTGCTATTACAAATCCTGCGTAGCTGTGTCCCACGAGTGTGATATCATTTAAGTTTTCGAACTCAATCATTGAAACAATATCCTGAATATGTGTATCAAGATTAATATTGTCATTTAAAAGATGACTGCGTTCTCCAAGCCCTGTAAGCGTCGGGGTATAAACTGTATTGCCTGCCCTGGTTAGATGAGGAGTTAACTTTTTCCAGCACCAGCCTCCATGCCAGGCGCCATGAACTAAAACGAATGGAGTTTTTTTTCTTATGGAAACATATTTATTATTTATCTTTTTTGTATCTGCAGAAACAATTGAAATACCTATAAAAAATGAAATTAATGAGATTGGAATTTTTTTCATTTTGCAGTTATATTTATTGGTATTTTTTTTAAATTAAGTTTTACTCCGATAATTGCAGTAACAGGTACTGCAGCAATCATACCCATGCAGCCTGCAAAAGATTTTAATATCTCGATTAAAACCTGATTATATGAAAAGATCATTGAAATAGGCATCTTCGAGTCAAAGCGCAGATAAATCAGCAGAATTAGCGAAAGTGAGCATCCAACGTAAGCCATAACAAGCGTGTTCACCATTGAACCAAGATTGTCCCTGCCGACTTCCATGGCTGATGAAAAAGCTGTTTTGAAATCCACATCAGGATGTACAACAAACAATTCATTTATAGACGATGATATTGAAACTGATATATCAATGACTGCTCCGAGTGCTGAAAGAATCATTCCTGAAAGAGCAATATCTGTGAGATTGATGTTCAGGTTAGTAGCATAAAAAATTGTCAGCAATTCGTCTGTTACAATACCTGAAATATGCATAAGCCATCCGAATATCAGGCTCATAATCATTGAAACTGCAATGCCGGATGCAGCTCCGATTATTGCTGTTACAGATTTTTTTGTAAATCCTGTAATTGTGGGTATAGTAAAAATAATTGAAGCCAGTGCAATTATAAAAGCTACAGGTAGAACCGGAAATCCTTTCAGAATCAATGGTATAAGCACAAAGAAAATCAGAAGCACTGTTATGAGAAGGCCGAGAATTGAAATCATGCCTTTCAGCCTGCCTACGGCAATCAATGCAGCCATAAAAATGCATGCAAGAATTATAAGGCCTTTTGAATTGTCTATATCGTGAAGTGCTACATATTCCTCAGTTTTTTTATTTGCATGAATTTTGTTAAGTCCGATAAATATTGTGCTGCCTTCAGTATATCGTACATAGCCCGGCACATCCTCTTTCCCCTTGTAAGTTACAGTTTTTCTCTGGCCTTTTCTATCTCCAGATAAAATTTCAAGCGTGAAAACAGTTTCATCTGTAGCTTTTTCTTCAGAAGTTTCTGTAATTCTTTCAAGTTTAATAATTTTAGCGCTGTAAAATTCAACTTCATGATAAAACGAATCAGCATAAACGAATGCGGAGACAGTGAATAAAATAATAAATATATATTTTAATTTTTTTTTCATTTTGATTAATTTATCAATAAAAGACCTGATACCATAAAAACAATAAACAATACAAGTTCAACAATAATTCGCGGGTGAAATACATTAATATTCAATTCATTTAAATGAGTTAATGAATAAATTAAAAAGCATAATGCCGCAATACTGCAAAATACAAAAAAATAACCAGCCATTTCCTAAACCTTATATTTTTTCTTGAACATGTCCCGCAGTTTGAATTTCTGGACCTTTCCGCTTGCAGTCATGGGGAATTCCTTAACGAATTCCCAGTATTTCGGAATTTTATGCCTGGCAATTTTTCCTTTGCAGAATTCGACCATTTCTTCAGCTGTAGCAGATTTATCTGTTTTGAGCTGAATTACCGCAAGTACCTGTTCCCCGTATTTTGTGTCAGGAATTCCCACCACCTGAACATCGCACACCTTGGGATTTTTAAACATAAATTCCTCAATTTCGCGCGGATAAATATTTTCTCCGCCACGGATGATCATGTCTTTTATTCTTCCAGTAACCTTGTAGTATCCGCTTTTGTCAATTACACCAAGGTCACCTGTATGCAGCCAGCCGTTACTGTCAATTGCTTTAGCAGTTGACTCTTCCATTTTATAGTAGCCTTTCATGACACATTCGCTTCTTGTGATAATTTCGCCCTGAGTGTCTGGCGACAGCTCTTCGCAGGTTTCAGGATCAATGATTTTTCCTTCGATATCAGGCAGGAGTCTCCCAACAGTTGATACTCTGAGTTCAACCGGATCATCTCTGCGTGTCATGGTCATTACCGGGGATGATTCTGTCTGCCCGAATGCGATTACGATTTCGGAACAGTTCATCCTTGTGCGCACCTGATTCATGGTATCAACCGGGCATGGCGCACCTGCCATTATGCCTGTACGCAGTGATGTCATATCATACTTATTAAAATCAGGATGCGCGAGCATGGCGATAAACATGGTCGGCACACCGTTCACTGCTGTGCATTTTTCATCGTTGACTGCTTTGAGAGCTTTCAGCGGATCAAAACTTTCAAGAACCACCATTGCTGTTCCGTGATATACGCTGTTTAAAGTGCTCATAACGCAGCCGAAACAATGGAAAAGGGGAACCTGTATGAGAAGTTTATCTTTGTCTGATAAACCCATAACATCGCCAACCATTCGCGCGTTGTTGACTATGTTGTAATGAGTGAGCATCACTCCTTTGGGAAAGCCTGTAGTACCGGATGTGTACTGCATGTTGATTGTATCATTAGAGCTGTTCTGGGAATCTCGTGCATCGAGCTCAGGATCTGTAATTTTTTCACCAAGCGCTATAATATCTCTGTAGCTGAACATTCCAGGCGTGCTTTCCCTGTTTCCAATATAAATAATATTTTTCATTTCAGGAAGTTTTTCAGATAAAATTCCGCCTGGTTTGAAATTATCAATTCCGGGGATTATTTCCCGTATTGTTTCATAAAAATTAGAATCGCGGCAGGATTCAATGATTACGAGCGTGGTGGAATCGGATTGCGTGAGAAGATATTCGACCTCATGCGTACGATAGCTGGTATTTACTGTAACGAGAACTGCGCCTATCATTCCCAGGCCAAATTGCATATATACCCACTCCGGCACATTGGTGGTCCATACCGAAACATTATCGCCTTTTTTGATGCCCAGGGCCATGAAGCCTTTGGCGGTGCTCCTGCAGCTTTTATAAAAGCTGCTGTAATTTTGTCTTATTCCAGATTCCGGATGGATGAGTGCTTCGTGGCCGGGAAATTTTGCAGCAGTATCCCTGAGTATCATGCCTATTGTTTTATTCACAAAATGAGTCATTTCTGCCTCCAGTGAAATTTTTATTTAACATTTTCTGTTTGCAAACTGTTTGTCAATTATTATACTTGTTGTAATTCTATATAAATGCCTGTAATACAAATGGGTGTTTCTGTAGATATTCATAAATTTAAATATCAGGAGTAATAAAATGAAAAGCGTATTAAAAATTAAAGTCATTCCAGTTAAAGTTTTATTTTTTATTATGATCCTTTCTGTTCCTGTTTTATTTTTCGGTTTAAATTTATATTCAGACGAAAATCCGGATATTATTAAAAGCTGGGACACGATAAAATCTCCTCAAGCGCCTGAGCTTAAATCAGTTAAAGCAGACCCGAAATCAACTGCTCTGCTTTTGCTTGATTTCAATAAACAGACCTGTAACGCAGAAAAACGCCCGAGATGTATTTCATCAATACCGAAAATGAAAAAAATATTAAAAGAAGCGCGTGCAAAAGGCGTTACAGTGATATACAGTCTTTCTCCAGGAGCTTCGGCTGATGATATTTCAAAAGAGTTAACACCATTAAAAAATGAGCCTGTAGTTACATCCGGACCTGATAAATTTTTTGGAACTGATCTTGAGAAAATTCTCAAAGACAGAAAAATTCAGACAGTAATTGTAACAGGAACTGCTGCCCATGGAGCTGTAATCTATACTGCAAGCGGCGCTGCTTTGAGGGGAATGCAGGTTATTGTTCCTGTAGATGGAATATCAGCTGAAAACCTGTACCCTGAACAGTATACAATCTGGCATCTGGTGAATGCTCCGAGAGTATCAGCAAAGGTGACTCTGACCAGGCTGGAAACATTGAAATTCATCAAAGAATAATTTTATAAATAACATCATAATAAATTATTCATTAAATAGTTCTGCAGCTTAATTCAACCTCAGCATATTTAAAATTATGCTGAGGTTGAATTAATGAAATGTTTTCAATAAACTTCTTTTCTGAAATACTGAATAGTGCATAAAACTGTAAGTATTATTATACCGGAAATTGCAGAGATATAAACTGCATAAGCGTCATTAAACAAAGCTCTCTTGAATGCTATTCCTGTCAGCGCCCATATAATAACAATATTAAAATAAATATCTTTTTTCCGGAAAAGCATCAATGCTGATATTAATACTGCAGTTATAATTACAGCAACTGTCCATACCTGAGGATTTAAACCAAAACCCTTCCATCCGATGGATACAAAAACTGCTGTAAAATTTGCTATTGCGGCAACCGTGATCCATCCAAGATAAATACTGAAAGGCAGGTGCACAAAATATTTTTCCAGATTAGAGTGCCCGGCTTCGCCTATGCCGAGTCTTAAATATATGATTAAAAGACTTGCGAATAAAATCAGCATTAAAACTAACGATAGAGGGAATAGTTCATAATGCCAGGCGAGGATCCAGAAACAGTTTGCTGCAGAGGCTGGAATAAAATAAAAGCTTATTTGTTTATGAAATTCAGATTGTTTTTCATTTTTTAAAAATACTGTAATCAGCTGGTATATTGAAAATGCTAAAAGCATAATGTAAATCAATCCCCAGATGGAAAAAACAAAACCTGCCGGAGCAAATAAATTCGGCAGCGAATCAGAAATGGCTCCTGTGTTTTTGCCGTTTATAGGAAGAGCGTTTGCAAGGACATTAATAATTACAGTAGCAATGAAACCGGTTATGTTTAGAACAGTGAGCATAATTTTTATTGATTTGGATTTCATTTTATTGACTCCATTTTTTTTAATTTTTTAGATAAGAAAATATTCTTTGTCAATACTTTATTAGAAGTTTTTTCATAATCGAATTTAGTTCAATTATAAAAACAAAACATTTAATGCATTATTGGATATTTTTTATGTTAAAATTTTTCAAATTTGCATGTTTTTTATACTTTATTAAAAAAAAAGTTGTATTATTAAATAAACCAGGTATAATAAAAAACTTTATTTAATTTACCGGGAAACTAATGAAAACTATTTTTAAAATTTTTACTGTTAAATTTAAAAATCTTTCACTTCAGTGGAAAATCAACCTGATTGGTGTTTTTGTTATTTTCCTTTTTACATTAATAGTTTATATTTTAATCCTCCCGAATCTTGAAAAAGAAAAAGTTGATGAGAGAAAAGGAAAACTGAAAGCAGTAGTAAATTCAGCTGTTTCACTCATGGATCACTACGAGCGAGACATGCGCCTGAATTTTTACGGGCATAAAGAAAATAAAATAAAAATTACTGAACCCCGGTTTAATGAACCGAAAAACATAGATGAGGCAAAAATTTTAATCATTAAAACTCTCCGGGAGATGCGATACGACAAGACCGAATATTTTTTTATTCTTGATGGCAACGGAAACATGGTCATGCATCCGCTAAAACCTGAACTTGAAGGCAAAAACATGATGAATGTAATGGACCGTAACGGGGTCCGTCTGTTCAGGGAAATGGTTATCAATTCGCAGAGGGACAGCGAGACTTTCGTAAGTTATATCTGGCAGTCAAAGTACAGCCCGGAGATATTTGAACCGCAGATCACTTATGCGAGATACTATTGGCCATGGGACTGGGTTGTATGTTCAGGCCTTTACACGCAGGACATTCAGGATTCAATGAGAGCTTTGTGGTTCAGGTCAGCTATGTATGTTGCCGGAACAGCAGCAGTTACTCTTATCTTCCTTATTCTAATAGTTTATGTAAGTCTTTCCTGGCCTCTGAAAAAACTTCTTCTCGGTATCAAGGAAATACATAACGGCAATCTCGAACATAGAATAAGTGTATCTTCCCAGGATGAGATTGGATTTCTTTCAAACGAATTCAATCTTATGATTTCAGATCTGAAAACCAGCAGAGACAGCATTATAAAATCTGAAAAGAATTACAGGGAACTTACCGATATGCTCCCGGATGTTATATACGAAACGGACATAAATTTTAATATAACCTATTTAAATAAAGCCGGATACTTCCAGACAGGGTATTGCGAATCTGATATAATAAAGGGACTGCCGTTAAGCAGACTTCTGTATAAAGATGATTTTGACAGAATATACAGTTTTGCAAAGAAAGAGGAAATCAATCTTGAAAGCAAGATTTTTGCCACTCATAAAATAATTAAAATGGACAGCGGGTATTTTTATGGTGAAAACAGCACAGTTGTAATTTTTGATAATTCAGGGAAATTATCCGGGCTGCGCGGCATCATCCGTGACGTTACTGAAAAGCTGAAACTTGAAGCAAATCTTGCTCAATCTCAGAAAATGGAAACAATAGGAACACTTGCAGGAGGACTTGCGCACGATTTCAACAATATTATGGGTGGTATAACCGGGACACTTTCTATTTTCAAGTATGAGATTAATGTAGAAAAGAAACTGGATGTTAACGAGATAAGAAAATATATTGAAACGATGGAAGAATCAAGCCAGCGGGCCACTGATATGGTTCAGCAGCTTCTTGCTCTGGCTCATAAGCAGGAGACTGCCTATGCCCCTGTTGATCTTTCGCTTACTGTTAAGCATGTAAAAAAAATATGCAGCAACACCTTTGATAAATCTATAGAGATTGTGACAGATCTTCCGGAAAGCAGAATAATGGTTTTTTCTGATCCTACCCAAATTGAACAGGTTCTTCTGAATCTTTGCATTAATGCCAGCCACGCGATGACATTGATGAGAGAAGAAAATGAACCAAAAGGCGGCAAGCTGACTATCACAATAAGACGGTTAAACGCTGATAAGCATTTTCTTGTTTCACATCCTGAAGCTCAGGAGACCGAGTACTGGATGCTTTCAGTTGGAGATTCCGGAGTGGGTATAGAACAGAAAAATATTTCAAAAATATTTGTTCCTTTTTTTACAACAAAAGAAAGAGGCAAGGGTACTGGCCTTGGTCTGAGCATGGTGTACAATACAATACATCAGAATAACGGTTTTATTGATGTATATTCAGAGCCTGGAATCGGAACTACAGTGAATGTTTTTCTGCCTGTACTTAATAAAGATAATTATGATACAGAAAATAAAAAGGAATTTGCTCTTCCTACGGGTAAAGGTCTTATTCTTGTCGTTGACGATGAGGAAATTATGCGGAAAACATCGCGTTCAATTCTTGAGAAATGCGGTTATGATGTGATAGAGGCAACCGACGGCATTAAAGGTGCTGAAATGTTCAGAGAAAGGCACAATGAAATCAAGGCTGTGATTATTGATCTGGTTATGCCTAAAATGTCCGGCGAACAGGCATATCTTGAAATGAAAAAAATTGATCCGAATGTAAAAAGCCTTCTTGCTTCAGGTTTCAGGCAGGATGAGCGGGTCAATCTCGCTTTAAGCTATGGTATCAACGGTTTTATTCAGAAGCCTTTTACTCTGGAGATATTGTCTAAAGCAATGCATGATCTTTTATATGGACCTGATGGCAGCTGCTGATTTTTAACTAATTCTGAATGGCTCATAAATTTTTTTCAAACTATCCCTGTTGCACTTATTCTGCTAATATATTTTTGTTCAGGAAAAATAAATGAAAGTTATAGTTTGCGGCCTCGGGAATATTGCTAAAAGGGTAATTGAGCAGTTTATATCAGCCAATGAAACTGTGGCGGTTATCTCTCTTGGAAATCAGAGGGTATTTGAAAAATCGGTACTTGCATCGTGCGAAAAAATTCTTGAAGGCGATGCGCGCGACCGGGATATTCTGATTCAGGCCGGTATCAATGATGCGGATGTAATAATGGCGCTGACCGGTGATGATGTCATAAATCTTGAAATTGCAATTATTGCGAGGGAATTAAAGCCTGGAATAAAAATTGTAAACAGGATGTTTGATGAAGTTTTTTCAGCGAAAATACAGGGAGGGTTCGGAATCCACAAGGCATTATCAGCGTCATCTCTTTCCGCTTCATCGTTTGTGTCAGCCTGCCTGAACAAATCTATGATACATTCCTTTAAATTCGGCAATACGATTTTTTTTATTGCTGAAGAAACTGTAACAAATGAAACAATACTGGCTGGAAGCAGCATAGATGAGTGGGAAGAAAAATTCGGGATTAAAATAATCATGAGCTCGGGATATTCAGGGGGAACCCCTGATAAAACCTACAGGCCTGCAATTAATGAAAAAATAATTTATCTAACATCAGATAGGGACATTGCCAGGGACTTCAGGGAGTTCAGTCTTGCTGATACAGCAGGCAATATTATTAAAAAGCAGATTCACACAGGGAAAAATTTTATTGAAAAAGTTAAGTCTATTCCTTCTCATATAAGGGTTACAATTATCGGATATTTATCCCTGCTTGCTGTTGCTGTTCCGGTGTTTCATTTCGGCCTCAATATTTCCGTGCTCGATGCGCTTTATTTTACAATTACTACAACAACAACAGTCGGCTACGGCGACTTCAATCTGCAGAACGCAGGTCCTCTTGTGAAAATTTTCGGCTGCTTTGTCATGTTCGGCGGAGCAGCTCTAATTGCGTCTATTTTTTCGATTATTACAGATATGATTATCAGCAGGAGATTCAGCCAGTTTTTCGGCCTTCGTGTTAAAAAGCTTCATGACCATGTTATAGTGACTGGTCTTGGGAATATAGGCTATCGTGTTACAAACCTTCTCATTGAAAGCGGAGAAAAAATTGTTGCAATAGAAAAAAATACAGAAAGTGAATTTCTTTCATCGATAAGAGGAAAAATACCGGTGATTTTCGGAAGTGCAACCCAGGGTGATATTTTAGCAAAGGCCGGAGCAGCAAACGCACGCGCGATAATGGCTCTCACTGATGACGATCTCGTAAACCTTAACATCCTTATAGATTCAAAACTTACCAATCCCGGAATCAGAACTGTTGCAAGAATTTTCAACCGGGACATCGGCGAAAAGGCAAAGGAAGCTTTTGCCATTGACAGCGTTCTCAGCACCTCACAGATATCAGCGCCTACATTTGCCGCGTCTGCAATTCACTCTGATACAGTATTTGCTTTTAACTGGGAAGGGCATTTTTTTGTCATGCTCGATATCTCTACAGCTGATCATGCATGGATTCATTCTCAAAATACACAATTGGTTAGAGACGGTCACAATTTATACCCTCTTCTGATAGAAAAAAACGGGAAAGCGGAATTCATTCATGAAGGCCGGTCTTTTACAGATAAAGAAAGAATATTGTGCATTGGACTTTATGAAGATATCAAGAAAATATGATCAGCTCAGATCTGAGATTGCAGTCATAATTTTATTTTTCTGAATATCTGCCTCTTCAAATTATGCGGTTTCATCCTCATATCTCAGCCGTTGTTATTGTTATTATTATTGTTGTTATTATTATTGTTATTGTTGTTGCTCGATCTCACGCGTGATTTGTCTTTAACCTTATCATGATTGGCATCATCACCCCGTGCTGAAGCACCAGCTGCAATGAGAGCTGCTGCAGTTACAGCGCCGGCAATATGCACATGGTGATTCTGCAGAAAAGATTCCTTGTCGAGCATGGATATTTTTTTATCATTACAATGAACAACATTTTCATATGGGGAAACATCCGCATTATATTCTTTTATAACCTTGTCGCCGCTGTATAGAAAAATGCTCTTGTGCGAATAAACAACAAAAGGCTTTTTACTGTGCAGTTCAACAAGGTTATTTACAATATCCTGTTCAATGGACGTCCTGTTTTTGTCGTCGTGAAGGCCAAGCAGATCGAGGAACCTTTCAACATTGGCAGCTATTTCTTTTGGATTTCCTTTTTGCATAATATTACATCCTTTTATTTATTCTCGTCCCAGTAGAATTCAAAATTCTGGAACGGCAGATTCAATGCCTGTATATGATAAAACGCATTCGCCTTCTGTTTCTGGTAATGATATTCTCTCAGATAATAAGTGGTTACAAATATATTGTTCAGGATGTTTTTTATAAAATCATCTCTATACAATGAAAATAAGCCTGTAATATCAGCCATTAAAAAATCTTTATCCGGAAGATTGCCCGGCTTTAAAAGATTGTAATAAATCTGGTGAGTTAGGATGTGCTCCTGTTTTGTACGCTTTTCATCACCGTAAACTACAGGTGTATCTCTAAGTATTTGAATATACAGAGTGTTGCGGATAATTTCGTCGCAGTTTATTTCAAATATGGATTTGCGGATAAACAGATTTATTTTATCACCAGGACCTATTGTATATAAGGAACGATCCCTTTTAAGTATCTGCGATTGAAGAGGTATCTGTTCTCCATTTACTGAAATGAAAAAAGCGCTATCGCTGTAGAGTGATTCAAGGATTCTGTCCCTGCTGATAATCATTGCAAGAGAGTTTTTTTCATCCTGAATTTCAGCCGGGAATAATGCAGTACTGACACTTTGGGGGAGTTCCTCGTTTTGTAATTCATATATAAGATTCGGGTGCATTTCTGCAATATATTCCCTGAGAGCATAATTCTGTTCTTCTGATTTTAAAAGAGGCGGGTAACTGATTGGATTATCCCTGTAAATAGCTTTCTGCAATGAGCATGTGTATGATCTGTTTCTTTTATTCTGCATTTTTACTATAGGGCAGCCTGTTCTGCAGATTCCGATATAGCTGCACTGTCTGCATTCAGGATCAAGGCCCTGATTCTGGTGAGCAAGGTTTACTCTGCTGCGGGCTGCATGAAGTATATCTTTCACTGAATCATTGAAAATGTTTCCATAAAAAAACTGCGGAAGTCCCTGTCCCCGAACGCATGAGTAGATTGACCCGTCTCCCTGAAGGAGAAAAAATTTTTCGCCGCAGTTGAGCGAATTCGTGCAGTATTCAGGTTTGAATTCATCAAACCAGTTCCGTTTCAGTCCGTATTCAAGTTCAGTTCCTGTAAATGCCTCTTTCATTGCCTCATAAAACTGAAGCTGCTGATCTTCCTTTGCCTGTAGAATTTTATCAGAAGAATTATCATATTTAAGATTATTTAACGAAGATTCAAAACCGAACATGAAATTGAAATTATTCATATCAAAACCCAGTTCATTATGTATCTTCCAGATATCATTTATAATTTGAGAGATGTTTTCAAGATGTTCTATGTACAGGGTTGATGACATTTTTTTGCTGTGGGGATATTTGCCAAGCAGGCGGATATTATTGAGTGTTCCTTCAAGCCATCCTTGTCCTCGGCGGTCTGTGCGGTATTTTCCGTGAAGGGACAGAGGTAAATCAACACTCGCGCTGATAGAAACTTTATTGCGGTCAAATAAATCATAGAGCTTGTGAAAATTAAAAAGATTGGTTTTTACATGAGGATCAGATTTTCTGTATCCAAGCGATGTCAGCTCGTCGTAGTAATAAGTATAATGACTGCGGATGATGTGGAATAGCGATTCAAGAACCGGTGCAGGCAGTGTAGTAACTTCGCCTCCATGCAAAGATACATTAAATGGAAGAATACCTTCATTGAGAAAAGAACCAAGTGCGTGCTGTAGCGTATGCTCTGCCCTTTCTGAATCAATCCGTAGAGAGGCGGAGTCAGTTTGATCTCCGAGGTAGCAGTACCTGCAGCTCAGATTGCAGTGCAGAGTCGGCACATAGAGCAGATGAATATGTCCTGTGATATCCGGCTTGATCTGTAATGTTTCAGCCCGATTCATTTTTTACCGAATAGGTTGATTGTTTTGGCGTTCATAAGAAATTACTTTCTATTTAATGCTGCCCGGAGCTATTTCTTTAAGCCGTGCAATTATTTTATCAACTGCCTTTTCGAACTTGGCTGTTTTATTTATTTTAATTTTATCAGGCTTTCTTGCATTGGTTGGAAAAGAGGCAGAGTTGATATTATAAGTATTTCCTTCAGTTGTGGTTAATGTGAATTTTCCAATTTTTTTATCAAGCTCAGTCTTTTCAATGTTTTTATAATAAACCACATTTGTGCCAATGATCAGGTATCTGCCCCCAATTAAAATTAAATTTACGGATGCTGAGCGTTTGTTTAAAATAATAATAATTATTGGTATTAAAATTAATGCTAAAGCATAAGGATTTATATTAATTGCAGTAAAGATTATTCCTATAGCCATGGAGACTGCAATAAAATTCAGTATACCCTTTGAATAATTGGTTGTAGTGCCGTATTTGTATTCTGCGAATTCTTTAGCTGCCATGGTTTCCTCTCTTTGTCACAACTGTATTGTCATTTTTAATATATTAATTAACCCTTTTTTGCGGAAATTTGTCAAGTACGGATTTTAATTAATATATATGACTAAATATTTATAAATTTTAAAATTTTCAGATATTTACATTTATTGCTGTTTTATACATTTTTAGCGTTAAAAAAGAACAAAATAGCCTGTTTTTTTAATTTTTTTTTTAGTGTTAAAAAAAAGGATAGAAAAAATAAGCTTAGTTTTTGATAAGGTAAAAAAAAATTTACATTGGTAAAGAAAAATTTACCAATAAAAATACAAGCGAGGATCTACCAAAAATGCCAAAAAAGAATGAACCAATAGCCATAATCGGTCTTGGATGTAAAATGCCTGGTAATGCTAATTCCCCTGAAGAATTCTGGGACAAGGTTTTAGCTCCGGGAGTTGATGCAATCACAGAAATTCCTGCTGATAGATGGGATAATGAGAAATATTATCACCCTGATTATAATATGCCTGGAAAAATCAGTGTAAAATGGGGCGGGTTTATTAATGATATAGATAAATTTGATGCTCAGTTTTTCAGTATTGCTCCAAAAGAGGCAATTCGAATGGATCCTCAGCAGAGACTTGCTCTTGAAGTTAGCTACGAAGCGCTGGAAGATGCAGGACTTGATCTTAATAAAATCAAGGGAAAAAATGTCGGTGTATTCATGGGCGTTTCTGCAACTGATTACGGCTCTTTAGGCTGGCTTTCCCCTGCTGAACATGTTACTATAACAGGAAATACTGTAGGCGGTGGTTCAAACTCGATTGTTACAAACAGGATTTCATATGTTTATGATTTCAGGGGACCAAGCTACACAGTTGATACAGCCTGTTCTTCTTCACTTATAGCATTGCACAATGCAACACGCAGCATCTGGAATGACGAATGCGAAATGGCTCTTGCAGGCGGAGTAAACATGATTATCAGGCCTGAAACTGCAATGAGTTTCAGCAAGGGCGGATTTCTGTCACCTGATGGAAGATCTAAAGCATTTGATGAGTCTGCAAACGGTTATATTAGAAGCGAAGGAATCGGAGTTGCTGTTCTCAAGCCTCTTTCTGCTGCAGAAAGAGATGGAGATAAAATTTATGGCCTGATATTAAGCAGCGCAACAAACCAGGATGGCGCTTCAGACGGACTTCACATGCCCCGTCAGGAAGCCCAGATTGATGTTATGAATGATGCTTACAGCAGAGCAGGAATTGATCCTTCCCTTGTACAGTATATAGAAGCTCATGGTACAGGAACTGCAGTTGGAGACCCGATAGAATGTACTTCCATTGGAGAAGTTATCGGATCTAAAAAGAAGAAAGGCGAAAAAGTTGTTGTAGGTACAGTTAAAACAAATGTTGGGCACCTAGAGCCTGCTTCAGGTATGGCTGGACTTATAAAACTTCTTATGGCAATGAAATACAAAAAAATTCCTAAAAACCTTCACTTCAAAAATCCTAATCCTAAAATAAAATTCAAAGAATACAATATAGAAGTTCCGGTTGATCTGATTGACTGGCCTGCAATAAAAGATAAAAATGATATGTACACAGGTATTAACTCTTTCGGATTCGGCGGAGCTAATGCGCATATCGTTCTTAAAGGCTATGAAAAGAAAGCTGAAAAAGCAGCTAAAAAGGCAGATAAGGGAATGCATCTTCTTGTTCTTTCAGCTAAAAGCGCGCAGTCATTGAAAGATAATGCAAATAAATATATTAAATTTGTTTCAGAAACAAAAGAATCTCTACAGGACATCTGCTACACTGCACTTACAAGAAGAACGCACCATGACCACAGACTTGCAATTGCTGCTTCAACCAAAGAGGATCTGATTGAAAAACTTACAGCTTTTGTAAATGGCGAGGCGCGTCAGGGGTTGGCTTCATCCCGTGTAACTTTCGGACCTGATGCAAAACCTAAACTTGCTTTTGTATATTCAGGACAGGGGCCTCAGTGGTGGGGAATGGGCAGGGAGCTTTATGAATCAGAGCCTGTATTCAAAAAAGTTATAGAAGATATTGATGCAATTCTGAAAGAACTCGGCTGGCTGAAAAAAGAGAACAGCTCTTTAATAAAAGAATTTCTGAAAGATGAAAAAACCTCAAGGGTAAATGAAACTGAAATCGCACAGCCTCTAATTTTTGCAGTTCAGGTTGGATTGACTGAAATGTGGAAATCAATGGGAGTTAATCCTGACGGTATTGTAGGCCACAGTATTGGTGAAGTTGCTGCAGCTTACGCATCCGGGTCTATCGATCTGAGCGAAGCAACAAGGCTTATTTACTGGAGAAGCAAGAGCCAGTCTGTTGCTGCAGGAAAAGGCAAAATGCTTGCTGTAGCTTTAAAACAGGCTGAAGCACAGAAGGTTGTTGAACCTTATAACGGCCTTGTCTGCGTTGCAGTTATAAACGGTCCGAAAATGCTGACTCTCTCAGGCGATACAGAATCTCTTGAGAAAATTGCAGCTGATCTTGAGAAAAAAGACGTATTCAACAGATTTCTTAAAGTGGATGTTCCTTTCCACAGCCATTACCTTGATGTTATAAAGGATGAATTCCTGAAATCAGTTGGAAAAGTCAAGACTTCCAAGGAATCAACTCCTCTGTATTCCGCAGTTACAGGAAAGCAGATTGACGGCAAAACTCTTAATGCTGATCTATGGTATAGAAATATCAGGGAAACAGTTCTTTTTTATCATGCAGTTAAGGAAATGATGAGAGACGGTTATTCAATTTTCGTTGAAATTGCTCCGCATCCGATTCTTTCTGCAAGCATAAGCGATACATTTGAAGAGCTCAGCAAAAAAGGCGCAATAGTTCCATCTCTGAGAAGAAAAGATAATGAAAAACTTATGCTTACTTCCGGTATCGGACAGATCTATACAACAGGTTATGCTCTTGATACAGTGAAGGTTGCTGGTGAAGGAAAATTTATTGACCTTCCATTATACTCATTTGCAAAAGAAAGCCTGTGGCTTGAATCTGTTGAATCTAAAGAAAACAGGTTCGGCAAGAGAATTCACCCACATGTGAGAATTCACAGAGATAATGCTGTAAACAGCAACGATCACCTGTTCGACATTCAGCTCGATAAAAGATTGTATCCATATATAGAAGACCATAAGGTTCAGGGACCGATCATCTTCCCTGGAGCAGGATCATGCGAGCTTGCCCTGACTTGCGGTATGCAGGCTTTCGGGGATAAGTTCAGATTTATAGAAGACATAAATTTTAAAAAGGCTGTGTATCTTCCGGACGATGGAAATCCTCCAGAAATTCAGTTTAATCTTTCAGCTTCAGACGGCTCATTCGGAATTTTCAGCAGGAAGAGCGAAAAGGATTCATGGACAAGACACATCTATGGAAAGCTTCGTCACCTTGATGAGGAATTCGAGCTTGAGAAAGTTTCACTTGATTATATCAAGGCAAGATGCACTGAGCCTGTAGACTTTGAGCCGATGTACGATGAACTGTACAAAGACGGACTTCTGCTCGGACCGACATTCAGATCAGTAACAAAATGCTGGAGACATAGCGCTAAAGGCGAGAAATATCTTGGTGAGGCTCTTGGAGAGCTTCATGTTCCTGAGTCAATTGTGCATGGAATTGAGCAGTTTAATTTCCATCCGGCAATTCTTGATGCTTGTTTTCAGGCACTTTTCGGAAGCGTTCCAGTTCCAGAGGGTGAGAAGCTCGGAGTTATGGTTCCTGTTCATATCGACAAAATCAGATTCTATAAAAAGCCTACACTCAAGCTTTATTCATATGGAAGACTAAAAGAAATTGCAGGCATGTTTGTTACAGGCGAGCTTAGAATATATGATGAAAACGGCGAGCTTTGCCTTGATATTGACGGTTTCAGATGCAGATACATCGAGGGAACAAGAGGCGAAGACGATAAAAATATCGACAATCATATTTATGAATATCAGTGGAATGTTGCAGAAAGAGCTGACCAGATCAAGTCAAGAAAGCCGGGTGAGTATATTCCGGAACCTGCATCTGTTTCAGGCTTCATAAAAGATTACATTGAATCAAAAAGGCTCGGCGCTGAGAAAATTCTATATGATACAGAATTTGAGCCTCAGCTTAATATTTTAACAATCAGATATATAGAGAAGTGCTTATATGATCTTGGTTTTAAATTTGAAATTGGTCATGAATTCACAATGGATTCATTTGTTTCTGAATTCGGCATTATCAAGGGATATATGCCCAAGCTTGTCAAGCGTACTCTTGATCTTCTTGCTGAATATGGTACATTTGAAAAAACTGCCAAAGGCTGGAAGGTGCTTAAAAAACCTGAAGCTATAAGCAGCATTACTTTCTACAATGATCTTTATGCAAAATATCCGGCTTTCATACATGAACTGAACATGCTCGGCAAGTGCGGACCTTTCCTTGCTGATATTTTCACAGGTAAAGTTGATCCTGTTGAGCTTCTATTCCCTGATGAAGAGTGGGAAAATACAGTTAAATTCTACCAGGAAAGCCATTCATTC
This sequence comes from uncultured Leptospirales bacterium, assembly GCA_964529415.1. Lineage (GTDB taxonomy): Bacteria > Spirochaetota > UBA4802 > UBA4802 > UBA5550 > CAYMPH01. The sequence goes on along the minus strand of CAZGWD010000003.1, from coordinate 217,297 downwards.
AAAAAATACAATGAGATGGTAAGGGAAGCTCTTTCTGAACTTCTGAAAAATCTTCCTGCTGATAAAACTTTAAGAATTGCAGAGGTTGGAGCTGGAACAGGATCTATGACAAATGTTGTTCTGCCTATTCTTCCTGCAGACAGAACAAATTATCTCTACACTGACCTTTCTCCGATGTTCATGATGAAAGCAGAAGAGAGATTTGCAGATTATCCTTTTATACAGTATAAAATTCTTGATATAAGCAAGGATCTTGAAGAGCAGGGCGTTGTACCTAATTCATATGACCTTGTAATAGCATCCGATGTTGTTCACGCTACACCGAACATTGCAAGCACTCTAACACACGTTCAGAATCTTCTTGCTCCGAACGGACTTCTTATAATGCTCGAAGTTTCACAGTGCCCATGGTGGGTTGACCTTGTATTCGGTCTAACAGAAGGATGGTGGATGTTTGAGGATTATGATCTCAGACCTGATCATCCTACAATGCCTTTTAATAAATGGGAAAAAATGCTCAAATCCACAGGATATCATTCTGTATACGGCATAACAGATGCAGGTGCAAGTGCTGTATCTGCCCAGACTGTTATTATGGCGAGGAACAGGGACTATGAAATTGTTGAGCAGAAAGCGGAACTTCCTGAATCAGCAAACGGTTCGCATAACTGGCTTGTATTTAATGACAAGAAAGGCGCTGGAGATTATCTTGTTAAAGAACTTTCTTCCAGAGGGGAAAAGGTTATATCAGTTTTTCCTGGAGAGAGCTTTGCAGATAATGGCAATGGAGTCTTTACAGCAAGCCCTTACAGCCAGTCAGATATGGCTAAAATTTTTGAAAAAATGGAACTTAAGGAAGCCAAAGATCTCAGAGGCATAGTGCATCTTTGGAATCTGAATCATGTTCCTACAGAGCAGATAACCAATGAAAATCTTGAAGAAGCTTATGCACTTGGATGTTCAAGCGTGCTTAATATGCTTCGCGAGCTTTTCAGAAATACAGATGAAAAGGCTCCTCATTTATGGATAGTAACATCCGGCGCAACCCATATCGGAGATTTAAAGCATATATCACCTTCACAGGCCGGAGTATGGGGTATGGCAAGATCAATGATGCATGAGCACCAGCATCTCGGCGCGACTGTGATTGATATCAGCCATGAAACACCTGCTGTTGAGCTTGATTCTCTCTTAAAAGAGATATGTGCTGATGATCAGATGGAGGAAGTTGCTCTGAGGGGCAAGACCAGATATCTGCATAAATATGTTCACGTTGATCCTAAAGAGGAAGCGAAAAAATCTCTTAAGAAAATTACTGCAGGTGTTACTCCTTTCCATCTTATAATGCACGATCAGGGAATTCTTGATAATCTGAGACTTGAGGAAACATCAAGGAAAACTCCCGGCAAGGGCGAAATTGAAATACAGGTTTGTGCTTCAGCTCTTAACTTTAAAGATGTAATGATTGCAACAGGAATGCTTCATGAGGATGCGCCAAAAGGCGGCTACACTGGAAAGCATTTCGGAATGGAATGTTCCGGTATTGTAACAGCTCTTGGTGCTGGTGTTGACGGATGGAAAATAGGAGATGAGGTGGTTGCAATAGCAGCTGATACATTCGCCTCTTTTGCAATTACAAAAAGCGGATATGCATATAAGAAACCTTCAAATATGACTCATGAAGAAGCTGCAACACTTCCGTTTGCTTATATTACAGCTTATTACTCGCTGATTTATCCCGGAAGAATGGAAGAGGGCGAGAAAGTTTTAATCCATGCAGGAAGCGGCGGTGTTGGTCTTGCTGGTGTCCGTCTTGCACAGCAGATCGGCGCTGAAGTTTTCGCAACAGCAGGAAGCGAAGAGAAACGTGCGTTTCTTAAATCAATCGGTGTAAAACATGTTTATGATTCAAGAAGCCTGAAGTTTGCTGAAGAGATTATGCGCGATACAAACGGCGAGGGTGTTGATATTATTCTTAACTCCCTTTCCGGTGATGCTATTTATAAAAGCATGAGCATTCTGAGCAAATACGGAAGATTTATTGAAATAGGAAAGACTGATATTTATGAAAACAGCAGACTGAGTCTGCGTCCTTTCTGGAACAACCTGACATATTCTGCAGTTGATATAGACAAACTTCTGAATGAAAAGCCTGCTCTTTGTGAAAGAGTAATTACAGAGATGATGACTTTCTTCGGAGGTGAATCTGCTGAACCGCATCCATTTGTTTCTTTTAAAATTGCTGATGTAGTTGATGCATTCAGGGAAATGGCAAGCGCAAGACACACAGGAAAAGTTGTCATAAAGATAAAAGGCGAAGAGCTTTATGTTAATCCTTCACCGGATATTTCTGACATTATGAGAGAAGACGGAACCTATGTTGTAGTAGGAGGTCTCTCAGGACTCGGAATGACTGTTGCTGGATGGCTTGCTGATAAAGGCGCTAAAAATCTTGTTCTGATCGGAAGAAGCGGAGCTAAAACTGATGAGGCTAAGGCTTTTCTTGAGTCTTTAAAAACACGCGGTGTACACGCTATGGAAGCCAAGGTCGATGCTGCTGACAAGACCGCGATGTTCGATCTTTTCCAGAAAATTAAAAAAGAGATGCCTCCTGTTCGCGGAGTTGTGAACAGCGCACTTGTACTTGAAGATGCGATTTTACCTGATATGACACATGAAAAATTCATGGTTGCTATCCGACCTAAAGTGATGGGAGCATGGAATCTGCACAATAATATAGCAAATGAGCTGGTAGATTTCTTCATATCATTCTCATCTATTGCAGCTGAGTATGGCACGCCTGCCCAGAGCAACTATGCTGCAGCCAATCTTTTCCTTGATATGTTCTCGTATTACAGGCAGGCAAACGGTTTCAAGGCTACTACAATCAGCTGGGGAGCTATTTCCAATGTCGGATTTGTTTCAAGAAGCGAAAAAGTTGGAACTATTCTATCAAGTCAGGGATGGAGAACATTTACTCCTGAACAGTGCCTGGATGCAATTAACAGAATTGTTATGCAGGGACATCCTCACAAGTCTGCGTTTGCAGTTGACTGGCAGGAACTCGGCAAATATTATATTAAAGACAAGAGCTCGCATAGATTCGCGCATCTTTTTGTTTCATCTGATGACAAGAAAAAAGGCGGCGGGGACAGTTTAAGAAAAGCTATTGCCGAAGCTGAAGCATCCAAGAAAATTGAGATACTTAAGAAGCATGTTACGGAAACTATAGCAAGGATTCTCGGAGCGTCTGCAGCCAAGATTGACCCTGAAACACCGATCAACAACATGGGACTTGATTCTCTTATGGCAAATCAGCTGAGAAACTGGATTCACGTGCATCTTGATGTGGAATTCTCAATGATGAAAATCATGAGAGGACCGAGCATAAATGAGCTTTCCAATTTATTATTGAATGAGATGGGAGATTTATCAGCTGAAGCCGGAAGCGGTGCAGATGATGCTCACCATTCAAAATCTGATGTTGATAAATGGTTTGTCAGAAGAGGAATTAACCCTAAAGCCAAGCACAGATTGTTCTGCTTCCCTTACATGGCAGGCGGTGCATCAACATTCTCTACATGGGCGGACACTCTCCCTGCAGAGGTTGAAGTATGCGCGGTTCAGTATCCGGGCAGAGAGGAAAGAAGCGATGAGAATCCGATCGATGATGTTGAAGATCTGATTCGAATCATGGGCGAGACTATTGAGCCTTTACTTGATATTCCTTTTTCATTCTACGGGCACAGTATTGGAGCTGGTATTGCATTTAAATTTGCGAACCATATCAAGAATAAATACAACAAGCTTCCATCTGTATTTTTTGCTGGAGGCTGGATAGCTCCTCATCTTAAGAGTCCGTTTAAAATTATAGAGAATCTTAAGGAAGAAGATATCAGAAGCGATGATGCTGATACCACTAAAGGAATTTATCAGCATATGAGAAACCTTGAAATTCCTGAGGAAGTTCTTTCAAATAAAAACCTCATGAAAGAAATGCTGCCATCCATCAAAGCAGATATAATCATGGGTAAAAGATACAGGTATGATGCCAAGTCTGACAAGCCTCTTGATTGTCCGCTTATTGCTTTTGCAGGGGATAAGGATACAGTATTTACTGTTGATCAGGTAAATGCATGGGATAAACATTCAACAAAAGAATTCAAGATGAATGTAATGAAAGGCGGGCATATATTTCTGAGAGATGACAGGGAAGGGCTGCTTGTTCTTCTAATGTCAACCTTGCAGAAGTTTTTTTAGTAGGGGTTACTGGTAGATAATAATTTAAGGAATTCCTTGTTTTGTAATAAAGCCCCCCAACCCCCCAGAGGGGGGCTTAATAAAAGTAAAACAATGAATTTAAATTTTTTAAAAATTTGGCTCAATCCAGTATGTTGGGAAAGAGATGTTAATGAGATTATTTTTCCCACGTCCCCTAAAGGGGGCAAGTAGAAGGGAATACGATTGATTTTTATCAATCTATGAATTATAATACCATGATCGATTCCAAGGAATAATTTTAGTCAGTATTGAGGATGAATCAGATTAATAGAAATGATTATTTATCACGTGCCCCCTTCGGGGGACAGGGGGTATCAGTGGAATTTAGATGATATGATCTTAATACCATTGAAAACACTGCCGGTTTTATCATCCGATATTATTCATGTGTGGATTGCAGATCTTGAAAAGGCTATGGCTCATGCGGAATATTTTTTATCGATATTATCAGATGATGAGAAAAAAAAAGCCATAGATTATAAGTTTGAAAAGGATAAAAACCGGTATATAATTTCAAGAGGCATATTGAGAGAACTTGTTTCAATTTATACAGGTGTTCAGCCAGGTGATATCGAATTTTTATATACTGAAGCCGGCAAACCGTTTTTTTCAGGAAATACAAATAGCACTTTGAAATTTAACTTGTCTCATTCCGGAAATTTTACCATATATGCGTTTTCGCTTGGGAAAGAGATCGGAATTGATATTGAATATATCCGCAATCTTGAAAATCTCAATAACCTCGCTAAAACAACACTATCAGATTTAGAATTTAATGAATTTATCGTATCGCCAGAGGAAAAGATGCTTGATGTTTTTTTCAGATACTGGATTCATAAGGAAGCATATTTAAAAGCAGCAGGAACAGGCATAACTGATTCAATTAAAAGTATTGAGTTTATTCACGATAATGGCGGAAAATTAAATCTTGCAGATAAAGAATGCAGTGATTTGAACTTGAACTGGAATTTTCATGAAATAATTCCGGAAAAAAATTATAAGGCAGTTCTTGCAGTACCGGATGAAAACTGCAGAATTTTCATAAACCGCCTGGAAGATTATTATATATGAATCATGTAAGCATTAAAGAAAAAATAGATGAAGCATTTGAAACACTAAGCAGGCTCAATCCAAACAGCTCTGTTTACAGCGGCGCGGACAGAAAAGATTATAAACTGAAAAAAGTCCTTGTTGCAAACAGAGGAGAAATTGCTAAAAGATTTTTTCTTGCTCTTCATGAAGAGGGCATTCCTTCAGTCGCTGTGGTAACAGATCCTGACCGCGGTCAGTCCTGGTATGAATTTGCCGATGAAGTGGTTTTTATCGGCGAATCTTCAAATTATTCAAATATGTATATTGTTATTGCTGCAGTTTTATTTTCCAGCGCAAATGCGATTTATTCGGGTTACGGTTTTCTTTCTGAAAATTCACATTTTGTTGAAGCAATTGATTCTGTTTCGGAAATTATAAAGCGGAAAATTATTTTTATGGGCCCGAGCCACAGTTCAATGAGAATGATGGGCAATAAAATCAGCGGCAGGGCTCTGGCTGAGGAAAATTCAATTCCTTTATTTAAAAGTTCCGAACAGTTTTCTCCTGATGAAAAAGAGAAGGCGAAAAAAGCCGCCCTTCAGATCGGTTATCCGGTTTTGATCAAGCTCAGTTCGGGCGGAGGCGGAAAAGGGATGTACCCTGTTTTTTTTGAAAAGGAAATGGACAGCGCGGTCGAATCAAGCGCGCGAATCGGGGCTGATCTGTATCGCGATGCATCATTTTATCTTGAGAAATTTATTGAAAGGCCTGTTCATATTGAAGTTCAGATGTTTAACGGAAGCGCAATCGGAATCAGAAAATGCGCTGTACAGCGGAGAAACCAGAAGATAATCGAAGAAAGCGGACTTTCATTTTTAAGCAATGAACACGCAATTGAGATGCTCGCTGCTGCAGAAAAAGTTGCTCTTGCTTCCGGATACGACGGCGGCGGCGCAGGAACAGTTGAGTTTCTCATTGACAGCAAAACAGGAAAATTCGGATTCATGGAAATGAATACGCGTCTTCAGGTTGAGTATGCTGTCACGGATCAGGCTCTTGATATCGACATAGCCAAATGGCAGATACTTTATTACGACGGCCGCGCTGATGAAATGAGAGGCCTTATTCCGCTGAAAGAAAGGATGAGCGAGAAGAATCATTCCATTGAATGCAGGATATATGCTGAAGATCCTGAGAACGACTACATGCCTTCTCCGGGCATAATAAATGAAATGGATCTGCCTACGTTCAACGGCATAAGGTGCGACTTTGGTTTTGGTGACGGCGATCACGTGCTGCCTATGTATGACCCTATGATCGGAAAATTAATATCATACGGCTCAACCAGAGCTGAGGCTATTATCCGTCTTGAGAGAGCTCTTCAGGAGCTTTACATCAATGGCGTTAAAACGAATGTCAAGCAGCTGCTGAGAATTGTAAGGCACCCGGAATTTATTAATGGGGATTACACGAATAATATACTCGATGACCATTCATCTCTTTCGCTCAGGGAATGTTCCCTTGGAGAAAATTCCGAAGAGGAAAGAATTCTTCCCCAGCTGTTCGGGGCTTTTTCAGAATATATAAGATATATGCAGATTTCCATCCGCGAGTATCTGGCTGTGCTTAATCTCGAATCTGTTGTTGATACCACTGATATCAGAAAACCTGCATCAACCTATATTGTTGACTTCAGGGGAGTAAAAAATCTTGTAGATTTTGTGCAGTATTCAGTTGACTCGTTTTACTGCTATCTTGACGGGGAATATGCAGGAGGCATTGAGGTCATTTCAATGAATGACCGGAGCGATGATATTCTTCTTCTTTTCGGCAGCAGCGTTTACAGAATCAGGGTAAACAGGTTTTCCGGGCAGCTTGAAGTAAGGATGAAGGCAGCTCTCAATAAAATAGATTATTTCAGAATGGTTGTTTATCCTGAAGGAAAAGATCTTTCCAATTTTAAGAGAGATCTGCTTTCACCTTTTCAGGGTACCTTTGTTGCATTCAGCAGCAGCTTGAAAACAGGCGATACTGTAAAACAGGGTGACCCGATACTGATCCTGTCATCAATGAAAATGGAAACTGTAATTCAATCTCCTGTGTCTGGAAAAATTTCATATATAATTGAAAATGGTGATATCTCAAAACTCCAGATCGGCAAAACTGCTGACGGCAGAATTGTAGGCAAATCCATACAGGCAGGAGAAATCCTTGCAGTTATTGTCCCGGAAGGCGGAGAAATTGAAAAAACTGAAAGTCCGCAGATCTGCATAAAAACGCAGATTGAAAAAACACATACAGATGATATTAAATCCGTTCTGCTGAAAAATAATACTGAAAATCCGTTTTTTTATTCTATAGAAAATTCAACTGAAGTGATACGTCTGCTTCTTGCTTCGCTGAAAGGGTTTATGGTTAAACCAATTGTATTTGAAAATTTGTTGAAATATATGGATGGCATTAATGCTGCAAGCTTTAAACAAATACCTGATTCAATTTTTATTCTAATTGAGCAGTATATAAAACACTATGCAAATATAAAAAAAATGTTTTCAGCAAGCGCAGGTACAAGAGGACTTTCTTTTCAGGAGGAACTATATCTCTATATTTCAAGCAGGGGAAAACACGGGATAGGAGTTACTGCCGATTTTGACAAGCTGATTACAGAAATTTTAAATTCATACAATCTTTCAAGACCGGATCCGCGCCCGGATTTTAAAGGCATGATCCAGCGTTATATTTATCTTCTTTTTAAATGGTCGCACAATTTTTCAATGCAAAACGGCGCTTTACTGCTTAAATTCCTGGAACTGTTTTTTTCACAGGATGTTGAATATCTTTCAAAGAGGAAGGAGCTGATACCTGTATTGAAAAATCTCTACGAAGCCGAGCAGGGAGAAATAGATGATACACTCATAAAATATTTAAAAGACAAAATTTCTGTTTTCTTCGCATCTGATTCCCATGATATCTTTTATTCGATTGAACACCCTGAGTCGTTTTCTATAAGAAAAAGATTTCCGGATCATGTTGCTTCTGTAGAAGCCCGCATAAATGACCTCTGCCTTGAATCAGCAGACAGAACAAGCGCTGATCTTTTTCCTCTGGAAATGGCGGATCAGATTAAAAAGCATATTATTACAAGAGTAGAAACCTTGAAGCCAAATTATATTATTGAGAGAATCCAGCTTTTCATTGATAATATATTTGTTTATAAGCTGATTAGCGAAGCGGATGATACCTGCAGTATTTATGTAATATCTTTTATTGATTGTTCCAAATTGCCGGATAAAAAAATTGAGCGCGCGATCGCAGAAGCAGCTTCAATTATCAAAGGTTATTCGGGGATAAGTAATTATAAAAATAATATTGCTGAATTCATTCTCACCGGATCCGAAATTTCATGGCCGTGCAATGATTTGAATTCAGGATATATTGATTACAGTCTGCTTAAAACAATATGCATATCATCTGCACAGTTTTTTAATGAAAATATTTTTTCACAGGCTGTAATAACAGGGAACTTCAAGTATCCGTATTATTCCACGCCGGTTGAAAAAAGCATAATATTTTTTCCGAAAGATGATTCGTTTATATTTGAGATTCTCACTGATTCAGATCCATGGAATCCTTTTTATAAAAATGAAAAAATTATCAGCGCAGACAGAAAGCTTTTTGATAAAGGAAAGAGGTCTGTTGATTTCTGGGTTTCTGAATGTTTAAGCATGGAGACTGTCACAGAAATTAAAATTGATGAAATAGATTCAGATGAAAATCCTGCAGGATCGAAAATATATATTGGAAAACTCAATGGAACTGATGCCTGTTTTTACATGAAGGATTCAAGAATCAACGGCGGATCAACAGGAGACAGAGAAGGCCTGAAATACTGCGCTGCGTGTTATTATGCTTATTTAAAAGATATTCCATTGTATGTCTGGAATGACAGCGCAGGCGCGAATATAAATGAAGGCGTTGTTTCTCTGAACAGGGGCGGGCAGGGATTTATGATGAATACTCTGTCTGCTGAGCGCGTCAGTTTTAATAAATTTATTTCATACACTCATAATTGCGGCGATCCTGCTCTTGTGAAAATATTTTCTGACCTTGATGAGAAATTCAATTTAAGAAATTATAAATTCCAGAAGCCTCAAAAATTTATTCTTGTTGCCATAGGTGTCGGTTCTTCAGCAGGGCTTGACGTATATGGTTCAAGCCAGGCAGTTATACAGATTCTTCTGGATTCAGAAGAATCGTACAGGGTGCTCACAGGATCCGGCATAATAAAATCCGTGATCGGCGAAAATATCAGCAATTATGATATTGGAGGGGCGAAGGTTCTCGGAAAATGGGCGGGCGTGGTGGACCTCATCGCACCTGACAAGCTGCATCTGATCCGTATGATATATCTTCTTCAAGGATTTTTTTCCGGGGATAAAAATTTTAATTCTATCAGAAGAGTAAATGTTGATAGTAATGTTAAAAAAGAGATAGCTGTATTTAATGAAAACATAATTAAAAGAAATGTTGATGGCGGTTTTTTTCAGCCGTTTAAAGAAGATTATTACGGCGCTGAATCGCTTCTTGCCGGTTTTTCAAAGATCGGCGGCAGAAGGGTGATGATAATGGGGCCTGCGACTGAATCCGGATTATGGTCGGGCCAGGCATTTATCAAGGAAAAGGAAATATTCAAAATTGCTTTAAGAACATCAACGCCGCAGATTTTTATTTTCGGACGCAAGTGGCATTCACAGCACGATCAGGGCGAGATAGCGCTTCAGGCCAGACGCGATTTTATTTCCATGATAAATAAAAAAAGCAGCCTCAGATTCAATATTGTAACTCACCCGGAAGGTTTGAAAGCATGTGAAATTAATAGCGGAGCAGATGCTGTTATTTTTATTGATGGTGAATTTCCTAACAGAAAAGATATAACTAAAAACAGCACATTTGTTGTTAAAAATTTTGAAGAGGCATTTGATCTGATACACAGACTTTTAGGCATTATATCTCCGGTCAGTGCTGAAAATACATTGTGCGGAATTCCTTCACTTGCGCCTGAAATTCCGGAGGACAGCACAGTTCCGTTTGATATGATTGAAATGGTGATCAAAAGAACTTTTGATACAGAAAGTTTCATTGAATTTTATTCTGAGATGAATGACCCTGTATCAGGATCGAATCTGATCACAGGGCTTGCTGCATTATACGGTAAAAGCGTTGGAATAATTGCAGACCAGCCTATTGTAAAGGGCGGAGCTGCGGATGCATACAGCACTGAGAAGTTCAGAATTTTTACGCAGTTTCTGAACATGCACAATATTCCTCTTGTTATGCTTTCAAATTCTTCAGGTTTTATGCCCGGTTCAAAGCAGGAGAGATTCCGGATACAGTCAATCGGCGCTGAGTCGCTGGATCAGAATATTCTCGGTTCTATTCCTGTTGTTTCAGTTACTCTGAAGCAGAATTACGGAGGAAGGCTCATTCACGCGTTCAATAAATTTTTAAGGCCCGGCATTGTTTATCTTGCTCTTAAAGACGCTCAGATGGCTGTAATAGGCCCTAATGTTGCTTTTGATCTTTTACACGGGCGAAAATACGGGAAAATGATTTCTGATGGAAAAATTCCTGAAGCTAACGGATACAGGGAGAATTTTCTGAAAAAATATATTGAAAAATCCAATTCCCAGAATGATGCCAAAAGCACAGGACTTGTTGACTGGATCATAGATGATATATCTCTGCTCAGGGAAAATCTTATTAAGGGATTTATTCTTGCAGTAGAAAGAGCTGAAGTTTTAAAAGACTGCTGATGTTTTTTGAATACTGGTATCTTGAACTTCTTGTTATAGCTATAATAGGAATTTTTTTACGGTTTAAACTTTATGATTGGAAATTGCAGGATTTTAAAGATATTTTAATCTCTTTAGGCATTCTATCAATAATTATTATATTTATTATTTTTATTTTTGTATTTTCAGGGTTCAGGTAATTTTTATCAGATAGTAATTTTAAATTCAGTTCCGATTCCATCGGAAAGTGCTTCAATATCCCATTTGAGAATATCGCAGGCGTGCTTAACAATTGAAAGGCCGAGACCTGTGCCTCCGGTTTCACGGGACCTGCTTTTATCAACGCGGTAGAATCTTTCGAAAATTCTGTCTATTGAATCAGCAGGAATTCCAATTCCTGTATCCTTTACAGACACAACAGTTTTATCTTTATCTCTGAAAGCTATGATGGAAATTTCACCGGCTTCGTTATTATAATTAATTGCATTATCAATGATATTGAAAAAAATTTCTTCAGCCAGAAACCTGTTCACACTTACCGGATCCGGTAAAGTTATATCTGTATTAATAATTATTTTTTTTGCAGCAGTTTTCGGAGATAGAATATTAAGGCAGTTAACAATTATCTGCTTTAATTCAATTTTTTCAAAATCAAATTCAGTTGAGCTTTCAATCATATGCAGCTTCAGGATATCATTTATGATAGCATTCTGCCTGTCTGCATTTTCAATTGCCCGGATTATAAGATCTTCGGACAGCTTTGTATTATGGAGATTTTCTCCAATGGTTTCAAGGTATCCTTTTAAAATAGCGATTGGAGTTTTAAGCTCGTGCGACATGTTGCCGATAAGATCAGCTTTTATCTGTTCAATTTTTTTCTTTTCAGTAATGTCATGCAGAACAACAAGCACGCCATGCAGGCTGTCTCCTTCATCAACAGGACTGATGTATATATCATAGAATTTTCCGTTGAAAAGTTTCTCGTCGAATTTTATTTCTGATTCGCTGGTTAATGCAGTTTCAATTAATGAATTGATTCTGACATTTCTAATTATTTCAAAATAAATTTTCCCAAGCGGGTCCGAGTGGTAATCAAAAAAACCGGTAAAGGAACTATTGGTGATAACAATCCTTTTATCCCTGCCAATAACTGCAATACCGTCGCTGATATTTTCAAGTGTGATTTTAAGCCTGTTCTGCCTGAGTTCAGACTCCTGCAGTTTTAATTTCATTGAATCGCTTATTTTATTAATGGAACGGTAAAGATTGTCAATTTCGTTATCTTTGTTATTGATAAGCCTTTTGTCCATTCCGCCTGATATGAAAGCATCGGCAAAGTCCGCTACGTATTTAATCTTTTCTGTAAGATTCTTTTTTAAATAAAACATCAGTGCAATGAGTGTAATTGCAGATATGATAAAAAAAACAAAAATGAATTTGTATGAGACATTATCATTAAAACTGCTGACGGGTTTGGAAATTCTGATTACAATGCTTCCGCTTTTTTTTGCAAAATGGAAAAGCGGTCTGCCTGCAATTCCATCGTTTCTTATATCTTCTCCGGATCCGTTTTCAATTGCGCTGTCAATTTCAGGAAGATATCTGTAAACTTCATTATCCTTTGCTGTTCCGTTTGATCCTGAAAAGAAACCTCCGTCAAGATCAGTTATATCAATTCTATCTTTGTAAAAAGAAGAAATTTTTATCAGATAAGATGTCAGCTCCGGTTTATTGAAACGGATATCCTTGTCTTTCAGAAAATCTTCAATAAGTTTTAATTCCTGCGAAGTGCTGTTTCTGGCATTATTTACATTAATGGAATAAACAGCTCCTGTAAAAAAAATATATCCGTAAATTGAAATAAACAGTATAAATAATACGAATATGGAAATTATTATAAATGGAATTCTGGTTTTAACTGCTGCCATTAAATTATTCTTTAAAACCGTATCCGACGCCGGAAAAAGTCTTAATCGCATCCTTATACGGGCCGAGTTTTTTTCTTAAATTCATAACATGAACATCGATAGTTCTGTCTATTACATAAACATCCTGACCTCTTATGCTGTCTATGATGTTATCTCGAGTGAAAATCTTTCCTGGATTTTTGCAGAAAATATAAAGTATTCCAAATTCAGTTTTTGTCAGGGCAACATCCTGGCCGTCAACTGACAATGAATAGTTGGAAGGATTCAGTTTAATGCCTTTGTAGATGAAAATTTTTTCATCATCCCCTGCAACATGTTTTTTTTCACTTCTTCTCAAGACAGCCTTAACTCTTGATTTGATTTCCTTGATGCTGAAAGGCTTTGTTATGTAATCATCTCCGCCTAACTCAAGACCAAGAACCTTGTCAAATTCCTCGGATTTGGCGCTCAGAAAAATTACCGGAATTTCAGAATAATTTTCTGTTGATTTAATCTTTCTGCACAAATCGTAGCCGTTCATGCCGTCCATCATAACATCCAGGATCATCAGATCCGGGATAGTGCCGGAGAGGGTTCTTAGAGCTTCATTCCCGGAAGAAAATTCCCGTACATCATAGCCTTCATTTTCAAGATTTATTTTCAGTATGTTTCTGATATCATGCTCATCATCAACTACGAAAATTATTTTTTTCATGAAGATCGATAATGTCATTCTTCTGCATCCATGTGCCGGATATCAATTCCTTCAATGTAGAATACTGCTCTTTCAGCTATGTTTGATGCATGGTCTCCAATGCGCTCAAGTGCTTTTGCAGCCCAGAGCAGACTCAGCGCCTCGGAAATAGATTGCGGATTTTCAGCCATATAAGAAAACAGTTCTCTGTGTATCTGCCTGTTAAGATCATCAATACTGTTGTCCATTTTTATTATTTCATTTGCAAGACCGCTGTCCATGTCGGATATTGCCTGAAGGCTTTTTTTAATCATATCTATTCCAATTTCAGCCATGCGCGGTATATCCACCATTGGTTTGATAAGATGCTTGCCGTGGAGTCTGATTGTTTCCTGCGCAATATTCGACGCGAGATCGCCTATTCTTTCAAGGTCAGTGTTTATTTTCATAAGCGATAAAACCAGTCTCATATCAATTGCAGCAGGCTGTCTGGTAACGAGTATCTTGACAATATCTTCATCAATTTCTTTTTCAAGCAAATCAATTACTGAATCATTTTTTATGATTTTTTCAGCAGATTTTATATCAAGATTTTTCAATGACTCTATTGCTTTGCAAATAGCTTCTATATCGTAATCTGCCATTTTATATATTTTGGCCTTAACGCTTTCTATTTCAAGTTCAAGATGTGTAGACATGATTCCTCCGGTTTTTTTAATCTTATGCCCTCACTTCAAGGGCAATGCATTAAGTTAAGAAATGTGTAAGATGTGGAGATATGGGGATGCAAAGAGATCGGGGAGATATTAATAAAAAATACATTAAATATCATGTAATTCTTTTGTTTATTACGTTATCTCCGTATCTCTTCCATCTCCAAATCCCCTTTTTTTACACAAAAAAGATAATTTCAGTTTATATCATCCGAATTTTCCTGTAATATAATTTTCGGTCATTTCAATATCAGGTTTTGTAAATATTTTCTCAGTTTTATTAATCTCTATCAGATCACCCATGTAAAAAAAAGCTGTGTTGTCGCTTACCCTGGCTGCCTGCTGCATGTTGTGCGTAACTATGACTATGGTATACTTGACTTTCAGATCCTGTATCAGTTCTTCTATCTTTTGTGTTGATATCGGATCAAGAGCAGATGCCGGTTCATCCATTAGAATTATTTCAGGCTGAACCGCAATTGTTCTGGCAATGCACAGTCTCTGCTGCTGGCCTCCGGAAAGGCTGAGCGCAGATTCGTGAAGCCTGTCTTTAACCTCCTCCCAAAGACCGGTTGACTTGAGTGAATTTTCAACAATAGATTCAATGTGATGCCTGTCTCTCATGCCTCCTATCCTGAGTCCGTATGCAACATTTTCAAATATAGATTTCGGAAATGGATTTGATTTCTGAAATACCATCCCGACATTTCTTCTAAGTTCAGTTACGTCATATTTTTTATGATATATGGATTCATTGTCAATAAGCAAATCGCCTTCAACCCTGATGTTCGGTATTATATCATTCATCCTGTTTATGCATCTTAAAAATGTTGACTTGCCGCAGCCGGACGGGCCGATTAAAGCAAGCACAGTATTTTTTTCAACATTCAGGGAAATATTCTTAATCGCGGGTTTAGTAAGCCCGTAGAAGAATGTTAAATTATTAACTTCAATTTTATTATTCATATTCAAATTTCCTGTTATAAACCTTTTATTCTTTTTCTGAATCTGTATCTCATAATCAATCCGCCTAAATTTAAAATCAGAACCAGAGTAATAAGAACAATTGCAGTTCCGTATTGTATGGGCCGTGTCTGCAGTATATGTGTGCCTGCAGTAGCCAGAACAAATATATGATAAGGCAGAGCCATAACCTCGCTGAAAACCGAATCAGGCAAATGAGGAGTATAAAATGCAGCTGCTGTGAACATGATCGGTGCAGTTTCTCCTGCAGCTCTTCCAAGTGAAAGCATTGCGCCTGTTAAAATTCCTGGTATTGCATTCGGGACAACAATATTGAATATAGTTTGAAGTTTTGTTGCGCCAAGCGACAATGATGCTTCCCTGTAGCTTGAAGGAACCGTGAGAAGAGCCTCTTCAGTAGATCTGATTATAATCGGCAGATTAAGAATTCCAAGCGTTAGAGAACCTGCAAGTATTGAAGTCCCGAAATCAAGCAGATATACAAACAGGCTTAGACCGAATAAACCGAAAACTACTGATGGAACTCCTGCAAGATTATTAATTGCCATACGGATAATTTTTTTAATTTTTACATTTCCGGCATATTCATTGAGATATATTGCTGTAATAACTCCAACCGGAACAGAAATTAGAGTTGATCCAAGCATAAGATATAATGTCCCGAGAATCGCAGGAAAAATTCCGCCTTTAGTCATTTCATCACTCGGCATTTGCGTAATGAAATCCAGGGAGAGTGCACTGTATCCTTTGCTGAAAATATAGGATAATATAATTACGAGAAAAATTATGCTCATGTATGACATAATGCGGATTAGTATGAACATTATTTTTTCAATTATATCGTTATATCTTTTCATATATCAGCCTTTAAATTTATACTTGTTTGATAGATAATCTGCAAGCATGTTGAAAACGAATGTTATAATAAACAGAACCAGGCCAATGGCAAATAAAGCATGGTAATGGTTGCTCGCATGAGGTGTTTCAGCCATTTCAGCTGCAATTGTTGATGTTAGAGGCCGCACCGAATCGAATATTGAGCTTGGGTTCCCTGCAGAACCTCCTGCAACCATAAGTACAACCATAGTCTCTCCTATGACGCGGGATATTCCGAGAATAACCGCAGTCCATATTCCAGAAAGAGCTGCAGGTATTGTAATATGATATATTGTCTGCCATTTATTTGCTCCGAGTGCATAGGAAGCTTCTTTAAGTGACATGGGAACAGATGAAAGTGCATCCTCGGAGATGCTTGCAATTGTTGGTATTGCCATGAACGCCAGCATCAGCGAAGCATTGAAAAGATTCATGCCTGTATCGAGATTAAATTTATCCTGTAAAAAAGGAGCTATTACAACCATACCGAAAAATCCGATTATGACTGAAGGAATTGATGCTATAATTTCAATAACCGGTTTGATAATTTCTCTTGCGCTTGAACTTGCAATTTCAGAAAGATAAATTGCAAGCGCCAGACTTAACGGTATGGATAATAATGAAGCGAGCAGCGTTACAGAAACAGATGCATATATGAGAGAAAAGATTCCAAATCTTGCTTTTTCACTTGTTGGATACCATTCGTTTCCAGTTAAAAAATTGCCAGCGCCTGTAAAGTTAAACAGCGGAAGGCCTTCTTTAAAAAGAAAAAGAATAATCAGGAATAGAATTATAATGCTTGTTAAACCGATAACCAAAAATATTTTACCGGCAATTATATCTAAAATATAAGCTCTTTTAATCTTCATCTAAATTCCTGAAATTAATTTTATATGAATGAATTAATAATATATAGAATTAAAAATATAAAGAAATTATGAAGATTTTATTTATTTGATGTAAATTTATAAAAAAAATTGCACGCAGTTTAAATGCTAAACGAAACGAGTACAGGGTCAGAGCTTATTTGTTGTTCGTTTAGTAAAATATGTATATTTTTGTGTAATATATTAAAACATTAACATTGAATCTTATAAAAAAATATTGAAAAATGCCAATTATTGTAATTAATATTAATTTTATAAAATCTTCATAAAAAATTCATATGATTAAAATATTCATTTTACAAAAGAACTTAAATCAATGGAGGATATTCATGTTTCATATTAAAAAAACATTATCAATTTTTACAGTGCTTGTTTTGATGTTAAGTGTTTTCGGTTGTTCGAAATCGGCTAAAAACAAAATATCGATCAAGGGTTCAACAACAGTTCTTCCAATTACTCAGAAAGCTATGGAAGAATATTCTAAAATTAATAAAAATGCGGCAATAAGTATTGATGGCAGCGGGTCTGGAAACGGCATTAAAGCTCTAATCGACGGTTCTGCAGATATTGCCAATTCGTCCAGAGAAATGAAGGATAAAGAGATTGAACTTGCAAAATCAAAAGGCATTGAAGTTGAAGAAATTGTAGTAGCGCTTGATTGCCTTGCTCCAGTTGTTCATCTTAATAACAAGATTGATAATATCTCATTGGATCAGTTAAAAGGAATTTATACAGGATCAATTAAAACCTGGGATAAAATTCCTGGGTCAGATTCAAAGGATAATATTGTTGCTGTTTCAAGAGATACAAGTTCAGGAACATTTGAATCATGGCATGAAATAGTTCTTAAAAAAGCAGACTTAAGAAAAGATGCAATGATGACTGCATCCAGCGGACAGGTTGCAACAACTATTTCCGGCAATCAGAAATCAATAGGTTATGTTGGTTTTGGTTATCTTAATGATTCTTTAAAAGCTTTAAAGGTAAATGGAATTGATCCTACTATTGAAAACGGAAAATCCGGAAAATTTCCAATTTCAAGAAAACTTTATATGTATGTTAATAAAAATAAAATTTCAAAAGAAGCAAGAGCATTTGTTGACTATCTGCTTTCTCCAGAAGGCCAGGCTGTTGTTAAAAAAGCAGGTTTTATTCCTGTTAAATAATAATAAAAAAAGAATGTTTATGTTGCCCCTATAGCATGTTATGTTATAGGGGTTTTTTTATTTCAGTATAAGAATTAAATTTCTGATTCTGAATTATTATTGAAAATTCATTATAACTTAACATTATATTTATAATTTCTAAATATTCTTAAAACATAAATATAAGGTATGATTAATGTATTAAAAATATTTAAATCCAGGAAAAACCTGAGCGTTATTGCAGGTATTATATTTTTTCTGCTTATAATTATTGCTGTCGGTTCAATTGGTTTTTATTCAATTTATAAGTCGTATATCGATTCAGCGGCTTATGTTGACTCAATTGACAGTGCAAGAGAAGTGCAGGTATTAATGGGAAAGCAGTTCATGACATGGAATAAAATAGTTCTGGAAGGAAATAATCCCGAAATATACCGCAAAGAATATTATTCATTTACAAAATATGCAACATTGATTCAGGATCTGCTTTTTAATCTCAGAATGAGATGTTCTGAATTTGATTCAGTACCTGAAAAAATCCTTCATTTAACGAAGCGGCATGATATATTAACCAAAGAATATATACTTCTTCTTGTTAAACTTAATGATTCCAATAAAAATTCTGTAATTATGACTGCAAATGAAAAAGATGAAGAGATATTGAAAGGCATCGATGAAGTAGTCGCGGATATCAAATTAATATCTACAAATAAGATGCAACAAATCAATTCATACTATCTAAACATCCTTCTTGGCATAATTATTTTTTTATTTTCCATATCAATGGTTTTCGGCTTTGTTTTAGTCAGGAAGATAATAATTGAGAGAATAATTTTAGAAAGGCATATAAATGAAAAGTCTATTGATCTGGATGAAGCTGGCAAAAAAATTAAATTATCCGAAGAAAAGTACAGAAAGATTGTGGATGGATCGAATGATGTAATTTTCACATTGGATGATGAATGGAATATATTGACCATAAATAATGCCATGAAAAAATATTTTAATATAAACCCTGAGAAGCTATATTTTAAGAATTTCCTTGATCTGATACATGAAGATGCGGAAGAAGGATTTCTTTCCAGGGAACTTATAAAAACCAAACTGCAAAATTTTTCCAGGGAAAAAAGTGCAATTCATTTTAAAGCGGATTTTAAGCTACCTCATAATATTGAATCAAAGACTATGGATATAAGGCTTGAATATATTAATATAGAAGGCAAACAGGAAATTTTTGGAAATGCAGTTGTGCCGGATGAAGATAATATTGCAAAATATATTACAAAAGAAAAAATATCTTTTCAGATAGGCAATTCACTTATAACTACCGAAGAGATAACTTACAGATTAACCAGTCTTTTAAGTAAGTATTTGAATCCGGCAAAAGTGAAACTTTTACGGATTGCTTTGCGTGAAATTTTAATAAATGCAATTGAGCATGGAAATCTTGATATTTCATTTAAAGAGAAATCAGAATCACTGGCCGATGATAATTATATGAAATTGATAAGCGTCAGGCAGCGTGATAAAAAATACAAAGATAAGAAAGTAACAGTAGATTATTCTATAGACAAAAATAAATTGATTTGCCGGATTACTGATGACGGTAACGGTTTTGATCATAAAAAAATACTGTCAATGTCCGCTGAAGAAATAAATGATAAATCGCTTCAGCATGGCAGGGGGATAAATATGAGCCGGCAGATATTTGATGTTATTAAGTATAACAATAAAGGTAATCAGGTATTGCTGGTTTGTAATTTTGAAAATTTAATACATGAAAATACTGAAAAAACAGCATAATTGGGAGCTAAAAAAATGGAAACACCAAAAATAATTTTATTCGCATGTGTACATAATGCAGGCCGCTCACAGATGGCAGCTGCATTTTTTAATTCAATTGCATCTGAAGATAAAGCTGTAGCAATTTCCGCCGGTACAGAGCCTGGTGTTTCAATTCACCCTGAGGTTATATCTGTAATGAAGGAAGTTGAGCTTGAACTGCAGAATATAAGGCCTCAATTTTTGAGTAATGAAATTGCGCACACTGCTCATTATCTGATCACAATGGGCTGTGAAGAATCATGTCCGTTTGTTCCAGGTTTAATAAGACTTGATTGGCAGCTTGAAGATCCGAAAGGAAAATCAATTGAAGAAGTCAGGAAAATCAGGGATCAGATCAAAATGCTCGTGGAGAAGCTAATAGAAAATAATAAATGGTTGTGATAAAATCAATTTTACCTGCCTGTAATTTTAAACAATTTTTTTAAAAGAATAATACCTTCCATGTTGTCTTGTTTTATAATTTCGATTTTGTAGATTATTTTAACTTAATTTGTTTTTAATACTGAATCAATTATATAATTCTATATAATT
This sequence comes from uncultured Leptospirales bacterium, assembly GCA_964529415.1. Lineage (GTDB taxonomy): Bacteria > Spirochaetota > UBA4802 > UBA4802 > UBA5550 > CAYMPH01. The sequence continues at coordinate 196,610 of CAZGWD010000003.1, read as the reverse complement.
AACATTAAATATAAAATTTCTTAATAAATCCTTCATCTGAAAATAATAAATATAACGCAAGAATCAAAAAGGGATTTTGTATTATTTGAATTAGAATAATTTATTTCTTAATTGTTACAGGGAAATTTGAATCTTTAAAATTTCTTCAAAACTTAAAAGATAATAACAGCTAATCCAAATTAGAAAAAATCTAAAAACTATTTATTTTTATAAAAAGGAGGATTTAATAATGAAATCCAAAAAACTCGGGTTGTTTTTAACCCTGTCTTTAGTTCTTACAGGAGCTTTTGCATTTGCTCAGGATGCGCCAAAACAAGAGGAGAAAAAACCAGAGGAGAGCCCAATTAAAATAAGCGGCGTAAATTTTTCTTCTATTAGTATGGTTACTGGTGCTGTTCCGAAAAGTACTTTTGCGTTGAATCTTCTGCCTATAGTTAATTTCTCAATAGATCGGCTCTATCTTAAATGGGATCATGAACTTGGGAAAAACTTCAGCTATCATGTAATTCTTGATGTAGCTCCGGATGTATTTACTTCAAGCGGTTCTTCGGTAGCAACTGCCAGCAATTCATACGTTCCTTTCGTTAAAAATGCGTATTTAAGAGCTAAAGGCGGAGATGATAATTTGTTTATTAACTTTGATTTTGGTATAGTCGGAACTCCTATTTTAAACAACAGAAATAAAATGGCAGACACAAGATGGTTTGAAGATACGATGCATAACGGGCACAAAAATATAATTGGAATGATTACTGCTGATCCTACAAAAATAGTAAGGGGTACTGATGGTACTAGCTCTTCTGCAGGTGATTATGACCAATCAGCTGATCTTGGTTTAATGTTAGAGGTTAAGTTTTTTAAAATGATCTCACTAACACTTGGAGCATCTACAGGTGAAGGTCATGCTAATATTTCAAAAGATCTTCTGCCTAATTATGCTGGAAAAGCCTGGTATGGAGATTTGTTTGTAGAGCCGGTTAAAGGTCTTTATGTTCATGGATTTATGAGATATCAAAATATTCAATTCTATAATGCAATGGATAATTTTTCAGGAGGAGCTACTGGAGAAGGTAAGGATGCATGGTTTGCAGGCGCTGGAGTTGGCATTAACATGATGGGAATCAGACTTGGTGCGGATTTTGAATCAGGTCAGATTATTATTAAAAAACCAACTGATCTTGGTGGAGATCAGGCAAGAAATATTTTTGTTTTAAATGCCTGGTTAAACTGGAATCTTAATGAAATTGCCGGTTTCCCAATGCTGGTTGTTGGAAGATTATCTTATGGTATGTATAATGATGCTTATAAATCATATACCGGCGGAATGGGTGTTGTTTATGATACAGTTTACTGGAATGCCGGTCTTGGATGGCAGTTTAATAAAAATGTTAAATTAGTTTTGTTGTTTGAAATGAATTTGTATAGCGATGCTGAGATTTACATGGCAGGCGTTACAGGTATTTCCGCTGCAGGAAATCCTTATGATACTAATGCAATGGCTCTTGCTAAAGCTGGAATAGGTTCTAATGCTGGTTGGAATAACACTGCAAGTGCTATTAAACTTAAAACAGAAGTTAAATTCTAATTATTGTTAATAAAAAGCTGCGGGCGAAAGCCTGCAGCTATTGATTTTCGGGTCTAATAGAAATATTTGCTGAACTTGCTATATTAAAGAACAATGGAAAAAAATAATTATAAAATTTTTTTCCATGATGGAATAAACAAAATGAATTTAATTTTTTTCAGAGTCATAACAGTTAAAATTCATAAAAAATTTACACAATACATATAAAATATTTAAAATTTTTCTGCATTATTTATACAAATAAATGAGCAGGAAATAAAAATGAACTTACTGATAATATCTGATCTTCATATTGGAACCGGCGATAGATTTGGAACTTTCGGATGGGATTCCGATAAATTCATCGAAACAATTGAAAAGATAAAATTAAAATTTAAAATTGATAAAACCATTTTAAACGGTGATATTTACGAACTTTATAAATATAAATTTAAAGATATAGTTGAAAAGCAGAGAAAGATTGTGGATTATCTGAGGAGCAGCGATTTTATTTATATAAAAGGCAATCACGATATAGTAAACGATTTCGGGTTTGATAAATATACAATTAAAAACAGTACAGGGAAAACAATATATTTCGAGCACGGCCATAATGCAGATTTTCTGAATGGAACTATCGCGGGACGAATTATCAGCAGATTTTTATTCAAATTATTAAAAAAAATAATTAATTCAGGTTTTTTCAATAAAATATATGTTAAGGTAATTGAACATGATGAAGAACTTCATTCAGTCAGGAAATACAATACTTATTCATACTTAAAATATGCTCTCAGGCTATTAAAACATTATGATGTTGTAATTTTAGGTCACACACATAAAGTGGAAACCCACAAAACATATTATTTAAACCAGAAAAAAAAGTATCTTAATTCAGGATCATGCAGTCTTGGCAGGTTTCAGGGAATAATTTTAAATACTGAAACTTTGAAATATGAAACAATAAAAATGGACAGGGGCGGAAAAATTGCAGATGAAATTTCATTTGAGTCAATGCTTGAACTTCAGTCTGCATAGTAATTAATCAAGGAGTCTGATATAATTCGGATAAAAGAAAGATATGAAAGAATATTCCAAAAAAAATAAAGATGTGATAGCTGGACAGCATTTGAAACGTAAGATCGATTTCATAAGGCGGGATATCGGTGATTCACTTCAGACACGTGATAATTTTTCATTGAAAAAAAGGAAAACCGAAAATAAGAAAAAACTCCTGTTTTTATATTTAAAAACCGGAGGCGGTCACTATGCTCCTGCCAAATCAATATCTCAGTATATAGGTGAAAAGTTTAAAAATAAAGCTGAAGTCATTCTTGCAGATGGTCTTGAAAAAGGATCTAAATTTGTACACCTGGGGCTTGAAAGTTCATACAGGTTTACTCAATCTCAGGCAAAGTGGTTTTTTGAACTTTCATACGCAATAAATAAAATTATCCCGATAGCAGCATATACAATCTGGTTTGTAAACCTGTTTATTGAATATCACCTGAAAGATAAAATAATTTCTGAAAAACCGGCTGAAATTGTTATATTTCACTTTTTTTTAATCCGTCCGGTTTTAAACACACTGGCAAAAAATAAAATTAATATCCGCCCTCTTGTTGTAGTAACAGATCCATATATTGCTCCTCCAATATGGTTTATGCATGGAAACAGGGTTGATTATATTGTTTTCAGCAATGATGTTCGGGATTTTGCTATAAAAAGAAAAATCGATCCGGCAAATATTTATGTTTTTCCTTTTGTGCTTGATAAAAAATTTTCTGAAAAGATTGATCCCAGAAAAATCAAAGCTCTTAAATTAAAAATGGGGTTTGATCCTGAAAAGAAAATGGTTCTTATAGTTGGCGGAGGGGATGGCATTCCAAAAGGAAAACAGATTATAAAAAAATTATTGATGTCTAAATCCAATATTGAAATAGCATTTGTCTGCGGAAGAAATGAAAAATTATTTAAATGGGCAACTTATTATAAAAATAAATTCAATGCAGAAAATTTAAAAATTTACAGCTTTGTTGACTTTGTTTATGAATTGCTCAATATTTCAGATATTGTTATAACAAAATGCGGCGCTTCAACTTTTATGGAGATTCTTTTTGCAGGTAAAATTCAACTGATAAACAGCTACATATGGGAACAGGAAAAGGGAAATGTTCAATTTGTAGAAAAAAATAATCTTGGAATTTATGTACCTGATATAGATAATCTGCTTGATGTTGTAAACAATCTGATCAACGATACCATGCTGTTTAATTTTTATACAAATAATATCAGTAAGAGTAATTTTATTAATGGCACGCAATCTGTCTCGCAATTTATAATTTCAAAAAAGTAAGACCTGTTTCAATGAACATTTAAATTACTTCTCATCTTTTTAAAAATTTTAATAAACTGATGATGTTATGATGTACACTTCCAGATGTAATCTAATGGCCTGCTGTGCAATCTGTATGAAATAATTTGAATCCATTATCAATAAATACACAAAATATGAATTTAGTCCGTATTCGAATTGACATTATTATCCATTTATAATTGAATTTGATTATTAGTTTTTTAAATATCCGGAGGCATCAATGGGAACACCCAAAAAAGATATAGAGAGCATTAAATCTCAACATAAACTTACTACTTCAAATAATCCGCTCGCAGGCAATGATATTGAATCAATTAAACATTCTTATATCAACCATCTCGAATATTCCCTTGCCAAGGATGAATATACTTCAACTCTCCACGACAGTTATAAAGCAATTGCTTATGCTGCAAGAGACAGGCTTGTGGAAAAATGGATTATGACACAGCAGAAATATTATAATGTGGATGCCAAGCGGGTGTATTACCTGTCCCTTGAATTTTTAATTGGAAGAACTCTCGGCAACAGTCTGATCAATCAGGGAATATACAGCAATACTGAAAAAGCTCTCTCCGATCTCGGGAAAAATCTTGAGGATCTCCGCGATGCAGAATGGGATGCAGGCCTCGGCAACGGCGGTCTCGGAAGGTTAGCTGCATGTTTTCTTGATTCCATGGCAACTCTGCAATACCCTGCATACGGCTGCGGTATCCGATACGAATACGGAATCTTTACACAGAAAATCAGCGACGGGTATCAGACTGAAACTCCAGACAACTGGCTTCGTTACGGGAATCCATGGGAAATACAGCGTCCTGAGTTTTTATATCCTGTAAATTATTTCGGCCGTGTTGAGTCATACTCTGATGAAAACGGCAATATGAGATTCAGATGGGTTGATGCAGATGAAGTAATGGCAATGGCTTATGATACTCCTGTTCCGGGTTATGGAAATAACACTGTAAATACAATGAGGCTTTGGGCTGCGGTTTCAACAAGGGAATTCAATCTCGGATATTTCAATGAAGGCGACTATGACCGCGCAGTGCTTGAAAAATATCACTCTGAAGTAATCTCAAAGGTTCTTTACCCCAATGATAATATTTTTGAGGGGAAAGAGCTTCGTCTCAAGCAGGAGTATTTTTTTGTGGCAGCTACCTTGCAGGATGTGCTGAGGCGGTTTCTGAAAAAGCACAGCACCTTTGAAAAATTCCATGACCTGATAGCAATACAGCTGAATGATACGCACCCTGCAGTTGCCATACCTGAACTGATGCGCCTTTTAATGGATAGGCATGGCCTTAACTGGGAAACAGCCTGGGGACTTACAACAAAAACCTTCGCTTACACAAATCATACTGTTCTTCCTGAAGCACTTGAGAAATGGCCGGTGTCACTGTTTGAAAAAGTTCTGCCTCGTCATATGCAGATTGTATATGAAATAAACAGGCGTTTTCTGGATGAAGTCCGCGGAAGATTTCCGAATGACCCGGGAATGATGGCGCGTCTTTCTATCATTGAAGAAGGTTCTGAAAAACGTGTGCGAATGGCGCATCTCGCAATTGTAGGCTCGCACTCTGTAAACGGGGTTGCTGCGCTTCACAGTGAAATTATCAAGAATAGCCTGTTCAGGGATTTTTATACTTTGTATCCTGAACGGTTCAACAACAAGACAAATGGCATCACACCGCGCAGATGGCTCAAACTGTGTAATCCAGGACTTTCAAATCTGATTACTGAATCTATCGGAGACGGTTGGACAAGCAATCTTGATCTGCTTAAGGGCATTATACCTTTTGCAGAAAAAAAAGATTTCAGGGATGCATGGCAGATGATTAAAAAAGAAAATAAAATCAGGCTTGCGGCTCTAATCAAGCAGGCAACCGGGGTTGAGGTTAATCCTGATTCCATGTTCGACTGTCAGGTAAAAAGAATACATGAGTATAAACGCCAGCTGCTAAACGTCCTTCACGTGATTACCATGTACCGCAGAATTCTTGCGTCACCGGATGCTGATTTTACGCCCCGTACTGTTATTATAGCAGGCAAAGCAGCTCCTGGATATGCTATGGCCAAACTACTTATTAAATTTGTTAATTCTGTAGCAGATGTAATCAATAATGATCCGGTTGTAAAAGACAGGCTGAAGGTAGTATTCCTGCCGAACTACTCTGTTTCCCAGGCGGAGCTTATCATGCCTGCATCAGATCTTTCAGAACAGATTTCTACAGCCGGACTTGAAGCGTCAGGAACCGGCAATATGAAATTTTCATTGAATGGCGCATTGACTATTGGCACTCTTGACGGTGCGAACATTGAAATAATGGAAGAGGTAGGCCGTGAAAACATTTTTATTTTCGGTCTGACCGCAGCGGAAGTGGATTCAGCAAAGGCAGCAGGCTACAATCCGCGTTCATATTATGAAAAAGATTTTGAACTTAAAGGTGTGCTGGATATGATTGCCGGCGGCGCTTTTTCACCGTCTCAGCCTTATCTTTTCAGACAGATAGTCCACACTCTGCTTGAATATGGAGATCATTATCTGCTTTGTGCAGATTATCGTTCCTATGTTGATACGCAGAAACTTGTATCTGAAACATACCGTGATCAGAAAAAATGGACCGAGCTTTCAATTAAAAACGTGGCAGGCATGGGAAAATTTTCTTCAGACAGGACTATCAGGGAATATGCTGATGAGATATGGAATATCAAGCCGGTTCCAATCAGTATGAATCCTGATGAGAAGTAGGAGTTAGGGACTATTTTATATTATTTCCACTTTGACAGTAAAAAATCAATAATATGTAAATGCTTTATACCGCCTCGATTGCCCTGAAGTACTGGATCGAGGCTTAAAATAAATTTCGGGAAATTATCAGGAATTGATTCCAGTGACCGGTATTCGCGGTCAATAGTTTCTCGTGATGCAAGTAGATATGCAACCTGGATATATTTCCTTTCATCGTTTTTTTCTGCAATAAAATCAATTTCATATTCTCCAATTTTGCCGATGCTCACTGAAAATCCGCGTACCCTTAATTCATTATAGACTATATTTTCCAGCAAAGAGGAAATGTCATTATCCCTGTAGCCGATGAATCCATGACGCAGGCCTGTATCACCCATATAATATTTTTCATAAACATCGAGATGCCTTTTCCCTTTTATATCATAGCGATGTACTTTTGTGATTAGATGCGCGTTTTCAAGAAAAGAGAGATAGCTAATTGCAGTATCAACGGTAATGTTAAGGCGCTGCGAACGGGCATAATCAGCTATTCCTTTGGCTGTTGTTATATTTCCGCAATTATCAAAAGCAAACCTGCATATTTTTTCAAGGAGAGCAGGATCTCGCACGGAATTCCGCATGACAACATCACGCAAGAGAATTGAGTTCATGACAGAAGAAAGATACTCCAGGATGACTTCATTGTTATCAGGGAAATGATGAATGCCTGGAAGTCCTCCAAATTTCAGGTAAGAATTAAATTCATCATCGCGAGACAGCCTGTGTTTTAGTGAAGCCTTTTTCCGGAAAACAAGAAATTCAGAAAATGTCAGAGGAAAAACCGGTATTGCAACATAGCGTCCTGTCAGAAGAGTTCCGAGCTCTGAAGAAAGAAGATGGGCATTTGATCCTGTAATAGTAATATCTGCAATTTTTTCAGCAAGTAAAGACGCTACAGCCTTTTCCCATCCTGATATTTCCTGAACTTCATCTATAAAGAGATATTTTTTACCTTTGGTTTTTGAAAAATAATTGATTATATAACTGTAGAGGATTTTATAGTCAGTAATTTCAGAGAAAACAAGAGACTCCATGTTTATAGAAAGAATATTTTTTTCTTTCGTCCCTAAAGCCAGACAGTAATCCGCAAGCTGAGTCATAATGGTACTTTTCCCTGATCTGCGGATACCTGTTATTACTTTAACAACAGGTGTATCAATAAATGGAATTATTTTATCTATATACTCTGAACGTTTTACCATTAAAACTCCTAATTCGATTATAATCGAATAAAAGTAATTATTTATGATATGTTCGAATATAATCGAATAAATTGCAATCTTTTTTTTGTTGATTATTCAGATCAGATATGAAGTATGAAATCTGTACTTATAAAAATAACGCGAGAAGAAAAATAGAAGTATACTGGAGAGCTGGATGGAAACAAGAAAATCATTCATTACAAAAACTGCATTTACTGCAGCAGTAATTGCATTGCCGGTTGAAGAGCTTATTTCTGCAGTGAAAGCATATCCTCCGATGAAAACAAAAAATCCGCAGAAAGCTTTAATCATCTGGTATTCTCAAACTGGCCATACAAGACGCATAGGGATGATTCTTGAAAAATCCTGGGAAAAGAATGGGATAAAGGTTGATGCTCTTGATTACCGCAGGGTGGATAAGGGAAAAATGGCCTCCTATGATCTTATTGCTATAGGTACGCCTGTTTATTATCTTGACGTTCCAGGAAATGTAAAGGAATGGCTTGCATCAATTCCTGAAATCAAGGGAACGCCAGTAGCGTCTTTTGTAACTTTCGGAGGCAAGGGCGATAATCAGCACAATACAGCATGTACCCTGCTTGAACTGCTTGCAGCTAAAGGCGGAGTGCCTGTTGCACACGGGCTCTTCGGAAATATGTCCACTTACGCGCCCACCTGGTCTATGGGAAATGAAAAACGCACGCTTAAGTTCAGACATTTGCCTGATCGCGGCACCTATACTCAGGCAAGAAATTATGCGGCAGATATTCTCGCCGGAGTGGCAGAAGGCAAAAGTATTTTCATTGATACAAGAATTGAAACAGGATCATTGTTCAAGCATTTGCCTCAAATTGGATTCAGTAAGCTTTTAATTGGAAATCATTATGTGGATAAGGATAAATGCATAATGTGCCGCAGATGCGAAAGAAACTGCCCTGTAAATGCGATCCATCCAGGTGCAGGAAATGTTGAGAAGAATAAATGCATCCTGTGCATGGGCTGTGTAAACAACTGTCCTGCAGGTGCAGTTGTTATGACTATGATGGGTAAAAAAATCTACAGTTTTAAAGAACTGCTGAATCAGAATAAAATTACAATAGAAGAACCTGCAGAGCTGATGTAATTTCACGGAGAATTATTTCTATGTTTTTTAAATAGATTGTGTAATAATTATTTTAAATCTGCTTGTGGATATTCCATTGCTGTAATTTTATTAACTTCTATGGTAAATTTTTGAAAATATAAAATTTTATGCGTTTTATCATTTCAGCTGTAATGTGCAGAATATTCCTGAATTTTAATCAGGCTGCAATAGTTTTCTGTGTGCTTGGACTTTTGTTTTTCTGATGTATAATGAAAATGAAGTTCAGTCAATAATAGGCACAAAGCACAAAAAATTTCAATAATACCCAAATAATCCCGATAAAGGCTTTTCTATAATTTTTTACTTGACAAGTAGAAATGCTTTAATGTATGGCTAAATGATACTAAAAAGGTATCATTAAAAATAAAATTAGGAGGAAAGAATGATTATACCAAAGTATGTGAAAATATCTCTCATAGCAGGACTTTTTGCAGTTTTTGCAGTTCTGATCGCGGGAGGAATTCTTATCAATAATGAGAAACCGCCGATTCCGGCATCTGTCTTGACTGAAAAAGGTGATGTTCTTTTTACCGGTGAGGATATTTTAAAGGGTCAGCAGATCTATTTTGCCAGAGGAGGCCAGCACATTGGAACTATCTGGGGACATGGATCATATCTTGCTCCGGACTGGTCTGCAGATTACCTGCACAGGCTTGCAGTTTATGCAGCAGGAAAACTGAACGGCCTGAAAGGGGCAGATGCACTTGCATTCAACCAGAAACAGCTGGACAGTATTGACGAACCAACACGTGCGGCTTTGTCTGTCCGCGTTAAAGCGGAACTTCGCAAAAACAGGTATGATGCTGCAACTCAAAAGCTCAGCTATACCGATATACAGGTTGAAGGCTTTAAAATGCTGCAGCAGTATTATACTTCACTGTTTAATAAAGGCGATACCCATATAGGTGTTCCTGCAAATACAGTTCGCAATGATAAGGAAGGTTTTTACCTGAGCACATTTTTTTCATGGCTTTCATGGTCTGCAGTTACACAAAGACCCGGTAAAGATGTTACTTACACAACAAACTGGCCTTATGACCCGCTGGTAGGCAACACGCCTGAACCTACAATGTTATTGTGGTCTATTATCAGCGTTGTTCTTCTTGTTTTATTTATTGGTATTGTTCTGTTCGTATATAACCGTCTTAATCTTCATGATGATGAAAAATTAAAGCCAGTACTGGAAATTGACGAGCCTGCGCCAAGCGCAAGCCAGACAGCAACTCTGATATTTTTTGTTACAGCAATGGCGCTTTTTGTTTTGCAGGTGCTGACAGGCGCTTTGACAGGCCATTACACTCTTGAAGGCGGATTTATTGCAGGAATGAATATAGAAAAATTTCTTCCTTATCCGCTACTGCGTACATGGCATCTCCAGCTTGCAGTTTACTGGATTGCTACCTGTTTTCTTGCCAGCGGAATTTTTATAGCTCCTTCTGTAGGAAGAGAGCCGAAATTTCAGTCTAAAGTTGTATATATGCTATTCGGAGCAATTGTGGTTGTTGTAGTCGGATCTCTTGCAGGAAACTGGTTTTCAGTGCAGGGTTTTTTCAGCAATACAGCAGACGCATTCAACTTCGGTCATCAGGGGTATGAATACATTGAGCTTGGACGTCTGTGGCAGGTACTGCTTATAATAGGCATGATATTATGGCTTGGAATAGTTTATACAGCTCTTAAACCGGCTCTTAAAGCTGAGATGGATAAAGGCGGAATTACTCATCTTTTTCTCTACAGCTCAATTGCAATACCGTTGTTTTACATGGCTGGTCTGATGTATGGACATAAAACCCACGTCTCTGTTGCGGAATACTGGAGATGGTGGGTAGTGCATCTATGGGTAGAGGGATTTTTTGAAGTTTTCGCTACAATCACGCTTGGTTTCATTCTTACCAGAATAAAAGCAGTCAGTGAAAGAACAGCGCTTATTACCATTTATCTTGGTCTTTCTCTTTATCTTGGCGCAGGGGTTATCGGAACATTCCATCATCTATACTGGAGCGGATCACCGATTCCTGTAATAGCGCTGGGCGCAGTTTTCTCGGCACTTGAGATTGTTCCTCTTACATTGCTCGGATTCGAGGCTGCATCAACTGTAGGGATTCTCAAACAGGGCGGAGAGAAATATGCCTATAAGTGGCCGCTTATGTTTTTTCTTGCAGTGGCATTCTGGAACCTTATAGGTGCCGGTGTACTGGGTTTTCTTATCAACCCTCCGATTGTGCTTTATTACATTCAGGGACTTAACATGACTCCTCTTCACGCTCATACAGCGCTGTTTGGAGTATATGGTTTTCTTGGAATTGCACTTATGCTTTTTTCAATGCGTCACATTGTTGTGAAAAGAGCCTGGTCGAATTCGCTTTTAAAGTGGAGTTTCTGGCTGCTGAATATCGGCTTAATGAGCATGACGTTGTTTTCACTGCTGCCTGCCGGGATATACCAGTTCATAATTGGCGTTAAACACGGCATGTGGTATGCGCGCAGTCCTGAAATTACAACTGGAGAGTTCATGAGAACAGCAGCTCATTTGCGTATATTGCCTGATCTTATATTTGCTATAGGCAGTGTATTGATAGCTGTATTTGTTATAAGAGCGGCAGTCATCACAATTATTGATAAAAAAAACAAGGTCTGAGTTGACAGAATTTTAACAATATGAATATTTTATTGCGGGCGGCTTAAGGCCGTTCGCAATAAAATATTCAGTTAAAATTTTAAATTTAAAAAAGGTATATATGAAACTTGTAACTAAAAATACTGATTATGCAATCAGGGCAATTTCATATCTTGCTAAAAAAAATGGACCTGTTGCTGTTTCTGAAATGAGTAAAGCTCTTAAGATATCAGGCCCGTTTTTAAGAAAAATTCTTCAGCTGCTCAGCAATGAAAAAATTCTGGCTTCACAGAAAGGGAAAAACGGCGGCTTTGTAATTGCCAGGCCTCTTGAAAAAATAAAGCTCACTGAGCTTATATTGATTTTTCAGGGTCCAATAAGTTTAGGCGATTGCCTGATAAGAAAACAACCATGTCCTGAAAAGGGCAGCTGTCTTCTAAGGGGCAACCTCACCAGGATTAAAACGATTATTGAGAAAGAATTAAATGCAATTACGCTGGATACATTAATATTAAGGTGATACAAATGGAAGAATATCTAAATATGGGAATAAAGGAAGTTATAAAAAAATTTCCGGAAGCTGCAGATGTATTGAATAAATTCAATATAGGATGCGCTCCTTGCTCTGTGGGAACGTGCCTTCTGAAAGATATAGTGAACATTCACTCTCTGGCTGAGGATGAGGAACGCGAACTTTTTACAGGGCTTGCAGAAATTATATTTCCCGGACAAAAAATAGATCTTCCGGTAATTGAAAAAAAGCAAACTGTAAAAAGCGGGGAATTAACTTATTCACCTCCGGTAAAAAGTCTTGTGGATGAGCATAAACTGATTAAACGCCTTGTTGCACTCATCCCTGCAATAGCAGAAAAAACCGATCCTTCAACTGATGAAGGGCAGGTGATATATACAGGCATTGTTGATTTTATAAAAAGCTATGCTGACAGGTTTCATCATGCCAAGGAGGAGGATATACTCTTCAAATATTTTGATGAAAACACGGACATTATCAGGGTTATGCATCAGGATCATGCTAATGCAAGAGCCCATGTTAAATCACTTGTTGAAGGTATTGAAAAGAAGGATAAGTCAGTAATTGCAAATAATCTGCAGAAATATGGAGAAATACTTACTGAGCATATAAAAAAAGAGGACGAAGTTCTTTATCCATGGATGGACAGATCTCTCACTACCAGGGAAGTTGGGGAGATGTATTCAAAATTTACTGCTATTGATAATGATTTTTCATCAAATGCAAAAAAATATGAGATGATGATACAAACCCTTGAAAAAAAATATAAAAGTTAAGGAGAAATAATTATGGAATGTCCGGGATCACAAACAATGGTATTTGAAAAAAATAAAGCAGATAACGAATCAACTGGAAGCATAAAATCGCAGCTTAATCAGTGGCCTATTCAGCTTCACCTGATATCGCCAACCGCGCCTTATTATCAGGGAACTGATGTAGTTCTTACTGCAGACTGCGTGGCTTATGCTCTTGGAGGATACCACCAGAACTATCTGAAAGGAAAATCAATTGCAATAGCCTGCCCTAAGCTTGATGAAGGCCAGGAAATTTACACAGATAAAATAACTTCATGGATTGATGATGCCAGGATCAATACCCTGACAATTATGATAATGCAGGTACCCTGCTGTTCAGGCCTTCAGCAGCTGGCTATTGATGCAATGCGCAATGCCAAGAGAAAAATTCCTGTGAAATCAATTGTTGTCGGACTGCAGGGAGATATACTTCATGAGGACTGGATTACAGTATAATTATATTGGCTGCTGCAATTATGAAATGCAAATTGCAGCAGCTATAGCAATTAGCGAATAAATTAGTACATGGTCATTCCGGCCTTAGCGATAGCGAAGTGCCGGAATCTCATAGAATAAATGCTGTTTATGGATCCCCGTTTTCGGGGATGACAAAAAAAATACTAATCTATTCGTTAAATGCTATAATTTTAAATTTTATTGCAGTTTTATTATTAAGTCAGATATAGCCTTCGAAATATCTACAAGCTTCTTGTGATCAACAATTTCCGGCTTATCTTCCGGTGTGTGTGTTATTTCCACAGAAAGTTTCTCCATAAAATTGTTTGATGTAATTGCTATTGACGGAATGCCGAGCTGAACAAACATTCCGTGGTCGCTCTGTATCCACTGGCTGCCTTCAACTATATTGTTGTAAGAATTAAAAGTTTTACGAATTTCTTTTTCCAGATTATCAGTGCAGTTGTAAATTGAAAATGCGGAATTTTCTTTATAATAACCTGCTCCATCAAAATTTATTACAAGTGAAATGTCCGCAAGTTCATTCTCAATACTTTTCATGTAATTAATCTGCCCTGGAACCGAAAAGTAATCCTCGCCATTAATTGCAACAATTTCAATGCAGTATTTCCCGGAATATTCCTTCAGGAGTTCTGCGAGTAAAAGCAGAATTGTAACGCCTGTTGCATTGTCTATTGCTCCGGGTGTACCTGGCTTGCAGTCAATGTGAGCAATGATAATTATTTTGCGCATGTTGCTGTTTCCTTTCTTTGCAATAACATTGCATCCTTTTGACTGGAAACGCTTTGCATCAATTAATAATGAAATATCTCTGCCAATGTATTCCTGAAGCTTTTTGCCTTCCGTATCTTTCAAGTACGCAGATGGAATATTGAAGTCGCCGTCTTCAATAAAAGGAAATGGATACATCCCGCCTGCAAGTTCAGGATTGCGCGAGGTTGCGGAAATAATTGCTGCAGCGCCGCTGTTTTCAAGCAGACTGTAAATTTCCTTATGCTCGTCAGGGTTATAGAATGGAAAACTTTTAGGCATTAATTGTTCTTTAACAATATCGCCAGTTAAAAGAATAATTTTTCCGTTTGCTTTAAGTGCTTTAAGCTCATCAATCGATGATGCAGCACAGAGCTGAGCTTTTACATTGCAGCCTGTTGAGTATGGGCCTGCATGAATTTTAAATGTACCGGAGCCGGCTTCAAGTTTAATGTCATTGCAAATCCAGTCCATGCAGTCAAATTCCGGAGTGCGCGTTTCATAACCGAAATTGTTAACATACTCGGCAAAAAGTTCTGTTGCGCTGATGTTTCCTTTTGTGCCTACTGTTCTTGTCTGGATGTCAATGCATAACTGCTTCAGGTATTTTTCAGATTTTTTCAACAAATTCTGTTTCATAATCTCTCCTTGTGTTTTTATTTTATGGATTAATTATTAGCATAAATGTTAAATCAGTAATTGTAAAAAACCGACATTATTTATTTTTTTATGCAATAGATTGAATGCGGAATTCGCCCGGGGTCATGCCTGTATATGATTTAAAAGCTCTGATAAAATGAGACTGGTCGTAGTAACCGGCTTCGTATGCAGCTTCAGTCAGGTTGGAATTTTTGCTGATTATGGATATTGCATTGTTAAATTTTGCAATTTCAATAAAACGCTTGGGTGATATCCCGATATTAGATCTGAAAATCCGTTCAAACTGTCTTTCTGATATTGAAAATTCCCTATGCATTGTACCGGTTGAAATCTGTCCCTTTGCTCTTTGAATGCAGGTGATGCTTTTTTTTAAAATATGCATATGAAAGGCATTCGAAAATGAGAGCCTGTTTATCAGAAAATCTTCGATCAGTTTTATCCTTTGAATTTTGTCCGCTGCTTCCAGAATCTGTTCTTCGAGGAATCTGCTGTTTTTATAAATATCCGATATATTAACTGAAAGATCCGTTATTTCATCTGTTGAGCATGGAAGGAAAAGCTTTGCTGTATGAGGATGAAAAATTACACCTATTACACCGCATGATGATATGGCGGACATTATTTTATAAGAAGTGTTCTGCCCGCAAACCGCAATCTGAGGCTGAATTTCCGTTTTGCCGCTGTCAGTAATATTTGTGAATGGTTTCCCGTAATGAAAAAGCATCTGTATTTCACCGGTAGGATAAACGAGCTCCGGTCCTGTAGAGGAATCAGATTCCATGATCCAGTAATATTTGATATAATCCGAAAGATTTCTTCCGGGATGTCTGATTTGAATATTCATTTATTATATTGCTTTCCTGATTCCCATGTTAGTTATTTAAATAATTGCAGCTATTTGATATAGATTCGAATATTATTTAAATATCAAGTAAAAATCCAATTCAATAGCATAGCATTTTTAATTTTATTCCGTATACTTATATATATTTTCCGCTTGTAATCAAACATAATTTTAAAAAACTCAGTTTATAATAATATTATTAAAAGGATAATTTTACATGAACATACTTTTTGCAGTAATAATAGCAATAATACTTATTGATTTTATCATTGAAAAGATACTCGATTATCTGAATCTGAAAAATATATCACCGGAAATTCCAAAAGAAGCAGAAGGAATTTATGATGCTGAAAAATATAAAAGGTCACAGGAGTATTACAGGGTAAATCATAACTTTTCTACTCTTACAGGTTTTATCAGTTTAGCAATGATTCTCTTGATGCTTTTTCTGAATGGATTTGCATTTGTTGATTCAGCAGTCAGAAAATACGCGGAAAATCCAATTCTAATGGCACTCCTGTTTTTCGGAATACTCGGATTCGCATCAGACATTATCAGATTGCCGTTTTCTGTTTACGAAACATTTGTAATTGAAGAAAAATTCGGTTTCAATAAAACCACTGTTAAAACTTTTATTATAGATAAAATAAAAGGATATATTCTTGCAATGGTAATCGGAGGAGGGTTGCTTTCAGTAATCACCTGGATTTACCAGTCAACCGGAACATATTTCTGGCTCTTAACCTGGGCAGTTATTTCCCTGGTAACAATTTTCATAACGATGTTTTACACTACAATTTTTGTTCCTCTGTTTAACAAACTCACACCGCTTCCAGATGGGGATCTGCGGACTGCGATAGAAAATTATTGCAAAAAAACCGGATTCAAACTGAAAAATCTGTTTGTTCTTGATGCATCAAAGCGTTCAGCAAAATCCAATGCATATTTCAGCGGTCTTGGTGCTAAAAAGACAATTGTGCTTTATGATACGCTTATTGAGAAGCATTCAACCGGGGAACTTGTTGCTGTACTTGCTCACGAAATCGGGCATTATAAAATGAAACATACTCTTACAGGAACAGTACAGGGTATTCTGCAGACCGGACTTATGCTGTTTATTATGTCATTACTGCTCGGGAATCCGGAACTTTCAAAAGCGCTTGGAGCTGCACAGGGGAGCTTCCATCTTGATATTCTCGCGTTCGGACTGCTTTATTCCCCTCTATCAATGATACTTGGAATTATTACCAACATCATTTCACGGAAACATGAATTTCAGGCAGATGCCTTTGCAAAAGAAACTTACGACGCAACAGCAATGCAGACTGCTTTGAAAAAACTGTCTTCAGATAATCTCAGTAATCTTAATCCGCATCCTGCATATGTTTTTGTGCATTATTCGCATCCTTCGGTTCTGGAGAGACTGAAGTGTTTAAATTGATATTTTATAAAAGTTTAATTTTTTTATTGAATGAACAAACTTGAAATTCTGTTAAGAATAGTTTTCAGAAAAAAATAATAAATATGGTTGATTTTTAATCTTTGTATTTTGACAATATCGCATGAAATTTATATAAAAATATATCTACTCGGAGGAACATATCATGGCTAAAAATCAACTGGTGGATTCACGGGATGTACGCTTCGTTTTATACGAAATGCTGAATGTGGATTCATTGAATAAAAAAATTCCACATTATGCTGATTTTGATAAAGATATTTATGAAGAGACTCTTAATCTTGCTGAAACAATCGCTGTGGATAAATTTTATCCATCAAACTCATTATCAGATAAAGAGGGCGTTGTTTACAATCCTCAGACAAAAGAAGTTAAAGTTCCGGATTCAACAAAAGAAGCAATGAAGGCTTATGTTGAGGCAGGATTTCTAACACTTTCAGTACCTCAGGATCATGGCGGAATGGGGATGCCCGGTGCTGTATCAACTGCATGTCTGGAATATTTTAATGCAGGCAACACTGCTGCTCTCATGTATGCAGGAGTAATAATGGGAGCAGCAAACCTGATTCTTGAGCATGGCACAGATGAGCAGAAAAAACTTTATCTCGATAAAATGCAGTCTGGCGAATGGGGCGGTTCAATGTGCTTAACAGAGCCGGATGCCGGATCAGATGTAGGAGCGTTAAAAACAAAAGCAGTAAAACAGCCGGACGGATCTTATAAAATTACAGGCCAGAAAATATTTATAACTGCAGGAGAAAATGATACTGTAAAAAATATTATTCATCCTGTTCTTGCCAGAATTGAAGGCGACCCAAAAGGAACAAAGGGGATTTCAATTTTTATTGTTCCTAAATATCTTGTAAATTCTGACGGATCTATGGGAAAAAGAAACGATGTAGTCTGTGCAGGCGTTGAGCATAAGATGGGAATCAAAGCTTCAGCAACATGTACTCTCAGCTTTGGCGACAACGGCAACTGTGTCGGATATCTTCTTGGACAGGAACGCCAGGGAATGAAAATTATGTTCCAGATGATGTATGAGGCAAGGATTCTCACAGGCCTGCAGGCGCAGGCATTGTCAAGCGCTGCTTACATGCATGCGATTACATACGCAAAAAACAGGCAGCAGGGCGTTCACGTTACACAGATGCTGAATCCTGAAGCTACTTCTGTTGCAATCATCGAGCATCCAGATGTAAAGAGAATGCTTCTTTATATGAAAGGATACGTTGAGGGCATGAGAATGCTGTCATATTATCTTGCGCATAATGTTGATATCAACCGCTATCTTGAAGGTGAGGAGAAGAAAGAATCTGAAGCAATGTATGAAATTCTTCTTCCTCTTTTAAAAGCCGGAAATTCCGATGCTGCATGGCTTGTTACATCCGAGGCTATACAGGTACACGGCGGTTACGGTTTCTGCGCTGATTATCCTGTTGAACAGTATGCCCGTGACTGTAAAATTCTCTCTATTTATGAAGGAACTAACGCAATACAGTCACTTGACCTGACAATGAGAAAGCTTCTCATGAACAAGGAACAGTATTATTTTTCAGTTTTAAAGAAAAGAGTTAACGAGACCCTTGAAAAATCAAAAGGTATTGTTGATGATAAATATATTGATCTTGTTAAAAAAGGTTTTGAAAAGGTTAACGAAGTAGTTGAAAGTTTTAAAGCTCAGATGGCAACAGGGAAATTCATGCATATTTTTATGAATGCGACTGTATTTCAGCAGAGTATGTATATGTTCACTCTTGCCTGGCTGCACCTCTGGAGTTTAACAATAACAATCCCTCAAATGAAAAAACTTTTCGGTGATGCCAAGGGCGATGACAGAAATAAAATTATGACAGACAATCAGGACGCTGCATATTACAATGGAAGAGTGCTTTCATCGCAATTCTATATCGGCGCTGAATTTCCTAAATTTTTCGGAAAGGCAGATTGCATCCTCGGCGGAGAAGCTGCAGTTATCAAATCTTCCGGTGCATGTTTTACAGGCGCATTGGATGAATAAGATTTAACACAGGGCAAATGCAAAAAGCGGCATAGAAATATGCCGCTTTTTTTTGGTGTAAATTTTAATATAGTTTCTTGCAGAATAAATTATATATAGAATGTTTCTTGATTTTTTACATATTGTCTGCTGTTTGTCATTAATGCAATTTGATTTTATATAATATTTTTTGCTTATTTTTGTTTTTTATCAATTATTTGAAATGCTGTTTAAAAGGATATAATTCAATCATGATAAAATATATATTTTTAATAATGATGGCATTAAGTATAATGGCTGGCGGTGAAATATATGCCGCAAATTTTCTTACAAGTACAGAGCATGACCCTGTTCTGATAGGCCAGAAAGCGGAAATTTCTATCGGAAAGAATACCGATCGTCAGCTGAAGAAGACATATAGAGTATCTGATGATGAAAATCTTAATCAAAGAATCAATGCAATCGGACAGAAGCTGGTGGTTCATTCTAAAAGGAAGAACCTGAAATACACTTTTACAGTTCTCGATAATGAGCTGGTAAATGCATTTGCCGCACCAGGCGGATTTATCTATATAACTACCGGCATTTTAAAGAGACTTCAAACTGAAGATGAAATTGCGGCAGTACTTGGTCATGAGATTGGTCATGTGGTTCATCAGCATTCATTAAAAGCCATTCAGCGCCGGATGATTGCTCATTTTGGCCTTCAGGTGGTAGCAGCCAAACTCGGCGATTCCGGAGCTGTTACAGGTGCGCTGCTTTTTAAGGCATCGGAACTAAGCGCAAACCTTCTTCTTTTGAAAAATTCCCGAGTGAATGAGCTGCAGGCAGACAGCGAAGGTGTAAAAATAATGTATCTTGCAGGTTACAACCCCCAGGGTATGATTGATATACAGACAATGCTGCTCAAGCTTTCCAAAGGCAAAAATCCTCCTGCGATAATATCCACTCATCCCCCATCCCAGGAAAGAATCAACGCTATAAAAAAAATCATAGCGAAGATGAAATGAATAAAAAACCGTTATCCGCGTAAAGCAATGAGTTTTAAAATAAGTAATTCCAGATGCTGGTAATCTTTTTTATTGGAAATATCAAATTGCAGTGCATAACCTTCTGAATACTTCTTCGCAGAAAAAATCCTGTCTTGTAAAGCTGCTAATGCGCTATCATTAAGAAATGCTTCCCGTTCATTCACACGTATTGCCATACTGATTTTAAAGGAACCGGTTAATGGAATGAAATAGAACAGGGCTTTATTTTTATTGTAAATTTTAAGCATCCAGCCGCTGGTTTTTGAGAATGCCCATTCCTGTGAATATGATCCTGCTAAAAGCATAATTTTTTTAAAATACGGATAAGTTTTTCCTAATTCGGATTGAATATTTTTCTCATCGGGTTTATTGGTTCTAATTAAAAAAGGCCTGTCATGCATAATCTTATCTTTGATATAAAGTATTTCATATAATTTCAGCTAACTCATCCAGCCTAAGAATTTTAACAATAGGGAATTCAATCGATTTCAGAATATTAAAATGTTTATCGTGAGTAATGATAAAATCCGATCCTCCGGCGATTGAGCAATCGACGAATTTATTGTCATCGGGATCGGCATCTATTAATTTCCAGGTGTAATAAGGAGTGATGAGAAAAACATTACTCGAAGTGAGAAAAGACTCGATTACATTATTGGCGACAAATGAGTCGTAAAACTCAGAAATTTTTTCTTCGTATTCGGTTAGAATCTCATTTGTTAGAGAAATATCAAAATCTCTATTTCTGATTTTTTGATAAAACCAGTGATACTGTGATTTTCGGGAAAATGCTGCAAGAAGCACGTTCGTGTCAATAACAAGATTTAGACGATTATTGTTTGTCACTATTTAAAATCTGGTCCATGGTTTTTTGAGTGTAATCCCGTTCGTCCCAAATTTTATCAGCTCTATCTATTGCTTTGGAAGCAAAATAATCTGAAATGATATTTTTTATATCGAGAAGTTCCTTCTCATCGATATTAACTGCAAAAATTTTTAAAAGCTCATGTTGAAGATTGGTTAGTTTGTGTGTATTAGTCTGCATGTTTTTATCCTGATATTATAATTGATAATGTAATACAAATAATAATAATATTCTAAAGAAAAAAATCAAGTTTTTAAAAGCAGAAAATGTAAAAAATTTATTATTTCATTTTAAAGGCATGATGTAATAATGCGAATAAATATTTTTTTTACTATTCTATCAGCGAAGTAAACTCATCCCGACTTATTCTTTTCCAGTCGGGATTTATGAATTTTTCTCCGTCCCAGTCGAAAGTAACGATATCGAATGTTTCTGAATTATGGGAAAGTTTTGATTTCAATTCAGGGGTGTGTTCGATAAATATCAGGCTGTCGTGCTTTATTGAATATTCTTTTATAATGAGATTTGCAAGTTCAGAACAGAATTCTGTAACAGCGGTTCCGGGATTATCCTCGTGAAGATCAGTTGCAATTACAATATTCTTGCCATTTTTCTGAATGATTTTCAATCCGCAATGCGACGGGATATCCCATTTGCCTTTAAACTTGTATAATGAATCAATAAAATCGTAAGCTGGCGTCATAAAGTTATATCCCTTCCAAAACTTTTCTGTGCAAGGTCTCTTCTTCTCGCAGTGTAGGTGCCGTCAGCTTTTTCCCTTTCTGCAACTTTTTTTAGAAGCTTGAACATCTTGTAATTCTGGTTTTCATCTTTATAGAATGTATCCCAGGCATAGTGGTACATTTCCTGCAGCTTTTCAGGGCTCATGTTTTTCGGCTGATATACAACCTCCCCTGCAGTATATTTATTCCAGTCGTTTGATATGATTCTTTTCTGCTTAACAAGATCCGTGTAAGCCTTGGTGTGAGGAAATGGCGCAAGCACTGTGAACTCTGCAAGGTCAAGATCAATTTCAAGCAGAAAATCTACAAGACGCTTGATTGAATCTTCAGTATGGTCGTCAAGTCCCAATAGAATTGTACCCTCAACGCCTATTCCGTATTCGTGATATCGTTTGACCCTTTCTTTTATATAATCGGATGTATCGAAAATTGCCTGATACACGTACCATGATCCTGCCTGTGCAGCGAGATCGAGCACTTCGGGTTTATCTTCGATCGTGTGACTGATCCATTTTTTCTTGAGAGGAATCATTTCCCTGAAAAGATTTTTTTCCCATTCAGTATCCTGAGCAAGGGAATTATCAACAATGAAAAGTCTTCCGTTGTCTATTGTTTCAAGTTCTTCTATGGATTTTTCAATCGGCCTTGGCCTGAAGCATCTGCCTCCGAGATAGGTAACAGCACATGGATAGCAGCTGAATTTGCATCCGCGTGAAGCATGGAAAAGATCAACCATGCGCACGCCTTTATGATAATAGAGGTCCTTTTTTAAAATGTCTCTTCTTGCAGGGCCGATAATTTCAATTGGAGGAAGCTGTGACATGAAGTTATAAACTTTCTGAAGATTTCCGTTTTTAAAATCTTCCAGAATCTTTTCCATTCTACCTTCAGCTTCGCCAAGGAAAACAGAATCTGAGTGTTCCATGGTTTCTTCAGCGTGAAGCATTGTTGATATTCCGCCGAATATAACCTTGATGCCTTTTTTTCTGTAATGATCCGCAATTTCCCAGCCTCTTTTAACCTGGATCGTAAGCATCATTGAAATGCCTACTATATCTGGTGAATCATTTAAATTGAGTTCATCAACATTCTCATCAACAAATTCAATATTTACATAATCGGGGAGAGCTGCTGCAAAAACTACAGGTCCGTGCGGCGGCAGATTGAATTCGGTCTGCCCCGGAAGTTTGGGCCATCTTGGGTATATAAGTTTAAAATTCATGATATCTCCTTTTTACAATAACAATTCAATTTTTATTTAATGTTTTCATTGTCAACAAATTATTGAAAGAAATTTTGATAGAAAATTTTTACTTGGGATCAAGTTATTATAGCCTGTTAAAGAATGAAATAATACTTTTCAAATATGATGAGAAAATAAAAAAAGTAGTTGTATGATAGATATTATTTTGATTTTTATAAAAAATAATAATTTAATTGGAAAATAAAGTGATTAAAAATTCATATCCTGTATTTTTTGATGTTGATAGAACTATTATCTCGATAAACAGCGGAACATCAATGATTTTAGCTTCAGCAAGAGAAGGTATTCTTTCATACAGCCAGCTAATTGAGGCGCTTTTTCTTACTATTCTCCACAGAAACCGTATTATAACATCTGATGTAATAATAAGCAGAGTTGCCCGTTTTTTTTCCGGAATTACTGAATCAGTTATTGCAGATTTTTCAGACCGCCTCTTTAAAGAAAGTCTTGCTCATTCAATCCGTCCAGGAGCTTTATCCGCGATTGAATATCATAGAAAAAACAATGCCGAACTTGTTATACTTTCTGCATCGACAAATTATACCTGCACCCCTCTTTTATCTGAGCTGAATATTTCTAATATGCTATGCACTGAAATGGAAATTGAAAATGGAATTTTTACCGGCAAGCCTAAATCCGGATATTGCTTTGGAGTTGAAAAGTTTAACCGCGCAGCTGAATTCTGCAAAGAGCGAGGTTATGAAATTAAAGGCGCATGGTACTACGGTGACTCAATATCCGACATCCCGATTCTTGAAGCGGTTGGCAGCCCGCGCTGTGTTGTGCCTGACAAGAAGCTCAGAAAAATTGCAAAAAAGCGCGGATGGAAAATTGAAGAATGGGAAAACCCTTGAGATGCAGGAATAATTTTTTTTATTTATTCCTCAATATATGGCACATAGGGCCATTCCCGCCTTTTTTATCGTAATAATCCTGGTGATAATCTTCAGCTTTATAAAATTTTTCCGCCTTTACTATTTCAGTAACAGCTTTTTTGGCAAATACACCGGATTTATTGAATTTCTCCATGGATTTCAAGGCAATTTTTTTCTGCTCTTCGCTGTGATAAAATATTGCTGAACGGTACTGTGTTCCGCGATCGTATCCCTGTCTGTTCAGCGTGGTAGGATCGTGGAGCCTCCAGAAATAATTTACCAGCTCCTCGTAAGTTATAACTTCGGGATCAAATTCAACTTCAACAGCCTCGGCATGTCCTGTGAGACCGGTTGAAATTTCCTCATACCCCGGATTCTGTGTGCTTCCTCCTGTATAACCGGCTGTAGTTTTTTTAACTCCTTTAATTCCTTTTAAAATTCCCTGGACTCCCCAGAAACAGCCTCCTGCGAACGCAGCTTTTTCTGTTCCGTAATTTTTTTTCTGCACGATATTTGCAAAAAGTTTCGCGTATTCAGAAAACCCTTCCATTTCGAGATTTTCTGCTGGAATAAATTTCAGTGATGCAGAGTTGATGCAGTAACGCTTGCCTGTAGGAGCAGGGCCGTCATCGAACACATGACCAAGATGCGCATCACCCTTGCTGCTTCGGACTTCAACTCTCTCCATCAGAAAGGTAAAATCTTTATGCTCCTTAATTTTCTCAGATTTTAAAGGTTTCGTGAAACTCGGCCAGCCTGTTCCTGAATCAAATTTATCCAGAGATGAAAATAGCGGTTCACCTGTGGTAACATCAACGTAAATTCCTGGTTTTTTATTGTCCCAGTATTCATTCTGGAACGGAGGTTCAGTTCCGTTTTCGCATGCAACTTTATACTGAATTGGTGTCAGTTTCTTTTTAAGTTCTGATTTATCTGTAGCCATGGCATTATTTCCTCCTTGTGTGCAGCCTGTTAATATCAGCGCTGTTAATATTGTTATTGAGAAGATTATATTTTTCATCATATATTATCCTTATTAAAGTATTATTTTAGTTACAATTGTTAGATAATAATACTAAATTCAAGATACATAAAAAATCATAAAAAAGCATTATTTTTTTAATCAGGAATATTGTAAAAATAGTTACATGGATTAAAGATTCAGGTAATATTATTGCTGTCAGAACCTTTTTTTAAGGTAATTTAAAAATAAAACGAAATGCTTATTAAGTTATTTTAAATTGATTTCCAGGAAAAAGTACGTAAAAAAAAGCCCTGCGAAATTGCAGGGCTTTGCTTTTTAATGTAAATACTTAATCTTACTGCCGAGAGAGATGCTAGGGCTCGCTCATGGTCATGTGTTGGATGCTGCCCTCCTGAAGAAGGGCCATGCGATACTTTTTCCCCATTATAAACTTTTTACAGTTTGGGGATCCACAATGACACTCAAATGAGCGAAACAGCTCGTCCTCCGTTGTTTCATAATCCATGGTGAGATACTCACCCGGTTTTATTGGCTTTATCGCGGTAAAAGTCTGTGTGGCCATGTCGCAATCAGTATTTGGATCGCAGCTGTGAAGAATTTTACCCATGAAAAAAGGATCATGGATATGCTGGCCGGCTCCAAGCTGAAGTGTGAAAAGGGTCATGTCATTCAGAATCAAACCTGAAAATCTGAAAATAACCTGTCCTGGTTCAAAACTCTTTAATGCAACAACTCCCTCACCGACTTCGTCAGATTTTATAATTTTAAATTTGTCTTTTGTCGGTTCATTTTGAAACGACGGATAAAAATCCGGGTAGAACCTTGTGCTTGATTCAACGATCATTTTGCGTTACCTCCTTAGTATTACGCTGTCATTGATGTTCTGCGGATTGAAATATTTTTTAACCATATCCAGAACAATGCTTTCATCATACCATTTACAGCTGAATACATCCAGGTATAGATCCCGGGCATTATCATTGGTGTGTATGGTTATTGCGCTTGTCATAATGAGCTGGACTGCAGAAATTCCCACCTCGATTCCATCTCCGAATCTGGCAATTGTTAGATCTCCAAAAGGAACCATGTCTATAGCCGGTACGAGTTCTTTTACAAAACGGGATATTTTTTCAATATCGAGCAGATTCTCGTTGCAGCTTTCGGCAGTCAGCATAACGTGCTTGCCGTAATATTTTTTCCCGTCGATTTCAGTGCGTTTGTAGGCGTCTTTTTCGGCGGATACTGTTAATGTCGCTGACATTAATATTGACCTCCAGAATATAATTAAAATAAATTAAATAAAACTGTGTTGCAATAATTTGTAGGGCAATTGTTGTCAATTCATAATACAATAAAAAAAAAATTTTTCAAATAAAATTTGCAAAAAAAATAAGTTATAAAATTTATTTTATAACTTAAATATTATACAGTTTGTATGGATAATAATCTATCAATATGTTAATAGAAAAAATTAAAATCAGCTCTTTTTTTAAGTGACATAATATTATCTAAAAATTACAAGTAAAAAATTATTGACTTTCGGGATTAATTAAAAAAAATTATAAAATTCTGTATATTGATTGAATGATAATTATGCACTATAAAAGTATATGTATAATACTTAAAACTATTATTAGTAGCAATAAACAAACAGGGAAAACTGTAAAAATTTAAATTTCATTATTATTAATACTGATTGACTTTTATTAAACTTGAAAATATAAACAGTAAATAAAATAATGAATTGTCGCTATTGGAAAAATATATTTACTGCAATGAAGCTAAGAGGTTGAAAATGAAAATTGTTCATGTTTTAAAAAGAATCGAAATGATCGATAACGATATAAAAGAGTTAAAAAAACTCGAAAAAACAATCACAAGAAATAAATCTTTCAGTACTCCGATTTATATGACAATCGAAAAGCAGATAAATATTATGCTTGGAGACAGGATTAAGCTGCTTGAATTGAAAATTGACAATCCGCCTACTTACCTTGTTGAAGAAATAGAGGGGACAGATGCAATTAAACCGGCAGTTAAAGAAAAGCCGAAAGAAGATAAAAAAACAAAAAAACAGCCTGTGATTAAGAATAAAAAGGCTGATTCAGACGATGATGATGACGAAATCCATATGCTTACCCAGGATCAGATTGATGCAAAATTCGGCACAATGAAAGCCGCTGCAGATAAAGTCAGAACTGAAGAAAAAAAGCATGAAAAGAAAAGTGAAACTGCCAATGAAGGTTCAAATGGCGACAGTGTCAAGCTTCTTGATATTGCTTTACAGAAGGGAACTCTTGCTGCAGATCCTGAAAAAGACAGAAAAGTAAAATTCTTCAGAGATAATTTTCCTCTGGATTAAGAATATCATAATCTGTCTAAAATATACTCGATCCTGTATTTTTCCTGAAAATAGATTGTAGTACCAAGTTTTGCATCTTCACTTTTAAGATCAGTAAATGTAATTGCATCTATCAGAACTGGTATTTCAGCTCCTTTAATTTTAAAGGTTGAAAGTACAGTTGATATCATTGAAAATGATATCGGGCCGGTTGTTGTTCCGTCAGTGAACATTATTTCATAAACGGTATCTTTCTGTGAAATACCTTTTATTGTGACCTTTAATCCAACGGATTTCTTGTCAATTTTGAATTTTGAGAAATACTTGGCTTCCATGACTTCAGATTCTTCGCTGAAAGTATTTTTACCGAATCTGTCCTGTTCATTTTTAAAAACGAAACATTTATCATTTATTGACGGCAGTATTTTAAGGTTGTTGATTGTTTTTATGGAATATTTTGAAAAATGTAGCAGTGAAAAGATTGCATCTTCTTTTGTTTGAGCTGATTTAATATATGTAAAAAGATTCCCTCTTTCATTTATAAGAAATATTAGAACATGATTTCCTTTTATGACATATGATACAATCGGAGCATTTTCTTTTTTTAAATTATAAACCGCATCGAGTAAGCTTATCCATGTGTCATCACCGTAAAATTTCATCAGCATATCTTTTCTCGGCTTGAGCGAAATGGCAGCAAGAAGTTTTACCGCATTGTCATGGGTTGTAAAGATGATATTTTTTCCGGTTCTTGTGATTTTAATATAATTTGAATCAATCTTGCCGACGAATCTTAATGATTTCCCTGTTGCGGCTGATGTTATAAATTGATATGCTTCAACAAAAAATTTATTCAGATCCCTGAATTGCCTGATGGATTCTTCGTCTGAAATAATTGCACAGTTGTCGTCAAAACTTTTTCCTGAAATTACCCCGCCTGTCAGAACTTTTTCAAGAATTTTTATAATCTGGGAATTGTCATTATACTTTTCAATATACGATTCACCCCAGCTTGTTTTATATATATGAAAAATTGATCTTTTTGAATTAGGGCTGCCGTCAGTAAAACCTGTTACAATGAGATTTATAAGATTAAACGGCTCTTTGAGATAGTACTCATTTTTTATATTGTTTCCCTTGGAATACATTTCTGAAATTTTTACAAGAAGTGTCAGCATGAAATTCTGGTTAAGCTGTCCGTATCCGGATTGTATTTTAATTCTTGAAAAAACCGGATCAAATAATCTGTTTATTGATGTCCAGGCTATAAGCTTGATTAAACTTTTTTCAGTTTTCAAGGTGATAGTTTTATCGCGCTGTTCGTTCCCGCTTTTATATAAACGCCACTCGGCAATATCCGCACCTTTTCTGATGGGTTCAATATACATTATTGATTCATATGTGGAATCCTTAAATGTAATATGATCATCAATCTTGTTGTCGCTCTGGGAAAAATGTGCTTTTATTTTGCCGCTGAGCAGCTGAATGTCAGATGTTGATACTCTTTCGGAAATGTTTATTGTCGGAATCGAGGCTGTAATTTTCTGATAGCTTAACAGCATGAATTTTTTTACTGAATTCCAGAATTGAATAACCTGGTTGTAATCCCATAAATCGAAAGTATCAAGCTCTTTAATCTTGTTATCATCCCATCCCCATGATTTGACATATTTAAACATAACTACAACATGATATGGAAGATTTTTACTTGCCTGAATTCCGGAATATTTCGAAAGCTGGGGATTGATTTTCAGGTAAAGATTTTTCCTGAGTACATCAAGTATTTCCGGTGTGGGCAATGTTGTGCCGTAGTATTCATACACTTCGCTGAACATTAACATATATGAATCGAGAATGAGTGCATTAACGCTTCCTCTTTGAATGGAGGCTTTTACTTTATGGCTGAGAAGGGGACTTGTCTCTTTTCCATTCAAATATTTTTCAAGCACCCCTATTTTTATTATGGATTTAAAAGGATTACCAAGTGATTTAATCAGCTGGAATAAAGCAGCTCCGAGAAAATCCTCTTTTGATATTTCATGGAGATTCCCTATATCAATAAAATTTTCATCTCTCCAATCTGCCGGAACTGCGTTAAAAAATTCATAATACTGGCTGTCTGAGGCGAATCTGGGTACTGCCCACCAGAATGGAATTTTACCTTCAATAATTATTGAGCTTCTGTAAAATTCATCCATCAGGAGAGCGCCTGCGGTTGTTCCAAAAGCTTCATCATCGTCTTCAGCAAAAATATTATTCTTGATGCTTTCTATATCGTTTACAAACAAATGAGTCTCTGCGCCGGATTCTTTCATTACCCATTCCTGGATCAGAACAGCTTTTTTCTGAAACAGAATATTTGCTTCCTGGGTTGCGCGGGTTTTATTGATGCATATCCAGAAATCGAAGTCGGATTTTTTATTGTAAGCTATAGTTCCGGCACTGCCGATCAGCGCTATCATTTCCACAAAAGGGTGTTCGCATGTATAATTTATTTCGGAAGTTCTGTACTTGTTCAGAAAAAATTTTATTAACTCATTATCTGGCGTATAATTTTTAATTCCTATGGGACACAATCCTTCCACATAACCCGGCATTTTTTTATCATTGACACTGAATAATAAAGGAATGGAATATATTGCTCTTTTAGCCTGAGGGGATATGAGACCGTTTAACCGGTCAATTTTTAATTTGTTGAAAGCGCTGAAAGCTTCCCTGTTTTTTTCTGCTATATCTTGTAATGACATTTTTTTAGTTTTTGATGGATTTTTAAGCTACCAGATTACGTTAAATAATGAGTTAAATTAAAATAGCATGGAATGCAATTCAAGTAAAAAAAAGGCTGCCAAAAATTAAATGGCAGCCTTGTTCAAAGGTTATTCCGGAGGAAATATTAACTACTTCACTAATGAAATAATTTGTACAAATGCCAGCAAAAAAGTTACAATTTTTTCTTTGACATATGGTTGTGTTTTTAAATTATTATAAAAATGTTTTTTGATATCCAACAGCCCCCAAACCCCCCGGAGGCGGGCTTATTGTAAATGTGATTAAAATTAAATTTACGCTTGGGATATTAAGGGGGGCTTCACCATCTTCATTCATAAATAGGTGAGGTAATATGTCTTCTTTTCAGGAGAGTTTTATGGCAGGGAAATCAATTTTTCAGATTGTTTTAATGAGCGGGTTTGTAATTTGGATTCTCGTAATTTGTTCTGTTATTGCAATTGCAGTAATCATTGAAAGGTCAATTTTTTTTTACAGAAAGAACAGGCTTAAACGTGAAACTTTAATGACTAAAATCAGGATTGAAATTAAAGATGAAAATTTTGAGAAGGCACTCGGATTATGCGAAGGGGCAAATTCACCGCTTGCAAATGTTGTGCGCGAAGGAATTCTCGCAAGGAACCTTTCAGAAAATAAAATGAAAAATGCTATGGACAGGCAGAAAGTAGCAGAGACTGTATTGCTTGAAAAGTTTTTAAATATACTCGGCACAATCGGCAGCACTGCGGTTTACATTGGACTTCTTGGAACAGTAATAGGCATAATCAGGGCGTTTCATGATATATCATCTCTCGGCGGGGGAATAAATACTGTTATCGGCGGTATTTCTGAAGCACTCTTTTCAACGGCAGCCGGAATTGTGGTTGCACTCATATCTGTCATATCCTATAATTATTTTATTAAAAGGTCTGATGATTTTTCAATTGAAATGGATCTTTGCTCTTCAGAAACCGCGGATCTTATTAAATCTTAAATAATGATAATTGCTGAAATTTTAAATTGCTCCCATTTTGAAATAAAACCGGTGTTAAAATGTTTACTATAAAAATAAATCAATCTGAGAAATCCCGCTTATTATCTTTTTATGAGGATATGGAAAATAAAGGCCATTGGGGCAGCAGTGCAATTGAAATCCCTGAGGAAAAAGGTTTGTTTGATGTAATAATTAATTCTGAAGATAAATTAAAACTATCGATACGTCAGCTGGAATTATTATGCGATTGGATTTTTAATGCAACTGGAGAAGGTGTTTTACTGCTGCCGGTTGATATTTCTGTAGTTAAAAAAATTCAAAAAGTAATAAATGATTATTACAATAAACACAGTATTGAATTAAAAAGACTGGAAATAATTATTGCACAATTAAAAAAGCTTTTGCCGGAAGATAAAAAAATAAAAAAATCAGAAGAGTCCGGATTGCACGTAAACGCAAAGAATGAAGCAGGCTCATTGCATGCAGCAGAACAGATTAATCCGAATATAAATTTTATAAAAAGAAAAAAACGCATCATGACAGAAATTAATATCACTCCGTTTACGGATGTGGTGCTGGTTCTTCTTATCATCTTTGTTGTTGCAGCTCCGATTATTTACAAGGATGATATTAATGTAAATCTACCTAAATCCGCTATCGGGAAAAAATCTCAGAATCTCCCGAATAATCTGGCTGTTACAATCAATAAAGGGGATGATGTTTTTTTCGGCGATTCGCGTTTTAACCTGAATACTGACACTGAAAAAATTCAGTCTAAGATTACATCAATTATTTCTGCAAATAAAGATTCAGTTATTACTGTAAACGGTGACAAGGACTGCAGGTACGATTCTGTGGTAAAGCTTATAGGTATTCTTGACAAGGCAGGATTAAAAAAAATTGTTCTCGGTGTTGAGCTTGTCAGGTAAATTTTGATTTTTTCGTATTCTGCCATTTTCGAGCATACTTCGATTATACCCAGTGCAGGTGCTGGAATTTATTATTTTACAAGCATTGCAGAAAACTGCTATGGGAAATTTTTAAATTGAAAAAATATTATGAGATTTAAAGAAAAAAATTTTGCTCAGGAATATGAAAGGAGATTGTCTGATGAAGGCTATCCGGGTAATATTGCTGAGCATGTCATTAGAGAACTTTCCGGAGCTGCGACTGTTTTGGAAATTGGAGCAGGTACAGGTTTTATATCAATCCCCCTTGCTGAAAAAGGATTTAAAGTAAAAGCTGTTGATCCTTCCATGGAAATGCTTTCAATTTTAAAAAGAAAAATTGAAGGGAGTAATTTTAATATTGAAATAATAAATGAATCCTGGGAATCTTTCTGCGATGAGCCGGCAGATGCAGTTGTATCTGTACACTCATTATACCCAATGAAAGATCCGAATTACGCAATATTAAAAATGATCCGCAATGCAGACAGGTCTATTATTGTAATACGTAAAACCGTTCAGGAGGAGTCTGTGTCTGATATTATCAGAAACAGATTCAATAAAAAAAGATGCTCACAGATTGCAGATGAGGATGTAAAATCAATTCTGAATAATGCCAAAATACCATTTAAGGCTTATGATATTACACAAACAAGATTGTCGCGTTTTGCTGATATCAATATTGAGATTGATTATTTTATTTCTCATTACAGCCTGAATGATGATAATAAAAAAGAAATAAAAGAAATAATAGCTTCAAGAACTGAAAAAACAGGAAATGATTTTTTTTATAAAACAGTATACCATGATGCCATTTTTATTTTTTAAATTATTATTGACATTCTAAAGATTTATTGTGTAAAATTTATTCGAATAAAATATTGAAACGATTATAGCAGTTAACGATTATTTTAGTACAATTTCTGTCATTCCTGCGAATGCAGGTCTTGCCCCCTGTGGGGGAATCCCATAGCATATATTTTCTTTTAGATTCACCTGAGGGCGCAAGACCGGTATTAGTTATTACAAAACCGGAATTACAATGTACTTTTAAATTTATGAATTTCTAAAAATAAAAGGTTCAGATATGAAAATTGAAGATATTATAAACAGAAAAGAATTAAGCGAAAGACTCGATGGAGATATTGCATTATTAAATGAGCTCTCAGAAATTTTTATAAGCGATTCTGTAAATCTTATGTCTAAAATTGAAGAAACAATCAAAGCAGGTGACTTCCAGTCTCTGGGGAAAGCTGCCCATACCATAAAAGGGGCAGTATCAAATTTTTCTGCACAAAGAGCTTATGAATCAGCTTTAGCTCTTGAAAAAATAGGCAAAAATAATCAGATGGATCTTGCAGCAGCTGCATTTGATATTTTAAAAATAGAAATTAACAATGCAAGAGAAGCATTGAAACTTCTAAAAAAAGAAAAATCAATAGTATAGATTATTTCTTTCTAATATTCAAAACAACTGCTGCAATTCCGCCTATTGAAATTAATACTGTTCCAAACCATACTGCCCATATAAATCTTTTAAATGAAACATCAACCATAACAGTATCCGGAGGAATAATTATATTTTTGCCGGGTGCTACATGAAGCAGAACTTTTTTGCTGTCTGCATCTATTTCTACAAGTGAAACTTCCCTGTCTGTTCCGGGAATTACTGGCTTTACAGATATTCTTTTTTCTTTCAATATTTTAATTCCAGGTGACAGCTTATTTCCATTTACTGTTAGATTAACAAATAAAGACGGCTCTTCTGAACGCATTCCGGATGAATCCATATCTATATAAACAAACATGTCATTGCCGAGAAATTTTTTTTCGCCTTTTGCAATTATGAGAGTTGTAAGTGATTTTTCTCCGGATTCATATTGTTCCGGCGTTATATAAATATCCTGAAAAAAGCCATATTCAATATGCGGTTCACGGTACAGAGAATGTGTTTTCGGATCAATATAATAATCTGTTTCAAATGTGCTTTCGTTATTGCCGTCTTTCATAATGAAAGATAATGTTGATTTTGATTTTTCATTGAAATCTTTTAATTTTAAACTAATCGGCCCGACTTTTTCTTCTATGTCTTTGAATAATTTTTTCTGGATTGATGATGAATGAAATCCTGAAGCAATTATGCCTACTGTCACTACAGCAATTCCTATATGAGTGAGCCTTGATGATCCTACTGAAACGAATTTATATTTTATCATATCCGACAGATAAACGAAGATTATAAAAAAAGCAATCACTGAAATAATATAAGGCTGAATCCGGGTTGTGCTGTTTATGTTGAATAATATTCCTGTAGCAGCAGACAAAACTATGAAAAATAGATTTAATTTATTTTTAAAATTTGCAGGCAGGCCTCTTGATGCCATGGTTGCCGTTATCATTAGAATAAGTATGAGCAGCCCGAAAGGAATAGAAATTCCATTATAAAAATTTGATGTAACAGATGTTTGATTTTTCAGGAATATCCCTGATATGATGGGCATTGAAGTTCCTGTTAAAATAACACCAGCATAAATTATTATTGTGAGCATGCCGAAGAGCGTAAGATTCCCCCAGGTTAAAATATCCTGGCCCAGAGATTCGCCTTTTATGGAATTGAATTTCTTTATTAAAAGGAAAAATCCTGAGATTAAAGTTATCAGCATGAAGCCGATTAAATAAGGCGATGTGCCGGATTCTCCGAATGAATGAACAGAAAAATTTGACAGCACACCGCTTCTTGTGAGAAATGTGCTGTAAAAAACCAGCACAAAATAAATTACTGCAAGAGCAATATTAGTTTTTGGAAGAGCGTTTTTTCTTCTCTGCAGGAGCATGCCGTGCATCAGCGCTACTGATACGAGCCACGGGATCAGCGATGAATTCTCAACTGGATCCCAGCCCCAGAATCCTCCCCATCCTAAAACTTTATATGCCCAGTATCCTCCCATGAAAATGCCGATCCCGAGAGATATCATGCTGAACAGCAGCCATTTGTATGATGCTTTTACCCAGTCTGTAAAATTATTGTTTATAAGCGCGGATATTGCAAATGCGAAAGGTACTGTTGCTGCTGCATATCCTAAAAACAGAATTGGAGGGTGGGCTATCATCCACGGATCCATGAGAAGGGGATTCATGCCTGAGCCGTCTGGAGGAATCTGTCCGGGCTGAAGTTCGCCCGGAAATTTTTTCCAGATAAATTCAAAAGGGCTGTTTATTGTTATCATCAATAAAATAAATATCTGTGTTATGATGATAACAGTCATTATTATATTTTCATTTTTATCCAAACTTTTAATTACGACAAGACCTGTGAGATTTAAAAGCAGTAGCCACAGAAGAAAACTTCCCTCGCTTCCTGCCCAGAATCCGCTGATCAGATACAGAAGCGGCATATTTCTCGATGAATTTGCATAAACATAATGATATTGAAAATTGTTTGCAATAAAAGCTTCCATCAATATCATACTGGCAATGATAATTAACATTGATGTTATGTAGTAAATCCTTCTTCCGGCCAAGATGCTTTTTTCATTTGGAACTGAATCCTTTGTCATGAAAATTATTGATACAACGGACAGAACAATCGCTGTTATAATTAATATACTGCCTATATTCATATTATGGGAACCTCTAAAAATTAGTTTTTTCAGCTAAATAAAAATAAAAAAACTTATTTTTATCTATATTGTGAACTCAAGGGAATGTCAATAAAATGATTTATCGAAATTCCCTTATTTTTCCTTCTGATATTTTGACGGACATTTAACGAGAAGTTTGTCTGCTGCGAATATTTTTTTTTCTGAATTGTATTTTCCAAGCGCAACGACCTGCTCGGCATGTTCAAAATTTAACGGCTTAACAGCATTGTTGATAAAGTTCATTTTAGTTCCGTGTTTGTCGATCAGAGTGAAAGTAAAACTCCCTTCTTCGTGTTTAACAGGAACTGATTTGTCGATTTTTCCAATAACCTGAACATATTTGCCGTCGGATGCTGACGCATCCTTAAACGGAATATATGGTGTAACCAGGTCATCGCTCAATGAAAGAAATGCTGTTATGGCCAGTCCTATTGCTATTAAAAAAATTATTATATATCTGTATTTCATGAATTGTATTATTCCTTGAGTGCGGTTTCAATTTTTTTAAGTTTTCTTTCGATATGAATCAGGAAGAATGAGATGCCTGTCCATATAACAAGAATTATCAATGCTACTTTATATAGAATCTGTTCGTCCTGATCTGTTTTACCAATAGATGATTCTTGGGAAATTCTGGCAGATTCAATTTTAGCTTCAGGTGATGCGGTTCCTTGTACAGAAATTTCTGCTTTTTTATCACCGGCTGATAAATAATTATTTGTTACTGATCCCGTATAAAGAATGGATGCTGATATGAGAACAGCTGAAATTAAAATCCGAACATTATTTATCATATTTTTCCTCAATCTTTTTAATAACAGCTGAAATTCTGTTTGAAATACTGAAAAGATATGCATATAAAAATGTAAATGCAACAGCTGAAACAATAAATGCAGTCTGCATTTTATAATCAAGATGAATTTTTCTGTCAGCATTTATTATTGGATCCGGATGCAGTGACGGATATAACCTTGGAATTATAAATACAAAAAATGGAACAGTGAACATAGCAAGTATAAGATACACGGAACTTATTCTCGCTCTTTTATCTTCTTCCATTACTGCTGATCTTAAACTGAAATAAGAAGTGTATATGAGAAGCAGAATAACAATTGATGTTTCCCTCGGATCCCAGTTCCAGAAAGTTCCCCATGTAAGCTTTGCCCACATTGATCCTGTTATGACAGTTAATATAGTAAACAGCATTCCTATTTTAGCGGAATTAAAAGCTTTCTCTTCCGGTATATTTATTTTATTATTTTTATCTGCCAGAAACATTATAGCATGAATTCCTGAAACAATAAAAGCAAGGACTGATATCCACGCGCATGGAACATGAAAATATATTATCCTGCTTGAGTGCCCCAAAATTTCAGCTGACGGTGCATAGAAAAAAGCCAGTATTATTGCAGCAGGCATGAGTATGATCAATGGAATTAAAAATTTCAAACCGGTTCCCCTTAATGAATGTATCTGTACAGCAGGTATGATAGCGCTGTAATTGAACCGGAAAATGCAAGTAAAAAAATAACATTACCGCAGCTGAACTGTGTCCCATCAATTGAAGAAGCTGTAAGGAGAATAGATACAAACAAAACAGGCAGTATCAATGGAAAGGAAATTATTGAAAAAATGGAAAGTCCTGATCCGGATTTCGCGCTTAAGGCCCCGAGTATTGTTGTTGTACAGGCAAGTGCAAGTCCGCCGGTTACAGATGTTATTAAAAAATCAAGCGGAAGTTTAATATCAATCTGCATAAAAAAAATAAAAAGAGCGCTCAGCAGCAATTGAAGTATTGTAAAATAAATTATTCCGAATATCAGTTTGGATGTAAATACAGCTGCAGGTGAAGATATCAGTGTGAGATATAGCGAGGTTTTTTCCTCCTCTTCGCGCGTGAATGAGCGTGAAAGGCTGTTCATTGCGCTGAAAAATGAAATGAGCCAGAATAATACTGCATATACTTTTGGAGAAAACGGATCTGCGCCTGATGCAAGGCTAACTGATATACAGGTAACGGATGTAAAAATAAAAGGAATGAGCATGGATGCTCTGTTTCTGAATTCTACGGTAAATTCCTTTTTTAAATTTTTTATAATTTCATCAGTCAAGAGAGATAACCCTGCTGCAGAGATCAACTTCAGCTTTTTCATTTGTTGCAATAATTAAAATTATATCTTTTTTTAATTGAGTAATAATATCATAAACCAGTTTTTTCCCTTCGGAATCAAGATTGGAACCCGGTTCATCAAGAAAAAGCAGCCGGGGTTCGCGGGCCAGAGTCAGAATAAATTTCAGTCTCTGCTTCATTCCAGTGGAATAGAATTTTACTCTTTTGTGAATATGTGTTTCAAGATTCAAGTCATCAATCAGTTTTTCAGGTAAATTATTTCTGTTTTTTAAAGCGAATATAATATTTTCATATCCGGTTAATTCATCGTAAGGATTTATTTCAGGTGATGAAAATCCAATGTAATTATACAGCTCTTCTCTGCTTATAATAGTATCTGATTTCTTATGCTTGACAGTTCCTTTATCCGGCAGAGAAATTCCCGATAAAATTTTAAGCAGAGTGGATTTGCCGCTGCCGTTATGTCCTGTAATTGCATAAGATTCGCCAGTTTGAATTTTAAAATTGAAATTGCTGAAAAGCGCAGCGCGTCCGCTGTATTTTTTTGAAATGGATTCCGCTTCAATATTAAATATATCTTTTTTCATTTCTTTAAGCATGTTATCCAATTAAAATGAATTCCAGGTTTTTCCAACCGAAACCCCGGTACAATGACCGGGGTATTTTATTGAAGAACAGTTTATGCTTTCTCAGGGAAATCCATTCTTCAAAATCAAATGGATTGCAGACTTCGCGGAAATGACAAGATAAAAATATTGGTATTTAATTTTTATTTTAAAAAATCATTACTTAATTTGGTAATAACATCATTTTTGTTTAAAAGAAAATGTCCTTCATCCGGAATCAATTCAAAACGGATGTAAGGATTATTCACATTTTTTATAAATTTATGCGCTTCTTTGGCATCCCATAAAAATTTATCTTTTTCTCCCATAATTATCAGAACTGGTTTATTGATTTTTTTTACATCCTCCTCAGGTATAAGCGATATATTGGGAAAATATTGTGTAGAGTATTTATTTATGTAATTTAAGAGTTTAATATACAGGTTCTCATATTCCTTGTCGATTACGGGGTTACCGCCGTTTGCCCATAGCAATATTTTTTCAGTGCTGGAAAACATCCCGTGATGAATCATTTCTATAGGAATAGGCATTCTTTTTACATAAGATGTTGACACTAAAATTAGTTTTTGAATCCGTTCAGGATAATAATAAAAAAACCATTGTGATACATAACCTCCAAATGATGAACCTATTACATTCGCTTTTTCAATCTGCAGTTTTATAAAAACCTCTTCGAGCCAATCAGCATAATCTTTGGCGTTTATAGGCAATTTGATTGTTATTGTTTTTCCGGGCTGGCCTATAATATCAATTGAATAAATGCAGAAATCCTTGTATGCGCTTACAACAGATGAATGATTTATTGATGAGTTCCCGCCTGCGCCTGTGAGAAATATTATATTTTTATTATTTTTTTCAGATCCTATTATTACTACATGAGTTTTTCCGTAGCTTGTATCCACATCAATTTCGCGATATGGCACTTTCCATTTTGACAGAAATTCCGCATATAATTCCATCATTTTAATGCGGCCTTCTTCTGATTTAAAAACCTGATATTCGCCATTTACCAGTTTGGGATTCAAGGAGCATGAAGTAAAAAATACAATGAAGCACAGTGTTATGGAGAATTTGAATATTATTTTTTTCATAAACTAATTTTACCTTCGTATTATTTAACACATTGCTTCAATAATACTGTTACCTTTTATCAAAAAATAAAATTAATTTTAATATATTTTTGTTGAGAATTTATTATGCTTTTGAAATAGTTTCAATGTCAAATTAAATAATAGAAGTGTGAGATGTCATCAGTATATGGAATAATCCTCGCTGGAGGAAACGGCAGCAGGCTCGGGAATGAAAGGCCCAAGCAGTTTATTGATCTCGGCGGCATGCCTCTCATTGCATGGCCGCTTATCAGGTTTAATAATCATAAATCAGTCAATGGTATAATTGTTGTTTCAGCTGAAGAAAATATCGGCGAAATAAATGAGATCTGCTCAAAGTATAAAATTACAAAATTGCTCAAAGTGATTTCCGGCGGGAAAACGAGGCAGGTATCTTCTTTCAACGCTGTAAATTCATACGGTTTCAAAGAAGATGATATTCTTTTAATTCATGACGCTGCGCGGCCTTTTGTGACTGATAGGATTATATCTGAATCTATATCTTCAGCTGCCGAGCATGGTGCTGCTGCTGTTTATGTAAAATCAATTGATACAATCACTGTTATAAAAAACGGGTATGTTGAATCAATACCTTCAAGGGAAAATTTATACTATACCCAGACTCCTCAAACCTTCAGATACAATATTATCAGCACATCGCACAGGAATGCGCTTGAACGCGGATTTACTGACAGTTCGGACGATGTTACACTTGTATTAAACGCAGCGCATGATATAATAAAAGTGGATGGAGAATATTTTAATTTAAAAATTACTGTAAGTTCGGATGTTGATCTTGCTTTGAAAATTCTGGAGAAGAATGAGTTTCTCAGGTTGTGAATTTATACTATTCGATTCCGGTATTTTCAAGAATTGAAACAGAAAAACCGGAATGACAGGAAGAGTGAGTTTTATCCTGTCAAAGAATGAAACTAAGGAATAATTATAGCATGAAAAAAGAATTAAGCATTCAGGAATATATAGAAAAAATATATCCGTCATTATATAAAAAGATCAGCGCTGTAATCCGTAAATCCGAGAAACAGTACAATGGCAAAAATTTTAAAATTGCTGACAGCTTTCTATGGGACCATACGCTTCAGGTGTCAACATTTGCGTATAAACTTGCTCTGCTTGAAAAAATTGACCCTTTAATTCCTGTGATTACTGCCTTATTCCACGATTCAGGTAAATTCATAAAAGGGAAATATCATATTGATAAAAAACCTGAAGAGGAATATTCCGCTGAAATAGCGCGTAAAATTTTAAAACAGGTGAGGGCGCAGGAAGATCATATATGCATGGTTGAGGATGCACTTAGGACATTATATCAGGACCACTCAAGAAGCAATGCTGCATGTTCAATTGTCCACGATTCTGATTTTTTAGTCAAGTTCGGATATATAGGCATATCAAATTTTTTCATTAAAGGCGCACTTAGAGGAAAGCCTCTCCAGGAAATAATTCTCTCATCTCTCAGTAAAGAACTGACATATTCATCAACAGCTGAATTTAACATGATGACAAAATCAGGAAAAAAACTTGCAGTAAAAAGAAGCAGGGATTCTCTTAAATTCTTTAAAAGCCTTTTGTCTGAAATAAGGGAATACGGAACAGGCAATTACAGGATTAAAAATATAAAACTTGATAAAATGTCACGGCCTGCCGGAAGCCGCATAGATGATAATATTAAGATTGTACTTGTTGAGCCTGAATCGTGCGTTATCTGCAGAGGTGATTTGAATCTTACTTATGATAGAGATAAAGGCGTGAAGTGTGAAAAGCTAATCGCAGAATTTAAATGCGAATCATGCGGCAATATCAATGAAATATCTTTCTGCATACCTGAAATAAGCAGAGGGCTGAGTGCCGGGATCAAGTAATTTAAAAATTACAGAACAGTGAATTTTCAAAACCTTGTTTTTAAATGCTCTAACTTATATTTGACTTGTTATAAATCTATCATATCAGACTGCATTGTAATTGATCTGTCATTTGTTTTTTAAGCTTTTTATTTAAGCCTTTCAGAAAAATGAAACTCCAGGCTATTCATTTCAGCCATTTATTAAATGTTTATTTAATTTTTTTCGAGAGATATTGCGCCTGTAGGGCAGCTGTCCACCACAAGAACGCAGTCGCAGGAATCGCAGTCACCTGGATTTTTAACCGCTGCCAGTTTTTCTGTGACTGTGAGTAACCCGGGGGAAATGGCCAGTTTCTCCGTTATCGTGAGTATCCTGGGAGGAATAAGCCAGGCTTTGTTTTCTATCATTTCAAAAACCATAGGACAGATTTCAACGCACAGGGCGCAGCCGACGCAGAGATCAGGATCAACCTTTAATGCAGCCATTTTTACCTCCTCTTAATCAGAATAACCTGTGTTTATAAACTTTCCTGCGGCGCTGATTTAATTTTTTTCCCTGCTTCTTTGAAACTGATTAATTTTTTATCAGCCTCATCAAACAGATGAAGACGCAGGAATTTTAAACTTGATAAGAGCGTAATGGGAACTGTATATTGAACTTCCGGCGTGTTATCATAGCATTTTTTCAGATTGAAACAGGGAATCCTTGGCTTCAGGTGATGGATATTGTGATAACCGATATTTCCTGAAAAAAACCTGAGAACTTCAGGCAATTTATAAAAGGAACTTCCTGTCATAGCGCCGCTTATCAGATCCCATTCATCCGTGTGTGCCCAATAAACATTTTCAAACTGGTGCTGGATATAGAATAGCCACATACCGAATGACTGGGAGATAAAAAAAACAGGCAGAAGAACAGCGAAAAAATTTTTTAATCCTATAGTATAATACGCAGCAGCAATAATTATTATATAAATTACATCGTTGAAAATTATACTGAAATAATCCTTTCTCCTGGTGCTTTTCTGCGGGAACCTGTACATAATACAGAACAGTATCATTGGAGCTATCCCGAAAAGAAAAAAAGGATTCCTGAAAAAACGGTATTGAAGCCTTCCGAGTAAATTTGATGAGCGGTATTCATTTAATGTCATGACCCAGACATCCCCTGTGCC
This sequence comes from uncultured Leptospirales bacterium, assembly GCA_964529415.1. Lineage (GTDB taxonomy): Bacteria > Spirochaetota > UBA4802 > UBA4802 > UBA5550 > CAYMPH01. The sequence continues at coordinate 154,046 of CAZGWD010000003.1, read as the reverse complement.
CCTTTTGTCAAGATTTGAAACGCTGGCATGGTGTATGGCGTGGTTCCTTTGCCAGTCAAAAAAAGGCGTGAGGGTAAGCAGGCCGCAGAAATGACCCAGAATGGAGCTTGTCTTTTTTGAATTTACAAATGAAGAATGCGAGCAGTCATGAAGTATCATAAAGGTCCTTACATAAAAACCTACTGCAGGGATAGCAAGCAGTAAAATAATCCAGTAAGGATACCCAAGCAACATCAGAAGAAACATGACAGATACAATCGTCAGGTAAGGAACAAGAGATGTTAATACATAAATCAGAGAATGATATGAGTCATATTCTGCATAGGGCTGCAGTTTATCAAACCAGTCCGGTCTCTTCATGAATAAATATCTCCGAGTCAGTAAAGATTATAAATAAAATGTAAAAAAGAATAATTCCTTAGTCAAATTATTTTTTTCAATTAGGGAAAAGAATATATATACATTTTATTCAAAAAATTCAATTATACCTTTTGACTTTATAATGAAGTCATTGTATTTGTATAAGCTAAATAATTAAAACAAAGAGGAGTTCCATTAATTCACTTCAAATTATTTTATAACACCAAGCTGCAATGCCTGGTCATCCGGTTTTGCAGTTGACAGAACCCGTTTAATTGATTTGACGACTATATAAGCAAGGATTATCAGAAATAATTCCCCGCTGCTTGAGGCGGGTTAGTTCATTTAATTCACAAAATTTTTTCATTCAAGAATTGTTTGACAAATATAATGATGCATTTTATTGATAAACCAATTATATGAATAAGATAGTCCAATATTCCATAAACAATCTCAGTCAGGATCCCGGCATACCTCTGCCGCGGAGGATTGCAGATATGCTTCTGGTTAAAATTTTAGTGGGCGAACTGAAACCCGGAGACAAGCTTCCTCCAGACAGATTACTTGCAGAACAGTTATGTGTAGACAGGACATCATTGAGAGCGGCACTAAGCGAACTTGCCGGAAGAAATATATTAAAACCGCTGAGAGGATCTGGTGTAGTGGTGCTTGATTATCGAGAGCATGGAGGCCTGGACTTTCTTGATGCTGTTTTCAGTCTGCCGAATATTGATCTTGGCAGCGCTCTTCACCTTGAAATACTGGATCACTGGATAGACGTTATGCCGGTTATTATTAAAAAAGCAGTCATCCGCAGCACCCCGGCTGATCTTGCTTCCATTGACCATCTATTTAAAAAACAGGTGGATATGATGAAAAATAATCCGGATATACATGAGCTGGCTGCAATTGAAGTTTTGATTCAGGATGAAATTATCAATCTTGCCGGCGGCACTATATTAAAAATGTTTGCAAATTCAACCAGACGCCTGAGGGTGCAATTTGCAGCTTCTTTTTTTAAAACTGTGGATATCAGGAAGCATATAAACTATCAGCGCGACCTTATCAGGATAATCATGGCAGGTGAAAGTACGCCTGATGAAACAGCAGACAATTACAGGAAATATCTGATAAAAAATACAAGCAAGCACCGCACCAGAATATCACGTCTTCCTGCTAATCCGACGAGGCTGGATGAAAATAAATTATCTTCATCAATGCATAAAAAATAAAATTATCTTTTCCTCTGTTCCATGATTTCAATAAATCCATCAACTCTGGTCTTTACCTGTCCTTCAGAATATGCTCTGGGATCAGCCTGATCGCAATCCAGGAGAAGCACTGGAATGTTTTTACTTTTCTGCAATTCATCTTTCAAGTCCATCATGCCTGCAGCTGATGGACGGCAGCTCATGTTGTGATGCAGTATAATTCCATCAATTTTATAAGTATCTATCAGATTTTCAAAATAACGGATTCGCGTTTCAAGGTTATAATTATATGGCAGATGTATAATTAGTTTTACCAGTTCCCGAATCTGTTCTTTTAATGTCGGTTTCAGCTCCCTTACCATACCGAACGATTCCGTATACGGTTCATAGGTAACAACTGCGCCTGATTGAAGAAGTTCATTATAAAACTTCTGACGGTGCCATATAGGAATTCCTTCCCAGATTAAACGGTATTTTTCCCCGCCCTGAGGTATGGCTCCTTCCCCATTGTTGACACGCTCTCGAAGTTCGGCCTCTACTTTTTCAAAAACAGCGATGCTTTCTTCAAGGCCAATAAGTATGGCAAGCGGAAACAGGGCATTCATGGTTTCCTGAATAAGATATGGAGAAGGTATCCGCCGTCTATGAGCCATAATTTCGCTCCAGAGTAGGGTGAGCCTTCTTGATCGTTTCAAGGTTTCCATAAAATGATTCCCGTCAAATCTGACTCCCATGCTGTTTTCCATAAAATCAAAATAATCATAGACCTGATTTTCAACATAATCTGCATATTCTTCCATTCTGCTGTTATCGCTTCCTGAAACGAAGCTTGGTACATCAAAACAAAAATATGGAACTCCTGTTCTCCTGGCTTCAATTTCAAACCACTTCCAGTGGGTATCGCAAATTGTGTTTGTTGCAGCCATATAATCCGGAGTAAGTAGCCCGCCTTTTTCAAATGGAACATTTTTATGAAATGCTCCCATAGCTGTCTTCATATAGCTGCACAGATCACGGCAATACCCCAGGCTTTCAGAAAACTCTATCATTTCAAGAGACTTTCCAAAGAGAGCATCCATTATAGCAGAATTCTCCGGCATTAGATTAAACACGCCGAATCCCCAGGTAAGTTCTACCGGAAATCCTGCTGTTATCCATGCTGTCTTCTGAGCCGGGTTGTTCACTGCCTGTTTTGCGTCATTTATATATTTGCCGATAACTCCCATAACATCCATGGAAGATTTGGTATAGTTCATCTTTATTTTTTTCTTTTCGCCTTCAGCTTTTTTCATATCATCCATTTTAATACCTCACAATTATAATAGTTCAGCAAAGGCCTGAAGCCTGTTAATCAGCGTCTCGTCAAGATTTGGAGTGAAATCCCTTTCAAGGTGAATGAGCTGATATCCTTTTTCTTTCAGGGCGTTATTAATAAGTACTGCATCAAGAGCAAACGGCTCGCAATACTTTACGTTCTGAGAAATAATACCTGATATTGAATTTGCCTTCATGCAGCTGAGAAGATAATCTAGTCTCTTTACTGGCGGATTTTTTGTAGGTGGTCTTGGTATGTTAAAATGATAATCTATTAAGGCATCAAGCGCATCGCTATTTTCAGGTATCAGAGTCGCATAATATCTCTCCCCGACAGACAGATCGTCACGAACCGCGCGGAGGTCCGCACGTTCAAGAATCTCCATGAATTCCCTGTATGTAATATCCGAGCCGGTCAGTAAAATACGTTTCTTGTTTTTTGGAAACGGCAGCCGGTTTTGCCAGTCAGCAAGAGTGATATCGAGCAAAGGAAGAATATCATTTTTCGGGATCTGGAGACATTTTTTTATTAAATCAAAATAATCGACATTTGGAATATCTTTTATTGAGCGAAGAGCTCCCAGTTCCTGCAGTTTCTTTTTTATAATATTGGATTGTGTTATTGCATTTTCAATTGAGCTCCCGGTTATTTTTATGCTGTATTGCTTTTCCAGGCTTTCTATAAACCGTTTCATTTCAACTTTAAAAAATTTTGCAGCAGTTTCATTTGTATTCAGAGGAACATTCAGCCAGTAAAGAAACGGTGTATTTACATGTGCTTTCCATATATCAAAGTGTCTGTTTGTCGCGTCACACCCATGACCGAATACTATTCCTGCCCACTTATCTCCATTGGATAAAGCATCCACCATGCAGCTTCTTGCTGAAGGACAGAAGAAAGATGCAAGATACGGGTCTGCCTTTTCAATTGGGACTTGTACATCTCCCATTATTTTGTAAGGATTGAATCCGGCTGCGGTTATTATCTCTACCGGCAAATCATGCGTTGAATCAAAATATGCCATCATTTCCATGTTTTTCACCTGCTCCAAATAATTTCGTTTATAGTTTTACAACTACCTTGACATCACCTGATGTCCCTGAATGCAGGCTCTGGAAAGCTTCCTGAACGCTTTCCAGTCCGATTGTCCGATTTATATATTTCCCAACATTCAGTTTATTTATTGCTATTACTCTTATTGCAGTATCAAAATCTTCCAGCAGATATCCGAAAGTTCCTTTTAATATAAGTTCTTTTCCTGTGAGCGCAATTGTTGCAAGAGTTTGAGGCTTCAGGCTGATACCGGCAAGAACAAGTGTGCCTCCAGGTCTCAGCGCAGATATTGCAGAATTGATTCCTGAATCCGATGCTGAAGCGTCTATTGCAATATCAACGCCTCCTTCTGTTGCTTTTTTAATTTTTGAAATCATTTTCGGATCTTTAGCGTCTATGAGTTCATCTGCATCGCCATAGTTCATTGCAGCAGCTGCCCTTGCTTCATTCACCTCTGACATGATTATATGTGATGCTCCGCTTAATTTCGCCCATGCAGCTGAAAGCAGCCCGATAGTACCGCTTCCGGCAATCAGCACCTTGTCGCCTGCCTTTATACCTGCTTTATGCACTCCATGAAGGCAAACTGCGGCAGGCTCAATCATTGCAGCATCAAGATCGCTTATTGTATCAGGAAGCTTGCGTATCATATCCGGTCTTGAGGAAACATATTCTGCATAAGCGCCAGGGCTGTTTTGTCCAAGGACCGGTCTTTTTAATGCATTGGTGCATAGGTTTACCATACCCAATTTACATGGATTACATTCACCGCAAGGATTCAACGGAATACCTGCAACCCTGTCGCCGGATTTAAGATCGCTCCTCGAACCCGGATCTTCAACCGTACCGCTGAATTCGTGACCCATAATCAAACCAGGAGCGCCGTTCATGCCTGCACCGAACTCCCAGTAATGCAGATCTGATCCGCATATTCCGCATCCTGCCACTTTTATAATTACATTTTTCCCGTCTGAAGACGGCTTCTCAATTTCTACTAATTCCAGTTTCTTCTGCCCCGCAAGCCTGACTGCTTTCATCTGATACCTCCGCTTTATACTTTTATTTTATTGGAGTAATTTCAATTAATCAGAATATGCCAGGTAAGCAGCGCCAATGGCGCCATTGAGCTGCGCATAATCTGAAACAGTAATCTGTTTATTAATTTTTTCAGAAAGAGCCCTGACCACTCCTGAATTCATTGCCACTCCTCCTGTCATAACAACAGGATCAGCAACTCCAACACGTGCCACCATTGAAGCTACGCGGGAGGCAATGGATAAATGTATACCGGCTATTATGTTTTCCCTGGAAACGCCTTTTGCAATAAGTGATATAACCTCAGATTCGGCAAACACAGTACACAGGCTGCTGATACTTGCAGGCTCTGCTGAATTAAGAGACATTTTCCCGAAATCTGAAAGATCTGTATCCAGTCCGCGCGCCATTACTTCAAGAAATCGGCCTGTACCTGCTGCACATTTATCGTTCATGATAAAATCTTTAACACGGCCCTTCTCATCAACAGAGATTACCTTGCTGTCCTGACCGCCTATATCGATAATTGTTCGCACTGCTGATGAAAGGAAATTGGCTCCTGCAGCATGGCATGTTATTTCAGTTATAGCCTTAGTGGCAAATTTTAAACTGTTACGGCCGTATCCTGTTGATACAATCCGGTCAACTTTCGAATTATCAATATTATTTTCCGAAAGCAGTTCTTCGAAAACACGCTGCCCTGCATTCTCAGCATTGTATCCTGTAAAAATTAATTTTGTACTTATTAATTTCCCATCATGAATCAGAGCGGCTTTTGTAGTGATAGATCCTATATCAATGCCAGCAGTTATCATTTCATTCCCCGTCATTTTTTTTCAGTTACTCATTTCATGCTTCATCGCTTTAAATGCTGCAATTTCTCTAAAATCTGCAGAAATTTTAATTAGCCCATGCTGCTTTTCAAAAAGCCGGTTCTGTGATGAAAATCCGGCACCGGCAAAACGCTTGAAAGCAGAACAGATGGCATGGTTTATATTCATTATATATTGGATAAACTTATATTATATATTGGTTAATCCAATTATAGCTGATTTAATAAATAGTCAAGTCTTTTTCAAATTTTTATATATTAAAAATAAAACTTGAAGGTTTAGCAGGATTATGCTAAAAATATTTATAAAATTTTAAACGTTATAGAAGGGGAAAAAATGAAAAAAAATAATAAAACTGAGATTAAAGTTTCTGCTAAAATAGCATCACCTTTAGGAAAAGTCTGGGAATTATGGACTCTTCCTGAGCACATAATCAGATGGAATAATGCAGCAGATGACTGGCATACCCCGCGTGCAGAAAATGATTTAAAGGAGGGCGGCAGATTTTGTTATAGGATGGAAGCAAAAGATGACAGTTTTGGATTTGATTTTTCAGGAGTATATAATAAAATAATACAGGAGGAATTAATTGTATATACAATTGATGATGGAAGAATAGTCCAGATTTCATTTAAATCCAGAGGCAATTTTACTGAAGTGATTGAAATTTTTGAAGCAGAAGATATTAATGAGATTGAAAAACAGCGTTCCGGATGGCAGGCAATTCTCGATAATTTTAAAAAATATGCAGAGGTTGAATAAATGCTGAATTGAATTCACAAAAAATTACTCCATTTCTCTGGTTTGACAACAATGCTGTACACGCTGTAAAGTTTAATACTGTTCATTCTTATACAGCATTTGTTTTTTTCATGAAGAGCACTCATTCAGAAATGAATTTTGAGTACTGAACAGGGGACTTTGTGAAGATATAAAAAATCAGAACAGCATAACCCTGAAATTTAAATTATTTCTGAAGGCGTTCTCTGGCTTTTTTTACATCTTCTTCATTCTGCACCGAAACTTTTAAATTCGGCTTAAGCTTATTAAAATCGCCTTTGCCCCAGGCCCACCATAAAAAGCTTTGAAGCAGAGGTTCAGTTACCATTTGGCCTGGTTCTCTCTCAACAGTAATATTTACATCATTGGATACAATCATGAGCTGGCTTTTAAGAGAAACCTTCCCGAAATAATCACCGCGAGGATCACTGTTTTTATAAGTTACATCGACCGGTATCCATCCGGTACCTTCAAGATAAAATTCAGAGTATGCATGAAATTTACCTTTAGTGTTCACGCCAATTAAATGATGAGCAGGTATTCCCCTGGCACGCAGCAATGAAATAAATATCGATGAGAGATTTCCGCAATCACCGCCATTTTGTGATATTATTTCACTCATAGGATGAATTCCTGTATATGCATTCTGGTATGTAAAACCCTGGGCTGTATACAAATAAGCTTTTTTTGAATATGTTAAAATATTCCCGTCTGATTCAGCCCATAGTTTATCTGCAACAGAAGATAAAAGGCTGTTTCCAGGCTCTATAAATGGCAAACGTGAATTCGTATATTGCCTGTAAAAATCTGCATCTTTTTTATATGCAGGAGGATTATAATTCAAACCCAGATCAGTGTTGATTTCAAACAGTTCAACTTCAGCAGTTATGTTTTTGATAATTTTTTTACCTGGCTTGGGAGCATCAGAATTCAGTGTGAATCTTACATACTGGTCTCTGTTTTTTTTAATGGATGTACCGGATGTCATTGTCAATAATTGGCCGCCATTAGTATCTATTGAACTGACATTCTGGTAGCTGTTGCTTTGAGGAACCGGCATAATTACAACAACCTTGCTTAAATCCATGCCTGTATTCTGAAGAGACCACTCGTAAACGAAACGATACTTCTGGCTTTTCGGCTTTGCAATAACCGGATTAGAATTCAGATATGGTTTTTCTCCAATAGATAATTTGACAGATTTAGTGGACCAGGAACCCGGGATAGCACTAGCCCCATCTTCCATGCCATAAGCTCCGAAACCGATATTGAAATTATGCTTCCCTTTGCCGAAAACTTTCTCTATTTTCGCCTGTGGAATTTCAAAAACAAGTTTTTTGATATTCTGGGGATCTTCCTTGCATTTATAAAAAATAGTATGTGAAAGTTCCGGCAGCCACTTGTCTTTGCCAATAAAGCAGATAAGCCGGATATTCTTGTCTTTCTGGCCTGATATTGAAGTATTGAGTACCTCTATTTTAACTGCAGTTATTCCCTTTGCTTCATCAATCGAACCCTTTATATCAGAGACAGCTTTGAAACCGGTTTCAGAATATAATGCGCATACAAAAACTGTTATTATAACAAGTATATGAATTATTCTTTTCATTTCAAATTCTCCATTATTTATATAGGGTAAATTAACATTCTCATGCTGGGGATAGTTTGTCAATGATGATATACTGAAAATTTCACTTTAGAAAATTTACTTCAATCCACGCTGCAATTCCTTCAATATCATTTCTGGTAAATACCGGCAGTGATGTATCAATTTTTTTATCAGTAACAAGCATCTTTATATTTTCTGTTCCTGATTCAAAAAGAGGATTTTCTACAGAATCACCTATTACTTCAATCTTAACTACACTGTATTTTTTATTTCCTTCTATTATAACCATATCCGAATCTTTGAAATATTTTTCTGCAACATCAACTGCATTCATCTCTTCGTTAACATCAGTTACGAATCCAAGTTTTTTGTCGTTAAAAGCAGCAACACTTTTAGCGCCGGATACTTTTAACATGTGAGTGTCCTTTCCCGGATAATCAAACTCGAAATCGTGATGAGTACTTTTTATAATTGAAACAGACTGCCCTTTGGCTTTGAAATAATGTATGAGATTAATTATAAGAGTTGTTTTTCCTGAGCCGGAACGGCCGACAACTGCAAAGATTTTATTTTTTTTCATAATGATCCTCCTTGTTAATCACAGATAAAAATGGATTCTTCCCTGAAAACGATCCGTACTTTTTTACCTTTCCTGATTGAAAGTTTAATGAAAGCGTAAATCATCAGTTCGATTTCAACAATGGTCCCTGTTTTTTCTTCCTCAAATATAACTGTAATAAATGAACCTCTTTCAAAAATTTCAGTGATTGTTCCTTTTAAAACATTTGCACCTCTGCTTTTAACAGGACCGGGCCTTAATATCATAACTTCTTCCGGCCTGATTCCAAAAACTGCAGATTCAGATACTTTGAAGAGTCTTTTATTATCAAATTTTATGTCCAGATTTTTCTTTAATTCCGTACAGCTGACAGATAAAGATTTGTCTGATATGAACTTTATTTTTCCGGTAAATATATTCTTGATCCCGAAAAAGTTTGCAGCCTCAACTGTAGCAGGGGATTTGTAAACTATATCCTTTTCACCGGACTGGTGAACCCTGCCATCAATTAATACAGTAATTGTATCACCGAGAAAAAAGGCTTCATTAAGATCATGCGTTATTATGAAAATCGCGAGATTGAATTTCTTCTGAATATCTTTCAATAAAAACCGGAGATCCTTTTTCATGGATTCATGCAAAGATGAAAGCGGCTCATCCAGAAACAGATATTTTGATCCGGATGCTATTGCGCGGGCAAGTGCTGTCCGCTGCTTTTCTCCGCCGCTTAAATTAGCTACAGGCCTTTTTAAAATATTTCCAATATTCATTATATCAATGAGATCGTGAATCATTGAGGAATTTTCAGCATTTTTTTTTATGAATCTAAGAGGATAATTAATATTTTTTTCAACAGTGAGATGCGGAAATAATGCAAGATCCTGAGGTACATAGGAAAATCCTCTTTTTTCAACAGGCAGATTTGAAATATCAGAGCCGTTAAAAATAATATTCCCGGATTCCAGTTCTCTTAGTCCTATGATAGTTTCAAGCAGAAGCGTTTTTCCGCTGCCTGTTGGACCTACTATCGCATGACATCTTGAATCATCAAAATGAAGATTTATTTTCTCTGATTTGAAATTCCCGGCCTTTAAAATTATATTTTTTATATCAAGCATTGATATTACCGCTTTTGGTTATAAGCCTTATCCCGAATAAAATGAAAAGCCCGATAGAAACGAGCAGCAAAATCAGGATTACAGTTCCTTCTATATCTGCATTTGCAAGCCGCATGTAAATTGATATCGGAAGAGTTTCTGTTTTCATGGCCATTGAGCCGGATATGGTGATGGAAGCTCCGAATTCTCCGAGAGCCTTCGCCCATGTGAGAATTACTGATGCGATAATTCCTCTTTTCGCAAGAGGAAGAGTAACTGTTGTGAAAGCTGTAAATGGAGAAGCTCCGAGTGACCTTGCGACATTTTCATATCTGGCCGGAATCTCGTCCAATGCTGCTTTTATTAGACGTGTGGCTACGCCAGCTGTTGTAATGAACTGTGCAAGTATTATTCCATTAACAGTGAACACAAACTGCGATACATTTTCCTGAACCCATATTCCTGCAGGGTTATTGAAGAAAATCAGAAGCATTGCTCCGAGCGCTGCTGGTGAAACTATCATCGGCAGTTCAAGAAATGAATCTATTATGATTTTCCCTTTAAAATCGTACCTGGACAGTGCATAGGCTGCAGGAATTCCAATCAAAACAGAAAGAATACTCGATATGGTCGCTGCACCAAGACTAAGTTTAATTGAGAAAATAATTCTTTCAGAAAATATTTTTCCCGAAAGCAGTTCGGGCTTCAAAAAGTAAAAAAGAGAAATTATTAGAACAGCATACATCGCAAAAATAAAAAATGATGCTGCTATTGTTGTTTTCTTCAAATTATTGTGTAAGTGCAAATTATAACCTATAATATTAATTTTGTCATTACTGAAGATTTATCCCTCCCTTTACGGGAGGGGCCAGGGGAGGGTGATCCAGAGAACGTTTACTTAAACACCCTCACCTAACCTCCCCCCATCAAGGGGGAGGGAATTTGAAAATCTGATAAACCTAATTTATTTGACTATTTAAATACATGATTTATTATTTTATCTCCCAGCCTGCAGGAAGAATGTATTCGCCGCCAACAGGTTTTTTCCTGCCGATCCATCTGCCTGCTTCATCCGGACTCAGGAAGTAATTGTATTTTTTAAAAATTTTCTTTCCTTCATCGGATATCAGAAAATTAATAAATTCAAGAGCAACCTTTTTATTTTTAGAAAATCTGGAAACTGCAGCTGGTATGTATCCTATTCTTGAAATTTCATCCGGTTTCAGTTTAACAGTTTCAATTCTATCCGGATCCCAGTACTGGAAAACGCTCCATCCGATAACTGCGTCAGCCATTTTCAGTGAAACTGCAGTTGAAGTTTTTTCGCAGCTTTCAGTGTAATTGATTATATTTTTTCTGAATGAGATTTTTTCTGAACCGGTGAAATTTTTTTCTATTATCTCTACTGCATAAAGACCAACGCACACTCCAGACGGATTTGCAATTGCAATTTTTAAACCTGGTTTTGCAAGGTCTTTAAGAGTGTAGATTTTTTTAGGATTTCCCTTCCATACGTTAATAGCAGGAACAAGATAAACTATAATTTTTTCTGTTTCAGGAAAAACCAATTCCTCATTTTTTGCTTTTTCCATATAATCTGATGATCCTGGAAAATAAATATCTCCCATTCTTCCGAGTTTCATCTGAGACAGAATATATCCTGAGCCTCCGAATGTAATGCTTATTTTTATGCCGGTTTTTTTTTCGAATGCGCGCGCTGCTTCTTCGGTTGGAGGCTTGCCTGCTGAACCTGCGAATATCAGAAGTGATTCAGCTGAATATAGATTTTGAGTAAATACTGATATAATAAATAGATATATAACAGCAGCTGAAATTTTCTTAATGAACATTACTTCTCCAGGTGAATTATTTTATATTAGAAGCTTGTTGAATATAATTCAGTTTTTTTTCTTTATTATAAATGACAGAGGTAAAAGAACCGGTAATGTAATCAAAAAGAAAAAAAACTCAAAAAAAACATTGCTGGTTTCAGCCTTAATGCCGCGAAATCTCGAAAGAAATGCGTCAAATGTGTTGCCGCATAAATTCCCGACAAAAATAGCGCGGATATAAAGATTAATATCGCCCGATGTTTTTTCTCCATAAAATTTCAGGAGTCTGTCTGATATTTCCTTGTCCGGGTTTCTGTCTGTTTCAGCATAATTCTGCGCATAGAGTAAAGCTGGTATTTCATTTTCTGCAGCATTAGTGTGAAACTGCAAATCGAGTATTCCCTTTATTTCAGTTTCATTCATTCCTGATGAAAGTGCCTGTTTTGCATGGAACCAGGAGCAATATCTGCAGCCGTTAACAGCAGTAATTACCAGCATTATTTTTTCTGAGAAAGATTTGGGAATACTCTTATTTCTAAATGCCTTTAGATATTGTGGAATGTTTATAATTAAAAATCCCATATCCTTAATGAGTAATTTTAAATTATATATTTTCCCATTAAAATTATTCATTTATTTATCCTCATAAGATTTTTATCTTTTTTAGCAATTTCTAAAGTGTTCCATTTTAAAAAGTAAATTGTATGTTGAACTTTTTTAAACTTTCTTTTAAGATTAATTTACTTTACTCCGGGTATTGAGAGTGCCCAGACCCTATATATATGGAAAAGCATAAGAATCTTTAAATAATAAATATGGATGTAATTCTTCGGTCAAGTAATTTTCTCTATTTGTTGATTAATGCCTTATTTAAACAGGAGGGTTTAATAATTTTTAATGATTGATTTATAATTAAAATTATATAATGGAATATCATTAAAATAATTGCGGTAATTGAAAAAATTAAATAAGGGAATCTCGATAAATTATTTTATAGAGATTCTCTTGATAGTTTATTTTTAATTTGGTTTAAATGTACGCGGGAAAGCTTTTAAAAGATCAGCCATGCCATGTAATTTCTGTTTAATACTTGTTCCATATAAAATATAAGCAACACCTTTTATACCATCGTAAATTTTTTTGCTAAATGGATGCCACCAAAAATTTTTTCGTGCAAATGGAAGGATGTCATTTACAATAACTTGAGGTTGAGTCATTTCAGTAAATCCGATTTCGCCGTGCGTGCGTCCTATTCCGGACTGTTTGAATCCGCCCCATTGGGTTTCAGCAAGCCCGTGGCTCATAAGGTGGTCGTTGATTGTGACTGCCCCAGCTTTTATTTTTTCTGCTATTTTTATTGCACTTCCATGTTTTCTTGACCAGACGGATGCTGTAAGGCCAAGGTATGAATCGTTTGCAAAAGAGATAGCTTCTTCGATTGTATCATACGGCATGACTCCAACAACAGGACCGAAGGTTTCATCCTTCATTACCAGCATGTTATGATTTACATTTGAAAGTACTGTGCAAGAGAGAAAATTTCCCTTCAGGCTCTCATTTAATTTTGATTGGGCATATATAACAGCTCCTTTTTCAAGCGCATCGCGGATATGATTCTGAACAGTATTTATCTGGCGTTCGGTTGTCATTGCACCGATGTCAGCATCGAAATCATATCCGTAACCGATACTTAAATTTTCTATTTCTTTTTTAAGAAGCTCCAGAAATTCATCATAGACTTTACTCTGAACATATATTCTTTCCACTCCACCGCATGATTGCCCGGCGTTTTGAAATCCAGCCCAAACCGCACCAGTTGCAGCTCTTCTGAGATCGGCATCTTCACAAACAATCATAGGATCATTCCCGCCCAGCTCAAGGGAAACGGGCGTGAGGGTATCTGAAGCTTTTTTCATCAGATACATACCTACTTTTACAGAACCTGTAAAAAAAAGTTTATCTATACCTGCTTCAAGAAATGCATCACCAGCCAGAGTTCCAGGCAGATTTAAATAGTTAAATAAATTTTCAGGCAACTCAGCTGCATCAATGCATTTTTTTAACGCATGACCTACTGCCTGTGTTTCATTAGCAGTTTTGCATAATACAGCATTACCGGCAAGGAGTGCCATTATAATTTCAGAAAAAGGGATGGCGAAAGGATAATTCCATGGTGAAATTATACCAACAACACCAAACGGCTCACGTCTGATTCTGCTTCTTTTATTAATGAACATTATATTTCCTATAGCAGGTTTTGTATCTTTTAGAAATCTGCCTGCATTTTTGCAGTAATAGGTCAGGGCCATTGCAGATGTTAATACCTCAGTACCCATCGCATCAACCTTTGTTTTTCCATTATCATTGGATATTGTTTCAGCCAGGACATCAAGATTGTTTATAATGTAGGTTCTGATCTTCATTATATGGGATATTCGTTTTTTCAAAGGCATAGCTGCCCATTCAATCTGGGCTTTTTTTGCTTTTTCAGCATCAATGCGTACATCTTCAACCGAATTTAGCTTGTATTCTCCAACAACAGCACCTGTAGCCGGGTTGAAGCTTTTCATTGTTGCAGGGTTTTGCTGGACTTTGGATTTTTTTTTATTTAAATTTCCAATCATATCTCATTATCCTTTCATTTTTAAAATATTGATCTGATACTCCGGCTCTGATGCTTGGTTTTAGTGTAAGTGAAATTATTTATATGTATTGCGATGAGCATTTTTGTGCACCAGATATATATAAGTGTTTGCATAAGCTTATCTTTAATTCTCATAAAATAAAGGCATGATTTTTTAAGGATAAGTTTTATTATGTCTTTTATGATATAATAAAACTTATTGTCAACAAATAATTGAATTGAAAATGCTCTGACCCTATTCTTATTGAAATCATTTATATAGGACTAATTTAAAACTAAAAATACTGTTTAATTATGTAAAATGAATAGTAATATAGTAAAAGCTCTTATAATTCTTTAATTCTTAACTTGGTGCTTAAGTAATATATAAAATTATAAAAAACTAAATTTTTAAAGAAAAAATATTGACTATTTCCTGATCGCTCTATTAGAATGATTAATAATAAATAATAAATAAAATATCTTTGAGATTTGTTTTTCTAAAATTATAAATATTCCAGGAGTTATTATGAAAAATAAATTCAGCCGCAGGGATTTTATCAAAATAGCCGGTGTTGGAGTTGGAGGCATTGCAGTTGGCAGCACTCTGGTTAAATATGCCGATGCTCTTGGCAGGAAAGAGGAAGGTGAAGTTAAGATAACTCCCACCTATTGTGAAATGTGTTTTTTTAATTGTGCGGGATGGGTTTATACAAAAAACGGGAAACCATGGAAAATTGTTGGAAATGAAATTGACGAACATTGCTTTGGAAGGCTCTGCACCAAGGGAACAGGCGGCATAGGTGCCTTTTACGATACAGATAGATTGAAAAGGCCTATGATCAGAGTTGGCGAAAAAGGCAAACAGCAGTTTAAGGAAGTTTCCTGGGAAGAGGCTTTAAACTATACTGCAGATAAAATGAAGGCAATAAAAGAAAAATACGGGCCTGATGTTTTCGCGCTTCACTATCATGGAACCGGCGGAGAATACTTTAATACTTTACTGAAAGCTGTGGGCTCAAATAATTCTGCTGCTGCGTCTTATGAAGCATGCAGAGGTCCGAGGGAGGATGCATTTCTTTTTACTTTCGGCGATACAGTTGATTCACCGGAAAAGACTGACATAAAGAATAGTAAGTGCATAGTTCTAATAGGCTCTCATATAGGAGAAAATACTCACAGTGCCCAGGTAAATGAATTTGCCCAGGCAATGAATAAAGGCGCTAAACTTATAGTTGTTGACCCGAGATTTTCCACTGCAGCGAGCAAGGCAGACCACTGGCTTCCTATTAAACCCGCAACTGACATGGCGCTCCTGCTTGCATGGATTCATGTTCTGATAGAAGAAAATCTTTATGATAAAAAATATATAGAAAAATATGCAGATGGATTCAATGAGCTGAAACAATCTGTCGCTGGCAATACTCCTGAGTGGGCATACCCGATCACTTCAATCAAACCGGAAGTTATAAGAGAAACAGCAAGGCTGATGGCCGGCAATGGCAATGCTCCTGCAACCCTTGTTCATCCCGGACGATTTGTTGTATGGTATGGCGACGACACCCAGAGGGTCAGAGCAATCGCGATATTAAACGCTCTTCTTGGATCGTTTGGAAGAAAAGGCGGTTTTTATTTTAATGAGAGCGTTAAAATGGCAGACTTCCCTCATCCGCCATATCCTAAAGTAAAGACAAACTGGAAGTCTGCAATGAAAGGCAGGTATGATCTTGCTAATCTGCCTCTTGTTATGGGTCTTGTTGATGCAACAATTCCGGAGAAGGGCAGGGATTATAATATTAAAAGCTGGTTTGTATACGCTGCAAATCTGAACAGATCCCTTCCTGCACAGAAAAAAATTGTAGAGGCTATTAAGGAACTTGAGCTGCTGGTAGTCATTGATACTATGCCGAGTGAAATATGCGGATGGGCTGATGTAATTCTTCCTGAATGCACGTATCTTGAAAGATATGACAAGCCCAGAGCAAGTAAAATGAGAATACCTCAGGTTGCTGTAAGGGTACCGGCTGTAGAGCCTCTATACGACAGCAAACCAGGGTACTGGATTGCAAAGGAGCTTGCTGTAAGGCTCGGACTGGGTGATTTCTTTTCATGGAAAACTTTTGAAGAGTATGTGGATTTCAGGCTGCAGAAAACAGGAACATCTCTTGATGAGATGAAAAAAGTCGGGGTAAAATCTTTCCCGAGAAAAGATCCTATGTATATTGATGAAAACGGTAAATTCGAATTCGGAACTGATTCCGGTAAAATTGAACTGTATTCAAAAACTCTCGCTGAAGCGGGATTTGATCCTATACCGAAATTTACTAAACACGAAGAGCCTCCTACGGGATTTTACAGGCTTAATTTCGGAAGATCCCCTTCGCACACTTTCGGCAGAACAACAAATAATCCTCTGTTAACACAGCTTGAGCTTGAAAATGAACTATGGGTTAATCCTGATGTGGCAAAAGAGCATGGAATTAAAAACAACCAGTATGTAAAACTTGAAAACCAGGATGGAGTTATTAGCTCATCACGGATTAAAGTTAAGGTAACAAAAAGAATTCGGCCTGACTGCGTTTACATGGTACATGGTTTCGGCCATACAATGAAGCAGCTCAAACGCGCATATATGAAAGGTATAGATGATACTGAACTTATTACTAATGTGAAATATGATCCGATCATGGGCGGAGTTGGTATGAGAAGCAATTTCGTTACATTCAAGGTTGGTTAGGTGCTATTATGAAAAAAAAAGAAATAAGATATGGTATGGTTTTTGATTCAAAAGCCTGTGTAGGATGCGGCGCTTGTGTTGTGGCGTGTAAAACTGAAAATGAAGTTCCGGAAGGCCTTCACAGGGATTGGATAATTGAGGAAGTTTCAGGATTATTCCCGACGCTTTTTATGGAGATCCGCTCAGAGAGATGCAATCACTGCGAACATGCTCCATGCCAGTCAGTGTGCCCCACAAATGCGACCCATTATGATATTGGCGGAATTGTACTTGTTGATAAAAAGAAATGCATTGGCTGCAAGACTTGCATTGTTGCATGTCCATATGAAGTTCGTTACATGCATCCGGAAGGTTATGTTGATAAATGTTCGTTCTGCGATCATCGCATAAGAAAAGGCGAAAACACAGCATGTGTGAATGTTTGCCCTGCAAAAGCGCTTTCATTCGGAAATTTAGAGGATTCAAACAGTCTTGTTGCAAAACTTCTAAAGAGCAGAAAATATAAAGTGCTGAAACCTGAACAGGGAACCAAACCGAGATTTTTTATTCTCGTTTAATGTGAAAAAAATTTTCAAGGAAAAGGTAATTTTATGGCAATTAAAAGTTTATCTATAGATACGTTTATCAACAGGAACGCTTTCAGTAAAATTGTGGAAATTTTTAAAATCGGGAAAAATGATTTCACGGAATTGATCTGGGGGAAAAAATTTTTATGGGTTCTGCTTGTGATTGCCGGTGCTGGTGTTGTATCAGGAATAATCGCGTTGGCATTAGGGCATCATGTTCAGAATACTTCTGATACTTTCCCATGGGGAATTTTAATATCTACATACGTATTCTTTGTAGTTTCAAGCACCGGGCTTTGCCTTGTGAGCTCACTGGGACATGTGTTCGGATTCAAGCAGTTTGACCAGATTGCAAAAAAAGCAATTCTGTTTGCGCTCATAACACTGCTGGTAGGTTTTGCAGTAATTGCAACAGAGCTTTCATATCCGTTAAAGCTTGTAATATATGCAGTTGTTTCACCGAATTTCAGAGCACCGATTTTATGGATGGGTCTGCTGTATGGCGTATACATGGTGCTGATATCAATTGAGTTGTTTTTTCTGATATTAAATGATCATAAAAAATCAAAAATTGCAGGGCTGCTAAGTATTATCGCAGCAATAACAGCTCATTCGAATCTGGGTGCAGTATTCGGGCTGAACTATGCGAGAGATTACTGGTATGGACCGTTTCTTCCTATTTATTTTATAGTATCAGCTCTTCTTTGCGGAGCAAGCATAATTATCATGATTGTTTATTTTACTGATTATTTCGGAAATAATAAAACTATCAAGGCTGAAAGCAAATCTTTTCTGCAGACACTCAGCAAACTGCTCGCACTGTTCCTTGGAATAATAATGTTTTTTACAATCTGGAAATTCATCAGTGCAATTTATCTCGGGCATCCGCACAAGTTTGATGTTATAATGCAGTTTATTTCCGGTAAGCTTTCTGTAACTTTCTGGACTTTTGAGGTTTTCCTCGGCATGGTCATACCATTCGGAATACTGTTGAGCAAATTTGGTAAGGAACCGAAATGGATTGCAGTCTCTGCACTTCTGCCTATGGTTTCGATATTTTTCATGAGATTCAATTTTGTTTACGCCGGTCAGATGTACTCGCTTAAATCTGCGGTTAATGATTCAGGCCTGGAAATATCAGCCAAACCTTTTATAAAAGTAAGCCCGGATATGTTTCTGAATTATTCACCATCGCCGGTTGAGCTTATGATTGCAGTTGGAGCTGTTGCCGGGGCAGTAATTGTTTATATTGCTGCAACGAAATTTATTAAAATTGAAAATTAATTTATTAGAATTTAATATAATTACGGGAAAGAAGAAAAGAAAAAAGAAAATAGGGGATGTGGGGATGTAAGAGATGAGGAGATAAAAGGAATAAATTTTTTATCCCCATATCTCTACAATCTCCCTATCTCCTTTTCTTGGTTATAATAGTTAGAGAAAATTTTAAATAAAAAAGGTGAAAGCTATGAGTAAAGAAAAAGGCGTTAAAAAGCCTGCAAACTATTCAAGCGGTTATATTGCAGGATTAGGGGTTGGTCTGGCTCTGTTTGCATCATACCTGTTTCTTGGAACAGGGCTTGGCGCTTCGGGAACAACGAACAGGATTATCGTTGCAATTCAGAAATTTTTCTCTCCCGAACATGTTAATAATAATCCATTTCTTGCAAGATACGGAGCTGGGGATTTGAATCCTCTTGCAGACTGGGTGGTATTCCTTGTTATAGGAGTTGCTATCGGCGCCTTTGTTTCAGGCTTTCTTGCAAACAGGGTTAAGCTCGAAACAAACCGCGGTCCAAATATCACAGACAGACAGAGATGGATTTATGCAATTATAGGCGGAATACTTTTCGGATTCGGCGCAAAACTTGCACGCGGATGCGCAAGCGGTCTTATAATGACAGGCGGTGCTACAATGTCTGTGGGAGCATGGGCAACAATGCTCGTGTGGATGGGCACTTCGTTCCTGGTTGCGCAATTTATCAGAAAACTTTGGTTATAAGGAGATATTAAAATGATGGCACCATTTGCAGTTTTAAATGAGTGGGGCAGTATGGCTCAATATACCGCTGCTGTTTTTATAGGTTTAATTTTCGGCTTCTTTCTGGAAAGAGGCGGGCTTGGCAATTCAAGGACAATGGCTTTGTTTTTTTATCTGAAAAATATGAATGTGCTGAAAGTTTTGTTCGGCGCAATAGTTATTGGCATGACCGGGATTGTTATAATGAATTCACTTGGATGGATGGATTATGAAAATATTTATATTCCACCTACGTTCTTGTATCCGATGATGCTTGGCGGGGCTATTATGGGAGTCGGATTTGCAGTTGGTTCATACTGTCCCGGAACATCTGTTGTCGGTATGGCTACACTGAAGATCGATGCTTTCTTTTTTTACGGCGGTCTGATAATAGGAATAATCATCTTCGGGGAAACTGCACCATTGTATGAAGGTTTTTTCAACAGCGGGGACATGGGCACTCTCATGCTGCCTCAGTTTCTGGGACTCAATCAATGGGTTGTGTGGGCTCTGGTAACAGCAATGGCAGGCGGGATGTTTTTTCTCGGCGGAATTGCAGAGAAAAAGTTTTCAGGGAAATAAACTTTTTGATTTTAAAATTTTTCATTTAGAAATTTCAAGGAGGCTTGCATTATGAAAGCCATAGATTTAAAAGAGCTAAGAAAAAATCAGGATCTATTAATACTGGGTGCAGTAATTTTAGTAATCGTTGTAAGCCTTTTTTTTCAATCTGGAAGAGGCTTGAATAAATATATATTTAATTCAGCTGAACTGGCAGAAGAAATTTCAATGAATAAAGATCACATATCTCCGAATATATTATCAGAATGGATAATCGAAGGCAAAACAGATTATAAATTAATTGATATCAGAATGCCGGAGGAATTTGCTGCAGGAAGCATAAAAGGTGCAGTGAATATTCCTCTGGCAAAAATTCTTCAAAGGAAAACAATGAATTCTGAACTGCCGGTACATAAGAAAAATATTATATTTTCAAACGGCGATTCACATGCAGCCCAGGTCTGGCTGATACTTAAAGCTGCAGGCAGGGAAGTATATACTCTTGAAGGCGGATATAATTACTGGAATAAACTTATTCTTAATCCAAAACTTCCTGCTGAAACACCATCTGATGATGAAGTTCTTCAGTATAAAAAAGCAAAAGGCGTTGCGGATTATTTCGGAGGCGGCGCTGGAGCGGCTGATGTTAATATCAAAGGCGGCGATGCAGCTGCAGGCAAAACCGGTTCTGATTTAAAGAAGAAAAAACAGATTAAAGGCTGCTGATTTTATATTGAAGTTTCACTGAAAGACAAAAATTTTTATCATGATGCGGAGAATCATGCTATGAATAGTTATTTTAATTTTAATGAATACCGTCAGGGCCTGGCATTTCGAATGGGGATGTTCAGCTTCCTTGGCTTGGGCTGGGATGTTCTCATGACTTTTCTTCAGCAGATCATTGCAGGAAAGGTTACGATTAATGCCTTAAACCCGGCTTCCGCATGGATGATCATTGCTTATGGAAGCATTCCACTCCTGTTTTACCCGGTCACAAGTTTTGGAAGATTTCTGAAACTGCCGTATGCAGCGCGAGTTGCTATAGTGCTTGCTGTTTTTTATCTGATTGAATTTATATTCGGATATACTCTCAGGATTTTTGGAGTTACGCCATGGAACTATGACTGGTACCTCGATCCGAAATGGACCCTTTCCGGTATTATAACATGGCACCCGGTTATACTTGCTGTGTGGGTTATTTTTGTAATACTTGTTGAATGGATTGATGCATTTCTGAGAGCAAGTTATCCTGAAATTCAATATAAAATGAAAGAATTCTGGCGGAATATTTAATTATAATTTTAATCAATGGAAAAATTTTTCATGTCTGACATATAAATATATTTAACTTTTCATAATTAAAATTACAAGCAAATAAACAAGAGATGTAATTCCAAGAAGAATATTAAGCGGCCTCACAGGCGGAGTTAGCATCATAAGAATCCGCAATGGAAGAACTCCTGATATCACATACAAAGTAAGTATCAGGATAATTGAACCCGTGCCATTTCCGCCGAATCCTGAGAAAAGCCTGTTGCTGTTAATGTTGAAAAATACAAGCATAAAAGATATGCAGAATGGAGTCGCGATTTTAACCAGCGATACACACGTGTCGTAAACATTTATCCTTATTAAAAGGTTTTTTATTTTTTTATATAAGCCGTAAATTAGAACAATAAAAACTGCATCACCTGAAATCAGCAGTATTATAATAAAAATTCCGAATAGCACGCCTGTATCACCGAATATCCTTTCTCCTTCGACAATTATAAAAAACAGCGGAAGAAATCCGATTGTAATGAGAAACACCACAAGCTGTGTTGATGCTCCTTCAATTTTAGGTGCATTTTTTTTTGAGAACATCAGTCCTGCCATAGGTCCCATCAGTAAAAATACAGTGGCTGAAATAAGAATGAACTTGCCGTACCCCTGCGCTTCCATCTTCAATGAAGGGATTATAAGAAACAGAAGATTGGCGTAAGCGAAAAACATGCTGGCGAACAAAACGTATGTCACAAATTTTCGGATAAGCGCATGTGAGTTTTTGAAATCTTCATTAAACATTCTGCCTATTAAAAGCGGAAGAAAATACACTGTACTGAGAATGAACAGCCAGGAAAAGGGAAGTCCGAAAGGAGAGGAATTCATGAGCGGATTATATAATTTCTCAAGCAGAAATGGAAATACAAAAATGGCAAAATCGTATGCCAGTTCGTTTAGATTTATTTTTTCTTTAAAAAACCCGGGTGTTTTCATTTTTTATAACCATTAAGATTTTTTTTTGTATTTAAAATCAATAACTCTTTCCGGATTCCAGAAAAAAATAATAAATACTTTAATTCATTTACGGATACTTCAAATAAACAATCAGTCAAGAATCTTATTTCAAAATTTTTAGATAAATAAACATCTGAAAAAAACCAGAGGGGGAATTTATTTGCAACTATTCATCCATTACAAACGTCTTTATGTATGGGATAATTGTGTTTTTTATAAAATAATACTTCGATCTTTCCGGTTACTCTGCCGATGAAATCAGACTAAAGGATATTTATCATGCACTTTACACTTTTTAAAACACCGGTTATCAGAACTTTTTTCTATTTTCTTGCACTGCTTCTATTGAAAATTACAGGATGGAAAATCCAGGGCAAAAAGCCTGATATTGATAAATATGTTTCGATTGCAGCTCCACATACATCAAACTGGGATTTTTTTTACGGACTTCTTCTGACTATAGCTTCTAAACAGAATCTGTACTGGCTGGGTAAAAAGTCGATATTCAATTTTCCGTTTGGTTTTATCATGAAATGGTTTGGCGGAATTGCTGTAGACCGGAGTAAAACGAATAATCTTGTACAGGAAGCGATTGACCAGTTTAATAAAAATAAGCAGCTGATAATTGTTGTTCCTCCTGAGGGAACCAGGTCAAAAGTGAGATACTGGAAAACCGGGTTTTATTATATAGCTCTCGGCGCTAAAGTTCCAATATTGTTAAGCTTCCTTGATTACGGGAAGAAAATCGGCGGGCATGGTCCTCTGTTTATGCCAACAGGTGATATTGAAAGCGATATGAAAATAATTAATGATTTTTATAAAGATATTCAGGGCAGATATTCGGACAAGCAATGTCTTGCTGCTGCAGGCATAGTGAAAGAAAAAGCATCTTAATCTTAAATAAAAGATATAACTATTCTGCTGATATACAGATCAAAAATAATAAATCAGCTATCTAAAAACTGCTTTACTGCCATTCTTCCATCATGCAAATCTGTACGATGTTTTATAAAATAGATTTGATGCAAATCTGTCTGTCATACCGGGTGTAGTAAAATGAAATGCCGGTCTTGCGACCTCGGGTGAATATCCTGATATTTCAACTACATCAAACCAGAATTTGCAGGAATGACGCGAGTTATGCAGCAAGTCTGAAATTAAATAAATAATTTTCAGGAAAATATATAATGAAAGAAAAGAACCGCATTCATTACGGCTGGATTATACTTGTACTCGGTGTAGCTACAGTGGCAGGAGCGCTTGGTTTTGCCAGATTCGGATACACGATGATACTTCCTTCAATGAAGAGCGGACTTGCACTTACTGATTCACAGGCAGGCGATCTGGCAATGGGGAACATGGCCGGGTATCTGGTGCTTGCTCTGACTGCGGGGTTCCTTTCATCACACTTCAGTCCGCGAATTATTATTTCAGGATTTATGGCGCTGGTTTCTGCGGCAATGCTTGCAACAGGTCTTGCGCCGGATTATATGTCAGCTCTTGCAGGAAGAATTTTTGCAGGAATGGGAAGCGGCGGAGCAAATGTTCCGATGATCGGTCTTGTAATGTCATGGTTTGCGGGTTCAAAGAGAGGTTTTGCAGCAGGCATTACAGTCAGCGGTTCAAGTTTTGCGCTGGTGATAACCGGTCTTGCAATACCGGTTATACTGAAATCCGGCGGGCCCGAAGGCTGGAGGTACTCATGGTACTTTCTCTCAGCCATGACATTGCTTATTGCGATAGCCTGCGCTCTACTTCTGCGGAATAAACCTGCTGAAATGAATTTAACAGCTATCGGAGAAAGCGGAAGCCACGCAGCTGCGGAAAGTATTGTCCCTGAACCCATAATCAAATCTTGGCACTATATTTACAGAACATTTGATGTATGGCACCTTGCTGTAATTTATACTCTCTTTGGTTTTTCGTATATTATTTACGCAACATTTTTTGTGCGGTACCTGAACTGGGAGGCGGGATTCACAGTTGAAAGTGCAGGGAGGCTATGGTCAATAGTGGGTGCTGTAAGCATAGCAAGCGGATTTATCTGGGGCACATTTTCTGACAGGGCAGGGAGAAAGTACGGCCTTGCAGCGGTTTTTATGCTGCAGTTTCTCTGCTACCTGGTTTTCGGGGTTTGGAAAGCAATGCCTGGTTATTATTTATCAGCGCTGATTTTTTCTCTTACAGCATGGAGCATACCTGCAATAATGGCAGCAGCAGCAGGTGATATACTCGGTGCAAAACTTGCTCCTGCAGCACTCGGTTTTTTAACCCTATTTTTCGGTATCGGGCAGATGTTCGGCCCTTTTACTGCCGGAAGAATTGCAGATGCATATGGATCCTACACTATTGCATTTGTTGTTGCTGCACTTGCATCATTAGCAGGCGGGGTTCTTTCGCTGATGCTCAGAATAAAGAAAACCGGTTAAATTAAAAATAAAACTTTTTCCGGATTCTTGTAAAAAATAATATTTTCCTTTAATCTAGGCCCCCTGTCCCCCAAAGTGGGCACGTACTTAATAATTATTTGATTTTTATAAAGCACTTGTGTTTACTTAATACTCGCCCCCTTTGGGGAACGGGGGGAAGATTGTTGAATTAGCATCACTTTTCCAACAATACGGAATGTGCCAAAACTACAATTAAAACATCCAATAAAATCAAAAAAATATATTTACATTCAATATATAAATCTGATTCTTGTTAAATTGTTATAAACAGGAATAAATTATATCATATGAAAATAATAATAACAGGCCCAAAAGGTTCAGGTAAAAGCACTCTCGGAAAGAAAATTTCAGAATCAGCTGGAATTGATTTTATCGATTCAGATGATTATATAGAAAATTTATTTGAAAAAGAATCCGGGCAAAGGCTCACTTGCAGGGAAATTTACAGTAATTCAGGGGCAGATAAGTTCCGGGAGCTGGAAGCAGCAGCTGTAATGGAACTTTCAAAAATCGATTGGGTTTTAATAGCAACAGGCGGCGGCACAATGCTTAACCCGGACCTTAGAAATAAACTCAGGCGTGATTCAATAATTCTTCTTTTAAAAGCTGATAATAATTTTTTATGGAACCGGATAGAAAAAATAGGACTTCCGACTTTTTACGAAGGTCCGGATGGCAGAACAAAGCACGATGACAGAAACAGAATGATATATGAAGCATGTGAACATATATCCGATATAACATATACTGTAAGTGAAAAAAATGAATCTGATGCTCATCTTGAAATTGCTGAAAGCATAACAGACTTTTTCCATACGTCTATGCATTCTGCAAATTCTTTTGGTGAAATAATCCGTGTAACAACTTTCGGGGAAAGTCACGGCTCTGCTGTCGGAGCAGTACTGGATGGCATCAAACCCGGAATAAAAATTTCTGAAGCGGATATTCAGTCTGAACTTGACAGAAGAAAGCCCGGGCAGAGTTCTGTAAGCACCCAGAGGAATGAAGAAGACACAGTTCATATTCTATCCGGAATTTTTGAAGGGAAAACAACAGGCACGCCGATCTGCATGGTAATAAATAACAAGGATCAGGATTCATCCAAGTATGATGCGCTGAGGAATGTTTTCAGGCCGGGACACGCGGATTTTACATTCTGGAAAAAATACGGCCTAAGGGATCATAGAGGCGGAGGCAGGTCTTCAGGCAGAGAAACTGCAGGCAGGGTTTGCGCCGGAGCTGCTGCAAAGAAAATTCTGGCGGATATGAATATATTCATATATGCGTATGCTCTTGAAATAGCAGGAATTCGCGGGCAAAAAGAGGATTTATTATATATCGAAAAAAATGCCGTTAGATCCGCTGATCCTGAAATTGCAGTTTTAATGGAGCAGGCTATAGTAAAAGCTAAATCCGAAAAAGAATCTGTCGGCGGTATCGTGAGACTTGTAATAAAAAATGCTCCTGCCGGTCTTGGAGATCCTGTTTTTTTTAAGCTCGATGCAAGACTCGGCATGGCTTTCTTTTCAATTGGGGCTGTAAAGGGTGTTGAGTTCGGCCTTGGTTTTGAATCAGCTAAATTAAAAGGCAGTGAAAATAATGATCAGATGAATGCAGATGGCTTTATGACCAACAACGCAGGAGGTATTCTCGGCGGTATTTCCAATGGTAATGATATTATTTCAAATATTGCAGTTAAACCGACTCCATCCATTTTTAAAAATCAGGAAACAATAAATATGCAGGGCAGCCAGGAAAATATTAAAATTGAGGGACGCCACGATCCATGCATTGTTCCAAGAATTATTCCGGTAATTGAATCAATGGCTGCGCTGGTTATTCTTGATGCTGTGGAAATACAGGAAAGAATTTCCAGATGAAAATATACCACGATATACCGGAAAACAGGGATCTGTTTAAAAATGCTGTAGTTACAATCGGAAGTTTTGACGGTGTTCATCTCGGGCACATGAAAATTTTTTCAAGGATGAGGGAAATTGCAAAAAAGTCCGGAGGTGACCCTGTTGTTATTACCTTTTTAGTACATCCGAGAAAAATATTAAATCCAGAATATAATCTTGAGGTTCTTACATCAAATGAGGAGAAAATCCGCCTTATATATGCTTCAGGCATTCCGAATATAATACTTCTGAATTTTACAAAAGAAACTTCACAGATGCACGCGGGTGAGTTTTTTAATGACGTTTTGATAAAAAAAATTGATTCCCAGCATATTGTAATCGGATACGATCACGCGTTCGGAAGGAACAGGGAAGGCACAATTGAATATATTGAAGGACTTGCCCGGACATCGGGTGTAACGGTTACGCAGGTTGGTGAAGAAAATTTTTCAGGGAAACCCGTATCATCCACCTGGATAAGAGATGAAATTAAAGCAGGCAATTTGGAATTGGCAGCAGATCTTCTGGGAAGAAAATATTCTCTGGAAGGTACTGTCACTGCAGGAGATGGAATCGGTAAAACTCTGGGATTTCCAACCGCGAATATTATGCCTGATGAAGCAGATAAGATGATTCCCGGTGATGGTGTTTATTGCGTTTCTGCTGAAATCGATGAGAATGGGAGAAAATATTCCGGCATGATGAATATTGGAAACAGACCGACTTTTACAAATTTAAAAAGAAGCATTGAAGTGAATATTTTTGATTTTAATGAAAATATTTACGGGAGTAAAATTTTAATATCATTCCATAAAAAAATAAGGGATGAAGTTAAATTTGAAAATGTGCAGGCTCTTGTTAAACAGATAAATGAAGATAAAAAAACTGCAGAAAAATATTTCAATGAAAACAAAATCTGAAAATAATTTATTTTACCAGATTTACAAATCGCCAGTTGGGGAAATTTACATTGTGTCTTCAGAAAATAAACTGGCAGAAATTTTTTTTTATAATGGAAAACATTCCAATGAATTTAAATTATTCAATAACAGAACAACACCTGAGATAAATAAAGCCCTGGATTTTTTTAAAAATTATTTCTCAGGAAAAAATTCCAATTTAAACAAAATCGCTTCCGGCATAAATTTTAATTTCAGTTCATTCACTCAAAATGAAATCAATGTCTATAAGCATCTGCTGAAAGTTGAATTTGGAAAAACCAGCTCCTATAAAGAACTTTCTGTAAAAAGCGGATTTCCTCTTGGCTCAAGATTTATCGGCAACTGCATGGCAAAGAACAGATTTCCGGTTATAATTCCATGCCACAGAATAATAAAATCTGACGGTTCAATCGGAAATTATTCCGGAGGCGCCGGTATAAAGGAAATGCTTCTAAAACATGAGGGTTTTTTATTTTAATAATTTGAAGAATACCGGTAATTATTTTATAATGATTTTAATAAGGGAAATAAATTGGAAGAATTAATCACAAAGTATCCAGTCATCATAGAAATTCCAATAGCCTGGGGCGACATGGATGCATTTCAGCATGTTAATAACATCATTTATTTTAAATATTTTGAAAGCGCGAGAATTGCATATTTTGAAAAAATTAATTTTCTTAATGTTATGAACACCACAGGTATAGGTCCAATTCTTGCATCAACGCAATGCAAATACAGAATTCCTCTTGCGTATCCGGACAGGATTTCAGTAGGCGCCAGAGTGGATACTATGGGAAATGAAAGTTTTACAATGAAATATTCAGTTGTCAGTCACGCTCATAAAAAAGCTGCAGCGTCTGGAGAAGCAATGATTGTAACGTTCAATTATAAAAATAATTTTAAAACGCAAGTGCCTGATGAAATAAAGAGAAGTATAATTGAACTTGAAAAAACTTCCGGAAATGAAGTTTTTATTTCTTCTTAGAAAGTTACAACATCTTTCCTCAATTTTTAAAATGAAAAGCTATTCCCATTCAATAGTGCTTGGCGGTTTGGATGAGATGTCAAGCACAACCCTGTTCACGCCCTTCACTTCATTGATTATCCTGCTGGAAATTTTCTTTAAAACTGCTTCAGGCAGATAAGCCCAGTCAGCTGTCATCGCGTCAACAGATGTAACTGCCCGTAATGCGATTACATTTTCATATGTGCGCTTGTCTCCCATAACGCCGACAGATCTGACAGGGAGGAATACTGCAAATATCTGCCACAGGCTGTTATATAGGCCTGCAGACTTTATTTCTCCAACTGCAATATCGTCTGCCTCCTGCAAAATTTTTATTCTTTGCGGAGTTATATCGCCGATTATTCTGATAGCAAGGCCAGGTCCTGGAAAGGGGTGCCTGTTCACCAGTTCATCTGCCATGCCGAGTTCCCGTCCGAGAACCCTGACTTCATCCTTGAAAAGCTCTTTCAGCGGCTCTATAACCTTGCCGGATTTAATTAATTTTAATACTTCAGGAACCCTGTTGTGATGACTTTTAATTGTATCAGATGGGCCTTTTGTGGAAACTGATTCTATAACATCAGGGTATAGTGTACCCTGTGCAAGGAAATCGAACCTTCCGATTTTTTTTGCTTCTTTCATGAATACATTAATGAATTCTTTGCCTATAATTTTTCTCTTTTTTTCCGGTTCGGATACGCCTTTAAGTTTGCTTAAAAATAATTTTGATGCATTAACATATATTAAATTAAGGTTCATGTTGTTTTTATATTTTTCAATTACCTGGATCTCTTCATTTTTTCTGAGCAGCCCGTTATTTACAAATACACAGTGAAGTCTGTCTCCAATGGCTTTCTGCAGAAGCACTGCAGTTACAGAAGAATCAACTCCGCCTGAAAGACCGAGCAGAACAGAGCCGCTGCCTACTTCTTTTTTTATGGAATCAATTGAGTTCTGAATAAATGACTTCATGTTCCATGTGGGTCTGATTCCGCAAATATCGAAAATAAAATTCTTTAAAACCTGAACACCGTTTGTGGTATGATAAACTTCAGGATGAAACTGGACTCCGTAAATTTTTGCAGATGAATTTTCAATTGCTGCTATTTCAGCATTGTCTGATGATCCGATTGTTTTAAAATCGGCCGGAACTTCAACTACCTTGTCCCCATGGCTCATCCATACCTGCTCTTTGGGTGACAGGCCTCTGAAAAGCATTGATTCAGTTTTTATATTAATTTCTGCTCGTCCGTATTCTTTTGATGTTGCACCCTGTATTTTTCCTTTGAATGAATTTACAACTATATATAAGCCATAACAGATTCCGAGAACCGGAATCCCGAGTCTGAATATTTCGTCGTCAATTTTCGGCGCTCCCTTGTCATAGGTGGAAGAAGGTCCGCCGGAGAGAATGATTGCTGAAGGTTTTTCGCTTTTGATAGAATGCAGGGAATAATGAAAAGGAACTATTTCAGCATACACGCCGATCTCCCTGATTTTTCTTGCAATGAGCTGTGTATACTGGGAACCGAAATCGAGTATGATTACTCTTTCGTCGGGTATTTGAACTGCATGGGTAATCATTATTTCTTCTCCAGAGTTTTGATGTAATCATCGAGGCCGGAATCTTTTATTTTTTTATTTTTATCAGTTATTTTATCTGATATATTTTTTCTATAGTCTTCAATTTTTTTTACGAGTTTATCATTTGATACAGCAAGAATGCTGATTGCCATTAGAGCTGCATTTGTTCCACCAGCCTGGCCTGCGGGCATTGCTGCAACAGGTATTCCTGATGGCATCTGAATTATGGATAATATTGAATCAAGTCCTCCGGCTATTGCAGTCTCAATAGGTATGCCGATTACCGGAAGCGTGGTGTGTGCAGCAACAACTCCGGGAAGATGTGCAGCGCCGCCTGCAGCAGCTATGATAACTTTAATTCCTCTTGCTCTGGCGCCCGTTGTCCATTCAGCAGTCTGTGCAGGTGATCTGTGCGCTGATGAAACTATTACATCGAATTCAATTCCGAATTCTTTCAATGTTGCGAAACAGCCTTTTATTTTTGGAAGATCACTGTCGCTTCCCAGTATAATTCCAATTTCCTGCATAAAGCCTCCATCATGATAAATATTAAATTGCTTTTCGTCATTCCCGTGAAAACGGGTATCCATGCTTTTTATAATAAAAATGGATACCCCCGCTGGGTGCAAGCCATACTTACACAATGCTCAGTACAAGTCGCCTGAGCGGGTATGACAGTTGATTTTATAGTTTTATAAAATAATAAGTTATACTAAATTAATAATAATATTTTGTCAATACTGAATATTATTTCTCCGGTTATTCCTTGATTATTTTTTTAAGATATAGAAAATTGACTCAGGATTGATTTTATTTAATTAAAATTGAAAAATGAGAGATGATATGAAAAGGATTATTTTTTTTATTATAGCTTTGACAGTTTCCTGTTCAACAAATCCGGATAAATTATTCGAAGATTCTGTTAAAAAGTACATATCAGGAAATAAAAACGCCAGGTTTGATATTGAAGCTTCTTTGATTAAGGCAATAACCATTGCAAATTTTGATTTTTCTGAAACTGAAATTTCGCCCTCATCCGCTTTTACCAGGAGCAGCAGCGAGGTTAAATTTCTGTTCCCGGAAAAATTTAAAATAAAAATAAAAGATGCTGCAAACTATGAAAATTTCCAGACTGATATAAATGAGACACATGCTGTTTTTATTCTTGATGGAATAATAAATCTTTATAAAAAAAACGGGAATTTCGTAAAGGATATTGCTGCTCCTGAAAAAGACAGTTCCGTTAAAATTGAATCAGTTGTTTTTTATCAGGATAATCTGATTTATTATGCAGGAGGAAATCTTTTTATCTATTCATATCTGGAAAATAAAAATGAACTGTTTGTTGCTGAGAAAATGAATCAGCAATTGAAAGGCCTGAATAGAATATCAATGAAGATTTCTGATGGAAAACTTTTTTTATCTGCAGGAATTGGCGGATCATATAATATTAATATTATTGATATTGGGAAAAGAAATTTTATAATAAAAAACATGCCTGTATCCTCTTCAAAAATTTCAGCTTCAGCATCTTCTATCAAATACATTGAAGGCGGTTCAGGCCAGTGGAAGCTGATGGAAATGACATTTTCTGATAAGAAAATAAAAACATTAACTGAGTTGAAAGATGTGATAGATATTGAATTTTTTGATAGATGTGCAGTAATTGAAGGTAAAAGTTCTATAAGCGTTTATGATTACAGTAAAAACATGGATGTAATGCCATTTGATTTTGAACTGGGCGGATCATCTTCCGGGAGTTTAATTTTAATCATTAAAGACAGATACTATGCAGTTTCAGCAGATAAGCTGATGGACAAAATAAAATATTTAAAACAAAACGCGCCGGATCTTTTTGTTAAGTAAAATATGATAAAAGATTTATCCAGAAAAATACTAAATGCAACGATAATCGGTTTTATTTTTGCAGTAGTGATTGAGATTTTAAGCGGCGTAAACACAATTATGTATCTGAAAGATTTTGGAAACAATATGTCGTGGATGCGTGATAATGAAATTGCAGGAAGAAACCTTATTTTGACTTCAAAAATATATCTCCGTGATCTTGATTGTGAGATTAAAAATTTTTTTTTGTCAAAAGATGATATAGCCAGGAATAAATCAGTTGTAGAGATTAAAAATGCAAAAAGCAGGCTGATTCTTAATTTAAACCGTGCAAAGCCGCTTTTTTATACTAAAACCGGAAAACAATTAATTGATAAAACTTTATTATATGCACAGTATCTATCCGTAGAATCGGAGTTGATAATATCTCTGGCGAAAACCGAAAAAGAAGAAGCATACAGCAGAGCTATAGGAAAATTTAAAATAGAAGCTGCAGCTCTTGATGAAACTCTGGTTCAGCTTGAAAATATTAAAGCTGCAAGCGATTCAGCTATTTATAGAAAACTCATTAACAGCCAGAAAATTACCATTACAATTGTATTGGTAATTCTCATAGTAACGCTGATTTTCAGGATTGTGCTTGTTGTATATAATCATAAAACGTCTGGCAGAAAAAAATCAGAAATAGAAAATAAGGGTTCTGTAAATAATGCATCTGATGATAAATAATTCAATAAAAAGTAAACTTGCTGTTTTTGATCAGGACAATACTCTGCTTGACGGAAGATTTATTTTCAGAGCTGCAGAAGAGTTAGGTTTTGCTGCTGAATTAAACCGTGTTATGTCAGATGAAAAAGACTCAGCTAAACGCGCTGTAATTATAGCTGCAATGCTGAAAGGCACCTCTCGTGATAAAATTTTAAATATTGCTGATTCAATTGATATTGTAGATGGCGCCTGCGATACAATTAAAATTTTAAAGCAGAGAGGGTATGTTACAGGAATTATTACAGACAGTTATGATATTGTTGCAGATCTGATAAAAGATAAAATTGGAGCTGACTTTACAATTGGAATAAAGCTTATTTTTGATAGTGATATTGCAACTGGTGAAATTGAAATTCCATCTGTATATTTTAAATCAGAAAATAGCTTATGCATGCATAATTACTGCAAGGGACATGCTTTTGTTAATGCTGTAAAAATCAGATCCATTTCCCCTGGAAACACAATTGCTGTTGGTGACGGCGAAAATGATATCTGCATGATAAAAGCAGCTGCAGCAGGTATAGCGTTCTGCTCGCAAAGCGATCTGCTTAATTCAGCAGCTGATAAAAAAATTGAAGAAAAAAACTTGTTAAAAATATTGGAGTTTTGTAATATATAAAATATTATTTTTTGAATTATAAATTATTTTTAAAAGGAAAGCAGAAATGAAAATAAAAAATTTAATAATGATATCAGCAATAGGAATTTTCTGTCTGCTGTTTTTAAACGTAGTTGATTTACTTTCTGCTCCTCTTCTGGAAGATGAGGCAGTTGGCAAGGCAGCAGGCGAACTTTATGAAAACAGTTCAAGGTTCAAAGGTAAAAAAATTTCTGTTTATATATTTACAAATCTTGACGGAAAGGAAACTGAAGAAGGGAAAAGAATTTCGCAGAAATTTTTATCAAAGATGATAGTTAAAAAAGATTTTAAATTTGTAGAAAGGGCTGAAATAGATAAAATTATAAAGGAACATGAACTGCAGCAGACAGGTGCTGTTGACACGGAATCAATTATTGAAAGCGGCGGAGTTCTGCCGGTAGATGTTATGATCAATGGTACGATTGCTCAAAATAACGGTTTAGGCGAGATTCATGTTAAAGCTGTTGATGTTTCTTCAGGCGAGATTTACGCAATTTCAATTGTAGGCTATAAGCCAGGCAAAGATTTTTCCTATGTTGAAAATCAGGATAAACTTAAGCAATATAAAAAGTCTCCTGAAAGATTTGATAAAGTGAATAACAGTATAGCAGTAATAAATAATATGAGTACAAAAGCTCCGTTTGTATTTATGATAGTGACAGCAGATGAATCTGATATCAGGCGGATAAAAAATGAAAATCCCAGAATGCTGAAAAATCTTAATCAGAAAAAAGAGAATATGAAAAATAATAATCCTGCGCGATGGAGAAATCTGATGAGATTAAGAGAGAACATGAATTTAATAAAAGAAGATAATCCCGAAGCCTATGCAAAAATTATGGAAAAAAAGAATGAATTGATTGTTAAAGGGATAGAGAAGAAAAGACGACCGAGGATAAAAGAAACTATTGAATGATTATTCTTAAAATTACTTTTTGTATAATGCCGGCATATGAAAATAGCCGGCATTTTTATTTATGGAATGAATTTCTGTGCAATAGGAGTTCTTCTTCCTGTGCCGAATGATTTTGATGTTACCTTGAGCCCGGGAGCTGCCTGTCTTCTTTTATACTCGCTCAGGTTTACCTTACGGAGAATATCTTTAACCAGACTTTCTTCAAAACCGGAAGCGGTAATTTCAGCTGAAGATTTTTTCTGTTCAATAAACATTTCTAAAATCTTGTCAAGCACCGGATAAGGAGGCAGCGAATCTTCATCTTTCTGGTTTTCGCGAAGTTCAGCTGACGGAGCTTTGTCAATGCTCGATTGGGGAATTATTTCTTTTTCAAGATTAATATATTTTGAAAGTTCATATACGGAAGTTTTAGGAAGATCGGAAATAACTGCGAGTCCCCCGGACATGTCTCCATATAAAGTACAGTAACCCATTGCAAGTTCGGATTTATTTCCTGTTGTAAGAAGCAGGGCTTCGGTTTTGTTGCTTATAGCCATGAGCAGATTGCCTCTTACTCTTGCCTGTATGTTTTCCTCTGTTATATCCTCCGCAAGTCCTTTGAAAACATTTGAAAGACTATTCTTATATTCATTGCATAAGCCGTGTATTGGAATAGTTTCAAGTTTAATGCCGAGATTCTTCGCAAGCTGGACTGAATCATCAATACTTCCGCTTGAAGAATAAACTGAAGGCATAGTCACACCTGTAACATTTTCCGGGCCGAGAGCCTCTGCTGCAAGAGCTGCAGTGAGAGCTGAATCAATTCCTCCGCTCAGGCCGAGTACTGTTTTTTTAAAACCGCATTTTTTTACATAATCTCTTATACCTAAAACGAGTGCGTTTTTTACATCTTCAATCTCATTGACTTTTAATTTTATTTCTTGATTGCCGGAAGTGTCTATTATCAGTAAATCCTCTTTGAATTTTTCAGCTGCTCCTGTGGTAATCCCTTTATTGTTTATAGCAAGGCTGCTTCCATCGAAAATAAGGCTGTCATTGCCGCCGATTTGATTTACATAAATTATATGAAGATTTTTATCTTTTGCGATGGATTTCAGCATTTTGATTTTTGCTGTATTTTTTCCTCTTACAAAAGGCGATGCTGAAATATTAATAATGAGATCAGCTCCAAGTTTTTTCAGCTCAGTAACAGGATCAATTTCATATGATCTGTTTTCCATGTAAGTGTCTTTTTCTGAAATGTGCGCATTCCATATATCTTCGCATATGGTAATTCCTATTTTGTAATTGCAGTAATCAATAATATTGAATTTATCCGATTGAGAAAAATATCTTGTTTCATCAAAAACATCATATTGAGGAAGAAGAGTTTTGTTCTGAATGTTTTCAATCTTCCCGTTTTTTATGAAAGCAGCTGAATTATAAAGCATTGGAGGCAGGGATTTATTATAATCGACAAATCCTACAACAGCAGCTGTTTGTACTTTCGATGCAATTCTCTCCAGAGAGGAAAGGTTATCATCTATAAGTTTTTTATTTTCAAGCAGGTCCATGGGAGGATATCCTATTATGGACATTTCCGGAAACACTGTGAGTTCGGAACCTGCGTTTTCTGCGCGGTTGATGTAATCAAGAATTTTTTTCTCGTTTCCAGATATATCAGCAACAACGGGATTGATTTGTGCTATGGCTATTTTCATATCAAACTAAAATGATGAATATTTTATTTACGTCAAGATTTAAATTAAGTTTTGAATCAAAATTGCCGATAATCAGTATATGAATATATCTACCGGAATATCGGAAATTAATTTCCGCTCTTACGCAAAAGGAGCCTCTGCTTCTGAAAAGATATACATATGGCCTGCGTATAATAACGGAAAAGTAGACAGTATTCATTCTGTTTTAAAGAAAACTGAAAATAATGTTGTTTATACAAAACCATCTCCGGAAGAAAGAGACAGAATTATGGATCTGATTAAAAATACAAAACAGTACGAATATACTTCTGATGGAATTGTTGCCAGAAACAGGTTTGTGCTCCACCCCGGCTCGCTTTTTGATGCCATAGTTTAAGCCTTTCATTTTGCTTGACTTCCAGGAACAAAAAATTTATTATCCCGAAAGTTTTCAGAATTTTATTTTTCTGGAATATTTTTTATCACTTTATAACTGAATATGTGTTATAATATATAGTTATAAAAATAACAGGAGATAGGTATGAAAAAAATTAAATTATTAATTACTTCTTTGGCTGTAGTTTTTACTATCAATGGAGCTTATGCATTGGACAGCAATCTGGATTTCAGGCTTGGAGTGGGGTACCCGTATGTGGTTAACATGGCTGCTTTAGATGCCGGAATTAATTTTGATCTGGGTCTGGATAAATATTTTGCACTAAGTTTTGAAACAGGATTTAACTGGGTTAATATGAAAACTTATAGAGGAACCGGATCTTTTACAAATCCTGCAAGCGTAACATTAAGCGACGCGTATTCTGTTCCGCTTCTTGTTAATGCGAAAGTCAGATTTGATTTCAGGGATAGCATAGGTATAATGCCGTATGTTTTGATTGGAGCAGGTTATGGCTGGACATTCCATTCTTCCGGTGCTGCAATTGGTTCTCTTCACACTGATACATATGGCGGATTTACCTGGCAGGTAGTTGCAGGAATTGCCATTAAACTTGGAAATGATTCAAACATAAATCTTATTTTTGATCTTGGATACAGGGGCTCAGTGGTTTATCTTTACTCAGCTGCTGCAACACCAACAAATGCGCTCGATATGTCTTCCGTATCCGCTCATATAGGTGTAAGCTTTCCTTTATCCGGGAAAGAAAACTAAGACTCACCCTTCGGCTCCGCTCAGGGATCGTTTTGGCTCTGCTGGTCTCGGCTACGCTCGACCAGCGAAGTGAATATGTTGCAGTCTTGTATTTTCAGCATCTTTGATAAAAGTATTTTATTCAACATAGAACAAGGGGTTGCAACCCCTTGTTCTATGTTGAATCCGTTCATCGAGCGTAGCCGAGATGAAACAAAAAAAACCCGCCTGTTTCCAGGCGGGTTTTTTACGGGTAGTCCCAGTTTAATAATTTTATTTTTTATCTCAGAAGCTGTAATACTGATTGCGACTTCTGGTTAGCTTGAGCCAACATTGCGGTACTACTCTGCACAAGGACCTGATTTTTGGTAAGTTCTACCATTGTCTCAGCCATGTCTGCATCCCTGATGCGGCTTTCGGATGCTTGTATATTTTCATAGGCAGACATGAGACCTTTTGCAGCTGTTTCCATTCTGTTATAGTACGCGCCGAGGTCAGCTCTTTGCTTCGCGATCTTGTGAAGCGAATTGTCAACCAAGCCGATGGTTTTGTTTGCACCTTCAGCTGTGCTTAAATTCGCTATAAATTTTCCGGTTTTTTCTCTGAGATTGAGTCCCTGAGCTGTCATGGTTCCAATATAAACTCTTTCTCTCTGATGCATATTAGCACCCATATGAAACCACATGGAGGCTTTTGCATTTGTTTTTGAAAAATCGCCGAGCATCAGTTTGAATTTGTTGAATTCAGCCTGTGAAGCAATTCTGTCTACTTCATCGACAAGTGCAGAAACTTCAACCTGCATAAGCTGTCTGTCTTCAGCGGTATAAATACCGTTAGATGACTGGACAGAGAGAACTCTTAGTCTCTGTAGAATATTGGCAGTTTGTTCGAGATAACCTTCTGCTGTCTGGACAAAAGACATACCGTCTTCAGTATTTCTTTCAGCCTGACGCAATCCCTGAACCTGAGTTCTCATTTTTTCGGATACAGCAAGACCTGAAGCGTCGTCCCCGGCTTTATTTATTCTAAGGCCGGAAGAAAGAGCTTCCATCGATTTGCTTACATCCCAATGCTTGAACTTATTCATCTTGTTAGCATTGATTGCACTCATGTTGTGATTAATAATCATAGTGAACACTCCTTTGTTTTTGTGAGCCCGATTTCCTTATCAGGCGTTTGATACCAGGTTTTAAGCGTTTTTTGGGAATACCCGGGTGCATTGCTGCAACCATCAGGCTCTGGTGCAATTCAGAAGCTGATGCTTACAGCAAACAACCGGTCTCTATATATATTTTTGATGCCGGCATGAGACTGATTTTCAAAGAACAAAATGCCGCCGGTATTAACCGGCGGCATAAATTTTACTATCTGAGTAACTGAAGTATTGATTGAGATTTCTGATTTGCCTGAGCAAGCATTGCAGTACCGCTCTGAGTAAGAACCTGGTTTTTGGTAAGATTAACCATGCTCTCTGCCATATCTGCGTCTCTGATACGGCTTTCAGAAGCCTGAATGTTCTCATAAGCTGCCATGAGGCCCTTAGCTGCATATTCAAGTCTGTTGAAATAAGCACCGAGGTCAGCTCTTTGTTTTGCAATTTTGTGAAGAGCTGCATCAAATATACCGATGTTTCTGTTTGCTGCTTCAGGAGTAGACAGAGTAACAGGTTTGCCTGCTGCGTCTTTTAGTAAAAGAGCTCTTGAAGTCATTGTTCCAATGTAAACTCTTTCTCTCTGATGCATGTTTGCGCCCATGTGGAACCACATTGAAGATGATCTGCTGGTTCTTGAAAAATCTCCCTGGAGAAGTTTCATTTTGTTGAATTCGCCAGATGAAGCAATTCTATCCACTTCGTCTACAAGAGCAGATATTTCAACCTGAATAAGCTGTCTGTCCTCAGGTGTATAAATACCGTTTGAAGATTGAATTGCGAGAACCCTCATTCTCTGGATTATTGCATTTGACTGGTCAAGATATCCTTCAGTAGTCTGAATGAAAGACATACCGTCTTCAGTATTTCTCTCAGCCTGTCTTAATCCTGAAACCTGAGTTCTCATTTTCTCAGATACAGCAAGACCAGAAGCGTCATCGCCGGCTTTGTTAATTCTCATGCCGGATGATAGACTTTCCATGTCTTTTGTTACATTCCAGTGCTGGAATTTTAATACCCTATTGGTATTAATAGCTGACATATTGTGATTGATAATCATGGTAGATTCCTCCTTGAATCTTTTGTTTTTTAACAGCATCCTTGCTGTTGTAAGAGGTGGTTTTTATCCCTTACTTCTATAAGTTCGGATCGGCTTAACCTAATATTTAAGCCGTTTATTGACGTTTTTAGATCATTATTGGCGATTATTTGATTTTATGATTAAATATTGATGTGATAGAGGTTATAAGTGTTTTTTAAGCAGAATTTCCCTTATTCTTAATTTCGGCACATGAAAATTTTTCCATTAGATATTTATTTTTTTTTTGTTGATTTGGCATGATATTAAACCTGGTAAAGCGGGGTCAGAGCTTAAACTTTCTACAGGTTAAATGTAAATTCTTTCTATAAACTCATTCAAATACTCTGCTATAAACAAATTTAATTGGGCTTTTTTAAGAAAAACAATTGAAAAATATAACTATTTATTGTCTAATCGAGTTAATTTGGCAGAAATTATTTTAAAACAGGAAAAATAAATGAGTTTTTTAAAAGAATACAGCTATTCCGATGTGAAACAGCGAAAATATATATATATAATTGTTTTAATCACACTTGCTATATCAGCTTATATTTTAACATCAATTGTTTTTAATCTGAAATATTACTTCTTTTATCTGCAGATTGTAAAAATTGTTCTTTTAACTTTTATAATCGGGATATTCGCCGGAAATCTTTCAGGCAGATTACTTTTCACTGTTTTCAAAAAAATCAGGGTTGTTTATGTAGCTGCTGAAGTATTATTTATTATTTTTGCCGCTGTATTTTTTTTCAGAGCTTTTATCAGCACTGCCCAAAGTGAGCCTTTAATATCACTTTTTTTTATTAATCAGTATATAATACCGGTTCTCATTTTTTTCTTCGGTTTAATTGCAGGCATAAAACTTCATTATCTGTTAAAAGTTTCATGCGGTGATTTTATAGATGAAAAAGCTGCAGTTTATAATTTTTTATTCAGTTTGCTGGGCGGGGTATCCCTCGGAATAGCAATTTATGCGGGAATAGTTTATGCTGCATTGCCTGTATTTCTTCCGGCTATCCTCTGCATCGGGCTTATACCGCTTATGTTTGTTTTTTATCTGCAATATAATCCTGATCCGATTATTGCAAAGCACTTCAGGGATGAATTTGAAGAAAAACCGGATACTGTTAAAAATGAGGAACTTATTTTTTCATATCTCAATTTTACCTATATTCTGATTTATTCATATTTTGGTTTTGTTACAATACTTAAATATTACGGGACTCTCAATTATATACAGTTTGCTTTTCCAATAATATTGCTGATTTTAATGTGTATTGGTTTTTTTCTGGGACGATTTTTAAAGAAGTACTACTGGCATATTTATACTGAAATGATATTTCCAGCATTTTTTCTGGGGTTTATAATACTTATCAATAATTTATATGGAACATTATCTTTCAAGGCTGCTTCTGCGCTGTTTGCTCCGTGTTCGCTGATTTTCGGTTTTTCGATGTATCATACAATTGAAAATATTACTGTAAAATATCCGCATCAGAAAAGATTTAATATACTCGATATTTCAATGATTGTGATGCCGGTGCCTGTACTTGTTGCCCTGAGTTTTGTTACATTTTCATTCGCAGTATATTTTTTATCCATATATGCCATAATCGCTGTGAATCTTATGCTGCCTGCAGTGTATCTTGCAAATAAAAATATTCCTATCTATAAGAAAGGAGTAATGTTCGCGTTTATTCTTTTTTTTATACCTCTGATTATAATGAATCATTTATATTTCAAGACCCTGCTTAACGGAACGATTTACGCGGGAAATACGCGCAATTTTGATTTGCTGCAGAATGTAAATTACAATTCCCCATATATTAAAACAACCGGTTCGGTTTATGTAAATGATGAGGAAGTTTTTAAAATTTCAGACAGCATTATAAGAAATTTTAAAAGATCCCTGGTTCCGGCAGCATTGTATGTAAAGAACATTAAAGAAGACAGGATTCTTTTTATAGACGGAAATCAGATGTTTTTCCGGAATCCCGGAATCGCATATTTCAAAAGCTCTTTGTGTCTGAATACAGTGCCTCTTGAGCTGGTTGATTTTTACAATCTGCCATATTCAGGAAATCAGAAGTATTTTGCAGACAATGACGATCTGTTGCAGTATATCCACAAAAATCAGAATACTTTCC
Organism: uncultured Leptospirales bacterium; assembly: GCA_964529415.1. Taxonomy (GTDB): domain Bacteria; phylum Spirochaetota; class UBA4802; order UBA4802; family UBA5550; genus CAYMPH01. The sequence goes on along the minus strand of CAZGWD010000003.1, from coordinate 112,320 downwards.
GTATGATTTTTGATATTCCGAATATTCTTGATCAGACAAAAAACTATTTCAGATTTACGCCTGAGTATTACAGAATAATAAAATCCAATCTTGCTAAAGGCGGTATTTACGCTGTTTCATTTAATCTTACAACTTGCAGAAAAGAATTTTTATCTTCAGCTTTAAAGGGAATACAGTCTTCTTTTAAAAACAGCGCTGTTTATATTTTTTCAAATATTCTTGTAATTTATTCATCTGATGATGATGCTTCTTTGAAAATTACTGAAAGTTCCATTGCCCGTGTTGCGGATCTTTTTAAAAATTATCCGGATATGCAGAAAATTTTTTACAGTGAGCTGCATGTTCTGTCTCACTTTGCCGGATCAAATCCGGATGAGATTTTAAAAACACTCCAGCCGGATGACATGGACAGATTTTATTATTTAAAAAAATACAGATCAGGTTCGTGTTATGAAACATTCAATAATCTGCCTTCTGCAATGAACATATCAGCATTTACAAATTCTTTATCTGATTCACAATCCGGAACATTTATAATGAATATGAGAAACAGTTTTCAGGCTGATGAAAATATTCTTAAAACTCTTAAGAAAACCGAACTTGCCGAGGCGGCTGAAAATTATGAACTTGAAACTTCGCTGCTTTTTGAGCTTAGAAAGCTTGCAGATTATCATATAATGCTTAAGGAATATATGAGTATAATGTATTCTTATAAAGAAGAATATTATTATAACGCAGCGCTTCGCTTTGAGCAGCTGAAAAAATGGGACGATGCCAGGAAGCTTTATTCTGCTATTTTAAATATGAACCCATCAAATTTCGAGGCCAATTACAGAATGGGCATTATGTCTGTAACTCTGCAGGATATCGAAAATTCCTTTAAATATCTGCAAAACGCGCTCAAGCTTAAAAATGAGGACGGGAAGGTTCTTTATCAGATGGGTATTCTGTATTTTACTACAGGAAATTTTCAGGAAGCGGTTAATTATCTGCAGAGGGCTTTAACCCAGCGTGAAGTATCTGCATCCTTGTATCTTCATCTGGGGCTGTCATATGAACAGCTCGGCAACAATTCTGAAGCTGAAAATTATTTTTTAAAAGCGAACATACAGGATCCGAATGATATAAATATTCAGAATAAAATTTTTAAAATAAAAAAAGAAAAAGAGTCTGAAAGAGCTTCTTCTTTGCAGCCTCCGGAAAATAAAAATGAGAATGATGTGGAAAACGATGAAAGAATCCCTCTGCCTATAAATAAATCTGCTTATGATATGCGGATTAAAGACGAAGAATTGAGCAAATACAAGGTAGACGGCTCTGGAGAAAATCCAGAGGAAAAAAAATAAATGGAGAAATTCAAATTATTTCTTACCAAAAAAAGCGTTTTGTTTTTCTCTATTGCGTCTTCTCTTGTTTTAACGCTAATTCTTGTTAAAATTGATAATATGACAGCCGGCCCTTCAGGCATGGGCGTCTCGTATCTTCAGTTATCTTTTACAAAAGAAAGTTTTCTGAGAATCATTTCTCTCTGGGGCGATTACGGGGTTGATCTTTTTTTAAAAACAATCTGGATCGATTATTTTTATACTGTGACATATTCTCTTCTCATTGCAGGGGGCATGATTATTGCAGAGTTTAAACTTCTGGAATACGGAAAAACTTTTTCCCGGCTCGGTCAGAAACTGTTTATTCTTCCATTTATTGCAGCAGTTTTTGATATGATCGAAAATTCAATACATATCTATATTCTTGTTAACAGATTCTATAATGACTATATCATCCTTGCAGCCTCAATAACTGCATCAATCAAATGGTTCCTGATTATAATTTCGCTGCTGATTTTTTTAAAAAGGTATTTTGGTTTCAGAAAAATAATGAAAGCGCAGGCTTAACTCAATACCGGCTATCGCAGAGATAATTTTTAAAAGCTCCAAGCATCCCGAGGGGATATATCAGGAAGTCTTCTCTGATTTTTTCCTGTTATTTTTATCCAGAACTTTTTTTCTCATTCGAATATTCTGAGGTGTTACTTCCAGGAGCTCATCATCTTCTATATATTCAAGAGACTGTTCCAGGCTGAATTTTCTTGGTGTGGGAAGTCTCACTGCCTCTTCTGATCCGGAAGCTCTCATGTTTGTGAGTTTTTTGGTCTTGCAGACATTTACAACGAGATCCTCTTCGCGGTTGTTTTCACCTACAACCATTCCTTCGTAAACCTGGGCTCCGGGGCTAATGAACAGGATGCCTCTTTCCTGAATGCTGTCAAGCGCGTATGCCATGCATGTGCCTGGTTCAAATGCCACAAGAACGCCTTTGTTCCGTGTAGGAATCGGTCCTCTGTATGGTTCGTAATCAAAAAAGCTGTGATTGAGAATACCTGTTCCGCGCGTATCAGTCAGAAATTCCCCACGGAAGCCTACAAGTCCTCTTGATGGAATTTTAAATTCAAGGCGTGTGTATCCGTCTGTTCCCTGAACCATATTGACCATTTCACCTTTACGGACTCCCATCTTCTCTATAACAACTCCGACAAAATCATCACCTACATCAACCATGGCAAGCTCCATTGGTTCATGTTTTTTGCCGTCTATCTGCTTGTAGATAACTTCCGGTTTTGAAACCTGAAATTCGTATCCTTCTCTCCGCATATTTTCAATCAGAATTGCGAGCTGAAGTTCGCCTCTGCCTTTAACAATAAATGCTTCAGCAGAATCGGTTTTCTCAACCTTCAGGCTGATATTGGCTTTAAGCTCTCTCTGCAGCCTGTCCCATATCTGTCTGGATGTAACGTATTTTCCTTCCTTCCCCATAAATGGAGAGTCATTTACAAGAAATGTCATGCAGAGAGTAGGTTCATCAATGTCGATAAAAGGAAGTGCAACAGGACTGTTTCTGTCTGCAATGGTTTCGCCAACATCAATAATATCAAATCCTGAAAGGGATACAATGTCGCCTGCGTAAGCTTTTTTAATTTCAGTTCTGGCTAAACCTTCATAAGCGAAAAGTTTTGTAACTTTATTTATAGCAACTGTATTGTCTTTTTTAATAAGAGCAACTTCTTCACCTGTTGAAATCTGGCCGTTGTGGATTTTCCCTGTTACTATCCTGCCTATATAATTGTCGTAATCTATGGCAGAAACTAAAAATTGAAGAGGCAGGTTTATTTTGCCGTCTGGTTCTTTTACGTGTTTGATTATTGTTTCAAAAAGCGGAATCATATCTTCGTTGGAATCTTCAATTTCATATTTTGCAATGCCGTTTTTTGCAGAAGCATACACAACAGGGAAATCAAGCTGCTTGTCGCTGGCATTGAGTTCAATGAACAGATCAAATACCATATCCAGCACTTCATGTGGCCTGCTGTTAGGGCGGTCTATTTTGTTTATAACTACAATAGGATTCAAATTGCACTCAAGTGCCTTTTTCAGTACATATTTTGTCTGAGGCATTGTACCCTCGAACGCATCCACAAGCAGAAGAACTGAATCCACCATTTTTAAAATCCGCTGAACCTCGCCCCCGAAATCCGCGTGGCCTGGAGTATCAACAATATTTATTTTATATCCTTTATATGGAAAAGATGCGTTTTTTGAAAATATGGTAATTCCTTTTTCCTTTTCAAGGTCATTAGAATCCATAATTCTTTCTGATACTTTCTGGTTTTCCCTGAAAACGCCGGACTGCTTCAGTATTCCGTCTACAAGTGTGGTTTTGCCATGGTCAACGTGAGCGATAATTGCAATATTTTTGATTTTAGTCATTCAAAGTTTCCTTAATAATATATAAGTTCGTATTTTTGCCGATTTTTTCAGAAGGGGTTTTTTTGACTACTACTATTTTTTATTAAAATTGAAAAGCGAAATTCAATATTATTCTTTTATTTTGTAAAAGATTAAAATACCAGAGGTTTTATTTCAAATATATTGATGCTGTTCATCTCGGCTTTGCTCAATGAGCGTAAAGAAAATTCGCTGGTAATGCGAATAATAACTTACGCATGTTGAGCGAATTATTTTACACATATCGTGCGGAGCCGAGACTATTATTTCTTATCAATCTCCAGAGCGGCAAAAAAACCTCCATGGATTGCATCATCTATCTGAGCAGGCTTAACACTGTCACCGACAACAGTAAATGGAATTCCAAGTGACGGTAAAACATCTGCAATTTTCTTAACAGACCTGGAACCTGCGGCATTTATAACATTATCAAACTGAATGCATTCTGTTTTGCCGCTTTTTTCAAAGGTGACAAGACCGTTTTTTATAGAAAGAACTTTTGCACCTGTGATTGTTTTTACGCCATGCAGATCAAGATTTCCTAAAATTACCCATTTTGTTGAACGGCCGATTCCATTGCCGGCTTTAGGCAGCATTTCAAATACTGTTACATTCTTGGTTCCCGTATGAACAAGCTCTTTTAATCTGTCACATGTTTCCGCGTCATGCCGGATAAGAAAATGTACTGATTCCGGAGAAAGCGTACCCTTTGCTGCAAGGAAATGTGCAGTTTCAAGACCCACTGCACCTCCGCCTATTACTGCAATATTCCGGCCGAGCATAGGGTCGTCTCTGAGAACTTCCCATGAAGATAAAACATCACTGCTGCGTATGCCGTCGATCGGCGGGACAGCAGGTTCAGCTCCCTCTGCGGAAATAATAAAATCAGGTTTAGCTTCCTTTATCAGTTCAGGAGTGACTTCTGTTTCAAGATAAACATCAACATCATTTAAAAAAAGCATTTCGTCGTAGTAATGAACAATTTCCCATAGTTCCTGTTTGTGCGGAGGTGTTCCTGCTATCCAAAGCTGCCCGCCTATATCATCAGCTTTATCATAGATTGAAACATCATGCCCTGCCTGTGCTGCAGTGACTGCAGCTTCCATGCCTGCAGGCCCTGCGCCTATGACCATAACTTTTTTCGGGGCAGCGGTTTCTGTAATTTTTCTGTCGCCTTCAAATCCGCATAAAGGATTGGTGATGCAGTAAACCGGTTTTCCATTGAAGAGCGTATCCGTGCATCCCTGTGAGCATGCAACGCATGGGCGTATTTCGTTTTCTCTTCCTTCCATTGCTTTTTGCGGCCAGTATGGATCGGCAAGCAGTACACGTCCAAGGCATATCATGTCAGCAACACCGTCATTTATAAGCTGGTCTGCAAGATGAGGATCAGTTATCCGGTTTGACGCAGCAACAGGAATAGAAACATTTTTTCTGATATTGGCAGCAAGATATGTCAGTCCCGCTCTCGGCAGATCCATTGGAAGCTGCGGCACCCTTGACTCGTGCCAGCCCCCTGTTACATTAATAAAATCTATTCCAGCCTCTTCGTACACCCTTGCGAATGCCGGAGTGTCTGCGCTTGTGTTGCTGCCCGGAACAAAATCGTTTCCTGCCATTCGTATGGACAAAGGATAATCTTTTCCCACTTTTTTCCGGATCAGGGTAATGATCTCCTTGACGAATCTTGTCCTGTTTTCAAAGCTTCCGCCGTATTCATCTTTTCTCTGGTTTTTCAAAGGAGATAAAAACTGTGTTATGAGGTAACCGGCTGAGCCGATAATTTCAACTCCGTCAAAACCTGCTTCTTTTGCCCTGAGTGCTGCAAGAGCAAAATTTTCCTGAACAGTTTTAATGTCATCAATTGTCATTTCGCGCGGGGTTTCCTTTGAATATCTTGATGGAATTTCTGAAGGAGCAATTGCCCTTTCACCGCTGATAAATCCCGACTTGGTGTAGGCTCCTGCATGGTATAGCTGAATCCACGATCTGGCCCCTTCATTTTTTATACCGTCAGAAAGAATTTTAAAAGAGGGAATATATTCATCATTTTCGATTGAAAGAGCAAAGAGGCCAGCACCATATTTATCAAACCCGACAGGTCCTACAGTAACAATACCTGCTCCGCCCTTCGCACGTTCAATGTAGAAATTGGAATATTTGTCATTTATTTTTTTATCATAAGAATAAAGCAGACCGAGAGCCGGATATATTATTCTGTTTTTAATTTCGAGATTATTTATTTTAATCGGTTTAAATAGATTTTTATACATTGGTTTTTCCTTTTATTGATTTTTTATTTATAGAAAATAACGCCTATATGGCCTCTGAATCCGTACTGATTCCCGTCAACAACTTTTGAACCTAAAAAATAATCGAACATTACAGTTGCGGAAAGAGACTCAGTAATAAATAATTCGAAAGTTATCATTGGTATGCCTACAAATGCTGCACCTTCAGTATATGCTGTATTATAAGACGATCCTGATTTTGAAAGCAGGATTAAACTGGTGTATGATCCTCCTCCAATCAGGCCGCCAGCTGAAAAAAGAAATCTTTTATAATGAAATTTAAACTCAAGTGTAATTCCTCCATATCCCATATCAACAAAACTTTTCATCCCAGTTTCATCTGCAAATGAAGGCATGTAATCGGTTTTTGTTGCTGCGCCGCCGATTCCTATTCTGAAATAATCCCATACATTGAAATGGGCTCTTCCGCCTATACCGAAAATCAAACTGTTTACTTTCTGATACGGAGTTGTAATGTTTGAATAGCCGAAATGAACCTGCATTCCTCCGCCGAAAAGTTTTTTCTTTATTCGCGTTTCAATATCTTCTTCTTCAGCTTTTAATGATGAAATTGCAGATAATAAAATTATTATGGCTGCTATTGTTTTTTTCATTTTTCAGAAAGCGTTGCTGCGAATCGCGAAACAATTTCATCAGATGCTTTTTTATTAATATTTTCATAGAAGGTAAAGCCAGCAGCTAATTTATCGCCCGATGGGAGATCTATCAGATATGCTTCAAGAGTTGATTTTTTCGGGATCTTCTTTGCCTGAATATCACCCATAATTTTTTTCCCGAAAAATATCCGCTCCTTTGCTGATTCAGCAGGTTTTGCTGTTGCAAAGAATGTCGATTTAGCGTAACTCATCAGAGCTTTATCATCCATCTTCATTTCTTTCTGCTGCTCCGGTGTAAATCGGACAAGTATGATAAATGCAAGTTCTTTATCTATTGAACCTTTCGGATATGAAAGCTGAACTGAATTCAAACCTGCTTTTTCAGGCTGAGAAAAATTTGCAGGCAATTTAAATGAAATCTTTTCCCAATTAAATGAAAAGTCCGCAGCTGATATATTCATTGAAGAAAATAAAAGTATCGCGATTAGAGTTTTTTTCATATTAAGTCTCCGGTATTCAGAGAATTTAATTCTCGGTAAGCTTATTAATGGATGATGTTATTATTACGTCAAATTATTTTTTCCGTGACTCGGTTCTGATTCTTTTCTTTATATGCAGTATGTTTCTCATTTTAAACTTGACAATTCAAATTGGACATATTATTCATTTTTAAAAAAATAAAAATGGAAGGTTTATCGAATGAAAATCGATTTTACAAAAGAGCAGTATGAAAATTTATGCAAAGCTGTTTATCTTGGAAATTTTTTAGCCAATGGTCCCAGGGAGGATGATTACCTGGATAATATTGAAGAGATTGAGCAGTATGTATATTCTTTTTATAAAGAATTTGGAGTTGAAGATCTGATAGAGGAAGATGAAGGAAAATTTTATCCGACAATAGAGATGGAAGATGAAATGGATGAACCTATATCTTTTTATGATGCAGAAAGTTTCTGGGAAATGCTCGCTGATGAATTAGGGAAAAGAGATTTTGTGGAAAAATACGGACAGGCTGCTGTTAAAAAAATGGACTTCAAGGAGCGCATTGAAAAAGAAAGTCCGTTTATTGATAAATACGAAAAAGAATTTTCCAGAAACGGGCTGGCTAATTTATTTATTAAAGAAAATAAATTAAAATAATTTTTTCAAATATATTCAGGGAGAAAAATATGAAACAGCTTCTTGAAAAAATATTTAAAATCACAGAATCGGGATCAACAGTGAAAACTGAGGTGATTGCAGGTTCTACAACATTTTTTACAATGGCTTATATTATTTTTGTTCAACCTGCGGTTTTATCTTCTGCAGGCATGAACTTCGGCGCTGTAATGGCTGCTACATGCATATCAGCAGCCTTTGCATCAATCATGATGGGGCTTTTTGCCAATTATCCGATTGCCCTTGCGCCTGTTATGGGTGAGAATTTCTTTTTTGCTTTTACAGTTGTAATAGCTTTAGGTGTCAAGTGGGAAACGGCTCTCGGAATTGTTTTTATTTCAGGAATTCTGTTTTTATTAATGTCTCTGTTTGATGTACGTGAACTGCTTATCAATTCCATTCCTCCATCACTTAAATCCGGAATTACTGTTGGCATAGGACTTTTTATTGCTTTCATAGGTCTTGTGTATGCAGGTGTTGTGGAAAAATCACCCGGAGGGATTTTAAAGATCGGCCATCTTGACAAGACATATGTGATTGTGGCTCTGATAGGACTTGTATTGATTAGTGTTCTGAAATACTTCAATATTAAAGGCGCGCTAATTATCGGAATGGTTGTTTCTGCAATTGCGTCAATTCCTCTTGGCGTATCTGAGTTTCATGGCCTAGTTAGCTTGCCTCCTTCATTGGAACCTACATTCATGAAAATGAATCTGGTGGACGTATTTACATTGAAGCATATTCCTCTGGTAATTGTTTTTCTCTTTATGCTTATGTTCGATACGGTTGGAACTGTTGTTGGGGTAACAGAACAGGCAGGACTTGTTGATAAAAACGGGAACATCAAAAATATTAAAAGAATTCTTATAACTGATTCAACTGCAACTGTTGCAGGCGCTGTTCTGGGAACCTCTACTGTTTCGGCGTATATAGAAAGCTCCGCAGGCGTTAATGTTGGCGGGCGAACAGGGTTGTCTGCTGTAACTACCGGAGTTTTATTTCTAGCAGCACTTTTTTTTGAGCCGCTTGTAAAAATGCTCGGAGGAGGCTTTTCTGTAAACTCGGCAGTTTTATATCCTGTAATAGCTCCGGCGCTAATAGTGGTTGGTTCCATGATGATATCACATCTGTCGAAAATTGATTATTCTGATATCACGGAATATCTCCCTGCGTATCTGATTATTATCGGAATACCGTTTACATATTCTATTGCTGATGGTCTTGCTTTCGGATTTATATTTTATCCTGTGCTGAAAATACTAACAGGTAAAATCCGGGAAATAAGCAAGGTTATGATTTTTCTCGGCTTAATTTTCATATTGCGTTATATTTTCCTGAATTACTGAAAAAAAACGGCAATTAAAAATTTATAATTTTCTGTTGACATAACGTGGACTGTTTTACAGTTTAATGCCGTTATATAAAAAGGTATAAATCCTTGTAAAAATAATCGGGCAGGAGAATATAAAATGTCAGAAGAACAAAACGCAGGAGCACCTGCAGAGGTAGCTGCAACACCGCCTAAAAAGAAGAAAGTCAACAGGCTTACAGCTAAGGAAATTGAAGCAAAACTTCAGGATATGATGAGCAAAAATCTTGCAAATGCAGTTTATTATAAGCATCTGATTCAGAGAAAAAATAAACTGGCATCCAAAATCTGATTCTGTTAACCCCATCTGTCTCCCCCTGAATCAGGGGGAGTATTTATTTAAAATTCCGGATTAATCAATATTAAATATTCATATTTATATAAGTCATGTACGAAGTGGCGTATGGTTTCCAATTCTTCATTTGATGAATTGGATCTTAAAGCAAAATTAACCCTGCCGTCAGAAATAATATCTATAAAATCAATGTACTGGCCGCGGATTACTCTATACCCGCAGGCTTGTGCTATTTTCTCCATGTGAGAAAATTTTATTGTATATTCGCTGTGTCCGAGAAGTTTTATTTCTTCCGGAAATTTGCTTTTATTGAAATTCATGATGTCACTGTATTCATCCGGTGATGCAGCTTCGCAGGAATGCTCGCTTATGAATGCATAGGAAATATTATTTCCGCATATTTTTTCAACAGCCTTTGCAGCTCCGTAATTAAAATTAAATTTTTCACCGGGTGTTTCAAGAGAATATTTTTCAATAAGTTCCAATGCATCATCATAAATGCTTTGTATATCCCCCTTATTCCGGATTTTATCTTTCAGATCCATTCCAGTTAATGTTGGAAAGTCTCCTATAGCCTCATTTAAAATTATTAAATCTGAATTTTTAATAAGCATAGGATCGAATGAAAGAAAATCGCTGTTTCTGAATTCAATATTGTAATCCGAAAGAGTTTTTCTTTGTAGATCAAGCATTGTACCTGAAATATCAAGCATTACAGATTTTAAATTTTTATTTATATTTAAAAAATCGCGCGTAAGCCAGCCGTATCCCCCGCCGATTTCAATTATGGATTTTACATTGCTTATATTGATTTTTCTATTCAGGAAATTATACAGAAGCGTTCCGTAGGTGCTGCTGTTTTTTAAAATTTTTCTGCAGGGATTATTCCTGTCTTCAAGCATGCAGGATAATGTCAGTTCCCATTTAAGAGTTGAAATCTGATTAATATGATAATCTGAAGTATCGTTAAGATTCAAATTTTACCCTGGGATACAAGACTCGCGAAATGCCGGTATGATCTGTCATATGTTCTTTCAGCCTGCGACGGGAAAACGCAGCCCGGCAATTCCCCTGATCTTTTATGATATTGAATGCAGTCGCAGCACAATCCTTTTCTGGAACATGGTTCATATGTGCACGTGCAGCCTGAAATATTTTTTTCTTTTTTACATTCCATCTGAACACTCGGTATTTTTATCGGTTGAGTTGAGCAGATCCCTTAATGCAAGAAAGGAATTCCTTATATTGTGATAAAGAAAATCATGATTTATAGTATCTGCAGTGTCGGTGCATTGATGATAGTTGCTGTTTCTGTAAAAACCGGTGTCTGTAATCATTATTGCCGGAAAGCCGTTTTTAATGAATGAAGCATGATCTGATAAATCAATACCGCGTATTGATGCAGGTGCTATCAGATCAAATATTTTGTGTTTGGCATGCGAGTTATATCTTTTCTTCCAGTCATAAACATGTCTGCACAATGACGGCGTTGCAACTACAGCCAAATAATCACCATTAGGAGGATATTTTTTTCTAAATTCATCACTCGGAAATTTCTGTTCGCATTTTTTACTTCCGAAACCGAGCATCTCAAGGCATATCATCAGCTCAATATTTTCTTTTCTGCTTTTGCATCCTTTGGCGTGCACCATGCTTCCCATCTCGTCTGTCTGGAAATAGGGAGGTTCCTCAAGCGTAAATGTAACAAAGCGTATGGTTTTTTTAAATTTAAATTTTGAAGCCAGTCTGTAAATTTCAAGCAGGGCAGCAACAGCAGAAGCGTTGTCGTCAGCGCCGGGTGTTCCTGGAACTGTATCATAATGAGCGCCGAGAATAATTATTTTTTCAGGTTCTTCGTAGCCTTTTATTTCAGTTATTATATTGTAAACTTTTTTTGATTGAACAGTGTATGCTTCCTCTATTGGTTCGTGCCCGAATTTTAAAAAATAATTTTTTATAAAATCACCGGCCTGAACAAGATTTTCGTATTTGCTGATTGTTCTTTCACCAATATCTATTGCGAGACAGGAAATGATTTTTGTTGTGTTGGAGATTATTTCTTTTTTTTCTTTAAAATTACTGAGTATGTCCGATGAAAACATTATTTTATCCTTTGTTATGTAAATGAGAAGGTATTCATTTTTCTGACAAAAAAATATCATGGAATAATTATCTTTAATATTTCAATAACTTTTTTTTATGAATTTAATTCAGCAGCTGAAATAGTGTTTTATGAATTTGTACTGAATTTCTCTGCACTGAGATTTGTTTAGATTCTACGGTAAGTGTTAAAAAAATAATTGACATATTTGCAATATTCATAAAATGAATAATTTATATTAAATTTTAGAATAATAACTAATGGGAGAAATCATGAAAAACTTTTTATCATCAAGAATAGGGATAATTGCAGTTGGAGCTGTTATAGGAACTATTGCATCTTTGCTCCAATATTTTGGAAACCCGAAAAACATGGGAATCTGCGTTGCGTGTTTTGAGAGGGATATAGCTGGAGCTCTGGGACTTCATAGAGTTGATGTAGTTCAGTATATCAGACCTGAGATTATCGGCGTGGTGCTCGGATCTTTTATCATTTCATTTATATTGAAAGAATTTAAACCGCGATCCGGATCATCTGCTCTTATAAGATTTTTCCTCGGTGTTTTTGCTATGGTTGGAGCGCTTGTTTTCCTCGGATGTCCGTGGCGTTCAATGCTGAGACTTTCAGGCGGAGACGGTAACGCTTTAACTGGAATCGCGGGACTGATTGCCGGAATAGGCATTGGGGCTGCATTTTTAAAAAACGGATTCAGTCTTGGAAGAAATTATTCACAGAGCAGGATATCAGGCTGGATATTTCCGGTTTTAATGCTTGGGCTTTTTATTCTATTGCTGGTTAATGTTTCTTTCGGTCCGAATGGATTGATTTTCTCAAGCATTAAGGGGCCGGGTTCACAGCATGCCAATTTATGGATCAGTCTCGGTACAGGACTTGTAATCGGAGGCATTGCCCAGAGAAGCAGATTCTGCACTGTGGGAGCTGTAAGAGATATTATTTTAATAAAGGATTTTCATCTTGCAGGCGGGTTGCTCGGGCTTGTGGCTGCTGCTTTTGGCATGAATCTTATTCTCGGGCAGTTTAATCCGGGATTCGCAGCCCAGCCGATTGCGCACAGCAATCAAATATGGAATTTTCTCGGTATGGTGCTTGCAGGTCTTGCATATTCACTTGCAGGAGGATGCCCGGGCAGGCAGCTTATTCTTGCTGGAGAAGGAGATTCAGATTCAGGAATTTTTGTTATAGGAATGATTGTCGGCGCCGGCATTGCTCATAACTTTTTGATAGCTGCAAAACCGGATGTTGTGAAAGACGGTTCTCTTGTTGTTGGCGGACCGGGAGAGTTTGGAATGTATGCAGTTGGATTAGGGCTTGTATTTTGTCTGATTATTGGTTTTGCAATGAGAGAAAAATTGAAAGCATGAGGAATAATATATGAGCGAAAAAAAAGTTGACGCCAGAGGGCTCTCATGTCCTCAACCTGTTATGCTTGCGCAGAAGGCGATAAATGACGGCAGTTCGGATTTTGAAATATATCTAAACAGTGATGTTTCAAAAGAGAATATGCTGAGATTCGCTGCAAAGAATAAAATGGCAACGGATATAAAAGAGGAAAATGGGGATTATATCATCAGACTTCACAGATAAGGTTATATACTTCGACAATGCCGCTACGAGTTTTCCTAAACCCGAAGCGGTTGTTGAAGCATCAATAAACTACCTGAAAAATTCCGGAGGCAATCCCGGCAGGTCGGGCCACAGGCTTTCAATTGAAACCGGAAGCGAAATTTTTTCAGCAAGGCAATCTCTTGCGGATCTCTTTTCAGTTTCCAATCCGATGAAAATAATTTTTACCTCAAATGCAACAGAAGCGCTGAATCTTGCAATACTTGGAACTGCCCGCGAAGGTTTCCATGTTATAACAAGCTCCATGGAGCATAACAGCACTATCCGCCCATTGAAAGAACTTGAATTGCGCGGTTTGATTTCGTTAACTGTTGTAAAATGCTCATCAAACGGTTATCTTGATCCGGATGATTTTATTAAATCAATAAAACCTGAAACGAAAATGGCTGTAATAAACCATGCTTCAAACAGTTTTGGAATTCTTCAGCCTGCGCGTGAAATAGGAAAAATATGCAGGGACAGGGGAATTATTTTTATTGTTGATGCGGCTCAGTCTGCAGGAATTATTAATATCGATATGAAGAAAGACAATATTGATATGCTGGCTTTTGCCGGGCATAAATCGCTGTATGGCCCTACAGGTACAGGCGGTCTTGTATTTTCAGATTCGTTCGATTATAAACTGGTAAAACCTTTAAAATTCGGAGGTACAGGAAGTTTTTCTGATAAAATTATACAGCCGGATTTTCTGCCTGATATTTTTGAAAGCGGCACACCGAATTCTGCGGGTATATATGGTCTTGGTGCGGGTGTGAATTTTATTGCTGAAACAGGTCTTGATAATATCAAACTTCATAAAAAAGAATTAACCGGGTATTTTATTAAAAAAGCATCAGCTGAAATTGATGGTTTTATAAATTATATTTCTGCAGATTTAATTGAAACAGGAGTAGTTTCGTTTAATATAGAAAAAATCCAGTGCTCGGAAGTTTCAGAAATTCTTTCATATGAATATGGAATAATGTCCCGTGCAGGACTTCAGTGCACACCTCTGTCTCATGAAACAATTGGAACTTTTCCGGAAGGTACTGTTAGATTTTCTTTCGGTATATTCAATACAAAGGAAGAGATTGACATTTCCATATCAGCTCTTAAAGATATCTCAGGTAACAGGAGATGCTGATGGGTGATTTTTCTGTAGTGCTTTTTTTTTCCAACAATTATGTTGCATGGGCTGCAAACGCTTTGAAAGAAAAAGGATTGTATCAGAGAATTATATCAACTCCCCGGACATTAAGTTCAGGTTGCGGGTATTCATTGAAAATTAAAACTGCTGAAGAAGCTGAGGCACGGGAATTAATTAAAGCTAAGGGAATTGAAATTTTAGGAATTCATAAATTATAATCCTCCCCTTAAGGGGAGAACCAGAGAAGGGTAAAACTATTTGTTTGATGATCTTATAGATAGTGAGGTAAAAATGTCAGATAGTCAATTGAATATTCCGCTCAGGCTTACTGCTTCAGTCAGCTGCTCGGGTTGAGCCGCTAAAATAGGTCCGGGGGACCTAGCTGAAGTTATGAAAAGCATGAGTATTCCGCGAAACGGGAATGTCCTGGTCGGCATTGAAACATCAGATGATGCAGGTGTGTTCAGACTAAACTCTGATACTGCGCTTGTCCAGACAGTTGACTACATCACTCCTATTGTGGATGACCCATATACCTACGGGCGGATTGCAGCGTGCAATTCCATTTCAGATGTTTACGTGATGGGAGGCAGGCCGCTTACTGCTTTAAATATTGTATGCTTTCCTGTTAAAAAATTCAAAATGGATGTTCTTTCTGAAATTTTAAAGGGCGGACTTTCTATAATGGAAGAAGCAGGAGTTCAGCTACTCGGCGGTCACAGTGTTGAGGATGATGAAATGAAATACGGTTTATCAGTTACAGGGATTGTTCATCCGGATAAAATTTTAAGGAATACCGGTCTTCATGACGGTGATGTAATAATATTAACAAAACCTCTTGGTACAGGAATTATCGGAACTGCAGTAAAAGCTGAAATGTGTGATCCTGAAAATCTGGGAGAATATATAAAATGGATGACCAGGCTTAACAATGTTATTCCTGATTTGTCTGAAAAATTTGAAATTCATGCATGTACTGATGTAACTGGATTCGGTCTTATCGGGCATTTAAAGGAAATGCTCGGGGCTGATATTTTTGTAATTGATATTGATTCAAAATCATTGCCGATTCTTCCAGGTGCAAAAGATTACGCTGAATCCGGCATGATTCCAGGCGGAATGTACAGAAACAAAGCTTATATTGGTAATTTGTGCGAAGTTAATCCGTCTGTACCTCAGTATTTATCAGATATTATTTTTGATCCTCAAACTTCCGGCGGAGCGCTGTTTTCTATTTCAAAAAAAGATTCTGCTGCAACAATTGAATTTCTAAATATGAATGGTTTTGAAAAATCTGCAGTTATTGCTGAGGTTAAAAAATCTGCAGAACAGAAGATTAAGGTTAATTGTGCTGGCCTTTGAAGCGAGATGATTTATTAATAGAGCCGGTGCCATCCTCACCGGCGGAATAGTGATGATTTTCAAATAGTTTTTATAAAAATTTTTCTTTTAACAAAAATAATTAGAAAATTGTAAAAGACCTTAAGGCCTGCGCCGAATGAGCAGCCGGCTTTCGGGGGGAAGTCCAGAAGGGGGGCTGCTTTTCCGGATTAAAAGCAGCCATCCTTTTGGAATATTGTATCACTAAACATCTTATGTGAAAAGAATAACCCCTGTGTCAGCAGATATAAATTTTTAATTGCATATGATTTGGAAATTTTAAAATAAATGTTTTAGCATATCACAAACAAATGAATCTTTAAAATCTACTTGAATAATTTAACAAGTTTATCCATAAAAACCGGAAGGACAGCATTAACATCTCCGACAATGCCATAGTCTGCAACTGTGAAGATTGGTGCCTGCGGATCTTTGTTTACTGCTACAATACACTTTGAATCCACCATGCCTGCAAGATGCAGAACAGATCCTGAAATACCGAGAGCAATATATAGATCCGGATTAACTTTGCATCCTGTCTGGCCTACCTGCAGGTTATTTGGAAGAAGACCAGCTTCAATGACAGGGCGTGTTGCACCAACTGCTGCGCCTATTGAATCAGCAAGTATATTTATATCATTAAAGTTTTTCTCTGCGCCTCTGCCGATTGATATAACTATCTTTGCATCTCCCAGATCAACTCTTCCGGATTTTTTAATTACTATCTTTTTGAGTAGATTCCGGGGATCAGGAGCTGGAGCTGCAATGTCAATAATGCTTGCAGTTTTCGATTTTGCATTGGAATCCATTTCAGTAAATCCCGGTTTGACTGATATTACTTTAACATGGGATTTGAATTTTAATGTCTCCTGGACTTTTGTGGCCATTGCAAGTCTCGTCACATTTACATCCTCGCCGTCGATTATAACATTTATGCAGTCATTGGCAATACCTGCATTTAATTTTCCAGAAACTTTCGGAGCAAGGGCCTTTCCAAGTTCAGATGCTTTCATTAAAATTATATCAGCTCTGCTCTGCTTCTGAGCTTCAGCAACCACAGAAGACCATGAAGCATTTAAGAAGTTTTCTACAATTGAATTATCGCAGATATAAACTTTTTCTGCTCCATGCCCGGCAAGAATATCAGCAAGTGGTCTTACTCCTTTCCCGATTAGAAGTGCATCTGCCGGAACATCGGATTTTTTTGCGAAAGCAAGCTGTTCCAGTGTGGATTTGCTTACTGCACTTTCTTTGATTTCTGCAACAACAAGTATTTTAGCCATAATGTGCCTCCTTTAACGGGTTATTTTGGCTTCATTGGCAATAAGCTCAATGACTTTATGTGTAATTTCAATGACATCGCCTTCAAATATTTTTCCGGCTGATCTTGCTTCAGGTGTTTCGTATTTTAATCTTTCAATCAATGATCCTGATTTAACAACCTGATCTACGCCAAGCCCGAAATCAGTCGGCTTTTTTGTAGCAACAGGCTTGATCCTGGCAGTTAATATTCCCTTAAGAGTTGGATACCGCGGGTTATTTATATCGTTGTTAACGCTGATAATGCATGGCTTTCCAAGTTCAATAATTTCCAGATGTCTATCAGCCTGTCGATGCACTACTGCATTATCAGCCTCTATATTTACTTTAATGCAGTTAGAAGCCATAGGCAGCCCCAGCATTTCAGAAAGAATTTCAGCAGTAGCCTGCATGTCCGAATCCTGAGCCTGTTTTCCAAAGAACACTATATCATATGGAATGGTTTTTAATACGCTGGCAAATATTCTGGCATTTACCGTAGCATCATTGGAATTATAAGTATCATTGAGCAGATGAATGGCTTTATCTGCTCCGAGAGATAAACCTTTGCGTATTGTTCTTTTTGCTCTTGCAGGCCCCATGCAGACCAGGGTTACTTCAGCATCTTTGTTTTTATCCTTGATCCGGATGGCCTCTTCAATCGCACACTCATCGCATGCACTTATAACATATTCGAGGCCGTTTTCAAGAATTTTCCCGTTTTCTTTTACTCTGATTTTCAGATCAACATTGACTGTTTGCTTAATAAAGACGACAATATTCATTGCGGCCTCCTGTTTCTTTATTTTACTTATAAAATTAAATATTTATCTTATCCCACAGTTTAGGAACTATCGGATTCTTTTCATATTCTTCACCCTCAATTTCTCTGTGTATTTTATCCCAGTCGTCTAATCGCTTATTATAAACACTGAAATATTTTCGAGCTTCATCTTTTATGGTTTCATGCCATTTATCTATCATAGAAATGAAATCATCATATTTTTTCCTGTTTTCTTTCATATTGGTCAGAAATTTTTCAATGAATTCGATTTCATTTTTAATTTTAAACATGTATTCTAAATTTTCAGTATCCATTTCTTTGTTAAATTGGATAACAGCATTCTTGATTTTATTTATATTAGCATCATGAAGAGTGCTTATCCAGAGTAACGATCGACAATAGGATGAAATATCGGTTTTAAGATCTTTCTCTACGATTTTTTTTATAGCAAAGTAAGTATCTTCATCCAGGCGGATGTTGATGCGTCTATCTTTGGTATTTTCATTCATTATAGAGCCTTCTTTTTGTCAGACGATTTTTTTTAATTTATTGTCATACAGTATGACAATAAATATATAATAATTGTCGTACAAAAAGTCAAGAAAAAAGTATAATTTTTTAAGATTTTTTTATTCTGAAATTGAAAAGGTGAAATAAAATCAGAAAATGCTGATTTTATTGGTAATACTGTCTAAAAATTTATTAATGAAATATACTTGCAATAAAACACCCCTTTGAAATTATTTGTTTTGCCTTTCTGCTGAGAGCTCCCGCGCGCCAGCGCAGGATGTATTTCAGCAAATATACCAGAGGAAGGGGGACATTCGTGAATAATTACGAGTTAACTGTTATTTTGCGCACCAGGGACGTAGAGGCCCTGAAAGAAAAATTGAAAAGTATTCTAACCAAGCATGAGGTTGTCATCGTAAAAGATGATTCATGGGGCCAGAAAAGGCTTGCCTATGAAATCGACGGCGAAAGGGAAGGATATTATTTCATAGCCACAATTCAGACAAAACCGGATTCTGTTGTTAAATTGAACGCCGATTTTAAACTCAATACAGATATTCTGCGCTATTTTTTCATTAAAATGAAGAAGGAAAAAGTTGTCGCAGCTTAATTAGAGGTGAAAATATGGCTAGTGATTTAAACAGAGTTATTCTTATAGGAAGGCTTACACGGGATCCTGAACTTAAATATCTTCAGAGCGGAACTGCTGTTGCAAGATTCTCTATAGCAAACAACAGAAAGTATTCCACTGCAGGTGAAAAAAAAGAACAGGTTTCATTCTTTGACTGTATAGCCTGGAGCAAGCTTGCTGAAATGTTAACCGAATACTGTAAGAAAGGCCAGAGAATCGGCATTGAGGGAAGGCTCCAGCAGAGGTCATGGGACGACCAGGAAGGAAAGAAAAGAAGCTCGGTTGAGATCGTTGTTGAAAATGTTCAGTTCTTAAGTACAGCAAAAGAAGGTACTAAAGAAACAGGCAATGATCAGCCGGATTTTGCAAGCTCTACTCCAGTTGAAGAAAATGCATTTACCGATGATGATATTCCGTTTTAACGGAAACAAAATGAAATTTATTTACCGAGGTATAAATAATGTCAGATGAAATAAATAGCACAGAAGCACCGGTTGTAACTGCACCGGATGAAGCAGCAGCACCGGCAGCACCAGCAGCTTCACCAGCGCCATACGACAGGCCGAGAAGACCGCAGGGACAGAGGGAAGGCGGCGATCAGTATCAGAGAATGCCGAGATTCAGAAAAAAAGTATGCAGATTCTGCGCAGACAAAAATCTTGTAATAGATTACAAAGATGCAAAAACTCTTGAGAGATATATAACAGACAGGGGAAAAATTCTTCCAAGAAGAGTAACAGGAACATGCTCGAAACATCAGAGATTTATTGCCAGAGCTATTAAAAGGGCGAGAATTGTTGCAGTTGTTCCGTTTTTAGAGAAGTAAAAAAATCGTGATTGCTTTATTTGCAGCGCTTGCAGGAGCAGCTTTACTTCTTGCATCAGCATACTCCTTTTATAAATGGGGTGTGAAAAGTTTTATTTTTTACATGGTATTTGCTGCAGGATTCCTGTTTATAAATGATTCAGTTCGGGATTTTCCGGCTTTATTTACGCCTGTTATTCTTGGAACACTTGGCGGGCTGTCTTTCAGGTATGGGTGGCATTTAAAAACATTCATTCTCGGATCTGCAGCAGCTATTGCAATTATGTCAGGAGGGCAGTACTATTATCTGCTCAACAATAAAAAAATTGATCTCCTGGTTGAATCCAAGACTGAAATAGTAAAAATTTTATCCGGTTATAATATTCCGGAGGATCAGAAAGCCAAGATAATACCTGATATGGATAAAATGATTGAATATGGAAGAGGCCTTGTTGTTTTTTCCACTTTTATTTACGGGATTATTTTTTCAGCTTTATCATACATTTTTTTAAAAGCTTTTTTTGCGAGGTTTACTGATAAAAAAGGTTTAATAGGTTTGGAATTTTTCAGACTGAACGACCATTTTATTTTTGCTTTAATAGCAGGGCTTGCAGTTTTTCTGCTGGCGGATAAATCGGAATTTTATATTTTAAATCAGGCTGGTTTGAATTTAGCTTTGATTGCAACAGCTTTATATTTTATTCAGGCAATTGGAATATTAAAGTTTATCCTTTTGCAGAGAAAAATATCAGCATACTGGCTTCCGCTGGGTCTGGTTTTACTGCTGATTTCCGGAATTGAAACAGCTTTTTTTACAACTGTTTTACTGGCCGGTTTCGGCTCGCTTGATGTCTGGGCTGATTTCAGAAAACTGACTCAGGAAAAGAAGGAAGAAAATAAAGAGAATAAAGAGTTATAAAAATATCGTACCAATATATTTTTAAATTAAGGAGTTCACAATGAAAGTCATATTATTGAAAGATGTAACAAATCTGGGTGATTCCGGAGATATCAAGGAAGTTGCAGACGGATACGCAAGAAATTATCTGCTTCCAAGAAAATTTGTTCTTATTGCAAGTGATAAGAGCAAAAAAATTATGGATCATCAGAAAAAAATTATAAAAATTAAAAAAGAGAAAAGAAAAAAGCTGAGCGAAAAAGCTTTAGAAGTTCTAACTGGTGTTTCTGTAACAATAAAAGTTCAGGTTGGAGAAGAGGGAAAACTTTTCGGATCTGTTACTTCAATGGATATAGCTAAAAAGCTTAAAGAACAGGGACATGAGATTGATAAGAGAAAAATTATTCTTGAAACGCCTTTAAAAAATGTCGGAGAATATGATATTCCGGTTAAGCTTGATGAAGGCATGACTGCTAAAATCAAGGTGATTGTTGTTACTGATTAATGGAGATCGCACCATATGGCCAGCGACAGACTGCCTCCTCAGGATATTGATACTGAAAAAGCGTGTCTCGCTTCTGCACTTCTAAGCAGGGAAGCGCTTTTTCAGGTAATGGAAATCCTCCAGCCGGAGGATTTTTATCTTGAGAGGAACAGAATAATTTTCGACGGGATAATTGAGCTCGAGAGAAAAAACAGGCCGGTAGATCTTACCACTTTAAAACAGGTTCTTGTTGATAAGGGCCGCTTCGATTCAATCGGAGGTGATACAGCTCTTGTTGAGCTTTATCAGACAGTATCCACTTCTGCAAATGCAAAATTTTATTCAAACAGATTAAAAGAACTCAGCCTCAGGCGCAAGCTTATTGAGCTGTCAGGTCAGGCTGTTGAAAAATGCTACGACAAATCCCGTGATACCATTGAAATCATGGATGAGATTGAAAGGGACATCTTTGCTGTAACAGAAAAAAGAATCACTTCAGACTATCAGACTATTGAAATGGTTCTTCAGCAGACAATGACCAATATTGAAAACTGGTTTGATACAAAAAAAACTGTTACAGGAATTTCTTCAGGTTTCAAGGATCTGGATGAAATACTTACAGGTTTTCACGGATCTGAACTGATTATTCTTGCTGCAAGACCAAGGATGGGCAAGACCGCTTTTGCTCTTAATATCATAAATAATATTGCTTTGAAAGAAAAAAAAGCTGCACTGTTTTTCTCTCTTGAAATGCCTGCCCACCAGCTTGGCATGAGGATGCTCTGCGTAGAGGCAATGGTCGATTCACAAAGAGTGCGTACCGGCCATATAAGTGCAGAAGAGTTGAATAAAATTGTAAACGCTTCTGCAAAGTTAAGCAAGGCAGCCATTTTCATTGATGATTCTCCTGCTATGAATATTTTTGAAATACGCGCAAAAGCCAGAAGGCTCGCGCAGAAAGAGGATCTCGGCATAGTCGTTATTGATTACCTTCAGCTGATATCGAGCATATCAAAAGTCGAAAGGCATCTGCAGATTGCTGAAATTTCAAGATTTTTAAAACAGCTTGCAAGGGAGCTCGATGTGCCTGTGATCGCGCTCTCGCAGCTGTCCCGGGCAGTTGAAACAAGAACTGACCAGATACCAACTCTCTCCGACCTTCGTGAATCCGGCGCTATTGAACAGGATGCGGATGTTGTTATGTTCATTTACCGGGAGGATATGGTAAAAAAAGATACTGAAAGAAAAGGCATTGCAGATATTATCGTAGCCAAGCAGAGAAACGGCCCTATGGGTACTGTATCTCTGATGTTCTGGGAAAAATATACCAAGTTCGGCCCTCTCTCTAAAGAAAATATCAGTTACGAGGAGGCTCTACCTAATTATGAAATTGACTAATGTTGCAAATACGTTTATCAGTTTCATTGATGAGATTGGAGCCCATGCAATTTTTTTCAAGGAAACTATTGTCTGGATTTTCAGGCCGCCGTTTGATTCGAAAAATATAATTGCGCAGATGCTTGAAATCGGATACAGATCGCTTCCGGTTACAACTATCGCTGTTTTTTTTACAGGCATGGTTATGGCGTACCAGGTTGGTCGCGCCATGGATTCTATCATGTCGGGTTCTTCCATTTTTGTAGGAAGCGCTATAACAATTACAATGTTCAGGGAGCTCGGGCCTGTTTTGACTGCGCTTTTACTTGCCGGCAGGGTTGGTTCAGCCATTGCAGCTGAGATCGGAACCATGAAGGTTACAGAACAGATAGATGCTCTGAGAACTTTATCTGCAAATCCGATTCAGTATCTGTCTGTTCCAAGATTCATTGGCTGTCTTTTTATGATTCCGGTTCTTACTATTATTACAGATATAGTCGGTGTTCTGGGCGGGGCGTTTATTTCATTATTCAGTCTCGGGGTTACGCTTGATAAATATCTGGAAAATATTCTTAACTATGTGGATTTCAGCGATTTCATGACAGGAGTTGTTAAATCAGTTTTTTTTGGAATTGAGATTGCAATAATTTCCTGTTATCAGGGTTTTCATTCCAAGGGTGGTGCTGAGGGTGTTGGCAAGTCAACTATACAGGCTGTAGTAAGATCGTCTGTAGCGATTTTGGTTTCTGATTATTTTCTAACTTATCTGATATCTTTTCTTGAATAATCCGGTTATTAAATTGAATAAAGAAAAATATTTTAAAGAACTTAAAAAGCAGAAAATTAAAAAAAATATTCTCGAAGCTTTTGGCGATATCGACAGAAGCAATTTCTTTGATTCTGTTTTTAAAGATAAAATTTATTCCATGGAAAAAATTCCAATCGGCCATGGCGAATCATCCGATGATCCTGCTATTCTCGCAAAAATGATTCAGGCGCTTAACCCGAAGAAGGACTGGAGACTCCTTGAAATAGGAACAGGCTCCGGTTATTCAACTGCAGTTCTTTCAAGGCTTGTTTCGGAAATAATTTCCATTGAATATAACGAGGATCTTGCATTAAGAGCTAAGCCTAAGGTTATTTCAGAGGGATGCTACAATGTAAAATTTCTGGCTGGAGATGCTGGTGAAAATCCGGATCAGCTTGGTGAGTTCGACGGTATAATTGTATTTGCAGCCTGTGTGCAGAGGCCGTTCTCGTTTATTAATATTCTGAATGACAATGGTTCCATTGTTTTCCCAATGGGTCCTGCTTTTCAGCAGCAGATAGTTCATTTTACCAAACCTGCCGGAGAAATACTGGATTACAGTTCATCGCATTTCAGGTTTTTAGATCTCTGTAATTTTAATTCCATCCGGGGTAAATATGGGTGGATTGACAGAGAATTTATCCCAGAGGATATGGAGAGCAATTAATTGAAAATATCAGACCGCTTCGATTCTTCAGGATTTTCTTCAGGCTTATAACAATATCTGCAGCCGTAAATTAATATTTTTTTTCCTTTGTCCGTGCTGATATGAGAAGCATAAAGCGCTTCGTACCTCGTGAGACTCGAACCGCACAAAGGACAGATTCTTTCACCTGGTGCAGAATTTAAAATTTTATTTTTTACGCTTGTATTTGCAGATTCGATCCTTCCTGTTAGATTAGGATCAGATTTTGGCTTTATATTTGAATTGTTCTTCTGGATTGATTTATCTTTAATGGTATTTATAGAAGACATTATATATAAAAAAGCTGTAATTCCGATAATAAGGCCTGCTATATATAATATGGCTGTCATTTTTTCTTTCCAGTTACGAAGTTTATCATTATAGTATCTTTTTTCGGAGGATGGAATGAATAGTCGCTGAATATATCTATCAGCCTGAAACCTTCTTCCGAAATTATTTTTTCTATTTCTTCAATGCTGTAAATTCTCTGAGCGTGTGTCTCATTATATATTTCGCCCGATCTGTCTAAAACCTTGAAGTATGAATAAACAATTTTCTTTTTTTCATCGTAAGTATTGCTCCATTCTATTTTGGTTCCCCTGACTTCAAATTTAGATGTTTTTTCGCTGAAAAAATTCAGAATATTGTATTCTGTCGTAATATCGAACATAAAAATTGATTTATTGTCCATGGCGTTTTTTACGGATTTAAAAACTTTTTTCAGATCGTTTCTGCTTGTAAAATAATTCAGAGCATCGTGAACGCAGAATATGAAATCAACAGGCTTTGAGAGCTTGAAATTTCTCATGTCGGAACAGATGAGCCTGAAATTTTTAAAAGCGCGCGCCTTTGCAACAAGCAGCATGTCTAAAGATATATCGATCCCGTACATTAAATAATTGTCGTTGGAAAATTTTGATCCGAATTTCCCTGTTCCGCATCCAAGCTCAAGAACAGTTTTTGGATTTTCCACATACTGCTTCATAACGGACGATATGAATTTGTACCACGCAGAGTAATCCACGTGCTTCAGCATGCGGTCGTAATATTCGGCAATTGCAGTGTAGTTTTCAGATTGTGTTTTAATTTTTATTTACCTTAAAATTATATTATAGGAAAATAATTCTATATATGTCTCAGTCAATTAAAATATAATAAATTATTCTTGCATTTTATGTTTAAAGATAAAAATATTTAAAAGAATCTTCTCGAAATGAAAAAAAATGTGAGTAATTCAAAATGGGAATTGCAGAAGATATAATTATCATTATAGTTATTGGTCTGTTAACAGGACTTTTAGCCAATAAAATTAAAATGCCGCCAATAATAGGGTATATTATTGCAGGCATTATAATCGGACCATATACCGGAGGAATCACAGTATCGGATATTCCACGGATAGAATTACTTGCAGAGATAGGTGTAGCGCTGCTTCTGTTTTCAATAGGACTGGATTTTTCTTTTAAGGAATTAAAATCTGTAAAAGCTATTGCACTCCTCGGCACTCCTTTACAGATTATATTGCTGATTGCATATGGATGGGCAATTGGGTATTTCCTCAACATGTCGTTTAACGAGTCCATTATTCTGGGTATGGTAATATCTCTGTCCAGTACAATGGTGGTCTTGAAAACTCTTATGAGCCGCGGATTGATAGGCACGCTGTCAAGCAGGGTAATGATAGGAATATTGATTGTTCAGGATTTAGCTGCAATCCCTCTTATGCTGATTATACCAAAACTTAATTCTTTGGGTGATAGTTATATTCCGCTTGCCCTGACTTTTCTAAAAGCGATTTTAATTTTATTAGTTATTATATTTGTTGGAATCAGAATTATTCCATGGATTTTGAAGTTTATAGTAAAATTAAATTCAAGGGAATTGTTTTTAATATCAATTACTGCAATAGGGTTAGGTATCGGGTATATTACCCATATATTCGGGCTTTCCCTTGCATTCGGCGCGTTTGTAGCAGGTATGGTGATAAATGAATCAGATTACAGCCATCAGGCGCTGAATGATATTATCCCGCTTCGAGATATATTCGGCCTGGTATTTTTTACTTCTATAGGGATGCTGCTCGATCCGGCTTTCATATCTAAAAATATATTTTTAATATTTGCTCTGGTATTTCTGGTTATGCTTGGGAAAATTATTGTTTTTTCAACACTCAGCTATGCTTTTAAATATTACAATATAATGCCTCTTGCATTGGGTTTTGGTCTTGCTCAGGTGGGCGAATTCTCGTTTGTACTTGCCAGAACCGGATTAAAAAATAATATAATCAGTGCTGATTTTTTTTCACTAATACTCTCTGTATCAGTCATTACTATGTTTTTTTCACCATTCCTGTCAATGCTCGCAGTTCCTCTTTACTCGCTTAAAAGAAAATTGTTCAAGCATGAACAGATACAGACTATAAATATTCCGGATGGCGGATTAAATAATCACATAGTTATTGCCGGCGGAGGCCGTGTCGGATTCCAGATAGCTTCAATTTTCAAACAGATTGATTTTCCATTTATAATAATTGAGCAGGATTTCAGAAGATTTGAAAAAGCGAAAGATGCCGGTTTTCCGATTATATACGGAGTTGCAGGTCAGGAGACGGTGATGCAGGCTTCAAAAATCAGCCGGGCTCGATTGGTTGTAATAACTATACCTTCAATATCAGCAGCACGTGAAATTATAACAGAAGCAATAAAATATAATCCTGAAGTAAAAATAATTGTCAGATCAGATAATATGGATTATATGGATGAATTATATAAAATGAATGTTTATGAGGTTGTACAGCCGGAATTTGAAGCAAGTATTGAAATTATAAGACAGTCACTTATGATTCTTGATGTTCCTTTAACGAAAATTATTAATTTTACTGATGGGATCAGGCATCAGAATTATTCAAATTTCAGAATTGATAAAATAAAAAATACAATTTCGGATAATATTAAAAACACTCCTTTTCTTCTTGAAATGACCTGGTTTGAAGTTGAAAGAAACAGCGCTATTTCCGGTAAATCAATAAAGCAAATGTCAATCAGATCCAGTACAGGTGTGTCTATTGTTGGATTATTGAGGAATAAAGAATTTATACCTAACCCGGATCCGGATTTTTTATTTGAAACTGGAGATCGTATTGCAATTATAGGTTTGCCTGAAAATAAAAAAATATTTAATGATTTAATGATGACATTATAAAAATTAAAAAATTGGAGATAATAAAATGAAATTCAGAATGAAAAAAATAATTCCTTTAGTTTTATCGCTGCTTGTTATGAATACAGTATCAGCCTACTCTCAAACTGCCAATAAGGTTCAGAAGGGTACAGTGTATGTGCCTGCATATTCATCTATTAATCACAGCGATTTAAAATGGGAATTTAATCTTACTGTTACTTTAAGTGTTCATAATATAGATTTAAATAATAAAATAATTATCGATTCTATAGATTATTATAATACATCTGGTAAACTGATACAAAGCTTTGTTAATGATAAAAAAATTAATTTACAGCCATTGGAAACTTTTAATATTGCGATAAAGGAAAAAGATGACCGCGGCGGTATTGGCGCAAATTTTCTTGTTAAATGGCACTCGCAGGTAAAAGTCAATAATCCGATTATTGAAACTATTATGATAAGCACAAGCGGTCAGCAGGGAATTTCATTTGCATCGCGCGGTGTGACTATTGCTGATTAAAAAAGTTCTTTACTATTATTTATTATTCATGGGAATCAATGATAAATATTTTAAAAATAAAAGCTTCGGAGACTGAAAAAATGAAAACATTAATCTACTATTACACCGGAACCGGCAATTCACTCTGGACTGCAAAATATTTAGCTGAAAAAATCGGAAATGCAGATTTAATCCCGATTAAAAAAAGAAATCCGGTGAGCCCGGGAAAATATGATGCAATAGGATTTGTTTTTCCAGTACATATGTGGGGACTTCCGGTTCCAATTATGGAATTTTTAAAGCTGATGAAATTTGATTCTTCGAAATATTATTTTGCTTATGCGGTAAATGCAGGGCAGGTGTCGCGAACGCTCATTCAGCTCAAGAATTTTTTAAAATCAAAAGGAATAGAGCTTCAGGCCGGATATGATATTGCTCTGCCAAGCAATTATATACCATGGGGAGGACCGGGATCGAGAAGTAAACTTCAGAAAATGTATAATAACGCTGTTCAAAAGATCGATGAATCTTCTCAGACAATTGTTTCAGGAATAAAAGGCCCTGTTGAAAAGGGTCCGCTATGGCAGAGAATTGTTTTTACAGCAATGTATAAAATGACATACAAAATGATTCAGAAAATGGATGGGGATTTCTGGGTGGATGAGAACTGCAACTCGTGCGAAATCTGTGTCAAAATCTGTCCTGTAAACAACATTACAATGGAATCAGGAAAACCTGTGTGGCATCATAAATGCGAGCAATGCCTTGCTTGCATTCAGTGGTGCCCGAAGGTGTCTATACAGTATGGAAAGAAAACACCTGCTTACCCGAGATATCATCATCCTGAAGTTAAACTTAAGGATGTTATGGGGTAGGGTTTGGTACTGAGGTATGGAGAAAGATTCAGAATTTTTATATTAGCATGTATATAGATAGGATTTATAATTATTAATTTATTTGACATACTGTTTATAGTATTTTACTTATAAAAAAATGGAGAAAATGATCAAATGAATCAGCAAATTATTTTTAAATCGATAAATGAAAATAAAGACCATTTAAGAAAAATTGGCATAACAAGAATCGGATTATTTGGATCATACATTAGAAATGAAAATACTGATGACAGCGATGTGGATATTATTATTGAATTTGATGAAGAAAAAAAGAATTTTCATAATTACATGGAAGCCTGCGATTTTCTTGAAAAAATAATCAGCAGAAAAGTAGATATTGTTACTCCTGAATCAATAAGCCCATATATTAAGCCATATATTGAAAAAGAAGTAATCTATGAAAGATTATAAAGAATATGCTAAGCATATATTTGATGAAATTGTATTTATAGAAAAAAATTGTTTTCTTCTCGCCTTTGACGCATATTTGAAAGATGAAATATTACAAAGAGCAACAGTTCGAAGTATTGAGATAATTGGTGAAGCTGTAAAAAATATTCCTTCTGATATTACAAAAAAATATCCTGATACGGAATGGAAAAATATAGCAAGAGCAAGAGATAAACTGATACACCATTATTTCGGCGTAGATTACTATTTAATCTGGGATATAATAAGAGTACATCTACCTAAATTAAAAAAAGATATAGAAAAAATTATTTCTGAGTAGGCAGATTACACCCCAGTTTTTAAAAGGTATACTTAAAGAGGTAAACGGGGATAATATTGGAAATAAAAATTATAGATAAAAATTACGGAAGTATTCCGCATTTATCCTCTTCCAAAATGAGTCAACAGGCTGATAAGAAAATACATTCAGGTCAGGAAAAAATATTAACCGAAAAGGCCAGGGATTGGAAAGATACAATTATTGTTACAGAAAAGCTGGATGGTTCAAATGTTGGAGTTATCAAAAAGGATAACAGGTTAATTGCATTAACAAGAGCCGGATATGATGCAAATAGTTCCCCTTATGAACAGCATAAGTTATTTTATAAATATATTTATAAATATGAGAATAATTTCTCATGGCTTCCGGATGGCTGGAGAGTTGTTGGTGAATGGTGCATAATGGCACATGGTACTATTTATGATATCACTAATGAATGTCCATTTTGTGCTTTCGATATTTTTGATAATGAAGATAATAGAATTTTATTTTTAGAATTCGTTAAGTTATGTTCAAAATATTCAATTCCAATGGTACCTGTTTTACATTTTGGCCAACCCATCAGTATTAAAAATTCTATTAAATTATTGGGTGATGGGCATTATGGCAAGCCGGATAAGCCGGAAGGTTTTGTATATAGAGCAGAACGTGAAGGCAAAGTGGATTTTTTGGCAAAATGGGTCCGTCATGACAAGGAAGATGGGAAATATTTAGATGATATAATTTTTAATATAGGCTATAGAAATAATTAAAGATCTATTACTTATCACCTCTTTTTTTCAAGTTGACACCCCAACTAAAATTATCAAACTTTGCCCGTAAGAGAAAAATCACAGAGGTTGAAAAATGGAACTGCCTTCATCGTATAATGCAAAAGAAGCTGAGGATAAATGGTATAAAATCTGGGAGGATAAAGGGCTTTTTCATGCAGATGAAAATGATACGAAAGAACCCTTCACTATAGTTATACCTCCACCGAATGTTACCGGTGTTCTGCACATGGGACATGCTCTTAATAATACGCTTCAGGATATACTTGCGCGATGGCAGAGGATGATGGGAAAATCAGTTCTATGGATGCCTGGAATGGATCACGCTGGTATTGCAACCCAGAATGTTGTGGAAAGAATTCTCGCGGAGGAAGGCAAAAAAAAGGATGATCTCGGACGCGAGAAATTTGAACAGAGGGTCTGGGAGTGGAAAGAGCATTCAGGTGGGCAGATCAAGGGACAGCTGAAAAGATTAGGTTCGTCGCTCGACTGGCCGAGGGAGCGTTTTACACTTGATGAAGGTCTTTCCCGCGCTGTACGTAAAGTTTTTGTTGAATTGTATAATGAGGGGCTGATATATCAGGGCTACA
This sequence comes from uncultured Leptospirales bacterium, assembly GCA_964529415.1. GTDB lineage: Bacteria > Spirochaetota > UBA4802 > UBA4802 > UBA5550 > CAYMPH01. The sequence continues at coordinate 81,611 of CAZGWD010000003.1, read as the reverse complement.
GAATTATAAACTGGTGTCCGAGATGCGAAACTGCTCTATCGGATATTGAAACAGAGTACAAGGATCTTGAAGGAAGCCTCTGGCACATAAAATATAAATTTGCTGATTCAGATGATTATATCGTGGTGGCCACAACCAGGCCTGAGACGATGCTCGGCGACACAGGTGTTGCTGTAAGCCCTGATGATGAGAGATATACTGATATCGTCGGCAAAAAAGTAGTTCTTCCTTTGATGAACCGGGAGATTCCAATATTTGCAGACTCTTTTGTAGATAAAACTTTTGGAACAGGTCTTGTAAAGGTCACACCTGCGCATGATCCGAACGACTTTGAAATGGGCAAGCGCCACAATCTTGAAGAAATAAATATTCTGGATAAAAATGCATTTATCAATGAAAACGGAGGCTTATATAAAGGGCTATCAAGATTTGATGCAAGAAAAAAAATAGTTGAGGATCTGGAAGCGCAGGGCCTGCTCCATAAAATTGAAAAGCATGCATTATCTGCAGGGCACTGCTACAGATGCCACACTGTGATTGAACCGTACCTTTCAAAACAGTGGTTTGTTAAAATCAAGCCGCTTGCTGATGATGCTATTGCTGCTGTTGAGGACGGCAGAATAAAATTTGTTCCCAGGAGCTGGGAGAAAACATATTTCGAATGGATGAATAATATTCGCGACTGGTGCATATCAAGACAGCTCTGGTGGGGTCACAGAATTCCGGCATTTTACTGCGATGACTGCTCTGAGATTATCGTAGACATGGAAGATCCTGTCAAGTGCCCGAAGTGCGGTTCTAAAAATCTTAAACAGGATGCTGATGTCCTGGATACGTGGTTTTCATCCGGGCTGTGGCCGTTCTCAACTCTCGGCTGGCCTGATAATACCAAAGAGCTTAAAAAATATTATCCTACAACAGTGCTTGTTACTGCATTCGACATTATATTTTTCTGGGTTGCGCGAATGATCATGATGGGGCTCAAGTTTATGGGGGATGTTCCATTCAAAGATGTGTATATTCATGCTCTTATCCGTGACGAGCACGGCCAGAAGATGAGCAAGTCAAAGGGCAATGTAATTGACCCGATTGTTTTAATGGACAATTACGGAACTGATGCTTTCAGATTCACCCTGACTGTTCTTGCTGCCCAGGGACGAGATATAGTCATGTCTGAGAAGCGAATTGAAGGCTACAGATCGTTCTGCAATAAAATATGGAATGCAACAAGATTTATTCTGATGAATTTAGGTGAAGATTTTAAGATGAAAGATTTACAAATTTCATCTCTGGAACCTTTTGACAAGTGGATACTTTCAAGAATGAATTTTGCTGTGTCTGAAGTTGAAAAAGGTTTCCGTGAATACAAATTTAATGATGCAGCCCAGGCAATGTACACTTTCGTATGGCATGAATTCTGCGACTGGTACATAGAGCTTGTAAAAAACAGAATGTATTCAAAAGAGGAATCTTCTGCAGAATCTGCGCAAACTGCAAAACAGGTTTTATTTCATATTATTCGAAATGCATTGAAGCTTCTTCATCCTGTAATGCCTTTTATTACAGAAGAAATATGGAGCCGGATAAAAAATGCAGATGAGTCTATGATAATGGTTGCATCCTGGCCTCTCATCAATCCTGCATTTGAATTTAAAACAGAAGCCGCTGAAACGGAAATATTCAAAGAGATAATTTATAAAATACGAAACATCCGCGGAGAGATGAATATTCCTCCGGATAAAAAAGCCAAGGCTGTGTTTAAAACATCAAGCGCATCAATAGTATCAATTATTAAGAGAGAAGATGCAAATATCAAAACTCTTGCCAGGGTTGAGGAAATTCTAATCGATGCAAATTTTGTACCGGATAAAAATGATGCATGCGCGGTAATTTCCGATCTTGAAATTTATCTTCCGCTGAAAGGTCTCATTGATACAGAGAAAGAAAAAGCAAGGCTTTCAAAAGAAATAGAAAAAGTTGAGGCGGATCTGCTCAGGGTAAATTCAAAGCTTAACAATGAAACTTTTATAGGCAAGGCTCCGGCTGAAATTATTGAGAAGGAAAAATCCAAGAAAGCTGAGATGGAAGAGATTATTTTGAAGTTAAAAGATAGTTTAGGAAAAATATAGAGACAACAGTTATACGTAGTGAAATATTATTTGGAAAAACCTTCATAATATATATTTTTTCTTAAATTTTTTGTCAATTTTTGTATAAAAAGACACTTAATTAGTGAACTCATAGAAAACATTCAGGGTCTAATATTTAAAACAAAAAAAGATTGATAAGACGACCAAGGACTTTGAACTTATATTTTACTATAATTAAAATAAGTATTTTGGAGGAATAAATGTGTCGATTTATAATGAATAAGGTTATCATTATTTCAACAGTTCTATTGTTTTTTGCATTTATATATATGTCTGAAGCGGCTGAAGAACAAAAAAAAAAAAGAATATGCTAAACAAGGCATAGTTGAATTACAGGGGTCAATAGGTTTTTCTACATCAGGGAATGCAGATTTTTCTAATTATAATATTATTTTCAGTTTTTATCCAACAATAAATGTTTTTTTTGTAGATAATATTCATATCGGGTTAACACCAGGGATTGGAGTATATTATTATTCTGGATATGATTATTCCGGTGTACTATTTAAATCAACATCTGTTGATTTTATGCCTGGATTATTTTTAGGTTATACTTTTACAATCACTCCAAATACACTTTATTTCGATATTTCAGGTCTATTTTCTTACAATCTATCTTTAATTAGTAATTACCCAAACCGAGGATTTTATAATTGTAATACAGGCCTTAATTTAACATTTAAATATATTATTCATAATTCATCTATAAATTTTGGTCTTTATTATCATTATGAAAATTTTGGATTTGGTAAAAATGAAACAGGTTATCATGCAATAGGACTTATCCTGGGTGTTTCAATATTTTTATAAAGTGAAACCTAATAAAATTTAGTGTTTTATTGATGTTTTTGTTTTTTAAGTGATTTAAAGCTCTATCTTCAATTCAATGGTTGAACGCAAAAAAATAACATGACAAAATATAAAAACGTTTATAGATAATATATCCAAATAAAGAATTTTATCCTTAAATATTACAGTAAAAATAGGAAACAATGTTATGAAAAATTTGATTTTATTGAGTTTTTTAATAGTTTTTTCAATTTCATGCGGTAAAGACGGCGTTAAAAATAGCAGCGCTGATAATGTCAGCGGATCAATCCCCATGAACTTTAACAAACCAGTTCAAAGTTTAAATAAAAGTGAAGGATACCAAATTCGCTATTACTGTCATCCTGCAACACAGAAAGATATCACTGAAATTAAAGTGACAATTTCCAAAGTGCAGGTTGTTTCAAATACTGGGAACGTTATAACAGTTTCAGATGAAAAAAGAATCATTAATTTAATAGATTTTGCTAAAGACAATCCCCTGGAATTAATTAATAAAGTGATTCCGAGCGGACGGTATAAGCAAATAAGACTTATACTTGACCATGACCATCATCATAGACATAGATGCTCGCGCGAATGCACTGATGATTTTGTCCAGCACCAGAATAATACAATAACAATTAATGGGAAAACATATCCTTTAAAAACACCTCGCATGATCATACTCAAGGGCGCATTTGAAATTACTTCAGGACTTTTTTATTCCATGACTGTTAATTTTGATCCTAATAAATCTATAATTCGTATTGGACATTACGGCTACCTGCTTAAGCCGGTAATGAAAATCGAAAGTAATACATTAATTTCTGGTCCTTTTTCGATCTCAGGCTTGATTGGGGATATTACGGTTGTTACAAAATTAAATACTGATGGCACATTTCAGGCGAAAACAAGTGTTGATCCCAGAATTGAAATTAATGGAGACTACTACTATAATTATTCAACCAGTATATTATCTTTTGAAACAATGGAGGTGAGTTGTTTAACATGCAGCGGTATTCCTTCATTACAAAAGGATAATTTTACTGGACTAGAAATTGCTAATATCAAAATAAATTCGTATGATAATACAAATATTCTCGGTACAGTAACGAGTACTGCTGCAGATGGTACGATTTCTTCGAATGATGTGAAGTTTACCAAAAAAGACAATTACTATCTGGATACATCTACTGGTTATACAAATCTTCAGGTTGTTGTTAAATACACAAATACCAGCTATAATGGCCAAATTGGAATATTAGTCATGATGCCATTAGACAGTAAAACATTTACCGATTTTCAAAAAATAACAAACAATACAGCTACATTTTATTTTAAAATAAAAAATAATTATTTATCAGATGGCTTCTTTTCTGCTGGGCAAAAATCCTTCAGAGGAAGAATGTATATTACCACAAATATATCTGATTTAAAAATTGATGTTGGTACTAGTTTAGTTTGTGGAGTTAAAAAAGTTTCGGATACAGATTATTTTATTAATGTGCCTGTTAGCACAGAAATACTCCAAGTTTCGGTTCCTTTTAATAATTAACAATTGTATTTAATATCTCTATGGTTGAATTTTAAGTTTAAATATATTTTCATAGTAGTTCAAAGGAAAAAAATAAATTACGAGATACAAAATTTAATAAAAGTAGTGAAACGGGTAATAATTTACTTTTTTCAGTTTTTTAGATAGAGTAAAAGGGGTTTAACATGGCTATTAGAAGGATTACAAAATTTCTTGTCATTTTATCATTTTTTTTAACAATAATTATCACGGGTTGTGAAGAATTTGGAGGCGGTAAACAAAAAAAACCAAACAAAATAGTTTATCCTAAATGTGAGTCTGGGAACTGTAAATCTGATTTATGTATAAATGGGGTTTGTTACCCTACTGGTTGTTATACTTTTATCGGTATGGATGTTAAGCAGGGATGTGAGCCGATTAATAATACATGTAGTGCATGTTGGATTAATTCTAAATCCGTTTCAATTAAAGCAACTTCTGCTGTTGCTACATATTACACTATAACTTATAATGGAAATGGCAACACTGGTGGCGATGTACCAACAGACCTCTTGCAATATACACAGGGCCAGAATATAACTATACTTGGAAATCCACAAAATCTGGTAAAGACCGGCTATTCCTTTGTTGGTTGGAACACAATGGCTGACGGGAGCGGTACAACTTATACCCAGGGTCAGCTTTTTGCTATGACTTTTTCTGCTAATGTTATACTTTTTGCTAAGTGGACAAATGTTCCAACATATACTATAACCTATAACGGAAACGGCAATACCGGAGGCAGCGTTCCTGTTGATACCACTAACTATGTACAGGGACAGAATGTAACTATACTCAGAAATACTCAAAACTTGACAAAATCTGGATTTACTTTTAATAACTGGAATACAGCTTCGGATGGTAGCGGTATAACATATACAGCGGGGCAAATATTAACAATAGTTACTGACAATATTATTCTTTTTGCTAAATGGATTTCAGCTGGATGGACACAGCTTTCACAATCCGGAACTTTACCGGCAGCACGCTCGGGTAGTACAGCTATTTATGACGGTAATGGCAACATGGTAATTTTTGGTGGTGGTAACTCTGTAGAATTATTGAATGAATTATGGTCATATAATTTTTCTAGTAATACATGGTCTCATCTTTCACCGTCGGGGTCTTTACCAGCAGGACGCTCGTCTCATACAGCTATTTATGATGGTAATGGCAACATGATTATTTTTGGTGGTATTGGGAACGGTACTGGTTATTTAAATGATTTATGGAAATATAATTTTTCAAGTAATACATGGACTCATCTTTCACCGTCGGGGTCTTTGCCAGCAGGACGCGTATATCATACAGCTATCTATGATGGAAATGGCAACATGGTTATTTATGGTGGGTATGCGTACGGTACTTATTTTGATGATTTATGGTCATATAATTTTTCTAGTAATACATGGACTCAGCTTTCACAATCCTGGAATTTACCAACAGCACGCATAGGTCATACAGCTATTTATGATGGTAATGGCAACATGGTTATTTATGGTGGGGGTGGAAAAGGTACTGGTTCTTTAAATGAATTATGGTCATATAATTTTTCTAGTAATACATGGTCTCATCTTTTACCGTCCGGGACTTTACCAGCAGCACGCGCGGGTAATACAGCTATTTATGATGGTAATGGCAACATGGTTATTTTTGGTGGTGGTGTTATCTCGGTAGGATTATTGAATGAATTATGGAAATATAATTTTTCTAGTTATTCATGGACTCATCTTTTACCGTCCGGGACTTTACCAGCAGCACGTTCGGGTAATACAGCTATTTATGATGGTAATGGCAACATGATTATTTATAGTGGTTATGGGTACGATGGTAATTTTAATGATATATGGAAGTATAAATTTAACAGCGATTAGCATATTATTCAATTTGTTTACTTGAGTGCATAGATGTGTTTTCGAATTTTACTCCTTTTTTCCTTTTTCTTTTTGTTGATTAAAACAGAGAAAAGGAGTAATGTATTTTATTTAAATTAAACAACAATTAGGATCTTTTTACTATTTCAATGGCGAAGGGAATTTTTACTAAATATATCCTTCTGGATTCCCGCTTGGGCGGGAATCCAGAAGATTTTTAATTTATCCTTTTTAAAAAAATATTTATTCTTCGATTTCAGCTTTAAACAGTCCTACCACACAGCTCCAATAGTAATACCAGTACTGAATCCAATACCGGACTGACTCATAGGAACGTTCTGGTGTATAGGAAAATAGAATGTTACAGGTACATCAATTACAATTGCCCAGATTTTTAATCCTAAACCAAGCATTAGCTTTGGAGTAAATATAGCTGGCGGTTGTGTTGGATTTAAAGAAAGATTAACATAACCGGGTGTTTCAGTAATATCTACTCCAGATGCATTTTTGACGCGTAATACATTTGTATTGTATATGTTAATAGATGTTGTTCCAAAGTTAAAATCAAATCCTATGCCTGCAGTAATATTTAAAATCCAAAGAAGTTTGATAGATGTTACTAAATCAACCGGTATAGTGAAAGTATTGTTTTTTATTATTAAATCAATTGCAGGTGTAGCAGAAAAAGTATATCCACCTGCTATTGGTGTTGTTAAAGTATCTAATTTGTTAATTTCAAATCTCATGTCATTATTTGTGTAAATAAATCCAGATCCAATTGATAAACCATTCCATCCAAAAAGACCACCGACCCATTCGCGTTTTTTTAGAAGCAGATAATTTACTCCAGCTCCAATTGTCAGATTTGAAGGTGTGATTTTTCCTATACTGCCAAGTGGTATTGGTATAGATGGAAGGTACATTATTTTTAAATTCACATAAAGCCCATCAAGAGATTTTGCAAAATGGCCAATGTGGATTCCAATATTTGCAGATGCTCCTGCTCCAATACCTAAATATATATCTCCATCATCTGCGAAAGATTTAAAAATTGTATTTAGTTTATTTATATTGTACGTATTTAATTGAGTAGTTCCTAATACCCCTATAGTAGCTGCCCAGATTTTATAGCCCTGATAACCATTTAATGAGCTTGAACTTGAACTAAATGAATTGGCATTAGACATCCCCATTGCGAACTGATCTAATGTTCCAAGGTTTCCAATTTTATTATATACTTCAGTAGTCAGCAGGGGTATAGCAGTATCTATAGCACCCTGAATTGCACCAACTTTTGGTGCTGTTATAGATATAGTTATCGCATTTGAATTTTTTGTGTAAGAAATTATTATAAATAACATTAATATTAAAATATGTATCTTTTTCATTTTTAAAATCCTCCATGTATACCGTTAATCAATATACAAATTTATTATAATGAAGTCAATTATTTGATTTTTAATAATTAAATTAAAAATTTTGTAGATTTTTGCGAAAAATAAAATATTAATCAAATCCAAGCCACCCATCCTCCAGAGGGGCGAAAAAATATGATCTATAATATTTATTCTTACTTGCCCCCTTTGGGGGACATGGGGAATATAGCTAAAATCATTACTATATTAATACTTCATATTTAACAATAAGTGCAAATAATTACAGTTTCTGGCAATTTTTATACGCCATGCTCTCTTGCGCTGGTTACGAATACATCTTCAAGCGTGGGGCGGATTTCATGAAGGGAGTATGATTTTATTCCGGATTTCTTTAAAACTGAAGCAAGTTCCTTCTTTATGTCGGTTTTTTTATCGCATAAAATATGAATATTGCTTCCGAAAACTGCTGCTTCAGAAATTCCTTTCATTGAGGAAACTGTGTCAAATATTTTAAGAAAGTTTTCCACTTCAAGTGAATATACTTTATATTTCAGTCCGTCCTTTAATTTTTCCGGAGAATCAAGAGCGATTATTGATCCTGAAATAATAAGGGCGATCCTGTCACAGTGTTCAGCTTCGTCCATGTAGTGGGTTGTTACGAATATGGTTTTTCCCATTTCAGAAAATTTATAAATGATATCCCAGAAGTTGCGTCTCATAATAGGATCAACGCCGCTTGTGGGCTCATCAAGAAAAAGAATGGGAGGGTCGTGCAGTATGGCGCATCCGAGCGACAGCCTTTGTTTTATTCCGCCTGGAAGCATTTTTACAAGGTCGTTTTTTCTGGCTCCGATCCCGGCGAGATCAATGACCATTTTCATGTTGTGTCTTAATGTTCTGTGATCAAGCCCGTATATTCCTCCGAAAAACTCAAGGTTCTCTGTTGTAGTAAGGTCGTCGTATAGTGAAAACTTCTGCGACATGTATCCTATACTGTTTTTAATCTGATCCTGTTCATTGATAATATCGAATCCGTTTACTGAGCCTTTACCGCTGCCAGGCATTAAAATTCCGCAGAGCATTTTAATAGTTGTGCTTTTGCCTGCCCCGTTAGGTCCGAGAAACCCGAAAATCTCTCCCTTTTTGACTGAAAAGGAAATATCATTTACTGCGACAAAATCTCCAAATTCCTTCCGGAGATTTTCAACCCGGACTGTATCTTCTTTAATTACTTCAGCATATATATCCGACTTCTTTTCCATATCAGCCGAGTCTCCTTGAAAGTCTTCTTGTACTGAATATTATCAGCACCACTCCGAATACAATGAGGGCAACCAGGTCCGACCAGTGCTCCACAATGCCTGTGCCTTTGAGAAAAATTCCCCTGAGTATGCTCATATAGTACCGGAGCGGATTTACGTAAGTTATGATCTGAGCAGGTTCAGGCATCGCGTAAATTGGAAAAATAAAACCGGACAGGAGAATGGCAGGAATAATAAAAAGGAATACCGAAAGCATTGCCTGCTGCTGTGTTTTTGAAATGGATGATATGAAAATTCCGACAGAGAGAACTGTCATTATATGAAAAAAACCTGTGACTAAAAGAAAAGTTATACTTCCGTTAAATGGAATTTCAAACCAGAGAATTGTAATCAGAGAAACAACAAGAATATCAATTAGTCCGATAATTGCAAACAGCATGGTTTTCCCCAGAATAAATTCTACAGGCTTGATCGGAGAAACTACAATCTGTTCTATAGTGCCGGTTTCCCTTTCCTTCACAATAGACATTGCAGTAAGCATTACTGTTACAACCGTTATTATCATGGCAATAACGCCTGGCAGAAAAAAGTTTCTGCTTTTTAATGTCGGGTTGAAAAAAATTCTCTCGTTTAAAACAATTCCTTTTTTTATTTTAAATCCATCCTGAGTTTCAGCATTATCATCTGTCATGTTCATTGAAGATTTTCTCAGGACTTCAATTTTTATTTTCTGCGAGAACTGTTTGAAAAAAATATCATTCATGATTTCATTCACATATGCAGATATGACAGCTGCTCTGCTCGTGTCAGCGCCGTCGAGAATTATCTGAACTGTGGCGTCCCTTCCGGATCTGATTTTTTTTGTCAGTCCGTTTTCTATGTTCAGAAATACTTCAACCTTATCTGAATCAATAAGGGTATCTATCTCTTTGGGTGATTCGAGATTTGAATGCAAAATAAAGTATCCTGATGCGGTGAACTTTTCCGCAATGGATCTGCTCAAAGACGTTTTATCGTTGTCCAATACTGAAAGCGAAATATCCTTTACGTCATTGTTTACTGCGTATCCGAACAGCAGAATCATAATAATCGGCGCTCCGAACAGGACTCGTTTCATTTTCCAGTCGCGCTTCAGCTCATTGGCTTCTTTGCGGATCATTGCTTTTAATATGTATGATCGAATTGGTTTTTTCATATGTTCCTATTTCTTTGGAAGCCTTGTTTTAAATGTAGCAAGATTAATGGTTAATACTAAAAAAGCAAATATACCGAGAAAAATAATTTCAGTCCAGAGCATATAATAGGGGGTTCCTTTCTGAACAATTCCTTTTGAAACATTTATAAGGTATCTGGCTGGAATAAAATATGTAACGAATTGAATAAATGCAGGCATATTTTTAAGAGGAAACATAAACCCGGAAAGAAGGAATGATGGCAGGTATGTTATAAAGCTCGCCAGCTGAACAGACAGCAGCTGATTTTTTGTAAGTGCAGAAACAAGAAGCCCAACACCGGATGTGCCTATTAAAAAAAGAATTGATATCATGGAAAGTTCAAAAAAACTTCCCTTTAACGGAACATCGAAAAGAAAGTAGCCTACTGATAAAGCCAGAAATACATTAAACAGGCCGATAAAAATATATGGAATGAGTTTTCCTGTTATTATTTCAAATCCTTTTACCGGTGTTGTTATTAGCGTTTCCATGGTGCCCATTTCCCACTCGCGTGCTATTGTCAGAGAAGTTATTAATGCTGATATGATGGCAAGTATAAGAACAATTATTCCGGGAATAATGAAATTTCTGCTTCTCATCTCCGGGTTATACCATACTCTTGTCCTTATATCGATTGGTTCCTTTACTTCAGTTATCCCTATTTTTTTAAGTTCCTGTGTCTGTATTTCCTTGTTAAACTGGAATGTTATTCCTTTTAAATATCCGAGTGCGATTGTTGCTGTATTTGAATCCGATCCATCTATCAGTACCTGAAGATTTGCAGCTTTTCCAGCTTTGAAATCTTTTTCAAAATTTGGAGGAATAACAAGAGCAAGAGTAATAATTCCTGTATCAATCAGGCTGTCTATTTCCTTGTTTGACCGGGCGAATTTTATAAATTTAAAATATTCTGTGTGGGTGAATTTTTCAGTGAAGCTTCTTGATAGATGCGTTCTGTCCTGATCATTGACTGCAATCGTTACATTCTTGACATCAACTGAAAGTGCGTAACCGAAAAGAAGAATCATGAACAACGGCAGAAAAACTACAAGAATGAGGCTTCTCAAATCTCTTCTGATGTGAATCCATTCTTTATCCGCAATAGCGGCTATTCTAACCAGTGATTTAATCAATCGAATTCTCCGTATTTACAATTTCAAGAAAACTGTCTTCAAGCGATGGCGGTTCGATTTTCATGGAGTGTATTTTAATTCTGTTTTTTCCAAGAATATTTTTAATCATGCTGCCGGTTTTAGCTGTATTGTCTGTAAAAAACTTTAATGAATTCCCTGTCCGTATCATGCTGCTGAGTGAATCATGTTTTTTTAAAATATCTCCTGCTTTGATAGGATCTTCAACCGAAAAATTCAGCATTTTCTTTTTTATGCTTTTTCTGATCTCAGCAGGATTTCCGGTTCGTATGAATTTCCCATTGTGCATCAGTGCTATTCTGCTGCATCGTTCTGCTTCATCGAGATATGCTGTTGTGACAATAATTGTTACGCCTTCGCCAAGAAGATCATACAGTATTTTCCAGAACTCTCTTCTTGAAACAGGATCAACCCCGTTGGTTGGTTCATCAAGGAGAATAAGTTCAGGAGAGTGAACAAGCGCACACGCAAGACCGAGCTTCTGCTTCATTCCTCCTGAGAGCGCTCCGGCTTTTCTCGAACTGAACGGCCCGAGTCTGCTGAATTCATATAGTCTTGTCAGCCGCTTGCGGATTTCATTTTTCGGAACATTGAAAAGATTTCCAAAAAAATAAATATTTTCTTCAACAGTGAGATCTTCATACAGTCCGAATCTCTGCGGCATATATGCAATTTTTTCTTTTACAGCAGATGAGTTTTTAAAAATGTCGGAACCGTTTTTTTCTATAGTTCCTGAATCAGGAAGCAGTATTGCTGAGAGCATTCTGAGCAGTGTGCTTTTTCCTGCGCCATCCGGGCCTACAATTCCGAATATCTCACCTCCATTGGAATCAAAGCTGACATTATTAACAGCCTTAATATTGCCGAAAGTTTTTACTATGTTTGAAACAGAAATCATTTTTTCTCAACCAGAATAATTTCCGCATCAGCAGGCATTCCGGGTTTTAAAGAATGTTCTTTGTTTTCAATTATAATTTTCACGGCAAACATCAGCTTGACGCGTTCATCTTTTGTCTGAATTGTTTTAGGAGTGAATTCCGCTTTGTTTGAAATGGATGTTACTTTGCCTGTAAACGGTTTATCCGGAAATGAATCAACATAAATGTAAGCTTTTTGTCCCAGTTTTACAAGACCAATCTTTTTTTCAGGTACATATATTTTTATCCACGGTTTGGAAATATCTGCAATTGTGACAATCGGCGTGCCAGGAAAAGCGGTTTCACCAGGCTCAACATTCTTTGAAAGAATCACTCCGCTGATAGGAGAAAAAATCACGGCATTTTCCATTGAAGCGCTCACTCTGTCCAGGCTCGCTTTTGCCATAATGTATGTTGCTTCAGCATTGTCGAAATCCCTTTTGGAAATGGAACCTGTTTTGTAAAGTTCCTTGACTCTGTTGAAATTTTTACCTGCATTGGCAAGGTTTGCTGCAGCTGAATTTTTCTGTGCGTTTATTTCATCAAAATCAATCTTAACAGCCAGATCGCCTTTTTCAATTGCTTCACCTTCCTCTTTAGGTATGCTGATTATTCTGCCGGCAATCTTTGTGCTGATATTTATTTCAGTGACTTCAATTGTTCCTGAACCTTTCAGCTTTTTTTTATCATTAAAATCATTCCTGAATAGATCAAAATATATAACAGCAGAAGTAAAGGAGACTATTACTATTGCTATTGGAATTATTTTCATTTTCTTGTTCATTTTGTTTTTCCTCCGAAAATTATGCTTTCATCATCAAGGCCGATTTCTCTCTGAAGATCTGCCAGAGCAAGATAGTATTTATTTACTGAATTTATATATCCAGCTTTAGCTTCACCAAGTGAAAGCTGCGATGCAAGAAGCTCTGAATTTTTTATAATTCCGGCTTTGAAACTTTCTCTTGCGATACGCAGACCCTCTTCCGATTTTTCTACATTTTCCCTGTGAGAAATAATTGTTTTGCGTGCAGTAACAAGATCGTAATAGCCGGATTTTATTGATATTGACACAAGTCTCTGAATTTTAATCAGCTCAACATCCGCCTGTTCCATTTTTATTTTTTCATCTCTTTTATTTGCCCAGTTTGTGTCAGCAGGAATGAGCGAGCTCCATCTGTATGTTGCTGCAGCACGTATCTGCCAGTTGTTCTGCCATGCGGTTGTTCCCTGGAGACTGCTTATCATTGCCTGATTCTGTGCAGATAAAGTATCATCTGTTTTATAAAGATTTTTTGTATATCCAATATTTCCGGCAACGGAAAATGTCGGCCATATCCAGTAAGAGTTGTACATGTTTTTCATATATCCGGCCATCTCTTTCTTGATTTTAATCTGAATAATTTCCGGTCTGTTTTTCATTGCAGTAACAATCAGCCTTGTCAGTGCTTCATCTGCTGTTCCTTCAGGCAGCCTGAATTCTGAATTGATTTCAGTTTCATCAGATGCATAAACAGGTTCGTTTAAACCGAGATTGTAATTGAAGATGTCAACTGCAGTTCTATAGTTATTTTCAGATTCGAGCAGAGCCGGCTCTTCAGCCTTGACTCGCACCTGCGCCTGGAGAAGATCAAATTTAGGGACACTGCCTGTTCGGAACATATTTTCTATATCTTTGAGATTTTCTTTCAGAAGCCTGATATTTTCCTGGCGTAATGATACCATTTCAGATGCAACAATTACCGAGAAATAGCTTTTTATAATTGAAGTTGTTGTTTCGCTTTTGATTTTTTTAAGATCTTCAGTTGATACCTGGTACGCTTTTCTTGAAAACAGCAGCGAGTTTGCAAAAACTCCGGGGTTTATACCAAATCTTGCCTGAAGAATCCTGACATCGTACATGCCGTCAGTCGATTTTTGCAGACCGCTTTCGGCAAACTGTCCTGTTGCAGAAACTTCGGATTCAATAACCGGAAGAAGCTGTCCCCAGACAGCATTAATTTTTTCTTTTGCAGATTTTTGTTTTAGCAGAGCTATCTTATAGTCATGATTATTCTTCAGTCCGATTTCGATTGCTGTATGAAGATTTATTTTTTTCAGACTTGATTCTGCAGCTGATAAAGAATTCAGGTTTTTGATAGATATTGCTGAAAAAGAATAAGCTGCAAAAAATAATATCAGAAATATTTTTTTCATTTTTCCTCCTTACGTACGAGAATCCCGTTCATATAAATATCCAGAATATTCTCTGTAAATTTTTCTATATAATTGTCTGAGAAAAATATCTTTTCCATGTCAGATCCTTTGGATATATATCTTATAATATTAAATATTAAAACTGATCCTACAATAGGCATGAAAGCATAAAGATGGTCAGTATTGTTGAAAATTTTTTCATTATTTCCTTTTTTGATGAGGCCTTGTATTGTCGCTATCATTGGAAGAATATAAGGCTGAAGAACAAGTTTTTTAATGTATTTTGCTCCGTCTGCAATTTCTTTTAAAAAAATCTGAAAGAATAGTATATCCAGTTCGCTTGTTTTGGAGAGAAGCTTTTTAATAATATTTTCCATATGAATATCAGGTTTTAAATCAGTAGGAGTATCTATGAATATGTTTTGGAAAAAATTATCATAAGCTTCAGAAATTATTGATTCATACAGCTTTTCCTTGCTTTTATGATGATAATATATCATAGCCTTGTTGACCTTTGCTTTTTTTGCAATTCTGTCAACCCGTGCGCCGGCAAGCCCGAAATGAGCAAATTCGAAAATTGCAGCATTTTTAATTTTTATTTCAGTATTTGTATTATCAGACATAAGAGACCTTTCTGAAAATTTCAGTAACTAACCATTTAGTTAACAAAATATATAACTATTGAAAATTGTCAAGCATGATATTTGCATATGGTTTGTTTTTTTTGATTGCAATATTTAATTGCACGCTAAATTATAGTCTAAGTTTTAGGATGATAGAATGGAACTTGAACAGGCAGTTAGAAATAATAAAAAAATAAAAATTCTGGCTTATACAGTAAGCAAGAATATTGAGTTCAAGCTTAAAGAGGTGCTTGGATTTATACTTGAACTGTACACAAGAATTGATCTTCTCCCCGCATTATACACCTGTGTAAAAGAACTTCTTGTAAACGCTGTGAAAGCAAATTTTAAAAATATTTATTTTGAAGGCTATTATAATCAGGATGCAAGCTCAATGCTTGACTATGACATGGCTTTAAAACTGTTCAAGCTTGAAATTGCCAGAAATGAAGCTGAGCATCTCGGTTCATACGCAAAAGAATTCGGCATTATGGCAGAAATGATAATTCAGGTGATTGACGGGACACTTATTATAACTATTACCAATCCTGTGAAAATGACTGAAGTTGAAAAAAAGCGTGTTTTTAAAAAAATGACATCAGCAATGGATTGCGCTGATATTGCAGAATATTTTGAAGCAATGGATGAAGAAACTTCTGAAGAAGGCGCAGGTCTTGGTCTTGTTCTGGTTTCAATAATTCTTAAAAATATCGGAATAAAAGATATAGTATTTAAAATAATTCCTGAATCCAATCAAACAACTGCATATTTAAGCATACCTCTTAAACATTAAAAAATCTTCATTATTTAAAAAATAGCTGAATTGCCGGAATTTAACAATAGAACGCGGATGACGCGGATTGTTTATGATTTGTTAAGATTTTTTAGGGTAAAGAGTATTAAAATATCTGTTTTCATTTTTATTTTTTTTGTATTATTAAAGCAAAGATATAACACGGATAAAACGGAAAACACGGATGACGCGGATTTTTTAAATGATTTTTTTATCCGTGATCATCATAATAATCCGTGTCATCCGTGATCTATTTCTTTTTCATTGTTGTAATGGCGGGTTTTTTTAAATTTCTGAAAGGGAGATTTATTCTTGACAATAAGTCTTCTTTGATCAATAAATTATTTAAATATTAGTTTAAGGATATTGATTATAAAAGGTGTGAAATGTTATCCGTAAAAGGCATATACAGCAATGGCAGAGTTGAACCACTCGAACCAGTACCATTCAAGGATTATAAAAAGGTTATAATCACATTCATTGATGAAGAAATGTCTGCTAAATCGAATATAAGTGCCATGGGTGCTTTAAATGGTAAATTTGATTTTACTGATGAA
Source organism: uncultured Leptospirales bacterium (assembly GCA_964529415.1). GTDB lineage: Bacteria > Spirochaetota > UBA4802 > UBA4802 > UBA5550 > CAYMPH01. The sequence continues at coordinate 65,118 of CAZGWD010000003.1, read as the reverse complement.
GAAATCAAGGACGCAAAAAAAATATGGGAACGGTCTTAGATACACACGCCCTCATCTGGTATTTATCAAATGAGAAAAAACTATCACAAAAAGCAAAATATGCCATACTTGATGCTGAAAAAAGTGAAATAATTATTCCAGTAATTTGTTTGGCAGAAATATTGCATTTATCCGAAAAAAAAAGAATAGAAAACAATTTTCATGAAATCATATCGTTTATTCAGGGAAAAACTTTTTTTCTTGTCTATGATTTGAATATTGATGTTTTAAATGAAGCAAGTAAATATAATGGATTGGAACTTCACGATCGACTCATCTATGCAACCTGTAAACTCACAGGCTATCCTCTGGTTAGTAAAGACAGTATGATCCGCAATTTCGACTGGGAAGTTATCTGGTAATTTGCCGGAATTTAATAATAGAACGCGGATGACGCGGATGATTATGATGATCGCAGATAAAAATAGCCATCATTCAATCCTTTAAAAAATAATCCTTATATTTTTTTAAATCTTATTAAATCATAAACAATCCGCGTCATCCGCGTTCTATTCTTGCAATTTAATTGAAGTTGATGTTTCTTATCATTAATGACTTAATTATAAAAAACAGCTTGACTGTTTTCGGGGTGGGTTTTTTATTGATAAATTGCGGATTTTTCTCTAATTTCCGTACTTATTTAATGCATTAATTATGTTTTTTCATCCGAAAACCGGTAATGTGTGAAACTCACTTTTTTCATTAGGGATACAAATATTTTATTACTGTAAATATTAAAGTTTTTTTACAAGCTTGAATATATAATTTAAATCCGCAATATTTTTTAAGGAGAGTCTTAATGGTCAAAGAAAAGATTTTCTGCGCTAACTGCCAGCACTGTATTGTTATTAGACAATACGAATCTGAACCAGACAGATTTGTTCTAAGGGTTAAATGTCTGAAGAAGAAATGGGTTAAAAGATCAAGTGAAGAGAAACTGTATAAATATTTTACAGTGGCAAGACGTATAATTGAAGACTGTGAATTCTATACAGAATGCGGAGAACTGTTTCCGTATATTAAAAATTTAAGGAAAGAACTTCCGATAAAAGACGAGATATATTCAACCAAGGATATCTAGTCATGTTTTCAACTTTTTCGGGAGGAATTCATCCTCGTGGAAAAAAGAAGATTACTGAAAATATAAATTTCAGTAATCTTCCAATACCTCAGTTTTGTTATATTCCAATCCAGCAGCATACAGACGCCCCTGCAAAAATAGCGGTTAAAGTCCGTGATATTGTAACAGAGGGGCAATTGATTGCAGCTGCACACGGCAGCTCAAGTTCAAATGTTCACTCTTCCATTCCCGGCAGAGTGATAGAAATTAAACAATCACCGAATATTTACGCGGATCAGACAGTTATTGTAATTGAGGCTGGCGGATCATTCGGAACATCCTATCCCAGGACTGAAATTTCCAGCTGGGAGAATTTAACTAAAGAAGAAATTATTTCCAAAATAGAAAGTGCAGGGATTGCCGGTCTTGGCGGAGACACATATCATGCTGATATTAAATTAAATCTTCAACATGATAAAAAAGTTGAGGTGCTGATTGTTAATGGAGCTGAAACCGATCCGTATATAACCTGCGAAGATGTTTTAATGAAAACATTCCCCCCGGAAATAATTGAAGGCATTAAAATTGCCATGAAAACCCTTGGCGTTGAAAAAGCAATTATCGGAATTGAAAAAAATAAACCTGAGACTGTTAAATCATTACAGAATGAAATTGATAAACTGCAGCTAAGCGGATCTATCCAGATAAAAGCTGTTAAAGCGAAATACCCGCAGGGGGATTTGAAGCTTTTAGTTTATACTTTAACCGGCAGAAAAGTTCCATCAAAAGGCTTTCCTGCTGATATTGGCGCAGCTGTCATGAGTGTCAGTGCGTTGTTTGCGCTCAGGGAAGCTGTGTTATACAGCAAGCCTTTGTTTGAAAGATTCATAACTGTTTCAGGTGATATGATTTCAAGACCCGGGAATTATAAAGTTAGAATTGGAACCCGCATTTCAGATATTATTGAAGAGTGCGGAGGGCTTAAAGGCAAGCCTGCAAGAATTGTCATGGGAAGTTCAATGTGCGGACAATGCGTGGATTCGCATGATTTCCCGATAGTGAAAAGCACCGCAGGTGTAATGTTTCTGTCGGAAAAAGAAATAAACGAAGACAAACCGTCAGCCTGCATTAGATGCGGAAAATGTGTTGATGTGTGCCCAATGGGTCTTATTCCCTGCAATATAGAAAAAGCATATGAAAACAACAGATTCGATAAAGCGGCACTTTTAAATCCGTTTGACTGCATCCAGTGCGGATCATGTTCTTACTCCTGTCCGTCAAGAAGGCAGTTAAGTTATTTTATTATGCTTACTCAGCAGAGATTAAACAAATAATAGGAATTCAAAGAGGGATATGCCCGTTCAAACTGAAAATTATCTGAAATATGCTGAACAGGAAAATCTTTCTGCAATATCATATGCGCCTCACATTAAATCTGCTGAGTCAGTAAGATTTATTATGTGGACTGTTGCTGCTGCACTTTTACCTTCAGCAGTATTTGCCGGAATTACTTTTGGGTTAAATGCAGTTTATATTATGACGGCATCTGTACTGTCAGCTATGATTGCTGAAGCTGTAATACAGCTTGTAATGAAAAAACCTCTTGCAATTCCGGACGGTTCAGCAGCTGTTACCGGTCTTCTTGTAGCAATGAATGTTCCGCCTGAAGCTCCGGTTTGGATATCTGCGGCAGGTGCAGTATTTGCTATAATTTTTGTAAAGCAGCTTTTCGGAGGTCTTGGATTTAATTTATTTAATCCTGCTCTTACTGCAAGAGCAGCAATGATGCTATTCTGGTCTGCGTTTATGACAACGAAATGGTATCAGTACGATGGAATGAATGCTTTTAAAACAGATATTATTAACAGAATTGATCTTGCAGTTCCTGCAATGGAGGCATTTTCGAAAACAGCATCTTCAGCATCTTTAAAAACAGGACCTGAACTTATACTTGGAAATAATTTTAAAATAGAACAGCTCTATGATACATTATTTTCAGCAGATATGCTAAAATCACTTTTTTTCGGAAATTTCAGAGGAGGAGTTGGCGAAATTTCCGTATTGCTGATTTTAATTGGCGGAATTTTTTTAATTGCAAGAAAAGTTATTTTCTGGCAGATACCAGCGGTTTATATTGGAACAGTTGGTATAATATCGTATTTATACTATGCTTTATCAGGTAATTCTTTAGCGCAGTTTTATGCACTCTACCATGTTTTTTCCGGAAGCTTGTTCCTTGGTGCTTTTTTTATGGCAACAGATCCTGTTACAACTCCTTTAACAGGAAATGGCAAGTTGATATTCGCTGCCGGTTGCGGTGTGCTGACTTTCTTTATCCGATTTTACGGCAGTTATCCTTATGGTGTCTGCTTTGCTATTCTGATAATGAATGCATTTGTGCCTCTTATAGATCGTTTTGTAAAACCAAAGTTATTCAGTACTGAAAGAGTAAAATAAAAATATGCCATTTTTTTATATTAAAAAGAAAGGAATGATAATATAATGGAAATTTATTCACCGGATGTTAAACTGCTGGCTATCACGCCTAACTCGGAAAAATTAATTGAAGAAGCAGGCAGAACCTGCTATCTTTCGCTTGATAAAATTACCGGCGACAGTGAGACAAATTTTATCAGAAGAAGCATTATAAACGGCCACCATTCAATTCTTGAACATGCTGCAGCGTCATTTCGCATTAAAGGAGCTTCAAGATCTTTTACTCATCAGATTGTGAGGCACAGGCTTGCCAGTTTTTCGCAGCAGTCCCAGAGGTATGTTGATGAGTCGGAATTTAATTTTATTGTTCCTCCTGAAATAAAAGAAAATGAAAAGGCTCTTGAAATTTATATAGAATACATGGAGCATGCAAGAAAAACATATCACGAACTCAGGGAGTGCGGAATCAAAAAACAGGATTCCAGGTTTATTCTTCCAAATGCGCTGGAAAGCGAAATAGTATTCTCGGCAAATTTCAGGGAGTTCAGAACTGTTTTTAATTTAAGGCTTGATAAGAGCGCCCAGTGGGAGATCAGGCGTGTTTGTCTTGAAATGCTGAAAGTTCTGCAGAAAGAAGCTCCTTCTGTTTTCGGTGATTATTTAATTGATGAAAGCTCGTGGTCAGCTGTATCTAAACTTATATAGGATTTTTTTGATGCAGCAAATTTTGCTTCAGCGCGTTTTTTTAAAGCTATACAGAATAGTTTAAATGCAGCTGAAAGTTTTTTATCGTATAGGAATCTGACAACCGGTGCAAGCGGACCTTCATATCTTTCATGATTAATATATCTCGTTTGATCTGATGAAACAACTTCGCAAATCTGCCATCTGTAACTGCGTATTCCAGGCCTGCCTTTGGTTCTTGAAGTTCCCATGCAGAAACTATAGTCATCTGAATTTATTTCAAGAATGCATTCGTGCTCATTTTTTAAATATTCTTTGTCTGTCAACCGGCAGTCGAGATCGAATTCTGCGCCTGTTTGGAAATTTTTGTTTTTTAGAGTAATTCTGGGAGTGAAAATATTCCATTCATTATATTTTTCAAAATCTGTAATAATTTCCCATACAATTTTAACCGGTGCGTTAATTACAATTTCTGAATAAACACGTTTGTCCATGATAAATGGAATATTTATTTTAAGGCGATGTTCATTTCAAGCTGACCCATAGGGCTGTAGAGGTTAATTCCAAGAGTGGTCTGCTTTATCATTGTAATGGTGAAGTCTTTTCCTTCAACTACTGTAGGAGTTGTGATATCTATTGCCTTGCCTGTTGATGCAAAAAGATTCATTGCATTACCTGTTATCATATTTGCAAGCTCGCCCACTATATCTTTATATTCCTGTTTTATCTGCTGCTCGGACATTCCAGGTGCAAGAATGTCTGCTATTTTATAAACCATGTTGTAGCTCATGCTGTATACAACTTCGCCAGTTACTCCGCCCGTAATACCGATTATTATTGCAACATCAAGTCCAGGAGAAGGGCTTTCTTTTATTACAAGTTTGCCCCGTCTTAAATCCACCCCGAGGATTGATTTAAAAACAGCGCTTGCAGCTTCAAGAAACGGATTTACATATTCGGCATTAATATTCATTGAACCTATGTTCTCCTTTGTTCTATATTGTGCATAAAAAGAAACCGGTTTATCTCATTCATTCCTGACAAAGAGAAATTTCTCAGAAAGATAAAATTAAGCTCTTATATTATGCAACATGATAATATTATACTGAATTTAAATCAATCAGTTTTTATCTAAATTTTTTGTTTTTACAATCTTTGATTTTTCCATAAGTGATGCCAGCAGATTTTGAGTAAGAGCATTAATTTTCTGATTTTCAAGTTTTTTTGTCAGATTGATTTTTTCTTCATCTTTGAGATTTTCTGATTTAAAATCTTTCAGTTCAGGCGTAATAATATAAATGCCGTTCATTGCTTCAATTGGAGCGGAAACTATGCCGTTTTCAAGAGATAGAAACTGCTCTCTGAAAATTTTTGAATTTTCAATCTGGGTTAGCGGCTGCGATTCATTTGAATCATCAAGAACAGGAGCACCAATAGAAAATTCTTTTGTAATTTTTACAGTTCCATTGAGCAACGCTGAAGATTCGTTGAATGAGGCTTTTTTTTCTGCAAGAGCTGTGAGACTGTTAATAAGATCTTTTTTTACAGCATTAAATTTTGTATCTATCAGCCTTTGTCTGATTCTTGCCTTGTCTGTTTTAGGGTCTTTGAGTTCGCTTTTATTTTTTGTCATCTCGCTGCTTACTTCATTTTCTGTAACAGCAATTTTATCAGCTGATCTTTTTTTCAATTCTTCTCCTGAAATAAATGCGTATTTAATTTTAATTTTTCCATTTGATGAAAGCTGGTTAAATGAAATTTCTTCTGAAGATACTGCAGCACCCATTCTCAGATAATGGAGAAAATCCTCTTTAACTAAATCACGTCTGAGAATTTTATTGAATTCCCCGAATGTAAATTTATTTCCCTGGAGAAATTTCTTGAATTCATCGCCATCGTATGCGCCTGTTTTAGGATTCTTGAAGATCGGTATACTTTTTATATAGTTTGCGATTCTATCATCAGTTGGTTCAAATCCGTTTTTTGCACCTTCCTGTACAATCAGATATTCGCCGATAAACTGCGTAAGAATGAAAGGATCCATTTTTTCATTTCTGCCGTATTGTCTGTAAATATTATCCCTGTATCTGAGAAAATCGTATACATGCAGTTTTTCTCCGTTTACTACAGCGACGGTTGACTGATCAAGGCTGAATCTTGAGATAAAATCCGGCATGCCGAAAGAAATAACTATTATCAGGGTAAAAAAACCTATGAGTAAATACCCTCCAATTTTTAGAACAAGCGATTTTGGGTTCGTCTTAGACATATTGATCCGTCCTGATTATTTGATTTTGTTTTTTTTTATCAGATATGAATGCATCATACTCTGTATGATTGTACCTGTTATTTGTCAAAGAAAAAAACTTTCTATTTCTCTTTCAAATCCACTGATTCCTCAATCAGCATTATTGGAATTCCCTCTCTGACAGGATATGATTTTCTGCAATCAATACAGTTGATTCTTTCATTTTTAAGATCATATTCCACGTCGCCTTTACAGGCCGGGCAGGCAAGAATTTCAAGAAGTTTCGTGTCAATCATCTGCATCCTCTTAAATTTTATTTTCTCAAAGAATCAAATTTCTTTTTAAAGGCGTCAATAACAATTCTTATATATTCTGTCATGGAAGGGGCGAACAGCAGGGGATGGATGTCCTTTTTTCCAATGGCTGTTTTCCATGTTTTTTTACCATCGAAAATTTCAGCCGGAATTACCGAATCTTCAATAAGCATTTTTTCCAGATCCTCAAGCGCAATTGAGCAGATTGCGCTTACTTCACCGTCATTGAATTTGTATTCTGAAAGTTTTCTGTTGTCATGTAAAACATAGATATGCTGAAATTCACGATGATGCATGTTGTCCATGATTTCTTCATATCTGTAAAAACCCAGATCAATCATTGATTTATCATCAGGCATTATTCCGATTTCCTCAAAAGCTTCTTTTTGAATTTTGTTCTCAGATAAGCCGAACGGAACATGGCCGCCTACAGTAATATCAAGAAAACCCGGGAATTGATCTTTGTTGCCGGAGCGTTTCTGAAGCAGTATTTCACGGGAATTAAAGTCGCCTCGAATGATCCACAAATGAACTCCTTCGTGAGCAATTCCGTTATTATGGGCGTATGATCTCTCAACAGATTTTCCTGTTGGTCGTCCGGTATCCCAGTCCCATATTTCAAGCAGTTCTTCTTTATTTTCAGCCATGGTATTCCTGTATATTGAATTAATAATAAGTCATAATCAGGCGGCATATATTATTCGACAAGATAAAAAAACTGAAGTAGTTTGAAAATACAGTCGCTGTCATTCCCGCGCAGGCGGGAATCCAGGATTTTATTAAAAAATAGATTTTATTATTCAGATATGATTTTCTGAAATAAAAATGGATCCCCGCACTTGTGCTGAGCTAAGCCAAAGCATGAGCGGGGATGGCAGATTAGTTTGCGGAGCTGGCAGAAAGTTTGATAAAAAATGCTCTGATTTTTTATATAAATATAAATAAATTTTTCCGATAATATCCGTATAGGCTTTTTATAAACTTACCTGGTATGGATTATGGATAAAACAATAAAAAAGTTTCGCAAGGTATTTTTTCCTGTAGGGATATTTCTGATGCTGTTTATTATTCAGTCTGCAGCAGTAATTGTTTCTGTATCAGCTTATTTTGTACATACAGGGAAAAAAAGAATTTCTGATATTGAAAATTACACCAGAAATTACTGCATAACAATGGCTGAGGGATTTTCAAGCCTGGCAGATTTAAGCAGTAAAACAAAAAATTTCAAGAATCTCAGGGAACTTTTTCAGGAAAAACTAAAAGAAAATACTGTTGATGAGGCATTCTTTGTTTTGCCGAACGGGAAAATAATTGTTCATTCCAATAAAGATGCTGAAAAAAATCTTGAGGGCAACATTGCTAATGATGAATTTCTGTATAACCTTGATACAATTTTCAAGCCTCTTAAGAAAAATTCAACGGAAGTTTTTTTTGAGAATTACAATTATATAGGCAAAGATGTTCCGTTTGAAAGGGACGACCGTATGCTTATAAAAAAATATTTATATGAGGATGTTGATAAATCCGGCTGGATTGTTGTCAGGGCTGTGTTTAATAAAAAGAAACCAGTTGGTTCTGTTGGTTTTATTATCAGCAAAGAAAGAATTTATGGAGTTATTAAAACACATATAGCGGAAACCTACCGCATTTTATTTATCGCTCTTACTGCTTCATTTTCAATTTCAATTATTATTTCAATTATAATTTTTGTAAGATACAGAATGATTGAGTCCAGAACAATGAAATTAAGAGAGGAGAGCACTGATCCTGCTGCAAAAGAAAAGATAGAAAATAATATTGAACTTCTTGAAGAAACGAATTATGAGGATGAAAAAAGCAATGCAAAAATTTTAAATTTCAAATCACTGAAGGTTGAGGATACTGCAACCTCCTCGGAAAAAGAAAATATTATTTCAATTGAAGTTCTTGCTGAAATAGATGATGATTCCGATTTCAATAGTCAGAAGGAAAGAAAAACCATACCTGTTATGAAAGATGAACCTCTATCTCTTAACCGTCAGATAAAAGATCCTATTCCTCTTTCCAAAAAGGTTTCATGATGTTATTTATCAGCCATACAGATATACTTGACGGCAGGGCCGTACTTCTTGAAATTTCAGGGCCGCTTGACAGCAGCAGCAGCCCTGATTTCGAAGATTATATAAACGAAACTATATCGAGAAATATCCGGTTTATTATTTTTGATGCAGGAAAGCTGGAATATGTTGCATCTGAAGGCATAGGAGTTCTTATTCTTGTGCAGAAAAAGATTGTAAACATAAATGGTTTTTTTATGATTATAAATATGCCGGATGAAATCAAATCTCTTTTTACAATATTGGGCTTTGAAAAAATTTTTTCATTTGCACAGTCACGCATTGAAGCAATGCAGATGATAGACAGGCAGATTGAATTAAGGGAACCAAATCCTGAAATTTTATCCGGTAATTCTGCTGATGATGCAATACCGGAAAGTACATCTGCCGGAATCAGTTCCAATGTTTTTAAAAATCCTGTAATAATAGAATGCATTAAATGCAGGTCTCTGATAAAAATAAAAGAGCCGGGTGAGTATCTCTGCTCTGACTGTTCGGAAAAATTTTCAATAAATGAAGATCAGATTGTCAGTTTTAGTTAAAGTAGTTAACGATTAAAATAGAATATGTCCTGTCATTCCCGCGAAGGCGGGAATCTCACAGAGAATATATAATATAAGAGATTCACCCGAGGGCGCAAAACCGGTATTTGCATGAATTGAAGCTGCAAAACCGGAATGACAGAATAAAAATAACAGGTGAAATTATGCCGGAAGCTGAAGGAAAAATATTCAATCACGAAAGTGAAGATAGCATCAGAAATGATTTTCTTGAAACTATTGATTATGCGGGGAATCCGCAGGAAATAACTTATGAAACAGAGGAATTCAGCGCAGTTTGTCCGTTTTCAGGATTGCCTGATATAGCGTTTGTTTCAATCAGGTATATCCCGTCAGGCAAATTAATTGAACTTAAGTCTTTGAAATATTATTTTATTTCATTCAGAAATGTAGGCATATACCAGGAAGCTGCAACAAACAGAATTTATAATGATATTTCAAAGCTACTCAATCCGGTATATTTGAGGATTGAAACAGTTTATAACATCAGAGGCGGCATACTTGCTACATGCGTAATGGATTCGGATCAGCATCTCGGTACGGGCTGTCGCCCTACTCGATGACCGCATCTCAGTACGCCCATTCGGGCTACTCGATGACCACATCTCGTTACGGGCTGTCGGTATTCTCGATGACCGATAATTTAGAAAGGTAAAGAATAAATGATCGAAGAAAATCTGATATCGTATGACAGGATGAAGGAACAGGTTGAGAAAGGCCTGTCGGTTTATTTAGACTCTGCACGTCTGCTGCATAATACATCTCTTCCGGAAATTTCATTTGAGAAGGGCAGCACGCAGATTTCATTTCCAATTCCTTCTCTGACTGACAATATGCTGTATGATTATATTGATATAATAAAAAAGCATATTGAAAATATACGCATTGTTTCATTTGATAACGGGCATTATTCATTTCAGGCTCTGAATAAAAATATTTTTAAAAGCGACGGAATGCTTGATAATCTGAAGGTTGATATTTTCTGCATTGTTTCTTCAAAGATGGAAATTTCAAAAAAAGGGAGTTTTTCCCAGGAAGAAGTCAATATTGTTATCGAACTTTTTAAAAGATCTTTTTCTTCCATCAAGGAAGATCCTGAATCAAGGCTTCGTCAGTTGGGAGCTTCAGTAATTTCAGCAGATGGCTGCCCTACATGGGACTACATAGCAGGATATGACGAAGTAAAAAGAAAAATCCGCGAATCTGTAATAATGCCTCTGAAAAATCCTGATGTTTATGATGCCATTGCAAAGTTGACCAGGACCGTTTTTGAGAGCAACAGACCGAGAGCTGTACTTTTTGACGGGCCTCCTGGAGTTGGGAAAACCACAGCCGCGAGGGTTATTGCAGGTGAAGTGAGCATACCTCTTGTATATGTGCCGATTGAATCAATAATGTCAAAATGGTACGGCCAGTCTTCGCAGAACCTTGCTCAGATATTTGACGCATGCGAGGATATGGGCGGCGCGATTATATTCCTCGACGAAATTGATTCCCTTGCCGGATCAAGAGATCAGAATATGTTCGAAGCTACGAGGCGCGTTCTTTCTGTACTTCTGCGGAAACTTGACGGTATTGATGCTGCGGAAAATATTATAACAATCGGAGCTACCAACAGACGGGGTGATCTGGATCACGCCCTTATCAGCAGATTTGATCAGACGATTACATTTCCTCTTCCTGTTTCTGTGGAAAGGGCTGCAATTTTCTCCGGTTACGCAAAAACATTAACTCCAGAAGAATGCGCGGTTTTAGGTGAAAGAGCTGACGGGCTATCCGGAAGAAATATTAAAGATCTCTGCGAATTTACTGAAAGACGCTGGGCAAGAAAAATTATAATAAAGAGCCTTGAAATATCACCTCCGCCGTTTGAATATTATAAACATTCCATTAAATTGAACAAAACCGAATAAATCATTCAATGGCTTCTTTTCATATTTTAGTAAATGAGAAGAGACGATGAAAAGGCTTTTTCTATGCATATCAGTTTTTTGATTGACTAAATTTTATTGAGTTAACAAAAATATTATGCTTGGTTTTTTATTAATTTTAAGTGAACTATTATCTGGTTCTGTCTGGGTGTAAACACCTATTAAGATTAATGATTTTTTACCTATTTACATAAGCTCTCTTTTTGTACTATATATAAGGTGTAATTTAATAATCCAAGAGTATTTAAAAAATTTATTAAAGGAGTTAAATCATGAGCAAAAAATTGGTATTAGTTATTGATGATGATGTTGATATTCTTGATTCAATGAAAGTTATTCTCGAGGCGAACGGTTATGATACGCTTACTGCTTCAACCAGTAAGGAAGGGCTGAAACTTTATAAAACAAAGAAGCCTGATCTTATCCTATGCGACATGATGATGGAACATATTGATGAAGGCGTGCATATTGCCAAAGAAATCAGAAACTCAAGCAAAGATGTTCCTTTGTTTCTCCTTAGCAGTATAGGTGATGCCACAGCGAATAATATTGATCTCAGCTATATCGGTTATAATGGAGTATTCCAGAAACCGGTTAATCCGGATTCAATGATTTCAGTTATAAGAAAACTGCTGCCCTGATAATAAACATTCAGATTATTCCTTTTTCCGTTTTAGATTTTGATTTTTAATGTGCGTTGTGGTTTTTAGAATTTTAAAAGAAAAAGTGGCGGCAGATATAATCCAAATCAGTCGGGTGTTGTGATGAGTTCAAGTATAGCTGATATATTCTCAAAGAATAATGATATTGAATCATTCAGAAAAGAAGTAGTGAATCTTGAAGGAAATTTTTCTTTTACAGCTGAGGATATGCATGATATCGGCAGTACTTATCTTGAAATTTACCCGGACACTATCAGCAATAGAAACGCGGAACAGGTTCAGATTGGCTATAAGATTGTGAGAATTTGCGTTCTGGAAAAAGTTATCCGTGATTTTCCTCCGGAAATGAAAAATTATTTCAGAACTATATTTTTTAATCCTGCTCAAACTGCTGATTTAATTTTTAAAATGATCGCAGCTGTAGGACATGCAGGCATGACCGGATATTATGATACAGTGTCCAGCAGGCTGAATGAAATTAAAACAGTTATTGATCTTGTACCCAAGGGGATGATAAAGGAAAGGTTTGTCGGAGGAATTACAAATCTGTATAATGTATTATATATTATTAAAATAAGTATTGATAAAAATAAAACCTGATTTTTTATTTCCTGATGTCTTTTAATCATACAAGCTGATGCCGTATATCTGAAATTGAGCTCATTGATTTACGGTATTTATAATATTAATTTCCGTTGGAGGGAAATTTTTGGGCAAGAGTAAGATCGGTTCAAAAAAGAAACCTTCTGTTAAACGGCAGGGGAGCATACAGAGCTCTTTTCTTTCCAGTATGAGCCATGATCTCAGAACTCCATTGAATTCAATTCTCTCGCTTTCCCGGGTGCTTCAGCTTCAGGCTAAAGAGCGCCTGTCGTCTGAAGAATTTTCATATCTTGAAGTGATAGAAAGAAACGGGCGGATTCTTCTTTCGCTGATTAATGATATCATAGATTTCTCTAAAATAGATGCCGGCAGGATTGAACTGAAAATAAAAAAAATCAATCTGGAATCGGTATTAAACACCATAATTGAAAACAATGAACAGATTGCTGAGGAAAAAGGGATTTCCATAAGCCTGAAAGTGCTTGCCGGCGGGATTGAAATTGAATCTGATGAGGTTATGCTTTATAAAATTTTTCAGAATATAATCGGAAATGCAGTAAAGTTCACTGAAAAAGGCGGAGTGTCGGTAATTGTTTCTGCACAGGATTCTGATGTCAAGGTTACTGTTAAAGACACAGGGATAGGCATTGACAAGGATGATCTTCTGAAAATTTTTGAAGAGTTCGGGAGAATTGAAGGTCGGCTTTCAAAAAAATATGAAGGAACCGGCCTTGGTCTTGCAATAGCAAAAAAAGCAGCAAGGATTATAGATGCGTCAATTTCAGCTGAAAGCAAACTCGGATATGGATCGGTCTTTTCAGTTATACTTCCTGTGCTATCGAAAAATATAGATGCAGAAATAGCAAATTCAGAACTGCATCCAATAGGAAAAACAGAAATTGAAAATAGACATGGAAATAAACCTCTGGTGCTCGTTATAGAAGATGACCCGGATAATCTGACAACAATCAAGGTAATTTTAAAAAAGGATTATCGTATTATTGAAGCGCTGGATGGCAAAACCGGTCTTGCGCTGGTTTTGAAAAAGCTTCCTGATCTTGTACTGCTCGATATGGCGCTTCCTCAGATGAATGGTTTTATGGTTGTAAAACGTATCAGAGACAACAAAAAAGCCTGCAGCATACCTGTCATTGCTATGACTGCACTAACCATGGAAACAGACAGGAAAAGAATTCTTGAGACAGGCTGTGATGCGTATCTGGCGAAACCTTTTGATATTACTTTATTTATTAATACGATTAAACAGTGGGTGGTGAAGCGTCATGAATAAAATACTGGCCATTGATGACAAGAAAGATAACCTTATTACAATATCAGCTCTGCTGAAAAATCTTATAAAAAAATGCACTGTTGTAACTGCCCAGAACGGACCTGACGGAATTGACATGGCGCAAACTGAAATGCCGGATGTTATTATACTTGATGTCAAGATGCCTGATATGGACGGATTCGAAGTATGCCGCAGGCTCAAGGCAAATGAATCTACAAAACATATACCAATCATTCTTCTCACTGCAATTAAAACTGATACAGCAAGCCGTATTAGAGGGCTTGATCTCGGAGCTGACGCTTTTCTGACAAAACCGATTGATGAAACAGAATTGATCGCGCAGATCAAGGTTATGCTCAGGATAAAAACAGCAGAGGACCAGCTCAGACGTGAAAAGGATCTGCTCGAGGAAAAGGTAGCTGCAAGGACCATGGCACTTTCCAAATCACAGAAGAAATTGATTAAAGAGAGAGATTTTATTAAAAGCCTGAATGATGCCTCGCCTGCATATTATATTGCTCTTGATGAGGGAGGAAATATCCTCGAAATGGGAAAAGCTCTGCTGAATACTTTCGGATATACTCTGCCTGATGTGATAGGGAAAAATTTTCTTGAAAATTTTCTTCCGGATTCCGAGCGCAACAGAATTATGAAAATCATATCCATGTATAAAGCCGGTGACTTTTTACAGTTTGAATGCACTCTTGCTGCACCGAACGGATTTGAAATTCTGGCAGAATGGCACGGGAAACCTGTATTTAAAAAGGATGGAGGGCTTGATTTTATTTTATTCGTTGGCATTGATATTACTGAACGCAAGAGGCTTGAAAAAATTGTTCTTAACGACAGTGAAAAAGAGCGTAACAGAATAGGACAGGATCTGCATGACGGGTTAGGGCAGCATCTTGCAGGGATCGCCTTTAAAAGTGAAATACTGAAACTCAAACTTGAGGATAAAGGTCTGGAAGAATCATCGGATGTAAATGAGATTATTATTCTGGTAAATCAATCCCTGAATCAGGCACGCGATCTTGCAAAGGGGCTGTGCCCTGTTGATATGGCAGGCGGAGGTTTAAAGTCTGCACTGGAGGAACTCAGGGCAAATGTAAAAAATCTGTTCAACGTCAATTGCCTGATAAACTGGGGCGACAACGTATCAATTGAGGGTGATATGGAGGCTTCACAGCTTTACTATATAATAAAAGAAGCAGTCAATAACAGCATGAAGCACGGCAAGTCGAAAAATATAATCATTTCATTTACGAACCTGGACCAGGCTATCAGACTGATTATAATA
The DNA here is from genome assembly GCA_964529415.1 of uncultured Leptospirales bacterium. GTDB lineage: Bacteria > Spirochaetota > UBA4802 > UBA4802 > UBA5550 > CAYMPH01. The sequence goes on along the minus strand of CAZGWD010000003.1, from coordinate 49,897 downwards.
GATGACGGTACAGGCATTCCGGATGACGTGATTGACAGCAAGGGTATGGGCCTTAGCATCATGCAGTACAGGGCGTGGATTATTGGCGCTACATTTAATATCAGCAAAAACCAGGCAGGAGGAACGATTATAACCTGCCTGTTAAAGGATACTCCAGCGGTTCAATTTGTGCAGCCTTCTTCTGAAGTTTCTGCTTCTCATTCTTCTGAATCGAATGCTAAAAAATCCAGCGTCCTTGTTGTTGACGATCATCCGATTGTGCGTCAGGGGCTTGTTCAGATAATAAATCGCGAGAAAGACCTTTATGTGTGCGGTGAAGCGAAAAGCGCTGATGAGGCTATGGCTCTGATCGGCAGGCACAAACCTGATATCATGACAGTTGACATCTCTCTCAAGGGCGCAAGCGGAATAGATCTCATCTCAAGCATAAAATCGAGATATGGGGATATACCTGCGCTTGTACTTTCCATTCATGATGAGTCTTTATATGCTGAACGAGCAATGAGGGTAGGCGCCCGCGGATATGTGATGAAACGTGAAGCTCCCCAGACTATAGTTAAAGCAATACGCACAGTCCTTGACGGCAAACAGTATCTGAGCGACAGGGTAAAGGAAAAGCTTCTTGATAATATTTCATACGATAAATCCGAACAACTGAAATCTCTTCTGGACGGACTTACAAACCGTGAATTTGAAATTTTCCAGTTTATAGGAAACGGTTTCAGCAACAGGCATATTGCAGAGAAACTTAATATCAGCATTAAAACAGTAGAAAATTACCGCGACAGAATTAAAAATAAATTGCGATTTGAAAGTTCAACTGATGTAGCACAGATGGCAGTTCAATATATAATTGATTCAACCCAGGGTAAATGATGCAGATACCTGCTGATAGCATGCAGCTGTGAATTATTATTGGCTTTCATAACAGGCTTCTCTGGGAAATTAAAAATAGGATATTTTATGAAGGAAATTATAGAATTATTTTCAGTTGCACCATTTTCAATTCTGGCAGGTATATTGTTCGCAATACTAATGCTTGTAAAAACCGGCAGGCGGGCTCCGCTCGTAAAAAACAGGAAGCTGCAGGGATTGTTTCCAATTATTGGTTTATTGTTAATAGCAGCAGGGATTCTTGCAGTTATAATTTTTGCAGTTCTTGATAAGGGATGGCAATTGGTTGATAAAGCAATTGGAGTGATGCTTTCTGGAATTCTATTGATTGGACTTGCTGCACAGACTAAAAAAGATAAATTCGATGATGTGCTTTAGGTTGAAATATTATTTAACTTAAATGGAAAAATTTTTATGAAAATTAGAATATTTATAAAAACTGTAATTATAATATCAACACTTATCTCATTTTTCAATTCCTCTAATGCCGAACAGGTAAATCCGGATGATCTGATAAAATTTATGGAACATGAGAAATATGATGACAGAACCGGTGAACCTGCAGATCCGCTACTTAAAATACTTTATAAATATTCTCCTGATGCATATTTTATAGTTACAAGAAATGAAGATTATCATAATAGTGATATCATGGTAGGTGATAAATTTCTTCGGATAAATAAGAGACTCGAAACAGGTAGAATTACAGTAAATCATGCTGACGGGAAAAAATCTGAAAAAATAATTAAAGCAAAGGGTTGGAAAATATATATTGAAACAGATAAACCTTTTCTAAATCAGGTTAATCAATTAGCTATTGCAGTGCATGAAGAAAATCACGGATTTGCAGCCTGGGATTCTTTATATTTTCTTAGCAGAAAAATAAAATCAATAAATGAAATAATGATCCCAAAGGGCGATGGAAAAAATTTTATTATGCTGAATTTCAGATCTTTCTATCTGAATAAAAACAGGACAATCTATGCAGTTACAAGAGGGAAGGATAATTCCATCTATTCAGCATTTCCTGCAGGAAAGCTTATGCAGTTTATCCCTGAAGATAAAAAAACATCACGCTATAGAACTTATATAGATAAATCATATTATCAGAGCACTCAGATCACAGGAATCTCAGGATTCCTTGACGAATACAATTCATATTACTGGTCAAATAAGATATTATATGATCTATATGATTATTACAAACAGGAACAACCCCAGACCAGGGATGTATGGGTAGGGTGGACAGGATCTGTTTTCTCATTTTATTACAGCTGGGCAGAATTTCGTTACTGGATACTTATGTATTTGATGTACGCTCAAAAAAATGAACCTGAAATTTATAAAAGCATGATGCAGGATGAACATCTTCGTTATGCTTTTACTTCTATTGACGATCAGTTTACTGATTTGGTAAATAAATTATTTATCAGACTTGGTAAAGAACTGCCGGAACATTTGAAAAAATTTAATATGCGCGCAGGCATTGAGGAACGTGAATTTATTGATATGAAAAATCAAAAGCAGAAAGATATTTATTATGTAATCGATAATCTATATCAGGGAATGCACCTGAAAGATTTTATTACTTTAACAGATGAGTTGAAGAAGCCTGAATATATTGAAATGGCAAACAGAATCCGGATGACACCGCAGAATATCCAGCCTGATTTTGAAATGCTGAAAAAAATGTTTACTGTTAAAAAATAGACCCCCACTAACTCACCCTTGGTTTAGGGGGAGAACATAAGATGGTGGAAAAATTCATTTTTAGAATTCCATTGAGATTTCATTGATAAAATTTATATTATTCATTTATTATTTATGAAACAATTTTGATCGGTCACCAGGAGGAATTATGAAAAGAAATATAAAAGTTTTAAATCCGCTGATAATATTATCGCTGGCCATTGTATTCTCCAGCTCAAATATAAAAGGAGATGAAAATAGTTCGCCAATTAATGATTCAGCAGCAGATGCAGCCGGAATCGAAATACGCAGCATAAAGCCTTCGGTATATAATATTGTTTCTTCTGACGGGCTCTTGGTTGTTTCATTTAAATCCTCACTTAAGCTTAAAATAGAAGCATCCCTCATCAATTCCGGCGGTGATAAAATAAGCAGCTATTTCAGCAAGGCAACAGGCGATAAGGCATGGTTTGATAATAAGAGGTACATCATAGCAGGTAACAATAATAACCAATACACAATCTGGGTCCGTTTTCCTGAGCCAGGTGAATATAAATTAACTGTTAATGCAGAAACTGAAGATAAAAAATTTTTGTCTCCTCTCAGGTACAGCGTGAGAAGCGAAAAGGGAATAGAATGGAAAGAGTTTGCTGCAAAGATAATTAAAAGCGGCATATACAATGAACAGGGACTTATTCAGACTCTTCTCTGGGGAAGTGATAAATATTCAGCAGGTGAATATGCAGCACTGATAAAACTTCTTCTCGACAACGGCATGCTTCCTGATTTTTACAGGGAATATGACAACTCTACTCTTCTTATAAAAGCTGTTGAATCAGGGAATATTGAAGCTTCTGAATATCTTCTGAAAAAAGGCGCAAACCCTGATTTTCAGAATGACTGGGGAATTACTGTTCTTGCAGCTGCTGTCAGATCGAAGTCGGGTAATTCTGTAAAACTTGCATTATTAAAACTTCTTCTCGACAGCGGAGCTGATATAAATTCTGTAAGCAAAAAAACCGGCAGAACGCTTCTGCATGTCCTTGCAGAAAATCCGGGGATTTCCAAACAGGTGAAAACTTATTCCGATAAAAAAGTTGAAATTTTTAAAAATGTAGAAACTGAAAATACTGCAGGCAATCTCGAGATGATGAAATACGTTCTTTCGCGAAATGCCGATGTAAATATAGGCGATAATGACGGTCTTGCTCCTATGTATTTTGCCAGGGGACAAATGCTCGGGCTCTTGAAACAGAAAGGCGGCATAACACACATCTCGGTCTACCCAGCTAAAAATGATTCACCGCTTTGCAAAGCAGTGCTGAATAAGGACATGAAATTACTGAGCTCATTTTCTTCTGAAGAATATGTAAAAATTCAGGCGCGCACATCAGACGGAATCCCTTCAACTGTTCTGCATCTTGCAGTTGAGCAGGGTGATATGGATGTTTTAAAAGCGCTGAACAAACAAAAGGTGAACTGGAATGCTCAGGATAAATTCAAAGGTACTCCTCTTCTTATAGCTGTTTGGAACAACCGGAAGGACATAACAGAATTTCTTGTAAGTAACGGTGCTGATCCGAATGCTTCAAATATAAACGGAACATCACCCTACTGCTTCGCACCAGGAAAAAATCCGGAAATTTTAGAAATTCTTTTTAAGTCCGGAATAAAGCCTGACAACTCAAATGCTCTGGTTAACGCGATAGCTACGGGCAGGCTTGATATGGTAAAGAAACTATATCCGGATTCTGAAAAATTTATCAAGAAAAAAGATCAATTTATTGATATAGCAGCGAATTACGCTTATCCTGATATTACAGGCTTTCTCGCAGAAAAATTAGGCAAGAGCAGCGGAGATTCTGCAAAATATATCAAACTTGCGGAAAGTAACAGTGAACGATTTGCGGAATATTTTACAAAAAACAGCAAGCCAATATCAGTGCCGCAAAAAACTGACACTAATACAGGCAGGAAGGGTTACTATACTTTTACAATGAGTGAGTTTTCACCTTATACGGAAGAAGAGCCTGATCAATATCTGAAAAATCTTCCTGTGTCTGTTTATGTGCCGGAGACATATAATAAAGAAAAGCCTGCAGGCCTCATGATTTACATACTGGGCGCTTATCCCAGCCAGGAATACAAGAAAGTGATGGATAAAAAAAATATGATCTGGGCTGGAATCAACTGCTACAGTTTTAACCTGAATGACATTTTAATGGGGAAAGCTCCACATGAGGTCTTTACGCTGGGAATGGTTTATAATATGATGAAGCGCTACAATATTGATCCGTCAAGAATTTATATGGCAGGATTCTCATGGGGAGGGCGTCTTACAGGTTCAATTCTGCACAGGTATCCGAATATTTTTAAAGGGGGTATTGCAAGCGGCGGTTGTGATTCTCATCTGGGTAAATCAGGAAAACGCGGATTTATCGATTCTTTTAATTACGCGCAGCAGAAAACCGCAATTGTGGTTTCTGCAGGCGATTATGACTATAACAGGGATGAAGCCTATAATATGGCAACGCTTTTCAGGCGCCAGATGTTCAGGAGTGTTCATTACATGCAGGAACCAGGCAAGGGGCATGTGGAATTATCCGGTGCAAATTTTGAAAAAGCATTGCAGATGCTTGATGCAAGATAGCATGAGGAGGCATTCAAAACTACCGGACTAATCTGTAAATCCGTACATTAGAACCCTGCCGGCATACTTTACACCGGGTTTTTTTGCAAATATGTTAAATTTATTATCACCGGCATTAGCGCGGGAAGGTATCTTTACCTGAAAACGGAATTCCCCATTTTTGTTAATTGGATAAAATGTCAGATCACTTTCACCGTTGAACACATCCAGTTTATCTGCATAAGGTATCACCAGGTGGAATGTCACCAGAGAATTATATTTCAAAGGTGCGTAGAGCGGTTCGATCAGCCGGCAACCGGAATCCCAATATGCCAATTCAGGGAAGCGCTTTTTCGAGGCGGTTTTATTGAAGACGGTAAATTCCGCAATATCAACACCCATGGATAATTTAATTCCATCCTTGCTGTCTTCAGAAAGCTGGCCGGATACCATGATTATATATGTATCTTTTTTAGGGAATATTATCCGCACAGCAGTTTTGTCTTTCATGTTATCGATCCATGTGTAATTAATATCATTAGAGCTTCTGGTGACTCCATCAGCTGTTTTTAATTTAGCCTGATCGATAGAATCATAGCTGCTTACAGAAATTTTAGTATTTTTTTTCTGTGCAGGGAGAAGTAACGTAATTTCCCCATCCGAACTGTAGTTTCTTTTCATCAGCAAAGGAGGTGAATTAAAATAATCAATAAACCTCGGATTAATTTTAGGCTGTTCCAGAAATTCATTCCTGGATAAAGGCCGTTCCAGAAGCTGCCAAATTGTTCCGTCAGGAAAATGGGTTATTATCATCATATCAGAAGGCACAAAAAGATATTCATCCGAATACTTTAAATTTTTTGAACGCTTAGATGAGCTCCATGTCGCATCCACCAGATACCAGAATTCCCCGATTTTTACTGCATTCCATGCATGAATCGATTCAATTTTTTCTTTTGAAACGGTATTGTAATTGATGCCGCGTGCATATCCTGTTATTCTCTGGCTTGGAATACCGTTCATCTCACACAATGTCCGGATCAGGTTGGTATATCCATCGCATACAGCGATACGTGACCTGAGTACATTCTCTGGAATCTGTTCAGGATATTTGCCGGTTCTGTAGCCCTCGTGATCGTATGAGATATTCATGGCCACCCAGTCATGAATGGCTTTCACCTTGAGAAATGGATCATTATGAGCCTTTCCGAGATATCCGGCAAGTTTCCCGATATTATTTTTCGGATCCTCTTTTAGACCGCGGTCAAGATCATCGGGCATCAGCAATATGCGGGGATCGGGTGAGCCGGTTCTGTATTTTATTCCTTTCATACCTCCGGAAACAGGCTGCTGCGAGGAATAATCCTTGTAACCTGTGTAATCCCCTTCTCCGTTCAACGGGCAGAAAAAGCTGCCAATTACAGCGAAACATGATATTAAAATAATATGAAATTCTGCTGGTCTGTGTTTCATTGTTTTCTCCAGGATTTTATAATCATAGTTATTATCAGTTTTATATAGTATTCATTTTGAAAATAGAGAATATAAATTATTTTTTCTTCGCTGCAAGTTCCAATCTGGCAAATTCAAGAACACCGAGTGTTTCCTTCTGATAATTTTCACTGCTCTCTTTCAGGAGCGTTAATGTCTCTTCAGTCGGCGGAATCAGGGTAAGACCGGCAGGGGCATGTTTGATTATTATGCCTGCACTGCGCATTATTTTGGCAACCGAATCATCCCATCCTTCATCTTCATCGTAAAGCTCCATTTCGAGATCAGGGAAAGTGACCTTTAATGAGAGTCGGGCAATCATAATTGAACGGGTTTTTCCTACTGTAACTTTTTTCTTAACCAGACTAAGTTCCGCTTTGGTCATGTTTGACCAGGGAAGCTCAAGTGTTTCCTCAAACACCTTGTTGTGTGTAATGCCATGATCATTGATACGAAGGTAACTGTTAAACAGAAAACCAAGAAGTATTACGCAAGGAACAATTACGCATAGAGATATTTTAATAATATTAGCTGATAGCAATTCCTTTTTCCCATCAGGATTATAAAAACCGCGCATGAATCCTATGACAGGGATTGATGATGCAATTGAAATAAAAAGAACCGGGAGCCCCATCGCGCCCCATCCAGCAATTGGATTGAATGCCGCATCGGATGATGTGCTGAAATGATAGACCTTGAAATAATAAAGCAGAAAAGTGGTTAAACCAGTAAAGATTATAATATATAATAGAAAAAATACCGCTTCCAGAACAGATTGAATATTTTTTTTGTCAGCCATATGCCCTCATTTTTGTAAATTGGATTTTTATGAAGTTTCGTTAAATCATTCAGGATAGCCGTTTATATTAGTAAAAATTTTATTGAATGTTCTGTAATTGATGAGACAGATTGTAGCATATTTGTGTTTAATAATCGGAATGTTACTTATCTGCTTCAGCACCAAACCAAACCACGGCAAAACCGCCAAATATGCCGATACCAATGGCCTTCCATGGATATCTTTTCCATGCTCCTTCATTTATGATTACTGCATTATGCCCTGAACTTTTTTTCCAGGCTTTAAGAGCATATTCTGCAGTCATAACATAGCCATCATAACGCGGATCGCTTGAACCGCAGGCAATTTCAAAACCGCTTCCGGTGTACGCTGATAATTCTTTGGGTTTATTCCACATGCATTTGGATTGCGCGTGATCAGGCGTATAGCAGCATGGGCTCCATATTCCATTGGCAGACCAGCTGTGTGCATTGCATTTTCCCAGATCGGGTTTATTATTCTGCAGATCTTTAACGTGTGTCTGAGCTACGTATGTTAGGGATTTTGAAACCGGAATTACAGGTAAACCTTTATCCTTTCTATAATCCATTATAATATTATAAAGTTTTGTTTCTTCATCAGTTAAAGATTGTGAATAAGAATTAGTTGAAGCCAGAATGAATAATATTAGAAATACAAAAGGCTGCATGATTATTTTTTTTATTTTCATTAAAAACCTTCACTTATGAATTCTTTTTTTAAATTAAGTCCGATACAAAAACAAAAAGTTTTATCGAGTTCTATTCATCTACTGAATTAATTTCATTAGTTAGGTATAATAAGAACTGATAAACCTTCTTTTGATTGACTTATCATTATACTTATTCCTTTGCCTGCATTATTTTTATTTGATGAATTGTAATACACTTCAGTTTTTCCTTTTGACATAGTGAATTTGTCTGTAATTGCAACTCCGTTAATATTTTTATTCATGTAAAAATTTATAACTTTTTGAGCTTCTTTTTCCGCATCATTCATATTTTTTGCTTTTACATTAAAATTTATTCCGCTTCCGTAAACGCTTTCTTTGGGAGTAGGGTATACTGCAGTAATTCCTGTATATATCAGATATTTAATTCCTTCATAATCAGCAAAACCGTTTTTAACTGAAATCGGATTTCCCTTAGCAATGATTTGAGATATACCAAAGCAGGATAATGAAATGAAGCAGATAAGCATTATTTTTTTTATCATTTGAGCCTCCAGCTATTTTAAAATATTTTTAAAATTAGTTTAGATTTTTTCTTTAAAAAATGTAGCAGTTAATAATTTATCCGTTAAGATATAAAATAATATTTAATACAGAATATAAATTTTGTATAGGTCAATTCACCCACGCGTTTAAAAGTTTTTTTCCCTATTTACAGCCTTCTTTAATTATGGTATTTATTCAATACAAACATAAGCAGTATAGATGCTTTAAAAAATGTCAGGTTCATTAATGGATCGTAATCAATAAATTCATATAAGGAGAATCATATGAGATTTAAGGCTGGCATATGTAATTATTGCGGTACCGGATGCGGTCACTTTTTACAAATCGAAAACGGAGCAGTAACCGGAGTGGTTCCTTCGCAGAGTCATCCTGTGAGTAAAGGAAAACTCTGCGTCCGCGGCTGGCATATACATGAGCTTCTGCGTACTGATGAAAGAATCAGCGAGCCTCTTGTCAGAAGAAACGGCGTCATGGAAAAAGTTTCTTATGATGAAGCAATTGCGATGGTATATGATAAAATTTCAAAAGTATCATCACCCTCTGAAGAAATTGCATTTCTTGCATCTCCAAGATCTTCAAACGAAGATAATTATTTACTGATGAAACTTGCACGCACTGTTTTTAAAACAAATAATCTGAGCTGCGGATCTGAATCAGGTCACAGGAGCAGTCTTAATGTTTTATATAAAGGAACAGGACTTGCCGGAGCAGCAGGATCTATTGAGGAAATTAATAAAGCTGAAGTTATACTCGTTGTCGGGTCAGACATTGGAAAGCTAAATCCTATTGTAGCAAGCAATATACATACAGCTGCAATGAAAGGAGCCAGGCTTATTACAATCAGCAGTACTGCTTCGCAGATTGCAAAACTCAGCTCAATCCATATACAGCAGAAGCCAGGGAAGAAAAAAATGGTTCTTGATTCAATGGCTAAATGCATTCTCGATGAAAATCTCCATGACAAGGCATTTATTGATTCTTATACAACCGGTTTCGGGAATTTTGAAAGTTCAATGAAAACACTGGTTAACGGCACATTTTCAGAAACAACCGGTGTTGCTCTTGAAGAAATAAGAAAAGCAGCGCGGATAATTGCAGGCGCAAAAACAGGAATGGCTTTTTTCACATCAGGAATATCCGGTCTGGATGAAGAGACTATCACCTCTTTGTTTAATCTGTTTGTACTTACTGGAAAAATCGGAAAAGAGGGATGCGGAGTTAATCCTGTTACAGGCATCTGCAATCTGCAGGGTACGTTCGATATGGGCGCAGCACCTGATCTTATGCCCGGGTTTAAGCCTCTTAATTATAATCTCGCCCAGAAAGTGTGGAACACTGAATTTAATACAGAGCCGGGAAAATCCGTGTATGAACTAATAGCTGATTCTTCATCAAAGCTGAAAGTGCTGGTGGTTGCTGAACACGATGAAGGCATAATCAGATATGCAGACCAGATCAGGAAAATGGATCTCGTGATTTATATTGGGGCGTTCGATAACAGGTTCGCACAATTTGCAGATATAATAATCCCATCAGCAAATTATGCTGAATACGACGGCACTTATACAAACTTCGAAAGACGCATCCAGCTGTCAGATAAAAAAGTTGAACCTTATAAAGACGTAATGCCTGCCTGGAAAATTTACACAATGATAGCTGCAAAGGCCGGGCAGAACTGGAATTTTAAAAATTCATCTGACGTGATGGATGAGATTGCAAAAGTCAACCCGGACTATTCAAAGGTTACTTATGCCAAACTTGCAGAATCATACGGAATCCAGTGGCCATGCGATGAAAAAAATGAAAACGGTTCCAAACGCCTGAAAGTTGAATCAATGAAAATTAAAATAAATTTTGTAACAGCAGGTAAAGTGAAAGCTGCTGAAACAAGAGGCCGAGAATATGAGTATGATCTCGTTGTGGGTAAGTCTGAACATTTCTGGCATCAGAACAATCTAATGAGAAAAACTTTTATTCCGAAAAGGGAATATGACGCAATGCTTCTTCTTTATCCTGAAGGGTTCATTGAAATATCCGGTGATGATGCGAAGAAGCTGGCTGTACGCGACAAGTGGCCTGTAAGCGTCACTTCAGCAAAAGGCTCAATGAAAGCTGCAGTCAAAATATCAAACGATATTAAATCCGGTACAGCATACATTCCGTATTTCATACAGGATTCTATTTCTGATTTTCTGCTTAAACACAACTATTTAATTGCGCAGGGTGAAGAGGCAATAATTCCAATTAAGATAGAGAAGGTGTGAGTATGTATATAATCAAAAAAAATGAAGTAATAAAAATTGCTGAGGAGCTGGCTAAAACCTATGAAGTCTATGGACCTCAGACAGACGAGGCGTCCGGTCAGGTATTTTTTGATAAAACATCCGATATGAAATCTCTGAATCTCTCAGCTCCGATCCCGTCTTTTTCCCCGAAAAACATTGTGTTTTCACAGCACGAAAGGATTTTCAATTACAAATATAAACCCGGTGACAAGGGCGTTGAAATTAAAAAATTTTATCTGGAAAAGCCGAAAGCCCTGTTCGGAATCAGGTCATGCGACCTTGCAGGACTTCAGTGCCTTGACAGATTTTTTCTCGGCCAGGAATTTGTTGATGATGTATTTCTCGCTCACCGCAGAAGCATGTTTATTGTTGCAAATACCTGCACTACCCCTTTTAAGCAGTGCTTTTGCGTGTGCACAGACAGCGGTCCAGGCGCGCATGAGGGATACGACCTTAATCTGACCGAGCTTGATGATTTCTATCTTGTGGAAACCGGAAGCGAAAAGGGAATAGAACTCGTTAAAAAACTGGGACTCAAGGAAGCATCCAAAGACTATGCTGACATGAAAAAAGCTGCAATTGATAAATCGGTTTCACTTTTCGAAAAAACAGCAACAGAGAACAAAGCGTGGATATCCCGCGTAATGAACCGGGTTACAACCGGATTCATCAAGCCTGAGGTTTGGGAATTTATTGGCAATCAGTGCTTCGAGTGCGGTGCGTGTTCGTTCGTGTGCCCTACATGCTCATGTTTCAATATTGAGGATTCCAACAAGAAAGATGCTACCACGGACCGTCTGCGAACCTGGGATTCATGCTCATTTGAAGGGTATACCAGAATGGCAGGCGATCATAATCCGCGTAAACCGATTGAAGACAGACGTAATAAAAGATTTTTCTGCAAACTTTCATATTCGCAGTCCAAGAAATACCTGAGGCCCGGTTGCGTAGGCTGCGGCAGATGCGCGTGGGTATGCCCCGGTGATATAGGGCTTCCGAATGTCGTAACGTATATCAGAAGAGAAATTACTGCGTAGGAGAATGATATGAAGAAAGATGAATGCAAGGGAAACTGCAAAAATTTCGCAATAGTTACGGTTCCGGAAATCGTTAATGTTGATGAAGTTAAGGATGAAGCTCCGGGTGTTAAGACTTTTTACATGTCTTTTGAAAATCCGGAGATTGGTGAAAAATTTAAAATTAAATCAGGCCAGTTCATCATGTGCACAGTATTCGGATCAGGCGAGTTTGCTGTTTCGCTTCCACCAAGTCCGGAAAATGACCGTTTTCATATTACAGTAAGAGGAGCCGGCAAGGTGACAAATGCTCTGCACAAAATTAAAGCCGGAGACAAACTCGGAGTGCGCGGCCCTTTCGGCAACGGATTTCCGTTCGAGGACATCAAGGGGAAAAATATAATATATGTTGCAGGCGGCATCGGGATGATCCCGCTGCGTTCATCTGTTGTGCATGTTATGCAGCATAGAGATGATTTCGGCCGCGTTATTGTTCTGTACGGTTCACGTTCACCTGTGGAGATCTTATATCAGGAAAACATTGCAGCATGGCAGAAAGCAGGTGTTATTGAAACTTACATTTCCATAGATAAAGCTGTCCCGGGCTGGACAGGCGAGGTTGGTTTTGTAAACAGCCTTATAGCAAAAGCAAACGTGCCTGTTGACAATACAGTGGCATTCGTGTGCGGGCCTCCTGTGATGTTCAACAGCGTTATAGCAGATCTTCTTGAACGTGGACTTCCGGAAGACAATATCATCTCAACACTTGAAAGGCACATGAAATGCGGTATAGGAAAATGCCAGCACTGTGCAATTGGAAGGACTCTTGTATGTACAGACGGCCCTGTGTACACATATCGGCAGATTAAAACTCTCGGAGAGGAAATCTAATGGATATGGTCAGCGAACTTTCGCGCATATTGAGTGAAAAAACCTGTATCGTTGGAATGGGTAACTACTACCGCAATGATGATGCAGCAGGCCTTTATGTTATAGACGGCCTGAAAAACGCGGTCACAAAACCAGGCATTGAAATACTGAATGTTGAAGATGTTCTCGAAAGTTATGTTTTTTTTATTACAGATAAATCCATAAGCAATGTTCTGATCATAGATGCTGTGATGGCAGACTGTGAACCGGGTTCGGTCGTTTTTGGAAATGTTAAGGATCTTGAGGAAATTACAAGAACAGTATCATCGCATAAAATGAGTCTGGATGTTGCATGCAGGATATTCGGGGAGAGCGGGAAAAACACATTTCTCCTTGGTATTGCTGCTGAAAATATCGATTTCGGAACCAGCATGACTGCTGAAGTGAAACAGACAGCTGATCTGCTGCTGGATTTATTAAAAAGTATAATCGCTGAAAAACCAGTCAGCGATAAGATAGAAGTTAAATCCTTTCCGCGTGAATATATGATGGAGAAAGGAACGGCTGTTCAGGCGAAGATATCTGTCAGGCCGGATGTGCATACTAAACAAGATTAAAAGGGGTATGTAAATGAATATGGATGTTTACGGATTTATGTTTTTAGGGATGGCTGTATTACTGACATCATCCATTGTGTCTCCGCTGTTGGCGGGAAAAAGGAAACTGGCAGGATGGAGTAATTTCATCTTCTGCTCTGCCGCCGGTATTATATTTTTGAATATCAGTTTAAATATCATGTTCGGTTCAACTCATCCAGGGGCGCAGCAATTTACGCTCGGACCTGTCAGCGTTTATTTTCTGATAGACGGCTTTTCCTCTTTCTTTATCTGTCTTGTTGCATTCATGGCAATGATCTCGGCATTTTATTCAATCCAGTATATGGAATATTATCCCGGCCGCAGCCTGAGAAGTTATTATTTCAATTATCCGCTTTTTATTCTCGGGATGATCGGGATTGTGACTGTTGATGATCTCTCAACAGGATTTACAATAGCATGGCAGCTGATGACTGTCTCCTCATATTTTCTTGTGAAATTTGACAAAACTGAGAAAGGTATATTTAAAGGCGCTACCAAATATTTAATACTTATGGAACTTGCCTGGGCTCTGGTTGCTGCAGGAGCTATGCTGATACCGGGAAGCGTTTTCGGCGATTCTCTTCATAAACTTACAGTGAAACTTGGAGATGCAGGCGGCATCTATATATATGCAATTTACGGTCTGATATTAACCGGTTTTGCAATCAAGGTCGGGGTGTTTCCTCTTGGTCAGATATGGCTTCCGGATGCATACTCAATGTCTCCATCTCCTATCAGCACCTTGCTATCAAGCGTTATGAGCAAGACAGGCGTATTCGGCATAATCAAAACCTTTTTCTGGATGGTTCCAGTTAAAGAAGGATTCGATTTCAACGGACAGTTCTGGGGCGCTCTGATTGCTACACTTGGTGTAATTACTCTCTTCATAGGAACAGTACAGGCTCTCAAGCAGCATAATGCGAAAAGACTGCACGCATATCATTCAATTGGGCAGATGGGCTACATAGTTCTCGGTATAGGCAGCGCGCTTTTCATGTTCTACAGCAATAGCCCGTATGTTAAGATGCTTTCAGTTATAGCATTAGTAGGAGCTCTGTATCATACTCTCAACCACACTGTTTTTAAAGGACTTCTTTTCCTTATAAGCGGCAGCGTGGAGTATGCAACCGGTTCTAAAGATATGAATAAGCTGGGCGGCCTTATTAAACTTATGCCGATAAGCACTGTCATTGCAATCATCGCTTCTTTCTCTATAGCAGGAGTTCCGGCATTCAGCGGTTTCATGAGCAAGTGGTCAATAATATCTGCAAATATTCTTGGCGGCTCTGAAGTGGGATTCCTTGTAGTTTTCGGAATAGTTGCTCTTATGACAAGCGCCATTACTCTTGCATCATATATAAAATTCTTCGGAATGACTTTCACTTCAGTGGGGCACGAATGGAATACAACCCGCGAAGTGAAAGAAGTTCCTTTTCAGATGCTTCTACCCAAGTTTTTACTTGCAGGGCTCTGCATTATACAGGGTCTACTTCCATTCTTTTTTTTCGAAACAATTATCGGAATATTCAGAACATCAAAAGATTCGATAGTACATGCGTTCTTTAACGGAATTGAAATTAAAGGCATGATGTTCCAGTCAGCTATGGGAGTGCATGTGAGCCTTCCCGGAACAGGCACTGTGGTTTCAGCTGTTGCGATACCGGCTGTGCTGCTTGCAGTATTCGCCGTTGTTTTTGTAATAGTTTCCCTTTTCAGAAAGTCTGGCGGATCAGCGGACAGAACTGCAGATGTATGGCTATGCGGGTATCAGGACCTTAATGATAAGACAAGATACAGAAGCAAGAGCATGTATTCTGCTTTCAAGCATCTGATGAAATGGACCGGAGGCAATCCATGATTAAGATGAATTCCATCGGTCAAAGAAAACTGCGAGGTATAATATGAATATCATCGAAAACACCAAGAAGTTTTTACAGGATGAGTTTAAGGACAGCATAACCAATACTGAAACTCCTGTTGATAAAACCCTGTTTGTGGATATTAAAAAGGACTCAGTCAGGGCAGTATCCAAAGCAATGATCAAAAGGGGTGCCCGTTATCTTGTGAGTGTGGGTTATGACAACATTAAGAAAGATAATACACTCGGAATGGTGCATACCTTTCACTTCGATAAAGACGGAGTTTATGTATGCGTGAGAACATCCGTGCCGGAAAATAATCCTGTTATGGATTCAATCACACCTGATATTCCGAATGCAGGATGGTCAGAGCGCGAATACATGGACCTGCTCGGGATGAAATTTACAGGCCACCCCAAACCAAAAAAATTAATACTTGCTGACGACTGGCCTGAAGGAATTTATCCATTGAGAAAAGAAGTTCCATACAATATGGTTCCTCCGGCAGCTGAAAATGTTGCATACCAGCTTGACGAAGCTCCTGCAGGCACATCTACCATTCCTGTAGGCCCGTTTCATTCAGCACTCCACGAGCCATGTCATTTTGCAGTTTATGTTGACGGTGAGACTATCAAAGGCTGCGACTACCGCGGATTCATGACTCACCGCGGAATTGAGAAGCTCTGTACAACTGAAGTAAGCTACAACGAAGTTCCGTTTATTGCAGAGCGTATATGCGGAATATGCGGTTCTGTTCATGCAACATCATATTCCCAGGCTGTTGAAGCTGCTGCTGGAATTAAAATAACAAGACGCGCTGAATATATACGAACACTAATGCTCGAGTTCGAACGCCTTCATTCACATCTGCTATGGCTCGGAGTTGCAGGCCACCTGATCGGATTTGATACTGTTTTCATGCAGGCATGGAGAATCAGGGAAAGCGTAATGTGGTTAAGCGAAAAAATTACAGGTAACAGAAAAACCTACGGCATGATTGTTATAGGCGGAGTGCGCAGGGACATTACGCCTGAAATGTCAAAAGAAATAATAACAGTTATTGATAAAGTTGAAAAAGAGCTGCTCGTTGTGAAGAAAGCAATAATCGGCGATACAGCCATACATAGAAGAACCAAAGGCGTTGGAACAATCACCAAACAGGAAACAATAGACTGGAGTCTTGTGGGCCCTGTTGCAAGAGCCCGCGGAGTGGATATCGATGCAAGAAGGGATCATCCCTATGCAGCATATGATGATATGAAATTTGAAGTTCCGGTTTTTGACAGCTGCGATGTCTGGGCAACACTTCTCATAAGAATAATAGAAACTTTCGAGTGCATTGGAATTATCAGACAGGTTCTTGCGCAGATGCCGGGTGGTGATCTTATGGTTGAATTTGATGAAGCCATACCTGCAGGACGTCACGCAATGTCCGGTGTTGAAGCTCCTCGCGGTGAGGTTGTGCATTATCTGATTACAGGCGAGAATAACCGCGCTGACAGGTGGAGAGTGCGCGCCCCTACATATCCAAATCTCCAGGGCGTTCCCATGATGCTCCTGAACGAGCAGTTTGCGGATTTCCCGATCATTCTCGGCAGCATAGATCCATGCTTCTCCTGCACAGACAGGGTTGCTGTGATAGACGTCAACAATGGAAGAACCAAGGTAGTAGGCAAAAGGGAACTGGAAGACATTTCAAGAAAGCTTAAAGGGGGAAGATAACATGACTATAATATATATGCTGGTTAATGTTTTGATATTTATCGCACTTGCCCCTCTTTTCGAGGGAGTAATCAGAAAGATAACAGCCAAGGTTCAGTCAAGGCAGGGGCCTCCTGTTACACAGCCTTATTTTGATATTCTTAAACTGCTTGGTAAGGAAAACATCGACTCAGCTGGAACCTGGACTTTCAGAATTGCTCCAGTACTTGCTCTGTCTTCAATTCTTACTGTAGTTGCCATTATACCTTTCGGATATCAGGCGAATTTTCTTACTCAGTACGCTGATGTCATCTCAGTGATATATCTTCTTACATTCGGGGGTGTATCTGTTCTTCTCGGAGCTTTGTCAAGCAGGAACACTTATGCTCTAGTTGGTGCAAGCCGCGAAATGATTACAATGATTATGGTTGAGCCTGTACTTGCAATGCTGTTTATAATAGGCGCTGTTAAGGTAAAGACTCTCGGTATAACTGCAGCAATAGGAAGCGTGTCTTCATCCGGATACGGGATATCTGTTATAATAATGATTATAGTGTATCTGATGGCACTCCAGGCATTTGTTGGCAGGCAGCCGTTTGATATTCCTGAAGCTGAAATTGAAATTCTCGAAGGGCCGTATATTGAATACAGCGGACCAAATTATGCCATGTTCAAATATTACTGCATGATTAAACAGATGTTTTACGCAGCTCTCTTTGTCATGGTTTTCAATCCTATAACTACGACCGGCTACTATGCTGCGGATATACTTATTCAGCTATGCGGAATGTTTCTTGTATATATTGTTATAGCTCTTGTCGGTTCAACAAACCCGAGATTCAGGATTGACCAGGCTATAAAATATTACGCTGTGCTCATTATACTTTCACTCGGCGCCATAAGTCTGTCGGCTTACGGGATGTGATCATTATACTAAAGGAGATCTGATATGTGGTTATTAAGCAAAATAAAACAGGTGATAATGGTTCTTAAGCCGGGTGTAGTTACTCTCAACTATCCGTTTGAGCCGCATCCGGTAGCTGAAAATTTCCGCGGCATGCCTTACTGGGATCATCAGAAATGCGTGGGATGCGGCGGATGCGCAAATCACTGTCCTGCACGTACAATTCTCGTTCGCGATCTCTGTCAGGAACTACGCGTGATGCTGTATGACGCTTCCCGCTGCACTTACTGCGGAAGATGCGCTGATGTATGTCCTGAGAAGGCAATTGAAATGACCGACAGATTTGAACTTGCAACAGGCGACAAAAATGACAACACCCAGCGTCTCGAATTATTCATGCTGTCATGCCAGCGCTGCGGAAGATGTTATGACCTTGAAGTAAGCAATGTGATTGATAAAATGGATCTGCAGGGTTACAGATACGACAATATCGAGAAACGCGCTTTTATCCGCAAGACAACAGACCAGCTTGATACAAAGATGCTCGATTTATCAGATAAATATGAAAGACCTACAAGGATAGGAGGATAACCATGTTTGCAAATCTGTCAAAAAAATATTTCGGTAGGTCACTCTGGCTGTACCACTGCAATTCCGGTGCATGCAACGGCTGCGATATTGAAATACTGAACGTGCTAACGCCATATTACGATGTTGAGCGTTTCGGAATGAAGCTCGTTGGCTCGCCGAGACACGCTGATGTAATGCTGATATCCGGAGCAGTAACAAGGCCCACACTTCCTCTTGTAAAAAAAGCCTATGACGCGATGCCTAATCCGAAACTTGTGTTTGCAATCGGTTCCTGTGCAACAGGCGGCGGCTGCTGGTTTGATACATACAATGTTACAGGCGGTGCTGATAAGGTTATTCCTGTAAATTACTACATTCCTGGATGTCCGACAAAACCGGAATCCATTATTTACGGCGTAGCGCTTGCGCTCGGCCTTGTAGATAAAAAGGCATCCCCTGTTGAACTTAAACAGATGGAATTTCCTGTTGATATGTACAAGATGAACAAGGAATGGGAAGACAGAAATACAATTTATGAATTGCTGAAATAAGGAGAATCCCCATGGCTAAAAAAATATTAATTGTTGATGATGACAGGGATCTTGTAGTGAGCCTTGAGCAGGCTATCAGAATGAATAATTACGATGTGGCTGTAGCTTATAGCGGAACTGAAGGACTTAAAAAACTTCTTATAGAAAAGCCGGATCTCGTTATACTTGACGTAATGATGGAAACTGATACTGCCGGTTTTGAAGTGGCATACCAGATTAGAAGCGAACTGCCAACATCTAAATATAAAGAAGTAAAGAATGTTCCGATTATAATACTTACTGCAATCGCCCAGACAACAAATTCAAGATTTTCGCTTAATGATCAGGATAATTATCTTCCAAAAATTAATGACTTTTTAACCAAACCGATAAAGATAAATGACCTGATAGAAAAGATTAAAAAAAATATTTGATTTTTAAAATTTTTTTATTGATGGAGAATGTATTGAGCTATATATAACTTAAATTATATAGAATAAAAGGCTGGCGTAAATGAAACTTCCATTCAGATTTACCTTAAAGCTGAAACTTATGATGAGCCTGCTTATTGGTGTTGCTTTAATAGGTATTGCTTCCATGATAATAGGCATTAGCACAATTAATAATACCATTGTAGGTCAGGCTCATGAAACAGTAAAAAATTCCATTAATACCACCAAGTTCATGTACAATGACAAGATTTACGTAAAGCACAGGCTGCTGAATTATATATCATCCAGCTATACTTTTCAGAATTCAGTCAGAGATAAAGATAAAGCTTTGATATACAGCGAACTTATGGATATCAAGAGGGAAATACATTTTGATATTCTGAATGTTGTGGATGCAGAAGGAAAAATAATTGTAAGAGCAAGAAATTTTAATTTAAGCGGAGATGACGTTAATAACGACCTGTTCGTTAAATATATTTTAAAAAATAAAAAAGCCTGTTACGGATTTGACGTTGTTGATTATAATTCACTACTAAAAGAAAATAAAAGTCTTGCTGATAAGGCTATAATTAATGTCCAGCCTACAAAAAAATCAGCAGCGAGCGGCAAGGTCCTTGAAAACAGGGGAATGGTTTTAAAAGCCGCTTCCCCGATATTCCAGAATGGAAAATTTATTGGAATAATCTACGGGGCTCTGCTTCTAAACAATGATTATGAACTGGTTGATAATATCAGAAGCCTGATATTCGGAGAAGAGAAAATCAACGGCATTGATCTGGGAACAGCAACAATCTTTCTAGATGATCTCAGGATATCCACGAATGTAAAAACCAGAGACGGCAAGCGCGCAACAGGCACAAGAGTGTCTGCAGAGGTTTACAAAAAAGTATTTATTGAAGGAAAGCTCTGGGTTGATAAAGCGTTTGTTGTGGATAACTGGTATATCTCTGCGTACACTCCAATATACAATATTGAAAATAAAATTATCGGCATAATCTATAATGGCATTCTTGAAGAAAAATACAGCAGCATAATCAAAAATACCACTGCACTGATTTTAATTTTTATTATTATAACAGCTGCTGTGGTAATTTTATTAAATGTATACTTCATCAATTTATGGATCGGACCTATCAAGACGCTTGTAGAGGCCTCAAAAGAAATCATTAAAGGCAATTATCATATGAAGGTGACAATTGATACTAATGATGAAATGAATTATTTCGGATATGTATTCAACAAGATGGCGGAAGCAATACTGGAAAGGGACAGAATACTCAAGGAACGCACGCAAAAACAGATAGTCCAGACAGAAAAACTGGCTTCGCTTGGAAGGCTCGCTTCAGGTATTGCGCACGAAATCAACAATCCTATTACAGGCATTCTGACATACAGCAGTCTCTTGCTGGAAGACCTGGTCAATACCGAGTACGAGGATGACCTGCGCGTTATTGTAAATGAGACTATGAGGTGCAGGAATATTGTCAAAGGAATACTGGATTTTGCAAGGGAAACTAAGCTTGAGAAGCAGTTTATAGATATTAATAAAATTATAACAGAAACTTTAATGATTCTTGAGAAACATGTTAATTTTCAGAATGTTAGAATCGTTAAAAATTTATCTGATAACATGCCGGAAATAAATATCGATGTGAATCAGATGAAATCTATAATAAACAATTTCTCAGTAAATGCAGCAGACGCAATGCCGGATGGCGGTACTATAGAAATTACAACATACTATAATAAAGAAAAAGGAACAATCGTAATGGAATTCTCTGATACCGGGATCGGCATACCTGCTGAAAATTTAAATAAAATATTTGACCCTTTCTTTACAACGAAGGATACTGGAAAAGGAACCGGACTTGGTCTTGCTGTGTGTTATGGTATAATTGAAAGACATAACGGATTGATCAGCGTGAGAAGCACTGAAGGAGCGGGAACGACATTTACAATAGAGCTTCCTGCAAGCTGACAATATATAAATGAATCACAGCGGCTGTTAAATTTAAATAACCGAGAGTGGTAATATGGAAAGTAAAGTAAGAATTTTAATAATTGATGACGAAGATATTGTATTAAAAAGCAGTCTGAGAATTTTTAAAAAAGAAGATTATAAAATTGATACTGCAAAATCAGGTGAAGAAGGCCTTGAAAAAGTCAATGACGGGAATTATGATATAGTCATAACTGATTTAAAAATGCCCGGAATCGGCGGAATAGAAGTTCTTAGAAAAATCAGGGAAAAATTTCCAGATACAACAGTAATAATTTTTACCGGTTTCGCAAATATAGAGACAGCACGTGATGCGATTCGTCTCGGCGCATTTGATTATGTTCCCAAACCATTTACTCCGGAAGAGCTCAGAGATGTTGTGCATAATGCAGTGAAGGCCCGTAAAGAAAAAGGCGACAGCAAAATGCTTGATCTTATGGCAATAGTATCTCATGAGCTGAAAAGCCCGGTTTCTGTTGTGCACACAACTGCAGATACGCTGCATAGAGGTTATTTCGGAAAACTCGAACCTGAACAGCAGAAGGTGGTTGAAGCAATACTGAGGAACTGCCTGTATCTTGAAGATATTATCAGGAGCTATCTTGATCTATCAAGAATGGAACTTGAAGATCTCGAATCATTCAAAAAAAATATCAATCTGATTGAAGATGTAATCAAGCCGGTGATAGAAATTCCTGAGCACATGAATAATCTCAAGGAAATGCCTATAGTAACAGATTTTAAAGCAGAGCCGAAAATCTTCGGTGATCCAGATCTGCTTAAAATTGTTGTAACAAATCTGATCAGCAATGCAATAAAATACGGAACTCCGGGAACAAAGATTCTGGTAAAAGTATACATGGATGGAAATAAATGTATTTGCTCGGTTTTTAACAAGGGAGTCGGGATGACTGAAGAGCAAATTGAACAGAAATTGTTTAAAAAATACAGCAGACTGAAACAGGCAGGAACTGAAGGAGTAAAAGGTTCAGGACTCGGCCTTTATATCTGCAAAAAAATAATTGAAAAGCATAATGGAGTTCTCGGAGCAAAATCCGATGTCGGAAAATCCGCAGAATTTTATTTTAAGATTTAATTTTTCCTGCTCATCACCCGATCCCCTTTCTTTTTGAAAAATAAAAAGAAAGGGGATCGGCCTTTCCTTTTTTTGATTGACTTTCTTTTCCTGATAAAGCATGAATATTATATTCGAATTCGTCATTTCTATCTATTGCAATTAATTTATTCAAAAGGAAAAAATCTTGGAAAACAGTATATCAAGCAGTCTCTGCCGTTATAGAATCGATGATGAAGAGCTGGTTGCTGATGTTAAAGTAAAAGCAGAAGTTCAGCGTGCTTTTGAAACCGGCAGAGCATATGAATTCTATCTGGATAAGGATTTAATTACAAGACTTAAATCCGGTGATCCTGTAGAATTTTTCAGGGATAATTTTCTTGATATACGGAATAAAATATTCAGCTCAATTGCTAAAGATGACCAGACAGTTTTAAGCCGCCTTCAGAACGATATAAGACTTTCAGCAAGGCTCATATCTGCCATGGCGATTATTCACAAAGCTATTGCAGGCGGTGATTATTCATCAATAATAGACCGCCGTTTTGTTATAATAAAGGAACTGCCTGGCAAACCCACAATATATTATATATCAAACGAAACCACTGTTATATCGCATGTAGGCGCTGGTCCTGAATGGCAGGAAATTCCAACACTATATCTTGGCCTGAAAACTTTTGATTCAATAGTTGCAGACCAGAAAAAAAATTCAACAAGGATGTTCGACGCTTTTAAAATTTTATTAATGATTGAAGAGCGGGCAATTGAAACAGGTTATAATCACTCAGCTGTTTATACTGCTGATATTTTCCAGGCAATTAATTTTCTGGTTGATGAGGTTATAAGAAATTCAGCCCAGTTTGAGGTTGATGAATCCCAGAAAGAAGTTAAGCCCAAGCCTGAGAAAAAATTTACTGAAAAAAACAGAGAAAATTTCCTGAGAGATATTGACGCAAGAGAAAAGGGAAATGAACTCGATTTCAATTACGATAAAAACCTGAAAGCTTTAATGTCTCTTGAGCGCTCTGCAGGAAGATACAAGGCAGGTAATGACCGCGAGTCACTCCGTGAAATTATCCGCCTGCTTATAGCTGCCGCAGGTCATGATATCCATGAGGTAAGAAACAGGGCGAATATTATACTTGAGAGGCTCCTTGCACCCAAAGAATACGACGCTCCTCTTGCAACTCGTTTTATAACTCTGCATATGGGAAATTCATATTTATTTGAATTCGATCTGCCTAACGGCCATAATTCTTATTTTCTCAGATTATATAAAAATGAAATAAATGAGATTTATTTTCTGGAGAAGGATATTGTATTCGAGGATGTCCCTCTTGTTCTTAATAAAGACAATAATCTTTTCAGTGCGGAATATAAATTTTCAAATTACGGGCATATAGATTTTGCAGTAATAGTCAAAAATCAGAAAAAGACAAACTGGGTCACGGAATCAGGAACTGCCGGAAGAATTAATGTTATTCCGGATGTTCAGGGTGAGGTTATCCTCGAAATATTTGCAGATATTCACGGCCACACCAAATCCTACTGGGGCGATTCAGAAGGAAGAACAGGACTTCTCTACAATGAGAACGGGCAGGTGATCAGGCTTGGAAGGTTTTCGGACATTACTGCTCATCTTGAGGATATTAAATCTAAATATTTCATTTCATCAATATATCTTCTTGGCGTTCAAAAGCGCGGAAGCAACAGGGAAGACTGGGCGCCGGAAGCTTCATCGCCATCGCCGTTTTCGCCAATGAGCCTTGTTGAGATTGAACCGTTTTTAGGCGGAGAGAAGGAATTCATAGAGCTTGTAAAAAAAGCGCACACGCTCGATATAAAAATAATTGTAGATATTGTTCCGCATCTAAACCGCAAAAGCACTGAGCTTCCTGACGATTGCGCTGTACTGACCTACGACGAATCAGGACATCTTACTGCGCGTGCATCAACCGACGGCAGATACGGTTCGTGGAATGACGGCAAGCTTCTCAATTACAGAAAAATTGCAGTATGGGAATGGCTGTCAAATTCTATCAGTGAATTGATTGAAAGATATGATATTGACGGCATAAGATTCGACTCAGCGCATGCTGTTCCTATTGTAATGAAAAAAAATAACTATCCTTTCGTTTATAAAGACAAGCGTACGCACGAGGACATGCTTGAAGGGAATATTATAGTCAATGAAAAGGAATCGGACCATTTTGTAACCACCGGATACTATGACAGTGCCTGCCGTGACCTGATCGCAGTGCCGATTCATTATTATCTGATGCTTAATATTGAAAGAAAACTGAAAGAAAAGAAAAAAGATTTTTTTATAAATATTGCAGAATGTTTCTGGGGACACGAGCGTTTCCTCACAAGAACAGGTCTTATCCCGTACAATGCATCGCTATTTAAAATATGCGAGAACGTAATTCACGGTAAAGGCGATGTACGTGAAATCTATCACATATACGACAATTATTTCCCTTCAGTTCTTTCTGAGGGCACGGAGCTTCTTGGAATTTTAGGCAATCACGATGAAAGGCGCGCTCTAAATACTTTCGGACACAGAGGACTTCGCGCTGCAACAGCTCTTACTATTTTTATGAGCAACATAGTAATGGATTACGAAGGCAATGCCGAGGGTGAAGGCTGGAAGGTTTTTCTCGATAATATTTATGTAAACTGGAACCTGTTTGAATATGCTGCACACAGAAGCCTTGAATATTTTTACAGGGACTGGTTTAAATTCCACAGAGAAAACAGGGGCAGGGGTTATCTTGTCTGGGCAAATAACAATATAACTGCTGCAGCTTTAAAATTTACTGATAAAGTAATCTGGCTTGGAGCATTTAATTTTGCTGAATCCAATCAGAATATTTCAGTTCAGTTCGACAACCCGGCTCTACCGATAAAAGACGATGACTATTTCAGGTTGCTCGATCCGCTTTATTCAACAGTGACAAAACAGTGGACCCACTATACAGGAAAAGAATTAAAGGCTTCACGCGTTAATTCAATTGTTTCTTATACTGAAAGAGTTAAGCTGCTGAAATTTGAAAGGGTCAGTCTTGAGGAAAATTACCAGAGATTCCTGCTCGATTCATTTTTACGGCTCTGCGAAATGTCAAATGTTTCTTCTATGACAGCCAATTTTTCATTTAATGAAATATCGCGTAACGCTTCAACATATAAAGAAATTTCAAATTTTATCAAGAAGAATCTCATGTCCGTAATGTGGGAAAACAACAAGGAGATGCTTGTTCTCGGTCTGAAACGGGCATTTTTCCATTTGTATAAAAGCAGAACGATTAATGAAGAAAAAATAATTCAATACCTGAAAAGCCTGAAGGATGAAAAAGACGAGGAGATAAAAAAAATCGGCGAGATTCTTGTTGAGCATAATAAACAGGGGTCGCTTGTTTTCATGTCAGCTGAAGCAGAGCCTTTTTCCAAAAGCGGCGGGCTTGCGAATGTTGTATATGAACTTCCAAGGGAGCTTGTATTGCTTGGAGAAAAGGTTTTTGTCATTTCAGGATATTACCGTAACGGAGATGACAAGTCAGTCAGGATGATGCAGGAAGCTGTTAAAAAATATAATCTCCAGTATACCGGAAAAACAGTCAGAATAAAAATTATGGATGCTGATTACGAGATCGGCGTACATTCTGCAGAAGTTGAGGGAGTGAAGTATTTTCTGCTCGATCATTATGAGTTCTTTGATGGTTTGTACTGGGGCATTACATCAAGTGAAAAGCTCAGAAGAAGGATAGCATTTGCAAGAGCCTGCGCAGAAGTAATTCTAACATTTCAGCTTGGCCCACATTATACATTTACCAATGATGCGTACATCGGAATATTCAATGGCATAATCCGCAGTGATCCTTATTATGCCAATCATCCGGTTTTCATGAGAAATAAATTTCTGCATATTGTGCATAATGGCGGCTGGCAGTATTTTGATTCGTATGAAAGATATGAAAACGGATTTGATCTTTTTAATCTCTTTAATCTCCCTTCATGGAGATATAAGGATTTTACTGATCCGGTATTTGACAGCCGGTTTAACTGCATGGCAACAGGAATAAGATTTTCAGATAAAACTATCACTGTAAGCCCGTCATATGCCAAGCAGCTTGAGTATGCCTCAGACGGTCTTGAAAGGGTTGTTCATGATGTTCTGGGCATCAGCAATGCAATAGGACGGGATTTCAGAAAAAAAATTGACGCAAGATTCAATGCTTCAGGTTTTGTAGATGAGAATTATCCGGTATTGCTTGAACGCATCGAATCAGATGAAATATTAAAATCAAAAATTGAAACAAGATACCCGGAAATCCTTTCAGGAAATGACATAATAAATAAAATCAAGGACGACAGCAGAAAATATATTGTTTCCAGAATGAGAAACAAGCTTTTACTGCAGACGCAAAGAGGGCTGGATGTTGATCCGGATATTATTATTTTCAGCATGATTCACCGGATTTCAGAGCAGAAAGGATTTCAGCTTCTTCTTGAAGCATCAGAAGGGATAATAAAAAATTTCGGGTATCAGATAATAGTTGGAGGTGCTGTATCATCCGGCGACAGAAAGGGTGAGGAACTTGCTCACGGGCTGTATATGTTAAGCAGATATTTTCCGAAAAGCGTTAATGTTAATTTCGGATTCCAGGATGTGAGTATTCCTCTGCTGGCAACAGATCTTTTCGGAATGCCTTCAATGCATGAACCTGGTGGTATATCACAGCTTGAAGCTTTTACATCAGGATCACTTGTTGTAGCCAGGGCTACCGGCGGATTGCGTGATACAGTTTTTCCAATAAGATTAAGAGGGGATTCAATTGACGGCAATGGATTTCTGTTTACCGACTATTCAGCATGGTCATTCTACGATGCAATGAACAGGGCTGCATCATTTTTCAAAGAAAACAATGATGAAACAATTTACAAGGCAAGAATAAATGCCGAGAATTCTGTTTACTACTGGGATAAACCAGCGCGGAAATATGCTGAAGAAATTTATAATATGACAGAGACCATAAGAATTCTGGACTGATTTTTCCGGGTATATAAAAAAACGGGATAGATTGCTCTATCCCGTTGTTGCAAAAGGTCTTTCCATACTGCTGCCCAGTAGTATTCAAGGAAGACCAAAAACATTGTGTAAAATGTAATCTACTGTTATTCTCGGTTGAATTGTAAATTTGCATTAGTAAATTTTTTAATAAAGTAGAAATTTTTTTCGACATTCCGTTCATTGCTCCTGCAATGAACGGAATCTATAAGAATGATTATTGTGAATTTGTTCTATCATTCAAGTATTTACTTTGTATAAACAGAACTACAGAACAGTTAAGGTATTTAATAATGAAAAAATATTTTATATTTATTTTATTTTTAACAATGCTTTCCTGCTCATCGCTGCAGGAGGCGCCTTCGCAAATTGCAAATGTTATTGATAAATCCACCGGGGAAACAATTATTCCCAGAAATGCCAACTCTCTGTTTATTTATCCGATAAACAATAAAACAAGAAGATATGATATTGAAGATAAAATTATGATGAACATTAGAAATAAAATTTCTCTCGAAGGAAGGCTTGCCCTTGTATCAGATTTAAAATCAGCAGAACTTTCGCTTGAATGTATAGTGAATAATTATATTATAGAAAATATTGAATACAGGGATATTGGCAGACCTGTTAGGATGAGACTGAAAATTTTAATATCAGCAAAGCTGTATGATTTAAAAAGGCAGAAGATTATTTTTTCTGATCCTGAAATGCAGTCATTTAAAATTTATTCAGATGTGCTGTCTCCTATAGAAACTGAAGATCAGGCACTTGAGTTTGTAATAAACAATTTAACTGACAGAATAATGGAAAAAGTAAAAACAGGGTGGGACACAAAATATAAATTTCCGGAAGAAAAAAATTGAAAGGGACTAAATTTGAAAATTCCAAACAGCTGAGAAGGGATATAGATAAAGGAATTCCTGATAAAATTTATTTATTTCTCGGAGAGGAAGACGGAGAGAAGGATAAAATAACTGATATCCTGATTAAAAAAATAATTCCTGCAGCTGAAGAAAGGAAAAATTCTGTTTCAATATTTCATGCTGAGAATGGCGAGCTTATTCCGGCAGCGGAATTCTGCATGTCGCAGACGATGTTTTCCAGCAGGAGAATTTGTGTTCTGAAAAATATCGGTGAGATCAAACTTTCAAATGAAGATAAAAATATATTTCTTGAAATGATCCGCGGGCTTGATGACTCCGCTGTACTGATCATGACCTCAGCTGATAAGAGTCCGCCGCCATTTATTAAATCAGAAGACCTGGAACTGATAAAAGTTATTCAATTCTGGAGAATGTTTGACAGTGATATATCCTTGTATGTCAGCGCATCTTTAAAAAAAGCAAATATCAGACTCGATGAGGGCGCCCTGAAAAAATTTATTTTTTTTACAGGAAAAGATATTAAAAAAATAGATGATTCAATTGAAATTCTGAGCCTTTCCGGCGAGACCGGAATAATTACTGAAGAGATGATTAAAAAATATCTGGTTGATGTAAGCGGCGCAACTGTTTTTGATTATATTGATCTGTTATTTAAAAGAGACCGTTCCTGTATCGGAGCTCTTAAGAAAATCATTGATGATGGAACTCCTGAGCTCCCGACACTTGGCCTAATTGTAAAACAGGCTGAAGCTATAGAAAAATATCATTTCCTGATTAAAAAAGGCGAGAGCAGGGATGAAGCTGTAAAGTTGTGCGGAATTTATCAGAAAAATACAGATAATTTTTTTCTTCATACAAAGGAATTTATTTTTGAAAGGCTGGAAAAAATTTTTCCGCTAATCTCAGCAGCGGATTATATGCTGAAATCTTCTGCGAGATCAAAAGAAATTATTTCAAATCCTCTGTTTATTTTAACAACGGAAATTCTGCTGATGAAATAAGTGTTTATTCCTTTTATCTATTGAATAAAATCTAAAGTAATTGTTTGTAAAATATTTCAAGTGAACGAAACCGGATTTTTTACCAGACGGTTTTTAGAGAAAATTTATGATAGCGTTGAATGGCTTCATCTTTTGTTATAAGCGGAAGCCTGTCTATTATCGACTGAATTATCAGCATTCTGTCAAATGGATCCCGGTGCAGTTGAGGGATAGTATATAAGCGGAGTGCATGGATGGGGCTGATTGGTAGAATTTGAAGATCATCCTCAAATAAAACATTGCTGAGGTAAACATCTGGTTTATCTGGTAAAATAATTTTATCAAGAGAGTATTTTATGGTTATTTCCCATAGGGTGGCAACACTTACAAATAATTTATTTTTTCTGTTCTCAACAATTCCCCGTACTTTATCAGAAAGTTTTTCTTCATCAAATCGCATCCATAACAGGGTGTGTGTATCAATCAGATAGCTCGTCATTTTTCGATACCGAATGCTTTTAATACATCTTGCGGTAATTCATCAAAATCGGATTTAATTATGATCTTATCTTTATCCCTGCCGAGAATTCGTTTTTTCTGCAAATCGTTAACATTTTTTTTTCTTATTCCAGGGTAGGGGATAATCATAGCAACTTTTTGTTTATTCTTTCCGAATAGAATAGTATACTTTTCACCTTCCAGTACATCATCGATTATTCTGGAAAAGCCTGCTTTTAATTTTCCAATTGTTAATTCCTTCATGATTTTCCTTTTTATTTTCTTTTAATAAATATAATGACAAGTTTCTAACTTGTCAACTAAAAATTTATTTAAAATTTTCACCATTTATGTAAAGCAGAATATAAATTATTTCATTAGAGAATTTAAATTATTTCCAGAATTTCATTGCTGCAATAATAAGCCCGGTGGATGTAAATGTGATCCCGAATGACCTTATCATAAACCGGTCAATTCTTGTTGTAAGAGCGTCAAAATGCTTTTCAACAGATTCAAAACGGCGGTTCATATCATCTCTTATTTCTTCGAATCGTTTATCTATGGTTTCAAATCTTTTATCTGCTGATTTAAATCGTCTGTTAAAGTCTCCCCGAAGATGTTTCATCTCAATTTCAAGCCTGAGAAATCTTTCGTTGTAGTAATCGTCAACTGTGATAACTCTTGGTTTTGCATTAGTCTTTGCTGCCCGCATGAATTTCCCCTCCACATATTCCTCCAGAATAAATTAATGATTATTAATCAGTATGTCAAGAATTCTTTTTATTGTAATCAGTTAGAATCTCTATATATTAATACTATCAAGCCGGATTTTTAGTAATAAAATTAATAAAATTTTTCTTTATAAATTTTTATTAATTAGAATTATTTGATTGCCTGAATAAGCCTTTTTTTTTATCAATGCAAAAAAATGATGTGAAACAGAGTATGCTTTTCATTTATTTTTTTATAAGTAAATCAGGAGAATTTAATGCTGCAGGTTAACAATTTAACACTCGCTTACGGAAAAAGAATATTATTCAAGGATGCAAATATAAAATTCGCGCCGGGTAACTGTTACGGACTAATCGGAGCGAATGGTTCAGGAAAATCTACGTTTCTGAAAATTTTGTCCGGAGAGATTGAACAGACAGACGGGACTATATCAAAAAATCCGAATGAACGAATTGCTGTTTTAAGCCAGGATCAGTTCGCGTTTGATGAATTTTCTGTTATCAATACAGTTATAAAAGGATTTGAAAAGCTGTTTGAGGTTTTGAAAGAACGCGAGGAAATTTACGCCAAAGAGGATTTTACCGAAGAAGACGGCATGCGCGCTTCGGAGCTTGAAGAACTTCTTGGTGAAATGAACGGCTATGATGCGGAATCTGAAGCTGCAAAAATGCTTAAAGAACTCGGAATCGATGAAACTCTTCAGCAGAAAAAAATGAAGGAACTGGAGGGCGGACAGAAGATACGCGTGCTCCTTGCGCAGGCTCTGTTTGGAAATCCTGATATACTTCTGCTCGATGAACCTACGAACCACCTTGATATTGAATCAATATCCTGGCTTGAAAATTCTCTTTACGATTATAAAAATACAGTTATAGTTGTTTCTCACGACAGGCACTTTCTTGACAAGGTATGCACGCACATTGCTGATATTGATTTTGGAAAGATATCTGTTTACGCAGGAAATTATTCTTTCTGGTACACAGCAAGTCAGCTTATGCTTAAACAGAAAAGAGATGACAATAGAAAGAAAGAAGACAAGGCAAAAGAACTGAAAGAATTCATTGAGAGATTCAGCTCAAACGCCTCTAAAGCAAAACAGGCAACTTCAAGGAAAAAGCTCCTTGAAAAACTGACTCCTGAGGAGATGCCTGTTTCAATGAGAAAATTCCCATATGTAATGTTTAAGCCTGAAAGAGAATGCGGGAAAATGATACTTACTATTGAAAATTTATCCGCATCTGTAGATGGAGAAAAACTATTTGAAAATTTGAATTTAATTGTATTAAAAAATGACAAGATTGCTTTTGTAGGTCCGAATAATCTTGCAAAAACAGTTCTGTTTCAGATTTTGATGGGTGAGGCAAAACAGGATTCAGGTGATTTCAGGTGGGGTGAAACAATCAGCAGGTCTTATTTTCCAAAAGAGAATGCTTCGTTTTTTTCAGGCGAATATAATATGGTTGACTGGATGAGACAATATTCAGAAGATAAAGATGAAAATTTTATCCGGGGATTCTTGGGAAGAATGCTTTTTTCTGGTGACGAGGCGCTTAAAAAAACGAATGTACTTTCCGGAGGGGAGAGGGTCAGATGCATGCTTTCAAGAATGATGCTTTCAAATTCGAATGTTCTGATCTTTGATGAGCCTACCAATCACCTTGATCTTGAATCTATCACTTCTTTAAATGATGCGCTAATGGCTTTTCCTGAGGTTATACTTTTTACTTCACATGATCACCAGTTTGTAAATACTACTGCAAACAGAATTATTGAAATTACTCCAGCTGGAATAATTGACAGAAGAATGCAGTTCGATGAATATATAGAAAATCCTGATATCAAAAAAATACGTGATGAGCTTTACCATGGCCACGACAGGCTTATGCTTTAAAAATTTAATTATAAGTTATGGATTATGATTAACAGAATTATATCTATTCTTTTTTTAATATTTATAGGCATCACTTCAATTGTATTATTTGCAATTGCATTTACAATATGGATGCTGACTGTTTTTTTTGATAAAAAACTTATTGTTCTGCATCAATTTACCAGCTTGTGGGCTTCTCTTTATACAATATTTACTCCTGTATTAATTACCGGACGGAAGAAGGCTGACAGGTTCAGGACTTTTGTTATTGTATCAAATCATCAGTCCCAGTTCGATATCCTTGTTTTGTTCAGACTTTTTTATCATTTCAAATGGGTTTCAAAAACAGAAATATTCAGAGTTCCTTTAATCGGATGGAACATGGTTTTAAACCGTTATATCGGACTGAAAAGGGGTGATAAGGAAAGCATCAGGAAGATGCTGGATGAATGCGAGAAAACTCTTGCTGAAGGCAGCTCTGTGTTTATTTTTCCTGAAGGTACAAGATCACCGGATGGCATTCTGAAACCATTTAAACCAGGCGCCTTTTTAGTAGCAAAAAAAATGGGAATTCCAATACTTCCAGTTGCTGTTAGCGGCACTATAAAAATATTGCCTAAATACAGCATGAATATGAGATCAGGTTATAAAATCAAGGTAAAGGTTCTTGATCCAATCCCGGTTTCAGAATTCAGTGATATACCTGTAGAAGAACTTGCTGAAAAGGTAAGAACTCTTATTTCAAGTCAGGTTGAGTAATTATTCCGATATTTATATTTCCCTGTTTTTTAAAAAAGTCAGCGTTAATTCCGCTTTTTATTCATTGACAGTATAAAGTTTAACTTCACCTTTGATGAAAAGATTTTAACTTAATCCAAAAATATTAGATAAGTGGTTTTTTAAAAATTATCAGATAGAAAAGGTTGATATGAATATAACTTTAAATGATCTGCAATTAATTGCAAATACAGTAAGAGGACTTGCAATGGATGGAGTCCAGAAAGCAAATTCAGGCCATCCCGGAATGCCAATGGGATGTGCAGACATGGCAGCGGTATTGTGGGCGAAAATACTGAAACATAATCCCGATGATCCTTCATGGAAAAACAGAGACAGATTTATATTATCTGCAGGCCACGGCTCAATGCTTCTGTATTCAATGCTGCATTTATCAGGCTACTCCCTTTCAATGGATGAATTGAAAAATTTCAGACAGTTTGGAAGTCTCACTCCCGGACATCCGGAATTCGGCCATACCGCAGGAGTTGAAACAACAACAGGCCCTCTGGGCCAGGGGTTTGCAAATGGAGTTGGAATGGCTCTTGCTGAAAATCTTCTTGCTGGGGAATTCGGAAATATTATTGACCATTATATTTATGCAATTGTAAGTGATGGTGATCTGATGGAAGGTGTTGCTTCGGAAGCTGCTTCCATTGCAGGACATCTCGGTCTCGGAAGGCTAATTTATCTTTATGATTCAAACAGCATATCCATTGAGGGCAGTACTGATATTACTTTTGGAGAAAATGCTGAAGCAAGATTTAAAGCATACGGCTGGCATGTCCAGGAAGTAGATGGTCACGATTTTACTCAGATAGAAAATGCAATAATTGCAGCACAGAAAGAAACTTCACGTCCATCAATAATTATTGCGACTACCTGTATTGCAAAAGGATGTTCAGGAAAAGAAGGATCTGCTGATTCACACGGGGCACCGCTTGGTGAAAAGGATGTTGCTGAAACAAAAAAATCATTAGGACTTGATCCGGAAAAGTATTTTCAGGTTCCTGATAAAGTATATGAAATATTCAAATCAAGAAAAACCGAACTGCTTAAAGTTTATTCACAATGGAATAATGATTTCAATAAAACTGTTTCCGGTGATTTGAAATTAAAATGGAACAGGTTTTTTTCAGATTATGATGCATCTGCTTTAAGAGCTAAAATGGTGAAATTCCCATTGGACAAAAAAATTGCAACAAGAAGTGCAGGGGGTAAAGTTATTGAAAGCCTTTTTAATGAGATGCCGAATTTTATCGGAGGCTCTGCAGATTTAGGACCAAGTAATAAAACTTTTGTTAAGGGTTTTTCTGAAACCGGAAGAAACAGGACAGGACGTAACATTCATTTCGGTGTCAGGGAACATGCTATGGGATCTATTGTTAATGGAATTGCTTACTATGGAGGTTTTGTTTCTTACTGCGCAACCTTTCTTGTATTTCTGGATTATATGAGGCCGCCTGTGCGAATTGCTGCGTTAAGCAATCTGCATTCAATTTTTGTTTTTACTCACGATTCATTTTTTGTTGGAGAAGATGGCCCTACACACCAGCCTGTTGAACATCTTGCTACTGCAAGAGCAATTCCGAATCTGCATGTAATAAGACCTGCAGATGCAGAGGAAACTGCAGAAGCGTGGATATATGCTGTAACAAGAAAAACAGGACCAACGATGCTTGCACTTACAAGACAGGATCTGCCTGTATTACAGAAAATTGATGGCAAGGGAGCTGAAAGTCTTTTTAAAGGTGCGTATATTATTCGTGATTGTGAAGGCAAGCCGGATATAATAATTCTATCATCAGGATCAGAAGTTCATATCTCAATATCAGCCTCAGAAGAGCTCAATAAAAAAGGAATTAAAGTCAGGGTGGTTTCGTTTCCGTGCTGGGGAATTTTTGATAAACAATCTGAAAAATATAAAGAGGAAATACTTCCTGATGGAGCGCGTTTTGCAGTGGTTGAAGCAGGAAGCAGATTCGGCTGGGAGAAATATGCAGGGAGAAAAGCACTTTATATGACACTTGACCATTTCGGTGCTTCAGCTCCTGACAAGGTGCTTGCTGAAAAATTTGGTTTCACTCCATCTGCAATTGCTGAGAAAATTGAAAAATATTTAAAATAATGTTATATTACACATTTCCCGCTTTTTTAATGTCAGATACTTTTTAGAAAAAAAAGTATCTGACAAAATACCGCCCATAAAATTAATTTTTTTAATTAATATTTGACAATTAAAATTTTACACATTTATAATTAATATATTCAGATAATGTTTAGATGATAAATATTATCTGAATATATTGAAATACAGTTTGGAAATGCTGTTAATGTTTTTTTGGCTGAAAAGAAAAAAAAGATTCAAAAGAAATGAATTATGAGCTATGAAAATCAAAAAACTATCCTTATTGTCGAAGATGAAGCTATAGTATCAGCATTTACAGCAAAAATTATAAATAACTTAGGCTATAATGTTGTTACTGCTGATACAGGTGAAAAAGCCGTTGAAGAAGCTTTAATCAATAAAAAATTAAATCTTATTCTAATGGATGTAAATCTCGGCAAAGGAATAAATGGTTCGGAAGCAGCTCAGCAGATACTTGCAAAAAGGCATATTCCTATAGTTTTTTTGACTTCACATACAGAAAAAGAAATGCTGGAGGAAATCAGAGGAATTACACGCTACGGATTCCTGATTAAAAATTCCGGTGAGTTCGTTTTCCAGACTTCAATTGAAATGGCATTTGATTTATTTGAATCAAATGAAAATTTAAGAATGCAGCACGAACTCAGCTTGATGCTCAATGCAAGTACTGAGCTGCAGACTGCTCTTGATAATGTTTTAAAAATATTGCTGCAGCTTGAAAGCATTGACTGCGGAGGAGTCTATCTCTCCGATCAGTCAACAGGCGCGCTCGACATTGCAGTTCATTACGGACTTTCTTCAGAGTTTATTAATCAGGTTAAATACTTTGCTCCGGATTCGAAATCTGTTAAGATGGTGCAATCAGGTAAAGCTATTTACGGGAATTATAATGATGTCCGCCCTGTTACTGATGATGTTCGGATGAAAGAAGGATTGAGATCAATAGCAATTATCCCTATTATGGATCAAGGCAATCTTGTTGCAATTTTAAATC
Organism: uncultured Leptospirales bacterium; assembly: GCA_964529415.1. Lineage (GTDB taxonomy): Bacteria > Spirochaetota > UBA4802 > UBA4802 > UBA5550 > CAYMPH01. The sequence goes on along the minus strand of CAZGWD010000003.1, from coordinate 13,289 downwards.
TGGCTTCACATACACATGAATCCATCCCTTCCGGCACCCGTATTACTCTTGAGATGCTGGCTATGCAGATAGGAAGCATGCTGATGCGGCTTCGCATAGAAAAAAAGCTGCGGGAGAACGAAGAACATTACCGTGCAGTTTTCGAAAACACCGGATCTGCAATGCTGCTCATTGAAGAAGACATGACAATGAGTATGGTAAATAATGAATTCGTTCTCCGTTCAGGATATTCAAGGGATGAAATTATAGGAAAAATGAAATGGACTAAGCTTGTTCATCATGATGATCTTGATAGGATGATTGAACAGCATAAGCTTAGACGTAAAAGTCATGATGCCGCCCTTCCTGGATATGAATTCCGTTTCAGAACAAAATCCGGAGAAATTCGCGATACATTGCTTACAATTGAGATTATACCTGGGACAAAGAAAAGCGTTGCTTCGCTGATTGATATAACAGAAATAAAAAAGGCTGAACATGCATTACAGGCGAACAGGAGTCAGCTGATTGATATTATCGAATTCCTTCCGGATGCAACTCTTGCAATTGATAAGGAAAGGCGTGTTATAATCTGGAACAAAGCAATAGAGAAAATGACAGGCGTTCCTGCTTCTGAAATCATCGGAAAAAGCAATTATGCGCACACCCTTCCTTTTTATGGAGAGAAGCGGCTGCTTCTGCTGGATTTATTTTTTAATAAAAAAAATGAAAATCCGGATCAATATTCCAGCGTCACCAGAGAGGACGACACGCTACAGGTGGAAGTTTTTTGCAGCGCTTTAAATAACAATAAGGGCGCCTGGGTTGTTGCAAAGGCCTCAGCTTTGCATGATCAGTTTGGAAATATTATAGGTGCAATAGAGAGTATTACCGATATCACCGACAGGAAATATGCTGAAGAGTCATTGAGGGAAAGCGAAACACGAAATCGCGCTATGCTTGAAGCTAATCCGGATATTTTGTTTATGTTTGATATAAACGGGGTATTTATTGATTGTGTTGTAAAAGATAATACTTTATTGGCAATGCCGCGAGATTTATTTATAGGAAAAAATATATTTGAAGTTCTGCCGCAGGATTTAGCTCAATTGACTGAAAATAAATTACACAGGTTGTTTGAATCAGGGGATATGCAGATCTATGAATATCAGATTGAGATACAATCAAATATTAAGCATTTTGAAAGCAGATTAGTTTTATGCGGGGAATCAAAGGCGCTTTCTATAGTACGAGATATAACAGATATCAAACATGCGGAAGATGAACTGCGGGTAAAAGAAAACAGATTCCGCTCTGTAGTTGAGAAATCTCTTGTTGGTATTGCAATTATAAATGATAACTTCCAATTTTCTTATGTAAATGAAAAATTCTGCAGCATGGCGGATTATACAGAGAATGAGCTGCTTGGGAAAAATTTTATTTCTCTGCTTTCAGATGAAAGCAGAGATTTTACTTTAGAAAGATATAAGAAACGCCAGAAAGGAGAAGATGTTCCTCCTCAATATGAGATTGTTTTTATTAAGAAAAATGGAGAGAAGCGTATAGGTGAGGTGAGGAACGCTGTTTACATGGATTCATTCGGCAAGATGAATTCAATTACCCAGGTGATTGATATCACCGAGAGGAAACAGGCAGAGATAGAAAAGGATTTTCTGAAAGAACAGCTTCTTCAGACACAGAAACTTGAATCACTCGGACGTCTTGCAGGCGGCGTTGCTCACGATTTCAATAATCTGCTAACCGGCATTCTCGGTTTCAGCGAACTTGCATCCTTTAAACTTCCTGAGGGCCATCCTGCATTAGATGATATCAGCATGATAATGAATGCTGGTAATAAAGCTGCTGATCTTGTCAAACAGCTTCTCGCTTTTGGAAGAAAAAACAAACTTGAATTCAGCATGATAGATTTAAACGAATCAGTTAATAATACCGCAAAAATGCTATCGAGGCTTATTGGCGATAATATAACTTTGGAAAATAAAAACAGCTTGAATATGAAAAAGATTTGTGCTGATTCAACACAGGTTTCCCAAATTCTGATTAACCTTGTTATAAATGCCCGTGATGCAATGCCGGCTGGAGGAATAATTACAATAGAAACATCAATGGAAACACTTGATGAAAAACGCATAAAAATTTTTGAAAATCTTACTCCCGGTGAATATGCTGTAGTTTCTGTTTCAGATACCGGAATAGGCATGACAAAGGAAGTTCAGAAAGAAATATTTGATCCATTTTTTACAACAAAAGAAAAAGGTAAGGGTACGGGGCTGGGGCTTTCAACTGTCTTTGGAATTGTTAAACAGCATAAAGGAAATATCCTGGTTTACAGCGAAATCGGCAAGGGATCAACTTTTAAAATTTATCTCCCTTATCTGGAAAATGAAGAATTGATACAAGATACGGAAATAGAAATTAAAGATTTACGCGGCACTGAATCAATTCTTATTGTTGATGATAATTCAACGCCTCAAAAGGTTGCTTCACAAACATTAAAATCTCAAGGGTATATTATATATAACGCATCAAGCGGCGAGGATGCACTTGAGCTTTTTGAAAATAAAGATTTCAATGTGGATCTGGTTATAACCGATATAGTTATGCCTGGAATTGACGGAAATGATCTGGCTGACAGGCTCTCTGAAATAAGGCCTGGTATAAAAATTGTTTTAATGTCGGGTTATTCCAATATGGCAGAAGATTCGGATAAGAAAAACGGTTATGATTTTATACAAAAACCTTTTACTCCGAATTTTCTGATGAACTACGTAAGAAAAATTTTAAATAAGAAAAAAGAATAAAAAAAGCTCCTCGTTTTGCAAGGAGCTTCTGTTTCGGTAATATATAACTGAATATTTATGATTCTTTGATTTCTGTTTTTGCAGTTCCATGTGCTTTTTTAACAAAAGCTGTTTTACTGATTTTTTCTTTAAGTTTTGCCGACTTGCCTTTTCTGTCTCTTAAATAATATAACTTGGCTCTTTTGATTTTTCCTTTACGGACTATTTCAATTTTAGCAATACGCGGAGAAAATATAGGGAAAACTCTTTCGACCCCAACATCGAATGAAATTTTTCTGACAGTAAATGTTTTTCCGATTGATTTACCATCTATGGCTATAACAATTCCTTCGTAAATCTGAATTCTTTCCTTGTCGCCCTCAACTATCCTGTAATGGACTTTAACTGTATTACCTATTTCGAAATTGATTTCTCTTTCAACAGGTTTTATTGCTTTTTCAACTGACTGAAGCAGATTCATTTTGATTCTCCTGACATAAAATTTATTAAAAACTTTTTATATAAATCGGGCCTGGCTTTTCCTGTTTTATCAAGACTTCTGCCAAGTCTCCATTTTGCAATTTTTTTATGATCCCCGCTTAAAAGAACTTCGGGTACTTCCAAATCCTCAAAAATTTCAGGTCTTGTGTATTGAGGATATTCCAGCAGATGATTTTCGAAACTTTCATCTATGATTGAATCCTCGTTTGACATAAAACCCGGTATTAACCTTGAAACAGCGTCTATTAAAACAAGTGATGCAAATTCCCCGCCTGAAAGGATATAATCGCCAACTGATATTTCAAGGTCAACAAATTTATCTATCACCCTCTGATCAATTCCTTCGTAATGTCCGCAAATAATTACGATTTCTTTCTCAGACGATAACTTTTTAACTAAATTCTGTTCCAGCTTTTCTCCTGCGGGAGTCATTGCTGTTATGAAATTCTGTGAATTTTCCCCTATGGATTTTATCGCATTGAACAGAGGTTCGGGCTTTAACACCATCCCTGTTCCGCCGCCATAGGGTGAATCATCGCATCTGTTAAATTTATCTCCGGTAAATTCCTTGAGATCAATTATTTCAATTTTAATTATGCCGTTACTTATTGCTTTGCCGAGCAGCCCGCTTTTAAGCGGTGATGTGAAAAATTCAGGGAAAAGGGTTATTATTTTAAAAATCAAGAAGACCCTCAACCGGATGGATGTCAATTATTCCATCTTTGATTCTTTCTGTTCCAACCATATGCTCAACAAATGGAACCATGTGTTCCTTTCCATTTTTGTCTTTTATTATTAAAATGCTTCCGGCGCCGCTGTCTGTAATTTCAGTTACTGTGCCGTAAAACTTTCCTTTTAATTCAACCTTGCATCCAATGATTTCGTAATAGTAAAATGAATCTGAATCAAGGCTTTTTTTCGTTTCTTCAACAGTCTTTTTATCTGTAAATAATTCTTTCTTTTTTAATAATATAGCCTCATCGCAGTTATTTACGCCATCGAGCCTTATTATTCCGGCTCTGTTTTTCGTTTCAATGAATTCTTTTACTTTATACTTTTTATAACCGGAAAGTTCGTTAATATAAATGAAATTTCCGGGTTTGAAACGTTCAGGGTTGTCGGTTATTAAATATATCTTCATACGGCCGTCAAGGCCGTGAACGTTTGTGATAACACCCGTTCGGAGATAATTATCTTCCATTATCAATCAAGAATTTCCAGTACTATCCTTTTGCCGGATTTTGTAGCAGAGGCGTTGATGATTGTTCTGAGTGATCTGGCTATTCTACCGTGCTTGCCTATGACTTTGCCGATATCTTCTTTTGTAACTTTTAATTCAAGTATGGTGGATTTTTCGCCTTCAATTTCCCTAATTTCAAGCTGATCTGGATGATCTATCAGAGATTTGACCATATATTCAACGAGTTCCTTATAGTCCATTATCCGTCTCCAAAAGAATTATTTCGCAGTTGCTTTCTGCCAGATACCTTTGCGTTTTAATATTTCTTTTACGGTTTCGGTAGGCTGTGCGCCTTTTTTTATCCAGACTAAAGTTTTTTCCTCATCAATTGTTACCTGCTCACCGTCAGTTATCGGCTGATATTTGCCAAGCTGCTCAAGAACAGCTCCGTCTCTCTTATTTCTGCCGTCAGTTGCCACTATTCTGTAAAAAGGCCTCTTTTTTGTTCCGACCCTTTGTAAACGAATTTTAACAGACACTATGATACCTCCTCGAGTAATTAAAGAGGTAGCTTATTTAAAAAGGCCATTTTTTGTCAAGATTAATTAGAAATCTCAAATTCTTTTCAATAATTATGAAAGCTGTACAAAATAATCTACTGCCGGCAAATTAAATCACAGGCGCATTATTTTTTATCAGCATAAATAATTGTTCCGACATGCTCGCCGTTAAGCGCTTTTGTAATGTTTCCGGGAACCATTCCATTTATTATCTGAATGCTGTCTATCACTTCACTATTTTGTATTATTTCAAGACAGGGCCTTTCAATTACAAGGTCATCGAGGTTGCGGGCTATTAACTCAGATACGCTGATTTTAGGAATGAATTCCGCATCCGGGTGTTTTTTAGGATCATCGGAATACAATCCGTTTTCATCTTTTACAAATATACACTGTTTGGCGCCAATAAGATCAGCCATTATAAGGGTTCCTGAATCAGTTCTGTGCATTGGTATCCGGGCATTTTTTGAAGGCATTGAAAAGTAGTCGTATGGAGGCATTGCTGCCATTACAGGAAGGGAACCCTGTTCGTAAAACATCGAGAGCTCCAGAATCTGTTTCTGGTCAACCTTGATGCCTCCGTTACGCGCAAGTAGAGTTGAGACAAGCAATGCATTCTGCTCGGATATGGCGCTGCCGAATTTTCCCATGATGCCGGTTGGCATTCCAAGCTCAATGCCTATTGCATAGATGTGACGGCTTCTTGTTCCGCCTCCAGTTGTGATGAGCATCTTATGACGCGGTTTGTTCTCGGCTATTTCAGCAATTATTGAATCAAGTGCTTTTTTGCCTCTATCAGTTATTGACTGCCCGCCTATCTTGAGAATGTTTACATCAGGGAAAAGTCGCTGTTGCGGTGCTACTTCAAGATCTTCAAAAAAAGATTTACTTACAAGGCTTTCACCCATAAGCCTGCTTTTTACATGAAGGCGCATTCCGTCTTTTTCCCTTATGAGTGCCATATTAACTTCCTTCTAATGCTTTTCTTTTTTATGTTTTGATGATTTTTCAGATTTTTCCTTTCCAAGACCATACTTTTTGGTACCCTGTTCGCTTTCTAAAAAAATAAGCTGCGCGCCGGATTCTATCGCGATGTTTTCAAGTTCAATCATCCTGAAATGCTGTCCGACAAACTGGAGATCACAATCAAATACTGCCGCAACTGCAAACCTTGATTTTTTATCTCCATCTTCAACTTTTCTGCGTTCCCTGTAAAATATTTTTCCTGACATAAAACCTCCTGTTATAGCCCGTTTATTTTGATATTAGAGGTATTCATAAATCTGACTATCAAGCTAAATAGTAATGAATTAAAGTATATAAAGCAAGCAGGATTTTTCGCAAGAAATGAAAATATTGCAGATCTAAATTAATCTGATAAAAAAACATTGACCTGTAAACTGCATATTGCGGAGTTATTATAATAAAAAAAATACGGAATAATTAAATGGAAACTATTTTATATCTTATAGATTTTATACTTCACCTTAATGTCCATCTCGGCGAGATTATCAGAAATTACGGGACATGGACGTATCTTATCCTGTTTTTAATTATTTTCTGTGAAACAGGACTGGTCTTTACACCTATTCTGCCTGGAGATTCTCTGCTTTTTGCAGCCGGAGCATTTGCAGCAACAGGCGTTATGGATGTATATTTTCTATTTATGATACTGTCAATAGCAGCAGTTGCTGGAGATACTGTTAATTACTCTATTGGAAAGTCATTCGGATCAAGACTGGTCAGATATATAAAAAAAGAATACCTCGATAAAACACACGCCTTTTATGAAAAGCATGGCGGAAAAACAATAATTATTGCAAGATTTATGCCTATTGTAAGAACTTTTGCTCCGTTTGTAGCAGGTATAGGCACAATGTCGTATAAAAGATTCATCAGCTTCAATGTGGTCGGCGGAATTCTCTGGATATTTCTTTTTCTTTTTTCAGGATATATGATCGGCAACATCAGGGCTGTTCAGGAAAATTTCAGTTTTATAACATTAGCGATTGTAATTATATCAGTAATGCCGGCTGTGATTGAATTTATTAAAAGCAGAATGAAAAAGCAGAGTTAATTCATATCAGCAATATATTTAATGCCTTTCATTGTGAGCAGAGGATCGTGAATGTGCTGAAGTTTCAGTCCTTGTGAAATTATTTCAGAATATCCGCCTGTTAGAATTATTTTAAATTTGAATCCATAGAATGATTCAAGCTTTTCTGTAATTCCTTCTATTATGGAAATCCATCCGAAATAAATTCCGGATTTAATTGCTTCTTCAGTGCTTCGGGCAGAAATCCTCTCCGGTATTCCAAGTTCAATTTCTGGAAGTTTCGAAGTTCTGGAAGCAAGAGAATGAATAGCAGTTGAAGTACCTGGCAGAATCATCCCCCCGTCAAAAATACTGTTATTTAAAACTACACTGAAAGTCATTGCAGTTCCCATATCAATGACGAGTTTGTCCCCTGTGAATTCAGCATTCGCAGCTTCTGCATTTGCAATCCTGTCAGGTCCGAGTTGTTCGGGAGTTATATAGGAATTTTTTATTTTGAGATTGCTACCGGATGAAATAAAGTGAGGTGTTGTTTTATAAAGTTTTATGCATGCTTCAGACATGATAGAATTGATTTCAGGAACAACACTTGAAACGCAAATTTTATCAATAACAGCGGATTTTTTTTGGCTGAATAATTCATCAGTAATATTTTTAATATTTAGAGAAAGGTCTTCCGGCGATGTATCCCTATCTGTAGGGAAGCGCAGGGTATTTACTGGAATTGCAGAGCTGATATCGTAAAGCGCAATCAGAGTGCTGGTGTTGCCTATGTCAATTCCGAGAATCATTATTTAGCCTTAATGCGGAAATCGCCGATTCTTTTTAGCAGACCGTCAGTTTCAATTCTGTTTAAAAGCGGTATTATGTATTTTCTTGAGAGATTCACCGCGTCCTTGGCTTCAGCCATGGTGATCTTATCCCTTGTGTTAAAAAGTTCCATAACAGCAATTTTCATCTTTTCATAAATTTCTTTATGATAGAGAATGTTTCCATCCAGGCTTATAATAAAATTAAGTTTTATAAGATCCTTTATATCTTTTTTTACTGTGTCATCTTTTAATTTTTCCAGCTCAATGCCGTTGCCTGCGCTTTTAAATAAATCATCCAGGATTTTTTTCTTTGATGGAGTTAATGTATCAATTGTAACTGCAGAGCCTGAGAAAAATCTTCCATCTTTTTCAATTATTGCTTCGTCTTTCATTATTACATTAAGCATTAGTCTGCATACTTCAGTTGAAACTCCTGCAATATCCGCAATCTCCTTTAAGTTCATGCCGATATTATTTTTTATTGTTTGCTTTATTTTTTCTACAGTCTCGCTGAAAAATTCAGTTGTGAAAATATATCCGCTATTAACAGTTATTTTTCCTGATTGAACAAGAATATCAATCACGCGCTCAGTGTTTTTATCGTTGCGCGGAAACATTTTAACGATCTTCTCCGCTTTCATGCTTTTGCTTACAGAGATTATGAATAACAGAATTTCCTCGTCAGAAAATGTTTCGAGTGTTGATACGCTTTTTCTTACAAAGCTTTTATGTTCGATAGGATTAAATTCCGGAAGCAGAATTATTCCTCCGCCGAGAATTCTAAATCCGCCTGGATTTGCAGCAATGAAAGGCTGCCCGGGATAGAAATACCATTTTGAATCAAATTTAATTCTGCATACAGTGGAATTTTTTTCAGTATCATCATCGCTTAACAGAATGATTTTCCCTTTAACAGCATTTGTGCCGATTAAAATTTCTATGCCGTGATTGTTCTTCAGTTTCTTTTTTTTATCAAGCACCTGAATGCTTACAATTGCGTCTGCAGATTCCGTGAAGAAATTTTCTGCGCAGACAATGTCTCCTCTGCCGAGAGATTCAGTCTGAACTCCGGACAGGTTGAGCGCTGTTCTCTGCGAAGGGTTTCCTTCTTCTAAAACGCTGTAATGGCTTTCAATTCTTTTGATGCGCGCTTCATGAGCTCCGGGTAAAAGTACAACAGAATCGTTTTCATGGAAAATCCCGTTTTTTAAAGTGCCTGTTATTACTGTGCCGTAACCCTTTGAAGCAAAAACCCTGTCAATGAAAAGGTAAGGTTTTTTTGAGTCTGATATTTTGGCGAGCTTTCTCAGGTTAGCCACGATTGCTTCCCTGAGTTCCGGAATGCCGTCTCCGGTTTTTGAGGATACTTTAAGAATATCAGAGCCTTCGAACCTGGTTCCATGGATCTTCTCAATCACCTGTTCCTGAACAAGCTCTGTCATATCAGTATCAACAGCGTCGATTTTATTCAGGACAATAATCATTCTCTGAATTCCCAGAAGCTGAAGTACGCGGAAGTGATCCTCGGTCTGGGGCATCCATCCGTCATCAGCAGCAACAACAAGAAGTGCAAGATCAATACCCCATGCACCTACAACCATGTTGCGTATGAATCTTTCATGTCCCGGAACATCTATTATGCTTACAGTTCCGAAGCGCGGATATTCTATGCTTGCAAAACCTATGTCTATAGTCATGCCGCGCGATTTTTCTTCAGGCAGCCTGTCGCAGTCAGTTCCTGATAGAGCAAGTATAAGAGAAGTCTTGCCGTGGTCAATGTGTCCCGATGTCCCGACAATATACATTATTTATCGCCTGTAATTTTATTTATCACTGCAGCCAGATCCTGAATATCATTATCAAAAATTGCAGTGAAATCCAGAGTGAATTTTCCATTTGTTACTGTTCCTAAAACCGGAGTTTCCGATTTAATACAAGCGCTGTAAATTTCATCCGGTTTCATTCCGGAAATTTCAATCTGAATTCCAGTTGAATCAAATTCAAGCCCGGGCATTGATCCGCCGCCGAATGTGCTTTTGGTTGCGATTTCAGTAATTTTTAATTTATCTGCTGCTGTTATTATTTCTAATAGTTTTTTTATTTTTGATGAATTGTTTTTCTTTTCCTGGAAAATTGTTTTCCATAATAGAATTTCTTCTCTCGAATTGTTTGCATATTTTAAAAGGGTTTCCTGCAAAATAAAGTATGTGATTTTATCCACCCTGAGCATCCTCATGAGTGGATGTTTTCTTAATTTTGCAATCAGCTCTTTTTTCCCGATTATGATGCCGGACTGGCATGCACCCAGCAGCTTGTCGCCGCTGAAGCATACAATATCAGCACCCTGCGAAAGCTCTTCCACTATTGTCGGCTCAAACGGTTGCGGAAGAGCCGGATCATTTATCAGATTGCCGCTGCCAAGATCGCGCACAAGAATTATAGATTCAGATTTTAATGCAGCAAGTTCTTTTATTGATGGACTTTTGGTAAATCCAATCATGCTGAAATTTGACTGATGCGCTGAAAAAATCATGGAAGTTTTTTCTGTGATAGCATTTTTAAAATCATAGGATTCAGTTATGTTGGTGGTTCCGACTTCTTTCATAGCAGCTCCGGTTTGCTTCATTATATCCGGGATCCTGAATCCGCCTCCTATCTGAATCAGCTCACTTCTTGATATGAGAACCTCTTTTCTTTTTGCAAACTGGCTTAGTATCAGAAATACGCTTGATGCGTTATTGTTTACAATAAGAGCGTCCTCAGCACCGGTCAGCTCGCAGATCAGATCTTCTGCGAATCCTCCGCGTTTTCCTCTTTTTTGCGACGGTATATTATATTCAAGATTACAGTATCCTGATAAAGTATTTTTAAGATTTTCCAGAATTTCCGATGAGATAGGGGACCTTCCCAGATTTGTGTGCAGAATGACGCCTGTTCCATTTATAACACGTGAAAGTTTTTCGAGACGCAAGGTTTCGCACGCTGATATAATTTTTTTAATCAGGTCTGATTCGCTGATATCATCACCGGATTGAATTTTTGAACGAAAAGAATCTGTTTCATGGCGGATAATTTTTACTGTGAAAGGATGCCCTATAACGGGAATGAATTTTTTGATATCATCAATCTGAAGAAGTTTTTCAACCTGCGGTATGTTTCTCAGCAATGCAGTTTTTTCATTATCCATAATTTTTATTCGGAAGGGGCAGGAATTGAACCTGCCGCCGCGATAAATCGCGACCTACGGTTTTGAAGACCGCGGAGACCACCAGATCCCATCCTCTTCCATTTTAGATTTTATGCGTGAATCATTATAAATAATTTATTTTCTAATTCCGTTTCTGTGTCAATAATTTTATATATCATAATGTTTTTATGGCTCTAATAAGTTCTTGACCGTTTTTTTTATCATCCTAAAACGGTATAATACAAAAAATATCTGTCTGCACTTATTTAAAATAAGGAATAAAACTTGAAAAAAATAAAAAAACAATATATAGCTCTCACTATGCTGATTTTAATTTCAGCTTATACTCAATCAGCCCGCGCTGAATTTATTCTTATGAAAGATGGATCAGTTCTTGAGGGCATAGTGATGATTGACTTTTTTAATTACTCTGTTGTTGATTTTAAAATAAAAGACGGAACAAAAAAAGTAATATATGGCAAAGATATTGCAAAAATTTATCCGGATGATGATTTTAAAATTAAGCGGACTATTACAAAAAAAGATGGAACCAGTCTCGAAGGCTATATTGTTTATGAAGGGTGGTTCAGGTATCTTGTAAAAAAAGATCTTGCAAACCGCGAGGAAATTGAAATTGCCAAGTCTGATGTAAAGTCTATGGATCCTCCAGCAAAAATACAAGGCGAAATGAGCCAGGAGACAATATCAAAGAAAAAAGACGGATGGTATTTTACCGGATTTCCGGTTGTTGCTTATTCATCTGACTATGGCTTTCGCGGAGGTGCAAGGATATACTTTTATGAAAACTGGGAACGCGATGATAAATTTTTTGAAAAGACCCCGTATGGCATACAGACGTATGCGCAGTTTTCTGCTTCTACCACAGGTTTAATCGAAGGGCATATAAATTTTGATTATCACCATGTTGGAGGAACCTGGCTTCGTATAAAGGCTCTTGCTGAATATGAACAGAATCCGAATGCAAATTATTACGGCAATGGAAATAATACCACTGCAATGCCTCTGACAGATGTGAATGGAAGGTATTATTATACATCTGATTCCTATAAAGATTTTCTTTATAAAAATAATTATCAGTATTTTAAATTTAATAAATATGAATACATAATCCCGAAATTCAGCATTGATTTTATAGGAGACTTCGGTTTTCCAATTAAACCGCTGCTTGGTTATCAGTTCAAGTGGAGTGAAATAAAATCATGGGATAACAGGTATTTTCAGGTGAATGGAAATACCATAACGACACCGGCGACATCAACTCTTCTTTCTATTGAAAAACCTCTCGGCTTTAACGGTGATACCGGCGGCGTTACAGGAGGCATAACAAGTGTTGTGAGAGCAGGCTTGGCATTCGATACAAGGGATTTTGAACCGGATCCTCATGAAGGATTTTTAATAGATTATGCTTTTGAAGGAGCCACATATGTTTTCGGTTCACAATATAATTATTTCCGTAATACTATCGGTTTCAGATTTTATACCACCTGGTTTAACACGCTGACTTTTGCAATGAGACTCGCCTATGTAGCATCCTCTGATGGAATTCCATTTTATGAGATGGGATATTTTGGATTTCTTTTTGATAGGCAGGAAGGCCTCGGCGGCGAGAAAACTCTCAGAGGATTCCCTCAATGGAGATTCATGGGCAGGGGCATGACACTTGCCAATCTTGAACTACGTTACAGATTCATAGATTTTATTATTTTTAATCAGAGGATTGCATTCAAGCTGCTCGCATTTGTTGATGCGGGTAACGCTTATACGGAAGCAGTTGAAGCATTTACAAAACCGAGATTTGAAAATTACAAGCTGGTATATGGTGTTGGAGGATTATTTACCTGGAATCAGTCTACAGTTGCTCATCTGTATTTAGGTTTCAGCTCAGAAGATATTGGTTTCTATATAAATTTCAGCCAGGCATTTTAAAATAATAGGGGTAATTATCTAAACGAATGGTTTAGCGCAGCTCATACACAATATTGTGAGCAGTACCGCGTTCATAGAATAAATATGCTGAAGCCAGGACGGTGAAGGTAATTAACCAATAATATTTTTATTACGATAATAAAAAACATAAAAAATAAATAAAATGCCTATCAATAAATCTGTTCCACCCATTATAATTGCCAATAATAGCGGCATATTGAAGTTATAATATGAAATTATACAACTTATAAAAATCCAGAATTTAC
>CAZGWD010000002.1:0-291622 GCA_964529415.1 uncultured Leptospirales bacterium | reverse complement strand
TGCGTTTCCGCAAAAGCAGTCCTTCTTGAGAGTATGCTACACCGTGCATTCACGGTAAAAGAAGCCCTTCATTCAGGGGAAGAAAATTTTCCTTAATTTTTTAAACTTTCTGTATTTTTAACGGACTTTACTAGAATGAAAAGAAAAGATTAATTAACGTTTTCTATTAGCAAACTGGAAGTCAAGGTCAGCGTATGACATCCAGTCATACGCTGACAGGATGTCATCCTATAAGCACAATTATAGCCGCTCTAAGCTTTATCTAAAAGCTTTTTCATGCAAAAAATCTTCCGTCCTTCATATTCGTCTTTTGACAGAAATAGAGGCGCAAGCGTTGCAGGAAGAATGGATAAAATATCTTCGGTAATATATACAGAACCCGGCTCAGCGCGTTTTTGTCCCAGGTGAAATATAAAATTAATTGAGTCGGATACTATTTTCCCGGTATCGCCACGATCGCGATATACAGTTGATCCGATATGAAGCGCTGTTCTGAATGAAAGCATTTCGTTGAAAATTGATTCGTCCACTTCAAAAATAACGCGGTTGAGAATCAGTTTCAGCATGGGGGTTATCCCTGAGCATGTTGTACCGTTAAAAGGGAACAGAATCAATCCGCCATGATCCATCCACATCCAGATTTTTCCGCCAGATCCTTTGAGCTGAGTCTCCGCATATTTCCGGAACATGTCTGCCGGATTTTTATTCTGCCCGCCAAACTGTGAGCTTTTGATTTCTTTCTGGCGGTCAAGTTCGATAAAGAGAAAACAGAATTTGTATTCTTTTCCAGAACGCACCGACTTCCAATCCATGCCTGATAATGGTACTGCATCTGCAATAGTTAAATCACCGGTGGATTCGTGATTCATGTCTGAAAACCGGGCAGCGGCTATAAAACGTTTAGCATCAAACTTTTTCCTGAATAGATCTTTTCCGATGTAGTCGGAAGCTCCTGAATGAAAAAGCATTGCCGGATCGCTAATGGTTCCTTTAGGGTCGATTATTCCAGCTGAAAGACTATTACGTTTGATTATCGCTCCAAGGTTTTTGATTAGCGTTTTTACATCATATGCGGAGACATCAAGATAGATGAGAGATCCGGACGGAATCTCTTTCAGTTTCTTTAAAAAATCTTTAGCGGCAAAAAACGTGTAGCTCTCACCTGATGTTTTCTTTAAAACAGGAAAAAGTTTTTCAATGCCTTTTGTTGATGAGAAGACGAATATTTTCATTGCTGTATCCACTTGAGGCTGTAATTGAAATATTTGACAGATCCGGCTGCCATTGTTTTACTCAGACGCATAACGAGATTGTCGCTGAAATGCTGGCCGGAAATTCCTGTTATAGTTACTGTGTTAAGCGGTGTATGTTTTGCTTCCATCTCTATCGTTTTTTTTATCGTATCGCTCTTTTTGATTTTTTCTATATCAGACGTGTAGTTGCAAAGTCCTGTGTTGATGGCAATGCGCACGTTAAGCGGAGACTTAAGACCGCATCGTGTCGCATTATATATATAGAGTTCGTGGGTGATTTCAATCGCGGAGAGCGTTGCGTTTTCTTCTTTCCTGGAAAAATAGAATGCAGCAAGGACTCCGTCGCCTTCCCAGCTCCAGATTCGCCCATTCCGTTTTTCAACAGCTTTTTCAACAGTTTTGCGCAGTTCAGCATAGGCAGCTTCAACCGCCTGCGCCGAGTTATCCCTTACGAGAATAGAATTACCCGCAATGTCGAGACGCAAAAATGTAAATGAATGTTCAGCGCCTTCTTTGAGAACACCCCAGTTAGGAGTACGATGCACCTCTGAATTCTCAATAAACATTTTGTATTCCTGATCGTACATATATCCAAGGTCGAACATTTCACGTATAATCTGGCGTACGGTGGTAATCTGACAAGGACGCCCCATGTATCCTTCGAGATGAATCTTGACAAGGAGATTTGCAAATTCAAAAAGAACCCCTTCTGATTTTATATCCATCATGATCTGCGTAGATGCATCTTTTTTTGTAATAGGAATACTTTCGGGAATACCGGAGCGTTTGTTTATATCATAATTGTTTATGACGATGCGGGTAAGGGCAACCATCAGGTCAACACCCATTGATTCCACCATCCCCTTATGGCACAGAGTTGCAAGAAGAGCGCTCATTTTCATAGGTACACCCAGTTAAAAATATTATATCTGTATAAAACTTATCGCAGTTTAATATTGCGTCAATAAATAATTTTGTTCCTGCAGGAGTCAAGCTGAATCTTATCAGCAGCTGAAAAGCAACTAAATTTTTTGTATATTTGTCATTTTAAGAAATAGCGATATAAAAAATCACCCTGCTTATTATCGATAAAAAGCAGGGCGCAAAATTTAATAATCATTTGCTGATATCAGACGGGAACTCAAGAATTTAACTGATTTGTAGCTTCTGATGAAATTCAATCTGTCTTTTAGCAGCAGAGGCATGTGAAAAACTTTTTGCTTTCTTGCCGAAAATTCCTGGAAAGAAAAGAAAATTCTAAAACACTCTTATCCATGTTATACATAGGCCGTCTGGTATACTGTGCATTTCATAAATGCTGGATTCAAATCCGTTTATATGCGCGTAGCATCCTCTGGACAAACCAGATATATTTGCACCAATTATTGTGATTTTCTTTTTCTGCATATATTCTTCTGATTAAAAACAGTTATGTTTTTTTGAAATTTAAAGCCATCAAATTATTTTTCAAGCAGTTTTGCCAGTATGTCTGCTTCATCACGCCATCTGTAAACATGCTTTAAATTCTCCTGTAGTTTTTCCGCATTTTTCTCATATCCCTTGGCAAGTTCGGCAAGATGATTATAATAACCTGTTAACTTTTCAAGTGGCGGGCAGAGTATTTCCCCATCACTCTGGAGACTGGTTTCCAGTCTATCAAGTTCTCCCAACCATTCTTCCGCGCTCATCCCTGCAGTCTTCCTGAAATCGCGTATCACCCATTGCCTCTCAAAAAGCGATCTCTGCTTCCAGCCGTCATATTGCTCCTGCAGGGTTCTGCGAACACAAGCGCATAAGTCTTTTGCCTGCTTGCGTTTTTTGGGATTTATTTTGGTCGATGCCGCTTCGCTGCTTCCGAAAGAAATATCTGCTGCTTTAATTGCCTGTATAGATGATATCTCCATTCCTTTGAATCTTTCAGCGTATAATATGGACAGGGCAAAGCCGACACCAGCCTCTTCCGGAGATAATATGAATTTATTATTTATATTTAGAAATTCCCCGACAGATAATCCCATCAGCGGAGCGAGCTGTTCAATTGCTTTCAATGCAGTTTCTGTTTGAACCAGTCCGGGACCAATTGTGTAAGCATATACTCCAGTGCCTTCCAGTTCTGCATCGAGAGTATTTGACAGATGGACTTGAGCTGCCTTGAAAGTTTCATAACCGCCTAAATAAGCCGTGCCGGTGGATGAAACGCACACGAAAGTTCCATGCTGTCGTTTGATCATGTCTGGCAGGAAAGCACGAGCCAATAAAACAGGCCCTCTCAGGTTCACACGATAGCTGAAATCCCACTTGTCTATAGGCAGTTCTACAACTGTGCCGAGCACTGCGATAGTTGCATTATTAAGAACAGCATCTACCTTGCCAAAGCGCCGTAATGCCTCTTTGTGAAGATTAATTACGCTATCTTCATCTCCCACATCTGATTGAATGAAACATACACGTTCAGTTTCGAATTCTATTCCGAGGGTTTCGGCAGCTTTCGAACCGGTGTTTGTATTGATTTCAGCAATTATAATATTTGCGCCCAACCATAGCAAAGCTCGTGCTGCCTCGTAACCGATTCCACCACCTGCACCGGTAATTAATACTGTTTCTCCTCTTAATGCTTCCTGGCTTAATTTTAATCTGGATATCATTAAAGTGTTCATAAAAAACCTGTATATTATTTATGTTACCCTGTAAGAAAAAGTAAATTATTACAATGGAAAAGTATGTAAAAATTTTGTCCCTTTTCCACGCACAATATTTAATGTACCATCCAGCTCCTGTGTAAGCATCCATACTAGATGGAGGATAAAACCACTGGAGTTCTCAAAATCAACTGATTTCGGTAAACCAATCTTATTGTCTCCGATTGCAATGGAAAGAAGCTTTCCTTTCAATGATAAAGTAAATTTGCTAAATACATATTAAT
Source organism: uncultured Leptospirales bacterium (assembly GCA_964529415.1). Lineage (GTDB taxonomy): Bacteria > Spirochaetota > UBA4802 > UBA4802 > UBA5550 > CAYMPH01. The sequence continues at coordinate 287,446 of CAZGWD010000002.1, read as the reverse complement.
GATATTTGTGTAATAAATCAAGAATAAAAATTTAATTAACGTTAGAGGACGGCGAGTCAATAATTTTACTTGTTTTTAGCTTCCTATGAGCTTCAATCTGTCTTTTAACAGCAGGGTCATGTGAAAAACTTTTTACTTTGGTATCACAGTTTCCTTGAAAGAAAAGATAAACCAGCCGGTGCTTTTCCAACCGGCTGAATAGTTGATGTTTTCAAACAGCATTTAGAAAAAATATAATAAGAAAAGAAAGAATTTTATAGCAGATGAAGGCACTTAGCCCCTGCGGCAATGAGCAGCGGCTTTCGGGTGGATTCTCAAGGAGGGCTGCTTTTCCGCAAAAGCAGTCCTTCTTGAGAGTATGCTATACCTTCCATTCAAGGTGCTTATCACCCTTTCAAGTGCAATAAAGATTTTCCCATATTTTTTAAAACTTTTTACTTTGCCTTGAAAGAAAATGTAGTTAGTAGTAGTGATCCTCTGTGTGTGGACTTTTTTTATACGTACATTCTTTTAACCCTATCAGAAGACAGATAAAAAATCATCGGTACTTCTATTATAAGCATAAGCAGTCTGAATGAAAAAAGCAGGCTCGTTGCAGTATTGAAATTCATTCCGCTTGCAATAAAATTAATTATAAAAGCACCTGAATATGCAGCATGTATGTCCAGCAGTATAAGCTGGATGATTCTTGAGAAATTTTTCCTGAAATATAAAAAAACAATATGAACTGAAAGAAGAATTCCGAATAAAAATCCTATAATGATTCCGGGAAATTTTCCTGCACTCATGAACAATGCAAACATGGCATAAATTATTTCAATATAATATAATGCAGGCAGATATGGCACAGCATTGATTATAAGGTCAGGAAATATTTTTTCACGCATGATATTCATTCCGCAATTTTTTTTAATCTATAGAGTTCATTAAGCGCATCTACAGGAGTAATTTTTTCAATATCAATATTTTTTATTGCCTGAATTACCAGATGATTTGAAGCATTAAAAATTTCAAGCTGTTCATCTGCTCTTGTATTGTCATCGTCAGATGGAGTATCTGCATTTCTTTTCCCTTTCTCCAGTTTTTCAAGAATTTTTTCAGCTCTTGAGGTTACCTGTTTCGGAATACCTGCAAGCTTTGCAACATGTATGCCGTATGATTTATCTGCTGATCCCTTTGAGACTTTATGAAGAAATTCAACACTGCCGATATTTTCTTTAACCGCAACATTGTAATTTTCTATTCCCTGCTTGTCTCCAAGCTGTGTAAGTTCGTGGTAGTGTGTTGCAAACATGGTTTTTGCTTTTAAATATCTCAGAATATATTCAACTATAGCCCAGGCAATGGAAAGACCGTCATACGTGCTTGTGCCTCTGCCGATCTCGTCCATGATTATAAGGCTTCTATCAGTTGCTCCGTTAAGTATGCCTGCTGTCTCATTCATCTCAACAAGAAAAGTTGATTCACCTCTGGAGATATTGTCTGATGCGCCTATCCTGGTGAATATTCTGTCCACAATTGAAATTTCAGCTGATGATGCCGGAACAAATGAACCAACCTGCGCCATGAGCTGAATTACAGCAGCCATTCTGATATAGGTTGATTTGCCGGACATGTTCGGACCTGTGATAATTTTAATGAGGCTTTTTTCTGAATCAAAGTAAATGTCGTTTGGAATAAATATTTCTTTAGTATAATATTTTTCTACAACAGGGTGGCGTCCGTCTGTAATTCTGGTTGATCCGTCATTTGTAAAAACAGGGCGTATGAATTTATTTTCTATTGCTGATGATGCAAGCGAGCATAGGAAGTCGGTTTCAGCTACACCAGATGCGGCAAGCTGAAGCGCTTCCCTGTTTTTCAGAATTTCAATGCGGATATTTTCTATTTCTTTTTTTTCAAGAGATATGATTTTTTCCGATGATGACAGAACATCAGTTTCAAATTCCCTGAGCTTATCTGTTGTATATCTTTCAGCTCCGAGCAGAGTCTGTTTTCTGTAGTAGTCAGCCGGAATTCCCGCGCTCTGGGCTTTAGTGATCTCAATATAATATCCGATTATTTTATTGTATTTAACTTTAAGTGTGGGGATGTTCAGGCGTATTTTTTCAGTTTCCTGATATTTTAAAATCCAGGCATTTGCGTTTTCCTTTAATTCATAGAGTCTGTCAAGATCAGGATTAAAACCGGCTCTTATAACCCTGCCGTTTTCCGGGCTGATTGCCGGATCATCATCCACAGCTTTTTCAATATATTCAGCAAGGCTGCTGATATCCGGAATTTTTTCTGCAATTAAATGAAGATTATCAACTGGCTGGTTTAACAGGAGCTGTTTTATTTTGAGAGATTCATTAATGGAATTTTTCAATGCTATAAAATTTCTCGGCATAGGCTTGTTGATTGTGAATCTGGATATGAGTCTTTCCAGATCATAGATGCCGTCTAATCTTTCCTGAATCTGTCCGGTAAAACTGTGGAACTCAAAAAAATACTGCACAAGTTCGAGCCTTTTTTCAATTTCATTCTGATTTAAAAGAGGCTCGAGCAGGTTCCGTTCAAGAGCGCGTCTTCCCATTGGTGTTTTCGTTTTATTGAGAATGGAAAAAATCGTTCTGTTTCTGGATCCATCCTGCTGGTTTGATGTAATCTCAAGGCTGCTTATGGCTGCATCATCAAGGATCATCCTGTCTGCAGTTGAAATTTTTTTCGGATATTTGATATGGCTTAGTGTTTTTTTCTGCGTTTCAATGAGATACTGAAGAGCAGCTCCTGCAGTAACAATTTCAATATCGCTCGTAAGGCCAAGGCCTTTTATATTATTAATCCCGTATGCTCCGAGAATAACTTTTTCCATATAATTTCTGTCGTATAGCCAGTCGTTGATTCTGTATATTGGAATATTTTTCAGTTTAATATATTCTATGAAAATATCCTCATCAGGGGAGTCGGTATGCAGAACTGCTTCACCCGGGTTGAAGCGCGATATTTCCCCGCGGAAAACATCAATGGATTTTTTGCCGGATATGATGAAAAAATCCCCGGTTGATATGTCAACAAACGCAAGGCCGATTTCATCTGCAGTAATTATAATTGATGCAAGAAAATTATTGTCATCTCCCTGGAGCATGTTTGATTCAACAACAGTGCCGGGTGTGATTATCCTTACAACTTCTCTTCTTACAATAGTTCCGGTTGTAGGAACGGTTTCAAGCTGCTCGCAGATAGCAACGCGCTTTCCGGCCTTGATGAGTCTCACAAGATAGCTTTCTGCAGCATGATATGGAATTCCGCACATGGGAACATCATTCTGACGCGACGTTAACGCAATGTCGAGTATCTTGGATGCAATTACAGCATCCTCAAAAAACATTTCGTAGAAGTCGCCCATTCTGAAAAACAGTATTTCGCTCTGATGATTCTTTTTAATCTCAAAGTACTGTTTCATCATCGGTGTCATTTTAGAATCTATTGTCATACCCCCCTTCCGTCCCCCCTTGGTAAGGGGGGAGACTTTGAATCTTTTGTTTTAATATATCAAGTACTGTTTCCATGTTATTCATAACATCATAATTTTTGAAACGGATGATTGTTATTCCTAATGACTCAATATATTTATTTCTTACTTCATCATATTCTATAGCATCAATTTCAGAATGTGAACTGCCGTCTATTTCAATTACAAGTTTCATTTTTGGTGAATAAAAATCTGCAATATATGGGCCTATACTGAATTGCCTTCTGAACTTTATTCCATTAAATTTTTTTTCCTTTAATTCCAGCCAGATAGTATTTTCTGCAATTGTCATGTCATTTCTTAAAATTCTACGTTTTTCTTTTTCGGTCTTTCTATTGTAAACTAGAGTCACCAAAAACCCCCTTTCATCCCCCTTGGTAAGGGGGAAAGTGTTTTCGAGCAAAATTAATCAATTAATTCTGTATTAAGTTGATTCTCCCTCTTACCAAGGGGGAGATGCCCGCAGGGTAGAGGGGGTATTTTCCTTCGGTCGATTCTTTTATCAAGTAAATAATTTTCATTCTCCGTATATATATCGTTTATCTTTGCCGCCGGATACGCGAACTATGTTTCCATTAATTCCGTATTCCTCGGCAAGACGGATCTTGGCTGTAATGACCTCATCCTGTGTGGAGTATCTTCCAAGATAAATAATATATCCGTTTTTTACTTTAACTGTTACCGAGTCGCCAATTTTGTCGGTAATTTTTTTTATTTCCAGAGTTTCTTTTTTATCAAAAAAACTTCCGACAGATACAGAATAATATGTTTCAGGATCTGAATTGTCAATTTCATTCTCGGGCTTAATGTCTATTGAAGTTGAATCTTCTTTATAATTATTTTCCGGAAGGTACGCTGTTTTTTTCGGGTTAAATTTCTGAATTTTTTTTATTCTTTCTGAGGATATGGATGCTTCAGGAGACTTTGGATAAAGTCCAATAATATCGGAATACGCGCTGTAAGCCTTATTGTAGTTTTTCCTCGATTCATAATAATCGGCAAGGAGATACAGTATTACAGGATGGTTCGTTGATGAGCTGAACCCTGCTGCAAGTTCCGATAATAGCGAAAAATATTCCTTTGAATGGCCGGTTTCATTTTTAATTATGTAAGACATTATAATCAGAGACGAGGCTAAATCTTCATACCCGTGATTTTCGTTATTTAAAATTCTGCATGCCCTGTCTGCTTCATCGAACCTTCCTGAATTGAGAAGAGACAAAACAGAAAAAACCCTGAAGCTGACAGTGTATCCGCTTTGAGGAAATTTTCTTAATGCCTCTGATGATATTTTTAAAAGCTCATCCCATCTGGATTGAATATGCAGTATCTCTGAAATTTTTAAATATGCAGTATCCTTTTTACTGTAGTTTTTGTATTTATCAATTACAGCCCTGTATTTTTTAACTGCAGAAGAAGGGTGAGGGTCGATATCAGCCAGGATCATTTTAACGTCCGGAACATAAACGCTGTCAGGAAAATTTTTTAAAAACCGGGCTGAAAGATTTTCAGCTGTTTCCCTTTTATCTGTAGAGCTTTTTATTTTATTAAATAATTCCATATCCGGTTTGTCTTTTGCGGAAGCGGTAACAGTAAATGATAATATCAGAATTAATATTTTTTTTATAATTGGTTTCATTGCTTTTGCGCAGCTGTGCTTTTCAAGGGACTTTGCTCCCCTGAAGAGATGAGCCCTTAACGCCGTTGATTTTTATTTTCAGGTTTTTCCCGATATCGCTCTCAACTCCCTCGAATATAACAGGGTGATTAAGATTTGTTTTCCCCATGAGTTTTCCCGGAGAGCGTCTGCTTGCTCTTTCTGCTGTTGCCTCATCTATGCGGCCGATTCTGCTTACGAGCTTTTCATGTGATATCACTCTCTGTATGTCAATGAGCTCGCCGAGTCTTTCCTGTTTTTGTTCTTTGGTCAGTGTTTCTTTAAGCGCTGCAGCGGGTGTTCCGCTTCTCGGCGAATAGGCAAACATAAACGCATCGTGGAACTGAATTTTTTTAACTGCATCTATCGTGTCTCTGAAATCTCTGTCGGTCTCGCCTGGAAATCCTACTATGAAATCAGTTGTAATGGAATAATCATTTATTTTCTTTTTCAGTATATCTGTTATCTCAATATATTTTTCAATGGTATACCCTCTGTTCATCGCAGCGAGAATTTTATTTGAGCCGCTCTGCAGCGGAAGATGAATTGATTTTGAAATTTTTTCATTTCCTGCAATGGTGTCTATAATGTCAGCACTGAAATCTCTGGGATGTGAAGTCATGAAATGAATTCTCTCAATGCTGTCAATTCGCGTGCATTTTTCAAGCAGGCTGTTAAATGTAATATCATTCAGGTCCTGGCCGTACTGATTTACATTCTGCCCGAGCAGGGTAATTTCCCTTACCCCTGTTCCTGTTAAGGTTTTTATAAATTCAATGATTTCAGAAGACGGGAAAGAAATGAGATTTCCTCTTACTTCAGGTACAATACAGTATGTACAGTTGTTCCCGCAGCCGTGCGTTATCGTAACCCACGCATGCCAGGGATGTTCCCTTCTATGTTCCGCAATACCGGAATTTAATCTTCCCTGAAAATCTTTTTTATCCTGGGAGAGGTATATTTTCGGTGAATTGCGTTTTGCTATATAATCAGAAATTATTTTTCCTGCTTCCGGTGCCTGATAAGGTCCAACTACAATTGTCGCTTTTTTCTTTTCAATGATTTCTTTCCCGATCCTCTGGGCTGTGCAGCCTGCTGCCACGACAATCTTTTCTTTTCTGTTCTTAACTGACCGGATTCTTGAAACAGCACGCGACTCCGCGTTTTCCCTTACCGAGCATCCGTTGAAAATTATAATGTCTGCATCCTCTTCCACTGATGTTTCAGTAAATCCGTGTTCCAGCATGGATAGAGAGATCAGCTCGGAATCGTTTTTATTCATCTGGCAGCCGAATGTTTCAATGTAGAAGGTTTTATATTTCATATTGCAAGTTTCACTTCGGGAAGGTTTTTTACAAGAAATTTTTATATTCGTGAGGAATAGGGGACGTTATGATAAACTTTTTGTTTTTATATCGAAAATAGCTATAAATAAAAAACAAATAAATAAACCGCCCTGGATTAAGGCGGTTTATTTTGATTTAATATAACAACTTACTGATTAAAATATTCTTCCGGTATAACCAAGAGCAAATCTTGCATGGTCATAACTGTTAGCTTCCGTATTTGCAAAAACAAATGAAAATTCGAGGAAAAATCCCCATAAATTAATCCTGGTTCCCAATTCTCCTCCTCTCTCATAATAGATGTTAGACCCCATTGATACTATTGGTAAAACACCAAGGTAATATCCTCCGAAAAGCTGTCCGTAGTAGTTTTTTTTCCCGAATCTTAAAAATCCTCTTAATGGTATATCAAGATTAAAAACAGGATATACTGCATATACATAATCTCCGCCAGCTAAATTTGCTACATTCGGGAAAAGATTAATTCCTATTTCCGCCCCTGCGCTTAACCAGCTGAGTATATTGAATCTGAAATCAAAAAAAGTATGTATTTTAATCCCCAATAAACTTAATATTCCTGCAGTAGCATTGTAAGTATTTGCACCAGTCTCATCAGATAAAATATATTTTTTGAAATAAATAGGAAACCCGATTCCCAGCCCCCAGTCTATTCCAAAAAGACGTTTGCTTTCCTCGACCTCAACTCCTTTCTCTGCTTCAGCCTTTTTTTCTATAATAGTCGGAACAACTTTTTTCTTTGAAATGAAATTTACTTTGTTTTTTGCAATTGTAAGCTCAATTGGAGATGAAAGATCTTCTCTTATCGTATAGTTATCCCTGTCTTCATATACAATATAGCCTTCAACAAGCCTGTCATCAAGCTTGTAAATAAATACTTTATTCCTGAAATCGTCACTATATAGTACACGAATGAGGTCCTTTCTATGAATTACCCTGGCCTGTCCGGTATTCGGTTGAATTGTAATTGCTTTATCAGTGTCCCTTATGACTTTACATTCAATAATTGAGCCATCATTCATAAATACAGCTTCAGCTTTCAAAATTGAATTTAGACTGCCCAGAAATAAAATACCTGAAATTAATAGTAAATACGAAAATAAGTTCAAACCGCGTTTCATGTCATTTCCCGCCTGAATTTTTTATAGTTTTAGAATGTCTGTATAATTAAAAAAAGCATCCCTAATATTTCAATAACAAAACTTGATAAACATTCATGTCGTACCTTGTGTCCGAGTAGATATAATTATTGAAAAATGGTTTCATATCATTGCCCGTGACCAAGGAAGCGGTTTTTTCAATAATCTCATATGTAACTTCTATTCCTTTGAACTGGCCGTGTGTTTTGTATATAGCGGAGATCAGCTCTGAATCGTTTTTATTCATCTTGCAGCCGAAGGTTTCTATGCAGAAAGTTTTATAATTCATGTAAATATGATCCAGTCAGAGAAGGTTTTTTGCGTGAAATTTTGAAATAGGGGCTAATTTTAAAAGCTGAAAAATTGCTGCTGACACAGGGGTTATCAGCTGGTAAGCGGAATCGAACCAGCCACCGGTTAATAAAAAATAAATTGCAATTCTTCAACAAACATTCTATAATGATCATATAACAAACAGGAAATTTAATAATTTATGCGGCTCAAATATATCACATTATTCATAATGATTTCTTTAATAGCCGCAAGCGAAGCGTTTGCCGGTACGGAAATCGATTTGTCCGGTACATGGAAATACTGTCTGATAAATTCTGAAAAGGATTACCCCCCTGCAGAAAATACCTTATGGGAATCAGTGCAACTGCCCAATAGAAGACTATTCGAAATAATTGCTGAAAAAAATAATATTTCAAGTGGATATATACTATATAGAAAAACAGTAAAGATAAATAACACATCCTCGGAAAATCTGGTCTTTCAGGCCGGAGAGATAATGAACACTGATATAGTCTATATCAATGGGAAAAAAATCGGGAATACCGGCAAATTCCCGCCTGACTTCAAATCAGGATGGTCCAAGTTCCGCAATTATCCATTACATTCTGAATTCTTAATCCATGGAGAAAACAGTATAGATATAATCAATTATTTTAATGCTGAACTCTGGTTCATATCGCCGATTAGGATCATTGATGAAGAAAGCGGCAACTTTGAATTCATGTATAAAAATTTTATACAGATAGAATTCATACATGCTTTATGGATTCTCCTAATGAGTTTTTCTCTATTATTCATAACAATATATCTGAAAAGAAAAAAGGAGATCGTGTATTTATATTACGCAAGTGCGACCTTTTTACTCTCTGATATGACGATTCTTCAGTTTGTTGAAAATCTCTATCCATATCTTCCCTTGTCTTCCAATACAATTTTTAAAATATGCGCAATAGGTCTTATTTTTTTTCCACCTTTTCTTGCTTTCTTTTTCAGAAGTTATTTAGATGTCGGTGTTAAATGGAAAAGAATAGTGATATATCTTTTTCTGCCGGTTACCTTTGCATTACTTATGTCATTGTCTCAGGACCGTTATTATATTATTCTCTGGAGAAATATTTTTCTGCTGCTTATTCCTATATATATAGTGGATATTGTCATTGTTTCCATACGCCAGCTCATTTCCGGAAATAAGAAAGGGCGTATGCTTTTTTTAACGCTTCTCCCTGTTTTTATTTTTGGTATATATGATATTCTTGTATTCAGCCTTCATTTATTTGAAGGAGGCGTTCCGCTTTATCCTATTGGAGTTCCTTTCATGTTGATCCTTATTGGACTTCAGCTCGTAAACAGGTTTATTTATAATCTGAATACTTCTGAGCAGCTGAATATTATTCTGCTGGAAAAGATGGAAGAGGGTAAACGGCTGGCACGACTTGAAAATGAAATTTCCATAGCAAGAAAAATTCAGCTCGCTAATGTTCCAGAAATACTTCCTGAATCCAGCGCGTTCGGCATAGGAGTAAAATATATCCCGGCAGATGATATAAGCGGTGATTTCTATAATTTTCATTTTCCTGAACAGGATAAGATTGGAGTACTCATTGCTGATGTTTCCGGTCATGGAATACCTGCCTCTTTGATAGCTTCAATGGTTAAAATTTTATTCAGTACACTCGCTCCAGTATATGCAAATCCGGATCTGTTTATTAAGGGCTTGAACAGGTATCTCTTTGACAAGATGGAAGGCAATTTTCTGACAGCAGGATATTGTTATATCAGCGCATTGGAAAAAAAAGCGAAATTCGCAAGGGCCGGTCATGAACTGCTGCTTCATATATCCTGTAAAAACAGTGAAGCGGAAATGCATCAATACAAACCCCGTGGAATGATTATTGGATTCAAGCCTGATATAGATCTGGAAATTTTTGAGTTTAATATAGATTCAGGTGACAGAATAATTCTCTATACAGATGGTCTGGTTGAAGTTCATAACGAAAGGAGAGAGATATTCGGGCAGGAAAGGCTGAATGCTTTTTTTATGAAGAATAGAAATCTTTCTATAAATGAAACAATAGAATTAATATACAATGCTTTAAGCGAATGGAATTCTTTCAAAGCTTTCGATGATGATTTTACACTGATCATCATCGATATTGTGTGAAAGACTTTCAGTTTACTTTAAATGCAGTATGATTTCTTCAGCTGCATTGCATATCCCGTTGCTGTTGTCATCACTGAATAGCTTGACCATGTCGTACTTTGTGTCAGTGTAGATATACTTATTGAAAAATGGTTTCATATCCTTGCCTGTGACCATGGAAGCGGTTTTTTCAATAATCTCATCTGTAACTTTTATTCCTTTGAACTGGCCGTGTGTTTTGTATATAGCGGAGATCAGATCATTCAAAGAGGCCTTATGGTCTGACAGGCGCCTGATCTCAATATCAAGAAGAAGCGCTGCAAGAGCCCCTTTTTTGTATGCGAGAAAATTTTCTTTTTCCCAGTCAGCAGGAAAGCGGGTGTTCCCAATAAGCGGTGCGTCAAGTTTTGCTCGCTTTTTAATATATTCATTGAAATAAAAATCAGATAGCGAATGAAGCGGAGCCTCTGTACCGGCTTTAATTTTGGCGAGCGCACAATAGTATTCGTTGACACCTTCAAGAAACCATGTAGGTTCAATATCCATGCCTGCCGGATAAAACGCGTTGAATGAATGAAAGACCCTGTGTGTAAACTGGTACACTGCGCTGTTCATATCATTGACTGCTTCCCCCTGGCTGAGTCCGTTCTCGTTGAAAGACTGCCATTCGTTTTCTCCCTCCGGCTTGGCGAATATTGACAGGTGCGCTGCAGGCCCCTGTGCGTTGAATATAGACTTGATGAACGCGAACGACATGAAAGAATTTTTAAACAGCTCATTACGGAACTTTTCATCGAAATGCGAATCAACCGCAACAGTCACTTCAGTGCCTGCAATCCATTTTTTCTGTATATCAAACAGCCCCGCTCCGAATGTCGTCTGTCTGAACAGAGACGTGTCAGTTTCTATAAATTCTGCTCCTGACTTTTTCCACGGCACAACCGGCACCCAGCCTTCAGGAAGATTCAAAGTGAGCCGGTACTCGCGCGCTTCTTCGGTTACGGGCGAGATGAGACTCCAGCATGTGCTTGTGAGCATGTAGCTTTTACATAAATATCCTGCAGGTCCGCGTACAGGTGAGTCATGGTACATGTTCATCGCCAGCATATAGCTGAGTGAAAATTCTTTGGCAGATTTTCCGGTTTTGATTAAGTATGTACTTTTCTTTCGGGATATATCCAGCTTCACTCTGTCAGAGCCGGCGGCTTTTAAATCTTTGACTGTGATCTCTCCAGCCTGCGGATAATTAGGCGGAAAATGCAGGTTGATATATTCATCCGGAAAACCGGTAAATTTTGCATCTATTTTTACGAGATGTTTTCCAGGGTCGAGAACAGTAAGGGTATAGTGTATTTTCAGTTTAGTATAATACCCCCTGAATGAATCAAGGGCAATTGCCTTTGAAGTGTCCCATACACCTGCTGTAAAACCAAAAGCGTTTCGTCCTTTAAACATGGATACCGGAATCTGGAATTCCACAGCACTCCCCATGGCCGACTTGAATCCGGGCGCTGTGTCCATTGTTTTGAAATCATAAGTAGACCAGTCTTTTTTAAACCTGCTTGTATCACCTTTTGTGCCGTGAGAGACAGCAGCCTGGAAGTCGCTTATGTTGTTATCATCTGTATTGAAGTTTATGAAATACCTTAATTTGGGATTTGTATCTATGCTGTCTTGAAACGTCATGAGAAAAAAGAAAAATTCACCCTTCCTGTGTACAGATAGCGATGCAATCTGAATTCCGGTTGAGGCACTTGCAGGTTTTATAAATTGCTCAGCGTCAAGAGACCCCCACTCAGAAGGCGATCCGTCTACAATTACAGCAGGATCAGCTTGGAGGTGATTCAATCCATTAATCTGAAATATAATTGAGCATAAAAAAAATATCAGAGCTGCGGCATTGCTTTTCATCTCTTAACCTCAGTAAAATGTAATTAATATTTTCAATACGCGTACGGAAAGTCAAGAATTATAGTTGCTTTTATCTTTAGTAAATTATAAATCTGTCTCAATAAAAGCAGGGCTGCTTAAGAGATTTTTTAATTATATAACGGACTTTTCCTTATAAAAAAATAATTTTGGAAATAAAATGAAATATAAAATAAAGAATCACAACCATTGCATAGGCTGTTCTGAAGACGGATTTTTAATCAGAGGTTTTAAAAAAGACGACAACACAAAAGAACTCTATACAGAATTCATAATGGATGGAAGAACTCAAGGATGGATTGGATTGCCGCACGGCGGTTTCGGCATGGGTGCAATTATAGAACTGATATCAGGCCTTGATAATTATCCGGAAAATAATTCCGGGATCTTCCCGAAAAAAATTGATTTTCATCTTGGAGGAGCAAAGGTTCAGATAGGAGATTCAGTCCTGTTAAAAGTTTCTCCTGAAGAATATGGAGCATCCGGTTCAATATCTGTTGCAGGCAATCAGCATCCTTATATTGCAGCAAAAGTATACTATAAATGTAATGAACAATATACACCGGGATTTTTTAATGAACAACATATATCCCAATGCATTGTACGCAATAATGAAAACATGACCTTGCCGCGCTATAAAGACTGTCTTGTCTGCGGATATGATAGAAAGTATCCTGGTTTGAAAAGAGAGTTTAAATTATTAAACAATTCAGATGAAAAAATTGTTTATTCACTGGCAGGACTTGACAGAGAAGATGATAATAATTTTTTCTGGTTTAAAAATGAAGAAACAGTACACCCGGTTGCTCCGTTAGCCCTGATAGATGAAATCATGGGATGGGGCGGATTATTTTTATCAGGCCAGGGCGGTATTACTGTAGCCCTGACATATACTTTTTTTAGAGATATCAGAATTGGAGAGAAAATTATTGCATTGGGCAGAGGCGATGAGGTAATCGGAAAAAATAAAAAAATAATGTTTTATACCAGCTCGGGCGGTATTTATTCAATTAAGGAAGATGGTTCATTTGAACCAGTAATTATATCAACAGCAAAATATCTGGCACTGCCTGAATTAACTGAACAGCTTAAACTCTATCTTATGCCAAGAGAATCTACAGAATTAATTTTCAGTATTATTAATAGCTGATGTTTTTTTCCATAATTATTTCCATGCCGCATACCCTGTGTTCATCTGTAATTTTCCTGAATTCTACATTGTCAAATGTCCGCAGCACATAAAGAAGCCCTAAACCGCCTGAAAGGTAAGCCCCTTTTCTCTGCATGAATTTATTGAAATCAAAGAAGTATTTAAGCTGGAATTCTTCAAAATTTTTGATTATTTTCGTGAAAGAGCTTTTTCTTTCTGCATCAGTTATTATATCTCTCTGTTCCCTGATATACTTAATTGCGCTGCTGAAATCCGATCTCAGCTGTTTGAAGTGGGTGTAAACATTGAAGTCCATGCCTTCACCTTCATCAATAACAGATATCTCAACTTTTTTATATCCATTGCTCATTGAAAGATTATCACCCACCCTGAGCCTCACAGTTACAAACTTGTTTATATTATATTTATTTCCGTGAATTACAGCATTACGCACCACTTCTCCTATGCTGAATTCAAAAGAATTTATGGAGGCCTCATCAATATCAGTCAGCTCTTTAAGTTTGTCCATTACGCGTGCAATCATTAAGCTTTCCAGGTGAAGGGCGCTCGGCATTCTCCATGTCAGCGTGCCGTTTTCTTCGCTTGATGAGATATCGTCTCTATGAGCTTCGTAAAGCAGATTTTCATCATTTATGAGAGATATAAAAGCATCAGCAACATCAGGCGGATAAATGCGTCCTTTCTGTTCATTTATGTACCGGATTATTTTTTCTTTCCTGTCAATATCCTGGTAGTCCGGAATGGCAAGCATAGTAAAAAAATCATCCGCAATCCTGATAATAGATGCGCCTTTGTTAATCTGTGCACCTTTGAGACCGGCTGGGAATCCGCTTCCATCATACGACTCGTGGTGCTGTTCAATGATGGTTTTAACGCCATCCAGCTCTCTGAGATTTCTGATGATATAAATGCTTCGTCTTGGATGATTTTCGATCATCCGCTTTTCATCGTTGCTTGGTTTTCCGCTCCATTCAGAAGTAATATTCTGAAGCCCGATCATCCCGATGTCGTGAAGCAGCGATGCTATGTTGATCTCCTCGATCTTTTCTATATCATAACCGAGTTTTTGCGCAAGCATTACTGATATTCTCGTAACATTCTGGGTTTTTTCATAAAGCCTGGTGGAGCTGTCAAGAATCAATGAGGAAATAATCTGAATGGCGCTTGTAAAAAGAGCGGCTTTTTCACGGGATAACATTTCCACCCTCTCAAATGACAATGAATACCTGTAAGACAGCATAAGCGCCTGCATAATAATAAAAATAAATAAACCGAATGGCGCCACATGACCGATATTTATTATCCGGAGCTGATAGAGGATTTCAAGAACAACAGCTGCAAATATAAAGGCTATACCTGTTATAAGAAATGCAGCGCCTTCTCTTTTTTTTATCGAAGCTTTTATTATTATGAAGAAATCGTAAAACAGCCATATCAGAAAAATTGCATATAATAAATACAGCGAGTACCAGTAATACCGCGAAAAACTTAAAATAACAAAAAGGCTGTATGTGATTCCAAATCCGGTGCTGATTTTTATTATCAGCCTTGAATAATCCTTTTTCAGGAGCCAGTAAAGAAAAAGATTTCCGATTACGATTCCGAAATTAGCTGTAAGAAAAGCGATTTTTTCAGAGAACTCCCAGTCCAGCCACGGGAAAAAATAAATGAAAAAGCGTTCTCCTACAAATGGTATTCTCAGTGCAATTATAAAACACAACAGACTGAAAAATAAATATGTATGGTCCTGGCGTCTCAGAATAAAAATAGCCATATAATAGATGCACATTATAATAAGGACGCCAAATAAAAAAATTTCAAAAAACAGAGACTGTATCTGCCCGAACCTGATAGTTTCATCATCTCCAAGAGAAATTGAATCCCAGAAGCCGCCGTTTGCATGATAAAAATTAGAAATCTGGATTATAATCTGAAATTCATCGGATTGAGGATTAAAAACAGCTACGAGGGGAAGAAACTGCGGTTCCATTGATTTTCTGTCCCTGCCGACTGTTCCATTTGCAGCCACAATTTTATTATTTACCCATAACCTGTATGCAGTGAACATGTGTTTTATTCTTAAAGCATAAAGTCTTCCTCCGTCTTTAATTTTCACTTTAAGTCTGTATGTGGCGAATCCTTCTCCTCCAGCAGTTCCTATGCCGGTATTATATCCGTTCCAGTATGATGGTATGGTGATGTTTCCGGTTTTCTCAGGAGGTTCGGCAGATGAAAAATCATCAGGTGTCAGCAGCCGGTTCCAGTAGAATTCCCATTCGCCATCGAGTCTGATTGTGTCGCCATTTTTCAGGTCCCGTCCTGAAAGATCAAGAAATCCGTTAACAGCATAGCTCAGGCGTTCTTTGCCTGCATTATTGGCGCAGGCTGAAAGAATTAAAACTCCTGTTAAAACAGTTAGTATTAATTTTAATATATTCATAATGATTATTTATCATTATGAATATATTTTTTCAAAATGCAATCTTTTTTTATTACATGATCTAAATTGAAAATTTATTATCTCCTGCTTCCGGCAGAAAAATTTTTAATGAATTATAGTTGCTTTTTTAATTCCGGCATGCTGATGTATGTATCATGTTAAGCAGCGGGTAACATTCTATTTTAAGAACGGTCTTCACTTGAAAATAAATAAAAAAATACTTTTAAGAAATTTTATAAATATAAATATATTTGAAAAATCATAGTTTTTTAAGAGGAGTAATTATTGTCTAATATTTACACACCAGCAGCCTTTCAGGGAATAGGAAAAACCAGAGATTACTTCGAAGGCTGGTATTTCAAAATGGTGGATAAGAACGAGAAAAAAGCCCTGGCTGTTATAGCCGGGATATCCCTTTCTAAAGACAGCACAAAAAGCCATGCCTTTGTCATGGTCTTTGATGCCCGGAACCATAAAATGACCTACTTTAGATACTCTGTAAATGAATATCGGGCGAACGCAAAAAAGTTTGAGATAAAAATCGGGAAAAACTTTTTCAGCACTGAACAGCTTAAACTTGATCTGGATGACGGAGCCAATAAGATTATTGCTGATATTAATATGAGCAATATTATACCGTGGCCTGTTTCAGTTTTTTCACCAGGTGTTATGGGATGGTACAGGTTTGTGCCTTTCATGGAATGCTACCATGCAAATATCAGTTTTGATAATAAGATAAACGGATTTATTGAATTAAACGGAGAAAAGACTGATTTAAAAGAAGGGAAGGGCTATATTGAAAAAGACTGGGGTATTTCCATGCCGCAGGCCTGGATCTGGATGCAGACAAATCATTTTAATGAACCTGGAGTTTCATTATTCGGATCAATAGCAAAAATACCGTGGTTGGGGAGATATTTTACCGGATACATATTTGGGTTTCTTCTCAGAGGAAAGCTTCATAAATTTACAACATATAATGGCTCCAGAGTAGAAAAACTTTTAGTAAATGATGATTATATAGATATATTTGTTGAAAATAAGGAATCATATCTGGAAATAAAAGCTGAAAGGACTGAGGGAGTAGAACTGCCAGCACCTGAAAAGGGAGAAATGGTATCAAGAGTAAATGAGTCGCTTTCTTCAAAAATTGAAATAAAGTTTTATAGAAAAAACTCCAAGGGCAGGGAATTGATATTTTCAGGAACAGGGAGGAATGCCGGTCTTGAGTTTGTCGGAGAGATTGGAGTGCTGTTAAAAGGTTTGAAGTTAAATTGACAATTTTTTATTTGTATGTATATTTAAAATAATCAATAAAAGTCTTTATTGATTATTTAGGAAGAAAAACAGATTATATAGTTAATATCAGTAATAGAGATAAACTGATCCCTGAGCTATATTTGTATTCACAATATCTCTTGGTGTACCTACTGCAATAGTTGATCCATCTCCTGAAATAAAAATTAAATTACCGTAAATATATTCATTCACTCCAATATATTCATTAATTATATATTCTTCATTCCATCCAGATCCATTGAACCTGTATATATATGATTTACCATTGCCAATATAAGAGGTCCCAGGAGCGCTGATCGCTATAATATTTCCATCTGAACTCATTGATACGCAATAACCGAATTTATCATCTGCTCCGGTAATGTTGTCTGAGGCCTGAAAAGTATGTGATAAATTATATGTTATACCATCCCAATCATATAAGAATGCCGCTCCTTGAACTGCACTTCCATTAGTCCATGATCTTAATCCAACAATTATTCTTTCGCCGTTTGTTGTGATGTCTATATGCCGTCCAAAAAGGTCCGGAGTTGCATAAGGGGAAGTCTTTTTCAACAGGAAGCTCCAGGCAATTCCATTCCATTTATATATATATACAGATCCAATATTTCCATTCTGAGTTGGCGCGCCTATTACTATGGTATTTCCATCTCCGGCAATTTTTACGCCAACACCATATATACCTCCTGTTAATCCATCAGACGGAACAAACTGTTTAGTCATATTCCAGTCACTGCCTGCTTTTTCATACAAAAAGGCTGAATCTGAATGCCATGCTCCCACAAGAATTTTATTCCCATTATCAGAAATTGAGACATTTACTCCAAAGTCATGATTGCTGACATACTCTATTGTCTTAACCGGATTATACGTTGTACCATCCCATGTATAAATAAAAATTGCACCTATAGGTCCGCCTAAGGCGCCTATTACAAGTGTTGAAGCATCATCTGAGCATGCCAGGGATTGACCAAAATGCAAGTAGCGAGCCGCATCCGGCGACAGGATTTTTGTTTCAATCCATGTGCCGCTGGAATTTTTTTTATAGATATAAACTTTATTTTTAATAAAACATCCAACGAACAGAGTATTTCCATCATTTGATAAAGCTAATACATTTGTGGTGAATCCCCAGTTTCCTCCTCCGAAATTATCATACTCTACACCATCGCTTGAAATAATTTTTTCTTTATTTAACGGTACTATTGTATCAGTAAGTAGGGTAATACCTCCACCTGTCTTCCTGAACTGCCCGTAAACAGTTTTTTGTCCGTGCCCGCTTTCAAGAGACCATGACTTGGATGGAGAATATGTCTCCCATACGCTCCAGGTTGTTCCATCATTGCTGAACTGCATCTGATCAGCGTCAGAAACTATATTGGTTATTGTAACGCTGGATGCAGATGTATAATATTTATTATTATCAATTAAAATTGTTCCAGCGGGTGAAATTATTGATGCTGATTCCCATTCGCTTGTAAAATTGTCAGGAATTTTCGAACATGAAAAAATTGAAAGTATAATAAGAAACAGCATTATATTAAGTTTATTAATTTTCATTATTAGTACTCCATTTCAAATAAAAATTTAAATTGTATTTCAGTTATGCATTAATAATTACAATTTGATTTTTTTCAACAAACATTTTTAATTAAAATTAATAAAAAAATAATTTTATAAATATTCAATGTAATCAGTCTTTTTTGGATACGGTTCTCCGCTTTTTCTTGAAATAATCAACCATTTCTCTGAAATTATCAAAAAGATCCTTGAAGTCATCCCTGGTGCGAAGGGGCCTTATTTCAGGGAACTTCCCTTTTTTAAGCTCGCTGATATAACGGTTCAGGAGAAATACTGGTCCTGATATTCTGTGAGACCTCTTTATCAGCAGATAAAAAAGAAAAACAGACTGGACCGTTACAAAGATAATCAGAATCAGGATTAATATTTTATTGTTCCTGTTGATCTCGAGCATAATCTTAGTGTTTTCAGAAAACTGTGCTCTGTTTATTTTTATATCTTTATCTATAGTCTGGGCGTGAATACGAATTCTGGTCAGATCTTTCATTTGTGAAAAGGAAATCAGGGTTTTGAATATTTCCTCCTGGTTTCCGGAAAGACTCTGCTGGTTATGCGCAACCACATCAAGCTTACGGCTGTTATCCATAGATGTGACTGCAATGATAAGAATCACAATTGAAAAGGTCAGAGCGGATAATGCGGTTACTGAGGCAGCAAGGCCTATCTGAAATTTTTTATCAACAACAATCTTTCGTGATTTTTTCATGGCTCCCAATTCATCCTTATTCCAATATTGATTTTCATAAAATGAAAAACAGAATTCTGTTCTATAAAAAAATGGTATGATGGACTCAGATACAGCTGAATCCGGCTGTTGATCCGGTATCCGATTTCAGCTCCTATTCCGAATGAAGGATTGTAAAATATTTCATTCTTGTAATTAAACGAAGCACTTCCAGGAGCAGCATTGATGTCTCCATTTACAAACTGAAAAATATATCCTGCCTGCATATAGGGAGTAATGAAAAAATTCCCTGCGATTGTAAAAATATATCCTGCCGAAATCCGAGGGGAGAGAATCCAGTCGCTTTTAATATTATCCCGTGTCGGATTAAGTCCGTAAAATTCCAACCCCAGATTTAAATAAATATTTCTATATTTTAAAAAACTGAAAAAAACCTCAACTTCTCCGCCAAAACCAAAATCAGACATCCTGGCAAATTTTTCCAATGGTATGATAAAAGCAGGAGCAATGCCGATACCGCTGACAGCAAATATACGCTCGCTTTTCTTCTCAGACTTCTTTTCAATATTCTTTTCTACTTCCTTTGACTTAATTTTTTCTTCTTCCTTTGCTTTTATAACAGGTTTTACTGGAGCTTTAAAGTAATAGTCTCTGATTTCATTGCTGATTTTTCCGGCTTCGGCATCCAGAAGGGCTGCTGCTGCAAATTCCTTTTTAATGCTGAGATCTATTTTACCGGTGCGGGTATCAACCACCTGCATTGAAAGAATAAATTTCTCATCCATCAGATCTTCTATTGCGTATTTACTTATAGGCTTTTCTCCGATCTTGTATATTATCCTTGTGATGCTCCCGATGATTACAATTTTACCTCTGTATTGATCCAGGAAGGACTGCGGACACTTTCCATTAGAACACTCTGTGATGAATTCTTTTTCCGGCTGTAGGATTGCCTCATCAACCATAAATGACTTTTCCATTTGGAGCCGTGTTCTTATGGAATCTGAAAATTTCTCTCCAATTCCGCTTTGCAGATTTATTGATGAAAGTGTTGTTATTGCAAATATCAGTTGTTCGTTTTTTTCTTCCTTTAGATCAGCCGGAAACAGGAGATTTAAAAACGAAAGAGATATTAAAAATATTATTATTGTTTTTTTCATCTAAATAAAAATTATCCTGTAAAAACAGTATAGGGAAAAAAGTTCATTAAGAATCTGCTTTATATTCATTGTGTAATTTGTTAAGTATAAAAATATTTTATTATGTTTCTTCGTTTCAAGAGACATTCTGATGCTTTTTGGTAGTTAAATGCAACTATAATTATTGACAAACTGTTCAAGAATGTAAAATGCTAATTAAAACTTTAATCATTAAAATACAAGCTATTATTTTAGGAAGATAACCCGTTTAAATGGATTTAAGTATAAATATAAAAATTTCGGACCGGCTCCAATCGATTGATGCACTCCGCGGATTGGCTGTAATTTTAATGATTACTCAGCATCTTATCGCATGGCTATGGAACGAACCTGTAATTTCACAGGATGTACTTTTTCAAAAATCCTTTATTCTTGGATGGATGTATCTTTCGGGACTTCTTGCTGCGCCTGTATTTATATCCCTTTCTGGATTCGGTGCAGTCCTTCAATTTAACAAATCACGACAATACTCAGTCATAATTAAAAGGGGTATAATACTCATTATAGCTGGATATCTCCTTAATTTATCAGCATTTCACTGGTTCAAGCCTGCATCATGGTTTGTACTCAACCTGATAGGATTTTCACTTATACTTTTTCCATTGCTGAACAAATTAGGATCAGCAATGTTAATTTCATTTTATTTTGCAACATTGATTATAGCCGGTTTTTTACAAGGAGCAGTCAATTCCCCTCTAATTTTAGATGACTTTTTCCTTTCTAATGCAGGAAATCTATTTGATGTGATGCGATTAATTTTTATAAACGGGCATTTTCCGGTATTTCCCTGGATTGGTATTTTTGCTCTTGGTATGTTTTCTGCAAAAATACATTTGTCAGCCAACAGGAAATTGCAGGGTATCACAGGCTTATTATTAATTATTCTTGGTCTGGCTCTCGGCATTATGTACAAGTCAGGCTATGCCTTTGCAACTTATGGTCCTTTCTATAGGTTCTTTGTAACTCTTCCATATTTTTTCCCGCCTATGCCTCCGGCAATTCTTGTATTATCCGGTCTATCTATATTACTGATTAATATGTTTTACTATTTTAATAATAAAATGATCAATTTGTTCCAGCCCGTTTCAAATCTCGGAAGAATCTCCTTTACTGTTTTTGTAGTTCATATCATGATATTTGAAGAAATGAGCATGCTTCTTGGTTTTTATAAGGTGTTTGACAGTAATTTTACAATTTTAGCAATATCTTTAACACTTTTTTCATTAATAATTCTGGCTCATGAATGGAAAAAGATTGATTTTAAATACGGATTAGAGTATATTATAAAAAAGTTATAAAAACTAATCAAAAGAAGAAATTTAGTTTATTGTCTTTAAAATATTTAATTTTCTGGAGGATTCAAAATGAAACCTTTTAAATATACTACCTTAACTTTAGGTCTTGCATTTATTTTACTCTTTGCTTCTTGCAATTCTGATAATAATACAGCTACTGTAACATTGAATATCGATTCTTCAAGCATAGGGTTTAAACAGGAAATGAAACAATTTCCATTAATAGATAGATTTTTATTGCTGTTTTCAGAGAAAGCTTACGCAATTACAGCATGGGTTTCTGGAACAACAAAAATCTCATTAACAGTAAGCGGCCAGGGAATGGATAATATTACTGCTGATATTCCCTTCAGTTACTCTTCTCCAACAACAATATCATACACCATACAGGTTCCAGCAGGTACTCAGAGAAAATTTTCTATAGTTAGTTCAGCTGTCTCTGGAGGCCAGGTAGCTAAAAACTGGGGTGGAAAAACATTGGTTGATTTAAGCCCGGGAGATTTAGTAAATATCAATATCAATATGGTTCCAATGACATTTATTACGCTTCTGTATAATATGTTAGGACCAGGGGTTCTTGGTGTTTATTGGCAGCAGGGAACAGGATACCCGGCTTATGTAAATTCAGGGTCAGTGCGAATCTATAGATCTGATGCACCAAATGGACAGTTTTCCTTGGTACAAACATCTCCTTTTTCTACAAGCTATGTATCTGATACCGGGCTTCAATCAGGGAAAACTTATTATTATAAAGTGAGTGTTGTAACAACTTATGGAGAAAGCGCACAAAGCGATTATTTATCCCAGGTTGCTCCCTGAACTTTGAGTTAATAGTTTAATAATTACAATAAGAAATGTAATTATTTTTTAATAAATTCTCAAAATATTTTTTTAAATAAGATGATTAAATCTGTTTCACAAAGCAAAATCACTTACTCTTCATCTTATACACGCCGTCCCAGTTTTTTGAAGGAGGCTGTTTCAGAAACTCAGTGCATCTTTCAACATAGAGATTGCTTGGACCGTCTTCAGGTTTAATCTTCAGCGCATCCCTGAAATGTTTCTGCGCTCCTTTCCAGTCGCGGTCATTGAAGGAATCAAGTCCCTTGTAGTATTTATCAAGCAAATCACGGGTTTGATCATCGAGCTTTCCCTTTCTCTCAAGAAGTTCGTATATAACTATCGGTTCATTTTTTCCGACAACGCGGATAGTG
Source organism: uncultured Leptospirales bacterium (assembly GCA_964529415.1). Taxonomy (GTDB): domain Bacteria; phylum Spirochaetota; class UBA4802; order UBA4802; family UBA5550; genus CAYMPH01. Next base: position 264,525 of record CAZGWD010000002.1, on the reverse strand, counting down.
TCAAGCTTGCGGACTTCAACATGGTCTTTTGCTTTTTCGTAAGTTGCCTCGCTTATCATGGCAGCGGTTTTATAGACCTTGTTGACACCTTCAAGCCTTGCCGCAAGATTAACTGCATCACCGATCATGGTGTAATCCTGTCTGGTGCGTGATCCCATGTTTCCAACTACAGCACGCCCTGTGTTTATTCCCATGCGGGTGAAAAACTCGCTTTGTCCCCGGGAGCGGCGGATTTTGCTCAGTTCTCTGATTCTGTTTTGCATGTCAATAGACGCAAGACAGCATTTCACGGCATGATCTTCATAGTGAAAAGGCGCACCAAAAAACGCGATAATTGCATCACCCTCATACTTGTCAATGGTGCCTTTATTTAAAAGAATTATATCAGTCATCTCTGTAAGATATTCGTTTAGAAGAGTAACAAGCTGAGTTGGATTAAGTTTTTCCGAAATTGACGTGAATCCGGCTATGTCTGAAAAGAAAATTGTAATATCGCTCTCTTCGCCTCCAAGAGCAAGCTTTTCAGGATCTTTTATGATCTCATTGATTACATCCGGCGAGAGGTATCTTGAAAACACTGACTTGATAAAACGTTTCTCTGTTTCCTCTCCGATAAATTTTATACCTATTAATGAAAGCGAAGGCAGTAGCACAGCAAGAGAAATTCCCAGCTGATCAAACCAGATGTTTCCAAAAATAAACGAAAGCATGATCAGAACATTTACTCCGATCAATGTACCGACAAATGTAAAAACACCGGCTTTTGAGCTGAATTTTGGTATTATGAACCCGGCGCCGACAGCAATGAGCAGCATCAATATAATATTCAGATATTCCGGAACTCTGTGAATGAATTTTCCCTGGAGAATTGTATTTACTATATTCGGATATTTGCCGGGCATCATATAATGAGACGACAAAGGCGTAAGACTGAAGTCATTAGATGATGTTGCTGTCATGCTGATGATGCATGAATGCCCCTTTAGTTTCTCGGTTTCAACTGTTATCTTCATGGCTGTAAGCAGGTCCTCGGGTTTTCGTCCTGTATCGGATGCAAATCGGTTCAGAAGCTCAGTGTTCTTTTTCAGTTCATTCATGAAGCCTGTTTCAATTTCAGTCAGCCGGTTTTCGATTTTTCTGATTTTAATATATTTATCGTATTTCCGGGTCTTGTCTGTAATTTGAGCAAGTTCGCTGGTCAGGGAGTGATGTTCTGTGGAAAGCCCTGTTCGTTCATTGTTTCCGCTTTTAGATTCCATGGCGTCAAATATTTCGTATGCAATGTCTCTCACGCGCGGGTATTCGAATAGGGCAAAAAATGGTATATGATTAAAATCAGACATATATTCTTTTGCAGACCAGTTGATTAGCATCTTGCCTTTAGCGTCTATCGGGATAACAATGTCTGATTTTGTATATGTCCGGGGATCTATGGCATTTTTTAAAATGATGTTTTTGCCGGGATAAATTTCAACAGATTCCATATTCACATCGCACAGATTCATAACCATCACAAGTCCCATATTGAAATAAATATTCCCTTCGAACACTCTTGCGAGCCGGATATCTCTGCGTACACCGTCGTCATCTGTGTCAGCATCAACATAGCCGAATAGTTCAGCGCTGTTGATTACAGACGGAATCGGATGCGCAAGCTGAAGTCTTGTTCTGTCAGCAAGACTTTCAAATTCCCTGATCCTGTCTTTCGGAACCGGGATTGATGCTTTGGCGAGGAAGTATTGATGCGCCTTATCCCTTTCAGCCTTTATTTTTTTATCAGTTATAAGATCCGGAATTTTTGCATGGCTGAATGAATATGGAATTATTGCACCTTTGGCTTTTTTAATCGATGCAGAAAGGACTTTGTCATTATCAATGAGGACTCCTTTCAGATCATCGCGGCTGACGGTTTCTCTTTCAGAAGTTTTATCAAAAAGTTTTTTATATAAATCACGGTTAACAGATGGTTCTGAATTATCCATGAACTGAATATCAAATATAGTCTGTCTGATGCCGGCTTCAACAAGCGTGTCAACTCCCTGAGCATAATAATGTCTCGGCCATGGAAACTGGCCCATGCTGTTGAGGCTTAAATCGTCAATGTCAATAAGCGTTAAAAAATTCAGCTGGGGAGTTGCAGGCTTTAACCGGAAATTGATATTGTACAGAGTCAATTTCAGAATGGAGTAGGGACTTGTGAAGCTGAATAAAAGAACTAAAATTAAGCAGACAATGGCAATTGCAGGATTAAAAAAACGGTTCATTTTGATTTTTTTTAGCAGATCCTGTATGAATTGATTCATTGCCGCCACCATAATTTGTTATTTAAATCATAAAAGATAATAAAATTAAAAAGCGAAATTCAATGCTGCAATGAAAGAGCTTCTGTTTGATTCAGTTGAAGGCATTGCATCTCCAGGAAAGAAAAGTCCGAAACTTGTAAAGAATGAGAGATCCTGAAAAATAATCCAGGTCATGGAAAAATCCAATCCATGGCCTATAGGAATTTTGCCGACAGTTGCACCGATTCCCCCGCCCGCATCAGTGTCGAGGTTGTCTTTCATGTAAAAGCTGTACTTGGCCATTAAGGTCAGCCTGTTTAACTGTTTAACCGGAATCGTGTCAGTAGGAACGAATGAAGCACCAGCGCGAAGTATGTGAATATTGTTCAGTTTCGGACGAAGCGCCGTGCCTCCGTTATATAATCCAAAATAATCAAACCCGTTCACAATTGCGCTGTTCGGTTTTGTTCCTGATCCATATGCATACTGAAAAAGTATTGCAGGCTTTAGCATAACTCTGAAATAATAATTTATATTTGCCAATGCGCTGATTGCATTAAAATTATTCAATACTCCGTTTACTGTTTTCATTCCATACTGGTAAAAAAATTCACCCTGATATTCCAGAGAGCCCAGGAAAACGCCTTTTACGCCCAGCCCTGCATGCAGAGTATGAAACTGATCGGATGGTGCATAATCATACTGTCCCAGAACAATCGTATACAGATTGTGGCTTTCAATATCTTTGCTTAAACGGAGACCGGCAAATGCGCGTGCAGACCCAAGAGATAAATCCCGGCTTGTGAGGTTATAGGGGTTTGAAGCAGCAGGTATCAGCCCTGTGTAAAATGATAGCAGCTCAATATCAATTGCTTTTGTGTAAATATTCACATCAATGCCGTCGCCCCTGCTGTTTAAAATAAGGCCTGTTCCAAGAATAAAAAACTTTCTTCCGAACTGAATTGCAGCTTTTTTATCCTCTGTTGTTGCAGAGACATAAGCCAGGTCCGCAATCTCAGTCACATTTGATACAATTCCCTTTTCAGCAATATATGAAGATCTTTCAAACCGGGAATTGTCCGGAACTGTGCCTGGCAAAAGTGTATTCACCGCGGAAACCGAGAATGTATCCTTTAACCTGAGATAAAAAAATATATTCCGCTGCAGGGAAAAATTTCCCCACAATCGAACTGTCAGAGACGGAATCGAGAGAACTTTACTGTTTTCTCTTATATCAATAAATGCAGGAGTGAGCCAGCCTCCCCATGTAAAATGCGGGACATCATGCCTGACAGCTGCGGATTTTATATCCTCATCCTTATAAAAATCCGGATAAAAAGCCTCTTCGCTTCTGTCGATAGGACCGGTTTGAGCATATAGGTTTACTCCGCATATTATCAGGGTTATTATTAAAATTATTTTCCTTATTGATATTTTCATTTTTTACCTTTTTGCCGAAGCCTGGTTTGCTTTAGCTTCAAGAAAGTGTGCTGCAGCATTCATTATATCAATCAGCTCGCCGCCTGATACAGGCATGTCTGCTCCGCCTGCGCCAGTGATAATTCCTGCAGCCTTGCATGCAGTTACAGCATATGTGCCTGATCTTGTAATCAGGTACATCAGTGAGTCATCAAGATTCAGAAGTTTTGCAATGAGACGCGCCACGTCGCTGCGTGTAAGAGTTTTTTTCGGATTCGTCAGTTTTTCAACAGGCAGCCCGATTTTTTTCAGAATTAAAATATTGTAATTATAGTCGCCAGGTGCGTTGCCGGTTATCATGACTGTGAATGCAGCTGCATCACTGACAGTTGCAAATTCTTTTTCAGATAAGTCATTAATGAAAGCTACACCGGAGAAGGGTTGCGCAAGGAGCATCACACTGCTGAAAAAAACTATACTGCTGATAATCAAGTAACGAATTTTTCTGTTCATTTTATTTCAGCCCCTGATTCGGATTTTACGGCCAAACAAGATTGAATTTAATTTTTGTTGATCCTTTTCCCATGAAAAGCGAATCCATCTGTTCCTGAATATCTTTTGGATTGCTGTCTGTTGAATTATTTGCAGATTCGACCTCTTCATTTGAAAGACCATCCGGAGCAATCCTGGCAAGAGCTTTGGCTTTAGTGTTTGATGCAGGGCTGTCTGGCCGCGGAGAGCCGGCTTTCTGTGAAAAACCGCTGTTAGACTGAGCACTGCGGTCCACGCCAGATTTGTTGTGAACCCGCACTATGCTTTCAATGACATTAACCTTCATGCCTGTTGAGGAGCCGTAGCTGATTTCCTTTTCAGTACCCCTTACAGAAGAAGTTGCTACAGGAGTTGCTATATTAAAATTTGTTTTAAGCGTGCCCATTTTATTAACTTTGGCTGATACACCGCCGTATTTTAGTCCGATATTTGTAAGGTTTTTTCCATAGGTGGTCTGGTTTTTAAAAATCTTAATTGTAGTAAGAGGTTTAATTGTCATATCATGAGCATCTATTTTCAGTTTGATATATGAATTTGCTCCGGTACTTATGACTGATCCTTCATATAATACCTGCCCGATGGCAAGAGGAGCCCAGTTGCGGCCTATTTTTAATGCAGCCTCGCCTTTAACCATTACAACCCTGATTTCAGCATAGGCTGTATTAAAAGTAAAAAGAGCGCTGTATAATAAAAAGAAGAATAGTATTTTTTTCATAATCTTCTCCATTAAATATATTCATCGGTAAAACCCGATTCTTCATTTGAAAAGTTTAAAATAATTAAAAAATTTATTTATTTAAAAAACAACCTTAATTAATAATATATTTAAAATCTGATCATAGTCAATAACTTTTTAAATAGGAAGATTGTTTTCCTGTTGTTTTAAATAGATCTTTTTCAGGAAAAACCGGCATTATTTGCAGAATTCCCTATAATTATTATAAGAGGCGAGGCCATGGTTATATCTGCCATATCTTTTAAAGTAGTTCTGCAGACCTGTTCATCAGGGAGGCTTGCATTTCTTATAAGGGCAACCGGAATTTCAGGGCTTCTTCCTCCGCGCAGAAGAGATGCCTGCAGCTCCTTTAGTTTGGTTGAAGCCATATAATAAACAGCAGTGTCAGCTGCAAGTGCCGGGATATCATCGTCTTTGGCATAGTGGCCGGATGCAATACCAATTGTTCTGGATATGCCCCTGTGGGAGAGAGGTATTTTCTGGGATGCAGCTGCTGCCTGAAACGCGCTTATTCCCGGGACAACCTCAACTTTAACTCCCCGGCTCTGCAGATAATCAAGCTCCTCTCCGCCTCTGGAGAAGATCAGCGGATCTCCTCCCTTGAGTCTCACAACTATTTTTCCTGATTTTGAAGCCTGATAAAGCTGTTCGCTGATTTCCTCCTGGGTTATGCAGTTGCTGCCTTTTCGTTTTCCGACATACACAAATTCCGCTGAATAACGTTTTTGAAAGGAGTCATCAAGGAGATCATCAAAATAAATGACATCAGCCATGGAGAGGATTTTATCTGCCTTAATTGTTAGAAGATCGGGATCACCAGGCCCGGCTCCGACAAGCCACACTTTTCCTGCTGAATTCAGAGCAATAGATTCTTTTTGTAAAACGCCGCTTAGAAATCTCCTTAACATGTTCCTCCACGCTACAGATTTTTTTGCATCTTCACCGTTGGAGCTTACTGCCACACTCATGTTTCCTTTTTTAAAAAGTGCCGGAGATATAAAATCACAAAGTTCCGGCGCATCAGCAATATTGGCGGGAGTCCCTGTTTTGCGGCAATCATCAAGAATCCTTCTATTTAAAGCTGCATTGTCAGTACAGGCATATACGAGCATTGCATCTTCAATGTATTCAGAAGCGTATTCTTTTTCATGGCAGCTTACATTGAGTTCTTTAATTTCATCAAGAATAGTACCGGCGTATACAGAAATTTTATCTGAAAATAATATTATTGTCTGCAGTTTCTGCAGGGCTACTTTGCCGCCGCCGATTATCACAATACGTGAATCTGCGACATTGAGGCATACTGGCATAAATGATTTCATATCGAATACTCGGGTATGATTTCCTGCATGGCCAGACTCTGAAGAATGGCCCCGGTCAGCTGTTCAGCAGGGGAGTCCTCATCGAGTGAAAGGTGATTGACATTGCTTGATTCAACCTCTCTGCCGAGAGAAACATGCAGGAACTCATTTGGAGATGTCAGCCTTGATAAAATATCCAGATCATATGAATTTGCATCAGTGATGGCTGTAATGAAAATTGTTCCTGCATCCGTTAAAATACGGGCAAGCTCTCCAAGACGGCGGATCCTCTCATCCCGTTTGTCCTGCTCATCAACAACATCGCTGTCAAGACCGCCTTCCAGATTTGCAAGGCTCAGGTAATAGGAGATATGGTTTTTGCTGAATAACGTTCGCTCGAGATGTTTGGCAATATCATTGCTGCGTTTGGTTCCTGTAAGAACAATGAATTTGGCTTTATGCTTGAACATGTTTTCCCTGTCATTGATTGTAACAAAACCCTTGTCCCACTCCTGTTCCCTTTTTTTTATCTGTTCTGAAAAAAGCGCTTCATCGCTGCTTTCGCTATTAGTGATGATTCCTCCTCCGGCAATATCATAGTTGTCGACTATTACAAATCTGCCCATGGATTGTATGTTTGAGATATTATCAAAGGCGATCGGCCTTGTAGTTTCGAAAATGCATTCAGCAACATCATGCCTGTCTATCTGCTGCTTGCCGGAAGATGTGCTCAGGTCGGTTGCATCTATGCTTGAAATAATATTAACAAGCCGGACTGATACCCGCGCTGTCGCGATTTTAAGTTTATATTTTATTCCCTTGACCATAGGTGAGTTCCCCATCCAGAATACATTTGCCCTGAAACGGGAATAGACTGCAGGCTGTTCATCATCAATTCTGCACATTACTTCACCCCTTTGGAGATACAGCTCATCTTTGATTGTAAAGCCTGTTGCTGCACCCGGACCGGCAGATGTTTGCGTCGGCACATTGAATCCTTCAATCGATACAATCTCTGATCTTTTACCGGATGGGTGAAAGATGACTTTATCATTAACAGATATTGTTCCGGTTTCAACTGTACCTGCAATTATGCGGCGGTCGTCAAGGGCTTCAGTAAATTTGTAAACATCCTGCACCGGAAATCTGAACGGCTTGTGAGAGATATCATCCTGTCTGGTGAAATTATCAATGTGGCCAAGAACTGTATTGCCGCTATACCATTTCATTGCAGCAGCAGCATTTGTCAGATTTTCGCCATCGCGCGCGCTTATTGGTATATAGGCAGCCGGACGCAATCCAAGTTTTGAAAGAAACAGATCATATTCCCCGCATACTGATTCAAAAACTTTTTTGCTGTAGCCGACAAGATCCATTTTATTTACAAGCACTGCAATCTGCTTAATGCCAAGCATGGACAAAAGATAACCGTGGCGTTTTGAATTTTCCTGGATTCCTTCGTTAGCGTCTATAACAAGAAGCGCAGCTTCAGCGCGGGCAGCTCCGCTGATCATGTTTTTAAGAAATTCCACATGCCCTGGGGCATCTATGATAATGTAATCGCGCGTTGCGGATTTAAAAAAGCATCTTGCTGTGTCAATTGTTATACCCTGGGACTGTTCATCCTTAAGGGCATCGAGAAGAAAAGCATATTCAAACGGCCGTGCATTCCGCTCGCAGGTCTGCTTTACCTGCTCAAGTTTTCCTTCAGGAAGCGAGCCGGTATCAGCGAGTAGTCTTCCTATAACAGTGCTTTTGCCGTGGTCAACATGTCCTACTACTACTATATTCATCTGTTCACGCATTGTATTTTCCTCTATCTGCAATAATTTGGCTGATGATTAATGATTAAAAAGATTCATCGGTATTGTTAATCATCACATCTGCCTGCTGTTAAATTTAATTTACATGTATCCTTCTTTTCTGAGTGCTTCCAATCCGCCGCCATCTTCTTTATCCTGTGCTCGGCCTGAACGTTCTGCTATGTTTGCAAATTTTCCGCTTTTCAGCTCCAGAATTATATCCGCAGCATTTTTTGCGCCGGACTCAACTGAATTTGTGCATGGGTAGCAACCGAGTGATCTGTACCGTTTGCCAGTCCCCTGATCGTAATATAAAGATACTGTAGGGATCTTTTCCCTTTCGATATACTCCCATATGTTTAGTTCGGTCCAGTCAAGAAGGGGGTGTATGCGAAGGTGCGTGCCTGGCGCAAAATCAGTTTTAAACTGATTCCATAGCTCCGGAGGCTGATCGCCGACATTCCATTCATTCTCCCTGTCGCGCGGAGAAAAGTACCTCTCCTTTGAACGGCTTCCTTCCTCATCAGCCCGGACACCCACTATTACTCCGGTATATGGTTCCCTGTTTGAATCAGGCACATATTCGCGCTTTGCATGATCCATCCTGTATCTGGGCCAGTCTCCTGAAAGAGTATGCTTGAGAGCCTCGCTCTTTAGATTCTTGCAGCAGGTAAGGCGGTCTGCGTTTTTATCCGGAAAAGTAAGTTTGTTTTTCAGCGCCTCGCTGTTTTCTCCGTAAACCATGTTAAGATTCCAGTCGAGTGCGAGCCTGTCGCGGTATTCAATCATCTCGGGAATTTTAAAATGTGTGTCAATATGCACAAGCGGCAGCGGCACATGTCCAAAAAAAGCTTTTCTCGCAAGCCATAACAGAACTGTGCTGTCCTTGCCTATAGACCAGAGCATGCATAGGTTTTTAAATTCCCTGTATGCTTCCCGTAGAATATAAATGCTTTTTGATTCAAGTTTTTCTAAGTTATCCATTTTAGTTTCCATATCTCTGTTTAAATTTTAATTTCTTTATAATCCGTGATTTACGTTTTTGGTTTGGCGTGCAATCCGCACTCCTTGTGTTCCGGATCTTCCCACCACCATCTTCCTGAACGGACATCATCATTCCTGCCAATTGCCCGTGTGCATGGAGCGCAACCAATGCTGCGGAACCCGTTATCCTGCAGGGGATTATAGGGGATGCTGAGACTTTTAACAGAATCCCAAACCATCTGTTCAGACCAATTGTAAAGTGGATTTATTTTGAATAGTTTATTCTCATGGTCAAACTCAACCGGTTCTATGTAATCCCGTGTTACAGCCTGGTCCCTTCGTAGTCCGCAAATCCATGCATCCGCAGTTTTAAGAACACGTTGCAGGGGGATCGTCTTTCTTGCAGTACAGCATTTTTTTCTAAGCTCAACGTTTTTATAAAACAGATTCGGACCGTGTACAGCAACAAGGGATTCAACAGCACTGTTTTCAGGTGCATAAATTTCGTAACAGAAATTATAGCGTTCTATGGTTTTTTGCATGGTATCATAAGTCTCCTGAAAAAGCCTTCCGGTATCAAGGGTAAATATCCGTGATTGATTGTTGTAGGATAGAAGCAGATGCGTCAGCAACTGGTCCTCGGCACTCATGCTTGAGGCAAGAACCAGTCTGGATTGCCCGAATGTGTCCAGAGCCCAGGCAATTATTGCCTCTGCATTCAGATTCCTTACTTCCTCTTTATATTTTTCTATTTCTGCAGTCATGGTACACCTCTATATTTGATAATCATCCTGTTTCGCTTTTATTTTTCCGAGTGGAATTTTATTCCATGCACGTTCATGAAAGTAATAGATGGCAACCTTTACTGCCACATCAGCTAATCCGATTGAAAGGGCTGTTCCGGAATTTCCTGTTGCTGCATATGAAATGCTTATAGTTGCCATTGTCCCGAATATCCGGTATGAAAATCCTTTGACAATACTTCGATAATGCTTTTCCTTCATGGTCAGGCCTTCCTGATCAGAACAGACCAGAATCCGTCTTTTGGTTCCTGCGCCGCTATTTTATGACCCTCAAGTTCCACGGATTTTGGAACATTTTCTATCGGCGCTCCGTTATCAAGAAGTACCTCGAGCAGTTCTCCGGATTTCATTGAGGATAAAGCTATTTTGGTTTTAACAAAATTCATAGGGCAGGCAACGCCTCTAAGATCCTTAGTCTGATCCGGAACAGGCGGATTCCTGTTTTCCAGGGATTCTGTTTTTAATGCATGTGCGGTATGGAACTGCAATGAGTCATCAAGTGTTGCATATAATTTATTCATATCCTGAGAGAGAGATAAAACTGAATTTCTGGCAGCAAACAGACCGCTCCTGTCATTGCTGGCTGCTTTATCTATAATTTCAGAATAATGAATTCCAACCAGACCGGATTCTATAAACTGCTTTTTAAACTCAGAGAATATTTCATTTTCAGATGAAGTGTCAATGCCTCTGGTCACAAGAAGCATTCTTGAAGCAGCCAGAACAAGCGCATAAACGGAATCTTCTGTCGGGGATGATTCTATTGACTTTTCAAGGGATTCCATATGCTTCCTGTCTATATCGATAATATCAAAAACACCTGAAGCGCATTCGCCGGTTCCCCGTCCTGTAACGGAGAATTTTGTTTCCGATCCCCAGTCGAAATAGTAATTTTTATTTTCAGCAAAATCCGGTATAGGCCTGTATGAACCGGCTGTTTTTTTTATAGCATCTTTTCCTTCCGCTTCAATATAATCTGTGAATGAATTATAATTTGCTGCGCTCTTTTCATACTCCCTGAAGATATCCTCCAGAAATACCGGCAGGTCATGAGCGCTTATTTCATCTATTTTTTCTGCAAGCACAGTCTTGTCAGCTGAAATTCTGGAACCGGCAACAATAGAATATGCAGGATAAGAATGCTCTCCCATGCGTGATGCTTTGCCGAAGAATCCTATATCTGAAATCTGATGCTGGCCGCAGGAATTTGGGCATCCTGAAATATTAAGCTTTATCCCTGCAAGAGTATCCGCTGCAATATCTGATGATAGCAGACGGTCATATACTGCATTGAGAGCACCGCGCGATAAACAGATACCGAGCTGGCAGGTGCTTGCTCCTGCACAGGCAACGGCATTTCCAAAAAAGGGAGCCTTGACAGCAAGACCGGTGATTTTTTTTATAACTGAAAAGAGAGATTCTAAATTCGCTTCAGGAATATTGCGAAGAGTAATGTTCTGGTCTAATGTAAACCGGATTGTATTCTCGCCATACTCTTCAATGTGTTTTGCAAGTAAAATCATTTTGTCTGCGCTTATCATGCCGGATTGAATCGGGATTTTAACTGAAACTGCGCCTGCCTGTTTTTGTTCATATACATAATATTTTTTCCAGAAATCAAATTCAGATGATAATACAGATCCGGAAACTGCTGCTGTATGCCTGACGGATTCATTTTTAATTGGAATCACCGGAAGAGATGTGATTTCATTTTTTTGCAGGTCAGTCCTGATTTCGTTGTATTTTTCTGTAAATTTTTCGCGTCCAAGAGTTTTCCAGAGAAATCTTAATCTGGCGCTATGTTTATTTTTTCTGTTACCGTAAATAGAAAAGAGGCGCTTTACTGATTCAGCTACAGCAAAAAATTCGCCTGCAGGAATAAAGTCATGAAGCAGATGGCCTCTTTCAGGCATTCTGCCGAGTCCTCCAGCTACATATACCCTGAATCCGTGCACGCCGTTTTTTTCAGCTGCAATGAATCCAACATCTGTAACAGTTGCAAATGCTGTATCATCCGGATTGTTTGAAAAAGCGATCTTGAATTTTCGCGGCATCAGCCATGAATTCGGCAATGCTGTCAATTTAGTTGTAAGAGCGACTGCGTAGGGATGAACATCGAAAACCTCGTTTTTGGAAATGCCTGAATCCCATGATGCAGTAATATTGCGGACAGTGTTTCCTCCGCCGCCTCTGGTTGATAATCCGGCACGTAATAATTCATTTAAAATAGAAACAATATCATTCAGCTTTACGTCATGAATCTGGATTTCCTGCCTGGTGCTAATATGAAGAATTCCAGGTGTGAACTTCTTGGAAAGCTCTGATACGCGTAAAAGCTGACCAGGTGTAATAATCCCTGCTGAACATCTGACCCGCATCATATATGTTCCTTTTGTTCTCTGCTCGTATATCCCGAAAGGAACCCGTCTTGCTTTAAGTTCAGTGTCTGATATTTTATTGCTGGCAAATGCCTCAATATATTTTTCAAGATCGTTGATTTCACCTGCAAGGGTGACTGGAATTTCGTATGATGTCATCTGATATCTCCTGTTATCTCAATCGATTCCTCAACAGCAATGCTGTTCCGTATCTTGAATGACTTAACAGTTGATTCATTGTTTGCAAGTGAAACGATCACATAGCTAATGTCAGGATCTGCTGCAAGGGCTATATCTTCTGCAGAAGGCCGGGATGGAGTTTCAGGATGGCTGTGATAAACAGCAGCAAGCCTCCTGCCCTGAGACCTGATTTTTTTTATGCAGACAAACTGCTCTGCCGGATCAAGCGAAAAATGCTCGTGAGAGCCGTCTGTATTGGTCAGGGGAAACCAGGCATCAATTATGCCGCTTGACTCAGCGCAATAACCGCAAGCCTCTATTGGTGCATCTTTTTTTGAGTGCGATATCATTCCGTCTATTACTGTTTTAGCTATTCGCAGCATGTCATTCTCCTTATGCTTTGGTTTTAAGATCGCAGGCAGCCTGTTCTTCGTCTGCAAGTTGGAAAATTGTCGGAGAAGATCCGCAAATTTGACAATTATCCCTTTTGCGTAACGGAACTTTTCTGAAATCCATGCCCAGTGCATCAAATGTTAAAAGCGAATCTGTAAGAGGTTTGCCTATTTTTGCCACGTATTTCAGCGCTTCAGCAGCCTGTATGGTTCCAAGCATTCCTGCTATTGCTCCAAGAACTCCGGCCTGTGAACAGGTAGGTACTGCATTTTTGGGAGGCGGAGCCTGGAAAACGCATCTATAGCAGGCAGAAGCGTGAGGTATAACTGTCATGGTCTGGCCGGTGAATTTCAATATACCGCCATGAGAGTATGGAATATTTTCCATTACACAGGCGTCATTGATAAGGAATTTTGTTGCGAAATTGTCAGTACCGTCTATAATAAAATCATACCCATGAATCAGGCCGCGGATATTGCGGGCCATCACAAATTCATGGTAGGTTTTTACTGTTACATCCGGATTTAATGCGCGTATTTTATTTTCAGCGGAATTTGCCTTTGACGTGCCGACATCTTCAGTAAAATGAATTATCTGGCGCTGAAGATTGGAAAGATCAACATCATCCCCGTCAGCTATTCCAATAGTGCCGACGCCGGCTGCTGCAAGATAAAGGGCTGCAGGAGCTCCGAGTCCGCCGGCTCCTATAATAAGCACCTTGGAATTCATGATGCGTTCCTGTCCTTCAACTCCAACATCTTTCAATAAAATGTGGCGGCTGTATCTTTCAAGCTGATCTTCTGTAAATTCTCTCATAATTTTTCCAGTCCCTGTTTAAGGTCGTTTATTATATCATCAATGTCTTCAATTCCTGCAGATAGCCGGATTAGTCCTTCACTCACCTTCATTCCTGCTTTTTCCTCAATCGTATTATCAGCAAAAATGGTTGAAGCCGGATGGATTATCAGTGATTTGTTATCGTTTAAATTTGTAGCGCGTTTTATCAGCTGGAGCGAATCCATCAATTGAAAACTTTCATTCTTGCCCTCGAGTTCAAATGTCAAAATTCCTCCGAAGAGATTGTTGAATTGGCGCTGAGCAATTTCATGAAATGGGGAATCCGGCAGACCGGGATAATTGACGCTTTTTATCTTAGTATGGCCCTTTAGAAATACTGCAAGGGCAAGGGCGTTTTTGCAGCTTCGTTCTATCCGGAGAGCCATTGTTTCGAGACCCAGTGCCTGCAGCCATGCATTATGCGGAGAGAGGCAGGCGCCGAAATTGCGGTAAACCTCGCGCCGCAGCCTCATGATGAGAGAACCAGGACCGACTCGTACAGCATCATCTGCAAGAAGCGGAGATTTACTCCAGTTGAAAATTCCATTGTCTATTATCAGGCCGCCAACTGAAGTTGCGCCTCCGGACATGTACTTTGTGCTGGAAATTATTTCAACTGCAATGCCAAAGTCTTTGGAACGGATCATGTAAGGAGTTGTGAGAGTGCCGTCAAGTACCACAGGTATATTTCTATCAGATGCAGCAGATGATATGGCTTTTAAATCTGCTATTTCCAGCTGCGGATTGGTTATAACTTCAAGAAATATGAGGCTTGTTTTATCATCTATTGCATTTTTAACTGCAGAAAGATCAAGCATATCAACATAACGGGTTTCAAGGCCCCAGCGTTTAAGAGTAGTTTCAAAAAGCGAAATGGAATGACCGAAAAGGAATCGCGAAGTAACAATATTTGAGCCTTTTTGGGCAAGTGTCATTATAGTATTTGTTATTGCTGCCATGCCTGAGGAAACAGCAATTACACCAAATGCGCCTGTGAGAATCCGGACCCTCTGTTCAAAGTCTTCTACTGTCGGGTTGGTTATCCGGGAATAGGCGTGAGCTGCTTTTTTACCGGCAAAGGCAAGTTCAAGGTCTCTTGAGCTGCCGATTTCAAAAGCAGCATTGTCATACACCGGCATCCTAAGCGAGCCATGAGGATCTTTTTTCAGAGAAAACCCGTGAACAGCCCTGGTGGTAAATCCGTTCATGAAGCACCCCCGCCCATAAAGTATAAAAAGTCAATTTCATCATTTTCTTTGATATTTGTTGATTCAAATAATGACTTTTCAACAAATTGGCCGTTTAGCTGAACGGAAACCAGATCAGGGTTCTGCACATCGCTTTCTTTTAACAAGTGCAGAAGAGATTTGTATGGCTTATCTATACTTTTTGATTCCCCGTTTAGTGTTATTTTCATGATTCCTCCAGTTTGTTTTTGATCATATTAACATAGAAAAAATTATCATATTCATATAATTATAGAATAGAGCGTATAATTCATATTGAATTAAAGTAAAATATATACTACCAATAAGATCTATTTGGTAGTATATAGAAAATTTGTCAATTAAAATTGGATTTTTTTTTAGAAATTTTAAAAAAATGAGAGGTGTTACTGTAGTGCTTTTTTCAAATTATTTTAATAAGTATAAAATATAATTTTTATCCAGCTGATAGAAGAGGGGATGTTAAGAATTATAGCTGCTTTCAGCTTATAACTTAAATCGCTATGCGGCTTGGCAAAGCTTTCTGTTTTTTATCGGACTTTTCTAAAATGAGTAAAAAGATTACCTCAAGTTAATATTTCATAAACAACCAAATGATCTTCCTTTCCCCTTATTGCAACCCGACCGATCTTTCTTGTATTAAATTCTGAACGGCGATCGGATTTTTCCAGGCTTTCCTTTGAAATGAGTATCTTGGTGTTTAATTTTTTATTCAGATGTTCAAGCCTCGATGCAGTATTTACTGCATCAGAAATTACTGTTGCCTCAATCCTGCTTGACTCGCCGATTGTTCCAAGCATGAGATTACCTGTATGAATACCTATGCCGATATTAATCTGCTCCTGGCCGGTTAATTCTCTGATCTTGTTGTACTCATGCAGCTGCTCAATCATGTTGACTGCAGCCATTATTGCATCGTCTACTTTATTGGGAAATAAAGCCATGATCGCATCACCAATGTATTTATCGATAAAGCCGTTGTTTTTTCTTATGAGTGGCCCAATGCTCATGAAATATGAATTTAAAAAATCTATAGTCTCCTGCGGAGTCTGATGTTCAGAAAGACTTGTAAAAGACCTGATGTCCGAGAAAAGAATAGTCATTTCCTTGTGAACCTGGTCTCCGAGCTTGATGTCAATGATGCTTTCTTTGCCAAGGAAGCTTACAAACTGCATTGGAACAAAACGTGATATTGATGCAATAATCCTGTTTTTATGATCAATGCTTTTCCTGTCTGCTTCCTCTTTTTCCTTTCTGGAAGTATTCACCTGCTGTGCAAGCGCAAGGGACAGTATTACAGTTTCGAAAACAGTACCAATTGCCAGGCCGTTAAGTGTCAGAAAATTTGCAGGCAGTATTTCCGATGTAACACCCAGATACAGGCTGCTGAAAAACATAAGACCGAACCAGCCGATAATGAAATATTTTGCTGACGGATTGCCCTGCCGCAGCGCAATTATGCAGTTTACTATAACGAATATAAAAGCAGCAGGCGAAACTATGCTGCCGGTGATGAAAAAGTCAATTCTATGTGGCTGTATAAAAAATGATACCGCTCCGTAAAGTGTTGTAACCGCAATCAGAATATATGTGATTTTATAAAGAACGGGATTTTTTTTCCTGTTATCAAAAAAAGAAGACATGAACAGCAGAGCTGTATTTAATACCATTACCGAATATACTGACCTGTATCCCTCATTCAGAAAAAGCACCCCGAAACCTTCCCCGAAAAACATCTGTCCGAAAATAGCTAACAGATACAGAACATAAAGTGCATAAGTTCTGCTTCTGAGTCCGAAAAAAAGCAGCAGGTTGTATAAAATCATTACTATTAAAATTGAAAAATACGCGCCGTAAAAAATGGCAGACCGCGCAATGCTTTTATAAAAGTCAATCGGCGTTCTCAAAATAAGGTCAAATGTAATATAAGAACTGCTTTGCGCTTTGAGGAAGTAAACAGTTTCACCGGATGGCGGAGTAATTATAATTTCGGGCCTGTTCCAGTTTCTGAATGATTCAGGGTGATATCTTCCTGCTTTCTGGAGCAGTTTCATGCCGTTTTTATCATACTGATACAGTTCAAGAATTTCCGTCTGTGTATCATTAGTGTCGAGATAGAATTTCAGATTTTTTGAAAGCCTGTTATTTACTGTAAATTTAAACCAGTATGTATTGCCTGATATTCCGAACTGGATCATTTTTCTGTCATTTTTAACCCAATCAGCATTAATCAGTTTTTCCAGGGGAAAATCCCCTTGTTTATCTACAAATATATATACGTGGTCCCATAAACTGTAATTTTCAGCAGAATCGGAAATGATTACAGGCTGGGACAGCAGCGGTTTCGATGCGGCAGCTATTATCATCAGAAGAAATAGTATAATTTTCATTTTCACCTCATCTTTTCTCTATTAAAGATTCAGGAACTTTATCATACCGGATTTTATTATTCGAGTATTTTTTTATAAAAATAATAAAATATCTATTTCTGAATTTGAATAAATTAATAATAAATAGGAGTGTCATGTTTGCAGCAGTGAAGCATTTATTTTTATCTTTCCATCAAAGACTGTGATAAAAGAAAAAAATAATATTGTCTGTTCTCAAAAGGAAAGTCAAAAATTATAGCTGCTTTTAACTTCCGGGAAACTGAATTATACCTTATTGGTTACATGGTTGTGTGAAAAGCATTCTGATTTTATTACGGACTTTCCTGTAAAAAAAAGAAAGATCCATTGCAAAAAAAATACTATTCCACTCCGGTCTTCCTGAAAAGCTCCCCGATATGCTCCAGATACCTGTTAAGATCGAATATAAACTTAAAATCAGCATCTGAAAGTATATCAGTTACAGCTTTATTTTTTCTGCAAAGCTCCTCGAGAGTGCCGTCACCAGCCCAGACATTCATTGCAGTATCCTGAACAATTTTGTATGAGTCCTCGCGCGACATTCCTTTTTCAACAAGCTTCAATAGGAGTGTCTGTGAGAAATACAGGCCGCCGGTTAAATTAATGTTTTTCATCATTCTATCAGGATAAACATGAAGCTTGTCAATTATGAAAACCATTTTATCGAGTATGTAATCGAGCGCTATTGTCGAATCTGGTAGGATAATTCTTTCTGAAGACGAGTGAGATATATCTCTCTCATGCCAGAGCGTTATGTTCTCAAGAGCTGTGATCATGTTCGATTTTATCACGCGCGACATTCCGGTTACACGTTCGCAGAGAATCGGATTCCTTTTATGAGGCATTGCAGAAGAACCCTTCTGTCCCTTCTGGAACGGCTCTTCAGCTTCGCGCACTTCTGTTCTCTGGAGATGGCGTATTTCTGTTGCAAGCTGATCAAGGCTTCCTGCAGTAATTGCGAGAGCTGACATGTACTCAGCGTGCCTGTCTCTCTGTATTACCTGGGTTGATATCGGATCCGGCTTCAGTCCCAGTTTGTCGCAAACGGTTTTTTCAATATCCGGCGATATGTTGCTGAATGTTCCAACAGCTCCGGAAAACTTGCCGAAAGAAATATTCTCTATGGCTCTTGCAACACGCTCCCTGTTTCTTTTGAATTCCTCGAAATACAGAAGCATCTTGATGCCGAACGTTGTAGGTTCGGCGTGAACACCGTGCGATCTTCCCATGCATGGTGTGTTTCTGTATTCAATTGCCTTTTTCTTCAGAACATCAATCAGCCTCTCAATATCTTTAAGAATGATATTTCCTGCCTGTACCATCTGCACGCTGAGAGCTGTATCACCTATATCGCTTGATGTTAAACCGTAATGAATATATCTGCTGTCCGGCCCTACAAACTCTGCAACAGATGTCAGAAAAGCAATTACATCGTGATGCACTTCGTTTTCAATAGTTTCAATGCGTTTCAGATCAAAGGAGGCTTTCTCCTTAATGGTTTTAAGGCTTTCTTTCGGGATGATCCCTTTTTCAGCCTGGGCTTCGCACGCTGCTATTTCAATATCGAGCCATATTTTAAATTTATTTTCAAGATCCCAAATTTTTGAAATCTCTTTTCTGGAATATCGTTCTATCATATTTCCTCTTTTTTGCTTTATTTCTCTCCCCTGATTTTTCTTCTACCTGCAATTTATGTGTAAGATAAGGTCAACGCAATCGGCACTTCCTGTGCCTGCATTGACACCAACCTCCTCGTGAGAACGTGAGATATGGAGATGGAAGAGATAAGGAGATAATTTTTTAAGTTATTCTAATAAATTCAATGATAATAAATGATATAATTTAAAAAAAATAAATATCCTGCCATCTCTCCTTTTTTATCTCCCTATCCCCTGAATCTTTTATTATATAAAGATACAGATAAAATATGCCTTGGGGTTGGGGAACTTTTATTAAATAAGAATTATCCATGCTCATTTAATCAACTATTTTTTTATATTGATTTTTAATCATCAACTTGAAAATTATATAAATATTCATTATGTTGTAATCACGGGGAATAATTCAAATATGAAATTCAAATATTCAGTAAAAACAGATATCGGACCGGTTAGAAGTGTTAACCAGGATTTCTTCGGTGTACAACCTGAAAAAGGTTTATTTGTAATAGCAGACGGCATGGGGGGCCATCTTGCCGGTGAAGTTGCGAGCAGAATTGCAGTTAATGAGATTATTGAATTTCTTGAAAATAGGCTGGTCTGCGAAACGGGTGAAGATGAAATTTTCAGGGCAATTGAAGATTCAATGAATTCAGCAAACTTTAAGATTCTCGAAGAAAGCAGATCCGATATAAAAAAAACAGGAATGGGAACTACGATTGTAGCTGCAGTTTTATGCGGCAGGAAATTATATGCAGGCTGGGCAGGGGACAGCAGAGCCTATATTTACAGGAACGGGAATATCGGCCAGATCACAAAAGATCATTCATATGTGCAGGTTTTAATAGACTCAGGCAAAATTACAGAGAGGGAATCTTTCACTCATCCGCATAGAGCTGTTATAACAAGGGCTGCAGGTATAAATGAGGTGCTTGAGTCTGATTTAGTTAAAGCCGATATTAAGGCAGGTGATATAATTATAATCTGTACTGATGGAGTAACAGGCGGGATAACTGCTGAAGAGCTGGGCCATTTTTTTTCTTTTAATGATGATACTGAAAAAATAGCCGGTGAAATTATTTCAGCTTCTATAAAAAGGGGAGGTTCTGATAATTCAACTGCTATAGTAATAAAGATTGAAGAAGTTTAAAGATCCCTGCAGATTAATTTTCCGCATTTTATGCTCATGCCGCAATATGATTCCAGATACAATACAAGATCGCCGTGAAGCACTTTTATCGATTCAGCGAGCTCCAGCGGGATTTTGATATCCCTGAATTTTTTGGATACAGACAGCAGTATAAATTTTTTTTCTGTTTCCCCGTATGCTTTTTCTCCGGGATCAGAACACTGCCTGCATATAGGGCCGTTTGATTTCCTGCTTAATGAAAAAGATTCAAGTTCTTTTCCGCAAATGGTGCAGATTCTGAAGTCGTGAAGTATCCCTAAAATCTTTAACAGCCTTACTGTGTAAAAGGCCGTGATTAATTCCGGTTTTTTGTCTGTACCGAGCGTCTCAATTCCGGATGAAACAAGAGTGAATAATCCCTGTATTTTTTCATCAAAGGCTGTTGTCTTGTCGGCGCTTTCAAGTATATACATCATATGATAAATGGAATCGAGGTCTTTTCTTATTGTATCTATTTTTGAGATTATGGAGAATTCTTTAACAATGTGATAATTTTTTTTGGGATCGTAATAATAAATTATTTCAACTCTCAAGCCTGGTTCTATCTGCGGGCGTTTTCTGCTTTTTTTTAACCCCTTGAAAACGAAAATTCTTTTTCCTGATTCCGATGTAAGGGCTTTTGCTGTTATGTCTCCTTCACCTGACTGTGAAATTGAAAGTATTATGGAATCTGTTTTTAAAATGGGCATCTTGTTATTTTGTTTTTGAAATTGTAACAGTAATTCTGTTTATTACTGTTCCTTTTATTTCTATAATTCTGAATGTAAGTTTTTCATGCCGGACTGAATCATCTTTGTTCGGTATTTTACCGAAAAGATCAAGAACAAAACCGCCGATAGTATCAAAATTATCTGTGGGAATATTGAATCCTGTTGCTTCATTAAAATCTGAAATAGTCAGCCGCGGGTCAACTTCATATATGTTCTTTCCTGTTTTTTCTATCTCAGGAAGTTCCACTTCATCAAACTCATCATTTATTTCACCGACAATTTCCTCGAGAATATCTTCAAGAGTTACGAGCCCGCTTACGCCTCCGTATTCATCAACAACAATAGCCTGATGCAGTTTTCTTTTTTGAAATTCAAGCATCAGCTCTGCAAGAGGCATTGTTTCAGGAACAAAGTAGGGAGTGTGCAGTATTTTTTTAAGGCTGAATTTTTTCGGCATGTCTATTATAAGTTTAAGCAGATCTTTTGCATAAAGAATTCCGGATATATTGTCTATTGTATCAACGTATACAGGTACTCTGGAATGCCCGGCCTCGAATATAAGTTTTACAAGAGGTTTTAGTTCTGTATTTGAATCAATAGCAGCAATATCCACTCTTGGTATCATGATATCGCGCGCATTTTTTTCCGATAATTCCAGAATACCGCGGATCATTTCCATGCGGGGAACGTCGAGTTTTTCAAGCTCGCGCAGATCGAAATATTTTCCGTGTTTTTTTTTGAAGCGGTTGTTGATGATTGAACCCAGCCTGTCTATGATTTTAGACGGACTGCCAGGGTCTCCTTTGTCTGATGACATAATTAACCGCGGAAGACCGTGAATTTTTTTATTGTATCGAGAACAGCTTTGGAAATTTCCACAGTATCCGGTTTGGATATATTGCAGTCGTTGAACAGGCTGTCTGCAATGAATTTTTTCATTGCAATATAAACATCTTCGGTTGGATGAAAAATAAATGCAAAATAGTCCCTCTTCTTTTCAAGTATTGTAAATGATGAATAAAGGAAAACCGGTTCTTTCGGGATCATTACTTTTTCCTGTTTTTTGCCGGTAAGGATATTCATTTCATTAAATCTGTATGGAATTGATCTTCCGGCTTCTCTATTTACAGGCTCAGTATGCTTTTGCGAAAATGATGCAGGTTCCACAAGAATATGTGTCCTGTTGCCATCTGTTTTGAAAATCAGTCCGTCTGTTGTTCTGAAAATATCTTTTACGTTTCTGTAAGCAGTAATTTCATATATGGAATAAGCCGTACCTTCTTCAAAGATTCCAGTAATTATAAAACCGCCATCCGGAGGTATGGTCTCTGTTGTATAGGCTTTGATCAATGAAGTTGCTTTTGCCATAATAGTTCCTCATATTTTATAAAATTTGAAACCAATTGGATATTTTTATTTGAACTGAATTATTATACTGCATAATAATTCAATCCTGGTTGAATTATACACAGGGCAATTGTAAAATCAATCAAAAAAAAATAAAAGAATCAATCTTCGCTTATTTTTTTTAAGGCTGTTTCAAGCATTAAAGAGGGATTTTCCATATTAATAGAGGAAATTAATGAAAAAGCAGGGTAAACCGGCAGCTGTTTGTCTCTTGAAATTTTTATTCTGTATCTTGCAAGTGTTTTTAATAGTGTTTCTGTTTTTGAAGAAAATTCATAATCCGGCGAATTAGAGAGAACTGTGATATATTCACCATAACCAAATAGCTGTGAACCGGCAGGGAGGATCTCCATTATTGCAGGGGACAGCAGTTTAAAAGCAGTGGAAATGTTTTTATTGTCCGGCATGTCATTTCTGCTGAATAGTTTAATTATCATGAGAGTGAAATTCTTATCTTCAGCTTTTTTTGCTGATATCAATTCGGTAAGCCTCATGTTGAAAAATGTTTTACTGTAGAGTCCGCTTTCGCGGTCGATCATTCCTGAACTTATGGAAATAAATTCTGCAAGCGGTTTTATAACAGCCTGAATGCTTTCTTTAATTTCATTGATAACCGAACTGCTTAATTGCGAATCAGATACAACTCCGAGTATTCCGATAATCGATCTGTCATTTATAACCGGCAGCATTATTTTTTTTCCTGAATCGAGTATTATGTATGAGCTGTTTTTTAATTCTTCAGCAATAGAACTGCTCACTTCTATCGGATCATAGTTGGAGGATTCAATTTTGAGAAATGATTTTCCGCGTAATTCATAGGCTTTATTCATCGCATCATTTGTGTTTTTCAGATGAAGGGATATGCTTACCGGTGTAAATTTTTTATATATCGTTTTGAATAGATCAAAAACATGCTGATTCAGGGCATCATAGGAAGCTGATGAAGCCATATTTATAGGGAGATTAACTTCCGGCTCGTCTGTGATAACAGATTTTGTTATATTTATTTCATTTGAATTTTTTTTATTTATAGCATTCACTATGCCCTGATCATTCTGCTTTTTATTTTTTCTGGTAAGGATATGAAAGGCGGATATAAGCATTACGCATAAAGCAATTACAAGGAGAACCTCAATGGCAATTTTTAAAATCAAATTGAAATTCGGATCATAGGGAAAAACCGCAAGCAGGGATGATCTTGTTCCGTATAATGTGTATATGTAAAATTTTATCTGTTCTTTCTTTTTCTCAGGTCCCTGTTCGTAGTATTTTACAGCGAATCTTTTATTCCTGTCAATTAGTATTTTCTTTTCAGAAAAATCATTTAATATCGAATCAAACAACTCTGCTGTTTTGATGTATTTATCGTTTTTTGATGCAAGAAGAATTGTACCTCCTTCGTCTGCCAGAGCAATAAGCGCAATTTCAGGATATGATTTTATCGATTTTTCAAAGAATTCCCTCAGAGAGGCATTTTCCTTTGATTTGGAAATTTCAGGTTCAATTTTAATGTAAGAATTATTGATGCTCGCATAAATTTT
Organism: uncultured Leptospirales bacterium; assembly: GCA_964529415.1. Classification (GTDB taxonomy): domain Bacteria; phylum Spirochaetota; class UBA4802; order UBA4802; family UBA5550; genus CAYMPH01. Next base: position 240,719 of record CAZGWD010000002.1, on the reverse strand, counting down.
TGTCAGGTTTGCAGTATATTCATTTTCAATTGTATCAGCCCTGAATGAAAGGTATAGTATAACTGAAATTGCAGAAAGAAGTATGGATGAAATTATAATTTTATATTTATCTGACATGATTATTTCCGGTTGAATATTTATTTTTTATTTATTTTTAAAAGAAGAATAGCCCTTATCAATTTATCAATGTGCAGTATTTAAAAGTTTTTTAATCATACTTTTCTTATTTATATTTTCGGTATTTTCAGGCTGTTTTTTCATATATATTTTATTGATTTATTTTATGATTTTACACTTTCTAAAAAATTATTTTTTTCAGTGTTTTTTTTTGTTTTATTTCAAATTAAGATGTATATTGTAATTCATCATGATTTATTTTTATATTAGTGATATATTTAAATTTTTATTAACCTGGTCAGATTTAAAGGAAGGTTGGTTGCTGTATTTTATATATGGTAACGATTGAAATGTCTGTTGAAAAAATAATAATTGTAGAGGATGAGCTTGTTTATGTTGCGTATCTGAGGCGAATTCTCGAGAATCTCGGTTTTGAAGTTTGTGCTTCTTATTCAACCGGAGAGGAGGCTGTAAAAAACATAAAAGAAGATAAACCGGACTGTATATTGATGGATATAGGACTGTCCAGCAGCATGAATGGAATTACGGCTGCAGATATAATCAGAAAAGAAAATGCGCTTCCAGTGGTTTTTTTAACTTCAGATACGAATACAAAACAGATGGAACTTGCTGATGGGATTTCGCATTATGGCTATTTAATCAAACCGGTTCATCCGGATCATTTAAGTCTTACAATAAAATCTGCGATACAAAGAAGCCGGCTCGAAGCCGGCCTTAATCCAGCTATTTAACTTCTGAACTGTATTTTTTGATTTCGGGTTTTACGCTCTGTTTGTTTATATCCGGCTTAACGCCTTCTAATAGATTTTTCTGATCATCTTTTTGTCTGTTTACTGCTTCTTTTGACCTTGTTTTTTCTGCGTCAGATGAGCCTTTTATCGCATCTATATTTGCCCTGTCGCCGGATTTCTGGTCATCGATGTTTTTTTTATCAAGAGCTTTCTGGTCTTCAAGCATCTGTTTGTTTTTTTCTTTCTGATCTATAACGTACTGCTTTATTTCCTCTCTCTGTTTTTCAAACTGCTTTCTGATATCGTCCTGAATATTTTTTATATCTTTTTTTATGTCTTCGATCATCTTTTTATTATTCTGCGAAAGTGCTTTTACAGTAAGAGGCTTGCCGGGTTCAACTGTAACTTCCTCTCCTCCATTCAGTTCAACTGATTTAACAGATGGTGTTGTTGCATTTGATACTTCAACTTTTCCGTCAAGACATGATACCTGTGATTTGCCTTCGCTTTCGTTAACCATGAAATCCGTTCCTCTTACGCCGGCTGTTGAAGTAGGGGTCTTAATTGTGAACTGATCCCCCTTCATGAGTTTTTTTGAAATTTTTGAAAAGACCTTGCCGTTTTCCACAAAAAATTCAGTTTTTTCGCCTGTTGCCGCATCGCCTAAAAGTTCCATTATTTCCACGCTTGAGTTTCCGAGTATTTTAACTGCATTTTCGCCGAAGTAAATTTCTGCTGAAGAATTGTCGTATGTTACAATTTTCATTCCCTTGATTACAGCATTGCCTGGTTTGGCCGGTACAGGATGCTTTTCCTTGCTGACCAGATAAACCTCACCCACGACAAAGTTTATCATTCCTGCTCTTATCGTGGTGTCTTCTTTTTTCTTGCCGCATCCGGAAATCATAAAAACGGAAATTAATATTATTATTATAGCTGTTTTTTTCATTTGAAATAACCTCGTGTTTTTTATTATTGCTGTTTTTATAAAGGCATAATCGTATAATTGTCAAGCACTAATAAAAACAGTTATTGACAAAAAAATAGAGAAAATGAAAATTCAGGGAAGTGAATTTTTAATGAGGTTGTTATGAAAGATATAAAAATAGGTCTGATAGGATTCGGCACTGTCGGCAGCGGAGTGTACGAAGTTATTAAGGAAAACAGAGGTATAATTGCCGGCAGAACAGGTTTCAGGCCTCTAATAAAAAAAATCTGCGAAGTGAATTCTGAACTCATAAAGAAGGCAGCACCTGATTGTGCAGTAACTGATAAATGGGAGGATGTTACTTCTGACCCGGATATAGATGTAATTGTTGAGCTCATCGGCGGCATCAACCCTGCAAAAAATATTATTCTTTCAGCTTTGAATTCAGGTAAAGCAGTTGTTACTGCCAACAAGAAGCTGCTTGCAGAAGACGGATCTGAAATTTTCGAGACTGCGCATAAGACAGGAAATTATCTCGGATTCGAAGCATCCGTAGCAGGAGGAATTCCATGTCTCCTGTCTCTTACAAAAGGTTTAGTTGCGAATAATGTGAAATCCGTTATTGGTATTCTAAATGGAACCACAAATTATATTCTTTCCCAGATGCAGGATCATGGATTGCCTTTTGCAGTTGCTCTTAAAGATGCCCAGGAAAAAGGCTTTGCAGAAGCTGACCCTACTTTCGACATTGAGGGATTTGATGCAGGGCATAAAATTTCAATTCTGACCCAGCTTGCATACGGCAGGAGAGTTGATTACAAATCAATTTCAATAGAAGGAATTACCCGCATCAGCGAGATTGATATCGCATTTGCAAAGGATATGGGGTATATCATCAAGCTGCTTGGTGTTTCAAATATTATTGACGGAAATATTGATATCAGGGTTCATCCTGCGATGATTCCTTTAACGCATCCTCTCGCATCAGTAAGAAACGAATTTAATGCAGTAATGTATGACTGCGATATGACCGGGCCTGTTACTTTTTACGGCAGGGGCGCAGGCGGAAGGCCTACTGCTTCGGCGATTATGAGCGATGTCATGCAGGCTGCTGTTTATCAGGGAGCTGCAAAGGAAAAATTTTCTTTGCCTGAGCCTGCGCAGTATCTGAAACCAGGCAGCAGATTTTTAAATTATTACATGAGAATTCAAACAGAGGACAGCCCCGGAATATTGTCAAAAGTTTCAGGTGTTCTCGGGAAAAATAACATATCGATTGCTTCTGTAATACAAAAAGCAGGATCAGGAAAATATGTGCCTCTTATTATTGTAACTCACAATGCCCAGGAAGAGGCAATGATGAAAGCTGTTGATGAAATAAAAAATTTCGAATTTGTTACCGGTGATGTGACGCTGATTCGGGTTGAGGATTGAGGTGAAAGTATGAGTTCATATAAGGCTGTATTCAGGTGTATATCTGAAGATTGCGGAAAGGTTTATCAGCTTGATGAGATTGTTTACAGGTGCGAAAAGTGCGGCAATCTTCTCGAGGTTTCGCATGATATAAACGCTCTCGGGGACAAGTCTCCTGAAGAATGGAAAAATCTTTTCAGCAGCAGAAACGGAACAACCAAATGGCCCTACGGAAGCGGTGTCTGGAGCAAGAAAGAATGGGTAATTCCAGGAATTGATGATGAAAACATTGTATCAATGTTTGAAGGAAACTCCAATCTTTTCTGGGCTAAAAGGTTCGGAGCATTATATGGAATGAATGATCTATGGGTAAAGATGTGCGGAAACAGCCACACCGGCTCATTCAAGGATCTCGGTATGACCGTCCTTGTTTCAATGGTCAATGATATGATTAAGCGCGGAAAGAATATCAAGGCAGTTGCGTGCGCGTCAACAGGTGATACTTCAGCAGCGCTCGCAGCTTACAGCGCTTATGCAGGCATACCTTCCATAGTATTTCTGCCGAGCAATAAAATTTCAACAGCTCAGCTTGTGCAGCCTATGGCTAACGGCTCAATAGTATTGTCCCTTGATACGGATTTTGACGGATGCATGAAAATAGTTCAGGAAATTACCAAAGACAATGAGATTTATCTTGCGAATTCAATGAACTCACTAAGGGTTGAAGGGCAGAAAACCATTGCAGTTGAAATTGTCCAGCAGTTCGACTGGAACGTTCCGGATGTTATAGTTATTCCAGGAGGGAATCTCGGCAATGTTTCAGCGCTTGGAAACGGTTTTAAATTGATGCTGCAGCTCGGGCTTATAAAGAAAAAACCGAGAATAGTTCTTGCTCAGGCCGAGAACGCGAATCCGCTATATCTTGCTTATAAAAACGGGTATAAGGACTTTAAGCCTATTACTCCCAAAAAGACACTTGCTTCAGCAATTCAGATAGGCGATCCTGTAAGCTATCAGAAGGCTGTAAATTCACTGAAGGAATTCAACGGTATTGTTGAGCAGGCAGGCGAGGATGAGATAGCTGATGCAGCTGCAATTGCGGATTCAACCGGAATGTATTCATGTCCTCATACCGGAGTTGCTCTCGCAGTTCTAATCAAGCTTTTAAATAATCAGGTTATTTCAAAAACCGACAAGACTGTTGTAATATCAACTGCCCATGGGCTTAAGTTTTCCGAGTTCAAGGTTGGTTATCATGAAGGAACTCTTCCGGGCATTAATTGCAGACTCGCGAACAGGCCGATCACGCTTGCGCCGGATGCGGGTAAGGTTAAAGAGGTGCTTGAGAGAGAATTTGCTAAAAGGGCGAATAAGTAGGGGTTCTGGTATGAGTGATATTGATATCAGATGGAAACAGAGGTTTGAAAATTTCTCAAAAGCTTATAGCCAGCTAAAGGAATTTATCGAACTGCCGGCTATAAATAAATTTGAAAAACAGGGTTTGATTCAGTGCTTTGAATATACATTTGAACTTGCGTGGAAAACAGCGAAAGATTATCTCGAAGATCAGGGGTTTATTATTAATACTCCCCGTCAGGTCATTCAGTCTGCATTTGAGATGGAGCTGATTAAAGACGGTCACACCTGGATAGATGCACTTGATAAAAGAAACCTGATGGCTCATACATATGATGAATCTATAGCGGATCTGTCAGAAAAAAATATCCGTGAAAAATTTTATCAGATTATAACTGCATTGCATGATAGATTGAAGAGTGAATTATGAGTTTCGGATTAAGACCTGATGATGTTGAATATATCATTTCATCTCTTTCGAAATTTTCTGAGATTGAAAAAGCTTCTATTTTTGGTTCAAGAGCTAAAGGGAATAACAAACCAGGTTCAGATGTTGATATTGCAATATATGGTGATAAAGTAACTTTTGATACAGTATCACGCCTGCATGCAATTCTTGAAGAGGAAAGTCCAATGCCGTATTATTTTGATATAGTTGATTTTTTTCATATAGCTCATGAAAGTTTAAAAGATCATATAGATAGGGCAGGGAAAGTTATTTATACAAAGAATAAATGATTCACTGTATTTATTTATCTCAAGGCTAATTTGAATATAAAATCAACTAAGCGTGCAGGCAGAAATGAAAGAATGTACCTGTCCAGGGGCTGATTAACCCTGTAACGAGGCTTTGGATTTTTGCTGTAAAAAGCCTTAACAATAATTTTTGCAGCTTTCGATGAAGAAACTGCCCGCGATTCTTCTTTTTGTGAAACTTTGCCTATCATATCAACCTGTTTTCTGAATAATTCTGATTTCCCCATCAATTCAACAGTTTTAGATAGAAGTGGAGTTTTAATCGGACCCGGCTGAATAATAATGACCTTCATGCCCAGAAGCTGGAGCTCTCTTCTGAGCGCATCTGAATATGCTTCGATTGAGTATTTTGTCATGGAATATAATCCATTGAAGCAAACGCTTAGTCTGCCTGTTTCAGAACTTATATTTACAATCCGACCTTTATTTTTTAACAGCAGCGGAAAGAAAGTTTTCGTTACTCTGTATGTTCCGGATACATTCACTTTGAACATCCGCTCAAAATGTTCTTCAGTAATTTCAACAAGTGAACCTCCCTTGAAAATTCCTGCAACATTAATTATTCCATCAAGGCCTTTTGCAGAGGAGCTGATTTTTTTTAATGCAGATAAAACGCTTTTTGGAGAAGTTACATCCATTTCAATTGCAGTAATGTTTTTATTCGATGAAATAACAGCCAATCCTTTTTTATTTACATCGCAGGCAAATATATGATCTCCGTTTGATGCAAATTCCAGAGCTGCTGCCTGTCCGAGCCCGCTTGCTGCTCCTGTTATAAGTATATTTTTTTTCATGTTATGCCTCTGTTTGAAATCAAATATAGATTTCTTATAATAAGCAATTTTAAACATAAGTTAATAAGTGTAAGAGCAGGGGATGTGGGGATTGAGGAGATCGGGGGAATGATTTTTTTTATATAAATTCTTCTTAAATTTTTTTATCTCCATCATCTCTTCTATCTCTTTTATCTCCCTTACTTACACATATAAACACTTTAATTTTATAAAAAGTTTTTAAATTTGTTTTCGTACTGACAGCGTTGATGAAACTAATGCAGAAATTATAATCTTTACAATATCTCCCGCTATAAAAGGAATTGAGCCTGCAAGGAGAAGTTCTTTTAATCCCAAATGTTTTCCAACTGCAATATCCATCCAGAAGTATAATTGAACCAATCCGATTAAATGAACTATTGTAAAATTTGAAACAAGCATAATCATTAACAGGTTCAGAGGCTTTCTTGCTTCAGCAAATTTGTCAGTTAAATGACCAATCAGGAAAGCGGCAATTGCAAAACCAATCAGGTATCCGCCGGTGGGTCCAAGCAGTGCAGCAGCTCCGGATTTGAATCCGGCAAAAACAGGCAGACCTGCCATGCCCATAATAATATATATCAGAAAACTGATTCCTCCCCAGTATCTGCCGAGTAAAACAGCTCCTGTAAATACAGCTATGGTCTGAGTTGTTATTGGTACCGGTGTCCATGGAAGAGGAATGCGTACCTGAGCTGATACAGCAACTGCAATTGCAAACACAGCTGATATGATAATTTTTTCAGCTAAACCAAGATTTACCCTCCATTTGTAAAAGTTTTGTTTCCTTTCATTCCATTGAATCGATATGCTCATAATAATTACCTCGTCTGATTTATTCCTGATTTTATCCTGTTTATTAATTCCAGCTGCGGGCATTTTTCCTGTTCGCCTGTAGCCATATTTTTTACAGTTACATCGCCTGATTTAAATTCATCTTCGCCAAGTATAGCACAGAATCTTGCCTTTTCCCTGTCGGCTTTTTTAAATTGCGATTTGAAGCTGGCTCCTGACGGGTCTATGTCCGATGATATATGATTATCTCTTAATTCGCCTGCAATTTTTACAGCAGCAGATAAAGTTTCACCTCCGCTGTGAATAACGTATACATCGAGAGCTTTCTGCACAATTTCATTTTTTTCAATCATAAGGAAAAGTCTTTCAATGCCTGCAGCAAAACCAACTGCAGGCGTGGGTTTGCCTTCGAATGTTTCAACAAGGCTGTCATATCTGCCTCCTGCTGCAAAAGCATTCTGCGCTCCTATGTCTGTTGTCACAAATTCAAAAGTGGTTCTTGAGTAATAGTCAAGACCGCGAACGAGTAATGGATCCTCCCTGAATGCTATTTTCGCGTCAGATATATAGGCTTTAACCATAACATGATGATCAGAACACTTGCTGCAGATGTAATCTGTTATTACAGGAGCATCTTTTTTTATTTCAATACATTTTTCATTTTTGCAGTCAAGCAGGCGCAGTATGTTTTTGTCATATCTTCTTTTGCAGTCGTCGCACAGCTTAGGGAGTTTTTCAGCATAGAATTTCTGCAATTTAGTTAAGAAGTCGGGCCTGCATTGAGGGCAGCCTATTGAGTTTAGTAAAAGTTCATATCCGGCAATGTTAAGCTTTTTTGCAATTGAATCTACCATTGAAATAATTTCAAAATCATGGTAGGGGTCGGAGCTTCCGAAAATTTCAGCACCGAACTGGTTGAACTGCCTGAGCCGTCCTTTCTGGGGTTTCTCCGCTCTGAACATCGGTCCGCAGTAGAAAAATTTGCATATGGAAAGCCTGTTGTATTCGCCGTTTTCAACATAGGCGCGCACAGCAGATGCAGTCCCTTCCGGACGAAGAGTGAGGCTTCTGCCGCCGCGGTCCTCGAAGGTAAACATTTCTTTTGATACAATATCTGTTTCTCCGCCGAGGCCCCGCGCGAATACTTCTGTGAATTCCATAATTGGAATTATTATTTCTTTGAAGTTGTACAGATCAAAGGCTTCTCGAGCTGAGTTTATAATATGATTCCATTTTTCAATTCTGTCTGGAAAAATATCTTCAATTCCCGGCGGCTTTGTAATCATTTATTTCTCCGTTTTTTTAGACCCCCTCTGTCTCCCCCTTGGCAATGGGGAGGATTCAAGATGGAGTGTATTCTGTTTTTATATTATTTACACTGGGGAATGTCAATGAAATGATAAATAGATATTCCCTTACTTGTCTAAAGTTTTTCTGAATATAGCATTATCTGCAACAGCTCCGTTAAATTTAATAGTATATATTTCATCCGGCCTTGCCATATCCACATTTGTGCCGTCCGGTTTTATTATTTCGAGAACGGTGAATTTTCCGTCTATAACTTTTTCTTTAATGGGGAATATCGCTTCAAGCTCATCGCCTGTCCTGATCGGATTGCCGATTTTAACTTCAACTCTGTCTGATTCTCCGATGCTTGTTTTGTATCCCATGAACATTGATTTGTTTACATACTTTATTTTTTCAAAACCAGCATCACCGAATTCATTGAACAGGTCGTCTGTGAACGGCCTGTGGCTGATCTGATCCAGTTCGCGATTCCAGAACCCGATATTTTCCTTGAATGAATCAGTTCCTGTGCATTGAAGTGCGTGCTTGTAAATTCTTGTTACATTTGCAGTATAGTAAACTGACTTCATTCTGCCTTCTATTTTAAAAGCGCTTACTCCTGCTTTTACATACTCATCAAGCTTGCTGATCAAGCAAAGATCGAAAGATGAAAGAATTTCAGTTCCTGATTCATGTTCAATTATATCCATGTAGCTGTCAGGCCGTTTCTTTTCTATAAGTGAATATTCCCATCTGCATGGATGAGAACAGTCACCGTTGTTCGCGTCCCTGCCAGCCATGAATCTCGAAAGAAGACACCTGCCGGAGTAGGCGATGCAAAGAGCTCCATGTACGAATATTTCAATTTCAGCATCAGTGTGTTCGCGGATCATGCGTATTTCGTCAAGGGTTGTTTCCCTTGCAAGAACAATCCTTTTGATTCCGGCTCCTGTCCAGAATTTTATTGAGAGATGGTTCAGGGTTGACATCTGGGTTGACAGATGGATATCGGACTTAATGCCTGATTCTTTTGCAAGCATCATCATGCCGGGGTCTGAAACCATTACTGCATCAAAACCGAAATCTTTAACAGCGTTTATATATTCACCTGCTTCATTTATCTGCTTCTCGTGAAGAAAAGAGTTCAGTAGAAATATTGATCGGACCTTGTTATCTCTGCAGAATTTCACACCCTCGGCAATGTCTTCCATGCTGAAGTTGTCTGACTTGATTCTGAGATTGAATCCGTCGCCGCCGAAATAGACTGCGTCCGCTCCGTATCTGACTGCAAATTTCAGTTTTTCCAGATTTCCCGCAGGTGAGACGATCTCAATTTTATTATTTTTTTTATCAGACATATCCTACCCGAATTTTGCGCATCCTATTATTTTATCCATATTCGGAGCAAGCGAATTATTAACAAGCCTTCCTCTGACAGGAAGACCGCCAAGCTCAGAGAGTATTTTTTTATTTCCTGAAGCAGATGCCGGATATTCTGAATATTCTGCTGTGAAAAGCGGAACGCCGATCGAATGAGCTGACTTGGCTGCTTCAAATATTCCTCCGCTTTCCGGAGCTTCAACAATAAATACTGCATAGGATAAAGCTGCAATGATTTTATTTCTTTTAAATGCGCTGTACTGGTCAGCCTCAAATGTCGGATAAAAAGGCGATATGAACAGAATCCTTTCGGAATCAGAAATGTCGGAAATCACTTTAGGCACAATCAGGTGGTTTATTCCATATGGAAGAACAGCTATAGTTTCCCCTCCGTTTTCGAGTGCTGACCTGTGTGCAATCAGGCCTGCACCACCTGCCATTCCGCCGATAACAGGTATATGGTGTGACACGAGATCCTTTGCTCCGAGGTATGCAATTACTTCGCCTTTCTCGCTGATTTTTTTTTCTCCAAGCATTGCAATGCTTTTCTTCGACAGAAGGGAACTGTTGCCGTATGCATATAAAAATGGAGGTATGCTGTTTTCGAGCAGCTCGTGAAGTCTTACCGGATATAAGTCTGAGAAGAAAGTTATAACATTAATTCCGCTGTCAATAATTTTGAAATAGTCTTCTTCTGTTTTTGTTATTTTTTCTTTTGCTGAAATTACAGCATCAGCAATTTTTTCATTAAAGCTTAATTCCTCTTCTATCTCAATTTTTTTGAGATCAAAAAGATCAGCCATTGTAAGTTTTTTTGACGTTAAACCGGAATATACCTCTTTTAGAACAGCAGGGCCTATTCCTTTTATTACGCTTAACGCTATCCAGTATTTGGTATTATTCATAATGGATATGAATAAATTTAAATGTTTATGAATCAATTCATTTTTTCTTGACATTGAAACCCAAGAGCAGTTTTTGGAACATGCACGCGCCCGTAGCTCAGTTGGATAGAGCGTCGGACTTCGAATCCGTGCGTCGCAGGTTCGACTCCTGCCGGGCGTGCATTTTTAAAAGCTAAGTCCTGATTTGATCAGTACTTGGGCTTCACAAGGATTCTCCTCGTTGTTGTTTAATATCTGAATTATCTCTACTTGCAGCAAAGTTACAGCAAACTGTAAGCAGCTTCATGCTTTCCGTCAGTATGATATGATTTAATTTAACTAAGAAAGTATTCACAAGAAGGATTTTATACAAAATCAGTACAGCTTGTATAAGCGGAATAATTCATCCTGCACATCCCCCTTATTCTATATACAAAAGATGTATTCCGGCAAGTATTGATGCAGAATTCATTTAGTATTTCCTGATATAAAACAGTTTGTCAGGATTTATAGTTGCTTTTTGGTGCTTGAAAACTGCAATCTGTCTCAGGAAATGCTCCGTAATTGATAAAATATTTGATTTTATAAAAGCTATATTCAAAGAAATATATTTTAGAAAGATTTAAACAAAATTTAAAATTGGAGAATAAAATGAGAGTTGCATGTTCATGGAGCGGCGGTAAAGACAGCTGCCTTGCATATTATAAGGCTATCCAGGAAGGGCATGAAGTTGTCTCGCTGCTTAATCTTGTATCAAGGGAATATGGAAGGTGCTGCTTTCATGGCATACCTATTGATCTGATTGAAATGCAGGCAGAGGCAATAGGCATTCCAATACTGCTGAAAGATGTGCCGCAGGATATGGATAAATATGAAGAAGAGTTTAAAAACGCAGTAATTGAACTGAAAGATAAGTATGATATAGAAGGAATTGTTTTCGGTGATATATATCTTGATGAGCATAAAGACTGGGTTGAGCGCGTATGCAGTGAAGCCGCAGGAGTATTGGCCATTGAGTCTTTATGGAACAAGGATACTCTCGATCTGATTAATGAATTTATGGATCTGGGTTTTAAAACTGCAATAGTAAGTGCTAAAGAAAGTTTATTTGATTCATCAATTGTCGGTAAAACAATAGATAGTAATATTGTAAAAGATCTCCTTGAAAAAAATATTTGTGTTTGCGGCGAAGGAGGGGAGTTTCATACATTCGTATATGACGGCCCATTATTCAATAAAAAAATTGCAATTACAGAAAGCGAAACAGCTTTAAAAGACGGTTTCTGGAAACACTGGTTTCTGGATATCAAGAGTTTTCAAATGGAAGAAAAAATATAATAAACCTGTCTACATTATTAAAGAGATCCGTCAGTTTTAGTGATTGCAAAGAATTGTACTTGATCTGGCTGATTATAAAATTGATAATGTTCTTTTCTTGAATATGCCGGATTAATTATAATTGTTTAATAGATAAAGGGAAAAATGCATTTAATAGTTGTAGGGGCAAATTATAAAACTGCTACCGTTGAAAAAAGAGAGAAACTTCATTTTGCTTCAGATGTTCTGCCCGAAGCATACAGGCTGCTTAATTCAAAACCCGGCATTAAAGGAAGCATTATTGTATCAACCTGCAACAGAGTTGAGGTTTATTCGGCTGTAGAAAATATAGATACGGGTTTTTCAGACATAATTTCCTTCATTGAAGAATTCCACAAAGTTCCAACTTCGGAGCTGAATCCGATAATTTATCTTAAAAGCTGCCATCAGGCTGTATATCACCTTCTAAATGTAGCTGCAAGTCTTGATTCAATGGTAGTGGGCGAATATCAGATACAGGGACAGATACGGGATGCTTTTTTAAAAGCTCAGGAACTTAATGCAACAAACAGCATGCTGAATAAAATTTTTCAGACTGCCATACAGTCAGGGAAAAAAGTCCGCAGCGATACAAAAATCGGCGAAGGTTCCCTGTCAGTTGCAACTCTTGCTCTTGATATAATCCGTAAATATTTTCCCAAAGACCATCAATTCAGTCTGCTTATTGTAGGTTCAGGGAAAATGGCCAGGCTTGCTGCTGCAAATTTTTCTTCGTATTTTCATGATTGCGCCATAAGCATTACAAGCCGTACAAACGAAAATGCAGTTTCACTTGCGGAACAATTTGACTGCAGCGTTGAAAGATTCGAGGATAGATACGACCGGATTAATAATTTTGATGTAGTGGTTGTTTCTACGACCTCTGAAGAATATATTTTAAAACGGGATTTGATGGAATCATCGGTTAAAAGCAATGACGGGAAAACGCGTTATTTTGTGGATCTATCAATACCGCGAAACATTGATCCAATGATAGGAACTTTGTCCGGATGCATTCTATATTCTATTGATGATATTAAAAAAGTCATTGAAGATAATCTCGATAAAAGAACAGAAGAGGTTGAGAAGGCGGCTCAACTGGTGAACGAACTGGCAGAAGAATATTTTGAATGGTATTTAAAACAATCAATAATTCCTGCAATGATGGAGATTAAAAAAGGTCTTGGCGTTATTAAAGACAGAACTATTTCCACTTACAGCGATTTCTATAACAGCCTTGAATCATCTCAATCAGAAGCAGTTAATGATATGCTTGATGCTTATGCGGGGAAAATTATCAAGGTGATAATGAAAAATATACGGCGTGCAACAACTAAAGATGAATTATTGAAAATTATCAGCACATTGCAGGATACATTATCCCTGGATATTGATAATGAGCACTGATAAAAAATATATAGTTGCAACCAGACCAAGCCTTCTTGCCTATACCCAGACCTGTCAGACAGTTGAATTGTTAAAGGAAAAAAATCCTGATTGCAGTTTTGAAATTGTTAAATTCAGCACACAGGGAGATAAAGTTACTGATAAACCTCTTACACAATTCGGAGGCACCGGAGTTTTTGTTAAAGAGCTTGAAAATGCCATTCTTGAGGGCAAGGCTGATTTTGCTGTTCACAGCTTAAAGGATGTTCCAGGTTTTCAGCCGGATAGATTGATCCTTGCTTCATTTACAAAACGCGAAGATCCCAGAGACATACTGCTTACCAGGACAGGATGCACTTTAGATGAACTTGATGACAAATGCATAATCGGAACAGGAAGCCCCAGGCGGATAGTTCAGCTTGCATCATCAAAACCAGAAGCAAGATTTAAAGATCTGCGGGGAAATGTTGACACAAGGCTTAAGAAATTATCCGGAGAAGAATATGATGCTATTGTTATTGCAGCAGCCGGCATGAAGCGTCTGAATAAAACTTTTCCTGAAAATGCTTATCTTCCTGTGGATTCATATATTCCTGCAATAGGCCAGGGCATAATTGCAATTGAATGCCTGAGTGATGACGCAGATGTAATTGAAATTCTCAGAAAAGTAAATCATGAAGAAACGGAAAATGCGTCTATTGCAGAACGCAGTTTCATGCGTACTATCGGGGGCGGATGTAAATTCCCTCTTGCTGCTTATTCTACAATTAAAGGTGATGAAATTAATCTTGCAGCAATGATTGGCAATCATTTTACCTTTAAAACATATTATACATCTGGTAAAGCATCTATTACCGATGCTGAAGTTCTCGGGAGAGAGCTTGGCAGGGAAATAATTGCTGCTGCTGCTTCGATGAATATAAAAATAAGTTAGATCAAGGTTAACCTGGATTATATGGGGCTGGAAAAAAAAATAATTATCTCAACAAGGGCAAAATCCGGTGATGATGACTTTGAAGCGTATCTTGCTGATAAGGGTGCAGCTGTGTATAACATGCCATTGATTGAAATTTCAGCACTTGAGCCTGATGCTTCTATTTTTTCTGTTTTAAAAAAACTCAGTTCATTCGGCTGGCTGATTTTTACAAGCAGAAACGGGGTTAAATATTTTCTGTCATTGCTGGATGATCAGAAAATAGAATACGAAGAATTGTCTTTATTGAAAATTGCAGTTCTCGGCAAAAAAACCGCAAAAGAACTTGAATTGAGCGGGCTCCATCCATATTTCGTATCTGAAGGCAGGGATTCAGGCGATTTTATAATAGAATTACAGCATGATAATATAAAAGAAAATGATAAAGTTTTACTTGTGCTTGGCGATCTGGCAGGTGATTTAATTCAGGAAAGTATTTCTGGATTTTCAAATGTTTCCCGAATTAATGTTTATAAGACTTCACCTGCTGCAGATCCTGATCCGGAAATAATGAAACTTCTTATTTCTGACAAATATGATATGCTGGCATTTATGAGTCCTTCTGCTTTGGAGAGATTTATTGAATTAAGCGATCAGCATGAACTCAAGAAGAATTTCCGCATAGCCTGTATAGGCAGAACAACCGAAAAAGCAGCAATAGATAATAATCTTGTTCCATTGATAGTACCGGCAAAACCTGACTGGCTGTCATTTGCAATGGAAATAGAAAAATATTTCAGCTTGAACTGAAATAACTTATTTTTTAAAGGAAAAATATATGGCGTTTCCTGAAACAAGGCTTAGAAGATTACGAACCAATCCTATTGTCAGAAATATGATTTCTGAAACCTCTTTAAGTGTAAATGATCTGATCATGCCTCTTTTTGTCTGTCATGGGAAAAAAGTCAGCGATCCAGTTGCTTCAATGCCGGGTGTCAGCAGGCTTTCCGTTGATTTACTTCTTGAAGAATGCAGGAAAATTACTGATTGCGGGGTGAGGTCTATTCTGCTATTCGGCATTCCAGATCATAAGGATGAGCACGGGCTTGCTGCGTGTGATGATAACGGAATTGTGCAGCAGGCAATCAGGGCAATTAAAAAAGAATTTGCTGATAATTTATTAATCATTGCTGATGTATGCAACTGCGAATATACAACTCACGGCCATTGCGGCACAATAGTTGATAATGATGTTGATAATGATTTAACTCTTGAAACTCTATCGAAGCAGTCTGTATCATTAACACGTGCCGGAGCTGATGTAATCGCACCGAGTGATATGATGGATGGACGGGTAGGGCGCATAAGGTCTGCTCTTGATCAGAACGGCTTTTCTAAAACGCTGATAATGTCTTATTCAGCAAAGTATGCATCTGGTTTTTACGGGCCTTTCCGCGAAGCTGCAGGATCCGAGCCCAAGTCCGGCGACCGCAGAAGCTATCAGATGGATCCTGCAAATTCAGATGAGGCTATGCGGGAAATTGCTCTTGACATGGATGAAGGTGCAGACATCATCATGATAAAGCCTGCATTGAGCTATCTTGATATAATATACAGGGCAAAGAATGAATTCAATATTCCTGTTGCTGCGTATAATGTAAGCGGAGAATATTCAATGATAAAGGCAGCTGCTGCAAACGGCTGGATTGATGAAGAGAGAGTAATGATGGAAACCGCAATCTCTATTAAAAGAGCAGGGGCTGATATAATAATTACATATTTTGCAAAGGAAATCGCATCTGTTCTGAACAGGTAAAATAAAAAAAATGAAAATTGAAAACAGCATAAAAGAATTTAAAAGGGCAGAGCAGCTGATTCCCGGAGGAGTTAATTCCCCTGTCCGCGCTTTTAAAAGTGTAGGAAGAAATCCTCTTGTAATCAGCCATGCTTTAAAATCACGCATTTATGATATAGACGGAAATGAATTTATTGATTACGTGGGATCATGGGGACCGATGATACTCGGTCATGCGTATGAGCCTATTGTTGAAGCAATATGCAGGGCTGCAGAAAAGGGAACGAGCTATGGAGCACCGACTGCTGCTGAAACCGGAATCGCAGAACTGATTGTTTCCATGGTGCCGTCTGTTGAGATGGTAAGGATGGTCAATTCCGGCACTGAAGCTACCATGAGTGCAATCAGGCTTGCGCGAGGATTTACTGGGAGAGCAAAATTAATTAAATTTGCAGGATGTTATCATGGGCATGCTGACAGCTTTCTGATAAAAGCCGGTTCAGGTGCAATAACACTTGGCCTGCCTGACAGCCCTGGAGTAACATCATCTGTTGCAAATGACACTTTAACTGCAGATTATAATAATATCGAATCTGTAAAATCTCTTTTTGCTGAATACCCGGATGAAATAGCAGCAGTAATCATTGAGCCTGTTGCAGGCAACATGGGTGTAGTTCTGCCGGAAAAAGGATTTCTCCAGAGTCTCCGTGATATAACAAAAAAGCATAATTCGCTTCTCATCTTTGATGAAGTAATCACAGGATTCAGGCTGGCAAAAGGAGGTGCTCAGCAGTATTCCGGAGTTACACCTGATCTGACGACTCTGGGCAAAATTATCGGAGGCGGTCTTCCTGTGGGCGCTTACGGCGGACGCAGGGAAATAATGGAAATGCTTGCTCCGAAGGGTCCGGTTTATCAGGCTGGAACACTGTCAGGAAATCCTCTGGCAATGGCTGCGGGCCTTGTTATGCTGAAAACCCTGAATGAAAATCCGGACATATATAAAAATCTCGAAATAAAAACAGAAAAGTTATGTGCCGGTTTAACCAGAGGCCTTGAAGAATCCGGGATTAAGGCAGTAATCAACAAAATCGGCTCCATGTTTACTATGTTTTTTACCGGAAATCAGACTGTGAATTCTTTTGATGAAGCAATGACATCAAACAGGGATATCTATTCCAGATATTTCGGTTTATCTCTTGAATCAGGAATTTATCTTGCGCCATCGCAGTTTGAAGCTGCTTTTGTTTCAAATGCGCATACAGATGAAGATATCGAGCTGACAATTGAATCTGCCAGGAAAGCTTTTCGTGAATTATAATACGGCTAAAATCAGGAACTAAATGACAAATAATCTATTTAACGATACAGTAAAAGGTTTAAAAAGGGAACGCCCGCCAGTATGGTTTATGCGTCAGGCAGGACGTGTATTGCCTGAATATCTGAAACTCCGCGAAAAATATTCTTTCAGGGAGCTGATGACAGAGCCCGAACTGACAGCTGAGGTGACTCTCCAGCCAGTAAGATCTCTCGGTGTTGACGCTGCTATTTTGTTTTCAGATATACTTGTAATTCCTGAAGGTCTTGGAATGCAATTAAACTTTACAGACAAAGGTCCAGTATTTGACAATCCGTTAAAGCATATGCCTGATTCAGTGAATGATCTAAATCCGAATCCTTCCTCACTTGAGCATATCTATACAGCTATTGATATAATTAAAAAACAGAAACCTTCTGAAACAGCATTAATCGGATTTTGCGGTGCTCCTTTAACAACTTTCTGTTACATGGTTGAGGGCAGCAGCCAGAAACACGATTTTGCTGCAGCAGTTAACCTTCTATATACCGACAGAAAAAAAGCAGAGATCATTCTTGAGAAAATTACAGACCTGTCAGTTGAATATGCTGTTAATCAGGCCAGGCGCGGGATTGATGCATTCCAGCTTTTTGATACACATGCAGGACTTATTCCTTCTGATTTATATTTTTCTGCAATACTTCCTTATGTAAAAAAAATTACAAATGCTGTACGCAGGGAAAATGTGCCTGTAATATTTTTCCCGAAAGGCCTTGGCCTTGGAATTTCAAAAATCAATAAAGATATCACGGACTATGTATCAGTTGACTGGCAGTATAATATTTCTGAAGCAAGAAAAATTATTGATCCGGCAGTTGGTCTGCAGGGTAATTTTGATATGAGAATTCTTTCTGCAGATGATCGCAGGATAATTGATTCTGAACTTGAAAAATTTATTATCTTCGGCAGGGAGAATTATAACTGGATATTCAATACAGGACACGGACTTAATCCTGAAAATAAATTTGAAAATGTAAAATATCTTGTTGAAAAAATCAAGTCTGCCGACTGGATGAGAAGTTAAAATGGAAATCAGCAGATATCTCCTGGATAAATACAATTCACCTGTACCGCGATATACAAGCTATCCGCCGGCAAATCATTTTACAGGCGATTTTTCATCTGAAGATTTCAGGAGATCAATAGTTGAATCCAATTCAAAAAGCCCGCAGAATATTTCCATTTATATTCATATTCCTTTCTGTAAAAGGCTATGCCACTATTGCGGATGCAACAGAATCTCAATGCCTGGAAATGAACAGGTAAAAGATTACATCTCAGCTTTGAAGAAAGAGCTTGAAGCTGTAATTGGTCTGCTTGATAATTCAAGATTTCTTTCGCAGATTCATTACGGCGGAGGAACGCCAAATGCAATTGATGCTGAATATCTTCTTGAAATTAATGATATAATTTTAAACAGTTTCAATGTTATTGAAAACCCGGAAATTGCAATTGAATGCAATCCTGCATATCTTGATGAAAAATATATTTCAGCCCTTGCTGAGGCGCGTTTCAACAGGTTCAGTCTCGGCATTCAGGATTTTAATCCTGATGTGCTGAAAATAGTAAACCGTGAAGAGCCGGGGATGCCTGTTGCAGAAATTTGTAAAATATTAAAAGCCAAAAATAAAAATTCAGTTATTAATTTTGATTTAATATACGGTCTGCCCGGACAGACTCCTGACAGTTTCAAAAATACCATAAACACAGCTGCATCACTCTCCCCGGACAGAATAGTTACCTTTTCTTATGCACACCTTCCTTCTATATTTAAAGCGCAGAAAATGCTTGAAACAGGCGGTTTGCCTTCTCCGGAAGAAAAAATCAGCATGTATCTGAATACATATAATTATCTTTCTGGAATCGGATATCAGCCTATTGGACTTGATCACTTCGTAAAACCTGAAGATGAACTTTATACTGCATTATCAGATCATAATCTGCACAGAAATTTCCAGGGGTACTGCACGCGCCGGACAACGGGCCAGGTTTATGGATTCGGTGTTTCATCGATCAGCCAGTTTGAGAATTCATTTTTTCAGACAACAAAATCAATGGAGAAATATAAAAATGACATTAATAATTCCCTGTTCCCTGTTGAAAAAGGATATATACTTAATGAAGGTGAAATGATAGTACAGGAAGCAATTGATGAACTGATGTGCAATAAGATTCTGGATTTTAACCGGCTCGGGAAGAAACTGGAAATTGATGTTGAGGCAATTAAAAAAATTCTGGATTTCAAAATTGAATCATTCAATGATTTTATTGATGATGGAATTATTGAATTTGAAAATGATACTATAAAAATAACTGAGATAGGCGTTCTTTTTATAAGAAATGTTGCAGCAGCGATTGATCCGGTTTTTAAAAATCAAATTATGAACTATTCAAAATCGGTATGAAAATGATAAAAATAAATAATTTAATAATTGGTGCAGGTCTTACTGGTTTAACCACTGCATTTAATCTAAGATCAGCCGGTAAAAAAGTAATAATTCTGGAAAAAAGCAATAAACCCGGCGGTGTAATTCAAACAATGAAGAAGGATTCGTTTGTTTATGAATCAGGTCCTAATTCTGGCGTAATTGCACATCCTGAGGTGTTCAGGCTTTTTGATGAATTGAATCAGAACTGCACTCTTGAAACTGCAAATGAGAAATCAAAAAAAAGACTGATCTGGAAAAACAATAACTGGCATGCTCTTCCATCCGGACTTTTCTCTGCTGTTGGAACTCCGTTGTTCTCATTTAAAGATAAATTCCGGATCCTTGGAGAGCCTTTCCGCTGTAAAGGCAATAATCCGGATGAAAATGTTGCTGATCTTGTAAAAAGAAGGCTTGGCAGAAGCTTCCTTGATTATGCGGTTGATCCGTTCATTTCAGGAATTTATGCAGGAGATCCTGAGAAAATAATAACAAGATATGCTTTGCCTAAATTATATAATCTGGAACAGGACTATGGGAGTTTTATTATAGGAGCAATAAAGAAAAAGAAAGAGATTATGCCTCCAGGGGATAAAAGGCCAACCAGGGAGGTCTTTTCAGCTGCAGGAGGACTTGGGAAATTAATTGAAGCTCTGAAAAAATCTATTGGCCCTGAAGCAATAAAATTCGGCTGTGAAAATATTCATATTGAAAGAAAAGGCAAGTCTTACATTACAACATTTGTAAAAGATAAATCTAAAATTAAAATTGAATCTGATAATATCATTACAACAGTCGGGGCTTATGCACTTCCGGAAATTCTTGGCTTTATAACAAAAGAAGAACTGAAGCCGGTTACTGATCTTGAATATGCAAAAGTTATTCAGGTTGCTGTAGGCTTTAAAAAATGGAATGGAGTCAAACTTGATGCATTTGGAGGACTGGTTCCATCTATTGAAAACAGAAAAATACTTGGAGTTCTGTTTACGTCATCGATTTTCAGTAATCGGGCTCCTGCTGAAGGTGCGCTGCTGTCTGTGTTTATGGGCGGAATGAAAAATAAAAATGTCATGAAACTATCAGATAATGAAATTACAAAAACCGTTTTTGATGAGATAAGCCCGATGCTCGGAGTTAAAAAACCTTCGCCGGATATTCTGGAAATCTTCCGTTATGAAAATGCAATTCCGCAATATGGAATAGATTCCGGTTCAAGACTTGATAGAATTTCGCTGCTTGAAAAGAAATTCCCCGGCCTTTATCTTGCTGGTAATATACGCGATGGCATAGGTATGGCAGATAGAATCAGGCAGTCCGCAAATATATCAAAAATAATAATTGCAGAAAATTAACAGGTATTGATGATTAACAAAAGAACAGCAATACTTCTTGTAAATACAGGATCGCCGGCCGGCCCTGATGTAAAATCCGTTCGCAGCTATTTAAAACAGTTTCTCAATGATCCGCGGGTTATAGTTATGCCGAAACTTTTGCGGAGCATGCTTGTAAACTGCATTATTGTCCCGTTCCGTTCGCCTAAATCTGCATTAAAATATAAAGAAATCTGGGACGGCAGTTCGTTTCCTTTGATCCGGAATTCCGAGAATCTTGTTGAAAAATTAAAAACAAAACTTGATGCAAGCAAAGCTGTATTTCTTGCAATGAGATATGGAAAGCCTGGAATTGAAGATGCAATTTTTCAGATACGAAAAGAAAATTTTGATGAAATCATTCTGCTTCCTCTTTTTCCTCAATATTCGTCAGCAACTACTGGTTCAGTTATTGAATCAACGCTGAATAAACTTAAAAATGCGGATTATTATCCAATACTTAAAACAGTTAAACATTTTTATAAAGAACCTGCTTTTATAAAGGTATTTGCATCCAGGGTGCGTGAATATCATCCCGAAGAATTTGAGTTTATTCTGTTTTCTTTTCATGGCCTGCCTGTTAAACAGGCTGAAGCAAAATATCCGGATGAAAATATTAAAAGATTGGATTATAATAAAAATAATCATGGAAATGAAATTCTTAATTATGAAACAAGCTGCTATGAAACAGCAAAACTGATTGCTGATGAACTTGGCCTTGCACATGATAAGTATTCTGTAACTTTTCAATCAAGATTTTCAAAAAACTGGCTTTCGCCTTTTACAGATTCAATTCTGATAGAAAAAGCTCAAAGCGGAATTAAAAGCATTTTAATAGTTTCACCATCTTTTGTGGCAGACTGCCTTGAAACAATACATGAGCTTGGTTTGGAATACTCAGAATTATTTATTAAACATGGCGGAACGAGAATAGAGTATGTTGAAAACCTCAATGACAGCGATGAATGGGCAGATGCAGTTTTAGAAATTGTCTCGCAAAAATTTTAGTATCGTTTCAGCCGTAATAACAAAAATTAATTCAATCGTTAACATCTATTGTAATAAACTGATCAGCTGGAGGAACTGATACCAAATGAAATCCGGAATCCGCAAAGGCCAGATACTCGAGGTTACAGTAAACGGCATGGACAGGCATGGTATGGCTCTCTACAAGTCCGGTCAGCAAACCCTCTTTATCCACAGAGCTATTGAGGGAGACCGGGTAAAAATCAGGGTGCTCAATATAAAAAATAAATACGGAAGCGCGGAACTTTTAAAAGTGATATCACCTTCGCCTTTTCGCATCCAGTCATCATGCGAAGACTATGACCGCGGATGCGGCGGATGCCAGTGGCTGCATATAAACTATGAAAAACAGCTCGAAATTAAAACCCGCATTGTCCGTGAAGAGATGAGCCGCATCGAAGGCGTTAAAACACCTGTTGCTAAAACAGCAGGCATGAGCGACACGCAGGCATTCCGCAACAAGCTGTCTCTGCTTGTGAAGAACGGCTGCGCCGGAATGACCAGAGAAAACAGCATTGAGCTGATCAGCATTAATGTCTGCCGCCAGGAGCTTCCACTAAACCGGAGAATTCATGAAGGTATTAAAAGCATGAACATACCTGATCCGGTTACACAGATTCATATACGCTCAACAACCGGAGGCGTGGCTGGGATCAGCCTCTATGTATCAAGGAAGGACCCGAAGATAACCGGTTTTGTTCAAATGCTCATGAAACAATTTCCTGAAATTTGCGGTATTGAAGTAGCAGCCAATAAAGATTATCATTTAACAGGTTCTGAATTTATAACTGAGCGTATAGGTTCTGTGATCTACCGCATTCCCCATAACGGATTTTTCCAGACAAATTACAAACAGGCTGAAGTGCTTTTAAATTTTGTTGAATCTTTTCTTGTGCCATCCTCGAAAGAAAACATTCTCGATCTCTACTGCGGAGTTGGTTTTTTTGCTCTTGCTCTGGCTGGTAAGTACAGGCATGTCACCGGCATTGAAGAAAATGCGAATTCTGTCAGATATGCAATAGAAAACAGCGCAGCTAACGGTATAACCAACTCAAGCTTTTTTGCAAGCGATGCTGCTGCCGGTCTCCGTGAATGCAAAACAGGTGATTTCTCATCGATCCTGCTTGATCCGCCCAGATCGGGCTGCGCTCCGGATGTGCTTGATCACATAGTGCGTCTCAATCCGAAAAAGATAGTATATGTTTCATGCTTTCCTGATAGTCTTGCCCGCGACACTACTGTATTTCTCAAAGCCGGATACAGGGTTGACCGCATGCAGCCTGTTGATATGTTCCCGCACACTTCGCATGTGGAAACCGTAGTACGCTTTGTCCGGTGAAATGTGAATAGCTTTAATAATTGAATTTTTTCTATCAGAGACTATTGTCTGAATTTTTAAACTGTCTGTGCCCGTAAACCAGTTGTTCAATCTCATGCTTTTCTTCATCTGTGCAACCTGCATCCCACTTTGCAGAGCTGTTTCTGAATTTATCAAGCCATTCCCTGCTCAGAAGTTTTATTCCGTCTGTTCTGCTATTTATTATATTACAGGCAGTTGTGGTTTCATCTTTCGGGCCTGATGACGGTCCTGCTCCAACGAAAAATCCAGCTGCAAGCAGAGCGCTTCTAACCATTGTTGAATTTGAATAGGTAAAGAGTTTTACGGGTTTATTTCCGCATTTTGAAAATATCTTTCTGAATGTTCCGTACGACCATAGCATTGGATCAGTTTTAAAAGAGAAAAAATCGTAGAAGATGCAGTCTGGTTCTGGAGATTCAGTTATTTTTTCAAGAAAATCCCCCTGTGATAAAATCCATTCGATTGATCCGTTATCCGAAGTCCATCTGCCGTTTTTAAGAAGATAATGGGGTGCTTTATGATGCAAATGGCTGAAAAATTTTCTGTATTTTACAGCGAGATAGATGGGATCAAGATCATTTTCAAAACTGATGACCGTGATTTTTCTTTCAGCCTGTCTATCTTTAATAATATTTTCAGCGTCCATAATGGCAGCCATTGCATTTGTACCTGCACCAAGCCCGACGTCCCAGATTATAAATTCTTTTTCTTTATTTTCAGATAGAACTTTTTCTAAATTAAGCTGCACTGAATAAATCCTGCGGGCTTCTTCAACAGGGTCATTAACCGAATGCATCACCTCGCCTGATGATATCTGCCGAATGCTGAAAATTTTATTATCCGGAGTGAAAATTTCGTAATTGCCGAGAGTATAACGCGGCCTCTTTTTTATTTTTGGAAGTCTGACCGGATAATCAGCGTCATCGTTTCTGATAATTTCCCTGTTGGCGTGATAATATTCGTAAAAGGTCCCGTTTAATATGTTTTCTCTCATCGTACCCATTAACTTGTGATAAAAATACAGGTTGTGTATTCCAACAAGGCTTGAACCGTAGTATTCTCCCGACTTTATCAGGTGATGTATGAAAGCCCTGCTGTGAGAGAGGCATGTTCTGCAGGTGCATTCAGGATCTATCGCCCTTTCGTCAGTTTTATAAACCCCGCGCCTCAGCTCGAGCCTGCCGCGCGATGTAAATGCAACTCCCTGCTGCGCAAGGGCTGAGGGCAGAATGCAGTCGAACATATCCACGCCCCTGTAAACAGCCTCAAGCAGGTCAGATGGTGTGCCCACTCCCATGAGATATCGGGGCATGTTTTCCGGAAGCAGGGAAGCTGTGAGTTCAGTCATGTCATTTCTTTCCTGTTCGCTTTCTCCAACTGCCAGTCCTCCAATTGCAAATCCGTCAAAACCGAACGAAGTTATCTGCGACGCGCTGGTTTTTCTTAGATCAGGAAAACGCGCTCCCTGAACAATGCCGAATATCGATTGCTCTGAGTCTCCTCTTGCATTGAGGCTTCTTTCAGCCCAGGCAGTAGTTATATCAAGAGCAGTATTGCAGATTGATTTATCAGAATCAGATGGCACACAGTAATCCAGTGCCATCATAATGTCGCTGCCGATTGTTTTCTGCGATTCAATGCTCGTCTCAGGTGTGAGTCGTATTATTCTGCCGTCAAGATAGCTTCTGAAAGTAGCGCCGTCTGTATCGATCTTAACCTGTTTAGGAAGAGAGAAGACCTGATACCCTCCTGAATCAGAGAGAATGGATTTTCCCCAGTTTATAAATTCATGCATCCCATTTAAATTTTTTAATACATCAAGTCCGGGCCGGATCATCAGATGGTATGTATTTGTAAGGAGGACCGGAAAACCGAGAGATTCCACAAGAATAGTGTCCTGCGAACGGATAGCTCCAACTGTGGCAACAGGCATGAAAAGCGGAGTATTGACTTCATTGTGCAGAGTGTTGAATGTGCAGGCTCTTGCTGAACTTTTTTTGTCCTTTGCAGTGATTTTAAATTTGAGGCGGCTCTGGCTGATTGATTTATTCAAGGTTTTTTCTCTGTTACAGTTATTTAAGCATTTCAGCTTGATAAGTAAAACTTGGTTTGTATAAATAAAAAATTACATTTAACCGCCCTGCAGTATATGAGGCAAACATCATTTTATATAAATCTAAAAGCAACAATAATTCCTGAAAATCCGCATGCTGAAATGAAATGTTATTCAACTATAATTATTGACAAACCAACCAACAGCATGCAATAATAAATAATTCTTTTGATTGTTTGAAATAAGCATAACATGTAAACTTTAAGACGAAGGTGACTGATATGAGCATGGATGATATTTATAAGCAGCTTAACACGAAAATGATGCTGGCGGATTCATCTAATCTTGCATCAGTATGGAAAATGATCTGCACAGATGAAGAAGCTGAAATTGCGCTGCTCCTGCCTGCTGATGCAGAAAAAATTTCCACTCAGACCGGAAAGCCAGCTGATGATGTTTCAGTTATACTTCAGTCCATGTTCAGAAAAGGGATCGTGTTCAAATCTGTCCGCGACGGGAAAACCCAGTTCAAACTTGCAAAAAATATCATACAGTTTCATGATTCGAGCATCCTGTGGGATGATGCAACCCAGGAATTTTTTGATGCATGGAAGAAAGTCATGGATGAGGATTTTACAGGCATGATGAAGAAACTGCCTGAGACTTTCAAAATGCCGCCATTCATGCGCGTAATTCCAGTAAATGAAACGCTTGAAACCCGCAGTACGGTTCTTTCCTTTGAGGAGTGCGCTCGTATGGTCGATGAATCGGAACAGATTGCTGTTGTGAAATGTCCCTGCAGGCTGAGCCAGAAAAACTGCGAATCTCCTCTTGAAGCGTGCATACAGCTGAACCGCGGAGCGAAATACGCGCTTGACCGCGGCCACGGCAGAAAAATATCAAAACAGGAAGCTCTTGATATCCTGAAAAAGTCTGAAGATGCAGGCCTGGTGCACATGACAGAAAACAGGGCCGGCAGCAACGTTATTTGCAACTGCTGCACCTGCTGCTGTGAAATGTTCAGACTTATGAAATATTCCGGCAGGAAATGGATTCTTTCTCCAAGCCGTTTCACTGCAGTTGTGAGTGAAGACTGTACATCATGCGGCGCCTGCGTTGATATCTGCCCGGTTGAAGCTGTTTTAATCAATGAAATTGCAAAAGTGGATGCAGATATATGCATGGGATGCGGACTATGCGCTACAGTGTGCAATGCTGATGCTGTAAAACTGAATCAGGTTCGTCCGGAAGAGCATATTCCAGCAAAATAAAATAATTGTTATTAAAGTTTGATTTTGAAAATTATTTTACTTTATCCATTTCTTTTTTAATAAAATCAGCATTGATGTCAAAACTGAGATTTCCCGGAAGTGAAGTGTAGTCCTTGTATTTTACTTTCAGTTCCTTTAATTTCATTTTATCGCCGCCTGCATC
Organism: uncultured Leptospirales bacterium; assembly: GCA_964529415.1. Taxonomy (GTDB): domain Bacteria; phylum Spirochaetota; class UBA4802; order UBA4802; family UBA5550; genus CAYMPH01. The sequence continues at coordinate 213,763 of CAZGWD010000002.1, read as the reverse complement.
TATAATTGATGTGAAGTAATCCTTCATTGTTTTCAGCGCGCTTTTATCCATTACCCTGCCGTGTCCGGGAACAAGTGTTTTAACGTCATATTTATTCAGCCTGTCGAGAAATTCAATCCACGATGAAACCTTTGTCTCGCCTCCTGCAAGAACAGGATGCATGTTTAGAAAAACAAGATCGCCTGTAAGAAGCAGTTTGCGGTTTTCCAGATAAACTATAATATCATTTGTGGAATGGCCCTGTCCCATGTTTAATATATGAACAGTTTCATTTCCTATCTTTATAATCTTTTCTTCGCCATGTTTTAATGTAATGTCCGGATATCTGCTTGAAAACATGGTATCCCATTTTTCTTTGGGGTATGATCCTGATATTATTTCAGCTGAAGGAAATAGAGAAATGCCATATATGTGATCAGGATGATTATGTGTTATCACAAGAGTTGTATTTTTTGTACTGACTAGCCCTGCTAATTTTTTTGAACCTGCAAACATTTTAGAGTCTACAACAAGAGCTCTGGAGCCGTCTTCGGAAGTCAGTATTATGGAATTGGATCCCCCGCCTGTGAAAATTGTCAGCTGCGGATCCTGTTTGATTATTTCCATAACCATCATATCCTGATACATGTTATAAAATAAGATTCCTCCTGCAGACAGAACAAGCGCAAGTAATACTGCAATTGTGATCAATGCTTTTTTCATTACAAATCCCCCTGAAGTATAAAATTAAATATCAGAATTCAAATTTTTCAAAATTCTTTGTAACATTCGCAGCCTGATGAAGGGCGCTCCTGGCGATCTTTTTAATTTCCTTGTCAGGACACTGGCGGAAGATTTCGTTTAATGCATCCCTGAAAATTCTGTTTTGAAGATCATATATTGATAATTCCAGTTCTGAACCGTCTCTTCCGAAAGCCATGATTGATTCCCCTTAATTTATTTTTTCCTGATCCTGTCAAACAGATACTCCAGGCCGTTGACCTTGATTTCATATACTGTGCCGAGCATTTCACCAAGTTCTCCCGGGGGAAATCCCTCCTGGTGAAACCAGACAACATACGGCTCTGGCAGGTCAATCAGCAGGCAGTCTTTATATTTCCCGAAAGGCATTTTATATTGTGAAAGTTTAAGCAACTTGCCTGTATCCATTAATATATCGTCAATTCCTTACCAATAAGTGTTGTTTTTCATTTTGAATTTTGATTTAATTAAGCTATTGTTCATTCAGAATGCATTATTACAAGAAATTTTTGTAGACGCAGGAATTAATGTCTGCATTTTAGAAATATGAATTCAGATAAAATAATCAGGCGCTATTCTGATCAATCAATATCACTGCTTATTAAACCTGCATCATGTCTGTGCAATTTGTCATGTGAGTATTGTTTTTATGATCGGGTTCACGAACTTTATCAGGGCAGTTCAAAGAAAATGAGCGCTTTTGATGCAGAAGCAATTATCTCCAATACATTATCTGCGAACGCCGGCCATAACAGTTTCTGCTGGCAGGGCGGGGAGCCGATGCTTATGGGGCTCGATTTTTATAAAGATGCAGTTGAGTTCCAGAAGATCAATTCGCAGCCTGGACAGATAATAGAAAATTCAATCCAGACAAATGGACTTCTCGTAAACGAAGAGTGGTGTGAGTTTTTTCTGAAAGAAAATTTTCTTGTTGGCATAAGTCTTGACGGCCCTGCGGAATTTCATGATTATTACAGGAAAAAAAATGACGGAAGCGGTTCATTCGATGATGTGATGAAGAGCATTGCCATGATGAAAAAATATGACGTTGAATTTAATATTCTCTGCCTCCTGACATACAGGAATATAAAATTTCCAGCTGAACTGTATAATTTTTTCAGATCGAATAATTTTAAATTTTTACAGTTTATAAACTGTTTTGAAAATGATGCAGCAGGTACTCTTAAAAGTTTTTCGGTACGCGGTGAAGAAACAGGGGAATTCTATATCATACTTTTTGAAGAATGGTTTAGCCGGGGTTTTTTTGATGTATCGATCAGGTTTTTCGAAGATATTCTGCTTTATTTTGTTGATGGTGTTAAAGCATCTTGCTGCTATAATAATATTTGCAGCAGTTATATAGTTGTAGAGCATAATGGGGATTGTTATCCCTGCGATTTTTATGTGTATGATAATTGGAAAATCGGAAATCTTGCAGACAGCAGCATACAGACTGTTTTAAAAAATCCATTGCGCAATAAATTTGCATCTCTTAAATCAAGTCTATCTGATGAATGCAGGACGTGCAGAATTTATGAATTTTGCATGGGAGACTGTACACGTTTCAGGGCATACCGGAATACAAGTGAATATTGTATTTCAATGAAAATGCTTTACAATCATATTGAACCATATCTGCCTGAAATAAAAACCCGTGTTGCAGGATTCAGGAATAGGCAATAAGTTTTTCACATGGTAATAAAAAAATTCTAATCTGATTTGCTGTTACAGACGATAATAATCCTAACGGGAAAGAAATATAATCAAGGATGATGAATATGATAATGACCGAAAACAAGGATGTGTGGGTTTTCCCTGAAAACATAAGCTTCGATAAAGCCGCAGAATTCGTGGAAAGATTAAATGAAAACAAAGAATCATTGAATATTGTGTTTGATCTAAGTTCTACAATAAATATTCATTCATCATTTATTGGTTTTTTAATACACGCAAAACATCATCTTAATAGAAGAGGGGTTAATTTAACTCTAATTCTTTCTCTGACTGTTGAAAAATTATTAATACTGCTTAATATAATAGAATATTTTTCACCGGATGTTAAGGTTCATATCAATAGAAAATCTGCTTGATATAATCAAGATAGCAAAAAAATTAAATACTTAAATACTTAAGTACCTTGACAATTTTTTGAATTTTTATATCATTGTCAGACAAAATTAATTAAACAGGATGCTATAATGATTTTTTCAGAAGATCAGGTTGAACACGTTACAGAAATTCTAAAATCAATTTCACATCCAATAAGAATGAAGATTCTCTGTTTTTTAATGGATGGAGAAAAAAATGTTTCTGAAATAGAGCAGCAATTCGGTTCAACTATATCCAATATTTCCCAGCATTTAACTGTACTTCGAAAAGCCGAAATAATTGCCAGGCGCAAAGAATCTAATTATATGTTTTATACTTTAAAGGATGATAAAATCCACAAGCTCGTTAATACAATAAAAGATCTTTACTGCCATAGCAGGTGATTGTCATCTACTTCCGTTGCTTCAAGAATCCTATCACCTAAAAAGAATCTGTTTTCGTTTCTGAGATAGCAGAAAGCTTCCATGTATTTCTTTTTCCCGTATGCAACAAATTCCACAGGTTTAATTTCTCTTTCTGTAATATTTCCTTCTGAATCAGTATAAATTATTTTATAAATTTTTCCTTTAATCATTCCCCTGAAATTGGATGGGGCTTTTGTAATCTTAATTTTTCTTGCGCGGATGGAGCTGCCGTGATATGCGATCAGATCTTTTAATTTCCACCTGCCGTTTTTATCCAGCTTAATAATAATATTGCGGAAAATTTCAGCGCAAGCAATTGCATCCGGAAGCGCTCTGTGCGGGTTGCCGATAATTCCGAAATGATTTGAAAGAGTTTCAAGCTTATGATTTTTCAGATAGGGCAGGGCTTTTCTTGCAAGTCTGACTGTATCAAAAGCATCGAGTTTGATATTAATATTATTTCTCCTGCATACTATATCAATGAATGACAGATCAAATTCCGGGTTCTGAATAACAAGATGAGTGTTTTTAATGAAATCAAGAAGCGGTTTGATAATCTTTGAAATATCTGGCGATGATATTACCATTTCGTCTGTAATTCCGTGAATCAGCGTGGTTTCGATTGGAATGGGCATTCCGGGATTTATCAGGGTCTCGTATTTATCAATTATGCCTGTCATGTTGAATTTCACTAAACCAATATCAACAATTCTATGAAATACGGGATTTATGCCTGTTGTTTCAATATCCAGGGCACAGAAGGTTAAATTTCTTAATATTTCATTAGGATTCATTTCTGCAGATTTTTTCTTTATAGAATGTGTGTCAATAAGGATTGTTTTAATAAGTGAGAAAATTGATTTGATTCGGGGTCTGGGCAGGTTTTAGGGGTCAGAGCATATCTATTTAATTAAAATCAAAAAAAAAGCAAAAAAATTAAAAAAAAAGAGTATAGGATAAGAAATATCTTAAAATAATCATATTGCATGATAAATGCTTATAAATGCATATAAACGTCTTTCATCAGGCTAAATGTCACCCCCTTTGGTGACGAATAATCGAATAGGGAGTACTCTCCCTATACTTCAGGGGGTCTTTGAAAACTGAGATTTATATTTCTATCGGATGCTATGGCCTCTATTTATTAGAGATGTAGCAGTTTTGTATGTGCCCAGATACAAAATTGAGACAGTGCCATTTAAATCCTGCTGTTGCTTGAGGCACAGTAAAAAAACTAGTATCAATCCACCGGTTTCGGAACTGCCCTTTCGAAACCGTGGCAAGGAAGCCGTTTAAAAAACAAAGGAGTGTGTGTAAAATGATAATCAATCACAACATGAGCGCGATAAACGCTAACAGGACTTTAAAATTCACGCATGCGGCTGTTGAACAGTCCATGCAGAAACTATCTTCCGGTTTAAGGATCAATAAAGCAGGAGATGACGCTTCAGGACTTGCTGTATCTGAAAAAATGAGAACGCAGATCTCCGGCCTCAGACAGGCTGAGAGAAATACTGAAGACGGTATGTCTTTTGTTCAAACCGCAGAAGGCTATCTGGATCAGACAGCTCAGATAGTTCAGAGGATTAGAGTCCTTTCAATTCAGTCTGCAAACGGAATCTATTCTCCTTCGGATAGACAACTGATGCAGGTTGAAGTTTCAGCTTTGGTAGATGAGATAGACCGTGTAGCATCTCAGGCTGAATTCAACAGATTCAAGGTTCTGACTGGAGAATTTTCAAAAGTAAATCCTAAAGCAAGCATGTGGTTCCATCTTGGAGCTAACATGAATCAGAGCAAAAGGGTTTATATTGGTACAATGACTGCCAGGGCATTTAAAATGAAAGACGGCACTAACAATCTTGCTGTTAAACTTTCTACTCCTCAGGGTTCAAATGCAGCTATCGGTCTTATGGACGAAGCTCTTCAGAGGCTTTCCAAGCAGAGAGCTGACCTTGGAGCTTATTACAACAGACTCGATATGACTTCAAGAGGACTAATGTCTGCATATGAAAATATTCAGGCAGCAGAATCGAGGATTAGAGACGCTGATATGGCAGAAGAGATGGTTACTTTTACCAAGAACCAGGTTCTGACGCATACTGGAGTTTCAATGCTAAGTCAGGCCAATTTACAGAGTCAGTCAGTGCTGCAGTTATTATCACGATAAGATGGCAGCACCTTGTCTTACCCCTGAAGTGACTTTTTTTTGTTCTTTGAAATCAATATTGGATTCTCATAACCCCGCTCTAGCCGCGGGACTGCCAAGCTTACATCGGCCGCTCAGGCAGCCGGTGATGCTGGGAGGGTATCACCGGCTGCCTGAGATATGGTGCCGGTGTTGCTTTGACTATGGGCGGTCTCTGCGGCATTAAAGGAGAAAACCTTTGAACCATTAAATGGTTACTGGACCAGCATGATGCTGATTCATGAAAAAACCGGAACGGTACATATAAAAATTAAGCGGCCGTTTTGAAAAAAACTAGGGAGGGATTTTTATGAGAATCAATCACAACATGAGCGCCATATTCGCCAACAGGCAGATGCAGAAAGTTGCCACAAGGATGGATAAAACCATTGAGAAGCTCGCATCAGGTGAAGCTATCAATAGAGCCGGAGACGATGCTTCCGGGCTGGCAGTATCTGAAAAAATGCGTACTCAGATTCATGGCCTGGTTCAGGCAGAGAAGAATGCCCAGAACGGGCTTTCTTTTATACAGGTCACTGAGGGTGCATTTCAGCAGATTAATGACATTATGCAGAGAGTGAGGTCTCTGTCCGTTCAGTCAGCTAATGGAATTTATTCCAACAGCGACAGAATGCAGATACAGGTTGAGGTTTCTCAGCTTGTAGATGAAATAGACAGGATTTCGAGCTCTTCTGAGTTTAACAGAATGAAGATGCTCACCGGATCTTTTGCCAAAGGTGCAAAAACCGGAAGCATGTTTTTTCATGTCGGACCTAACAGCAATCAGAGGATCAGAGCGTATATTTCTACTGTCAGTTCGAAAGCTTTTAATCTGCTTGACGGCGCAAAAAAACGTTCCATTTCAACTGTTGGACAGGCAAACGCCATGATAGGATACGTTGATTCAGCTTTAGAAAAGCTGAACCGGCAGAGGGCAGATCTGGGCGCTTACTACAACAGAATGGAAAATACGATAAGTTCGCTGCAGATGTCGCATGAAAATATGCTGGCAGCAGACTCCCGTATAAGGGACACAGATATGGCAGCAGCCATGGTTGATTTCACGAGAGATCAAATTCTCGTTCAGACTGGTACTTCGATGTTGGCTCAGGCTAATTTCAAGCCTCAACTCGTAATGAAGTTAATCCAGTGAGAATATTTTTCTAAAATGGATTTCCCCCTGCAGTGCGGGAATTCCTGCCCTCTCCGTTACGGGAGTAGCGGAGAGGGAGAAATTTTTTAATAAAAAAAGGGAGGTAAGTAGTTCAAATTTACAAGGAGGTATAATCATGAACTCAATTGAATTTTTAGACAAGCTGGACAGTTTTAAGACGTATAATAAAAAACAGAAAAAGATCAATGCCGTAACAGAAGAAGTTCCGGATGGAAAAGATCAGCGCGATTTTTCTAATATAGAAAAAAGCGAATTGGCTGAGAAACTCAATGCTGCAGTTAAAAATCATAAAGATATCAGCAGCAGAATTTCTTTCAGTTTTGATGATCAGACACAAAAGTTTATCATGACTCTGGTAAATTCTGATACTCATGAAGTAATCAGGGAAATACCGTCAAAAGAATTAAGAAATTTAATGATGCACATAAATAAGACTCTTGGAATGATTGTTGACGAAGAAAGATAGGCTGATTCAGTTTTTCAGAAATTCCCGCAAGAACGGGATACGTTTGATTTAATAAATCGGAGAGAAGATTATTGTGTAATCTCCAATCCGGTCATTAAAAATTAAATACATTATCGAAGTGTATTTCATAATCATGAAATATGCCAGATTGAATAATGTCTTAATCTGAAAATTCTTCCGGTTTTTTTTATTCTATACCGGATAAATAATAATTTTAAACATTTTTTACAGAAAGTTTCAAATTCCATTATTCATTAATCTTGAATTTTTCCTATATTATGAGTTTTATTTTATAATCCATCATTATTCTGCCATGAGATATTACAGCATCTGTCAAATCCGGAGAACCGGACATTCAATTTTATCGATTTTATTTTTATTATAAATAACAGCAATATCAGGTACTCTATAAGTTTGCCTATAATAAAATCTTGACAGAAAACTGCATTTAGAATAATCTTAAAATCAGAATTAATGAATAAACTGGAGTTTAATATGGCAAAAACAGCATTGATTACAGGAATAACAGGGCAGGACGGAGCATATCTTGCTGAGCTGCTGTTAGAAAAAGGATATATAGTTCATGGTATAAAAAGAAGAAGCTCTCTTTTTAATACTCAGAGAGTGGATCATCTGTATCATGATATTCATGAAAAGAATTTAAAATTCTTCATGCATTACGGGGATATGACTGATTCAACCAATCTTATTAATATTATACAGCAGGTAAAACCGGATGAAATTTATAATCTTGCAGCGCAATCGCATGTACAGGTCTCATTTGAAATGCCTGAGTATACAGCTGATGCTGATGCAGTAGGAGTTCTTAGAATTCTTGAAGCTATTAAAAGCCTAGGCATGCAGAAAAAAACAAGATTCTATCAGGCATCAACATCTGAATTATTCGGCCTGGTTCAGGAAACTCCTCAAAAAGAAACTACTCCGTTTTATCCGAGAAGCCCCTATGCTGTAGCAAAACTTTACGGCTACTGGATAACAGTTAACTACAGGGAAGCATACGGTATGTTTGCCTGTAATGGAATTCTTTTTAATCATGAAAGTCCTCTTCGCGGTGAAACTTTTGTAACTAGAAAAATAACACGGGCAGCAGCGAGGATCAGTCTGGGGCTGCAGGAAAAACTTTATCTTGGAAATCTTGATTCAAAACGCGACTGGGGGCATGCAAGAGATTATGTTGAAGGTATGTGGCTTATATTACAGCAGGAAAAGCCTGAGGATTTTGTTCTTGCAACGGGAGAAACGCACACAGTAAAGGAATTTGTTGAGCTTGCTTTTAAAGAGGCAGGGATTGATTTATCATGGTCTGGCAGCGGTGTTGATGAAAAGGGCATTAATATCAAAACCGGTAAAACCATTGTCGAAGTTGATCCGAGATATTTCAGGCCTACCGAAGTTGATCTGCTGCTCGGTGATCCATCCAAAGCGAAAAAAATATTAGGCTGGAAGCCGAAAATTTCTTTTAAAGAACTGGTATCCGATATGGTTGTATCTGATATTGAAGAGGCTAAAAGAGATTGTCATATACAGGATGGCGGTTTTAAGGTAAATATATTTCATGAATGATGGAATCTCATCTGTCTGATTCAATAATTTATAAACAGAATTGCCGCTATTTCTCCGGAAACGGTGCTGCTCTTCGTGTGATTTCAAACGCTTTCATTTCATCCCGCTTTATTAGAGCTGCAGTATTAGCTGTTATATAATTTTTATTCCATGAAAATGCAATAAAACATGGATAATGCGGATTTTTATAATTAATGCGGTTAGGTTTTATTTAAAAGACTAAAAAGATCAATGTCATCCGCGTGCTATTTTACTTTTTTTTAACCTTAATAAAAGAAAAAAAACGTTTAATGCTTCAAAACTCCAGAGCTGCCGAAGCCAAAATTAAATAAAAATCAAAAAAAACAAATTTCTCTTTAAAAAAATACTTGACCGGCTTTCCTATTATGAGTAATTTTATTACTCGAAAAACAGGAGAAAAATTTGCTCGAATCATTAATAACGTCTAAAATGAGAATTAAGCTGCTTCTGAAATTTTTTATTAATTCAGATACCAGGGCTTATCTTCGCGGGCTTGCTGAGGAATTCGGCGAATCAACTAATTCAGTACGCATTGAGCTCAACAGGCTAACAAAAGCCGGAATACTTGAAATGAGTCAGAGCGGCAGAACCAAACTTTACGGCGCTAATAAAAAAAATCCATTATATCAGGATTTAAAAAATCTTGTTATGAAATATACAGGTATTGACCAACTTATCGAATCAATTCTATCAAAGCTTGGAAATGTAGAACTTGCATTTATAACAGGAGATTATGCAAGAGGCATTGATTCAGGGATAATTGACGTGGTTATAGTCGGGAATATTGACAGGAGCTTTCTGAATGATCTTGTTCAAAAGGCTGAAGTTCTTATTAAACGAAAAATCCGCCATCTTGTTCTGAGTAATGATGAATATCATGCTCTTAAAGATACGCTAAAAACAGAGAAATCCCTGCTGGTATGGAACAGTAATGGATATTATATTGAAGAATCAAGGCATGCGGCAGCTTCCGGAATTTAGGTTTTTCAATGGAAAATGATATACAAAATACACACCCTGTTCAGTATTATGTTTTCAGGGTTTTTACGGGAAAAGAAAAAAAATATTTAGAATTCTCAGGCAGGCTTTTAAAAGATTTTACCGGAAGGATTATATGGCCCAGGAGAAGTCTTGAAATTAAAAAACAAGGCATTACGTCTGAAAAAATTTCATCATTATATCCAGGATATCTTATCTGGGAAACTGAAGAAGTAGTTAAAAATGATGTGGCTCAGCTGAGAAAAATTCCACTGTTTTTAAAATTTTTAAGAAACAATAATGATATTGTGCCTCTAATTTCAAGAGAGAGAGAAATTTTCAGACAGCTGATTTTATATGGGGATATTGTAGGGAAATCGAATGTGTATTTTGATGATGAGAATCGCATCAAAGTGCTTTCCGGGCCTTTAAAGCTTCTTGAGGGAGATATAGTGAAGGTTGATAAAAGAAAGAAACGGGCAAAAGTCAGATTAACTCTTCACGGGAAAAGTATTCTTATAGATCTTGCTTTTGAAGTGATGGAGAATTTAAGCATTATAGCAGTTTAACAGGTTTTATTAAGTCCAGCAGCTTGTTTCGGCAGCGTTGGATAAAATAAAAATGATATAGTATTTAAAAGCGAACTTTCGCCAGGCGAAGCTTTGCCTGAAAAAAAAATATACAATTAAAAAAATAATTATTCTTACCGGTAAATTTGAATTTAGTATTTTAATTAGGAAATTATAATGAATGAAAAAGCAATAAATAACATTGATACGGAATGGACTACGGAGATTAAGCCTTCTTCAAGTCTGCTCAGCATTAATTTTAAAGAGCTCTGGAAATACAGGGATCTGGTTATGCTGTTTGTAAAAAGGGATTTCGTAACTGTTTATAAACAAACTATTCTCGGGCCGATATGGTTTTTCATTCAGCCGATATTTACAACTCTTGTATTTACAATTATTTTTGGAAATTTAGCTAAGATACCGACAGACGGATTGCCTCAGGTTTTATTTTATATGTCAGGGACAATTATGTGGGGATATTTTTCAAACTGTTTAATGAAAACTTCGGATACGTTTATTTCTAATGCTGGAATTTTCGGAAAAGTTTATTTCCCGAGGCTGTCGGTCCCGCTATCAGTTGTTATATCAAACATATTTGCTTTCTTAATACAATTTGCATTATTTTTTTCAATATTTATATATTATTATTTATCCGGAGTGAGTATAAAGCCGAATTTATATATTCTTCTCCTGCCTGTTCTAATATTGCAGATGGCTATTCTCGGCATGGGTGTCGGACTCTGGATCTCTTCTCTAACAACAAAATACAGGGACTTGCGGTTCCTGGTGGCATTTGGCGTACAGCTTTGGATGTATGGAACGCCGGTTGTATATCCTCTTTCAATAGTTCCTGAAAAATGGAGGTGGGTTGTAGCTCTGAATCCCATGGCGCCGATTATTGAATTTTTCAGATACGGATTTTTGGGGCAGGGTTATGTTGAAATGAAACTTTTTCTAATTGGAATAGGTGTTAGTATATTTATTCTTCTTACGGGGATATTGATTTTTAATAGGGTAGAAAAGAATTTTATGGATACAGTGTAGGGTGTAATGACATTAATGAAAATTACTAAAAAAATTAAAATGGGGAACGCATGAGCAGCGCTGTAATTAAAGTCGAAAATCTTTCAAAAAAATATATTCTTGGTGAATTGGGTTATAATACTTTATATCATTCGCTGCAGTCAAGAATTGCTAAAATTTTTGGAAAAGAAGACCCGAATAAAAAAATCGGCTCGAAAACCTTGCATTTAAATGAAGAATTCTGGGCATTAAAAAATATAAACTTTGAAATAAAGAATGGCGGCAGAATAGGAATTATCGGAAGAAACGGGGCAGGGAAATCCACTCTGCTTAAAATACTTTCAAAAGTTACTTCACCTACAACCGGATCAATAAAAATCAAAGGAAGAGTTGCAAGCCTTCTTGAGGTGGGTACCGGTTTTCATCCTGAGCTCAGCGGAAGGGAAAATATATATTTAAATGGAACAATTCTTGGAATGACAAGAAGGGAAATAGACAGAAAGCTTGATGAAATTATTGATTTTGCTGAAGTGGAACTTTTTATTGATACTCCGGTAAAGCGTTATTCAAGCGGCATGTATGTAAAGCTTGCCTTTGCAGTTGCAGCGCATCTTGACCCGGAAATTCTTGTTGTTGATGAAGTTCTTGCTGTTGGAGATGCTTCTTTTCAGAAAAAAGCACTGGGTAAAATGGAAGATGTAAGCAAGGGAGAGGGGCGGACTGTTTTGTTTGTCAGCCATAATATGGGAGCAATTTCTTCTCTTTGCCAGGAGTGCATTTTGCTGAATAAAGGTGAAATTGAATTCTACGGCAGTGCAGGTGAAGCTATCGACTTATATCTGAATAATTCACGGGATACAGATAATATACTGGAATGGACAATCAATTCAGATCTTCCTTTTTCTCAAATTGTTAAAATATATAAATATTATGTGGTAAATGAATCAAATGCCATACAGTATAACCTTTTGTATAATAATGAAAAATACAGAGTGGTTATAGAATGCGAATTGTATACAAACGAGCCGGATCTTGTTTTTTTTGTTTCTTATTATAATGAAGAAGGAACTCTGATATTTGTTTCTGATATACATGATGACGGGGATTATAACAGAGATAAAATGACAAAAGGTAAAAAAAATATATCAACTGCAATACCTGTTGAATTGTTTTCTAATAAAAATTATTATATTGAAGTTACATGCGCTATTTATCATAAAGGCTGGGCAATATTGCCTAATGCAGGGCATCAGAAGAAATTTAAATTTTTCAGAAGCATTGATAATGGAACAAAACATAATGAGTCACATCATCCCTTTACTGGAAGCACAAGACCAGGTCTGCTTGCTCCTGTAATTAAATGGGATATTCATAATAATTAGATAATGAGGGATTAAGATGAAGGCAATTATTAGAAAGATAATATTGGATATGCTTCCTCCAGTTTTGAATAGATTAATAAAAAAAATATTATATAAATTGAATATACTTAAAATTGAAAAGGAACAATTTAATCCGGTCTGCAATCCGAGATTTGTCAATTCATTCAGCCAGTATACAGAAGACCTTGTTATTGATGGAATTTTATCAGGTCAGAAAAAAGGTTTTTATGTTGATATCGGTGCAAATGATCCTGATGAAATAAATAACACAAAAAGATTTCATCAGAGAGGATGGACCGGTATCAATATTGAACCAAGTCCGGAAAAGATTAAACTTTTTAATAAAAAAAGGCCGAAGGATATAAATCTTAATATCGGAATAGGGAGTAAAAAAAACACTCTTGAGTTTTATGTGATGAGTGCAGATACACTCTCATCATTTGAAAAAGAAAAAGCTATTGAGCAGGGGCGCGGTCATGGTGCTGAACTTGTATCAACAATATTAATAGATGTAGATACTCTTAAAAATGTTTTTGATAAAAATATTATTAAGAAAAAGAAAACAATTGATTTCATGTCGGTCGACGTTGAGGGATTTGAACTGGAAGTCCTGAAAAGCAATGACTGGAAAAAATATACTCCAAGAGTTATTATGATAGAAATAAATATTAATACTGAATCAGTTGTAAATTTTCTTCTGGAACTGGATTATATACTGGTTTACAGTAATGGAACAAACGGCATTTTTGTTCACAGAAAATATAATTTAATATAGATTCATACACATGGTGAATTATCAGATAAAATTATGAATAAAATTAAAAGAAACTTAAAAGTCGGAGAATATATTATCGGCCAGGAGGAAAAGAATATTATTATGGATGTTCTTGATTCCGGCAGAATATCTGAATATAAATATGTTGCTGAATTTGAAAAGCGTTTTGCAAAAATTATCGGAACAAAATACTGCACTCTTGTAAATTCCGGAACATCGGCTCTGATTGCAGGATTGACTGCTTTACTCTATGATGAAAGATTTCCGAAAGTAAAAAAAGGTTCTAAGGTTATTACTACTCCTTTGACTTATATAGCAACATCAAATGCTATCAAGCTTGTGGGACTGGAGCCGGTTTTTACTGATGTAAATATTAATACTTTTGATATAATGCCCGAAGAAATTGAAAAAATTCTTGAAAACGGGAATCCTGATGAATATAGTATTATTCTTCCTGTCCATTTAATTGGTTATCCTTGCGATATGGATAAAATTAATGAAATCGCCGTAAAATATGATCTTGTAACATTCGAGGATTCAGCCCAGGCTCATGGGACAAAATATAAGGGGAAAAATACCGGTACAATGTCTCTCCTATCGGAATATTCATTTTATATTGCACATAATATTCAGGTTGGAGAGATGGGGGCTGTTGTAACGGATGATGAGAGAATCAATACTCTCATTAAAAAAATAAAAGCTAATGGACGAATGTGCGATTGTAAAATCTGCACAAGATCTAAAGGTTTTTGCCCTAAATCTGATATTGATGGTGATCCCAGATTTTTACATGATATGATCGGTTATAATTTCAAAACAATGGAATTTCAGGCGGCACTTGGTCTTGTACAGCTGGATAAATTTGATGATATAATAAAATTAAGGCAGCGTAATGTAAAACTGCTGAATGAAAAACTTGCAGAGTTTAATCATATTTTTATCCTTCCATATTATTCGGAAGATATCAGTTATCTGGCGTATCCATTAATTATCAGAAAAGAATCAGGTATTAACCGAGAAGATTTCAGGAAAAAAATTCTGGCAGAAGGAATTGAATCCCGTCCATTATTCGGAAGCATCCCTACACAGCAGCCTGCTTATTCTGAATATAAAGAATTTTATGAAAATAAAATTCCAAACTCTGATTATATCGGCAGAAATGCTTTTTATATAGGCTGTCATCAATATTTAAATGAAGATGATATAGATTATATTTATAAAACTTTTTCAGATATAATTAATGGTAAATTATGAAATTATTATCAGTTTTATGTAAATATGATTATGGGATCAAAGAAAGAGGCCTTATTCAGGAAAATAATTTATTATTGTCTGCATTGGGTAAAAATACAAGTCAGCTTGTTTCTTTCTGGATTGATGAAAACGGCTATCCTGATGATGCTTCTGGATTGCAGAAAAAATTAATATCATTTGCTGATGAAAATAAACCTGATGTAATATATTTTATCTTAATGTCCAATGAGATTTCTATAGAAACTTTAAAGTATTTATCATCAAAATATGTTACTGTTAACTGGTTTTGTGATGACCAGTGGCGTTTTGATTCATTTACTAAACATATAGCTCCGCTGCTTACCTATTCAGTTACAGTAGATAAGTATTGTCTTGAGAAATATAAAAAAATCGGATACAGAAATGTTATTCTGGGGCAGTGGGGAACATATCATTTGATTAACGAAAAAAGATTAAATGATAAGAATTATAAATATTGTGTATCATTTATAGGGCAATATAATGAAACCAGGGCATGGATGATTGAAGAATTGAAGATGCGGGGGGTTAATGTAGAATGTTTCGGATATGGCTGGCCAAACGGTAAAGTAACTCTTGAAGAGATGTCTGAAATATATATCAGTTCGAAAATAAATTTAAACTTATCAAACAGCTACAGTTATGATGTCAGGTTTTTAAAATATCTGATTGCGAAAAATTATATTGGCGCAAATGAATCTGTTCTCAGGAAAATAATAAAAAAAATACTTATGAATTCTTTCTATAAATATAAGGTAATTTATAATTATTTATTTGCTGATCTTGTTCATGATAAAAATGTTGAACAGATAAAAGCCAGAAATTATGAAATTCCGGCCTCAGGCGGTTTCCAGCTGTCTAATTATGTTATTGCTCTTGAAGAGTATTACATTATAGGACAGGAAATTGCAGTTTATACGAATTTAGATGATCTGGTTCTCCAGATTGATTTTTTCCTGAATAATGATACTGAAAGGGAAAAAATAAAAAAGAACGGATATAAACGTACAGCAGAATATAGGTATGAAAAAATATTTAAAAGTGTTTTTAAAAATATAAAGGCTTATAAATGAAAGTATTATTGACATCTCTTTCTATTGATAATGAAACTCGTGTGGATTTTCATCCTGATACAGCTTATTCATTAGGTTTGGCATATTTATATTCAGTATTGGAATTAAATAATTTTATTCCTGAATTGTTATTTTTAGATAATTATAATGAAGAAGATTCATTTGAAATTTTAATAAATAAAATTGAAGAATTTAATCCGGATATTGTAGCTTTTCAGATATTTTCCATGAACAGGGTTGCTACCTTTCATGCAATAGATTATTTGAACTATCAATATGAAAATATTAAAATAATAATAGGTGGAATTCATACATCAATCATGTATGAACAGATACTTGCAAAATATAATAATGTTATTGCTGTAATTGGAGAAGGTGAAATTACAATAATTGAATTATTAGATTGCCTGAAAAACAATGAAGACTTATCAAGGATAAAAGGTATTGCATATTATCATGGAAATACTGTTGTAAAAACCGTTACTCGCGATTTAATATCAGATCTGGATTCTCTTCCTTTTGCAAAGCATGATGTATTTTTTATAAATAATCCTTCAAGGCAAAAAGCCCACATTATAACTTCCAGAGGATGCCCGTTTGATTGCAGTTTCTGCTGTTTGAAAATAATATCAAAAAGAAAATACAGGGAAAGAAAAATAGAAAATGTTGTAAGGGAAATTGTTGAATTAAAAAGAAAATATCCTCAGTTGAAAGAGATTCAATTTCATGATGATACTTTTTTATTAAACAATAAAAGAGTAATTGAATTCTGTAAGTTAATAATAAAAGAAAACATTGGAATTACTTTTGAATGCTCAGCAAGGGTTAAACCTGTATCAGATGAATTATTTTACTGGCTTGAAAGAGCCGGATGTACTAAAGTAATGTTTGGTCTTGAAACAGGATCTGAGAAATTATTAAATAATATACATAAAAATATTCTCAAAGAAGATGTGGTTAAATTATTTATTTATGCAAAAAAATATAATTTCACAATAACTACTTTTTTAATGTGTGGTTTTCCCGGCGAATCTGAAGAAACAATTTTTGAAACAATTGAATTGGTTCAAAAAATACAGAAGATAAAATACAGCCTGATAGTAGGTATCGGGATTTTATGGGTATATCCCGGTACTGAAGTTTATGAAATAATGAAAAATAAAAAGGCAATTAATGATGACTATTGGATGTCTAATAAATCAGTCCCTTATTTTACAGTTGAGCATTCATTTGAAAAATTACAGGAATTCAGTAAAATATTAATGGATCACCTGTCATTTGAAAATATAAGAACATGGAACGGTTTTAAAAAACATTTTTTAAAAATGCCATTAGTAATAATTAAGTTTATTTTAACAAACCCGATTCTAATAAGAAGATTCATTCAAAAACCGTTTTATTATTATTCAATAACAAAAAGGACCATTAAAAATATTATTAAATATATAATAAGATGGGACTATTGGAAAAATAAAAGAAAATAATTTTTATATAAATTATATAATAAGGAATAAAATTGTGAAGATAACAGTATTAGGAGCCGGGTATGTAGGTCTTGTTACAGCAACATGTTTTGCAGAACTGGGAAATGAAGTATTATGCGTGGAAAAGATTGAATCCAAGGTTGCTAAGCTTTCAAAAGGCATCTGTCCTTTTTATGAGCCCGGCTTGCAGGATTTATTGAAAAAAAATATTGAAAAAGGCAGATTGAAATTTTCAAATCAGTTTAAGGATGCAGTTGCATTCAGCGATGTTATTTTTTTATGTGTTGCAACACCTCAGAGTGAAACCGGACATGCTGATCTGTCTCAGATCGAATATGCTTCAAGAAATATTGCCATTGAAATGAAATCCTACAAGCTGATAATTGAAAAATCGACTGTTCCTGTAAATACTCATAAATGGGTTAAAATGACAGTTGATAGATATTCTGCAAAGGGACTTAATTATGATGTTGCTTCCAATCCTGAATTTTTAAGGGAAGGTTCTGCAATTTATGATTTTATGGCTCCTGACAGAATTGTTGTCGGAGCTGATTCTGAAAAAGCAAAAAATATTTTTAAAGAGCTCTATAAGCCGTTGACGGACAAAGGTTTTAATCTGATCATTACAACTCCTTCGGCAGCTGAACTGATAAAGCATGCTTCAAATTCATTTCTTGCAGTTAAAATATCATATATAAATATGGTTGCCACTCTTTGTGAGAAGGTTGGGGCGGATATTGAAATGGTTTCTAATGGAATAGGAGCTGATAAACGGATCGGAAGCCAGTTTTTAAATGCTGGAATCGGATATGGTGGCAGTTGTTTCCCCAAGGATGTAAAAGCTTTTATTAAAATGGGAGAGGATAATGGTATTGATTTCAGCATTTTAAAGGATGCGGAAAAAATTAATACCAATGCGAGAATTCGTTTTATGGATAAGATAGATGATATATTGTGGATCAGCATGGATAAAAATGTGGCTGTCTGGGGACTTGCTTTCAAACCGGAAACAGATGACATTAGAGAAGCTCCGGCAATTGATATTGTAAAAAAATTAACACAATCGGGAGCAATAATAAGAATGTATGACCCGGAAGCAATGGAAAATTTCCGTAATTTGATTCCAGAATCTGAAAACATTATTTACTGCAAAGATAAATATGATGCTTTGAAAAATGCTGATGCGTTAATTATATTAACCGAATGGACTGAGTTTATAGAAGCTGATTTTGATAAAATAAAAAACAATATGCGGCTTCCTATAATTATTGACGGAAGAAATATTTATAATGTGCAGCAGATGAAAGAAAAGAATTTCGAATATTATTCAATAGGCAGAATGTAAAATGTCATATGGAAATAAAAAAGCATTGGTAACCGGAGGAGCCGGATTTATCGGGTCGCATCTTTGTGCCAGTCTGTTGTTAAAAGGATTTGAAGTGATTTGCCTTGATAATTTATTTACAGGAACAAAAGAAAATATTTCTCATCTTTTTGAAAATCCCAGATTTGAATTTATAAGACATGATGTTGTCTCTAATTACAGTATTGATGTTGATTATATTTTTAACCTGGCTTGTCCCGCAAGTCCGGTTCACTACCAGAATAATCCAGTAAGAACGCTTGAGACAAATTTATTCGGTGCTATAAACATGCTGAATCTTGCAAACAGCACCGGAGCAAGAATCCTGCAGGCCTCGACGAGTGAAGTATATGGCGATCCGGATGTCCATCCCCAGAATGAGGAATACTGGGGAAATGTTAATCCGATCGGTATTAGAAGCTGCTATGATGAAGGAAAAAGATGCGCTGAAACCCTTTTTTTCGATTATCACAGAAAATATAATACCAGGATTAAGGTAATAAGGATTTTTAATACTTACGGGCCTAAAATGCACCCAGAAGATGGGCGGGTGGTAAGCAATCTGATCATTCAGGCTTTAAATGGTGAAGATCTTACTATTTATGGTGATGGTTCACAAACCCGTTCGTTTTGTTATGTTGATGATCTGGTTGATGGCATTATAAAAATGATGGATTCTGATGAAAAAATAACAGGCCCTGTAAATCTGGGTAATCCGGGAGAATTTACAATACTTGAATTAGCCAAAATGGTTAAAAAATTAACCGGTGCTGAATCGGAAATAAAATTTTTACCTTTGCCTCAGGATGATCCGAGAAAAAGGAAACCTGATATCAGCAAAGCCGGAAAACTTCTCGCATGGGAACCGAAGATTAAGCTGGAAGAAGGACTTATAAAGACTATTGATTATTTTAAAAAGATCGTTAACAATTAATAATATTTCGGGGGATATATGAGTACAGTAATAATAACCGGTTCAGCTGGTTTGATCGGCGGTGAAGCAGTCGAATTTTTCAGTAAAAAATTTGACCAGGTAATAGGAATAGACAATAATATGCGGGAGCAGTTTTTCGGCTCCGATGCTTCAACTATCTGGAATAAGAACAGATTAATTTCGAGCATCTCCAATTACAAACATTATGATATTGATATTAGAGACATTGAGGCAGTTGAAAAACTTTTCAATGAATATAACAAGGATATTAAATTGATAATTCATTCAGCTGCTCAGCCGAGTCATGACTGGGCTGCAAAAGATCCATATAAAGATTTCACGGTAAATGCAAACGGGACGCTTGTATTGCTTGAAACTGCCAGAAAATATGCACCTGATGCAGTATTTATTTTTACGTCAACAAACAAAGTTTATGGTGATAATCCGAATTATCTTCCCCTTGTTGAACTTGAAAGCAGATGGGAAATTGATGACAAGCATCAGTACTTTAAATATGGCATTGATGAAAGTATGAGTATAGATAATACAAAACATTCCCTCTTCGGGGCAAGCAAGGTTGCAGCTGATGTTCTTGTTCAGGAATACGGTAAATACTTTGATATGAAAACTGGCGTATTCAGGGGTGGGTGTTTAACCGGGCCGAATCACAGCGGGACTTTGCTTCATGGTTTTTTAAGCTACCTGATGAAATGTGCAATTACCGGAACAGAATATACAATTTTCGGTTATAAAGGAAAGCAGGTAAGGGATAATATTCATTCTTATGACCTGGTAAATATGTTCTGGCATTATTATCAGAATCCGAGAACCGGTGAAGCCTATAATGCGGGTGGTTCAAGATTCTCAAACTGTTCTGTTCTGGAAGCAATTACAAAATGTGAAGAGATATCAGGCAAAAAATTTAATTATAAATATACTGACGGAAACAGAAGCGGAGATCATATCTGGTGGATAAGTGATGTGAGTAAATTTAAAAAACATTATCCATCATGGAATTATAAATATAACCTGAATGATATTTTAAATCAGATGCATGCTTCAATGGCTTCAAGGTTCTGAAATGACTGCAGCATCAATTGTTGTGCCGGAATTTTACCAGAATAACAGATTGTTTGATCTAAATGATCCTATTACAAATAGAGATAATTATGCTTATTCGGCTTATTTGCTTAGAAAAACTTTTTTAAAAAACAGAATTGATTTAAATACTTCAGATATATCACCAATTGCAGATTCTGAGATTGTTTTTTTCAGTGATATGCCTGAAAATATTCCACAAAAAAAAACAGGTCAGAAGTTTTATTTAATTGCAATGGAGAGTATAGCCGTATT
The DNA here is from genome assembly GCA_964529415.1 of uncultured Leptospirales bacterium. Taxonomy (GTDB): domain Bacteria; phylum Spirochaetota; class UBA4802; order UBA4802; family UBA5550; genus CAYMPH01. The sequence continues at coordinate 192,870 of CAZGWD010000002.1, read as the reverse complement.
GCCGAGAAATTTCAATACGGATTTATACAACTGTTTTGATAAAATTTTTACCTGGTATGATAAGCTCATTGATAATAAAAAAATAATAAAAATAAATTATGCCTTTTTGTTAAAACCATTAAAAAATCTTGAGTATCATGAAAAAAATAAACTGGCTAGCATTGTTGCAAATAATAAACTATCTTCCCATCCGTCTGAACTGTATTCAGAGCGGAAAAAAGTAATAGATTATTTTGTAAAAAATCACCCTGAGGATATGGATCTATTCGGTATCGGCTGGGAGGAAGACAGCAGGTCTTATTATTATGTTAAAAGAATTTTCAATATTCTTCATATCCCGTTAAAATTATTCAACATTCTTGACAAACTTTTTCTAAACACTCTGTTTAGAAAAAGAATAAATTTATATAAAGGTATGCTTGCAGTAAAATTACCAAAATTGCGAGAATACAGGTTTAATATCTGTTATGAAAATGTTGCAGATGTACCAGGATATATTACAGAAAAGATATTCGATTGCTTCCTGGCTGGAACTGTTCCTGTTTATCTGGGTGCACCGAATATAACAAATCATATACCGCAGAATACTTTTATAGATAAAAGACTTTTTGCATCATATGATGAGCTTTATAATTTTATTAAAAATATGCCTGCTGATGAATATCAACTATATATAGAAAATATAAAAAAATTTTTAAAAAGTGAACAGGCTTATAAATTTTCAGCAGAATACTACGCTGATACAATTATCAGTGAAGTATTAAAGGATATAAAAGGGGATCATTTATGAAAGTTGTATTGCTTGCAGGCGGTATGGGAACCAGGATAAGCGAAGAATCAGATTTTAAACCGAAACCTATGGTTGAAATCGGAGGCAAGCCTATTCTTTGGCATATAATGAAAATCTATTCTCATTATGGCTTTAATGAATTCATTGTCTGTCTGGGGTATAAAGGTTATTTTATAAAGGAATATTTCTCGCACTATTATATGCATCAGACTGATGTTTCTATTGACCTTTCAAATAATTCGATGGAATTTCTCCAATCGAAATCAGAGCCATGGAAAATAACTCTGATTGATACAGGATTAAATACCATGACCGGCGGAAGGTTAAAAAGAATACAGAAGTTTATCGGAAATGAAACATTTATGATGACTTACGGAGATGGTGTTGCAGATATTGATATTTCTTCATTGGTTGAATTTCATAATGGGCATAAAAAATTAGCAACCTTAACATCTATACAGCCAACTGGCAGATTCGGAGCATTGGAAATTAATAGTAAAAACTTTGTTACTTCGTTTATCGAGAAACCAAAGGGTGATGGACTTTGGATAAATGGAGGCTTTTTTGTTTTAGAACCAGGAATATTCGATTATATTAAATCTGATGATAGCACAATCTGGGAAAATGAACCGTTGGAATCACTTGCAGCAGATGGTGAACTCAATGCTTATAAACATAAAGGTTTCTGGAAGCCTATGGATACGTTGAGAGATAAAAATGACCTTGAGCAATTATGGCGTTCCGGCTCTGCTCCTTGGAAAGTATGGGAATAATATGATTGATAGTCAATTCTGGTATGGAAAAAAAGTTTTAATTACTGGTCATACCGGTTTCAAAGGTTCATGGCTTTCTATCTGGCTTGCATCATTTGGTGCTGATGTAACTGGTTATGCTCTCGAGCCGCCAACTAATCCGAGTCTATACAATCTTTCAGGTATAGAAAAGTCAATAAAATCAATAATTGCCGATATACGTGATTTAAAAAAACTTTCAGAAGAAATTAAAAAAGCAAAACCTGAAATAGTAATTCATATGGCTGCACAACCGCTGGTGAGGAATTCATATATTATACCGGTTGAAACTTATGAAATTAATGTTATGGGAACCGTGAATCTTCTGGAAGCAGTAAGGAATTGCGAAACAGTTAGAGCAGTTGTAAATGTAACTACGGATAAATGCTATGAAAACAAAGAATGGATTTGGGGTTACAGGGAAAATGAACCACTTGGCGGATACGATCCGTATTCAAACAGTAAAGCCTGCTCTGAACTCGTAACTTCTTCATATAGAAATTCTTTTTTTAATCCAATACAATTTGGTAAAAAACATAATGTAGCACTTGCTTCCGTAAGAGCAGGTAATGTAATCGGCGGCGGTGACTTTGCAACTGATAGACTTATACCGGATATAATAAAATCATTTTTAAATAAAGAAAAAGTTTTAATTAGAAATCCTCATTCAATCAGGCCGTGGCAGCACATTTTTGAACCGTTAAATGGTTATCTTTTGCTTGCTAAAGCATTATATGAAGAAGGAATAAAATTTGCTGAATCATGGAATTTCGGCCCGGATGATTCCGATGCAAAATCAGTCGAGTATATTGTGGAAAAAATGTGCAGACTATGGGGTAATAATCAGACTTATGAAATTGATAAAGGCGATCATCCGCACGAAGCAAATTATTTAAAACTGGATTGCTCAAAAGCAAAAAAGCAGCTTGTATGGCAGCCTAAATGGAATCTTGATACAGCCCTTGAAAAAATCATTGAATGGACTTTACAATTTAAATCAGGCAATAATAGTTTACATGATGTATGTCTGAATCAGGTTAAGGTATATATGAATGAGAAAAAGTGAAGATATAAAAGCTGAAATTATTGAAAAAGTAAAGGAATTTTATAATTCATATTCTGAAGAAGAAAATTTTATTTTTGAGCCCATGAAATCCCGTATTAATTATGCCGGTCGTGTTTATGATGAAAAAGAAGTGATGAATCTTGTCGATTCCTCACTTGACTTCTGGCTCACATACGGAAAATGGTCGGCATTATTTGAAAAGAATTTTGCGGAATATCTTGGAGTGAAGTTTGCATATCTGGTAAATTCCGGATCGTCTGCGAACCTGCTTGCATTTATGGCATTGACATCACCGCTTTTAAAAGAAAGACAGATAAGGCGAGGTAATGAAATAATTACTGTTGCTGCAGGATTCCCGACTACAGTAGCACCGATTATACAATACGGAGCAGTTCCTGTTTTTGTTGATGTTGATTTGAATACATTTAATATAGATGTTAATCAGCTTGAATCAGCCTGTTCAGAAAAAACAAAAGCTGTAATGATAGCACATACTCTCGGTAATCCATTTGATATTGATAAAGTTAAATCATTTTGCGGAAAATATAATTTATGGCTAATCGAAGACAATTGCGATGCGCTTGGTTCAAGGTATAAAGGAAAGCTTACAGGAACATGGGGGGATATAGGAACCAGCAGTTTTTATCCGCCGCATCATATGACTATGGGTGAAGGGGGCGCAGTTTATACCGGCAATCCTCTGCTGAAGAAAATAATTTTATCTATAAGAGACTGGGGAAGGGACTGCTGGTGCGACAGCGGCAGGGATAATACATGTAATAACCGTTTCTCGGGTCAATACGGTTCACTTCCGTTTGGATACGATCATAAATATGTTTACAGTCATTTCGGTTATAATTTGAAAGCAACTGATATGCAGGCTGCTATCGGATGTGCTCAGCTTGAAAAGTTGGATGGTTTTACAAGCAGACGTAAAGAAAACTTTAAAAAACTATTTGCCGGTTTGAAAGATCTGGATAAATATTTTATTCTGCCCGAAGCAACTCCTGGAAGTGATCCGAGCTGGTTCGGCTTTCTGATAACATTAAAAGATGGAGTGAAGTTTTCACGAAATGATATTGTTGAATATCTTGAAAATAACAATATTCAGACAAGGAATTTATTTGCAGGAAATATAACAAGGCATCCTTGTTTTAATGAATTGATATTGGATAAAGATTTCAGGATTGCGGAAGATCTTAAAAATACAGATAAAATTATGAATGATAGTTTCTGGGTTGGGGTATATCCTGGAATGACTGATGAGAAGATTGATTATATGATTGGGAAAGTGTATGAGTTTATTAAAAGTCAATTTTGAAAATAATTTAGTTTTTAATAAATTTGGAGAATTATAATGCTATACAGATTATCTGATTCAGCATATAAATTAGAAGGCCAGCCAATGTTTAAGGTTCTTGCCAAAGTTCAAGAACTGGAAAGGCAGGGTATTGATTTTGTTCATTTTGAGATAGGAGATCCGGATTTTGATACACCGGCAAATATTAAATGTGCAGCAATTGATTCAATCAATAAAAGTGAAACACATTATACCAGCTCTTATGGATTGTACGATTTTAGAGAATTAATTTCTGAAACTACTTCAAAGTCTCGAGGATTTCGCCCATCTGTTGAACAAGTATTGGTTACACCGGGAGCAAATATATTAATTTATTACGCAGTAAGCTGCTTAGTCAATTCTGGTGATGAAATTATTGTTCCTGATCCGGGATTTCCAACATATTATTCAGTAATTAATTTTTGCGGAGCTGTTCCAGTTCGGGTTCCATTAAGAGAAGAAAATTCATTTAGAATGAATCCGGATGATATTAGAAAGTCTATAACAAAAAAGACTAGGATGATTATTATTAATTCACCACAAAATCCAACTGGAGCTTTAATGACACAGAAAGAAATAAACGAGGTTGCAGAGATCGCGGAAGAATTTGATTTATATCTATATAGTGATGAAATATATGTTAGAATGATTTTCGATGACAATATTGGTTTTAAAAGTCCCGGAAGTTTTGATTCCTGTAAAAAAAGAACAATAGTTGCAAATGGCTTTAGTAAAGCATTTGCTATGACTGGCTGGAGATTGGGTGTTGCTATAGCACCTGAAGATGTTATTGATAAAATGGCATTATTGCTGCAGACAACTTCATCCTGTGTTTCACCATTTATTCAAAGAGCTGGTATTGAAGCTATTATTGGAGATCAATCTGATGCAAGAAAAATGATGCAGGAATATAAAAAAAGAAGAGATATTATGGTTGAGGGATTGAATAAAATAAAAGGAATTTCATGCTTGAAACCGGGAGGAACTTTTTATGTTTTTCCAAATATTAAAAAAACTGGATTGTCCAGTGAAGAATTTGCTGATATAATGATTGAGAAAGCAAGAGTAGCATTATTGCCGGGTTCGAATTTCGGTAATTTTGGACAAGGTTATGTTAGATTATCCTGTGCAACTTCTGAAGAAAGAATTATTGAAGGGTTAAAGAGAATAAAAGATACAATCGAAAGTCTTTAAAAAATTATTTGGGGTAATTATTAATGCGAGTTGCGGATTATATTTCAAAATATATAGAAAATCTGGGTATAAATGATGTTTTTATGGTTACTGGTGGTGGAGCCATGTTTTTAAATGACGGAGTAGCTATAAATAAAAATATTAATGCAATCTGCAATCATCATGAACAAGCAAGTGCGATGGCTGCTGTAGGTTATTCAAAATATAAAAATAGTTGTGCAGTGGTATATGCAACAACAGGTTGTGGAAGTACAAATACAATTACCGGCTTATTGGATGCCTGGCAGGATAATTTACCGTGTATTTTTATTTCTGGTCAAGTTAAAAGAAAAGATTCTATTGGTTATGCTAATCTTCCATTAAGACAGGTTGGAGTGCAGGAAGCAAATATTATACCGATTGTTTCATCATTAACCAAATATGCAGTAACAATAGATAACCCAAATGATATTTTATATCATTTGGAAAAAGCAGTATACCTTGCAACACATGGGCGTCCTGGGCCAGTTTGGATCGATGTTCCAATGGATATTCAAGGTTCAATGATTGATGAAATGAATTTAAAAAATTTTGATCAAGATGAAATAATTAAAGATTATAAAGAAGAACCTTTTGCGGAGGAACTTAGATTTATAGAAAATTTATTAATGAATGCTAAACGTCCAATTATTATAGCTGGAAATGGCATTAGGCTTTCTTCATCTATTAATAATTTTAAATCGTTTATTGAAAAATATAATATTCCATTTGTGACTTCTTATCTAGCAATAGATTTATTACCAAGTAATCATAAATTAAATATAGGACGAATTGGAATAAAAGGTGACAGAGCAGGCAATTTTGCCCTTCAGAATTCAGATTTGGTTATAGCGCTTGGAACACGACTGCCAGTTGCAATGACCGGTTACGATCCAGGACAGTTTGCAAGAGAAGCAAAAGTAATTGCTGTAGATATAGACCCGTATGAACATAAGAAAAGTAGTTCAAGAATTGATTTTATTATTAATGCTTCATTAGAAAAGTTTTTTGCCTTAATTAAAAATATTGAAATTCAAGATATGAAGAGTTGGATTGAAACATGCAATAGATGGAAAACAAATTGGCCAATTTGTTTACCGGGATACGAAGAAGATCAAAATGGAATTAATATGTATTATTTTATTGATAAGTTATCTAAAAATCTTAAATTTGACTCTGTTGTTGTAAGTGATGCAGGTTCAGCTTTTTATGTTACATCTCAAGCATTAAAATTAAAAGATAATCAAAGATATATTACTTCAGGCGGTCAAGCTGAGATGGGATTTACAATTCCAGCTTGTATAGGTGTCAGTGTAGCAAGAAAAAATAAAGAAGTAATCGGGATAACAGGTGATGGATCATTTCAGATGAATCTGCAGGAGCTTCAAACAATAGTCTATAATAAATTACCAATTAAAATTTTTGTCTGGAATAATAATGGTTATCTTTCTATTAGAACAACACAGATTAAATTTTTTGATAATAGGTTTATAGGGACGGATGAAAAAAGCGGATTGTCTTTTCCCAGTTTAAAAAAGATTGCAAAAGCATTTGGAATTAAATATTATTACGTAGATAAATCAAAAAAGTTAGATAGCATAATTGAAAAAGTTCTTAATCATCCTAATGCAGTAATATGTGAAGTAATATGTCCTCAAAATCAAGAAGTAGTTCCTGCTGTTAGTTCTCAACGAATGCCTGATGGTAGAATGATATCAAAGCCGCTTGAAGATATGTATCCATTTCTTGACAGAAAAGAATTTTATAAAGAAATGATCGTAAAGCCATTAGATGAATAATACTAAATATGAATAGAAAAATTATTGAGGAAGATTTAGAATCAATTATTCATGCAGAAATTCCGTGGAATAATTTAAAATCAAAAACTGTTCTGATAACCGGTGCTAACGGATTTATTCCATCTTATATAGTTGAAACATTATTATATTTAAATGAAAAACTGGATTTTAATATTTCAATTGTTGCTTATGTTAGAAATTTTGAAAAAGCACTAAAGAGATTTTCAAATTATAGTAATCGGGATGACTTGAATATAGTTGTTCAGGATATTTGTGACCCTATTACATATGAAGATAAAATTGATTATATTATCCATGCTGCAAGCCAGGCAAGTCCAAAATATTATAAATCAGACCCGGTTGGGACTGCGTTACCTAATATAATAGGTACTAAAAATCTTTTGGAGTTTGCGATAAAAAAAAATATAGAAAGCTTTCTTTTTATTAGCAGTGGAGAGGTGTATGGCCGTCAGAATAATCATGTTCATTTATTGATAAAAGAAAATGATTACGGTTATATTGATCCAATGGATATCAGCAATTGCTATGCAGAAAGCAAACGAATGGGAGAAAATTTATGTGTTGGATACTTCCATCAACATAAAGTGCCGGCGAAAATTGTTCGCCCATTTCATACTTATGGTCCTGGATTGATGTTGAATGACGGTAGAGTTTTTGCTGATTTTATAAAAAATATTATTAATAACGAAGATATTGTATTAACAAGTGATGGGAGTGTTCGGCGTCCTTTTTGCTATATATCTGATGTAATTATTGGTTTTTTTACAGTTATATTAAAAGGGAAAAATGCTGAAGCCTACAATGTTGGTTTTGACAAAGATATAAGCATATTAGAACTGGCTGAATTATTGATAAATACTTTTCCTGAAAAGAATTTATCAATAATAAAAAAAGATTTTGGGAATGATAATTATTTAAGAACAAATATTGTGCGTAATTGTCCAAATATTAATAAAATAAATAACCTGGGATGGCATCCTGTAATTTCTATAGAAGAGGGTTTTAAAAGAACAATCGAATATTTTGAAGAAATAATTTAAATAAATAGCAGAGGTAAATGGATGGCTTTAACTCACATAAAAAATAATTTTTTAAATTATAAAACCAACAAACAGAATTTTATAAATGAAATGCATAATGAGCATAAAAAATTATTTCAATATATGGATTTTATTAATGATGCTGATATTGAATCTATAGAGATTTATAATTATCAAATAGTTATTAAAACAAAATCTCATGGAATTAAGATGATTGTTGATGTAGATGATAAAAGAATAATTCCAATTGAAATCTTGAATTTTGGAGATTATGAAAATGAAGAATTAAATATGATTATTAAATTGTTAAATATTATTAATCATGATGATTTGCATTTTTTTGATATTGGGGCAAATATTGGTTTTTATTCAATGCATATTGCCAAATTATTCCGCAAAATGAAAATTTATTCTTTTGAACCAATTCCAAAGACTTATAGTTATTTTCAACGCAATTTAGCATTAAATAATATTAACAATATTAATGCATATAATTTTGGATTTTCCAATGAAGAAAAAAATATTGAGTTTTATTATTACAAGGAAGGCTCAGGTAATGCTTCTTTGGCAAATTTATCAGAATTAGACGATAATTCTGTAGAAAAGGTTAGTTCGAAAGTTTTCAGATTAGATGATTTTATTAATCAGACAAATACTAGAATTGATTTTATAAAATGTGATGTTGAGGGAGCTGAATTACTGGTATTTCAAGGTGGAGAGAAAGTTTTAGAAATTTATAAACCAATGGTTTTTACTGAAATTTTAAGAAAATGGTCTGCAAAATTCAATTATCATCCAAATGATCTAATAAATTTTTTTACATCTAGAAATTATTTATGTTTTACTATTAATGAAAATCAATTAAAACCATTTATAACTGTTGATGATAATACTACGGAAACTAATTATCTATTTATAGAAAAAACAAAAATTGACAAAGTAGCTTTTTTAATAAAAAAGTGATATTATTTATAATAAATATCGTTTCTGATTCATATGTGATGTTCATTAAATTAATCATAATTTTCAGCTGTATAATATCAAGGATTTAATATGAGCATCCAGGCTTTTCAAAAAAAGAGAAATATTTTTTATAAAATTTTTTTTAAAATTTATTACAAGTTAAAAATAAATAAATTATTACTTTATATTAAATATTCATACGAAGTTTTTTATAGGAAAAAATATTGTAATGTAAAGAGCATTTTTTTTAATTATAAATATGAATCTGAATATGTTCATCCATTTTTTAAAAGAACATACTATAATTTTTCACCATTAATATATGATAATTACAAGAATGCAAGATTATGCCATTGGATTCATCATCCGCGAAAATTAGAAAAACCTTTTATATTAGAACCAAATGATCATCCTTATGCTCCTGCAAGTAAATCAGAACCATGGGAAAACATTGAAAGACACAATGAAATTGCTGAAGTTTATTTAAATCCATTGTGTAAAAAAATTATTGTTGAATCGCCTGGCCAGATGAAGCTTTTTGATTATTATTATGGGAATATCCATTCAATTATTGATAAATGTGAAATAATAAATATAGGGGCGTTATACGCAAGAGTTGACTGGATCAGTAAAATTAAGAGGATAAGAGATAATGAATTTAATTATATCTGTCTTGCCAGCGATTTTCAGAAAAAAGGTGTTGATCTTGTTATAGAAGCCTGGCTGAGATTTTTCAAAACCGGCATGAAGAATACTTTATACCTTGCTTGCCCGGATATTCCTTCAAGTTATGAAGAGAAAATGAGAAAGTCTAATATTATCCATATCAAAAAAGCCCCTTTGTCAGTAAATGAAAAAATAAAATTGCATTCATTATGTGATATTAGTATTGCTCCATTGCATGTTGATGGGGGAGCTAATATTTCTGAAGCTTTCGAAAATGGTTTAACTGTTATAACGATGAGGAATCAAAGGTCTGAAGGCCACAATTTATTTAATAACTGCATAGTTATTGATGTACCTTTTTATTTCTATGATACATTTGGATATGGTATTAGGTGGAAAACTTTTAACGATTTTTTTGATCAAATTGCTGAAAGCAAAAATAAAGGTGAATTTGAAACAGTAGTTGATGGTTTTTTAAATACTTTTATTGATTTTAATAAAAATCCTGATAAAGTTTATGAATTATGTTTAAGGTCTTATGCTTATGCTAATTCAGAAGGATCATTTTGGAAAAGAAATGCTAAATTACTAAAAATTTACTCAGATATTCTATCAAATAATAATGAATAAATTTATTCTGCTTATTGCATATAACCGTCCAGAAAATACCGGTAAAGTTTTAGATAATCTAAAAAAAATAAAAAATATTTCAGAATATCAGTTGATCGTAGTAAGACAGGAAGGTAATAACGAAGTTAGGAAAATAATCGATAATATAACATGGATAAAGACTTTTCATTATTCTACAGATTATGATAAAACAGTCAGCATAAAATTTAAAATCAACAGCAATATGCGTTATGGTATTGAAAAAACCTTTATTGAACATAAGGCTGATTTTATAGTAGTTGTTGAAGACGATATACTGCTCGGGTACGATTTTCTTTATTTCTGTGAAAAAATGCATTATAAATTCCGGAATAATATTTTTTTTAAAGGTATAAATGCGTTTTCAAAAGAAAGATTTGATAAAAGCAAGTTATATCATTACAGTAAATTCAGGTATGGAGTTGGAAAGGGATGGAGTATAAACAGGAAAATTTGGAATAGCCTGCGGATTTACTGGAAAACTCCGATTGATGATGATTTTGATTACCAGATAGAACCATGGATAAGAAGGGGATTTGTAATAATGCCATACTGCAGCAGATCATTTGATTTTGGCTGGGATGGAGCATCTCATACTTCTCAAAATCCTGATGATATATATTACAATGATATGAAAAAAAGCTGGATTGGAGATTCTGAAATTGATTTAAAAGATTATTATCATGTCAGGAAAATGAAATTCACATGGCGATATGACTGCTATCACTTTAATATCATTGATTTAAGATATTTCTGGAGTCTTCTTGTTCGGGTACTTATCAAATTAAGGAATAGAATAAAAAAATCAGGGAAATGAAATGCTAACTAAAGAAGAATTTTTGAAAGATAACAGAACAATGGCTTTATATAATCTTGATATTAAGCTGAAGAAATATCTGAATTTTCCAAACGGATTTTTTATTGAAGCCGGCGCCAATGACGGCATAACACAGTCAAATACAAAAATATTTGCTGATTATTTCGGATGGAAGGGCCTGCTCGTTGAACCTCATTATGAAACCTATTTAAAATGTAAAGACAACCGTCCGGAATCCATAGTAGTTCATGGAGCTCTTGTATCAAGTGATTACAAGGATAAATTTATTAAAGGTGATTTTAACGGAAGCATGACTTCAAGTGTTGCCGGAATGAGAGAAAGGAGATATATATTAAATAATTCAGCAAGGATGTATATATTAAAGATATTATCTCTGCTGAAATACAGGCTGACCAGAATAAAAAATAAAGTTCCGGTTTATACACTTGAAGAACTTCTCAGAAAAAATAATATTAACAAAGTTGATTTTATTTCTCTTGATGTTGAAGGATATGAACTGGAAGTTTTTAAAGGGTTAAATTTTGAAACAATATCACCGCAGTATATCTTATGCGAAGTATATATTGATCAATATGATTTAATCCTGAAATATCTGACAGGCAAAGGATATGAAATGGTGGAAAATTTATCCAATTATAATAAGAAAGATTTTCCAAATTGGGACGGTTCGCACAATGATTATCTTTTTAGGAAAATTAAATAATATATTTTATATTTAAATAAAAGCAATCAGGATTTAACTTATCTTCTTGTCACAAACCGGATCAATTTAATCGCAGTAAAATCGGAGCAGTTAAATGCGCGTATTATTCGTATATACCAAGGAATCTCCTTTTTCATCCGAAAAACCACTCGGTGATTTTGAAGTTATTCAATTTGGCATATCATTTATTTCTTCTTTTTTAAAACAGTACGGACACAATACCCGTCTGCTTGTTTTGACGAGAAACAGCGAATTCAGCATGATAGATGCATATATGAATGAATTCGATCCTGATATGATTTGTTTTACAGCAGTAGCCAGTGAATATACTTTTATAAAAAAAATTGCCGTTTATATGAAAACAATTCTTAAAAGAAATGTTTTTTTTATAATTGGCGGGCCTCATGTTTCAATTATGCCGCATGATTCAATGCTGGAAACATTTGATGCACTATGTATTGGTGAAGGCGAGTATCCGGTTATAGAAGCTTTAAATCAGCTTGAAAATAATATAAGGCCTTCAGGAATAAAAAATTTATGGATAAAGCAGAATAATGGTATTGAGAAAAATCCCACAAGGCCATTTATTCCGGATATTGATGTAATACCTCAAGCTGACCGTGATATATGGATGGAATGGGTTGATCTGAAAAATCCTGTTAAGCGTTTATCTGTTTTACTTGGTCGTGGATGCCCTTTTTTATGCACTTACTGCAGTAACCATTCATTGAAAAAACTTGCAGACGGGAAATATGTCCGATTCCGGTCTGTTGATAAAGTAATCAGTGAAATAAAGAGCCTGCTTGTTCAGTTTCCGTATCTCGATGAGGTTTATTTTGAAGTTGAAACAATAGGCGTAAATGTTGACTGGGCGCTTGAATTAGCTGATAAGTTATCTGCTTTCAATTCAAAGCTTTCCAGACTGTTAACATTCGGAGTTAATTACCGTATAACACCGAATATACAGAGAACGGAGGAATTATTTTCCGCATTAAAAAAAAGCAATTTCAGGTTTATTAATTTCGGACTTGAATCGGGAAGCGAAGCTATTAGACTTGATGTTTTAAAAAGAAATTATTCAAATGAAGATTTTCTCAATACGGTTGAGATTGCGAAAAAATACGGATTTAAAATTGCAATATTCAATTTAATCGGATTGCCTTTCGAAAAAATATGGGACTTCACTGAAACTGTAAGGATCAACAGAATCTGTCAGCCGGACTGGCATTTATTATCGATATTTTATCCGTATCCGGGAACTGACTTATACAATGTCTGCCGCATAAACGGGTTTCTTCCGGAAAATCTTCTGGAGACTGAAAAGGAAAGAATTTCCGCTGCTTTAAATTTTCCTGATTTCAGCAAAAAACAGATCCAGAAAGCATACATCTGGTTTGATTATTATGTATATAAAGGCTTCAGGAAAAATAAAAGTCTATTCCAGGAAATTATTGATAAATATCTTATTGTTGTTCAGGGGATTAGAAGAGTGCTGCTGCCGTATATTATACTAAGGGACGTATTAAGCCCTGCTTTGAAACTGTATCCATTAAGCGGAGAATTGCTTGTGGTGCCATATTCAATCAGATGGATATTAAGAAAAATTTATCTGAAATTCAGAAAATTGATTTGAACTCAGCCATATAAGATGTTATATATAAAATTTTTTTTAAAACTGCCGGGACTGTTTTTTTTAATTTTAGTTATTATTTCATATACTTTTTTTTTAAAATTAAGAACAACCGGTAAGAAAAAAAAATCACAGGATGAATCCGGCATTTCAGTTCTCATGGTCAATTCATCCGATAACAGGGGAGGAGCCGCAAGGATTGCACTTGATGTTTTTAATGGCCTATTAAAAAGAAAATATCCGGCAAGGTATTTATGCGAGCAGAAGTATTCAGATATTGAGAATATAAAAAAAATAAAATATGCAGATTCTTATCTGGCAAAATTTTTTCAAAAAATAAACAACACATTAAATGTTGAAGATATTTTAAATTTCAATTCATTTTCCATACTTCATGATGATTATTTTAAATTTTCAAACATAGTCCATCTTCACAATATTCATGGGAATTACTTTTCAATTCTTTTATTGCCGTTTCTGACCGGCAGGAAAAAAACATTATGGACATTGCACGATGTAAAAGCTTTTACCTGTCATTGCGGGGGATCAACAGATTGTGAAAGGTGGACTGAAAACTGCAGCTTTTGTCCTTATCCGGCTTCATATAAACCTTTTGGAAGGAAAACCCCACAGATACTGCTTGGGTTGAAGGAAAAGATAATCAATAAAAGCGATCTCATTATTACTGTCCCGTCTGACTACCTTTATAATAAAGTCAGGAGAAGCATTTTAAGAGGGAAAAAGATTAAACGTATTTATAACGGTATTGATGATAAAATTTTCAAACCGGCTGATAAAAAAGAATCAAGAAAAATTCACGGGCTTCCATCTCGTAAAATAATAATTATGTTCTGCGCATTCGGCGGAATTAATAATCCAGGGAAAGGCGGAAATTATGTAGTTGATGCCTATAATCTTTTAAAAGATGAAAAGAATCTGTTGTTTGTTTTTATCGGTGGAGAGACTGAAAAAATAACTTCCAGCAGGATTGATATTCCGTTTACAGATTCAAAAGAGAAACTGGCGATGTATTATTCCGCTGCTGATATTTTTTTATATCCTTCTATCGAGGATACTTTCGGTCTTGTCGTGGCGGAAGCAATGGCATGCAGGACGCCGGTAGTTACATTTGATACAGGTGGCATACCTGAAATTGTTGATCATATGAAATCCGGGTATGTTGCAAGACATAAAGATTTCAATGACCTGATGACAGGATTGAGGATGTATATAAGTGATGAGAAATTGCGGGAAAAATCAGGGGAAATATCAAGAAGAATAATTGAAGAAAAATTTTCCATAGAAATTATGACTGAAAATTATATAAATTTGTATAAAGAGATTCATACAAATTAATTAGAATTGAAATTATAAAAAGTATTACTGGATAAAAAATATGAATAAACTATATAATGAAATAAAGAAATGCCGTATATGCGGTAACTCAGATCTTGTCGATGTTGTAGATCTGGGTGATATGGCTTTAACTGGAGTATTTCCTAAATCAAAAGAAGAAGAGGTTGGATCAGGCCCGCTTGTTCTTGTGAAATGTCATGGAGATAATCATGTTTGCGGTCTTTTACAGCTTAAGCATAATTATGATTTAAGCAGATTATATGGTAAGAATTACGGGTACCGTTCAGGATTAAATAAATCCATGATTGAGCACCTGCAAAAAAAGGTCAGGAAGAATATTGAAATTGCATCTCCTGCTCATGATGATCTTATAATTGATATCGGAAGCAATGACAGCACTCTTCTCCAGGGATATCCGCAAAACTTTTCCAATCTTGTCGGGGTGGATCCTACAGGTGTGAAATTCAGCTCGTATTATCCTTCACATATACGCCTGATTCCTGATTTTTTTTCTGCCAGCCTTATATCCGCAAAATATGGAAATAAGAAAGCTAAAATTGTGACTTCTATTTCCATGTTTTACGATCTGGAAAACCCTCTGGATTTTGTTTCTCAGATTTATGAAGTTCTTGACGACAATGGAATCTGGGTCTTTGAGCAGAGCTATATGCCTGAAATGATAAGGATGAATTCATATGATACAATCTGTCATGAGCACCTGGAGTATTATTCACTGAAACAGATTAAATACATGTGTGATAAGGTCGGCTTTAAAATAATTGATGTTGAGTTTAATGATATAAATGGAGGCAGTTTTTCAATCATTGTTTCAAAGAAAAATTCAAAATTTGCTGAAGCAGCCGGTCTTATTGATAAAATTCTGGATGATGAAGAAAATGAAGGATTTAATTCGCTCGATTTATATAAAAGATTTAATAACAATATATTAAAACATAAAACAGACTTTATAAAATTCATTAAAGATGTTAATGCATCCGGGAAAAAAATATTTGGTTATGGGGCTTCGACAAAAGGCAATGTTATTCTTCAGTATTGCGGTATTACTGAAAAAGATATTCCGTATATAGCAGAAGTGAATGAGGATAAGTTCGGAAGTTATACCCCCGGGACTTTAATAAAGATTATTTCTGAAGCTGAAGTAAAAACTTATAAACCTGATTATCTTCTTGTTCTGCCGTGGCATTTCAAGGAATTTATTGTAGAAAAAGAAACAGAATATATAAGAAAAAGCGGATGCAAACTGCTTTTCCCTCTTCCGGTTATTGGTGTTTTCGAGTGAAGAAAGCCCTGATCGTCGGGTGTAATGGACAGGATGGAAGGCTTCTGACAGAATATCTTGCTGAAAAAAAATATTCCGTTACTGGAATAGATTCAGAAATTTATTTACAGGATAAGGTGTCTTATGATAGAAAAATTGATATTTCATGCACATCAGATATTAATGAATTAGTACGAGAAATACAACCTGATGAAATATACTATTTTGCAGCATATCATCACTCATCAGAGCAGAATACTTCAGATGATGCAAAGCTGTTTTCGGAAAGCTACAGAATAAATGTTTTCTCCCTGGTGAATTTTCTGGATGCGGTTAAAAAATATTCCGGAAAAACAAAATTATTTTATGCTTCATCATCTTTAATATTCGGCGAAAATGAAGATGAGCTGGTTGATGAAACATCAAAATGCAATCCTGACAGCGTTTATGGTATAACAAAATTTGACGGCTTGCAGATATGCCGCTATTACAGGAATACTTACGGAGTGTTCGCATCTGTCGGTATCATGTTTAATCATGAATCTATATACAGACAGGATAAATTCCTTTCAAGAAAGATTATTAATTCAGCTGTAAGAATTAATAATGGCAGCAGTGAAAAACTTTCAATAGGTGATTTATCATCCGAAACGGATTGGGGATATGCACCAGATTATGTTGATGCAGCCTGGCGGATATTAAATCTTGATAAACCGGATGATTTTATAATTGCTTCCGGAAAAAAGCACACGGTTGGATATTTTGCTGAAACAGCTTTTAAATATTTCGGATTAGACTGGAAGGATCATATTGAAGAAAACAAATCCGCTTTATTCAGGAGAAGAAAACCGATAACAGGAAATCCCGGAAAATTAAAATTGCGAACCGGATGGAGCCCGAAAGTCTCTTTTGAAAAGATGATTGAAATTATCGCGGATTATGAATCAGCTGATTTTAAAAATAAAGCAGGAAAAATTTTTGAAAATTTTATTTGATGCTACTGTGTTTGAAAACTTTTTCACAGGAATAGCAAAATCGACAATATTTTTGTATGAAGCCTGTTTGAAAATGGATAGGAATATAGAATTTATAGGACTGCATAGAAAGAAATTAACTTCAAATCTGAATAAACTTATTAAGACAGTTCAGTTTGGTGAGGATTTGTCTGAAAAGGAATGGAGAATATTGCTTGCAGGAAAAATAAATGCTGTCAGTCCTGATTTTGTCCATTTCCCGAATAATGGGAAGGTTCCAGCAGGTATTAAAAAAAATATAAAAGTAGCTGCAACAATACATGATGTTCTTCCGCTTGAAATCCCGAATTATTTCGGTTCGGGATTTCGTGAGAAAATATGGAAGATTTTTTACAGATATAATACATGGAAGGATCTGAATAAATGCGATATAATTTTTACTGATTCCGTATATTCAAAAAAGCAGATATTGAATAATATTTCCGGTAAATATGATATTACTGTAAATCAATTCGGTCCAACTTTAAACAGGAAAATCTTATCTGCTGATAAAAAAAATCCGGATGAACAATATTTCATTTATCTTGGTGGGTATGATCCAAGGAAAAATATTCATAAACTGGTCAAGCTGTTTTTGAATCTTCATAAAACAGGAAAAATAACCAGCAGATTAAAAATAGTCGGCCAAAAATTATTTATATCTGAAGAATTTGAAGCAAACCTTGAAGAGGGGAAAAAAACCGGGATTATATCAGAATCCGGGTATATTGATGATGAAGATCTAATCAGATATATTAAAGAAGCAACTGCACTGATTTATCCTTCAAAGTATGAAGGTTTCGGACTGCCTCCATTGGAGGCAATGTCATTGGGATGCCCGGTCATTACAGCAAGATATACATCAATACCTGAAATCTGCGGGGATGCAGTGGTTTATATTGAGCCTGATGATGTTGAAAATTTTTCATCTGCAATCATTGAACTGGAAAAAAATAAAAATTTACGGCTTTCTCTTTCAAAATCCGGCCTGAAGCAATCTTCTTTATTGACCTGGGAAAAATCTGCTGAGAGATTTATATCAATATTAAAAGGAAAAGATTAATATATGATTAAAAAATTTTTGATTACAGGGTTTTCCGGTTTTGTAAGCAGGCATTTTCTGGATTTCCTTGAATTAAATTCGATTGATGCGGAAATTCTGGGTTTGGATATCGAATCTTCATCTGTCCTGAATTTATATAAAAATATTAAAATCAATTTTTCAAAAGTTGATCTGCAGATAATTGATAACGTGGAAAAGGTACTGACTGATTTTAATCCTGATTATATTTTGCATCTTGCTTCGCTGAGCAGTGTTGCATACAGCTGGCAGGAGCCGGTTAACAGTTATAATAACAATTTAAATATTTATCTTAATATTATTGAGTCTATCAGGAAAAATAAAATTAACTGCCGCGTGCTGTCGGTCGGATCTTCTGAAATTTACGGCAATATAAATAATTCAAACCTGCCGCTTAAAGAAGATTATCAGTTTGATCCTCAAAGTCCCTATGCAGTTGCACGAGTATCCCAGGAACTGATGTCGAAAATATATGTTAATGGTTACGGGCTTGATATTGTGATGACAAGATCATTCAATCATATCGGTCCGGGGCAAAGAGATGTTTTTGTAATACCTTCCATTATAAAACAATTAGTTGAAATAAAAAAGGGGATTTTGAAAGATAATGTTTTGAAAGCTGGAAATGTTTCAATAGTGCGGGATTTTACAGATGTCAGAGATGTTTGCAACGGATATTACAATTTATTGAAAAGCGGTATTAATGGTGAAGTTTATAATATCTGCAGCGGATCAGGACATTCTTTAAGAAATATAATTGATCTGATTGCCCGCAAACTTCAAATTGATGTAACAGTTGAAGTAGATGATTTTCTGGTCAGGCCGAATGATAACTGGACAATTATCGGTTCCAATGAAAAAATGAAGAAACAGACAGATTGGAAACTATTATACAATCTTGAGTTAACACTGTCAGATATGATAGATGAATGGATGAATAAGTTATAAAAATACAAGATTTATATATTTTAATTATACAGTTTTTAAAATTCAGTTTCGTAGGTGTAATTAATACTTCACTTTATCTATTAATTTATTATATTTTAATTTTTATAAATGTAAATTATTTAATTTCAATTATTATTGGATATTTTTTAAGTTCAATAATTGGTTTTATTCTTAATAAAATATGGGTTTTCAAAAAAAACAAAAACTCAATACAAGAAATTATACGATACTATTTAACTTATGGTTTTTCATTCATATTAACAACATGGTTAATGTATATATTGATTGAGATGTTAACCATTTCAAAATTTATAGCTCCAGTTGTAATTTTAATGATTACAGTACCGTTGAATTTTTTATTAAATAAATTTTGGGTATTCCATAAAAAAATATAATAAATGTAAAAAATTTTTAAAATTGAGGAGATAATTATTTAATGAAAAAAATATCTATTATAATACCATTTTATAATGAAAAGGAGAATATACCGAAAATATATAATGAACTTATTCAGGTAATGAAAGAAAAATTATCCAAGTATAAATTTGAAATTATATTAATGGATAATCACAGCACTGATGGTTCATTTGATATTGCCATGTCTATTGCAGATAAAGACCATTCTGTAAAAGCAATCCGGCTAAGTAGAAATTTCGGTTATCAGGCAAATATTCAGGCTGGTTATGCAGCTTCCTTCGGAGATGCCATTATTCAACTTGATGTAGATGGAGAGGATGATCCTGCTTTTATTCCGCTAATGATAAATTTATGGGAAAAGGGAAATAAAGTAGTTTATGGTATAAGGAAAAAAAGAATTGAGTCAAGATTGATAACTATGCAGCGTAAGTTTTTTTACAGAATAATTAATTGGTTATCAAGTATTTCTTTGCCGGTAGATGCGGGTGATTTCCGTCTTCTTGATAGAGTTGTAGTTGAAAAGTTTATCAATATGAAAGAATTCCATTTATATATACGGGGCATGGTCTCATATATTGGTTTTCAACAGACCGGATTTGAGTATGAAAGAAGGCCGCGTTATGCAGGGGAAAGTAAATTCAGGTGGAAGGATTATGTTCAGTTGGCATGGGACGGTATAATATCTTTTTCAAGTAAACCATTGATACTTGCTTCCTGGTTCGGTTTTATTTTATCAATTCTCAGTTTTTTAGGAATTGTAATTTATTTTATAATTTTTTTAAAAACAGGGAGGGATACTCCTGGTTTTTTTACATTAATTTTTGTAATTCTTTTCTCGACAGGTGTCCAGTCAATATTTATTGGAATTCTCGGTATGTATGTAGGTAAGATTTTTGAAGAAGTAAAAAATAGGCCCCATAGTTTTATTGAACAGACTTATCCTGAAAATTTAAAGTTAAAAAAATAAAAAAAATTATGTCAGAAAAAATAATAATTACCGGTGCAACCGGCTTTATCGGATCGCATCTCGTCCCTTATTTACTTTCGCTTGATTATGAAGTGCATGTGATCGTCAGAAGGCATATTTCAAATATGCATTGTGCCGTCCATACATGTGAGCTTCTGGATGAAATAAAATTACTGGAAATATTTGAAAAAACAAATCCCGATTTTCTGATACATCTGGCTTCATATGCTGTACCGGGACGAAATCTTGACCATTTTGAGATTCAATATGTAAACACAGTTTTGCCGGCATTAACTCTGGCAAGATTAATACCGAAATCAATCAAATTAGCACTTTTTATAGGTTCCTGCGAAGAATATGGACACGGTCAGGCTCCTTTTGAAGAAGATCAGCCTCTATATTGTTTCTCTCCTTATGGATGGGGGAAAATATCTGCATATTATGGTGTGCATATGATTGCAACACAAAGAAATATACCATGGTGCTGGGCCCGTCCATTTTTAACTTTTGGCCCCGGACAGAAAAATGAACAACTCATACCTTCACTTATTAAAGGCTGTTTATTAGATGATGATATACCTTTATCACCCGGAGACCAGACGCGTGATTTTATATATGTCAAGGATTTATGTGAGATGCTGGAATTTTTGATTCAGTCACCAGAATTAATTAATGGTAAAGCCATCAATTTATGTAACGGAATACCTGTTAAAGTCAAAGACTTGGCCCTGTCTATACAAAGGTTTATTGGAAAAGGTAATATTCAATTAGGCAAGTTGCCTTATCGGGCAGATGAAGCAATGTCTTTTTTCGGTTCAAAAAAGAAATATGAACAATTATTTGGTTCTTATAATTTTACACCATTTAATGAAGCCTTGCATCAAACGATTTCATATTTCAGGAAGGAATTAAACCAATAAACTGAATAATGATTCTTATATAGATTTTGGTTTATAAATTTAAAGATTATATGAAAAAAATAACCGGACAGAAAATGATTTTAAATAATATATTTAATATAAATTTAAATGAATTGATTAAAAAGATTCTAAAATTAAAAAAGATTCACATGTCTTTTTTATTCATAAGCTTTTTTCTTTATTTAATTGCATTAAATTTTTCAGGTGCAAGTTTAAGTGATTTATTATTGTTTATAGCTATTATTGTTTTATATTTAGTACTGCCTGGATTTGTTCTAATTCAAATCTTTTCTATCAGCAGGGAGGTTGAAAAATTTACCCTACTGATAAGCTTTATGCTGGGATTAGCATTCATTGTAATATCCTATATCATATCAATTTCGATTGGAAATTTTGCTTTGCTGAAGTTGACATCCCCGGTTTTTATTAACATCTATCTAATATATTTTTTAATAAAAAAAAAATTTAATGTATTAAAGCTTAAAATTTTTTTTAAAAATAAAGCAGATAAACAATATTACATTTTATTTGCAGTATTTTCTTTACTACTTATAGCCTATACATTCGGCTATATATTTAATTATCCTAAGGCTTCAATTATTAATAATATAGAATATGATTTTGACGATTTATGGCATATAGGGAATGCCAATGCATTTAAAATGAATTTTCTTCCATTAGATATTCATTTTTCTGGTTTAGAGTTTAGATATCATTTCCTATATGATATGCTGCTTGGAATATTATCTATCATAACAAACATAAGTGCATTTGATATTAAACATTATTATATACAACCTGTTTTTCTTTTTTTTATTGTTTTCTCTGTATATAAATTGGGAGATTTTATTTACAAGGATAACAAACAGAAGATTTTATTTATTTTCATTTTTATATTTCTTAACGGCTTAAGTTTTTGTTATAGTGGATCTGTTATTTTGATAAATGGTAATTTTCCTTATATGATAATTAATAACAGTAATTCTATGTCATTGTCGTTAATACTTACAATAGCTTTTGTTTTATTAATTCTTGCAGCTTATAAAGAAAGATTTAATCTCAACAGGGCATATTTGGGTACCATACTAATTACTTTTGTTTTAATAACATTGTCTAAGGGATCTACTGGTCTTATGATTCTCAGTGTAATGTGGGTTACTGGTATTTTTTTGTTTATCAGAAAACAACTGAATATATATAATTTTTATTTAATTATTTTATTAAGTATTGTTTTTTTTATTATATATTTAATTTTATTTGCTGGTAGTGGTTCAAGTTTAATATTTTTACCGGGAGGGATCTTAAGGGGATCTTTTTTTGAAATCTTAATTTTTAAAATAATAAATATTGGTGAATTTATATCAAATAAAATATTTATTGAAAATTTTTTATTTATTATATTTATTCCTCTTTGCTTTTTTATTTACTTGCCATTTCAATCAACACTTTATTTATTAAAATTAATAGAAGATCTTAAAAGGTTTAATCTATTAACTGGTGATCAATATTTTATTCATGGCATGGCTTTGTCAGGTATAATTATTTCTTTTTTTTCATTTCACCCAGCTGGTGGTTCTCATGCATATTTTATAATGACTTCGTCAATTTTCATTTCAATTTTAGCAGTTGATAAATATTTTAATGGCGAATTTTTTTATAGAAAACCAGCATTTAATCAAATGTTTAAAAAAGGATTAAGCCTATTCAAGTCTTTAGCTCTAATATCAACAGCTTCAATGTTTTTTCTTTTTGGTAAAAATTCAGTGTCTTCAATTTTAGATGTGCTAAATATTAGAAATAGACCGACATCAATTTATTCAATGACAAAATTTGATGAAGAAGCTATGATCTGGTTGAAAAATAACAGTAATAAATATGATATTTTTGCAACAAATAGATTATATAGAGCACATAATGATGCAAGATTTTTTTATTATACAGCTTTATCTGAAAGGCAGGCTTTTATAGAAGGATATTCATATTTATATCCTTCTCGAATTAATTTACAGTATGGAAATAAGGATGAAATTATTAAAAAGAGAATAAAAATTAATAATGAAATTTTTTCAGCAGGAAACATAGAAGAGATTAGAAAAAAAACATCAAAATATAATATCAGTTTTTTAATTATTTCAAAAAAGTTTAGTTTTAAACCTATTGTGGATTTAAAACCAGTTTTTGAAAATAATGATGTAGTGATTTATAAAATTTAATATATAATGATTAATAAAATATTCTTCAAATTTCATCAATACTTCAATCGTGATAAAATTTTTAATTTTATACTCAGAAATAAACTTGTTGAATATAATGAATCTGTTTATATCGGTAGAATTAGAAAACACCTTGCTCACAACGATAAAAAAATATCCTCAAAAAACCCTCGAATTTTTATTGCAGTAAAAAATGTTAACTGGGAGAAATCCGGGCTGGTTGATTCCTGGAAAAATATTGCCGAAGTAATCCATTATGATTGGGGAAATGAATTTAATCAGTATTCTTCCGATTGGGAGCTTGTTTCAAAAAATAAATTTAATAAAGATCTTTTGGCTGCTGTTACCAAACAACACAACAGGAAGCCGATTGAAATTTTTTTCAGCTATTTATCCGGTAACTGGGTTTTTCGTGAAACTATTGAAGCAATTAATGGACTGGGTATAATAACAATAAATTTCGGATTTGATGATTCTCATTCTTTCTGGGGCAGAAAAATAAAAAGCGGGTGGGCAGGAAACGCTGAAATAGCTGATGCTTATGATATTTGTATTACATCTCAGTGTATGAATGATGTTTTAAAATATGACAAAGCGGGGGCACGATCGATCTTCCTGCCTCCAGGAGGCAATCAGGATTTTTTCGGATCTTCGAAACCAAATAATAAAAGAAAAATACCAGTAAGTTTTATTGGACAAAAATACGGTGTAAGAGAGAGTGTTATTAAATTTTTACAAAGTAACGGTGTGGATGTTTATACAGCAGGTCTTGGTTGGGAAAGGGGATCAGTATCCCAGAATGAAATGCTGGATATTTATCACGATTCTTTATTAACATTAGGTTTCGGATTTATGGGAAAAGCTGAAAATGTCAGTTTAAAAGGAAGAGATTTCGAAGTACCAATGACAGGAACTGCTTATATTACAAGCTCAAATGAAGATCTTGCAAAATACTTTGTAGAAGGGAAAGAAATTATTTTTTATAAAGATGAAAATGATCTTTTGGATAAAATTAGATTTTATTTAATTAATCCGGGAAAAGCGGTTGAGATTGGATTGAATGCAAGGATAAGATCACTCAGGGAACATACATGGGAAAAGAGGTGGTTGAAGGTTCTTGATATAATCAGGAATTAAAAAAATATGAAAAAAATATTATTTATTTTCGGTACAAGGCCTGAAGCTATAAAGATGGCACCTCTTGTAAAAGAATTCGAAAGAAGAAATAACTGCTTTGATGTTAAGGTATGCGTTACAGCACAGCACCGTGAAATGCTGGATCAGGTTCTTGGTTTTTTCAGTATACATCCTGATTATGATCTGAATATTATGAAAAAAAATCAGACACTGTTCGATATTACAGCTGAAACATTAAAGGGTATAGAATCCGTTCTTATCAAAGAGAAACCTGATTTTATTTTTGTACAGGGGGATACAACGACTGCATTTACAGGAGCACTTGCAGGTTATTACCTTAAAATACCTGTTGTGCATATTGAGGCAGGCCTTCGTACCGGAAATAAACTTTCACCATTCCCGGAAGAGATGAACAGGATTCTTGCCGGGCATCTGGCCGAAATCCATTTTCCTCCTACAATAAAAGCTCTTGAAAATCTAAAGTCAGAAGGGATTGTAAAAAATGTACATGTTTCAGGTAATACTGTTATAGATGCACTTTTTCTTGGTCTGGATATAATCTCAGGAAAAGATGAGAAACTGATACAGGAAAAATTTAAAAATATTGACTTCTCAAAAAAAATAATTCTTGTTACAGGCCACAGGCGGGAAAGTTTCGGCAAGCCGTTTGAAAATATCTGTAACGCATTGAGGGATATATCAGAAAAAATTCAGGGTTGCGAGATTGTATATCCTGTTCATCTGAATCCTAATATCAGGCAGACTGTTAACAATATGCTATCCGGAGTTAAAAATATTTATCTTATTGAACCGCTCGATTACCCTGATTTAATCTGGCTTATGAATAAATCTTATATCGTTCTGACAGATTCCGGCGGAATTCAGGAAGAGGCTCCGTCGCTGGGAAAACCGGTTCTTGTAATGAGAGAATTTACGGAAAGGACTGAGGGAGTTGATGCCGGAACAGCAAAGCTTGTAGGAACAGACCGTAACCTGATTTTTACAGAAACTGAAATGCTTTTCAATGATATCAGATACTATGAAAAAATGTCCAAATCCGTAAATCCATATGGTGACGGTACTGCATCAAAACAGATTGCTGATATAATGGAAAAATTCTGATGGTTCTAATCTGTGAGCCTGAATGTATAGGGATTAATCACTCCGATGCAAATAAAGGATATTTATCTCTGTTTAAAAAAATTTTCAGAGATATTATTTTTATTGCTGATAAGACTCATATAGAGATTTTAAAACCCTCTGTTGACAAAAAAAATATAAAATTCCTTGAATGGAAAATACCAGATATAACTCTTCCTGATTTTATGCGGAAAAGTTCTGACGCAGAATTTTTAAAACGGATATTTTATTTTTGTGATGAAAATAAAATTACAACATTGATCCTGCTGTCCTGTACAGCTTCAAAACTTTATATACTGAAAAAATTAATAAAAAAAAATAAAAATATTAAAATATATATTCTCATGCATGGAATTCTTGAACAGCTTACAGTAGCAAGGCCGTCAATAAATCCCCTGCATTATTTTTCTGATATTAAGAACCTTCTAAACCTTCCTTACTGGTTCGGATTTCCATTTTTATTCTTTAATTCAGATAGTATAAAATATCTTCTCCTGAGCGAAAACAACAGATACAATCTTATAAAAAAATATCCGAAATTAAAGCCTTATACGGGTGTTATCGGCCTTCCATATAATTTTTTCAGGGATTATGATTATAAGCCTTTTAAAGGCGGTAGAGTCAGATTCGGTATTTTCGGTTATACTCATAAAGGGAAGGGCGGGGACCTGCTTTTTAAACTGGCTGAAGAAATTAAAAAAAATCAGAAAATCGGAAATGCTGAATTTGTCTTAATCGGTTCTATTTACGGGAACGATATCTCGGTAAATGATTCTGTTGAAATTTTATCAAGAAACAAACCTTTATCAAGGAATGAATTTGATAAATATGCTAAGGAAATTGATTACGCCATCTATTTTTATCCGCCTTATTCATATCAGTTTACAACCAGCGGTGCTTTTTTTGATTCAATATCTTATAAAAAACCGGTTATTGTATTCAGAAATGATTTTTTTAAACAATATTTTGACCTGGCAGGTGATATAGGTTATATGTGCAATGATTACAATGATATGATTGATACTGTAAGTAAAATCGCTCTTGTGCCTCCAGTTAAAGAATATGCAAAGCATTTCCAGAATATTAATAAGATCAGGAAAATTCTTTCAATAGAATCACTTGCTGAAAAGGCAAAAAGAATTTTTGAAAAATAGTAGATTAATGAAATTTTCAATTTTAATGCCGGCATATAATGACTCAAAATATATTGCTGAATCTATAAAATCTGTAATTTCTCAAACATATGATAATTGGGAATTGATTATTATAGATGATGGTTCAACTGACACCACCTCAGCAATTGTAAAATCATTCATGGATAAAAGAATAAAATACATTTACCAGAAAAATGCAGACCAGCTGAATGCATTGATTACAGGCAGCAGAGATATAATCGGGGAAATTGTAATGCTCCTTCACTCAGATGATCTTCTTGCTGATGATTCAGTCATTTCTGAAATGAATGAATTTTTCTCAGTTAATGAAGATGCAGATGGACTGTATGCGGATTATATAAAGATAGATAAAGATTCAAATAAAACAGGAAATATATATACAGGAACTATAAGTAATAATATTATCAAGTCACTGTTTTTAACGAGAGGATCAAATCCGATCGGCGATCATTTTTCTGTAAGAAGAAATATTTTTACAGATATTATCTTCAGAAATTACTTAACTGATAATATCATTTATTATATAGATTATGAAAAGGCCGATCTTATAAAACTTAATAAATTCAGGCCATGGTATAAGTACAGGGTAACTGATGAAAATTATGCAAGTAATGAAATCGGAAAATTTGTTGAAACAAACGGCAGAATGAGAATTCTTTTCAGTTTAATGAAACATAATCATTGCCTGAAGCCTTATATTCAGAATAATTATTTGAAAAGAATTAGCAATAGATTTTTTATTTACAATTTTTTTAATATAGTAAATAACGAACAAATAGACTGGAAATATATAATATCATATTTTGGTTCATGGAAAAAGGATCTCGTTAAAAATTCTTTTCCGGAATTATCAATACTAATGATAGATAAAATTATTGATTCATCCATGTCCTGTTTGCATAATAAAAATTTAAAACCTCTAATAATAAAGTACCATGGAGAAAAAATATATTATGGTAAAGATGCAAGATCTTTCTTTAGGGACTATCATAATGGATCATTGAATAATTTTGTCGCTCAATTTTTAAAAGCAGACTTCGATCATATCGTTGCAGAAGATGAAAAAACTGCAGAGGCAGCAATAAAGGTTCTTAATTTTTACTGTATGTTTTATAAAATAAGGGTATCCGGCTGAATATATGAAAATACTGATAGTGTCACTTGATAACTCGAAAGAGGTTCTTCTTGGCGGAAAGCATATACACCAGGAACTTATTGAAAAGGGTTTTATTGAACTGGGGCATTCAATTGATAACATCTATCCTTCAAATAAAAGAATAATAAATGCGAAAAGAATAATTATAAAAATTTTTTCAAAATTCATTTCTTATTTTCAGATTTTATCATTCAAGGATAAAATGCAGACTTATATTTCCTATATAATAAATTCTCTCGGGCAAACTGTAATAAAAAATAAATATGATTTTATTCTCGCTGAAGATACTGTATCCGCATTTGCTGTAAAAAAATTTTTTTTAAAAAGCGGGAATAAAATACCGCTGCTTCTCACTCTTCATGGTTATTTCCCGAGAGAAACTGTTAATTACGGGTATTATAATGATATTAACAGGAAGAAGGTTTTTGATTATTGTTTTTCAATTGAGAATGAGGCTGTAAAGTTTGCTGATGCAATTGTAACTGTTGATACAAGAATTAAAAACTATCTGCATGATGAACATAATAGAAAAGACAATGTTTATGTTGTTTTCAATGCTATTGATGACAACAGGTTTTTCCCGATAACAGATATTGAGAAACTGAAGTTGAGAAAAGAATTGTCGCTTGAGAGTGATAAAACAAATCTGCTGATTGCAAGAAGGTTTGTTTTAAAAAACGGGGTACAGTATGGAATTGAAGCAGCCAGGATCCTTGTTTCAATGGGATATGATAAATTTCAGCTGGTAATAGCAGGAGACGGCCCGGAGAAGAATAATCTTGCGGAACTTGTTTCGAAGTATAAACTTGATTCATATGTTAAATTTATTGGTGCTGTAGATCATTCTTTAATCGATAAGTATTACAAGGCTTCTGATATATTACTGATGCCATCGACTAAATCTGATGATGTTGAGGAAGCGACTTCCCTGAGCATGCTTGAGGGCATGATCTGCGGGAAGGTGGTGATAGCAACTGCAATCGGCGGAATGAAAGAAGTTATCAGAGATGGTGTTAACGGCATATTAGTTGAAGATAAAAGCCCGGATCAGATTGCTCAAAAAATAATTAATCTTTTAATTGATAATAATTTATATAAAAAGATTTCCTCCAGGGCATATGAATATACCAGGGAAAATCATGCATATAGAAATCATGCTGGAAAATTTCTGGAAATATACAGGGATTTAAAATGAATAGGAATTCAAAAATATATATAGCCGGTCATGCCGGCATGGTCGGATCAGCCATAATGCGGAACCTGAAAAGTAAAGGATTTTCAGATATTATTTACAGATCTTTGAATGAACTTGATCTAAAAAGTGAGATGGCAGTTGAAAAATTTTTCAGCACAGAAAAACCGGAATATGTATTTCTTGCAGCAGCCAGGGTCGGCGGAATCCAGGCAAATATAAATCATCCCGCTGAATTTTTAATCGAGAATCTGCAGATTCAGAATAATATGATTCATAATTCCTATAAATATGGTGTCGAAAAAATATGTTTTCTCGGCAGCTCATGCATTTATCCGAGAGAATGCCCGCAGCCTATGAAAGAGGATTATCTTATGACAGGGCCTCTTGAACCTACAAACGAAGGCTATGCACTTGCAAAAATTGCAGGTCTTCGACTGATACAGTATTATAATATCCAGTATGGATTAAAAGGTATTAACCCCATGCCATGTAATCTGTATGGAACAAATGACAGCTTTGATCTTGCACATTCGCATGTTCTCTCTGCTCTTGTTAAGAGATTTACGGATGCGAAAGATTCAGGCACAGAAGAGCTGGTTTTATGGGGAACCGGTTCAGCCAGGAGAGAGTTTCTTCATGTGGATGATGTTGCAGAGGCGATTGTTTTTCTGATGGAGAAGTTTGATTCTACGGAAGTAATTAATATAGGAACAGGAACTGATTATACTATTAAGGAACTTGCAGAGATGATTTCTGCGAAGATCGGGTATAATGGAAAAATTTTATGGGACACAACTAAGCCTGACGGTATGCCGAGAAAGTGCCTGGATGTTTCCAAAATTGAAAAACTCGGGTTTAAACCTAAAATATCAATCAATGAAGGAATTGACATGGTGATAAAGGATTACCGGACGAAAAAAGATAATGGACTGGTTTAGTTTAATAAAATGTGCGGTATCAGCGGTATAATAAATAAAAACAATTCCCCTATAATTGAAAAAGACATACATTCGATGAATGACCTGATCATTCACCGTGGTCCGGACAGCGAGGGGTATTTTTTCGGTAAAAATTTTGCTTTCGGGCACAGGCGGCTTTCAATCATTGACCTTACCTCGGATGGTGCACAGCCAATGGATTATCTCGGGAAGTATAAAATTATTTATAATGGAGAAGTTTATAATTATATAGAATTGAAAGATGATCTGAAAAAGCTCGGGTATAAATTCAACTCAAGTTCAGATACAGAAGTCATCCTTGCCGCTTATGCAGAGTGGGGAAGCGACTGTGTTAAAAGATTTAACGGCATGTGGGGTTTTGCAATATTCGACAAAGTAAAAAATATAATTTTCTGCAGCCGTGACCGATTCGGAGTAAAACCATTTTATTTTGCAGAAATAGATGATAAATTTGTATTTGGTTCAGAAATAAAACAGCTTCTTGGAAACTTAAATAAAAAGAAAGTTAATATCCCTATACTTATGGATTTCCTTGTTCTTGGTTACAGTGAGCATACATCTAATACATTTTTTACAGGGATAAAAAAACTTCCTCAATCCCATAATCTTATTTACGATTTAAACACTCATACTTATAGAATTGAAAAGTATTATGAGCTGAAATTTGCCGATAAGCTTTCAGAATTAAATGAATCAGATTCAATCAGAAGTTATATGAAAGTTTTTTCTGATTCGGTGAAGTTAAGATTACGATCTGATGTAAAAGTTGGAACCTGCCTCAGCGGCGGGATGGACAGCTCAGCAATATCTGCACTGGGAGCACTGGGAGTAAAGGATACAGGAAATAAATTTACTGCAATAACAGCATCATCATCTGATCCGAAAAATGATGAAACAGAGTATGCACGTAAAGTAGCGGATTTCTGCAATCTTGACTGGCATACAGTAAAACCTGATTATAATGATTTTATTAATTTATGTGAAACTATAGCTTCTGTTCAGGAGGAACCTTTTGGAGGGCCTTCTATTTTTATGCAGTATTTTGTTTTTAAAACAGCTCATGAACAAAACTGTAAAGTCCTTCTCGATGGTCAGGGCGGTGATGAAACCCTGCTCGGTTATGTAAGATATTATACTGCATATATTCTTTCGCAGCCTGTTATTAAAATGATGAAGGAGTTCTGGCGATCCAGCAGGAATTCCAATATGAGCAGAACAAGGTTGTTTCTATTCATGATATATTTT
Organism: uncultured Leptospirales bacterium; assembly: GCA_964529415.1. Taxonomy (GTDB): domain Bacteria; phylum Spirochaetota; class UBA4802; order UBA4802; family UBA5550; genus CAYMPH01. The sequence continues at coordinate 161,163 of CAZGWD010000002.1, read as the reverse complement.
TTAATGGCCAGGGTGCGGACAATAAGACAGAAGAAACGTTCTTCCTATATTAAGTCTGAATATTTAAAACAGGCTGACTACAGCATACTTTTTGAAACTGCGCGTTCATTCCGTGATATCCGTAAACTTCAAACACTTGAAATAATGTCACTGCAGCTTCCGGCTTTGCTCCGCTTTGAAGATAAAAATTCAATGCATCATTCAGTTGAATCGAGGCTTCCGTTTATAGATTACAGGGTTGTTGAAACAGCATTATCTCTGCCGGATAAATATAAAATTTTTGAGGGATGGACCAAGTACATACTCAGAAAGGGAATTGAGACGCATCTGCCTGCAGATATTGTCTGGCGAAAAAATAAAATCGGATTTGAGGCCCCAGCGGATCTCTGGATGAATGAATACCATGACTATATCATGGAAAAAATCAATTCATCAAAGATTCTGAAGAAAATTACAGATATAAACAAATTAGAGAGCCTGGATTCGGATCTGAAATGGAAGCTTTTTTTTATGTCTATCTGGGAAAAAAAATTTGATGTTACTATCTGATAACATCGTACATGATTTTTGGATTCTTAATGTAACAATTTGTTGACATCAAGCTATAGTTGAAAAAAACTGCAATAAAATGAAAACTAAATATAAAATCTGTCAAATATCATCTGCTCATCCAAGATCCGATATCAGAATATTCCAGAAGGAATGTGTATCATTGCATGATAACGGTTTCGATGTAAGCCTTCTCGTTGCCGACGGTTTTGGATACGAGGAAAAATCCGGAATAAAAATTTTTGATGCAGGAAAAACCAGCAACAGATGGGCGCGATTTACTACAATTTTTTATAAAATTTATAAAAAAGCTAAAGAGATCAATGCGGATATATACCATTTTCATGATCCTGAGCTGATGTTTTTAGGATATTTCCTCAAATTAAACGGCAAAAAAGTCATTTATGATATTCATGAAGATGTGCCGAAAGATTTAATGATTAAATATTGGATACCCACTGCATTTCTTCGCGGTTTTGTTAAACATATTTATGTAATGCTTGAAAAATTTTTTGTCAGAAAATTTGATTTGCTGATAACAGTTAGTGAAGAGATAGGAAATAATTACTCCAATTATAAAGAAAAAGTTCTGATTATTCGAAATGTTGCAATCGTTAAATCAATAGATCTTGCGCCAGTATCAAAGGATTCAAAAAATAAAACCTTTGTCCTTTTGTACCAGGGCGGGTTAAATCCGGTAAGAGGCATCAGGGAAATTATAGAAGCAGTTCAGTATACTGATGGCGTTACATTATGGCTTTTTGGCAACTGGTCATCGGAAGAATTTAAATTTGAATGTGAAAAACTGGAAGGATATAAAAAAGTCAGATATTTCGGATTCATTCCGTCAAAGGATTTATACGGTTATACCAAGCTTGCAGATGTATGCATAATTAATTTTCTTCCATTACCTCATAATGAGTTTTCGCTTCCTAATAAAATATTTGAATATATGGCATGCAAAAAGCCTGTTATCCTCAGCAATTTTCCTTACTGGAGAAAAATATTCGGTGATGCTGCTTGCTATGCTGAATCACGTAATCCCAAGAAAATTGCTGAAGCAGTTATGTATCTCAAAAAGAATAAAATTGAGAGGAACAAACTTGCATCGAAAGGCAGAAAACTTGTTGAATCAGAATTTTCATGGGAGAGAGAATCGAAATTACTTGTTAACGCCTATAAAAAAATTTTTAAAGAATAGAAATGGTTAAAATAATAGCTACTGGCGATCTGATGCTTGGGGAGAATTCGCTTTATTTGGGCATAGGCTCACGAAGTATATTTGAAAAAAAGAAAATTGATTTCTTTAAATATACTTCACATCTTTTCAGGACTGCAGATATTTTTCTTGGCAATCTGGAGTGCATGCTCTCTTCGGGCAAGTATGGTCTTGTTGATAATAATTCGTTTATTGCTTCAGAAGATGTTGTTCCTCAACTCAAACAATCCGGCATAAATATTATGAATATAGCCAATAATCATATGCTGGATCGAGGTCCGGTATTATTTGATGAAACAGTTGATATTCTGGCTAAAAATAATATTTCCAATATCGGAAGTTACAGACAGAAGCCGCTTATTGTTGAATGTAAAGGGATGACTTTATGTTTTATGGGAATGTCGATCAGGCCTGAGCAGAGTTTTGAATCCATCATGAAATATGAAAGGGATGCTGAATTTATTATAGGTGAGGCAGCAAGGTTAAAGGACTCGGCTGACTACATTATACTTTCAATACACTGGGGTGAGGAATATCTTGATTATCCTGATCCGATACAGGTAGATCTGGCGCACCGTTTTTGCGATGCAGGTATCAATATAATTACCGGTCATCATTCGCATGTTTTTCAGGGTGTCGAAAGATATGGTAACAGCGTAATTTTTTACGGACTCGGAAATTTTATTAGCGATATGTGTCAGAAAAATGCAAAAAAAGGATATGTTGCAGATTTAAATCTTGCTGGAAATAAAAAAGTTGAATATAAGCTTCATTATTATGAAATCAACAGAGACTATCAGCCTGTATTGATTGAGAATAATCAGCCAGTTACTGAAATTATTATTAAAAATTTAAATAATCAGAATTATTTACAGGATATAACTGATTCAATTAAATTATTCAGACGGGAATACAGGATTTTTTTACTATTAAATTTTTACAGATATCCGTTTATTAAGCTTATAATGATATTATCACAGGCTGTTTTACGAAAATTAAAAATCAGATAGAAGGTCATATATGAATCTTGATAAGATATATCAACGACTGCCGTACTGGCTTCAGAATATTTCTATATCTCTTTACGGGTATATGATTTACAACAGGCGTTACAGCGGTTATTACAAACAGAAGGTTAAGGATTTTATAAATAATGAAAAGCTTTCAGTGAAAGAGATTAATGACCTGCAGTTTGAGCTTCTCAGAAAAATGCTTATCAATGCTTATCAGAATGTTCCATATTACAGAAATTTATTCAAAGCGAATAATTTTAATCCTGAGCTGCCATTTACTCCTGAAGATTTCGCAAAAGTTCCTGCGTTGACCAAGAATACAATCAAGTCAGATGTAAATCTTTTCATATCTGAAAAAGCAGACAGGAAGAAATTAATCAGAGACATGACAGGCGGCACAAGCGGTAATCCTCTTGAGCTCTGGTTTACAGATGATGAAATAAAATATAATTTTGCCATATATGATGTCAGGCTCAAAAGAGTGTTTGGTGTGAAGACTGGAGATAAAATTGCTTCGTTTCTATCAAAAAAACTTTGTCCGACTGATCAGAAAAAACCCCCATTCTGGAGGTATAATAAGGCCTATAATCAGATTCTTTTTTCCACTTATCATCTAAATGATACTACAGCAGAATATTATGTTGATCATCTTCGCAAATATTCTCCGAACCTGATTGTGGGGTATCCTATGCCGTTATACCTGATGGCAAAATATATTGTGGATAGAAAGCTTGAGCCGATTCCAATAAAAGCAGCATTCACCAGTTCAGAAACGCTTTATGATTATCAGAGAGAAACCATAGAGAAAGCATTCAGTACCAGAATCTGCAACGGTTACAGTCAGGGTGAGGGTGTAGCAATGATTTCAGAATGTGAATATGGAAAGCTTCATGTTCAGCCGGAATACGGATATATAGAATTTGTGGATGTTCCAGGCAATGATTTCAAGGAAGTTGTCGGTACTACTCTGTTCAATTACAATATGCCGCTTATCCGTTATCGGACAGGGGATTATGTAAAACTATCCGAAGAAACAGAATGTAAATGCGGAAGACCTTTTTTTCCGATTGTTGAAACAATTATCGGAAGGGATGACAGCACATTCAAACGCCGTGACGGCAGGCAGGTAAGTGCATCACATTTTGCCCAGCCTTTCAGAACCTATACAGATATAATCGAAGCTCAGGTAATTCAGGAGGATTATGACAACATCACTGCGAAGCTTGTCATAAAACCTGATTTCACGGATTTTGACGGCTTTATTTTTGAAATGCACAGAATACTTGGGAATGATGTAAATGTAAAACTGGAAGTTGTTGATGCAATTGAAAAAACTGTATCAGGAAAATATAAATTTATAATTTCAAAAGTTAAATAAACTGAAGTGGAAAAAATAATAATCGAAGTAATTTTTTTATCAGAATACACCGCTTGTCTTTTTTTATATTGAGATGAATATATTTATTATACCTTCATCATATCCCACTGTCAGCAATCATATATCTGGTGTTTTTTATAAAGAACAGGCTATGTCCCTTGCTGAATCCGGAAGCGATCTGAAAATTGCAGTCAGTTTATTCGGACGCTACTCATTTCATGTCTCAAAAAATCTGCTTCAGAATTTGTCACTTCTTAAAAATTTTTTAAAATCCAGGAATGAAACTATCAACCCTGCAGAAAAATATTTTGAATTCATAAATCCGACTCTGACATGGACCTGGAGGATTCTTGAAGGCAATATAAAAGGTATCATCAGATCACATGAGAAAAATTTTTTAAAAGCTCTTGATGAATTCGGTAAAATAGATTTGATACACGCTCATGTCGGGCATCCTGCCGGATATGCAGCCATGATAATCTCTCAAAAATATAAAGTGCCGTATGTGATTACTGAGCACATGGGCCCTTTCCCATTTCCGAATTTAATACGAAACGGGAAGCTTATAAAACATTTGTCTGATCCGATGTTTAATGCAGGAATAATAATCTGCGTAAGCCCTGCTCTTGAAAAAGCAGTAAATGATTTCGGATTTCACAATACTGTTTACATTCCGAACCTGATTGATGAAGAAAAATTTTTTCCAGTTAAAAATAAAAATTCAGTTTTTACTTTTTTTTCACTTGCAGCAATGGTTGATGAGAAGGGGATTCCTGAATTGCTGCAGTCAATAGTTGAAGTTTCAAAAGTGATGCCTGATGTCATTTTCAGGATAGCAGGCGACGGCCATTCACTTGGCTTATATATGGAATTTGCTGTTAAACATGAAATATCAGACAAAATAGAATGGCTTGGCCGCATTTCGCGGGAAAAAGCTATTCAGGAATATCAGGCCTGCGATGCTTTTATTCTTACAAGCAGACATGAATCATTCGGTGTTGTTTTTATTGAAGCCCTTGCCTGCGGGAAGCCTGTTATTGCTACAAGGTGCGGAGGTCCGGAAATTATAGTAAATAAAAATAACGGCATTCTTGTGACTGTTGGAGATACTGAAGAAATAAAAAAAGCAATTATGTTTATTGTAGAAAATTCAAGTAAATTTAAATCTTCAATTATCAGAAAAGATTTTATCAAGCGTTTTTCAAAGAAGTCAGTTGTTAAACAGATAGTTGGGGTTTATAAAACTATAATAACGAAATAATATAATAAAGAATACCAATAAAATCTACGGCTCTCAAAAATCCCTGAATTTCCAGACAGTCAAAAAATGTCAAACTGGAACAGCTGTAGAAAATTTATCCTGAATCAAATTTTTTTTCAATACCTGCATTCAACGTTTTTTAATATTCTCTATCCAGCCCGGATTGTTTAAATACCATTTAACTGTTATATCAAGTCCTTCATCAAAACTGACGCTTTGTCTCCATCCAAGTTCATTTTTTATTTTATCGCAGTTTATGGCGTATCTTCTGTCATGTCCAGGCCGGTCATTGACATATGTAATTAGATGTTTATAATAGTCTTTTTCTTTTCCTGTATTTAAAGCCATAGATTCGCAGAGCTTGTTTATAAGTGAGATGTTTTCCCATTCATTTTCTCCGCCAATATTATATGTTTCTCCTATTCTTCCATTTTTTAAAATCAGCCAGAGCGCACTGTTGTGATCATCCACGTATAACCAGTCCCTGATGTTTTTACCGTCACCGTAAATAGGTAAAGATTTTTTTTCGAGCATATTATTAATCATTAAAGGTATCAGTTTTTCAGGGTAATGGTAGGGTCCATAATTGTTTGAACAATTTGAGATTGTTACAGGAAAATGATATGTATGATTCCATGCTGATACAAGGTGGTCGGATGAAGCTTTAGAGGCAGAATATGGGCTTCTTGGGGAGTAGGGAGTATTTTCATAAAAATATCCATCGTCGTTTAATGAACCGTAAACTTCGTCAGTGCTGATATGATGAAAATGGGTACCGGTTTTATCTGACCAGAATTTTCTTGCGGATTCAAGCAGGTTGAATGTACCTATAATATTAGTATTGATGAATTCTGTTGGTCCATAAATTGACCTGTCAACATGGGATTCTGCAGCAAAATGTACAATTGTATCAATATTATATTCCATTAATGCATTAGAAACAGCATTAAAATCAGCAATATCACCCTTGATAAAGTTATAACGGGATGAGCTGTATTTTTTTTCAATATCAGTTAAATTTTCAGGATTCCCTGCATAAGTAATTTTATCATAATTAATTATTGTTCCGTTAAAATCATTCTGGTTGAAAATATATCGTATGAAATTTGAACCTATGAATCCCATTCCGCCGGTTACCATAATATTATTTAGTTTTCTCATTATTTAACTCCTTGAACATAATAATATATTCTTCAAGTGCGGTTTCCCAGTCTCGTATCTGAATATTCATGTTTTGTTTTATTTTTGATTTTGATAAATATGAATTTTTTGGTCTTGCAGCTTTAACCGGATATTGTCCGGAATTAATCGGATATATTTCAATTTCTTTATTTATTAAATTATGCTTATATGCAAGTCTGGAAATTTCTCTGGCAAAATCAAACCAGCTGGTTTTACCTTCATTTGTGTAATTATAAATACCAAAATTTGAATTTTGAGATATAATGATATTTACAATAACTGAAGCAATATCTTTGGTGAATGTAGGGCTTCCGAACTGATCGTGAACTATATTCAATGATTCTTTTTCTTTAAACAGCCGCAGCATGGTTTTAACAAAATTTGGACCATTCAATCCATACAGCCAGGCAGTTCTGATAATAAAGTAATTATTTAATAAACTCAGAATGTTTTTTTCACCTTCAAGTTTGCTCGCGCCGTACATATTGATTGGACAAGTTTGATCATCCTCATGATACTCCCCCGGTTTTATTCCATCGTAAACATAATCTGTTGAAATATGAATCAGGTTCGCATTTTTTTCAAGAGCAACAGCAGCAATGTTTTTTGTTCCGGTAGAATTTACTGCAAATGCATTTTCTTTCTCATCTTCAGCTTTATCAACATTCGTATAAGCTGAGCAGTTTATTATCCAATATGGATTGATTTCGGATGCAAATTTTTTTAATATATTCAGGTCTGTAATGTCTGTTTCGATATCACTTGCTGCATGATCCAACGAATATGCTTTTAACATCATCTCAATTTCTGTGCCAAGCATTCCTTTTGATCCAATCAGCCATATCATTTTATTTTTTGCCATAGATTTAAAAATCAGAACCGGAATCACATAAGAGAGGAAGATTGATATCTTTTTCTGAAAGAAGTGGATTGCTGAAAGGCCATTTAATATTTATTTGCGGGTCATTCCAGATTATCCCGCTGTCAAGAGATTGATTGTATTCATTTGTGCATTTATAAAGAAGAATTGCTTCATCGCTTGTTACTGCAAATCCATGAGCGAAACCTTCAGGTATCCATAATAATTTATTATTATGATCGGATAGTTCAACCCCTGCCCATTGCAGATATGCAGGGGATTTTTTTCTTAAATCAACTGCAACGTCAAATACAGATCCTTTTATTACACGTACCAGCTTACCCTGCGGCATTGGATTTTTTTGGAAATGCAGCCCTCTGATTACCCCTTTTTTTGAATATGAATGATTATCCTGGAGAAAATTTGATGTTATGCCGTAATTATTAAAATCAGAATATTTAAATGATTCGAGAAAAAATCCTCTGTCGTCATTAAAAACCTTCGGCTCTATCAGTATTAATCCCGGAAGATTATATTCGTGAAATTGAAAAGGCATTATTAGTCCTCTTTCAGAATGTTCTGAAGATAGATGCCGTAATTTGATTTTTCAAGAGGTATTGCAAGTTTTTCGAGACCATGTTTATCTATGAAACCCATCCGGTATGCAATTTCTTCAATGCATCCTATTTTTTGTCCCTGTCTATCTTCAATAACCTTTATAAAATTCGAAGCTTCAATCATGGAATTAAAAGTCCCTGTATCAAGCCAGGCATAACCCCTTCCCATGATTTCAACATGAAGTTTATTTTTATCAAGGTAAACTTTGTTGATATCAGTTATTTCAAGCTCCCCTCTGCTTGAGGGTTTGATATTTTTTGCTATTTCAATTACGGAATTATCGTAAAAATAAAGACCAACAACGGCATATTTTGATTTTGGATTTGCTGGTTTTTCTTCTATCGAAATAGCATTCCTGCTTGAGTCAAATTCAATAACTCCGTATCTTTCCGGATCACTGACAGAATATCCAAAAACAGTAGCGCTTTTATTTGAAGAAAAAACTTTTTTTAAAAAATCTGACAATCCATGTCCAAAAAAAATATTATCACCGAGAATTAGCGCAACGCTGTCATTACCGATAAATTTTTCACCAATTAAAAAAGCTTCAGCTAATCCACGCGGAGCAGCCTGTTCAGCATATTCTATATTTAGTCCAAAATTGCTGCCGTTTCCGAATAATTCCTTAAATTGATTCAGATCTTTCGGTGTTGAAATAATTAGAATATCTTTTATTCCTGCAAGCATTAAAGTTGACAGAGGATAGTAAATAAGAGGTTTATCGTATATTGGTAAAAGCTGTTTGCAGGCGATTTTAGTAATTGGGAAAAGCCTGGTCCCTGATCCGCCAGCTAAAATAATTCCTTTCAAAGGCATCCTTCTTGTAAATATTTTTTTGATAATAAGGCATTGCTTTATTAATGATAGTTATTATTAGTGGCATATAAATAGTCAAGCTTTTTGAAAAATATCAGGAATAAAAATTATCTCTGCTCTTGATAATCTGGAAAAAATTGTTCGTTTTATCTAATAAATGCTTTTCTGAATGGAAACAATTTTTTCGGATGCGGGAAAGGGATCAATTATTCTATTGGAAGTATATAATTATATCTGATGAAAATAATATTCGGGTTTTTTATATATAATATTTTTCTCTTGACCATATTCTTTCTTAATTAATTTTTATTAGAATAAATCTGTATTTTAAAATTCAGCTTCCTCAAATGCGAAGAATGGTTAAATGAAAATAATTGTAATAGTTCCGGCTTTTAATGAGGAAAAAAATATTGTCGATGTTATCAATTCTATAATCAATGAGAATCCATCATGGGATATACTTGTTATTAATGATGGATCGAAAGATGATACCGGTATCAATGCAAGAATGACCAATAAAGCTTTAGTCATTGATCTGCCCTGCAATCTCGGAATAGGGGGAGCGGTTCAAACAGGTTTTAAATATGCAAGAAATAATAATTACGATATTGCTTTGCAATTTGATGGGGATGGCCAGCACATGGCTTATGAAATTAATTCAATATTGAAGCCGATAATTGCCAACGAAGCAGATATGGTCATAGGATCGCGGTTTTTACAAAAAAGCAGCGGATGGAGATCAAGTTTTTCAAGACGAATCGGAATTAAAATATTTGAAATAATCAATTCAATAATCATAAAACAAAAAATTACAGATAATACATCGGGATTCCGTGCATTTAATAAAAAAACAATTTCTTTATTGTCGGATTATTATCCGGTTGATTACCCTGAACCTGAAGCGGTAATTATTGTCGGCAGGAGCGGATTTATTATACAGGAGGTTTTTGTTGAAATGCAATCACGTCAGCAGGGGAAGTCTACAATTTCAGGATTGGGTTCGATATATTATATGATTAAAGTTATAATTGCTATTTTTATAAACACTTTACGTCCAAAACTTTAAGGATTGAAAAATGCCAGAGCACATCGACACATCAAGGATTCAGTATTTTGCAATTTTCGGCAGTATTTTTATAATTATATTAATTATTGAGCTGATACGCAAAAAGAAACTTAAAGAAGAATATTCTCTATTATGGTTATTCCTTGGGATGGTTTTTTTTGTTATTTCTATCTGGAGAAACGGACTTGAGGTAATTTCAAATTTTATTGGAATCTCTTATGCCCCTGCGGCTTTATTCCTGATTTTATTACTGATCCTGTTTATGATAATGATACATTTTTCAATTATAATCTCTAAATTATCTGACATGATTAAAACACTGACTCAGGAACTTGGTATTTTAAAAATTGAATTCGAAAAAAAAGATATACAAATGAAAAAAGATAAATCAAAAATAAAAAAAGGTATTAATAGTAAACAATGAAAACTTTATTGCTTGGTTTTATATGTGCCGTTATGATCGCAAGCGGTCAATTGTTATGGAAAATGAGCTTTAATCAGCTTGCGATTGAAAATTTTTTATCGATACAAACTATAAAAAAAGTTTTTTCCAATCCACTTTTTCTTTCCGGATTTTTTATTTATGGAATGGCGACTGTATTTTGGATGTATCTGCTGAACAATTATAAATTAAGCCATATTTATCCGGTAATAAGCCTGACATATGTTGTTTCGCTTATTGCTTCTGCATTATTATTAAAAGAATCAATTCCATTTATTCGATGGATCGGGGTAATAGTTATCTGTGCAGGTATTATACTTGTTGTACAGGATTAAATAATCAAGCATAATCTATGCTTGATGCGGTAAAAGTGCAATAAAGAATTAAATATTGTATTGTTTTAATATAAAAAAATGAATATAAATAATTTACAGAATAAATATATAAGTTTTTTAACTGAATCTAAACATATATTTTTTTTAGTATTAATTGTTATTGCAGAATTTTTATTTTATATTTTTCAAATTAATATAAATTACTTTTTATCCGATGCCTATTATTATTCTTCAATTGCTGAAAGCATAGCTTCAGGGATAGGACTTTTCGATTCAACTCGTTATCCAATAACTTCTATTTCTACTTATCAGACTGGAATTGTATTTGTACATTTAATATTATTAAAACTTGGAATGGTGAATCAGGAATTAAGATTGCTTGCAGTTGAATTTATAAATTTTCTCTCTCTCCTGGGCTCACTTATTTTTATCTATAAAATATTTTTATCGTTTAATATTAAAAAAAATATTATTTTATTATTTTTATATACATTTATTTTATTGCCTAACATCGTTTTAAATTTTTTAAATCCAATAAATGATGGAATTTTTTATTTATTGACTTTTCTTGCGGTTTTTTTAATACTAAAAGAGCATAAATCAAAGTTTGATTTTATTTCATTATCTTTGTTGTCGATTATCATCGTACAATTCAGATTCCAGGGTGTAATCTTATTTCTTGCAGCTTTGTTGGCCGCTCTAATTTCCGGTAAATACAGGCATTTTTTTATATATTCTTTTATATTTATTTTAAGCTATTCAAGTTTTTATATATTTTCAACAATCGTAATTAAAGATCAGTCATTAATTATTTTTTATAAACAGTATATATTAAATAATTACAGCATTGATTTTTTTTTAGCGAATATTGTTAAAACATTCACCGACATCCTGCCGAGTCTGTTTATGAGTACGGCATCTCTTTCAGGAATTATTTATATTATTTTTATATTTATTATTCTTATGCTGATGTTTGTTTCTTATAAAGCTTTTAGAAATAAAAATTTTATATTATTGTTTATTACGCTATTTATTTTTGGAAATCTATCATTTGTTCAGTTTTTTGTAGATATTGAAGTGCGGTATGTTTTAATAATTATGCCGTTTACATTATTGCTCCTGCTGATTTTATTAAAAAATAACAATTATAAGTTTATTGTTATGACTTCATATTTTACTTTTGCAGTAATAGTCATGATCATAAAATTGTTTATATTCTCTGATAATTATGAGATCAACAGGGAAAACAAAAAAATAACACAAAACGTTTTACATGAGATGGCAATTTCAAATGAACAGTACGATGTAATAACCGATTCGCTAAACTGCAGGCTGGCTTTTTTTTTATTTGAAAAGAGCATAATAACAGATGTTGTTTATTTAAAGAAAAAATATGTTATAGTTTTTGGAAATGAAGATTTTACTAAAGATGTTTTAAATAAAATAATATCCATTAATAAAAAATATAATCATATCGATACAATTGGCGGATGGATTGCTGTGAAAAGGAATATCAACTCATTGGAATATCTTAAATATAAAATAGGTTATATGAATCAGTCTGCAGATAAAATAAAAAGAAGTAAAGATTCAAGTTTTAATTCTACTATCATAAAAATTGAATAATTTTTTATTTGAGGATTAAATATTTAATTGCTAAATAAAACCGACTGTAAAGTAGTTGTTTTTATCAAATTATATTGCTAATAAAGACTAATATTTTAATAAAACAGCTCTATTAAGCAAATAATAAAATTATAACACTATGAAAAAAATAAATTTTATATTATTTGAATTGATTATAAAACGAAGATTGATTTATGATCTGACAAGAAATGATTTAAAAAGCCGATATGCCGGTTCGTATCTTGGTATTCTCTGGGCTTTTATTAATCCATTCGTTACGATTCTAATTTTATGGTTTGTGTTTCAGAATGGTTTTAAATCACCTCCAACCGGAAAAGGACCTTATTTCTTATGGCTGACTGCAGGGATGATACCATGGAACTTTATAATGGATGCAATGATTGCTTCATCAAATTCAATAGTTGAAAAAAGCTATCTGGTAAAGAAAATAGTATTCAGAGTTAGTCTTCTTCCTCTAATTAAAATTCTCGCAGCAATTTTTATCCATTTTTTCTTGATTATAATAATTGCTGTTTTCTTTATGATATATGGTTATTTTCCAGACATCTATTATATTCAAATTTTATATTATATGTTTGCTGCATCAATATTCATTATGAGCATATCTATGATAACTGCGTCGGTGACTGTTTTTATAAAAGACATGAATTCAATTGTTCAGACACTGATGCAGATGCTGTTCTGGGGTACGCCTGTTTTCTGGTCATTGAATATTATTCCGGAAAATTTTAGAATATTTTTTCTTGCGAATCCATTCTATTATATTATTGAAGGATACAGAGATTCATTTATAAACAAGATTTGGTTCTGGCAAAAGCCTGAAATTACATTATATTTCTGGGCTGTTACTGCATTTATTTTTTTAATTGGCTCTGTAGTTTTTCGAAGACTCAGGCCGCATTTTGCGGATGTGCTGTAAAACTATAAAGTTGATAGATAAAAGGTAAAGAGGGTAATTCGTAAATTTTATTCATTGATTAAAAAATCTTTTATCATTTTACTTCCATTATTAGACTCACCTATAGGAGAATAGAATTTTGTCAGATGAAAATAATATAGCAATAAAAGTAGAAAATCTTACGAAAATTTATTATCTATATGATGCTCCGCTAAATAGACTCAAGGAATCTCTTCATCCGCTAAGAAAAAAATATCATCATGATTTTTATGCATTAAATGATGTAAGTTTCGAGATAAAAAAAGGTGAAACTGTCGGAATCATAGGTAAAAACGGCAGCGGAAAATCCACTCTGCTTAAAATTCTTACTGAGGTTCTGACTCCTACAAGAGGTTGTGTTGATGTAATTGGTCGGGTTTCAGCCCTGCTTGAACTGGGCTCGGGATTTAATCCGGAATTCACAGGTTTAGAAAATGTTTATTTTCAGGGATCCATAATGGGTTTTTCTAAAATGGAGATGGAGGATAAGCTTGAAGAAATTTTAGCATTTGCTGATATAGGTGAATTTATAAACCAGCCTGTAAAAACATACAGCAGCGGCATGTATGTTAGGCTTGCTTTTGCAGCTGCCGTGAATGTTGATCCCGATATCCTTATTGTTGATGAAGCATTGTCTGTCGGTGATATGAGGTTTCAGCAGAAATGCTTTAGAAAGATGCGCAGCTTTATGGAATCCGGAAAAACAGTAATATTCGTTACACATGATACCGGTGCAGTAATTAGTTTTTGTGAAAGATCAATATGGCTGAAAGACGGAAAAATTCATAAAATAGGTCAATCAGATGATGTTGTAAAAAAATATATTTCATACATGGCTTATGATCTTGAGACTGCAGATAAAAAACAAATAAAAAATATAGAAATGGAAAAAGAAAATAATGAAATAAAAACTTTAAATTCTGAATTTAATTTTCAAAATCAAAATGATCCAAATATGTTTTATAATTCTATTGATTGGTTTGATGTCTGCAATTGTGAAAATTTTGGTGATGGAGGAGTAAAAATTACTCACGTTGCTTTTATTAATAATAAAACAGGTGAAAAAACTGATGTTTTGGAAGGAGGAGAGAATGTCAGTTTTTATGTAAAGCTTGAAGTTTATAAAGTAATTGAAAATCCTGGTATAGGGCTTCGGTTAACTGACAGGCACGGGAATCATATTTTTTCAATATCATCATATGTTGATGGTACGGATTTTGGAAAATTTGAAAAAGGTATAAGATATATTGAAATTACATTCGATTTCCCATTGCTGATGAATGGGGATTATTGTTTTACAACTGCATTATCTAATGGAAGTCAATTGAACCATATTCAGGAACACTGGATAGATGATGCATACATTTTAAAAGTTTCAAACAAATCACTCCGGCATGCTCTTGGTATTTTAGCTTTGCCTGCAGCAGAAATTATTAAATCTGTAGAGCTTAAGTGATATCGGTAGATTATCTATGACAAGGAAAGCAAAAATGGAAATGGTTTTTTTGGAAGCAGTAAATGATTTTGATGTAAGTTTTGAAATACCTATGGCATATAAGCAACTGAAATCATATTTATATAAATATTCAAAAAATAAAAATAAAATAAATATGCTGTTTTTTAATAAGGTTGAAGATATAAAAAAAACACCTGATATTGTAGGCGTATCCGCAACTTCTCAGAATTTTTATGAAGCAATTAAAATTGGTAAGGAAGTTAAAAGCAAATTTCCAAAGACCTGTTTGGTGATTGGAGGTCATCATATAAGTTATTTTCCTGAAACATTGCCGGAAGAGTATGATGCAGGAGTAATGTTTGAGGGAGAAAAAACTTTTTTAGAAATAGTAGATTTGATATACGAAAATATGGACATTATTGATGGATTTGAAAATGTAAAGGGAATTGTTTACAGGAATAAAAAAAATAAATTAATAATAAACCGGATGAATGAATTGATAGAAAATCTTGATAGCATCCCTTTCCCTGCAGCAGAAGGCGTATCTGCACCTTATGTATTTTCCTCAAGAGGTTGCCCGTATATTTGTACATTCTGTTCATCAACAAAATTTTGGAAAAAAGCAAGATTTTTTTCTGCTGAATATATTATTTCAGAAATAGAGTATATAGTTAAAGAATATCCGGATGTTAAAAATATTACATTTTGGGATGATCTTGCTATTGCAGACAGGAAAAGGTTGAGAGAATTACTGGATCTGATTAAAAATAAAAAAATTAATGAAAGAGTAAGTTTTTATTTTTCTGTAAGAGCAAATTTAATTGATGATGAAATATGCCGTATATTGAAAGCCATTAATGTAAGCAGTGTTTCTTTTGGAGCTGAATCAGGCTCTGACAGAATTTTGAAAAAATTAAAAGATAAAAACATGTCAGTTGATATCAATCAAAAAGCTTTGGATAAACTTTATGAATATAATATCCCTGTGTCCTGCAGTTTTATTATAGGTTGTCCAGGTGAAACAGAAGAAGATGCAGGCAGCACATTTGATTTTATTTACAGGAACTTAATAAATAATAAATTAACCAATTATAGCATAAATATGCTGATGCCTTTGCCCGGGACAGAGATGTGGAACTATGCAGTTGAAAATAAAATCGTAAACGAAAAAGAAATCGACTGGCGGAAACTGCAGGTTTTTGCAAGCTATAAAGATTCAAAATTCAGCAGTATTGATGAATGGATCGAAGAAAGAAACAGGAAAGATAGTTTTTATTTAAATGAGGATGTATTACCTCAAAAGAAACTTTTAAGAATGCTTAAAAGCTTTGAAAAAAAAATTGATGCAATGTCAAATATTACATATGCCAATTCCAGTAAAAATAATTTATATTTATCAAAAGATAAAAATTTTTATAACCCTGATAGCGAAACCATAGATACAGAAAATAATAACAGCACGTATAAATATATTATCGAAAAAATAGAACCTGAATCATTAGTGCTGGATGTCGGTTGCGCTACCGGATATATAGGCGACTGGCTGGTCAAAAATAAAAAATGTAATGTTTATGGAATAGATTTTAACGAGACTGAACTTGAAAAGCTGCGTGAAAAAAATATATATAAAGAAAATTATTGTATCGATTTGGATTTACTTGATTATGATTTATACAGGGAACACAATAAAGATATAGAACAATTTGAAAAAGAAAATATTTTATTTGATAGTATAATAATTGCTGATGTATTGGAACACCTTAAAAATCCAACAGGCGTTCTTCTCTGGCTGTCGAAAAAATTGAAATTAAACGGTAATCTTTTAATTAGTATTCCTGAAATTGGAAACATTGACATTATAATCGGATTATTGGCAGGGGGATTCAATTACAACAGGTACGGGATTCTCGATAACAGCCATTTGAGGTTTTTTACAGAGATGTCATTTATCGAATGGATAGAATCAATAAATGAACAGACTGAAACAGGATGTAAATTCAATTTGGAATTGATTGGCCAGATAAAATATTCTCCAGATTATGTTTTTAAAATTGGAGATGAATTTAAATCAATCATGGAATTAAACAGGTCAAATAAAAATTTAAATGTGCTTCAGAACATATTTTGTTTAACAAAAGTAGATGAAGAAAACTGGAACCCGGTGAATAGCAATAATTTCAAAAGAGATTTTATGCTTAATCCTTTTTATGAATTAAAGACTATGAAGCAGCAATTTGATCATGAGATGAAAAAAATGAAGCAGGAAGTCGAAAGTATATACAATTCTAAAAGTTGGCGCGTAACAAAACCGCTGCGATCGATGGCAGCAATTATTCGGAAGTTAAGATTATGATTGCATCAAATTCGTTTGAAATTAATAGTTTTAAAATTATTATTATCTGAGGTTTAATTGAAAACTCCTTTTCGTGTATTATTAATTAATGCTATAAATCCTGTTGTAGAAGTTGAAGTAAGATACCCTCATCTTGGATTGGGATATCTTGTTTCTTATGTTAGAAAATTTTATTCTGAATCTGAAGTAATTTTTAAAATTATTGATCAGAATATTGAATCTGAAGTAAATGGTTACAAGCCTGATTTAGTTGGTATAACATGTGTTACTCAGAATTTTAATATTGCCAAAAAATATATTGATTATCTTTATAATGAAAAAATCACGGCAATTTTGGGTGGTATTCATATTACTTCACTGCCGGAAAGTTTACCAGATAATATTCTTGCAGCATGCATTGGTGAGGGTGAAATCACTTTTCTTGAAATAATTAAATCATGTTTGTCTGATTTTTTAACAATTGAAGGTATAAAAAAAATTGATGGATTAATATATAAAGAAAATGGAACAATAAAAAAAACAAAGCCAAGAGCGTTTATGGAGACAATGGATAATATTCCTGTTCCTGCACGCGATTTATTTTCAGTTAAACCTCATACTTATATGTTTACATCGAGAGGATGCCCTTATAAATGCACTTTTTGTGCTTCATCAAGATTTTGGGATACTGTCCGTTTTTTTTCTGCAGATTATGTTGCAGATGAAATTGAATTGCTGGTTACGCAGTATAATGTTAAAACCATAAGTTTTTTTGATGATCTTTTTATTGCAAACTATAAAAGACTTGAAAATTTATATTTGGCATTGTTGAGAAAAAATCTTATAGGAAAAGTTAAATTTACATGTTCCTGCCGTGCGAATATAGTTAATGAAAATATAGCAAATTTGCTTGCAAAAATTGGAATTGTTAGTGTAGGATTGGGACTTGAATCAGGTAATAATGATATACTTAATTATTTAAAAGGTGCAGTCAACGTAGAACAAAATTATAAAGCAATTGACTTTTTAAAAAATAAAAAAATTTATGTTAATGCATCTTTTGTTATCGGTTCACCAATGGAAACTGAAGAACAGATAATGGATACCTACAATTTTATTAAAAAGAGCAGACTTGATCTTTTTGATGTTTATATTTTAACACCGTATCCTTGTACAAATGTATGGGATTATGCTGAAAAAAAGGGATTAGTATCATTGGATATGGATTTTTCAAGATTGAATGTCAATGCTTATCAGAATTTTGATGATCTAATTATTTTATCCGAAATGGTTAGTATAGAAAGATTAAAAAAGATTTACAAAAAATTTCGAAGATTGAGATTTTTCAGGAATGTTATTAAAGTAGTGAATCATCCAATGAGAAAAGATATCCCAGGTATGGCTGTGAAACTAATATGGGAATATTTTAATCTTATAAAGAAAAGGATGACAAAAAGTAAAAAAAGCAAATAATTATAATCATTTAAAGACATTATAAATTTCAATAAATTGTTTGAAAAATGGAAAGGTTTAATGTGAAAGAAGTACTGGTTTTAATACCTGCATTTAATGAAGAGAAAAATATTAAAAAAGTAATAAAAGAACTATCAAAAAATTTAGATTTTGTTGATTTACTTGTGATTAATGATTGTTCAACTGATAATACATTAGATGTTTTGATTAGCTTAAATGTTCCTTATTTATCTCTACAGTTCAACCTTGGCTATTCCTCAGCGCTTCAAACGGGATTCAAATATGCAGTTGATAAAAAATACAAATATGTTATTCAGTTTGATGGAGACGGTCAGCATATTGCAATTGAGGCAAAAAAATTATTTGAAGCTGGTAAAAAAGGAAATTATGATGTAGTAATCGGCTCAAGATTTATTGAAGAAAGCGATTATAAACATCCTCTGACAAGAAGACTTGGTACAGCTTTATTTAGATACTTAATTAAAATTATAACCAGAAAAGATATTTTTGACCCTACATCAGGTTTCCAATTGTTAAATCAGAAAGTTTTTTATCATTTATCAAGAATGAACAATTTCCCTCATTTTCCAGATGCAAATCTAATAATCGAAATGCTTGTAAATGGTTATACAATAAAAGAGGTTCCTGTAAAAATGAGAAATCGTCTGGAAGGCATAAGTATGCATAGCGGTATTATAAATCCAGTTAAATACATGATAAAGGTATTGTATAGTATCATGATAATTTTTCTTGATGTTTTCAGCAGGAGATTTATAAGGTATTTCCATATTAAAAAAAAATAAGAGGACGCTATGTATTGGCATTTTTCGATATTGGGTATTTTTTTTATTTTAATTGTTTTAGTTAAAGTTAGAAATAAAGTATTTTCTGAGGTTAAAAGTATTTTATGGATATTAGGTGCTATTCTTTTATCTCTTATTCCTTTTTTTCCCGGAAGTATTACTTATTTGTCTAATTTAGCGGGAATTGTATATGCACCATCATTTTTATTTTTAATTGGAATTATATTTATTTTAATAATTCTATTCAGACAGGAACAGGATGTTTCAATATTGTTAGAACGAGTTAAAGAGCTTGCTCAAAAAAACGCCCTTCTTGAAGAAAAGGTAAGAAGGCTAGAAAACAAGAAATGAAAGTTTTGCTTATTGATCCCCCCTTTTATAGAATAATTGGATTTTATAACCGGTATTTCCCTTATGGTTTAGTTGCTGTTGGTACATCATTGCAAAATGCAGGACATGAAGTTATGATTTACGATGTTGACTGGAATGAAAAATCCGAAAGTATTGATTATTCGCTTTTACCGAAAAAATATTCAGAATATCTAAATTCATTTAATAATCCGAATTTTTCTTTATGGCTCGAAATAAGGAGAATTATTAAAGAATTTAATCCAGACATTATTGGAATTTCTATTTGGACAACATATGCTGCAGCTTCTTTTTATGTTGCAAAACTAGCTAAAGAAATTTTTCCAGATCGTATGATAATAATGGGCGGTCCGCATGCAACTGCAAAGGCAGAAGAAATACTTAATATTTGCAAAGAAGTTGATTATGTAATACGCGGAGAAGGTGAAGTTGCTTTTTTAGAATTGATTGAATATCTATCAGACTCGCAAAAAAAAATAATTGATATTAAAGGCTTGTCCTATAGAGAAAACAGTAAAATTATAAATAATCCTGAAAGGCCATTAACAAAAGATTTGGATGTATTTCCTTTGATTAACCGATCACTTTTAATGAATGAAAAAAGGTATACATCCGAAGATATGGGCCTGATTATGACAAGCAGGGGATGTCCTTATTCTTGCACTTTCTGTTCAACAAATACAAAGAATGTCAGCTATCGCAGTACTGAAAACATAATCGCTGAAATCAAATCAATCAAAAACAGGTATGGAACAACTCAATTCAGCATAAAGGATGACTCATTCACTGTAAATAAAAATAAAGTAATAAATTTCTGCCAGGAATTAATTAGTCAGAAAATCAGAATTAATTGGCAGTGTAACACACGACTTAATCTGGTAGATGAAGATTTATTAAAATTAATGAAGAAAGCAGGCTGTAACAGTATTGCAGTTGGTGTTGAGTCTGGAAGTGATAAAATTCTGAAATTTATCAATAAAGGATTAACCAAGGAAGATATTAGACAAGGTATAAAAATTATTAAAAAATCCGGAATACACTGTACTGGATATTTTCTAATTGGTGTTCCCGGTGAAACAGAATCTGATATTGAAAGCACTGTTGAATTTATGTATGAACTGCAGACAGATTTTGTAAGCATAGGAGTGTATGAACCGTTCCCCGGGACTGTTATGTTTGAGGATGGTATAAAGCGCGGGCTTATAAAACCGGAAATGTCTTTAAAAGATTTTTTTTTAATATTGCCGAATAATTATTATAAATATAATCCCGATAGACAAGTTGATACTATTGATCCGGATGTTTTTTATGAAATAGAAAAATCAGTAAAAAATAAAATTGTTAAATATAATAAAAATTATATAAGAATTTATAAAATGGGAAAAGCTAGACTTAAAACTTATATTCATAATCCATTGCTGCTGTTTAATGATTTTAAAAAATTTTTAAGTTATAATTAATTGATATTTGAGGTTGAATTTGTTTGATGAAAATTATTTGAGATATCAGATCAAAAAGCGAAGCTGGTTAAGAAAATTTATTCGGAATATTTTTTTAAAACACACTATAAAATATATATATGGTAAAACAATTGACTTCGGATGCGGTCCAGGTGAGCTTCTATCAAAATTAGCAGAAGGATCAATTGGATTGGAAATAAATCCTGAGGCAGTTATGTTTTGTAAGGCTAATAAATTAAATGTTGATTTATACCATCCTGATATTGATGATTATAAATTCATGGATTACAAGGGAAAAAGTTTTAAAACATTTATTATAAGTCATGTACTTGAGCATATCGATAATGCAGATATAGTTCTCAAAAAAATACTTGATAGCTGTTCCGATCTTAAAGTGGAGAGAATAATTGTTATAGTGCCTGGTATTAAAGGATTTAAGTCTGATATTACACATAAAACTTTTATTGATTATGATTTTATTATAAAGAATCATTTTAAAAATCATGATTATTATAGAATAAACTCAGTTGAATGGTTCCCTTTCAATTGTAATGCTATGGGTAAGATTTTTTTATATAATGAGATGATGGTTGTTTATGATAAAAAATAATCATACATTTGCTATTCTTGCATATAAAGAATCTCCATTTATTGAAGAGTGTATTTTGTCATTGAAATCACAGAATTATTCGAGTGAAATTTTTATATCAACATCAACGCCTTCATCATTTCTATCTGCACTTTCAAAAAAATATAAGATTCCTTTATTGATTAATAATAATAAAATTGATATTGCTTCTGACTGGTCGTTTGCATATAAAAAATGCAAGACAAAATATTTAACATTGTGTCATCAGGATGATCTTTATTTTCCTGAATATACAAGAGCCTGTGTAGATTCAATGGAGAAAAATATTAATAGTTTAATTGGTTTTACAAATTATTATGAGATTGATGATAATAAAAAAATGTTTGTATCTGCAAATATTCTTGTAAAAAGAATTATAATTAAAATTTTTTTTCAATCACCAGGTATTTTTAATAAAACAATAAAAAAAATGTTTCTTTCTTTTGGTAATCCGATCTGCTGCCCAAGTGTTATATTCAATAAAGAATTAATTGGTGATTTTATTTTCCCTGGAAATTTTTCAATGAATCTTGACTGGGCAGCATGGATAATTCTGGCAGAAAGAAATGGCGGGTTTGTTTATAATAGAGAAAAATTAATTGCGCGACGAATACATATAGATGCTGAATCAGCAAAAGGAATAGTCAATAATAAAAGATTTATTGAAGACAATCAGATTTTTTATAATCTCTGGCCAAAACCGTTTTCATTGATATTATCCAGCTTGTATTCTTTAAGCCGAAAGCCTATAAAATAATAATGGGGGTTTGATTTGCTGAAATTTATTAATTCATTATCTAATAATACTGATAATAAAGTAAATTATACAATTATATTATCATTTTTGTATCTCGTATTTGTTTTAATTAGATTTACAATTTCACTTATATTTCAAGAACCAGTTCTTTTTGGTGATGAACTGCTTTTTAAGTCAATGGCATATGATTTTTTCAATACTGGTAATTTTTTCAAAGAGCTTAAAAATCTTAACCTGCCTGCTATTCCAAGTGTAATGTATTCATTGATTATTTCTTTAAGTTTTCTATTTAATGAAAATTTCTATATTGTAATAAAATTAATCAATTCGTTGATGATTAATTTAAGCATATTTCCAGTCTTCCTTGTTTTTAAGGAATTTATATCTATTAAAAAAGCATTATTTTTCTCGGCAGCAATTTCTTTATTACCAAGTATTAATTATTCAAATTTTGTTATGGCGGAAAACCTGTATTATCCATTGTTTATTTTTTTATTTTATTTTATTTATAAAATATTTACTACTCAATCAATGAAATATAATTTATATACTGGTATATTTTTATGTATTCTGTATTTGACAAAACCGCATGCATTGGCTTTAATTGCAGCAATTTTTGTTTCTTGTTTTTTTATTATAATATATTTGATTTTTATACAAAAAAATTTTGAAAAGATTAAAAAGATAATTATCTCATTAGCGGTGGTATCCATTGTTTTTCTTACGTTTTTTTTAATATTAAAATTATTATTGAAGAATAATATTTCTTTAAAGCTAGGGCCGTATTCGAGCGTTGTTCGAGAAGCTGTAAAAATAGATAATATTTTTTCGTATAAGTTTTTATTGATGCTTGTTTCTCATATAAGCTCTATTTTGTTTTTATATTGTATTCCGATTGTTTTATCATTTTTTATTCTTATTCAATCGGTTAAAAAAAAATATTATGACCAATTTGTTTTTTTAATTTTAGGATTAACATCATTTGTTTTAATTTTTTTAATGGCCGTTAAAAATACTGCAGACATTTCGTATTTTGATAATTTCACCAGACTGTATGGACGCTATTATTTTGTAGTTTATCCATTTTTTATAATATCATTTGTAAGTTTTGCTGATAAATTTTTTCATACCGGCATATATAAAATTATTTTAATTAGTGTATTTGTTTTTTCTGTTTGCACAAATATTTTTATATTTTTTCCGCAATATGTATCAGGTTCACTGAATAATTTTTTTCTTCATGACAATATTGATTTAACCTGGACTTTATATCCCAAGGAATTTATTGCTTTTTTATTTATTTCCAATATACTGCTGGTTTTGTTTTATTCTTTTACAAAAACAGAGAATAAAATAATGCTATACATGTTATTTTTTATATTTATGAGTCTTATCTCAAATTTCAGCCAGATTTTATATTTTTCAAGATACAATAATGTAACTGCATCTGAATTACAGAAATTGCGTAATTTTGTTTATTATAATATAAAAGATAAAAAATCTTCAGTTGCAGTTGTAGAGCATGGTTTTTTTAATGCTAATTCATTAGCATTCTGGAGTATTTATAATTTAAAAATTTTTAAATATCCCAATGATGTACTTATTTCAAAAAGCATTCTTCCTGAAAATGTTGATAGTTTAGTATTATTAAACAGCTATCAGGTTGATCCCGCTATCCGTGGTAAAAAAATTAAAAGGGGTAATGTTTCAATAATCTTGTTTAAAGAAAATGTTGTTAGTTCTTTTAAAGGAATATATCCTGATAATTTTACTGAGAAAATTTTTTCTTTTGAATCAGAAATTCCACATAAAAAAATGATTATCAATTTACATGATATTCAGTTTATAATCCCTTGTTTATTAAAAGTGGTAATGGAAAACAAGACTGATAATATTACTATTACAAATGAAATAAAAAGAATTGAACTGCCATTTTCCAGGAAATATCAATTTTTTTTGGATAAATCATTTATACCAAAGAATTCTGGTATAAGTATTGATACAAGAGATATGGGACTATATATTAAGTCAATTGAATTGGAATACTGAAAAGTTGTTGAAACGTACAATAAAAAATTAAAATGAATATATACAAATTTAGTATTCGGTATTATTTTAGTAATTATTTTTTTACTATTTACAAAATGAAAATATATCCTATCAGGAGTAAAAGCATTGGGGGTAATTTCTGAAATCAATAGAATTAAATAGAATAATTTTTTTAGTTTATTATGGAAGAAGCGGGACTATGTTTTTACAAAGTCTGCTGGATAATCATCCAAAAATCTTAATGTTCCCGGGATTATATCTCTATAAATTTATGGATTTTTGGGAAATATACGGCAAGCTAACTTCTGATAATTTAATTAAAAATTTTTTAAAATGTTTTCCATATATAATTGATGCAAAGAAACCTGGAAAAATGTCGATTTCTCCAGTCTATCTAGGTGATGCTTCCGGTTTTACTTCAATGGGTGAAAGTCATAACGAAATTTTATCAATCAATGAAAAATCTTTTATAAATGCATATATGGATTTAATCGGTGAAAAACGGATTGTTACAAAAAAAGAATTTTTCCAGACTATCCATGTTGCGTATGCAAAATCTCTTGATAAAAGTTTTAAATTATCTGATAAGCATTTAATATTTCATCATATTCATGATGCTGAGCAAAATAAAGCAGCTGCATTTTTAAAAGATTTTCCTGATGCTGCATTTCTGCATATTATCAGAGATCCACTGCAATCTTTAGGTTCGCATTTATCTTTGGTTTCAAAATGGCGGATGCTCAATACAGATGTTTTGATCTCATATTTAAATGATATTTTTTTTGGAGGCATACCTGTTTTTGAGGAATACAGAGAACGTACTCGAGCTGTACGGCTTGAAGATATTCACAAAAAACCGCGTGAAACATTGTTGAGCTTAGTTCAGTGGCTGGGTATAGATTGGAGTGAAAATTTAATGATTAGTACTTTTAACGGTATTAAATGGTGGAATTTAAAGGATACATCGTCCAATTTGAGCGGATTTAATAAAGTTACTATCAGCAGAAAGCATGAAGAAATTTTTTCACAATTTGATAAATTCAGGCTGCAATATTTTGTCAATAGGAAATGTTTACATTGGGGCTATCAGGTATATGGAGCAGATACTGAAGAACTACAGAAAGATATGCTCTATCATCCATTTAAATTTGAATCTTATCTGCAGTGGTGGGAATATATTTTCAAATCTCCCAGGAAAATTGTTAGAAATTTTTTAATTGAATCCATTTACAAAATGAGCGAATTTCAGATTAAAGAATTTGAATTAATTAAACCCGGTCTGAAAATGCGTTCCGTATGGGTAAATAAAATACCAATATTAAAACGAGAAAATATTTATAATTATTCAATTTCCTTTTTAAATAGAATTGAGATATTCCTGCCTATTATAATAAAAAAAATTCTTAACCTTAATCCTGCTATTGTTTTCTCTTTTTTAAAATTAATAAATATTCCATATCGTTTTTTTAGTCAAAAACAAAAATAGCGAGGCAATTTGATGAAGACAATATTTTTAATTTTTACTGTAGCATTAAGCCTGATAACCACCCAGATATTATTAAAAAAAGGTGTTTCAACTTATTCAGGCGGAGTAACATTTTCAATAATATTACATGCAATTTCTTCACCGTATATTATTATAAGTGTTGTAATACAATTAATAACTTTTTTTATATGGTTATTAGTCCTTTCAAGAGTAAATGTCGGGTATGCTTTTGGTGTATCCGGTGCATTTACATATTTAATTTTGCCTGTTGTGAGCTGGTATTTTTATAATGAAAAGCTTTTATCCTTGCAATGGATTGGGCTGATTTTTATAGCATTGGGTGTAATTGTTTTAACAGTTGCACCTTCAATAACAAAATGAAAAAGGAAAAAATTGCAACTAAAAAAATTTAAATAATATTTCATGGAATGTATAATTTGAATAAAGTAATTTGGATCACTGGACTTTCCGGTGCTGGGAAATCGACTCTTGCATCTGAGTTAACTGCTCGTTTGCGAGCTTTGGGCGATAAGGTAATATTGCTCGATGGAGATGAATTAAGAGATGTGTTTGGTGCAACAGCAGTAAATGCACAAAATCATGGGCGTCGGGGACGTTTAGATTTGGCAATTCAATATTCCAAGCTTTGTCGTTTGATATCATCTCAGGGATATAATGTGGTAATAGCCACAATATCACTATTTAAGGAAGTGCATGAATGGAACAGGGTAAATCTGCCCGGCTATTTTGAGGTTTATTTGAAAGTGCCGATGGACGAGCTTCGTCGTAGAGATCCTAAGGGCATATATAGTCGCTTTGACGCAGGTGAAATATCAGATGTTGCTGGTTTGGATTTACCTATTGACGAGCCGGAAGGAGCTGATTTGATGGTGGAATTTAGAGTTGGTCGGTCAGAAATTGAATTGGTGGAAGATTTATTGGAGGTAATTAAAAAATAATGGGAAATAATAAAAAAAATGCGGAATTTAAATCTGGAGATTTCACAGGACTAGCTACTGATTATTCAAATCATCGTCCTGATTATTGTCCATCAATTTTAAATGCTTTGCTTGGATTACTTGAGAAACCAATAGAATCCGTTGATTTTGTTGATGTTGGCGCAGGTACTGGAATTTGGACGCGCATGGTTAATGCAAAAGGTGTTAAATCAGTAAAAGCAGTGGAGCCAAATAATGATATGCGAAATAATGGAGTAATAGACAGTAAAGATACTTCAATATGCTGGCTTGAAGGAAATGCCGAGCAAACTGGTTTGCAGAATAATTCCTGTGACTGGTTAACAATGGCTTCATCTTTTCACTGGGCTAATTTTGAAATTGCTACTAAAGAATTTCATCGTGTCCTTCGAACAAATGGGCGATTTACAGCTTTATGGAACCCTCGTCTGATTGAAATCAACCCTCTACTTGTCGAGATTGAATCTTATCTTAATACTCTTCGTGCCAATATCAAACGAGTATCCTCTGGTCGTTCAGGAATTACAGAAACATTAACTGACCAATTATGGGCATCTCCATATTTTGAAGATATTATTTACTTGGAAGGTCGTCATATCATAGGGATGACTCCAGATCGTTATTTAGGAGCTTGGCGCTCGGTGAACGATCTGCGTGTTCAATTAGGTCCTGAAAAATTTAATACATTTCTTATATTTATTGAAAAACGTATTTCTGGTTTAAAAATGATCGAAGCCACATATTTGACACGCGCTTGGTCAGCGCGTCGCAAGGATTGATATCGATGTCTCTTTTATTCTCAACCAAAGCAGGAACATTAGTACAGTTGCAAGAGCTATTAAAGTCAGCTCGAATTGCCTCATTGGTATATTTCAGTGTTGCAGAATGGCTGAACAACCAATCTGTATGTCTTGAAAGTATTAAATCTACTCTTGGTGATGGTCCATGGATAGTTCGTTCAAGTTGCCAGCACGAGGATGGAATATTAGAATCTAAAGCAGGGGAATTTTTAACGCTGCATGATGTTGCTGAATCCGGCCTTCAAAACGCAGTAGAGAAAGTTATAGATTCTTATGGGATTATTGATGAAAGAGATGAAGTACTTATTCAGCCTATGCTGCAGAATGTCAAGAGGTCAGGTGTTGCTTTTTCGCATGATCCTAATACATGCTCTCCTTACAGGGTTGTGAATTGGGTTGAAGGAAGCGATACTTCTGCTGTAACAGGTGGTTTAAGCGGACGAGTATGGCAGCAGGCTGCGTTATCGATTGTAAAACCTCCTCCTGAACTGAGTTGTGTAATGGATTTAATTGAGGAGTTGGTAAAACTGTTTGGAAATATTCCTTTGGATTGTGAATTTGCAGTAACTAATGAGAATGGGCTGGATATATTATGGTTATTGCAGGCCCGCCCGCTGGTTTTGACTCATAAATCTGAATCTGAAACAGATCAGGCTGCTCGATTGCAGAATATTCAAAAAAAAATAGAACGGGGAATGATGCCGCATCCTTTCTTGATGGGACAGCGTACAGTTTATGGTGTAATGCCTGACTGGAATCCGGCTGAAATTATCGGAATACGACCTAAACCTTTGGCATTATCGCTTTACCGAGAACTGGTAACTGATTCTATCTGGGCATACCAACGCCATAATTATGGTTACCGTAATTTGCGCAGCTTCCCATTAATGCCGCATTTTTTTGGACTGCCATATATTGATGTAAGGCTTTCTTTTAATTCATTTATACCTGCAGATCTTGACGAACAGTTAGCTGGTCGATTGGTAGACCACTATATAGAACGTTTATTGGCTGAACCAACGCTGCATGATAAGGTTGAATTTGAGATAGTTTTTTCATGTTATACTCTTGATTTACCAAGACGAATGGAGCGGCTGGCTCAAGCAGGTTTTTCAAAGGATGAGCGTGATACGATTGCTGACAGTCTGCGCAGGTTGACAAACCGAATTGTTCATCCAAAAGATGGTCTCTGGCGTGAAGATGCAGCAAAGCTGGAAATTCTAAATAAACGAAGAGGGGAACTGATGGCATCCAGTGCTGATCCGCTGGAAAGAATATATTGGTTATTGGAAGATGCCAAACGATATGGAACACTTCCTTTCGCTGGATTGGCGCGTGCGGGATTTGTTGCAGTGCAGATGCTAAAATCACTTGTTGAGGTAGGTGTCTTTTCTGAAATTGATTATGATTCATTTATTGGAGGTGTTTCAACTGTAAGTGGTCAATTAGCTCGAGACCGATCAACACTAGATAAGACCACATTTCTCGCCCGTTACGGACATTTGCGTCCTGGAACCTATGACATTCTTTCTCCTCGCTATGACGAAGCTCCAGAGCTTTATTTTGATTGGAATAAAAAAATTGATCCACCTGTTTCGGTAAAGCCATTTTCATTAACACTTCCTCAAATGCGGGAGGTCGTGAAATTATTGGACACGCATGGTTTGCAGCCGGATCCGGTTGGTTTGTTTGACTTCCTTCAGGCTGGTATTGAATTAAGGGAACTCGCGAAATTTAATTTCACCCGTAATTTATCTGATGCATTGGTATTGATTGCAGAGTTTGGATTACAACTGGGGTTTAGCCTCTCAGACCTTGCTTATTGCGATATTGCTGCTTTTAAGGAGTTGCATGTTACGGCTGCTAATCCGAAAGATTTGCTTATGCAAAGTATAATGCAGGGAAAAGCTCGATATAAGGAAACACTATTTGTATCATTGCCTCCGTTAATATCTAAGCCTATGGATGTTTGGGCTTTTGAATGGCCTGAAACTGCACCTAACTTTATTACTCAAAAGCAGGTAACAGCGCCTGTAACCAGTTGCAATGATAGAGATGCCTTGTCTGGTGCATTAGTATGTATTCCTAATGCAGATCCAGGTTTTGATTGGTTGTTTGCATATCCGATTGCAGGATTAATTACAGCATGGGGTGGTGCAAATTCTCATATGGCAATACGGGCTGGTGAATTGGGATTGCCGGCTGTAATTGGTGCAGGTGAGGTGATGTACCGCTGCTGGTCAACTTCTCAACGTCTGCATCTGGATTGTGCAGGACGTCGCGTGGAGATTTTAGCATGAATAAATCATTATCAGTTGCTGTCAGTCAAAGAGTGGATATATGGTCCGATCGTGGAGAAAGACGCGATGCATTGGATCAAAGGCTTTTTCAATGGATAACAGAAGCAGGTTATGTTCCAATACCGGTGCCTAATAAATTGGGTCTTAATTCATTAAGTGATGATGCTGATAATTCCATTCATTTAAAAAAATGGTTAAATACTGTAAAACCGGATGCAGTCCTTTTATCCGGCGGAAATGATATCGGAGAAATAATTGAGCGTGATTTTACTGAACGATTTATACTTTCATATGCCATTGATTTTTCATTGCCTGTGTTAGGTATTTGTCGTGGAATGCAAATGATGGCTGTGCATGCAGGTTCTGAACTTCAACCTGTTAATGGACATGTCCGATCTATTCATATTTTGGAAGGAGAAATAACTGGCGAGGTAAATAGCTATCATAATCTTGCAATAAAAGGCTGTCCTCCAGGTTATAAAATACTGGCTCAAGCTGAAGATGGAGTAATAGAAGCTATACAGCATGAAAAGTTTTCTTGGGAAGGCTGGATGTGGCATCCGGAACGGGAGAAGAATTTTAACATCCGTGATATTGAGAGACTAAAGGGGTTATTTAAATGAAAGCTATTATTTTGGCAGCTGGTCGAGGAAGTAGAATGAAAAATTTAACCGATGAAAGACCAAAGTGCCTACTTAAATTACATGATAAAACTTTGCTGGAGATGCAATTATCTGCTTTGCGCGAGGCGGGTATAAGCGAGATAGCTATTGTTACAGGCTACAAGCGAGAAATGCTTATCAATTATGGTTTAGTGGAATTCTATAATAAACGTTGGGCGGAAACCAATATGGTTTCTTCCTTAGAATGTGCTCAGGAATGGCTATTGGCAGAACCCTGTATTGTAAGCTACTCTGATATTTTTTTCAATTCTCAGGCAGTTAAATTATTGATGGATTGTCAAGCGTCATTAGCTGTAACTTATGATCCAAATTGGCTGGAATTATGGACAAAACGTTTTGGTAATCCACTATTAGATGCTGAAACTTTTAGATTGAGATCAGACAATACCTTGTCTGAGATAGGTAATAAACCAAAAGTAGTTGAAGAAGTACAGGGACAGTATATGGGGTTGTTGCGATTTACTCCGAAAGGCTGGAAAGAGTTTACAAGAATTAGATCCGGGATGTCATCACTGGATTGCGATAAAATGCATATGACAGGCACTTTGCAAAAGGTTATTGAGGCAAATATCCATTGTGTTACGGCTGTACCTTATTATGGTTATTGGGGAGAAGTTGATAATGAAAATGATCTGACAGAGTACCAGAAAACTGATTTATCAATTTAAAAGTTTATATTATAAATTGAAATAAAAAATTTTAATAATCACTTTTAGCTGCATAAATTTAATATTTTTAAGAAAAGAATGATTAAAATATTTTCATTAATTATATGATATTAAACCATAAAAAATTAATTGAAGGCAAATACGATATATGAAACGAGTCTTAGTAACAGGCGGAGCCGGATATATCGGATCACATGTTGTAAAATTATTAGGAAAAAGCGGTTATGATATTCTTGTATATGATAATCTTTCAACAGGTCACAGGAATTCGGTATTGTATGGTGAGCTTCATATAGGAGATTTAGCTGATAAAAATGAATTAAATCAAGTAATAGTAAATTTTAAACCTGATGCAATTATGCATTTTGCAGCATTTATTCAAGTTGGTGAATCAGTGCAGGACCCTCTGAAATATTACCGGAACAACACATTCAATGCAGGTAATCTTCTTGAAGTAATGATGGAAAACAATATAAACAAGTTGATATTCTCATCTACTGCTGCTGTTTATGGAATGCCGTCAGTAATGCCTGTTTTAGAAAATTTTGATTTCAACCCGATTAACCCTTACGGTAAATCAAAAATGTTTGTTGAACATATGCTAAGAGATTTATCAGCTGCAAGAAATTTTAACTATGTTTCATTGAGATATTTTAATGTAGCTGGTGCAGATCCTGAAGGACAGCTGGGGCAAAATTATAAACATTCAACGCATCTGATAACATGTGCATTAAAAGCAGCCAAGGGAGAATTGAAAAAACTTCAGATCTTTGGTTCCGATTATGAAACTTCTGATGGCACATGCATACGGGATTATATTCATGTGAATGATCTTGCAAATGCACATATCCGTGCTCTTGATTATTTATTCAGCGGCGGGAAAAGTGATTTTTTTAATCTCGGGTATGGTCATGGGTTTTCAGTGAAAGAGGTTGTTGAACTTGTAAAAACTATAACTGGTGTGGATTTTAAAGTGGAATATGCCGATCGGAGAGAAGGAGATCCACCTGTTATAATTGCTGATAACACCAAGATTCAGAATATATTAAAATGGAAGCCGGAATATGATGATTTAAAATATATTGTAAAAACAGCATGGGATTGGGAAATGAAATTAAAAAATTATTATCAAGATGTCTTATAAACTTAATGAAGTGTTTTAGTTTAATTATTGTTGAATAATACAATAAATACCACCCTGCTTTGGAATATCCACATTAATAAAGATGCTGAACTTGAATATGAAAAAATTAAAATCACCAATAAAAAAAAGCATTATAGATATTACAAATTAAAAAAATCTTTACAAAAAAAGAGTGTTTATCATATTTGATTGATTTAAAATTTGGAAGTTAGAACAAAATAATATTATGAAAATAAAAATAATACTAAAAAAAATTCTATCTGCAGAAACTTATAATAAGATTCAGTGGGTATATAATAGAATAAAACGTTATAATTATCTGAATTATTGCAATAAAGAAAATTTTAATCAAAAATATGTCCTGAAAAACTTAAACAAAAAACAAGCAGCAGATCTACAAAATACAAATGATTCAAAACATAAAGATAAAATTATTGTTTCAATTATTATTGTTACATTTAATAATTTGAAGCTGACAAAAAAAACTCTGGAAAGTATTGAATTGTTTTCAAATTTTGATAATTATGAAATTATAATAGTTGATAATAAATCTACAGACGGAACCAGAAAATTTCTAAAAAATTATTCACAGAATAAAGCCAATATTCACCTGATCTATAACACTATAAATGCTGGTTTTTCTGCTGGTAATAATATTGGAATAAAAAAAGCACGCGGCCAATACATTGCCCTGTTAAACAATGATGTATATGTAACTCCAGGCTGGATTGCCGGTTTGTTGCGTCATTTTAAAAGCGATGCCATGATTGGAATGGTAGGTCCGAGAACCAATAACATCGGAAATTCAGCAAGATTGGAAACATTTTATAATAATGTGGAAGAAATGATTAATTTGTCTATGGATTTATATGAAAAAAATTGTGGTAAATCATATTCTATTAATGTGTTGGCGTTTTTTTGTGTTATTATAAAAAAAGAAGTATTTGATAAAATCGGATTACTGGATGAGGTTTATGGAATCGGTTTATTTGAAGATGATGATTTTTGTCATAGGGCTAAACTGGCTGGATATAAATTGATTTGTGCTAATGATGTTTTTGTACATCACCATCTAAGCGCATCGATAGATAAAATGGGGTATAAAAAAAAGCAGGAACTGTTTGAAAGAAACAAGTCAATATATGAAGCAAAGTATGGTAAGTGGTCTCCTCATTCGTTTACAAATGATAATATTTAAATTTTTACAAAAAAAATCCGGCACTATTATAATGAAATATAAAGAGGTTTTAGTGGAATTTATTACAGCTGTTATGAAATCTTTTAAAGCAATCGAAATATTCTTTTCACAAATTTTTACTACAAAAAAAAGGATGCATATTGTAATAATATTTGTTCTTTTATCATTATATTTTTTATTTTTTTATAAATACTATAATTTGCAAATTTTAACCGAAGCGCGTGCTTTTATTATGTACGGAGGTTTTATAAGTAGTTTTAAAGGGTTAGTTTATAATTGCTTATTCCCAAGCGGCAGCGATGTTCGTCAAGTAAGCATGCTGAGTTTTCTTTTTATGAAAAAAATATGCGGTTATAACAATGTATGTATTAATTTATTCCAAATGATTATTGTTGCTGTTTCAGGAGTTCTTATTTATATTCACAGCATTCAGATTTTTAAAAAAACATCAAATGCTTTTTTAATATCATTATTATGGTTTTTTTCATTGCCTGTATTATATGCAACAATATGGCAGGCTGTTAATGTTGATAAGGTTGCTATAATGTTTTCTTTATGCAGTTTGATTCTTTCATATTATTATATAAATAAAGAAAATAATATTAAGAATAACATAATATCAAATTTTCTAATATTAATCTTTGTAATTCTTGCATATAATTCCAAGGAATCATCTTTTTTTATTATGCCTTTGATTATAGTTCAATATTTTATTTATTCAGAAAATTTAAAAAAAGATATATTGAAAATTATAATTCCGGTATTTTTTTCTGTATATTATTTATTTTTTTATTTTATTAATCTTCACCCTGTATTATCGAATCATGTTTTTACAAATAGTATCCTGGAAAATTTTTTTAATTATTCATCATTTTTACATAATATTTTTTATGCCAAACCAGCATATGCAATATCTTTTCTTATTATTACAGTTTTTTCTTTCGTTCAATCAGTTAAATTTATAAAAATTAAATTTTCAAAATCAACTGAAAATCCTGCTTTTATTAATGAAATGGTTTATTCATTTTCTTTTTTAATTCTATCTATATCAATTGTAGCAAAAGCTAAATACACAGCTGTATATTACATGTTCACACCTCTGGTTGGTTTTTTATTTTTACTTGTATCGATAAATAAAATAGTATCTTTAAAACTTAATAATTTTATAATAATTAAAAGGATATGGTTGTTATTCTGTATAATTTTTATAAGCTCCTTTCTTCTTCGTTTTAATCAGATGGTTTTTATTGATAGTTCTTATTTTAATTCTCTTTTGAAAAAGTCAGATAATTTCAGTTTGACATTTAATACTGTAACACGAAAAATAAAACCGGATAATTTGAAAACATATTATATAATTTATCCTGAAAATATTGACTACCATGTCTTTTTCCTTAGAGAACCGGATGATATAGGTGATAAGTCAATAATAAACTTTATTTACAAGATGGATGGAGATTATAAAATTAAATATAAAAAATATAAAACAATAAATGATCTTGATGTGATTGAAAAAGCAGCAAACATTAGATCGGGACATTATATAATTATTGATCATGAATATAAATTAATGAAAATTATTACAAGTGAAAAAAATAGCTGAATGAGACATTTTTTTTATCGGCTAATATTTTTTTTGGAGGTGTAAATGAAGGTTTTAGTAACAGGCGGATGCGGTTTTTTGGGATCACATGTTTGTGAGTATTATATCAATAAAGGTGATTCTGTTATATCATATGATAACATGACAAAACATGAATTGAAAAGAACTGGATTTGCAGCTGATGCTGCCCGTGATTATAACTGGGATTATCTTAAAAACATTGGAGTTGAACTGGTTAAAGCAGATGTCCGCGATTATGAAAAACTTTTTGAATATGCAAGAAAATGCGATTATATAATCCATACTGCAGCTCAGCCGGCTATGACTATCAGCTGGGAAGATCCAGTTCTGGATATAACGACAAATGTTATGGGAACATTTAATGTTCTTGAGGCCGCACGACATGTTAAAATTCCTGTTGCCTGCTGCGCAACTGTTCATGTGTATGGAAATGGAATAAATGATACACTAAAAGAAGGTGATAAACGATATATCCGAAATCCATCAGGAATTGATGAAAAGCACCCGACTCTTGAGGGAACATTAACACCTCTTCATGCATCAAAGGCCGCAGGTGATATATATATTAAGGCATATATTGATACTTATAAACTTGAAGCTGCAAGTTTCCGTCTGACAGGAATTTACGGGACAAGACAATTCGGCGGGGAAGATCATGGCTGGGTGGCAAATTTTTCAATTAGAAGCGTTATGGGCTGGCAGTCGACAATATACGGGACCGGAAAACAGGTGCGGGATATAATATATGCAACTGATGTGTGTGAAGCTTTTGATGCATTCTATAAAACAAGAAAAGCTGGAATATACAATATAGGAGGAGGAGATAAAACTGCCATATCTCTTTTGGAATGCTTTGATATAATTGAAGATATAAGAGGGGAGAAGCCTGATTTTAAATTTGAAGCTGAACGTCATGGTGATCTGAGTTATTTTATATGCGATATCTCAAAAGCAAATAAATATCTTCAGTGGGAGCCGAAGGTTATGCCCAAAGAAGGCATATCAAAGCTTATTGCCTGGATTGCTGATAATAAAAATATATTTAAAGGTAATTAGCAGAAATGAAAGCATTAATTTTAGCAGGCGGTCGCGGCAAGCGGCTTGATGAACTTTCTGAAAATATTAATAAATGCATGATAAAAATTAATGATAGAAAGGTGATTGAATATAATCTTGACAATGCTGTAAATACCGAAATTGAAGAAATAATTATTGTTGTTGGATACCGTGCTGAAGACATAATAAATACTTTTGGAACCAGTTACCGCGGCAAAAGAATTAAATATGTAATTCAGTGGGAACAGAGAGGCCTGGTCGATGCTCTTGAATATGCCCGTGAAACTATTGATGGTGATGATTTTATGCTGATGCTTGGTGATGAAATTTTAATTAATCCACGTCATCAGTTTATGTTAGATGATTTTAAAAAAACCGGCAGTTTGGCACATTTAGGTATTCTTCATGTTGATGATAGAAATCTTATTAAACGGACCTATACTTTAATTAAAGATTCTGACGGGCGGGTATCGAGATTAGTTGAAAAACCGAGAAATCCGCTGAATAATTTTATGGGTACAGGTGATTGTATTTTTAAAAATGAGATTTTTAATTATATTGAATTTACTCCTATTCATCATGAAAGAAAAGAAAAGGAACTGCCAGATCTGATTCAGTGCGCAATAGATGATGGTAAAGAAGTTAAAATATTCAATATCTGCGATAGATACACAAATATAAATACTAAAGATGATTTAATTATTGCGGAAGAATTTTTTAATGAGATGAAGAATGGTAAATAAAAAAAAAATTAATAGTCTTATAGTTATTCCTGCTCATAATGAAGAGGAAACAATTTACGAGGTTGTGACAAGATCTCTTGAATATGCAGATGTTTCAGTAACTGATGACGGAAGCAGAGACAAAACTCCGATTATTTTAAAAAAAATACAGACCGAATGTTCAAAAAAAAAATATAAACATTCTCTTAATGTTATAACTCATTCAGTTGCAACTCATATTCCGTTAGGGCTTCAGGATGGATTAAAATATGGTGTGTCTAAAAAATATGACTTTATCATCACAATGGATGCCGGTCTATCTCATAATCCTGATGAATTACCTGATTTTTTGAATCAGGATTCTGCAATTGATATTGTAATAGGAAGCCGCAAGATAATTACAAATGTTCCATTTTACAGAAAACTTATCAGTTTTTTGGCTGCGCGGGTTGTCAATTATACTTTGACAAGTTCATATCTGAATATTTTTGGACCAGGAATAAAAGACTGCACAAGCGGTTATCGCCGTTATAGTTTTAAAGCTGCTAAGATAATATCAGAAAGTGATTTGAAATCCAAATCATTTGATTTTCATATGGAGGCACTGGCTTTAGGAATCCGCAGAGGTATGACATTTAAGGAAACTTCAATTTCATATGTTTTTTCGAATTCTTCTTTTAATAAAAATGTTTTAAAACAAGCGCTAAAGTTTGCATTATATTTAATTGGAACAAAAAATCTAAAACAATCTTCAGGGAGTATGATCTGAAACTAAATTTGATCTTTTTATTGCTATCGATAATTTTTAATGTATTAGCTAACTTTACGCTGAAAGCATTTGTTGCGAATAAGCATCCTTCATTTGTCGAACAATTAATGAGTATTCCTTTTTATCTTGCGATAGGATTTTTTGGAATAAATTTTATTTTTTATGCAAAAGCTTTACAATTTTTTAATATATCAATTGCTTATCCCATTGTTGTTGGCATGAGTATAGTTTTAATTCTTATTTTATCTTTTATTTTTTTAAATGAACATCTTTCTTTTTTTCAATTCAGCGGGATTCTTTTTGTTATTACTGGTGTAATAATGATTTATTTTAAATGATATTATTTTTTTTATTTTTAAATTATAATAAATTGACATAAGTCCTCAAAAAATATCACAGGAGTCATGTGCGTTCTCAATGAAATTCATTAATACTGAAATTGAAGGTTTATTTGTAATTGAGCAGAATGTAACTAAAGATTACCGCGGATC
The DNA here is from genome assembly GCA_964529415.1 of uncultured Leptospirales bacterium. Taxonomy (GTDB): domain Bacteria; phylum Spirochaetota; class UBA4802; order UBA4802; family UBA5550; genus CAYMPH01. The sequence continues at coordinate 122,596 of CAZGWD010000002.1, read as the reverse complement.
ATTCGTGAAAAATTTTAATTATAGCGAGTTTGAAAAAAATAATTGCGTGTGTGATTTCAGAGAATCTTTTTATACAAAATCAAAGGAAGATGTTATTAGAGGAATGCATTTCCAGGTTCCTCCTTATGATCAGATAAAATTAATTACAGTAATTTCCGGGACTATAATAGATGTTATATTGGATATCAGGAAATTTTCAAAAACATACGGACAATATTTTGCTATTGAATTGTCAAGGGAAAATAGAAAGTCATTATATATTCCAACAGGTCTTGCGCATGGTTTTGGTGTATTAAGCGAGCAGGCTATAGCCTATTATCAGGTAACAAACGAATACCACCCGGAATCAGATACAGGTATTCTATATGACAGTTTTGAGTTTCAATGGCCTATCGCAAATCCGATTATTTCAGAGCGTGATAAATCTTTTGCAGGATTAATTGATTATCAAACTCCGTTCCATATTTAAAAAAGAGATTATAAATGAAGTTTAAAAAAATTTTTATAACCGGGCCTAATGGTTTTATAGGGAATAACCTGATTAAGTCTTTAATTGAAAATGAAAATATCAATCTTTCAGTACTGATAAGGAAAAAGGAATATTTTGATTTATTTGAACCATATGGAATTAGTTGTTTTTTAGATGATGGAAGTACAGATGATTTAATCAAATATTTTAATGAACAGAAATTCGATCTGGTAATACATCTGGCATCTTTATTTATTAAGGATCACAATAGCAATAATATTGTAAATTTAATAGAATCGAATGTTTTGCTTGGAACAAGACTTCTTGAAGCTTCTGTTAAAAGCGGTGTAAAGGCATTCATCAATACAGGTACTTTCTGGCAGCATTATTCAGGTGAAGAATATTCGCCGGTTAATCTTTATGCTGCCACAAAACAGGCTTTTGAAGATATTGCAAAATACTATATTGAGTCAAATAATTTATATTTTGTGACATTGAAATTAAATGATACTTACGGGCCGGATGATACAAGAAAAAAAATATTTAATATTTGGCATTCCTTGAATAATAATGAAAGACTTAAAATGTCACCGGGGCTTCAGAAGATAGACATATTATTTATTGATGATGTTGTTGAAGCATTTAAAAAATTAATACTTCAAGTAGAAGATGATTTTATAGATAAAAAATATAATGGTAAAACATTTGCAATACATAGTTTGCAATTACATTCATTACAAGAAATTGCTGAAATATATGAAGAAGTTTCCGGTAATAAATTAAATATTGAATGGGGCGGATTAAATTATCGTGAAAGAGAAGTTATGGAACCGTGGAAAGGCGGAGAAATTATCAATGGATGGAAGTCAGAAGTTTCAATTAGAGATGGAATAAAGAAGTTGGTTAATCATCAGCATTCTAAAAAATAGTTTCTGCTAATTAAAAATATTACCCGCGTAATTTGAAAAATTAACATATTATATCGGAATAATCAAATGATAATAAAATATTTCAATAAAATTAAAGAATATAATAAAAATTTTGGTTTGGCTGCAACAATAACCATAATTTATATTTCTGTTATTGAAAATACAATTAAGAAAATAGGTTTTAAATCTAATCATCATAATAATCCATTTTATATAAAACAATATTTTCATAATCCTCTATCATTTAAGTTTGAAAAAAAACATTTTTGGAAATATTCTGAAACTCTCAAAAAAGCATCATTAATTATTTTAACTGAAAATACATATTATGATTCTTTATGCTTAAAAAGTTTACTAGCATGGAAACCTTTACAAATAAATGAAATCTTAATTGGTGGAAATAATAAAAATTTTAATATAACCAAATGGTCCAAAAAAATAATTAAAAATGATAAAATAAAAACAGAAATAATCTGCATGAACAATTTAGGGAGATTACTTAACAGCCTAATTGAAAAAAGTACAAATGATAATATTATTATTTTATCCGGTTTAAGCATCCCTGCGCCTGGAACCATTGATCAGATGATAAATAATCTGGAATTATATAAAAATAAAGTTTCAGCCATAATGCCTGTTACAAATAGTTTCGGTTATACAACACAAACTTACACCAATTACAACAATATGAATGAATTCCTGAAAAATGCTGAAATGCTTTATCGGATGAAAATAAAATTGATTACTACTGTGTATTTTTTTGACGGATTATGCCTTGGGATATCTAAAAATACCTGGAATATTACAGGCAAGTTTGATGATACTTATGACGACTTGCATTTTTTAATAAATGATTTTATTTCAAAAGGGAAAAAATTAAATTATCCGGCATTATGTGTTGAATCAGCATTACTGCACTCATATAATTTTGAATCATATAGAAATCATGGATCGGCCAGTTATTTTTTAATGAGATCATCAATTTTAAAGTCATCATTAAAACAGGTTATTGATCTTTTGAATTTAACAAATGATTCAGTTGATGTTCTGTATGCGATTATTTATAATAATCATAACTTTAAAAAATTTACAAGTGATTTATTTTCTTTGAACAGATTTTTATCTGTTCAAAGGGAGAAAAAGATTGATAATCCTTTTCTTCTTGCTTCAAATTTGCCTTCGGAACAAACAATAAAGAAAAGAAGAAAGATTTTATTTATTACATCTCAATTTCCTAATCCTCATCATGGAGGCGGGCTGCGTGTTTTTAATTTTATAAAAATTTTAAGCAGAGATAATGATATATATCTGGCAACATCATATTCAATTTTAGATAATAAATTTTTTGCGGAATTTGAATCTTACTGCTGTTCAATTCATCGAATTGAAGGGGAAAAATGGGGCAATAATCAGCTGGATATCATAAAGTGGCTTGATAATAACTATATGGATGTAGTTCATTATGAATGGCCGTTATCTCTTCAGAATTATGATCCTTCTTATGGCCGGAATCATATATTTACATATATGGAATCCGTTAGCTTGAGATTGGTTATGGATATGGAAAAATTGAAACCTCTTTCAGAGCCCTGGATCAGGAATTTTATTGATTTAATATCATTTCTGTGGATTGAATTATCTGACGCTTCGTTGATGGATGCCAGAATAGCTGTGACATTAAAGGACGCTGAATTTTTTTATAGGTTATTTCCATATCAGAATTTTTTAATACTAAACCATGGGGTAAATTTCAGTGAGTTTTGTCTTGCAGATACAGAGCCTGAACTGAATACGATTGTTTTTGTCGGTAATTTTCAGCATTATCCCAATTTTGATGCAATGAAATATTTTTTTAATGAGATATGGGATAGCGTTCGAAAGGAAATCAATAATGTACGTATATATGTTGTTGGCGCTTTTCCACCTGAAGAATTATGCGGATTAAATGACGGTAAAAGCATTATAGTTACAGGACAGGTTGAAGATATAAGGCCGTATATTCAGAGAGCCGCAATCGGTATTGCTCCGCTCATCTCTGGAGCCGGGATGCGAGGAAAAGTTATAGATTATGCCGCCTTAAGGAGGACTTTTATAGCGACATCAATAGCTGCAACTGACCTTGTTTTTGAAAATGGCCGCGACTATATATGTGCAGACACCCCTGCTGATACTGCTGTCAATATAATCCGGTTACTGAATAATCATGAAAAATCAAAAGAGATGGGGCAGTCTGCTTTTAATGTTGCAATGAATAATTATGATAATAAAATATTCGTAAATTATCTTAATCGCCTGTATGATAATTTGGAAAAGAAAAATAATGTTTAGAAAAATAATTTCATTTAAAAATAGGCTTAAAACATTCCGTACCGGATTGAAGTTTTATATTGCAACAGCAATAATTTCTAAATTTCCATCTTTCACATTGCGTCACTGGTATTATAAAAAAATTTTGAAGTACCGTATTGGAAAAGACAGCAGTATTCATATGGGTTTTTTCCCTACAGGCCTCAATATTAATATTGGAGATAATGTAGTTGTAAACCGTAATGTATATTTTGACGGAAGAATCGGTATTACTGTTAAGAATAATGTAAGCATTTCCCCTGAGGTTTATATCGTTTCAATGGAACATGAGCCAAATGATTCTATGTTTAAAACCCGCGGGGGTGAGGTGATTATTGAAGATCATGTCTGGATTGGAGTTCGAGCAATATTATTGCCTGGTATACATATATCTGAAGGAGCTGTAATCGGTGCTGGAGCTGTTGTTACAAAAGATGTTGAACCTTATGCAATTATGGCAGGTGTCCCGGCCAGAAAAATCGGTGAACGCAGCAGAAAAATTGAATATAGATGCAAGTATTTTCCTTGGTTTGATACGGATATACAAAGGTGAAGTTATTGAGCAGGTGTGATAAATGACAATAAAGAGATTTCTTGAAAAGTCAATAAATTTTATAAAAAGAAAGTTCATTATAAAAAGTGATCCGGAAAAAAAACATGCAATAAATCTGCATGATGCGATAAACTATTACCGCAATCGTATAGAACGCAAGGCTCACTGCAATAACAATATTGATGTAAGTATTATTATTTTGTCATATAATAATCGTGATTATTCAGAACTCTGCCTCCGCAGTATATACTGCAATACAGATTATCAAAATTATGAAATTATTGTTGTTGATAATGCTTCGTCGGATGACTCGCAGCAATGGCTTGCTGATTTCTCCAGTGATCATGATAATCTGAAATTAATACTTAATAAAGACAACAAGGGGTTTGCCGGCGGCAATAACCAGGCTGCCAAAATTGCACTGGGCGAATATCTTATATTTCTCAATAATGATACTATTGTAACTGAAGGGTGGATACAAAAGTTAAAATCATATTTTAATGGAACTGCAATAGGTCTTATTGGACCGGTTACAAACGCAATAGGAAATGAAGCATGCATAAAGGTTAATTATCATACTGCAGCCGGCATGGAACAATTTGCAAGAGAGAGAGCTGAACTCTTCAATAAAAAATCATTTGATATCCGCATGCTTGCGTTTTATTGTGTTATGGCAAAGAAGGAGACATATCTGCAGTTTGGCGGTCTTGATGAACGTTATACAATTGGAATGTTTGAAGATGATGATATAGCTGTTCAATATAGAGAAAAAGGATATCGTGTTGTATGTGTTGAAGATGTTTTTATTCATCATTTCCATGGTGCGTCTTTCGGTAAGCTGGATCAATCATATTATAATCAGATTTTTGAAGATAATAAAAAGAGTTATGAAAAAAAATGGGGCAGGTCCTGGCAGCCTTATAATATACGCAGCTGATTATTAAAATATTTTAAAACCAACGGAGATAAAAATGTTCGGTAATATAGAAAATTCAAATATTGAATATACTTGCAATATTTGCGGCAGTGTCAATAAAAAGAAATTTAAAACTTTTTCCAGAGAGAATCCGAATTGTGACGGATGCAATTCATCTGTGCGACTTAGAAGTCTTATGTATATGATTTCATGCGAGTTTTTTGGTGAACCTCTGGTAATGAGTGATTTCCCAATCAGGAAAGATATTTCAGGCATAGGAATGTCTGACTGGATAACATATGCGCTTCGACTGGAGGAAACATTCAAATATCAAAATACTTTTTATCATCAGGAACCGAAACTGGATATATCAAATATAAATTCCAAATTAGAAGAAACCCTTGATTTTATTGTTTCAACAGATGTCTTTGAACATGTTTTACCGCCGGTTGATATCGCATTTTTAAATGTATTTAAAATGCTTAAAAGCAAAGGTAAATTTATTTTTTCAGTGCCATATACTTTTAATGAGGAAACAGATGAACATTTTCCTGATTTAAATGAATTTTCAATTATAAGGGAAAATAAAACTGCAGTATTGAAAAATATTACAAAAGACGGCAAAGAGCAGACATATAAAGATTTAGTCTTTCATGGCGGTGATGGTTCAACTCTGGAAATGAGGGTTTTCTCCAAGAATTCATTGCTGAAAAAATTAAAATCAGCCGGATTCAATGATATTAAAATATATGCTCATGAATATATAAGATTCGGGATAATATGGGATACAACCTGGTCTTTGCCGATATGCGCTACCAAATTTTGAGTAAAAGAAATAATTTCATTATTCTTGACTTTTATTAATCTGAAAAATCGAATTGTAAATGAATAGATTTAACTTTATACCTCTTATTATACAAAAGGGTATATCTAATTTTGTTGTAATGGTAATGTAAATGAATAAAAATTCTTGTCCTGTCTGCTTTTCAAGCAAAACAAATATATTCTTATCCCGTGATCAAGTTCCTGTTCATCAAAACATGATTATTGATAATTTTAATGATGCAGTTTCAATCGAGAGAGGGTTTTTAAGAATGGCAGTTTGTCTCGAATGCGGTTTTATTTTTAATCAGGCATTTGATTTTAACAAGTTAAGTTATGGGACTCAATATGATAATACACAGACCTGCTCATCTTCTTTTGAGGGTTATGTTTCGGAACTGGTGAATTATCTGGTTTATGAAAAAAATGTAAAAAATTGTTCCATTGTTGAAGTTGGATGCGGAATGGGTTTATTTATCAAAAAGCTGGTAGCTGCTGAGGAATGGGGAAATACCGGGTATGGATTTGACCCAAGTTTTGTCGGAAGGGAAAATGATTTTGACGGCCGTTTGAAAATTGAAAAGCGCTATTATGATTCTGAATGTTCAAATATTCCAGCTGATATAGTAATCTGCCGTCATGTAATTGAACACATTCAGGAGCCATTCGCATTGCTTCACGCAATTAAACAGGCTTTATCAAATTCATCCAAAGCCCGTGTTTTTTTTGAAACCCCATGCGCTGAATGGATATTGCAGAATCAGGTAATTTGGGATTTTTTTTATGAACACTGCTCTTATTATACTGCACAATCATTGAGAACAGTATTTGAAATTGCTGGTTTTCAGGTTGAGAGTGTTCGAAATATATTCAGCGGTCAGTATCTCTGGCTGGAGGCAACAATTCCTGATAAAAAAATAAAAATTCAAAAAAATGTTCATACCATCCCTGATTTAGCAGAAAAATTTGCTGTTTCTGAAGCTAAGCTTATAAAAGATTGGGAAATAAAAATTAAAAAATTAGCTGAAAAAGGTAAAATTGCACTTTGGGGAGCAGGAGCAAAAGGAGTTACTTTTGCTAATTTAATTGATCCTGAACGTCAATTGATTGATTGTTTAATAGATCTTAATCCGAACAAGCAGGGCAAATTTATTCCCGGAACAGGTCACTATGTTATCCGTTATGATGAAATTCCCATCCGGAAAATTACTGATGTTATCTTAATGAATCCGAATTACTATGAAGAAAACCTGGCGCTTCTTCGAAAAGCTGATATTACAGCTAATATTGTAGTATAGAAATTGTTCAGTAATCATCTTGAGAGGTCATATGAAAAAGAAATTAATTAGTGTTATCACCCCATGTTTCAATGAACAGGAAAACATACAGGAAGTTTATAAAAGAGTTAAGGATGTTTTTAAAAGTCAAAAAAAATATAATTACGAACATATATTTATTGATAATGATTCTAAGGATCAAACTGTTTCAATCCTTAAAGGAATTGCTAAAAAAGATAATAATGTTAAAATAATAGTAAATGGCAGAAATTTTGGTGCTGTTCGTTCATCTTTTTATGGACTGCTTCAGGGGTATGGAGAGGCTAATATCTTGATTTTTGCCGATCTACAGGAGCCTCCATCTCTGATTATTGATTTTCTAAAGAAATGGGAAGAGGGTTATCAGGTTGTTCAGGGAGTAAAAAAGAAAAGCGATGAAAATTTTTTATTGTTCGGCATTAAAAGATTATATTACATTCTGATTAGTAAAATTTCAGAAGTAGAGCTTATTCGGGATGCAAGTTTTTTCAGTTTATATGATAAGAAAGTAATAGAACAATTTCGTAAACTCGATGATACATACCCATACCTCAAGGGGTTGATTTCAGAACTGGGCTTTAAAATATTTCAAATTGAGTATAAACAATCTGCACGCAGAGGAGGCATAAGTGCCACTAAATTTTATATCGCTTATGATTTTGCAATGCTTGGAATCACCAGCCATTCTAAAGTTCCTTTAAGACTTGCAACAATGTTTGGTTTTGCCTTGTCAATATTAGGTTTTTTTATTGCAGTAATTTTTTTTATAATTAAACTTCTTTATTGGAATTTTTTACCGCTTGGTATAGCATCAATAATTGTTGGACTTTTCTTTTTTTCATCGGTTCAGCTGTTTTTTATCGGAATTATTGGTGAATATATTGGGTTAATGAATATGCGTATGTTAAATAGACCACTGGTTCTTGAAAGAGAGCGGATAAATTTTAAAAAGAGGTTTTAAGTGTTTTCTTTTCTGCGAGATAAAATTCAGATAATCAGAAGTAATCATTCAGGAAATGATAGTCTGTATGTTATATATGATATTTTTTTCATAATATTGGCATCAATATTCGCTACTGCTCTTGCATATCATCCATATTTTTTTGGGGACGAGCTGTGGTCATTGCGTTATGCTGTTAAATTTGATTATTCATTTATTAAAATATTTCATGAATTAAATGCCTCTTATAAACCAAGAATCGTTTTTAATGCAATACTCGCATCATTGGCACATTTTAAGGCCGAACGCATAATTTATGCGGAATTAATTACTTTGTCATATATCTGGATAAATATTATTTTATATTATGCTTCAACAAGAATATTTAAAACCGGCAGAATTATTGCTTTGCTATTGGTTGCTACTGTTTTAACATCACGCTATGGAATAATGTTTTATTATGATTATTGTGCAGGTTTGCTTGATCTTTTATCAACAGGTGCTTTTTTTACTTTTCTGCTGCTTCTATGGTTTACAATAAAAGATGCATGGAATCTCAAGTTCGCAATATTGACATTTGTTTTCTCGATTATTACTGTTTTTATAAGTGAAAAGTATATTGCCGCTCTTGCAGCTGCAGCAATTATTTTTATAGCATATGAATTTATTAAAGTTAAAACAAATATAAAAATTTATAAAATAATCTGGGCATTATCATTATTTTTAATTCCTTTATTGTCATTCGCACTTGCTTCAATTGGTTATAACCGTTCAATGTTCATAGGAACTGCCAATCAGCAGATTAAAATTGGTCTTGATACAATTCAATGTTTTTTGGCTTATTTTTATAATCTGTTTTTTTTGGGCAATTATGGTTATGCTTATTTGTGGGGTTCAAGAAGCATTGATATAAACAGATCAGGGCTTTTATTTTCAATTGTTGCAATTGCATTAATAATAATTTTATTTCTAATTCTATTACTTAAAAAAAAATTAAACAATAGATTTATTTCTATATATGCTTTATTTTTTATAATTATTTCCATATTATTGGTTTCTTCATTACCAGGAACGCTATATCAGCATCCGCGTTGGGTTTTTTCAGCAGGAATACTGGTTCCGGTTTTTTGGATTCAATTATTTAAAGGTAACTGGAGGTATATTCCGGTTGTTATAATTTTATTTACAAATATTTTTTTTCTTGCTTCAAAGAATTTAAATACAATGGTGCAAGTAAATTCATCTCAAACAGCCAACTCAATTGCAGGGGCGCTTAACAGTGTTTCACCAATTGGACATAGAGGAATAATATTTGGAAATCCCGGGAATATTTGGATAATAGGCGGTGCAGATTCATTTACAGAAGCTGCAACAATCGGAGATACATTCAGTAAAGTTAATCTCAGGTCGAAATTGAATATAGAAGTTTTAATGCCGGAATTGGGATATAAGTATATTCCGGATAATTATGATTTTGCAATACTTTCTAATCCAATGGATAATCCGGTTTTTCGATATGTTCCTGTAAGTATTGCAATGGTATTAGGAAATATTGTAAATATTGAAGCATTGCCAATAAAAGGGAAGATATTTGATAAAAGACAAAGTGATTTGTTTGAATTGGGAAAAAATAACTTCAAATTTAATTCCGATGGTAACATTAATGTTCTATCCGGAGATGTACGCTGGATTAATATTCCCGCTTCAATGCTTAAAGGTAAAATTATAGTTATTAAAATTAAATCAACTAACGGCAAGAATACAGCTTCTATAGGCAGCCTGATTAAAAATACGGTTTCTGTTAAAATTGACTGGTACGATATAAATAATAAAGTTTTATTATATTCAACATCCAGTATGATTGCTATAAACAATACCTGGTCATACCAGAAAGTGTATTTTTTCCCGCCAAATAGTGCCGGTTTTGGTCATTTATATTTGCCTGTTACCTCTGAAAAAGATTTTGCATACGAAATCCAATCAATCGATTTGAGATAATTAATATTGTTTAATGAAATAAATTGTTTTATGAATCATCACTTCAGTGATTTGATAGCAGAAATTTTAGGATAATTAAAATGGTCTTCAGCTCAATTGTATTTCTATTCCTATTCTTGCCTTTTTTTATAGTATTTTATTTTATTATAAAAAAAGAATACAGAAATTTTTTCATATTAATAATGAGTCTTATATTCTATTTCTGGGGTGAAGGCAAGTACGTTTCAATAATGCTGATTTATATGATTTTTAATTATATATTCGGTATCTATATTGAAAAATTTCAATTATTAAATTCTTCAAAAGGAATATTTTTTGCAAAAGCAGCATTGATACTTGGACTTTTTTTTAATATTGGACTTCTTTTTTTCTTTAAATATTTTAATTTTATAATTGCAAATATTAATAATATTCTAATAAAATTTTTCAGTTTCCAATTTGGGAATCCAAAAATTCACCTTCCAATCGGAATATCATTTTTTACTTTTCAGGCAGTATCATATATAATTGATATTTATAGAAAAGATATTTCAGCTCAGAAGAGCTTTATAAATTTTTCTATGTATAAAGCTTTATTTCCGCAGTTGATTGCAGGTCCTATTGTCAGATACAAAGATATATCCACCCAGATTGCTGATCGTGTAGTTACATCTGAGAATTTTTTTCATGGAATTGAGAGATTTATAATAGGTTTAGCCAAAAAAGTAATCATTGCAAACAATATCGGATCTGTCGCGGATACAATATTTGCAATGCAGATCAGCGAATTATCATTCGGAGTTGCATGGCTTGGCGTAATCTGCTATACTCTTCAGATATTTTTTGATTTTTCAGGATATTCTGATATGGCGATTGGCCTTGGAAAAATGTTGGGTTTTGATTTTTTAGAAAATTTTAATTATCCGTACATATCAAAATCAATCCGTGAATTCTGGCGCCGCTGGCATATTTCATTATCAACATGGTTCAGGGATTATTTATATTTACCTCTTGGCGGAAACAGAATGGGGGAAATTAGAAATTATTTAAATTTACTTTTTGTTTTTTTTCTTTGCGGATTATGGCATGGTGCAAGCTGGTTATTTATAATTTGGGGCTGCTGGCATGGAGTATTTCTAATCCTTGAGCGGACTTTTATCGGCAGATTTATTGATAGAAGAAGTTCAATTTTTCAACATTCATATACTTTATTAGTTGTAATGATTGGCTGGGTCTTTTTCCGGTCTGATAGTAAATCTCATGCTATAGGAATTCTGAAAAATATGTTTGGATTTAACAGTTTTAATTTATATAATATTCTTGAATTTATTGACCTTAAAATAGCAATAGTATTTTTTATAGGTATGCTTTTTTCAACACCAGTAATTGACTTGATAAAAAAGAGGATTACTTATTCTGAACTATGCAGAAACGTTATTTTTTTTAATGCAATTACATATGGATATAAAATAGTTATTATTCTGTTATTTATTTTGAGTGCTATTATCCTTTCAAGTTCCACATATAATCCATTTATTTATTTTCGTTTCTAATTTATTAATAATAATGTTATTTGAATTTAAATAAGGAAGCATTAAATAATAAAATGAAAAATTTAACACATAATAAAAATAATATTTTCAATATTATTTTTATTATTATTTTATTTTTACCTGTATCTCAGATGCTGTTTAAATATCTGCCTGAGAGAGAAATAAAAGAGCAGAGGATTTATGCAAAACCTCCAGATTTATCTCTTTTATATGATTTGAAAACATGTGAAAATTATTTTAAACTTTTTGAGTTATTTTTTAATGACCATTACGGGTTAAGATCAAATTTAATCCATTTAAATTCAATGTTAAATATAAAATTATTGAATGTAAGTCCGCGAAAAGATATTATTATTGGGAAAAACGGCTGGTTGTTTTATGATTCAATGTGGGGGGGGATAAGTTTTAAAGATTTTTACGGAAAAGCATTATTTACTGAAAAAGAGATGTTTATTCTTAAACAAAACTTACTGGTACTGAAAAAAAAATTCAGCAAAATGAATATAGATCTGATATTTGTTATCGGGTCAAATAAACAGTCTGTTTATAGTGAGTTTCTTCCAGACATCATTAATCATAAAAAGAGTTCATTGACAAGAGCAGATCAAATCAATTCTATTGCCAATGAAATTGATATTAAATATATTGATACTCGATTTTCATTGCTTAAAGCCAAAAAAGAATATAAATTTCCTTTATATTATAAAACAGATACACACTGGAATAGTCTGGGAGCTTATATAGCATATGAAGATATTATAAACACCGTTTCTGATAAAGGTTATATTGTTAATGATAATTTCAGAAAGGATTTAAGCATCAAGTCAACAGAAAATTCCGGTATTGGTGATCTGGCATCTTTTATAAATTATTCTGGAGAATTAAATGATTCGGAAATAAATTTAAACGTTCCTGTAAATTATTCAAATAATATTTATAAGGGTTATACAGCAAAAAATGGCAATAAATCTGCAATAACTAAATTAAATATCAACACCTTCCCGAAAGTAGTAATGTTTGGTGATTCTTTTTCGGTTTTGATGATGCAATTTTTATCAGAATCTTTTTCTGAAGTAATTTATAATTATAGTTATACAATAGACTTAAATATTATTGAAAAAGAAAAACCTGATATTGTAATTTATGAATTTGTTGAAAGAATGTCAGATGTTCTAATATATTCCATCTTGGAAAATAATTAAAAGGATTTTTTGTGAAAAAATTACAGAATTTAGAAGGATTAAGAGGTATTGCTGCATTAATTGTTGTCTTATTCCATTTTATTGGTTCATATTACCCTGTCTTAGTGCTGCCTAATAGTGATTATCCGAATAAACTGATAGAATTTATTGCAAAATCCCCGCTGAATGTATTTTTTAATGGTCTTTTTTCAGTATCAATTTTTTTTGTTTTAAGCGGTTTTGTTTTAAGTTATAAATTTTTCAAAACTGAAGAAGCTGAATCAATAATATCAACTGCATTTAAAAGATATATCAGACTTGTTATTCCTGTTGCCTTTTCGATCCTGTTAATATATATACTTACTAAAATCGATTCTGAAAATATTTATTCCATTTTCCGAAAACCAAACATTTTTGACGCATTACACGAAGGATTTATAGGATGTTTTTTAACTGGTTCAAATAAGTACAATCCTGTAGTATGGACTATGTATTTTGAATTATCAGGCTCTTTTCTGGTTTTCGGTTTTTGTTTAATTTTTTGTGATAAAAGAAACCGTATTTTCGGATATTTATTTTTAATGATAATCTTTTGGGGAACACATTATTTTTCATTTTTAACAGGTGTATTATTAAGTGATTTAAATATTTCATATGGGAATTATATAAAAAGCAATTTAATTAAAGTCGTTTTATTATTGATTGCATTATTTATTGGATCATATCCGACACTATTTGATCAGAAAACTATCAGCACAACTATTTATTCTTTTATTTATTTTAATCTGACAAAAAATTATATTATATACCATTCATTGGGTGCGACGTTGTTATTAATGGTTTTAGTTAACTCGGATAATCTGAATAAACTATTTTCTTCAAGATTTTTTGTATTTTTAGGAAAAATATCATTCTCCATGTATTTAATTCATATAATTGTATATCAGTATTTCACTGATTATTTTTTAAACTATATTCGCAATGGGGTTATCTTTTCCCCTGTTATTAGTAAAATTTTCACTCTCTTTATCTCTTTAATTGTTATTTTTTTATTCTCTATTTTTATTACTAAATATATTGATCAATCTGGCATAAAAATAGCAAATTATGTATATGATAAATTTTTTAAAGGAATTGTTCGAAATAAAATTTTATATATAGATTTCCACAAGATAAAAATCATTTAGATATTCTTATTAATAAATTCATACCTATATAAATTAAATATTGATTATGTTATTAAATTGAATCTTGGATTATTTAACTTGTTTGGAAAATAATTAAAAGGATTTTTTGTGAAAAAATTACAGAATTTAGAAGGATTAAGAGGTATTGCTGCATTAATTGTTGTCTTATTCCATTTTATTGTTTCATATTTCCCTGTTTTAGTGCTGCCTAATAGTGATTATCCGAATAAACTGATAGAGTATATTGCTAAATCCCCGCTTAATGTTTTTTTTAACGGTCTTTTTTCTGTATCAATTTTTTTTGTTTTAAGCGGTTTTGTTTTAAGTTATAAATTTTTTAAAACAGAAGAAGTCGAATCAATAATATCAACTGCATTTAAAAGATATATCAGGCTTGTAATTCCTGTTGCTTTTTCGATCCTGTTAATATATTTACTCATGAAAATCAATCCTGAAAATATTTCTTCTACAATTAAAGACACCGGCATATTTGATGTATTATATGAAGGATTTATCGGTTGTTTTTTAACGCCATCAAATAAATACAGTCCTGTAGTATGGACCATGTATTATGAATTATCCGGCTCTTTTCTGGTTTTCGGATTTTGTCTGATTTTTTATGCTAAAAGAAACCGTATTTTTGGTTACATTTTTCTTATGATTTTTTTTTGGGGAACTCACTACTTTTCGTTTTTTGCAGGGATATTATTAAGTGATTTATATGTTTTATATGGGAATTACATAAAAAGCAATATTATTAAAGTTGTTTTATTGTTGATTGCATTGTTCCTTGGATCATATCCAACATTATTTGATCAGAAAACTATCAGCACAACTATTTATTCCTTTATGTATTTTAATTCGACAAAAGAAATTTTTATTATATACCATTCATTGGGAGCGACTTTATTGTTGATGGTTTTAATGAATTCGGATAAGATGAATAAACTCTTTTCTTCGAAATTGTTAGTTTCTTTAGGAAAAATATCATTTTCCATGTATTTAATTCATATGATAGTATTGACTTATTTCACTAAATTATTTATAATCTATATTCGCAATGAGTATATCCATTCTCCAATCATTAGCAGAGTTGTTGCATATATACTATCTTTGCTTCTAATTTTTGTATTTTCATTTTTAATGACTAAATATATTGATCGACCAGGATTAAAATTAGCCAATATTATATATGATAAAATGTTTAGAGGTTATGACAGGAAAATTATTGATTTTAATTTTCAGAACTTTAAAAATTATTTTATGATTCTTTTTAATAAAACATTTATAATAAAAAAAGAATAAAAAGATGCTGCAGAATTATTGAGTATTTGGCAGCTTATAATGATAACTATCAGCATTGGAATTATTAGTATATTTTGTATATTCATTAATTTAACGGGACAACAGAGAAAATAAATGAAAATAGTAACAGTAATCGGCGCCCGCCCTCAGTTTGTTAAAGCAGCAGTTGTGAGCCGCGAAATACGAAGCAGAACCGGCATTGAAGAAGTTTTAATTCACACCGGACAGCATTTCGATGCAAACATGAGCGAGATTTTTTTTGATGAGATGAAAATTCCCAAACCGGATTATAATCTTGAAATCAGCGGGTTGTCTCATGGAGCAATGACCGGAAGAATGTTTGAAGCGATTGAAAAAGTTCTGATAAGCGAAAAACCGGATACTGTGCTGGTTTACGGAGATACTAATTCGACTCTTGCAGGAGCCCTTGCAGCTGTAAAGCTTCATATACCTGTGGGTCATGTCGAAGCAGGACTCAGGTCCTTTAACTTTAATATGCCTGAGGAAGTGAACAGAATTATAACTGACAGAATTTCAAAATTGCTGCTGTGTCCGACTGAGACAGCAATTAAAAATTTATCAGCTGAAGGAATTATTGATGGAGTAAAATGTATTAGTTCTTCTGGCGGTTTTATTGTAAAAAATACCGGAGACGTAATGTATGATGCAGCATTATTTTATAAATCCATTGCTGTTTTTACTCCTGATACTGAAAAAATATTATCTGAATTTAAAAACGGATTTTATCTTGCAACCATTCACAGAGCTGAAAATACAGATGATCCTGTCAGGCTCAGCAGTATTCTAAAAGCGCTGAATGAAATCTCGGAAAAAAATCCTGTAATTCTGCCGCTTCATCCGAGAACCAAGAAGTTTATTGAATCGTCAGATTTCAGCAAATCTATATGCGATAAAATCAGGTTTATTGATCCGGTCGGATATTTTGATATGATCGGGCTATTATCAGACTGCTCCGGAGTTTTCACGGACAGCGGCGGTGTGCAGAAGGAAGCCTGCTTTTTCCATAAGCTTTGCATAACACTGCGCGATGAAACAGAATGGGTTGAGCTTGTTGAAAACGGATTTAATGAGCTTGCAGGTGCAGATTTTAATAAAATTATTGCTGCTGAAAAAAAGATCTCCGGTAAAAAAGCTGATTTCTCAAAAAAACTCTATGGAGATGGTAAAGCCGGAAAAAGGATTGTTGACATTTTGACCGGCATTCATTGATAATCTCTTACTGGGATTTAAATCGACCTGAATCAAGTGAGGAATTAGTAAATGAGAATCTGGCTGATTACTGTCGGGGAGCCTCTTCCAACAGATGGATCTGAAAGACTTTTAAGAGCCGGAATTCTCGCAGAAATGCTCTCAGCAAAAGGACATGATGTTGTTTTCTGGACATCAACATTTGACCATACAAAAAAAAAGCAGCGATTCACTGAAAACACTGAAATTCAAATCAGGAAAAATTACAAAATAATTCTTCTTAAATCATCCTCTTATAAATCCAATATTTCCATTTCAAGAATTATAAGCCACAAAAACTCCGCAGCACAATTCGCAAATCTTTCACAGACTGAAAAAAAACCTGACATTATTCTTGCCTCATACCCGACCATAGAGCTATGCATCCAGGCTGTACGTTACGGTGAAAAATTTCATGTGCCTGTTGTCATTGATTCGCGCGACATGTGGCCGGATATTTTTTTAAATCTTGCACCTGGTTTTTTTAAGCCGCTTGCCCGACTTGTTCTGCATCCGATGTTTTCCGGTGCAAAAGAAATTTTTGGAAAAGCTGATGCTCTTTTTGGAATAACAAACGGTTATGTTTCCTGGGCTCTTGGCTATGCAGGCAGGAAAAAAAATAATTTTGATTCGGAATATCCTCTTGCTTACGACGATAAAACTCCGGATAAAAAAATGATAAAAGAAGCAAACCTGTTCTGGAAGAATATTGGTATTTCATCTTCATCAAAAACTTTTACTGTTTCGTTTTTCGGTACAGTTGGCAGGCAGTTTGAACTCGATACAGTCATAAAAGCAGCAAAAATTTTGCAGGATGAAAAAGTTAATATCAGATTTGTTATATGCGGTTCCGGAGAAATGCTTGATGATTGTAAGATTATGGCATCCGGCCTGAAAAATATTATTTTTCCAGGGTGGATCAATTCAGCTCAGATATGGACATTGCTCAGGCTGTCAAAAGCCGGTCTTGCGCCGTATAAAAGCACCACTGATTTTATAATTTCATATCCGAATAAATCCATTGAATATATGTCCGCAGGCCTTCCTGTTGTTTCAAGCCTGAAGGGTTCTCTCGAGGATCTGCTGAATAAAAATGAAGCTGGTGTAACGTATCAGAATAATAATGTATCTGACCTGATTAGAATGTTGATGAATTTATATGATAATCCGGTTTTGCATAAAAAAATGTCTGAAAATTCATTAAAATTGTACAGGGAAAAATTTATTGCTAAAAATGTTTATGGAAATATGATTGACCGGTTGATTGAAATTGCAGAAAAATACAAAAAAAAATGATTTAAGGGATCTCTGCTCTCGTAAACCCCCCGTCCCCCGAAGGGGGCGAGTGAAAGAAAAATATTATTGATTCTATAAAAAATAAGTCAAAAGCAGGGGTGAATTCCAGATAAGACTTGAAATTTAAATTATTACAATTAAAATCTTAAGATGTATTAAAAATATTGATTTTTATAAGAAAAAAAGAATTAATAAACTCGTGCCCCCCCTTGGGGGACAGGGGGAGGATTTTTTAAAATTATGCAAAATGATTTTTATGATGTGACAGAGATTCCCGGAGATGATATAACAAGGGAACAGCTTGAAAGAAATTATCACAGATATTACTGGGCCGGAACTTATTGTAAGGGAAAAACAGTTCTCGAGGTAGCCTGCGGATCGGGTCAGGGTCTTGGTTATTTATCAGGATTGGCTAAAAAATTTTCTGCAGGGGATTATTCCCAAAAATTGTTTGATATAGCCGCAAATCATTACGGCAAAAGAATAGATCTAAAAAAATTTGATGCACAGAAAATGCCTTATAAAGATAAATCTTTTGATGTTATTATTTTATTTGAAGCAATATATTATATTCCCAAAGCCGAAAAATTTATTTCTGAATGCCGCAGGATTTTAAAGAAAGGCGGAAGGCTTCTGATCGCAACTGCCAATAAGGATTTGTTTGATTTTAATCCAAGTCCATATACCTATAAATATTTCGGTGTTGTTGAATTGAATGTGCTTTTATCAAAATATGGATTTGAAACTGAATTTTACGGCAACAGCCCTTTATCTGAAGTCGGGATGATACAGAAAATTTTAAGACCGGTTAAAATGGTTGCTTCAAAAATTGGTGTAATTCCGAAAACGATGAAAGGAAAAAAATTGCTGAAGCGTCTTGTTTTCGGGAAATTGCTGAAAATGCCGAACGAAATTAAATCAGGTATGATTAAATTTGTTGAGCCGGTTAAACTTGATGCGGGTGTACCTGATATCAGGCATAAGGTCATTTATGCTTCAGCTGCATTGAAAAAATAAAAAAGGAAAAATCGATGAGTGAAAAAAAACCGGAAGCTGCAGGCGGATTCAGAACCGGGGGTGACAGGGAAAGTTCAAGGGAATACGCGAGAATTTTTGATGAATCAAAAGACAACACTGAAGCTAAGCTGCACAATTTTCCTAAATATGTGCGCAGGCAGGACATGACCAAACTCCTTGCACGATATGAAATATTCAAACGAGTGCTTCATACAAAAGGCTCAATAGTTGAGTGCGGAGTATTCCGCGGAGCAGGGGTTATGTCATGGGGGCTTTTCAGCGAAATTCTTGAACCTGTTGATTTAACCAGAAGAATTTACGGATTTGACACGTTTGCCGGATTTCCAAATGTTTCCGAGAAGGATGATAACAGCGTAAGAAAACCGTCTGAAGGTGATTTGAAAGCTGATGTTTATGATGAACTTCAGAGCATAATAAAAACTTTTGACAGCGGCAGATTTCTCGGTCATATAGACAAGGTGAAGCTCATTAAGGGTGATGCATCTAAAACAATTCCTGAATTCATTAAGCAGAACCAGCATCTTGTGGTGAGTCTGCTTTTTCTTGATTTTGATTTATATGAGCCGACGAAAATTGCAATTGAAAACTTTTTTCCGAGAATGCCGAAAGGATCAATCATTGCATTTGACGAAATTGACAATCCGATCTGGCCAGGTGAAACCATGGCTCTGTTCGATACTCTCGGAATTAACAGACTTAAGATTGAAAGACTTGATTTTGATCCTTATATAGGTTTTGCAGTTATAGATTAACCCATTCTGTCCTTTGGGCATCTCCCCCCTGGTAAGGGGGAGAAACAGCAGGGGTTGAATTATGGTGAGAGACGAGAGCATAATGTACCGGTCGTTAATAGTTGCATTGAGCTTGTTGAAATATAACCTGAACAACGTGAGTAATGTATCGAGATGCGGGAGTTAGAGGAGTTAGTGCTTATCGAGCGGAGTCGAGATAAAATTTTTAAAAAGGAAAACTTATGGAAACAAAAGTAAAATTTTTTGATTATCCTCTTCAGTTTGGAGTGAATAAAGAAAAATATCTTAATATAATAGAAGACACACTTACTCGCGGCGCTTATATACTCGGCGAAGATCTTGAGAGATTTGAAAGAAATCTCGCAAAATTTATTAACGTTAAATACGCCATAGGTGTTTCAAACTGCACAAACGCTCTTCTTCTTTCGCTGCATGCAGCAGGAATTGGCCCGGGCGATGAGGTGATTTCGGTATCTCATACATTTGTTGCGACTATTGAAGTTATTAAATTTCTCGGAGCAACTCCTGTTCTCATTGATATTTCAGACGATCATAATATGGACTCTGAAAAAATTGAAGCTGCAATAACATCGAAAACAAAAGCTATAATGCCGGTTCAGCTGAACGGCCACATCTGCACAAACATGAATAAAATAATGAATATTGCAAAAAAACATAATCTTCTTGTGATCGAGGATGCAGCCCAGTCTCTCGGAGCACACATTAACGGAAAATATGCAGGCACTTTCGGGCTCACGGGCTGTTTCAGTTTTTATCCTGCAAAGCTTCTTGGAGCATTCGGAGATGCAGGGGCAATAGTAACTGATGACGAGGCGATGTATAAAAAACTGAAACTTCTTCGTAACCACGGAAGAGGCGAGGGGACTCCAATTAATATGTGGGGACTTAATTGCCGTCTGGATAATTTACACGGTGCTGTTCTTGATTACAAGCTCACATTGCTTCCTGGCTGGATCGTAAGAAGGCGTGAGATTGCAAAAAAATATTATGACGGTCTGTCTGATATTAAAGAACTTCTTCTGCCTGAATCACCTGGTGCCGATTCATCGAGATATGACGTGTTTCAGAATTATGAGATTGAAACTGAAAACAGAGACAGTTTGTTAAAACACATGACAGAATCGGGAGTACAGTGCCCTGTACAATGGGGCGGCATGGGAGTTCATCAGTTTGAAGCACTTGACTTGGGGCATTTTAAACTTCCGCGTACTGACCGTATGTTCAGAAATTCACTAATGCTGCCGTTGTATCCTGAGCTTGAAAATGAAAAAATTGAATATGTTATATCAACTGTGAGGAAATTTTTCGGGAAGTAGTGTATAATCCCCCGTCCCCCAAAGGGGGCGAGTAAAAGGTGAATAATAGTGATCAATTTGAATTAAAAAAATTACAACAATTTACTTTATAGGTGAAATAGCAGGAGAATTACGCTACAGTATGACAAATAATTAAAAGAAGCTGCGGACGATATGTAAAATGAAGCAGATGTATTGATGATGTTGATATTCTGAAAATGATAAAAATATAAATTAATAATGAAATAATTATTGGCGCCCCCTCCGGGGGAAGGGGGGCTTCTTGGATAGTTTGCGAATTGTATTCCTCTGTGACTAAAAAAAATCAGGATAAAAAATAATTACAGGATAAAAAAATGAATACAGCAATATTAAAAAAGAAAATCAAAGAAATAGAAAAAGTAACTGATAAACAGTGGATGAAGTCTCTTGATGATAGAAAACTCAAAGAGCTTGAATTTCATGATATGCATAGAGCCATTTCAGCAAAGGACAGCGTTCCTGAAGAATCAATGGATCGGGACACTTACGAAAAGCTTTATGGAAACAAAAAATATTATTCAACAACAAGACTGTCTTCGGAGTATGTTGATGTATGGCTGAAGCGCGAGGCAAAGGGGAAAGTGTTTCTCGACTACGCATGCGGTAACGGTTCAAATGCAATCAAGGCTGCGAAATACGGTGCTTCACTTTCAATTGGTATTGATATCAGCAGTGTGTCTGTAGGCAATGCGAGAAAAAGCGCTAAAGATGAAAACCTGAAAGACAATATTTATTTTATTCAGGCTGACTGCGAGAACACTCTTCTTCCTGACAATTCCATTGACGTGATTATCTGCAGCGGAATGCTGCACCATCTTGACCTTTCATATTCGTTTCCTGAACTTAGAAGGATCCTTGCACCAGGCGGAAAAATTCTTGGTGTTGAAGCCCTGGACTATAATCCTTTTATCAAGCTGTATAGAAATTTAACTCCTGAAATGAGAACTGACTGGGAAAAAGCGCACATTCTCAGCATGAAGGATATTGAATTTGCAAAAAGATTTTTTGATATCGGGGAAATGAGATTTTTTCATATATCAAGCATAGCAGGCGCTTTTCTGAAACCGCTGCTCCCGCTTTTTAATGTTTTTGATGCAGTTTTAACGCGCCTTCCTCTTATCAGACTTATGTCCTGGATATTTACTTTTGAACTTCTAAAGAAAAAATAATATGGATACTGTTACTCTTGCAAAAAAAATAAGACTCGATGCACTGCGCATGACAAGCAAAGGCGGCAGCTCGCATATAGGTTCTGTTTTTTCCATGGCGGATATACTGGCCGTTTTATATGGAAAGATAATGAATGTTGATCCGAAGAATCCATCCTGGGAGTATAGAGACCGTTTTATTCTTAGTAAAGGCCATGCAGGAGCAGGTGTATATGCTGCACTTGCAGAGAGCGGATTTTTTCCTGTTGAAAGACTTGATACTCATTATCAGAACGGATCATTTCTGAGCGGGCATGTCTCCCACAAAGGTATACCGGGTGTTGAACTTTCTACCGGTTCTCTCGGCCACGGCCAGTCTGTCGGTGCAGGCATGGCTTTTTCAGCCAAGCTTGATGATAAAAATCATAAGGTTTTCGTTGTTATGAGCGATGGAGAGAATGATGAAGGCTCCACGTGGGAGGCAGTTCTGTTCGCTGCCCATCACAAACTCGATAATCTTGTAATTATTATTGATTACAATAAACTACAGAGCATGAAAGCCACAAATGAAACACTGAATCTTGAACCTCTTGCAGACAAGTGGACGAGTTTCGGATGGGCAGTCAGGGAAGTTGACGGTCATAATCACGACGATATGATAAAAGTTTTTTCCAATCTCCCTTTTGAAAAAGGAAAACCGTCGTGTCTTATAGCTCATACTGTAAAAGGTAGAGGCGTATCTTTTATGGAAAATAATATTGTATGGCATTACCGCACAGCAAGAGGCGCAGATTATGAAAATGCAAAAAAAGAACTGGAGGAAGCGTGAGAGATTCCTGTATAAACTCCCTGACTGATCTTGCTGAAAAAAACAGGAAGATTTTTTTAATAACTGCAGATCTCGGCTTCGGTCTTTTCGATGATTTTATGAAAAGATGCCCGAGGCAGTTTCTGAATGTAGGAATTGCAGAACAGAATATGATAGGAATTGCAACAGGACTTGCTCTGGAAGGACGCATTGTATTCGTTTATTCACTTGCGAATTTTCCTACATTAAGATGTCTTGAACAGATAAGAAATGATGCCTGTTATCACGGGCTGAATATAAATATAATATCATCAGGGTGCGGACTAACTTATGGTTCGCTTGGTATTTCCCATCATGCAACAGAGGATATCGGAATACTCCGTACACTGCCTGAAATGACGATCATTGCTCCAGGCGACAACTGGGAGAGTTCCCAGGCTGTTACGGCTCTTGCTCTTAACGAGGGCGTCGGCTATATCAGGCTGGACAGGAGTTCTGCAGGCAGAACTGAAAAGCCCGGAGAAATTTTTCAAATTGGTAAAGCGCGAAGAATTGCAGATGGCAAAGATATTTCATTTCTCTGCACAGGCGGCATGCTTGCTGTTGGTTTTAAGGCTGCTGAAGATCTGAAAGCTGAGGGAATTTCCTGCAGGGTTGTGAGTTTTCATACAGTGAAGCCTTTGGATGGAGAGGAAATTAAATCTGCAGTGAAGGAAACAGGTGGAATTATAACGCTTGAGGAACATACTATCCACGGCGGTTTCGGCAGCGCTGTTGCAGAATACTGTATGGATAGCGGAAATATTCCGGGAAAATTTTACCGGTCAGCTCTCAGGGATGGTTTTACATGCATCGTTGGTGACCAGGATTATTTAAGATGCTGCTACAAAATAGACGGTGAGGCTGTAAAGTTAAAGGCAAGGGAGCTTGTAAAAGGATGATGAAAAGAATTTTTGATTTTACAGTATCTTTCATAGGGCTTGTGATGACTATGCCATTGACGATTCCTGTTTTAATTCTTATCTGGATACAGGATTTTAAAAATCCTTTCTATATAGCACCGAGAGTAGGCAGAAAATTTAAAACCTTCAGGATGATTAAATTCAGGTCAATGATCGTGAATGCAGATAAAACCGGAGTGCAGTCAACTTCTGCAGCAGACGCGAGAATTACGCCTATTGGAAACTTTGTCAGAAAATATAAAATGGATGAGCTTTCTCAGTTTCTGAATGTTTTTATCGGAGATATGAGTTTTGTAGGTCCCAGACCACAGGTAAGGGAAACAGGTACGGATCTTTATACTGATGAAGAAAAGAGAATGCTCGATGTTAAGCCTGGAATAACAGATTTCGCATCCATAGTCTTTTCCGATGAAGGAAATATTCTGAAAGACAGCAAGAATCCTAATCTTGACTATAATAGACTGATCCGTCCCTGGAAAAGCAGGCTTGCTCTTTTGTATGTTGATAAAAGAAGTTTCTTTCTGGATGTTAAGCTCATGATTCTGACTGCAGTAGCCATAATATCAAAACAAAAAGCACTTGGATATATTAATGGAATTCTTATCAATCTGAAAGCTGATCCTCTGCTGATAGAAGTCTGTAAAAGGGAAAAACCTTTAATTCCCTATGCTCCTCCAGGTACAGATAAAATAGTTAAATCGATTTAAATTCATATGTCTTTCCATGGGATTATTTATATAAAAATGTGTAAGAAATGGAGATAAAAGAGATGATTGAGATATTGGGGATAAAAAAATGATTTATCTCCTATATCCCCATATCCCCTGATTTTACACTTTTAAAAACGGATGTAAGTTTTGTTTGATGGAAAAGATAATATAAGCACATTAAAAAAAAGGAATATTAATGCACGTACCTTTTCACAGGCCATACATTACAGACGATGAGCTGAACGCAGTTGCTGATTCGATAAGAAACGGCTGGCTCACAATGGGAAAAAAAACTTTTGACTTTGAGAATAATTTCGGAAACTATGTCGGATCGAAATATTCCGTTGCAGTGAATTCCTGCACTGCTGCAATGCACCTTGCACTGAAATGCTTCAATATACAGCCTGACGATGAAGTGATCATCCCTGCAGTAACCTTTACTGCAACAGCAGATGTGCCGAGATTTTTCGGCGCAAAGGTTGTAATGACGGATGTAGAAAAAGATACTCATCTTATGAGTGTTGAATCATTTGAAAAAGCCATAACGAAAAAAACAAAAGCCGTGATTCCGGTTCATTATGCAGGCCAGCCGTGCGATATGGATGAGATTATGGCTATTTCAAGAAAACATGGAATAGCAGTAATTGAAGACGCTGCTCATTCATTGCCATCGAGATATAAAGGAAAACTCGTTGGTTCAATCGGGGATATTACCTGCTTCAGTTTTTATGCTACAAAAACCCTCACAACTGGCGAGGGAGGTATGGCCACAACGGAAAATCCTGAATGGGATAATACCATGAGAATTCTCCGGCTGCACGGCATATCCCGCGATGCTTGGAAAAGATATTCGAAGGAAGGAACCTGGGAATATGATGTAATTGATGCAGGGTATAAATATAATACAACTGATATTAATTCCGCAATGGGGCTTGAACAGCTGAAGAAGGTTGATTATCTGACATTAAAAAGAAAGATTATTGCTGATAAATATAATAAAGCTTTTGAAAATGACAAATCCCTTATTTTGTATAAAATTAAGCCGGACAGGGAAACTGCATATCATTTATATCCATTAAAGCTGAATCTTGAATCTCTGAAAATTGGAAGAAATGAGTTTTATTCTGAATTGAAAAAAAGAGAAATTGATACAAGCGTACATTTCATACCGGTGTACCGGTTCAGCTATTATGCAGGCCTGGGATTTAAAATTTCAGATTATCCTGACAGCGAATGGATTTTTGAAAGAAATATATCTCTTCCGATTTTTCCAGGAATGAAAGATGAAGAAATAAATTATGTTATAGAAAATGTGCTTGATATTTTAACTAAAAACAGGAGATAATTTAAATATCAGTCATTTTGATTAAAATTGGAGATCTGCTCATTTTTATTTAAAAAAAGATTTCAATTAACCTCCGGTTTTTTAAAAATGACAAAAAAATATTATTAAAAGTAGTTGTATACCATGTATATTCTTTATAGAATCCGCGGAAGAAAATATTATTATCTGATTCTTGATATGCTTCTTGTTGTGGCTTCATTTCTTGCAGCAAACTTTATCAGATACTATCCGGATTTTACTCTCACAATCGAACTTGTTTCATATAAATACCTCATTACTCTTGTTATATCTTTTTTTATTTCATTCTATTTTTTTCAGATTTACAGGATAATGTGGGCATACTCAAATATTAAAGACGTTTATAAACTGATGGCAGGCAATATAACCGGGTTTATTATATTTATCAGCTATCTGACTTTTTTCAACTTCGTGTATTCCAGACTTGTTGTTACTCTTTCATTCATGTTTATTTCAGTATCAACAATAATTTACAGAATTCTGATAAGGGATCATTTCAGCAGGCAATCACATCTCACAGGAGCGCAGATTTCAAGAACTGAGCCAAAAACACCTGAAGAACAGAAAAAAATAATTATTATAGGTGCAGGAGAGGCTGGAAGGTCAATTTTAGCAGAGTATGCAAAACTTGGCCTTGATGACCTGATCCAGGGTTTTATTGATGATTCGCCGCATAAAACAGGTAAAATATTAAATGGCAAGTTTATTTACGGAACATCTTATAAAATACATGAGATAGTAAATAAATTCGGAATCAATGAAGTTATTATAGCAATGCCGTCCGCAAGTTCTGAAAAAATAAATAATATTCTTCACTTTATAAAAAAAGACAACCCCAGAATACCTATTAGAATTCTGCCTCCGCTGATAGAACTTTTTGTGAACAAGCCTTTGACTGGCGCACTCAGGGAAATAAGCATATTTGACCTGATTGGAAGAGAGGAGTTTACTATAGATATTGATGTAATCAAGGAGCGTTTTTCCGGTAAATGCATTCTGGTAACAGGTGCAGGAGGCAGTATTGGTTCAGAAATATGCAGACAGATATTAAAATATAGAATAAAGAAACTTGTCGCTGTTGGAAGAGGCGAGTTTTCCATATATAATCTTATAAAATCTTTAACGGAACATATTGAATTTATGGAATTCAAACCGGAAATTATTTACAAGATAATTGATGTTAGAAGTTCTGATATGCTGAATTCTGCATTTGAAAAATATAAACCGGATATAGTATTTCATGCCGCTGCACACAAGCATGTTCCGCTTATGGAATTCAATGAAGCTGAAGCAATAATAAATAATATCATCGGCACAAGAAACGTGCTTGATGCTTGCGTTAAAAATGAAGTAGAGCAGTTTGTATTTATATCAACAGATAAGGCAGTGCGGCCTACCAACATAATGGGCACAACCAAAAGGGCATCCGAGCTGATTACTCTTTACTATAACAGAAAATATAAATTGAAAACATCTATAGTACGTTTTGGAAATGTTATAGGAAGCAGGGGATCTGTTCTGCCACTTTTCAGCGAGCAGATTGAAAATGGAGGACCTGTTACAGTTACTGATCCTGAAATTAAAAGATTTTTCATGAGCATACCGGAAGCGTCTTTACTCGTTTTAAATGCATCTGCATATTCAAACGGCGGCGAAGTTTATGCGCTCGATATGGGCAAGCAGTACAAGCTGCTTGATATTGCTGAAAGACTTATAGAGCTTTCCGGTAAGCAGCCCGGAGAAATTCAGATAAAATTTACAGGCCTGCGTCCGGGCGAGAAAATGTATGAGGAATTATTTTTTGATCATGAAACCTATTCAATGACAGCTAATAATAAGATTTTTGTCATGTCCAATACGGATTCCGGTCTTGATGAAGCCAAGATTGAGGAATTGATCGGGAATCAGCTTGTAAATGTTCACGCAATGGAACCGCTGCATATCAGGAAGATGCTGAAAAATATAATTCCTGAATTTGAGTATGACGAAGCAATGATCTGCGATGATTCCTGTTCGAAATTCATAAGCTGACGTTTCGATGTATTTATATATATGTGTAAGAAAGGGGATGAAGAGATGGATGAGATGATGGGGATAAAATAATTATATATAAAAATGAAAAACTGTTATTTTAAGAATTAATAAATATCTCCCTATCTCTTCTATCTCCATATCTCCTGCTCTTACACCGCTATAATAAACAAGATGTTTGATCGATTGCCACGGGATATGGCAATTAAAAATAATTCAGGAAAAAACCATGAAAATAAAAAGTTTAATATTGCTGCTGTTTATATTGTCCGGCACTCTTTACGCGGATTATCTTGCTGATAATAATCACAGGATATACAGATATCTGACTATCTGGCAGGATAAGGGGTATATCAAACAGCTGCCTCCTGTGCGGCCTTATCCATTGCAGCTTCTGAAGAAACTTCTTGCTGAAGTAAAGGAGAAGGGCTCGCCTGATGATGTTGAAATAGCTGAGAGATATTATAACCTTATTACTACTCCCGGTGCGGATATACTGACTATTAAAGGGAAAAATCTGCCTGCTCCGATTTATTATTCCGCTATTGCCGGACTCATAACAGACATCAAAGACATGTACTGGTATGGCGGAGGCAAGATTGACACTGCAGGACTTGTTTTCAATGATATAGTTTCCTATACAGGAAAGCTTTCTATTGCAGCGCAGAATAACCTGGGCCAGGGCTTTTTCCCGCAAAATTCAAGAACACTTTTTGTTGATGATTATAATTCTGGCGGAGCCGGAGTGGGTGCTGTAGATATAGGACACCTCGGCGAAGGCGGATTTTTTATTGGAACTGATAGGTTCTATTTTTCAGCAGGATTCTGGCGTTCTACCTACGGACCTTTTTTTGAGAATGGCCCGGTAATAGGCCCCCAGGCTCCGGGCGCCGGACATTTTGCATTAGCCTACAGGGGCGACTGGATCACTGTTAATTCAGTTTTTTTAAGCCTGATTGCTAAACAATATGCCCAGAAGTCGGGTACTCCCGGCTTGCCTTATCAGCTGAATACATACGCTTCTGAAAATATCATGAAATATCTGATAGTTCATACAATTGAAGCGCATATTGCAGACTGGCTTGATCTCGGGCTGATGCAGTCAGTAATCGGCGGAGGAGCGCTTCATCCGGAATTTTTAATTCCAATTCAATATGTTTTCTACACACAGGAACAGGCTGGCGGATATAATAACTCGCAGATGGGCGTATATTTCAAATTGAGGCTGCCGGCTAATATCGGGATTGATTTTATTGCGTTTATTGATGACTGGAATTTGTTCAGCAAGGTAAATGGATCAGGCTTGAATTTAAATAATGCGCAGAACAAGTATGCTATACAGGCAGGCATTTCCTGGACTCCTGATTCTGCAGTATTCAAAAGGCTGAGTTTTGATTATCAGATAATTTCACAATATATGTACACACATGTAGGTCAGGTTGCAGCACCGGCAGCTCAGGTGCCTACTCCATATCTTAATTATACCCATAACGGAACGAATCTCGGAAGCGCGATGGAGCCGAATTCCGACAGATTCAGCCTGAAAGCATATGTCATGCCTGCATCCTGGCTTGATATTGATATATTTGCCACATTCATGAGACATGGCAATGCGTCAGCTGATGTGTACAATACAGTTGGAAATACAGGTATAATAGGTGATGGAACAGTATGGGATGACGGCTGGACAAATAATGGAGTGGTTACGTTTTATACTCCGGCCAGAACATTAAATCAGGCAGTTATGGAATACACTCTCCAGGCAGGTTTGGAATTGTCCTTCAACTTTCCTTTTAAATATGTTGAGCTTTCATTCAAGATTGGTTATATATTTCAGCAGATTTGGAACAAGTCACTGACAATTGCTTCAGGCACTGCAACAGCCACAGCAATGGGGCCGCAATCAGGACTGAATCAGACGTCTAATTTTTTATATGTGAGCACTGAGGTTAAGTTTTAGATTAATGAAATTACCAAATTCTAAAAATTGTATAATTGACGATGATAAAATTCTCAAATATTTATTTAACAAATCAAATCCAGTGAGTTTCGGTAAAGCTTATTTTTTCGACAAAATTGGATTTAATGAATTTAATTATATAGAATTAAAAGAAATATTATTTGAGTTTGCTTGCAATAATGAGATAGAAAAAATCATTGAATCTTTATATGGGATTAAATATATTATTATTGGTGAGATCGTAAGAAATTCTAAAACTTATTTTATAGAAACTATTTGGATTGTTGAAAATAATACAACGATACCAAGATTTATTACAGCTTATCCAAAAGAGGTTTAAAATGAAAGAGCATGATCTTGTTGTTCTTGAAAAAGATATTTCTGAATATGGATTGAAGAAAGGTGATGTCGGTGCAATAGTTCATATTTATAAAAAACCAAATGCTTTTGAAGTTGAATTCTGTTCAGCAGATGGACACACAATTGCTTTAATGACCTTAAATAAAGATGATCTTAGAAATTTTGAATCAAAAGAAATACTTCACGCAAGAGCAGTTTGATTTCTCAATACAGTTTATATGTCGCACTTGCTCCGACTTGATGATAATTCCCTGTATAACCTGTGATGTTGAATCTGTTCTCAACATGTTTAAACTGATACCATGTCCATACTTTAAGGCCGTTTACCGGATAAATGGTAAATGAAAGCTTAATTGAATCAGTCCATTCAGCTGAGCCGCGCGCTGATCCTGTTGGTGTTGCTGCATTGGCAAGCGGCACTCCATTCACTCCGTAATTTCCGTAATCATTATCCGCACCGAATCCGTACATATTAACTACTCCCTTTGCCTGCCTCTGCCATAGAAGCTCAATTTCCCAATTGTCAGGAGTTCCGTATGCGAGAGCTACATCTATTTCAAATGCGTCCGGGCCGAGATAAAATCCGAGCGGGTAATCAATCATGTATCTGTCGCCGAAAGGCTCAACTTGAATTATCCTCGATGTAAACTGCCTTAAAGAATAAAATTTTCCGTAAACCCACGGATCTGTCCATGAAAATTCCGCATCAAGCCTGAACCTGCCTGGCCCTGCCTGGAAAAATGGATTTGATAAAAGTGTAAGACCGATCTGGTATGCTGCTGCAAAACCGTTCGAGTCCGGCCCGCTTGCTTCATCTCCCACTGATGCGTCATAAAAGAGAAATTCCCCGTAAATTTTAATTCCCTTGTAGGGCGTAAATGTTGCTGTCAGTGAAATCGGCACGCTGTAGACTCCTTCAGCGTAAATGTTGTGAAAAATTATAAACGGATTGAAGTCAGTTATATGCGGATCGCGTCCGCCGATGAGGTTGTACTGTGTAAGGCTGAATGCTGCCCAGTCTGCTGGTGTGAAAGTCCACTTGCTTGCAACAAGGTTTTTAGACCTCATATTGTATGTGGCGCCATTCAGGGATCCGTTTTTTTCAGGATTTGGATACAATGTCGGATTATTATACATCAGATTCATATATGCGCTTTCCTCTGCTGTAATCTGCGCATTGAGTGATATGAAATAAAAAGAAAACGAAAAGTATTTCATGAATAACCTGAACTTTATAAAATCATTGTAAGGAATATTTTTATTCACCATAAGTGAGCTCCACCTGCCCGGACCGAGCTGGAGCTTGTCCCTTCCGAAACGGATTTCCACAGGATCTTTATACAGCGCGAGTACGCCTCTGTATGGAACATTTAAGTCGAATTTTTTCGGGTCCTGTGTAGGAAAGTTCATGAAACTGTAATCTGTCAGAATCTGGCTCATTGCAGGACGGATTTCAGGTACTATACAGATTGATATTCCCCACTTCTGTGCAATAAGACCTGTTGTAATCAGAGATGGCACTGCTTGAGTCTGATATATTTGTTTATAATCAAGGAACCTTTCTGGAGCCCCGGGATGTGTAACTAAATTATATGGTGGAATTGTTGGTGTCGTTCCACCATTATCATATTTCCCCTGCGGTTTATATATAAAATTCATCCTGCCTGTTTCATTGTTAAATCCGAAATTTAATCCGAATTCGAGAATCGGGGCGAGATTTTTAAACGGGAGTTTGATCTTATCGTTCAGATCCCTTGCTTTTGCTGCTTCAATTTCATCCTGGGATTCCTTGTTTATATCAGAAAGCCCGGCCTTGAGCTCGTCTGCAACAAGAGGCATTTCCTCATAAGGGGCATTCCGTCCGCTGTTCAGGAAAAGTTCCTCAGCCTGTTTGTAATAGGGACTGTCCATCGGGATTATCCAGGACTCTTCCGGGTATGAAAGTTCTCCTGTCAGAATAATCGCTAAAATGAAAAGCAGGGAAATTTTTTTCACGGAATCCTCCGGATGTTTTATGGATGAAATGCATTAATAATTAATCGGGTACTATAAGTTTTAAAAGTCAATAAAAAAAGATTTTTAAAGGCAGGCTTGATAATTTATCAAATTGCGTAAGATGAGAAAATGAAAATTTATTTTTCCTTGATAAAAAATACAGGCTCAGGGAAATTCGCCAAATCATGCATTAAATTTTTATGTTGAGCATAGTAAATTTGTAAGCAGCAAGACCGTGTGTTTTGTAATTGATCATGATGAATATCAGAGTTGAGCGATAAACTAAAGTAGAGTGTTGATTAATATTTAAATCTAATACCGATATAAATTTACAGAAATGAAAAATATTAAATGAATCGATCAAAACATATATCTGTTAAAAGAAGCTGGAAAATTAATTTCGATCTTAAGCTGCACTTTTTGCTGTTTAAAAAATCCAGGTTTTTTATTCCGTCAATAATTGCAATTTCACTTGTATGGTTTTATGCCTGTCCGGAAAAAACAATTATTCCTGTTAAGGGAGCGCAGCCGTATAACTGGAATGCTGATTTTTTCTGGGACTGCCCCTGGTGCACAAAATACTACAAGCATAAAGGGATTGATATCATCGCAGATGAAGGAACTCCAATAATTGCATCTGCAAACGGGATCATTTTATATAAGGGATGGCTCGGTATTTACGGAAAGGCTATTTTAATGGTAAGCCCTAAATTGCGTGTGCATCTATACGGGCATTTGAACAGCCATGCCCGGAGAATTAATCCTTTTGTATTCAGAGGCACAGTTATCGGTTATGTAGGCAATACCGGAACATCAGACTGTCCCCATCTGCATTATACTGTTTTTTCAATACTGCCGCATTTATGGAAGTTCGAATTTAAAAATATGGGATTTCTTAAAATGTTTTTCCTTAATCCGGATAAAATATTAATTAAACCATGATTTTGTTATTTGTTTTTATATCGGGCACTGCTTTTAAAAAAGCAATGGCATTAGGTTGAGAAATGTGTAAAATTTGGAGATATGGGGATGTAAAGAGATCGGGGAGATATTAATAAAAACTACATCATATTGTATATAATTTTTCTGTTTATTCCGTTATCTCCATATCTCGTCCATCTCTATATCTCCTTTTCTTACACAAAAAATTTTAAATAATAATGAATTTCATTTCTTGATCTCATTTTTAAATATAACCCCTGTAAAAAATATTCTACTTGACAATAATAAAACTTTCTCCTAAATCTAAAACCGACCGGACGGTTTTTTGAAATAATAATTAATTTTCATGGAGAATAAAATAATATGAATTCAATCAGGTTTGCTGTTTCCCGGAATGTAACAAAATTTATTTTAGTACTTCTTGTTTCTGTTTCGATGCTGGCTTTAACAGGTTGCAATGACAAATTAGGCACTCTTGCTGATAATATTCCGGATGCGGAAAATCTTCTGTTTACATCTGATGGACGCCTTTTTATTACTGCGTCAGAGCACGTTTATGAATATACAAACGCCAGGGGAGCTGAGCTGGTTCTGCACACTGTAAATTCGGAATTTCTCGGCATGGCTCAGGTTGGAAATTATTTATATGTAATTCGTTCAACATACAGAATAAAACCTGCGCAGACATTTAATCTGGCAAATCTTCTTCAGCAGGGTCTTGCGCAGTATTTATTTAATACTTTCAGCGATTTAATAATGAATAAAGAACTTCTGCGCGCTGATCTGACTCAAACCTCGCTAACTTTTTTACCTGTATATACTTTGAAGAATATGTTTCTGCCGAATGGCATGGCTTCCGACAATGCAGGAAATCTTTATATTGCAGATGAAACATTTATATCAATAGGACAGATTGTCAAGATTACTATATCAGGAAATAATTTTTCGCAGGAGACCTGGCTTTCAACATCAAATGGCGTCTGTTCACCGAATGGAATGTCCATCAGGGATAATACTTTATATTTCACAGATTTTAAAATGTCCACTTTGAAGGCAATGGTGAAAAAGGTTGATATTATCAACGGCCGTCCAGGGACAGTTTCCACTCTTTATTCACAAACAGGGCTTTTCGATGATCTTGAAGCAGGCAATTATAAAGGAGTTGATGGTATCGTGGTAGCCAATTTTGCAAAAGGTTCCCTTCTTTTGCTTGATAAGAACGGAAAACTGGTCAGTGAAATTTTAAAAGGGGAACTGGATTTTCCATCATCAGTTGCAATAGGCAAAGGCGGCATGTTCACATCAAATGACCTGATAATTACCGAGAAAGGAATTTTAATGGAAAAAGAATCCAATATAGGCAATAAGGTTTCTTTGCTTCAGGGGAACTGATCGTATATATTATTGTATGAAATAAATCCGGCAGAATTTTTTTAAGCCGGATTTATTTTTTTAAGAATAGATAAATTCAATTCGGCTATTTTAAAAATTCCATAGCCAGCTTGTTGAATTTTTCAGGATATTCCTCATGGGGACTATGCCGCGCTTTTTCAAAAATAACAAGTTTGGATGTTTTCCATAGTTTGTGGAGTTTTTCAGAATTTATAAGCGGGACATCGTCATCTTCTCTGCCATGTATAATTAGTACTGGTTTATTCATCCCTGCTATTTTATTTGCTTCCTTCTCGACAAGCGGCGGTTTTAATGTTACTCTCAAGACGTGCATCCCTCCTTCGAGAGTATTGCGAATGCTTAACGGCCTGATGACTTTTGCGCAGTATTCATCTGTTGCGGTTTTCCCGTCATAAAAAAATATCTTGCGGATATTGTTTTTCATAAGCATATCGCCAGGCAATGAATTAAGAAATTCTCCTACAAAAGGAAGTTTGTAAAAGTCTGCTGTGATGCTTGTTTTGTATGGAAGAACCGCAGGATCAACAAGAATAATCTTTTTTACACGTTCAGGGAAGTGTGCTGCTATGTATGTTGAAGTAGCTCCACCCATTGATTGTCCTATCAGGTCAGCGTTTTTTATTTTAAGATGATCCATCAGACCGATGATCTCGCGCGCGTAATTGGCGAAGTTGTAATCTTTCGGATCAAGGCGTTCGCTGTATCCCCAGCCCCAGAGATCCACTGCTATAACTCTGTATTTTAGCGCAAGAGCATCAATGTTTTTTTCCCACATTACCGTGCTGTAGAGAAAACCATGTATCATTATAATGGTATCTTTGTTGTTTTTTCCTTTTTCTACAAAATGAACCCGTTTCCCGTCTATGTTTACAATATTTCCTTTTGCGTATTTTTTTATTTCATCAGTAAGATTGCTGTTGTCTTTGCTGTAAATCCGAGGAAAAAGTATTATACCAGGCAGAATCAGAATGAATATTAAAATTGGAATTAATATTTTTTTCATAGTTGCTTCCTCTTTATTTGAAAATATTCCAGTAAATTTTTTACTATAAAACTGGTTTGAGTTTCAATTACAGGAATATTCTCTTTTTAAAGTCAAACACATTGTTTGATATTATTTGATGATTTTATTGAATTTTGCGTTATATTCAGAGTAATGAAAATCCAGCCGAAGCGATAAGAGTCTGGTTGTAAAAAATAAATCCTTTACTTTTCCTTCTATTTGCAGTATTATTATTTTAATGAAAAAGAATAAGAGGAGTTACTATGGGTGACAAGAGTCCCAAGTCAATAGGTAAGAATAAAAAACAGCACGACAGTGACAAAATTAAAGCAACACAGAAAGCTCAGGCGCAAACTGATGCTAAAAAGGTTGGAGTATATAAACCTAAAAATAAGTAAGGCAATGAATCAGGATATACCGCACTTATTTTTTTTATGATTTTGTTATTTTTTCTTTAGAAATTTTAAAGTATTTCCCTTTAAAGTATTGCGGAAGATTAGAAGTTGTAAAAATTACTTTTTTTACCATGCGGTATATAGCCGGGGAAATAAATCGGAGTAAAGATTATAAATTTCCTTGTTTAAGATTATGAAGCCTGTGCAGTTCTGCCCGCAATTTTAGATGTTCTTCTGAGCCCCGTATCAGATTCATCTTCATCATCTTTAAGGTGACTTCCTGCATTTGCAGTTCTATTGCAGCTTTATCCATTTTTTTCATTGTTTTACCTTTTGTTTATATAATTATCGGAGATTAATTCAATAATTATTATCAAATTCAGGAATATTTCGATTGCGTTTTAAGAATTTATAACCGGCTTATAGTTGTTGACAAACCTGCTGCAGATGTATGTTCTTAGTTTTTCGACATTAATATGATTTTCGATGATATTCATTAATGAGAATTCGGGAAACTGGGAGATGTGTTAATAATGCATTTCTATATATAAAATGAAATGCATTATTTCATGGGGAGGCTGTTATGAATTTGAATACAAGAATAGTTGATAATGTTATACTTATGAATCTTATAGGGCGATTTGATGTTACTTTATCTTCGGATATTGAACATAAGATGAAAAATATTTTAAACTTAGAAACCGATAAACATCTATTGTTAAATTTGAAAGATGTTGAATATCTTAATAGTTCTATGATTGGAATTATTATGTCAGTTAAAAATATATTGCAGGAAAGAAAAAAATTTATTAAAATTTGCAATATGAACAATGCTGTAAGAATAGTTTTTGAAGTTCTTGAGCTCGAGGAGATGTTTGAGATTTTTGAAACAGAAGAAGCTGCGATATCTTCATTTAAACCGGCTTAAAGAAAACTGCTGTAAATTTTAAAATAAATCATTGTTTATATCTTGGGATTCAGCTGCCGTCCGCTTGCCTTCAGATTCTTTAAAAAAAGGAAAATTATATTCCGGCAGAGACTCTGTTTGACCGTTTCTGAGAATAGCTAAGAATAATTGCCTGCAGAAAAGTTATTTTATGAGCGGGTGATGGGAATCGAACCCACGCTATTAGCTTGGAAGGCTAAAGTTCTACCATTGAACTACACCCGCGTTTGAGCGTGTTGCAAAACTAATAGTTATGCCCTTTGAGTCAACAATATTTTTAAGAAATAAATCCAAATTTAAAATTCTATGTATTTGTACCAATATTTTGTGTATAATGAAGTTCATTTGATCAAAGTTCGTTTTTTAAATAAGATATGCTCTGGCCCCGGTTTTTCAATGTACGCCGAATTGGTTTGCATTGACCCTGTTCTATAAATATCTATAAAATATTATGCTCTGACACTGGATATTACATGTTGGGGCTCTGACCCCGGCATATAATTTATTTCATAAGAATACCTTTTTTTATTGACAAAAAAATATTAATGATATATTTGTGGGGTTTAGTGGGGTTTTGTGTTGAAATGAAACGTTTTAAGGGTGAGTTGGGCTATTTATGTTTATGGGCGAATATCATCCGGTTCTTGACGAAAAGGGGCGAGTTGCTATTCCAGTTAAACAAAGGCGCGCTTTCGGTGAGAATTTTATAATAAACAGGCTTGTGATTACCTATGGCTTTGATAAATGCATAATGGGCTTCAGGGATGAGGACTGGAAGGATTTTGTTGCAAACAGGCTTGTTAATCTTCCGCAATCAGATCCCAAAAACAGGATGAGAATCAGGGTGCTTCTCGGCGGAGCATGCGAGTGTGATCTCGACAGGCAGGGCAGAATCACAATACCTGCGTATCTGCTTGAATATGCGGGACTGGACAAAGAAGCAGTTATTCTGGGTTTGTATAACAGAATCGAAATCTGGAGCAAGAGAGAATATGAAAGCTATAAGCCGGATAAAGATGAAATGAATGCTTTCGCTGCAGATCTTGGCTTTTAACAGGAAAGTAAAATCATTTTATTGACATTCTTGCCGGGTATTCAATAAAGTTGGAATTAGTTTCGATTGTTCATAAAATTTTGAACTGGTGTGATTTGTAATGAGACATAATACAGATAAGGACATATCAGCTATTGCGCACACTCCTGTACTTTGGCAGGAGATTTCAGATTATATAGAAAATTCAGAATTTAAGGGCAGGGGTTTGCTCGTTGACTGCACTCTCGGGGAGGGCGGACATTCGGAATTATATCTGAATAAATTTTCTGAATTAAAAATAGCTGCATTTGAACGGGATATAGAAATTTTAAATAAAGCAAGAAAAAGGCTTGTACCGTTTAAGGACAGGATCGAATTGATTAACGATAATTTTTCAGAAATTTCAAAGCATCTTGCAGGTAAAGGCGAAATCAATTATGTGTTGTATGATTTCGGAATATCATCGTTTCATTATGAGCAGAGCGGGCGCGGGTTTACTTTTTCAAAGGATGAGCCGCTCGATATGAGGCTTTCAGCAGACGGGGATCTGACTGCTTCCGACGTTGTCAATTCCTACAGCGAAAAGGATCTGTCGGATATAATCCGCGAGTATGGGGAGGATTCCTGGCATCAGAAAATAGCTTCAGTAATATGCGCTGAAAGAAAAATAAAGAAAATTGATACAGCTGCAGAACTTGCTTCAATTATACTCAGAGCTATACCGAAAAAATTTCATGTTAAAAATATACATCCAGCAACAAGAGTTTTTCAGGCTCTGAGAATTGAAGTTAATGATGAACTTTCTTCAATTGAAAAAAGCCTTGATGACGCTTTTGAGCTTCTTTCGCCGGGAGGGATAATTATGGCAATATCTTTTCATTCCCTTGAAGACCGGATAGTAAAAAATAAGTTTAAAAAATTTGCAGGTATTTCAATAGTTGACCGGGAAGATAAAAATGAATCAGGCATAAAATATGTTGTGGATATAAGGCGGCCTGTTAAATATGATAAAAAAGCCGTGCTTTTAACGAAAAAACCTGTAACTCCGTCGCAGGAGGAAGTGGATGCAAATAAAAGATCAAGAAGCTCAAAACTCAGGGTGTGTGAAAAAATTTAAAGGAGCTCTGTTATCAAATATCTTATTATAGTTATTTCTGTGTGCATGTTTGTAGTTGCATATGTGTGGCAGAATATTGAAGTTATGCGCGTTAAAATGAACTATAGAAAGCTGCAGGCTGATGAAAGGGCAATGGTAAATAAAAACGGCAGGCTTGTTTATGAAATTGAAAAACTTAGGAATTATCAGTCTGTAAGCAGAATTGCACAGTCTAAGGGTTATAAAAAAATTTCTCCATCGGATATTGATGTGATATTTCTATTGGATAATAATGAAAAAAACAGCAAAAAATAAAAAAGCCTCATATCTTGCTGCAACGGCGTCCGGCATAATTAAATATGCGGCAGGGCCTGCTGATGCAGAGATTTCTTCGGTTGAGTATGATTCAAGAAAGGCCGGCAAGGGAACAATGTTCGTTGCTGTGAAGGGATTTGCAGCAGACGGTCATGCATATGTGAAAAATGTTGTTGAAGCTGGCGCATCAGCAATTGTTGTTTCTCCGGAAAGACTTGATGAATTTCTTGGGCTTTCAGCTGAAACTGTAATATATACTTCGTCTGATACAAGAAGGGCCTTGTCAATACTTGCAGCTTCTTTTTATAATTTTTCGTCTGTGGAAATGGATATTATAGGGGTTACAGGAACAAATGGTAAAACTTCTATAACTTATATGCTTGAATCTATTTTAAAAAAAGCAGGTATGAATCCCGGCGTTATAGGCACAATCAATTACAGATGGTCAGGGAAAACGCTTTCAGCTCCGAACACCACTCCCGAGTCGCGTGACATACAGGAGCTTCTATATAATATGCTTGAAGATGGAGTTGATTGTGTTGTGATGGAGGTTTCATCACACGCACTTGCACTGGGCAGGGTTGAGGATGTTGATTTCAACTGCGCAATTTTTACGAACCTCACAGGTGATCATCTCGATTTTCATTCTGATATGGAAGACTATTTTTCCGCTAAGATGAAGTTGTTCTCTCTGCTTGATAAAGGCGTAAATGAAACCAGATGCGCTGTTGTCAATGCTGATGATGAATATTGCAGAAGAATCATTGATATGAAAAAAGATTTTTCTTTTCCTCTAAATTCCTTCGGCATTTCAAACGCGGATTTTATGCCTGATGCAGACAGCATTGAAAATAAGATTACAGGCCTTTCATATAAACTGAAAAAACCTTTTCCAATGGAAGTTGACCTTAAACTTGCAGGGAAATTTCATGTATCAAACTCACTTGCTGCTCTCAGCGCTGCTTCGTCTCTTGGTATTGATGAGAAAATTATTGCACAAGGTCTAAGCGCTCTTGAGAATGTTCCAGGCAGATATGAAGTGATACACTCGGATGAAGGCTTCAGCGCTGTTGTTGATTACGCTCATACAGGTGATGCGCTTTTGAAGCTGCTCCAGTCCGTGAATGAGCTTTCTCATAAGAGAATAATAACTGTTTTCGGATGCGGCGGCGACCGCGACAGGACAAAGCGTCCTGTAATGGGATCAATCGCATCATCCAATTCCGACTGTGTTATAGTAACGAGCGACAACCCCAGAACTGAAATGCCTGGTGCAATCATCAGCGAAATAATATCAGGCATATCCCTGAAGAATTTTGAGGCAGTTGAAGACAGGGAGAGCGCGATTGCAAAAGCTGTTGAAATGGCGCAAAGCGGGGATATTATTGTTGTTGCAGGTAAGGGCCACGAGGACTACCAGATACTCGGAAAAAATAAAATTCATTTTGATGACAGGGAAATTCTTATGAAATATATTGCGAAGAGGAAACAGGCGTGATAGCAGAATTTGAAACAACAGCCGGAAAGATCGCGGAAATTACAGGCGGAAAACTTGAGAAAGGAAATCCATCTGCTGTTATTAAAGTAATAACAAGCGATTCGCGTGAGATCAGGAACGATTCATTGTTTGTGGCTCTGGCAGGCGAAAAATTTGACGGTCATGATTTTATTTCAGCTCTTTCATCAGAAGGAAAAATAAGCGCGTATCTTTCAATGAAAGATATTGAAGATAAAGGAAACGCAGCGTGCATCAGGTGCGGAGATACTCTTGCAGCTCTTGGTGCAATAGGGAATTATGCAAGGAGTCTGGTTCATGCGAATGTGATCGGAGTAACAGGAACTAACGGGAAAACTACTACAAAAGAAATTATTTATCAGATATTAAGCGCTGAACACAAAACGCTCAGAAGCGAAAAAAACTATAACAATGAAATCGGCGTTCCTTTTACACTGATGAATCTCCGCGCGGAACATGAATTTGCCGTGATAGAAATGGGAATGAATCACCCGGGCGAGATCAGCCGGTTGTCTAAAATGGTTATGCCGGAGATTTCTGTAATTACAGGTGCAGGCGAGGGGCATCTCGAATTTCTTGGAAATGTGGAAAATGTAGCACGCGCAAAAGCTGAAATTATGGACGGCATGAGGGAGGGAACTGCTGTATTTATAAATAGAGACACGCAGCATTATCAGATCTTCAGGGATACTGCAGCAGCCCGCGGTCTCAGGGCTGTATCTTACGGGATTACTGATGAAGCTGATATCTATCCTGAGGAGTATTCCCTTTCTGCGGAAAATATAAAATTAAAATATTCCGGAGTCAATTTTGAAGTGCCGGCTTACGGAATGCATAACCTGTATAATATTATGGCCGGCATTGCTGTAGCTGGTTTATACGGTATAGAAATGGAGACTGCAGCCAGGCAGCTGAAGAATTTTGTTAATATCGGAGGGAGAAGCCAGATAATTAATAAAGGATATATAATTATTGATGATTCATATAATTCCAATCCTCTTTCTTCAAGATATGCTCTCAGGTCAATCAAGGAAGTTTATCCGGGGAAAAGAAAAATCGCTGTTCTATCCGACATGAAAGAACTTGGAGAAGCTGCGGATGAGTGTCACATTGAGATCGGCAGGGAAGTGGCTTTTTGCGGGTTTGATCTGCTTTTTCTTTACGGAAATATGGCTGAGAAATATCTCGACGGGGCCATAAGCTCCGGAATGAAAAGCGATTCAGTCAGGATCTTTTTTGACAAGGATGAGCTCTCGGCATACCTGAAAAATATACTTGTAGAAGATGATGTAGTTTTAGTAAAAGGTTCGAGATCCATGAAAATGGAAGATGTTGTTAAAAATATAACCGGGGTTTTATAATGTTTTATCATTTTATACTTCCTTTAAAGGAATACGTTTCCTATCTGAATCTTTTCCGGTATATCACTTTCAGATCAGCATATGCGGCTCTTACAGCTCTGCTGATAGTCCTGATTTTCGGAACCATTTTAATAAAGTGGCTCAAGTATCTGAAACTCAGGGAGGAGATCAGGGAGCTCGGTCCGGAAAGCCATAAATCAAAAGCCGGTACCCCGACAATGGGAGGCATATTAATAATAGGATCTGTGGTTATATCAACAGCTTTATGGGGGAATTTTACCAATCATTATCTTGTTCTTCTGATAGCAGCCGCGCTTATACTCACAGGGCTCGGCTTTGCTGATGATTACATCAAAACAGTTAAAAAGAAAAAAGCAGGCCTTAAAGCGAGAACCAAACTTATGGTTCAGTTTTTTACAGCTTTCCTCGTATCAGCTGTTATATATATATTTCCATCGAACAGCCTGCATTCAACCAATCTTTTTGTTCCATTTATAAATGAAGCGATTATTGATATGGGCTGGCTCTGGGTAGTTTTTTCCATAGTGTATATAATAGGATTTTCAAATGCAGTTAATCTCACAGACGGACTTGACGGTCTTGCTGTTGGCAATGTTCTTTTTGTTGCAATTACACTTGCTATAATGACATATCTTACAGGCCATAAAAATTTAGCTGCGTATCTCCGCATTCCGTATATACCTCACGCTGCAGAGCTTACTGTTTTTATGGCAGCGCTATCGGGCGCGTGTCTCGGATTTCTCTGGTTTAACAGCAATCCTGCATCAGTGTTTATGGGAGACACCGGCTCTCTCGCGCTTGGCGGAATTCTGGGCACTGTTGCATTAATGATAAAAAAAGAAATTTTTCTGTTTGTAGTGGGCGGTATATTCGTAATCGAGGTTGCTTCTGTAATAATACAGGTTGCGTCTTTCAAGCTCAGGGGCAAGCGGGTTTTTAAAATGGCTCCAATTCACCACCACTTTGAGCTTTCTGGCTGGCCGGAACAGAAGGTTGTAGTGAGGATGTGGATTGTGGGTATTGTTCTTGCGATACTGGGGCTGAGTTCCCTTAAAATACTTTAATTTATTTTAATACCGGGTTTTAAATGACAGTAAAAAAACAGGAGAGAATTTTAATCGTGGGCCTCGGGTACAGGTCAGGGCTTGCTGCTGCAAATTTTCTCTCTGAAAGGGGAAAGGACGTTTCTGTTTCAGATTCAAAAAGCAAAGAAGAGCTGGCTGATACTATCGCTAAGCTTAATAAAAATGTTAAGCTCATTCTCGGAAACCAGAACCCGGAAATTCTTGATGCCGGATTCGATCTTATTGTTTTAAGCCCGGGTGTTCCAAAGTCCATACCTCTCATAAAAGAAGCTGTTAAAAAGGGAATACGTGTTATTGCTGAAATCGAACTTGCTTATGAAAATATGCAGGGAAAGATAATTGCTATTACAGGAACAGACGGCAAGTCAACAACAACAGTACTCACAGGTCATATTTTAGAGAAAATCGGAATTGATTCTATTGTAGGCGGTAATATTGGAATACCTCTTGTTTCACTTGTGGGCAAAACCAGTGAAGAAACAGTTTCTGTTGTTGAGCTTTCATCGTATCAGCTTGAAACGATTGATGCGTTCCGTCCGGATGTGTGTTCGTTCCTGAATGTAACCCCTGATCACCTTGACAGGTATGCGGATATGAACGAATACTTCGAGGCTAAGTTCAGGATAACCATGAATCAGACTGCAGATGATTACTTCATATATAATGCTGATGATGATACGCTCAATGCGAATTTTAAAAGAGTAAATTCACAAGCTCTCGGTTTTTCTCTGAAAGATAAAAATGCTGATGCTTATTATGAAAACGGTTTTGTTTTTATGAATCACAAAGGCTCTGCATTTAAAGTTATAGATACATCGCGGTTGAACATTTTCGGGCTTCATAATATCCAGAATATAATGGCTGCTGTTTTAATGGTGAATTCAATTCTGAATAAAAAGGGCATTGCAGCGGATTTTGAAAAAATAGCAGATGCATGTTACTCGTTTAAAGGACTTGAGCACAGGGTTGAAAAGGTGGGCGAGTTTGAAGGCAGAATTTTTATCAATGATTCAAAGGCTACGACTGTAGGCGCTGTTCAGATGGCTTTGAAGAGCCTAAAAAGCAAAGGCATTCTCATTTTAGGCGGAGTTACAAAGGGTGATGACTACAGCAGGCTTATTCCTTTAATGAAGGAAAAGGTGAAAGGACTTGTTTTAATCGGGGAATCCACGGATGATTTTTCAAAAATATTCAGCGAGTTTAAGCCTGCTGATGCAAAGAGTCTTGATGAAGCAGTTGTTTTGTCCATGAAGATCAGCGAGAAAGGAGATTCAATTCTTCTGTCACCTGCGTGCG
The DNA here is from genome assembly GCA_964529415.1 of uncultured Leptospirales bacterium. Taxonomy (GTDB): domain Bacteria; phylum Spirochaetota; class UBA4802; order UBA4802; family UBA5550; genus CAYMPH01. Next base: position 77,651 of record CAZGWD010000002.1, on the reverse strand, counting down.
CGTCATTTGACATGTTTAAAAATTTCGAGGAGCGCGGACGCGCTTTCAAGGAATCATACGGGAATCTGAAAAGCGGTAAACTTTTATGGACATGAAATCCCTCATTGATACCAGGAGAAAGGGCGAGCCGGATCTTTATCTGTTCATTATAATTTTCGTTTTAATCGGTACAGGAATCGCAATGAGCTACAGTGCGAGCGCAGTATACGCACTGAAAGTATTCGGAGATTCTTTTTATTTTTTAAAGAGGCAGCTGATCTGGTTTGTGATAGGCCTTGCTGCAATGATTATTTTTCAGGAGATAGATTACAGGATATATCTCAGGCATACCAAGCTTATGATACTTCTGTCTGTTATTCTTCTCGTTATAGTTCTGATTCCAGGCGTGGGCCACAGCGTTAAAGGCTCAACAAGATGGATCGCTCTCGGACCTTTTACAATGCAGCCTTCAGAGTTTGTTAAGCTATTTATGGTTATTTATCTTGTTAAAGTTTTTTCATCAGAGACACGAGGCAATCACGTTGTTCAGCTGCTCATACCCATGCTGATCATTGCGTTGATTTTTATTCTTATAATGCTGCAGCCGGATTTCGGGACAGGTATTGATCTTCTTTTCGTTTCGGTTTTTATTCTGTTTGTATCCGGCTTCCCGTTTTTTTATCTGCTCACGCTGTTTATGATCAGCGTTCCGGCTTTTTATCTCCTTGTATATCAGGTGACTTACAGATGGGAAAGAATACTTGCGTATGTTGATCCTTGGAAGGACAGATTCGGAATAGGCTATCATATTATACAGTCTTTCATTGCATTTAAAAAAGGCGGATTTTTCGGTACAGGGCTCGGTTCAGGCACCCAGAAAATAGTAAGGCTTCCTGAGCCTCATACAGACTTTATTTTTGCTGTAATTGCAGAAGAGACGGGTTTTATTGGAACTATTTTTTTAATTTTTATATACGGATCATTTCTTTGGAGAGGATTTATAATTGCAATCGGAGCTCCGGATGATTTCGGAAGGCTGCTTGCTATCGGGCTCAGCCTCATGATTACAGTTCAGGCTTTTATCAATATTGCAGTAGTCAGCGGAAGTCTGCCTACTACGGGAATTCCTCTTCCATTTATAAGCTACGGAGGATCATCATTGCTCTGCAGCATGATTGCGTGCGGAATTCTTCTGAACATTTCCCGTTACAGGGAAGCGGCGCTGGATGGATTTAAATACGGAAAAGAGGGTATATAAGTGATAACAGGAAAAGTTTTAATTGTCGGCGGAGGAACAGGGGGGCACATCAGCCCTGGAATTGCAATTTACAGGGAATTCAAAAGGCAGAATGTTCAGGCGCTTTATCTTTCCGGGAAAAAAGATAAAAAGTTTTCCCTGTTTAAGGAAATTGATGATGCGGATTTATTTCTATATGGCGCTCCTTCGATTACGCGAAATATATTTAAGCTGCCGTTTTTTGTAATAAGTTTTTTTGCAGCAGTATTCACTGCTGTAAGAATTATAAAGAAGAATAATGTGAGTGCTGTAATCGGCATGGGAGGATATGTTTCTGCTCCTGCACTGCTTGCTGCAAAATTTAAAAAAATTTCCATATATCTCTGCGAACAGAATGTAATCCCGGGCAGGGTGACTTCAATGTTCGAAAAATACGCTGATGCTGTGTATGGAACCTTCGAGGAATCAAGACCCTATTTGAAATTTCCAGGCAAGCTGATGTGCGCAGGAAATCCTATCAGAACAAGCGTTTTGACATCAGATAAAAAAGCGGATGCCAAAAAAGCTTTTCACATGAGTCACGCGAAAAAAGTAATACTTGTAATTGGCGGAAGCCAGGGATCCATGAAGCTGAATGAAACAATTTTTAATATAAAGAAAAAGCATCAGGATCAGTTTGATGGAATCGGAATTATATGGAGTGCAGGAGCCTATTCCTATGAAAAATTCAAGTCAATACTTCAGGAGGGCGCTGATGCAGGATCAGTTTATCTTTCTCCGTACATTGAAAATGTAGGCTTGAGCTATAAGGCTGCGGATATTGCTGTTAGCAGGGCCGGTGCAGGTGTAATGATGGAGCTTGCTACATTCGGCATTCCATCCATTCTTATTCCATATCCTTTTGCAGCACTCGATCATCAGAATAAAAATGCCGACGCTTTTGTATCTGCCGGAGCTGCAGTTAAAATTATGGAAGATGAGTCTTTTGAGGAAAATCTTGTTAAGACGCTTTTTTCAATTCTCGGAAATGACAGACTGCTGAAGAAAATGTCCGACAAGGCATTTAATATATCAAAAAAAGATGCTGCTGAAGTTATAGTGTCGAATATTATTAAGGGCGGTAATAAAAACCAGCATTTATCATAAATTTTAGATGAAAAATGCAGGTTTTTCCCTTAAATGCACTAAGGCGCTGTGGAAAAAACTTTAGTTTTTGAAACCGGCCTTAAATTCGTTAAGAAATAAATAAAATTGCGCATCGCGCTTTATATGGAGAAATAATCTTGTTCAGAAAATCAAAAAAAATGCATTTTATTGGAATAGGCGGAATAGGGATGAGCGGTATTGCAGGAATCCTGATTGATATGGGTTATGAAGTTTCAGGCTCGGATCTTCATGAATCTGAGCAGACGCGTATGCTTGAGAAGCTGGGTGCGAGGATTTACATTGGTCATTATGTTTCGAACATCCAGGATTACAATGTTGTGGTCACATCGAGCGCCATTGATCTGAATAATCCGGAAATTATTGAAGCAAGGAAAAGAGGCATACCGATAATTCACCGCTCGGAGATGCTTGCAGAACTTGTGCGCCTAAAGCACGGAATCGGAGTTGCAGGCACTCACGGGAAAACCACAACCTCTTCAATTATGGCGTATGTTCTTTATCACTGCGGCATGAATCCCACTGCTGTTATCGGGGGCAAGGTTTTTAATTTTGAATCCAATGCGAGAACTGGCGAAGGGGATTATATTGTTTTTGAGGCTGATGAGTCCGATGGAACTTTTCTGAATCTTTTTCCGACAATCGGCGTGGTTACAAACATTGACGCTGACCACCTTGACCATTACAAATATTTTGAGGGGCTGAAAGATGCATTCCTGAAATATATAAATAATATTCCTTTTTACGGTTTTTCCGCTTTATGCATTGATGATAATATTATCAGAGAACTTCTGCCTCTTGTGGAAAGGCCGTATTTTACCTACGGTTTCTCTGATGATTCAGATTTCAGGGCGGACTGCGTAGAGTTTTCTGAAGCAAAAACAAAATTCACCGCGTATTTTAAAAATTCAAAAATCGGTGTTTTTGAAATAAATCTTCTTGGCAGGCATAATGTTCTGAACGCGCTTGCTGTTATAGCAGTTGCAGTTGATCTTGGACTTGAGTATGAGGCAATCAGGTGCGGACTTGCGTCATTCAGCGGAGTCGGCAGAAGAATTGAAAAAATAGGAGAAGGCGGAGGAATTGCGGTATATGATGATTACGGGCATCATCCTACAGAGGTGCGCGCAACTCTTAAAGCGATAAAAAAAATCGGCAGGCGCGTGCTTGTGATTTTTCAGCCTCACAGGTATTCAAGAACCGGGCTTCTCTGGGATGATTTCGGCCAGAGCTTTTCAAATGCTGATGAGCTTTTTCTGGCGGAAATTTATCCTGCAGGTGAAAAACCAATAGAGGGTGTTTCCTCAAAACTGATTCAGGATTCAATAATGAAGCACGAGGGGCGCAGCGTTGAGATAATCAGCAGGTTTGAAGATATACCTGCAAGGGTTCTTGCAAAGGCAAAAAGCGGAGACCTGATCCTGACTCTCGGTGCAGGTGATATTTATAAAGCCGGCAGAAAAATTTTAGATGAACTTGGAAGATAAAATGATTTTCCCCCCCGTCCCCCAGAGGGGGCGTTTGTGAGAAATAATATTAGATTGCATTAGCAATAATTGTTTATCACGTGCCCCCTATGGGGGGCAGGGGGCAATCAAAGGGAGAAATTTATTAATAAAAATTAATTTTTATTAATAAAGATTAATTGAAATGGAAAAAAAATTAATAAAATTAATAATCTTTTTCCTTGTAGACATAATATGTCTTGACATTGCGATCGGTGCTGATAATATACGCAAGGTTAGAGCAATTGAATTCCGCGGACTTGAGTATCTTTCGAAATATGAACTGTTCGGAAGAACAAAGGTGAAATCGGAAAACGGTATCATTTCAGTCAGCATGGATTCATTAAACAGGGTATTAGCAGAAGAACCTTACATAGAAAGTTTTAATGTCAGTGAATCAAATGAACGTTTGATCGTTGAAATTAAGGAAAAAAAACCGGTTATGCTCCTGGCAATATCCAGGGGAGGCAGACTGATACCGTTTGAAACAGATTTGAATTTCAGACCGATATCAGCCGGAAGGGTTTATTCAGCCGGATTTCCTCTTGTGATAATTGACGAGAAGGATGCAGCAGGGGGAACTCTTTCTATCAGGGTGAAAAATATAAACCGGATGCTTGAGCAGTTAAAAAAGAACGATCCGATTTATGGCGATCTTGACGAAATAAAAATTAACAGCGACGGAAGCCTGAATGTTGTTCTAAAAGGCAGAAGAACACTTTTTAAAATAAACAGCGGGTATATGAATTTTATCAAATTGAAATTTACTGCAGGGTACATGGACAGAATCAAACGCAATCCTGAAATGGTTGATCTCAGGACTGATGCAGTGGTTATAAGGTAACGGAACTATGGAAGAGATGATAGTCGGCCTGGATGTTGGAACCACTAAAACCTGCGCTGTAATCGGTTTTGAAAACGAAAACAAGCAGGTGGAAATTGTTGGTGTTGGAACTTCTCCATCCAGGGGAATGAAAAGCGGAGTTATCGTTAATATTGATAACACGTCATCATCTATCGAAAAAGCAATTGAAGATGCGGAACTTATGGCTGGACACGAGGTTGCAGGGGTTTACGTGGGCATCAGCGGCCAGCAGATCAAGGGCGAAAATTCAAAAGGCGTTGTAGCAATCACAAACCGTAACAGAACAATCAGCCATGTTGAAGTAAAAAGAGTAATTGAGCAGGCCCAGGCAATCCTCATTCCGGTTGACAGGGAAATTCTTCACGTCCTCTCCAAGGAATTCACTGTAGACGATCAGCAGGGAATCAAGGATCCTGTTGGCATGAGCGGAGTAAGGCTTGAGGCTGAAGTGCATATAATCACAGGAGCTGTAACAAGCCTCCAGAACATGATGAAGGCAGTGGACAAGGCCGGTTTCCAGTACCAGGATATAGTATTCAATCCTCTTGCAACTGCTGAAGCTGTACTCAGCACTGATGAAAGGGAGCTTGGAGTAGCTCTTGTTGACATAGGCGGCGGCACTACAGATATTATCGTATTCCTTGAAGGCGGTGTTGCTTATTCTTCCGTATTGTCCGTAGGCGGGATTCACGTAACAAACGACATTTCTATCGGACTCCGGACACCTTTTGAATCAGCTGAAATGATAAAGAAAAAAAGCGGATGCGCAGCACTTGACCTTGTTGATGCAACTGAAATGGTTGAGGTTCCGTCAGTTGGCGGACGCGCACCGAGAAGGCTTTTCCGCCAGGAACTGACACAGATTATCGGCCCTCGTATGACTGAGATCATGGAGATGGTTGACAACGAGCTTATCAGGAGCGGCAAGAAGGATATGCTTTCTGCCGGAGTGGTCTTGACTGGCGGCGGCAGCATGCTTGATGGATGCGTTGAAGCAGCAGAAAGAGTAATGAATATACCTGTCCGCATAGGCAGTCCGAGAGATATAGTGGGATTAAAGGATGTAGTGGGCACACCTCAGTTTGCAAATGGCGTGGGGCTTTTAAAATATGGAATCAAGATGAGCAAGTTCAGAAACAGGCCGAGATTTGAAATGGAAAAGGCCGGCGTTTTTGACAAGGTTAAGAAGTGGTTTGAGGAATATCTTTAAATCTTATAATTTCTAATGAGACATAATAAAGTAAGGGGGGAGGACGATGTTTAAATTAGAGGAAGAAAGGCCGCTCAGCACGATTATCAAGGTTATCGGAGTCGGTGGAGCAGGCTGCAATGCAGTAAACAGAATGATCGCTACAGGCATGGAGGGCGTTGAATTCATTGTAGCCAATACAGACGCGCAGCAGCTTCGCGACAGCCTCGCTCCTGTGAAGATTCAGCTCGGAGGCAAGCTGACGCGCGGACTCGGTGCAGGCGCGAACCCTGATGTGGGGCGTGAAGCTGCAAATGAGGACAGGGATAAAATCCAGAAAGCTCTCAAGGGTGCTGATATGGTTTTCATTACTGCAGGCATGGGAGGCGGAACAGGAACAGGTGCAGCGCCTGTTGTTGCCGAGATAGCAAAAGAACAGTCCGCTCTCGTGGTTGGAGTAGTAACCAAACCATTCAGAACCGAAGGTAAAAAAAGAATGTCCCGCGCAGAAGAGGGTATAGTAAATCTGAAAACCAAAGTAGACACTCTCATTACAATTCCAAATGATCTGCTACTTAAAATTATCGACAGAAAAACTCCAATTGAAGACGCGTTCAAGCTTGCAGATGACATCCTCCGTCAGGGCGTTCAGGGTATAGCTGATCTCATTATGGTTACCGGCCTTGTGAATGTTGACTTTGCGGATGTGAAAACCGTAATGAAGGAAACAGGCGATGCGCTAATGGGTGTTGGGATCGGAGTTGGTGAAAACAAGGCGCTTGAAGCAACACAGATGGCAATCAACAGCCCGCTTCTTGAAGATACAAGCATTGAAGGCGCAAAAGCGGTTCTGATAAATATCGCAGGCGGCAATGATCTTTCCCTTCACGAAGTTAACGAGGTTACGGATTTAATAACAAGGCAGGTTGATCCGGATGCAAATATTATTTTCGGTACAACCATTGATTCTGCTCTTGATGAAAGAGTGCGTGTTACGGTTATTGCAACAGGATTTGATAAAAAGAAAAACATGCTTTCCAAAAATGGAATGAACGCGGTTCTCGGCCACGCCAATGATTATGACAGAAAGATAGGTCCTGCGCTTACTTTAATTGACGGAAGCAATGAAAAGCCTCAGGTAAGAAAAAACGGCGGCGTGTTTAATATTGAAAAGGAAATGAAAAGATCAAGAGAATTCGACAATGGCGACCTTGAAATTCCAACATTCCTCAGAAGAAGCATAGAATAATTCCTCATAAATAATTATTGATTTCCCCCTAAAAAAAGCCGGCTGAATTATAGCCGGCTTTTTTTGCTCTTTTTAAATAGCTTGACTTATTAAATGAATTGTCTATAATTCAACAATAACAGGGATCACTTTCTGAATTGTCGATGGCAAATATTTTAATTAAAAGTTTCCATCAGCAAAATGAAAATTTGGAAATTTATTATCTTTAAGCATGCTTTAAACTTGATTATTAATTCCACTTTGCCGGAATTTGTGAAATTTTTAACAGGACTTTTTATAAAAACACAATAATATGAAAAATCCTGAAATGAATAATGTTTTAAATAAAAAATAATGTAACGGATAAAATAATGGTGGATCAGCCTATCGTACGGATTTTAATAATATCTGTTTCATACTTTTTTGCAGTATATCTGTCTTTTTTATTTCCTGATCTGGAAAAGATTGTAATGGCTATCTGGCCTGCCGGAGGCATTGGATTAGCTGCATTATTGCTTAACCCCCGCAGACTATGGCCGGCAATTCTAATCGGTATTTTTATAGCAGGGAACTCTGCTAATCTTATCATAGGCCGGCCGATATTCAATAGTATTGGTTTTATGTCTGCAAATATTATGGAATCACTGGCAGGAGCTTTATTCATTACCTGGTGGTGCGGCCATGATGTGAATTTTTCCCGAATCCGGGAAATAATTGCATTGCTGATAACAGCTTTTCTTATTAATGCATGTACTGCTATTATTGGTGCTGGAACTGCATACCTGGCACATTTTAATCATTTATGGGGATTCTGGCGAACATGGGTGATAGCTGACGGGTTGGGAATTTTAGTCGTTACTCCATTGATTGTAACATTTTTAAGATCCAGTAAAAATTCCTTTAAATTCAGCAGAAGCAGCATAATTGAATGGGTTATTTTTATCGCGCTATGGTGCAGCTCTATCTGGTGGATTTTTTCTTCCCCGAATAATATTAATTTTATCGGTCCTCATCCTTATTTAATTTTAGTGCTGTTATCCTGGCCTGCCATGCGTTTTGGTCCGAGGGGTGTTGCAGTAGGCCTTTTTTTACTGACCCTGATTATATCAACAAGCAACGCAGTATCTGCCGGGCCTTTAATGTTTGGCGGCGCCAATTCTGTTGAAAGATTATTATCTGCCCAGATATTTATAATCTTCTCGGCAATCTCCGGATTTTTACTCGCTTCCAGTTACAATGAATTGAAATCTTCAGAGCAAATAATATCTGAAAGCCAGAAACAATACAGCGATTTAGTTGAGAGAACAATGGATCTCGTCACAAGGGTTGACAAAGAAGGGCGTATTATTTTTATAAATTCCGCATCTTTAAAAATATATGGATTAAGGCCCGAAGAATGCATTGGCCGGCTGGCATTTGATTTTATTTCCCCGGAAGACAGGGAGAGAACTATTGCAGCTTTTAATACCTGGCTGAAAAGCGATAAAGATAACATTGTATTTGAAAATCAACAGGTTCATATTGACGGCAAGGTTCATTTAATGTCCTGGAAGATTTTTACTGAGAGAAACGTAAACGGCAGAGTAAACGGTTTCTCCGGATATGCAAGGGATATTACAGAACGAAAAATAGCTGAAGATAAAATAAAATCGCTTCTCGAAGAAAAAGAAATCATGCTTAGGGAAGTAAATCACCGCATAAAAAACAATATGAACACATTGTACGGGCTTCTTTTGCTGCAATCCCAGACATTGGAAGATTCAAAAGCAGTCACTGCTCTTGAATCTTCCGCAAGCCGTGTGCATAGTATGATGGTGTTATATGATAAGCTGTATCATTCCCTGGATGTTCAAAAATTATCAGTAAAGGATTATCTTCCGTCGCTTATAGATGAAATTTTAGCAAACGGATCTCTTGATAAATCTGTAAAGATTGAAAAAAATATAGATGATTTTATTTTAGATGCAAAAAGGCTTCAGCCTCTTGGCATAATAATCAACGAACTTCTGTCTAATATTATTAAATATGCATTTAATGGTATTGAAGGCGGAGTAATTAAGGTATCAGCTACATTGAAAAATGATATGGTTTCTATTAGTGTAGAGGATAATGGTAATGGTATACCGGAAACTGTTGATTTCGATAACTCTACAGGTTTTGGGCTTCAGCTGGTAGGGATGCTGGCAAAAGACTTGAAAGGCACAATTAGAATTGAACGTGCATCAGGAACAAAAATTATTCTGGAGTTTAAATTTTAACAAATAATTTTCCACCTAGATAACCCATTGGAATATATGCACCGACTAAATCAATAACTATAAACCATGCCGGGGAAGGCAGCATAAATGCATTAATTATTCCTCCTAATAAGAAAAATAATCCAATGCCAAGAGCGAATTTTTTCTTATTATTGTGAGCTATGATTGCCGTAATAATTGCTCCTGCTAATGTTCCAAGTGCATGGGCCATAAAAGGTAAAAGAAAATGCTTTGGTTCAAATAGATGTATGCTGGCTTTAAGGCCTTCCATTGTAGTAACATCTGCCCCTGCTGGTGGCGGGATAATCGATCCGCTTATCATGATAATTCCCATATTAACAGCACTACCCAGAATAATTCCTGCAACTACTGATAAAATATTTTTAATTACTGGATTCATATTTTTCTCCTTTTGTGAATTTTCTGTATATATAAAATTTAACATTATTTTTGACCAAATAAAAGTGAATTTTTTTTAATTAAATAACAATTTTTTTTAAAAATATAATCAAAATTTAATAAATATTTCTTCGTAAATAACATATTGTTAAGAATTATAGTTGCTTTTTTACTTTCAGGAAGCTGCAATTTGCTTATGAACAGATGGGTGTTGTAAAAAATCATTTTATTATCTTATCGAAAATTGCAAATAAGGCTTGAAAATATGAAAAAAGCATTAACCTTTACAGTTGTAAGCGGCAGTAAATCCTGCCCTAACGATTGTCCGATCTGCATTTCAAAGATGACTCCCGACTTGGGTATCACTCATGCTGAGCCTCATATCAACTGGCAGCAATTCGACCAGGCTGCTCGTATTGCTGTCAATTACAATGCCCGTTACTTCCTGATTACAAGTAAAGGAGAAGCAAGCTACCACCCGGCACAGGTCACGGAATTTCTTCACCGTGTTGAAGATAAGCCTTTCGACCGCAGGGAACTGCAGACTGAAGGATCTGTCATCGCGCGCGGAGGAAAGATGTACGGCGAATTTCTCCGAGTATGGAAAGACCATGGGCTTGACATCATTGCAGTATCGATCTACCATTATGACAACCGTAAAAACAGTGAGATATTTTGCCCTAAAAACAAAGAAAATTATGAGCTGGAAAAACTGATTGATCTGATACACAATTATGGCTTAAAAGTGAGATTATCATGCGTTATGCTTAAAGGTTACGTTGACCGGATAGATGAAATTGATAAACTGATTGAGTTCAGCAAAAATCACGGAGTTTTCCAGCTGACCCTGCGCAGGGCTGACAGGCCTGCAGCGCCTTTAGACGCAAAAGCCGCTCAGTTTGTGGATGAAAACAGAATCGCGTCTGATATTTTTGAAACTGCAATCAAGAAGCATCTTGATTCAAACGGAACGTTGTGTGATATTCTACCGCACGGAGCGCTGGTCTATGAAATAAGGGGACAAAACGTGGCAATCACGACCGGACTATCTGCACCGACCGGCATCATAAAAGGAGAAAAAGATTCTGATGAACTGAGACAGCTTATTTTCATGCCGCCAGACATTCTTACCACCAGCTGGGAAAACGTATTCGGAGGCCGCATTCTATGAAGCAGTTCAGGGCAATGAAGGCTGTATACTGTTATTATCTTCCGGAAACGAGGCCGCTGCTCCGCGAAGTTGAAGCGGCATTGCCCGACGAAATGTGGTTCGTGAACTCACAATCTGATAAAATTAAAATTCACCTTGACCCTTTATTTGATCCGCCTCTACTGCTTCCGGAAACGCCAGAAGGCAACCTGAGTCTTGACGAAATTCATGTTCCTGTTATCAAAAGGATCATTTCTGCATATTCACTGGCTGTGCCGCACCTCAATTCATTTGCATACCCGTACCCTACATCCGGCTCGAGCGAGGGAATATTCCATTCCCTTGCAAAGCTGAAAACTGAAGGACTGGAATCGATTTATCTACTTTCCGGTGAATATGAAGGATATGCGGAATACGCGGGCCATCTGGGAATGAAGGTGAAGTGGATTGATCCACTGACTGATGATGTAGGATTGCTACAGCCAGGGCGATGGTTTATATCAAACCCATCAGCACGGGACGGCAACATCATACCAAACGAATTTATAAACAATCTTTGTGAAGCAGGTCATAGAGTATCGCTTGATCTTTCATATGTCGGAAGTACTGCAGATTATTCATTCGACACATTGCACCGGAACATCGACACTGTATTTCTGTCATTCAGCAAACCATACGGCGTATTTCGCTTCAGAATCGGAGGATTTGTTTTTGCAAGAAATGTGATGCCGTCGCTATTCGGCAATAAATGGTTTAAAGATATTACGCGATTATTGCAGGCGCTTAAGCTCGCTGAATCAATAGGACCGCATTCTTTGCATAAAAAATATTTCCCGATACAGTCAGCAATTATAAATGATTTAAACCGCGATTTTGGGCTTGGTCTGGTGCCGAGCGATTCGTTTCTACTCGCGCATGTGAACGAAACAGATGCGGCAAAACTTTCTCAGGACAGACTCGATATACTGATGCCTTACAGGCGCGGCAGCGGCTACAGGCTGTGTCTTACTCCTTATTTCGAGATGCGTAATGCTTGATAAATATTTTTTGATAGTGGACTAAAGTTTTTGACTTTCCGTATATGAATAGGAAATGTTAATTAATTTTTTTGGCCATTGAATTGAGGTTTAATGATGAGAATAAAAACCATTTTTTCAAATGATGAATTTTCTAAAAAATTATTGATGCCTGTTATTGTTTTTTTTAATATAGTAGCTGTTCTGATTGTAATTATTTATCTTTACCAGGGATACAACTTCCGTATCATGCAGGCTGAAAATGAGGTGCAGAATATATCAGGGATACTGCAGAGTAATATTTCCGAAGAGATAGAGAAGATAGATTTAACGCTTCTTGTAATCAGGGATGAAATTGAAGATGAGCTTTTAAAAAACGCATTAAACAAAGACCGAATCAATATGATGATTTCACGTCATTTCAAACGGATACCTGAAGCAGACAGCCTCAGGGCAACTGATTTAGAAGGCAATATTGCTTACGGCATCGAAGTTCAGTATAATAAACCCATGAGTTCGATTACTGACCGAGATTATTATCAGTTATTAAAGAACAATAGAGAACCTGGTCTTGTAATTTCAAAACCGGTATTGGGAAAAATCAGCAATAAATGGGTTATAATATTCGCCCGTGACTATAAAAAGCCTGACGGTTCCTTCGGGGGGGCAGTTTATGCTCCTGTTACTGTAGAACATTTTTATAAAATGTTCTCATCTCTTAATCTCGGGAAAAACAGCAATGTGACATTAAGCGATTCTTATGGAAATGTTTTTGTCCGCTATTCGGATTCTTTGTCAGGAAATGATGCGGTAAATACTAAAATCAGCAGCTCTGATACTTTAAGATTATTCAGTGAAAAAAGAGATTCAGCAGTATTTGCAAGAATTTCTACAACTGATAAAGTTGAGAAAATATATTCATTAAGAAAAATCAATAACCAGAACCTGTATGTAATTGTCGGTTTCGGAAAGCAGCAATACCTTGCACGGTGGAGGTTTGAAGCTTTTCTTTTCATTTCTGTTTATATTTTCCTGATTTTGTTTTCAATTGTATTCACAAGGCAGATTCGCTTAACGTGGAACAAGCTCCAGGCAGCTAATGATTCACTTAACAAAAAGGGAGTTGAGCTTGAATCCCTGGTGGAAAGTCTTAAGGCAGCTCTTGAGAATGTTAAAACTCTAAGCGGTCTTCTGCCTATCTGTTCTAATTGCAAGAAGATCAGAAATGACGGCGGTTATTGGGAACAGATTGAGGGTTATATCAGGGAGCATTCTGAAGCTGAATTCACCCACAGTATATGTCCGGATTGCGTGAGAAAGCTCTATCCGGATTTATATAATGAAATGACCAAAAATGGAAAAATTTTATAAATATATAAGATATGATGTTGACATGAGCAGAAATTAAACGAGATCTAAAAAAGAAATTATAATTATGATTTAATTTAAGAAAAAAATCAAGGAGATATTATGAAATTTATCAATAAAATCAAAGGAGATGGAGCAGCATTGCCGCCATATCCGTCTATTAAAATTGTAATACTTGCTTCACTGGGTGGTTTTTTTGCAATTGCATCTATTTCTTTAATGACAAATTTTTTATCAGCAGCGCTTGTATTAGGTTCATTCGGTGCATCATGTGTTCTTGTTTTCGGTTATCCGGACGTTCCATTCTCTCAACCGAGAAATGTTGTATTTGGTCATGTTATTAGTTCTGTTGTAGGCCTTTCTTTTATTTATACATTTGGCGCATTCTGGTGGGTGGTTTCATTGTCAGTTGCAGTTTCAATTGGTATAATGATGCTAACCCGTACAGTGCATCCGCCTGCTGGATCAAATCCGGTTATTGTTTTTCTTACTCTTCCATCGTGGAGTTTTGTAATATTTCCAACACTTGCCGGTTCCATGATACTGGTAGTAGTGGCATTGGTTTATAATAATTTAACCAGAGATGCGAAATATCCAAAGTACTGGTAAAATTTAATTAACGTTTGCTGATATCTTGCGTAAAGTCAGGTATTATATTTAATTTCTGATATACATGTATACTTCAAGGCCATCCGACTTTCATGCGAATGCCGAATCCGGCAAGAAAAGACGGAGTGGGCCGGTTGAGGATTTCCTCTGTATCCGGAGATCCTGATATTTCAAAGTAGATGTCAAGTGCAGGTGGTCCGGTGCCGACACTTAAGCCGATTTCTGCCCGTCCTGCAATATCCGCTGTGGACATGCGGGTAATGTTCAAATCAAGCGAGGCATTTATAAAAATTTTCAGCCATGGAAGCAGGCGATAGGATGATTCAGTGCCGGCGGTGATTATGCCGGAAAGACGCGGTTTGGGGATTTTGCTTTGCCAGAAATCAAAGAGATCGACATATCCTCCACGTATGAAAAATCTGCCATCAAAATCCCCAAGACGTGCACGCGGCAGTACCAGACCCAATTTTACAACATCGGTTGAAACCTCAGAAAAACCAGGTGTCAGTGGATGCTGGCTGGTTCTGGAATACTCGAAAGTAATGTGGAGAGGCCCCGCTTTTACAGCCATGTTAATTCCGTAGTCAAATTCTACTGCAGACATCCAGAAACGCATGACATTTACAACCTGATCGCCAGGTTTAAATGGAGCAGTCAGAAGCCATGAACCATAATAGATGGATAATGCAAAATCATCTTTCCAGCGGAAAAGTGTAAAGGCAACTGTGGTATGAAGGTTCCAGATATCCTCTGTTGTGGAAGATATACAATGATAATTCCAGGCCAATTCACCGTAGCCGCCTGTCATGAACGGATATTCCGGTACTTTGGTTCCAAATGATTCATTTAGCGGATCATCAATAGCCAGAGGTTCGTAAAAATCATTTGCTAATAGATTCATGGTTCCCGTTAAAAACATGAACAAGAGCAATAATAGGAGCAGACTATGGAATTGCACCTCTTTGTTCAAGTTATGAGAGTATACTGAAACTTTGAGTTTCATGCTACACCTTATCTATAAGCATAATAATTATATTAAAACATAAATATCTGTCTGTCAAGAATGTTAATTGATTTTATTTTTGAAATATCTTCCGCATCCCTCCATCCGGACGGTTTTATAATTTTTTTATCAATTTAAAAACTTATTTGCTTTAAAACAGTCATGTCAATTTATTGCACGCATCTTAATAATAAACAGTGGAGTTTTAAATGAATAACAAATTATTTCTGGCTTTTGCTTCTCTTGTCACAGCTGTATCCATGACCGCATGCGATTACAATGGAGAGAAAGAACTGAATATATCCTATGACCAGTACGGACATTCTGTTCAGCAGGCATCTGACGGCAACTACATCGTTGCAGGAGCAACAGGTACAAAAAGCAATTCTATGGATTTTTATATTGCAAAAATTAATACCTCCGGTTCGATCTTGTGGTCGAAAACCTACGGAGGAACAGGATACGAATGGGCACGCTCTATCGAGCAGACAAAGGATGGAGGCTACATTGTAGCAGGAGAAACTGAATCCTTCGGCACTGCTGATGAAAACGGAAACAGATGTGATTTCTGGGTGATGAAACTTGACGCAAACGGCGTTCAGCAGTGGGCAAAAACCTACGGCGGAGCCCAGAGGGACGGAGCTTACGAAATTCACCAGCTCAGCGACGGCGGTTACATAGTTGCAGGCTATACCCACACCTTCGATGAAACGGGCATGAGAGCTTTCCGTCTGGACACAGCAGGCAATGTCATCTGGGCAAAAACCTATGGCTACGGAGCGGCAAATTCTGTAACAGTTAGTTCTGATGGAGGATTTATTCTGGCAGGCAATACAGCAGTTTATGCAGGTGTTGACGGGTCTGCTGATATGGCTGTAGTTAAAATCAATGCAAACGGCGAAGTCCTATGGCAAAAAACCATTGGAGGCAGCAGAGACGATTTTGCAGCATCAGTTATACGCACAAATGACGGCGGCTGCGCAATTGCAGGCTACTCAACAGACGACTGGACTATGAATGGCGGAAAAGGGCACGCAGTGATTGTGAAGCTTGATGCAGCAGGAAATGAAGTTTGGAACAGGGAATTCGGCGGCACAAGGTTTGATAAAGCTAATTCGATCAAACAGCTTGCAGACGGCTCATTCATATTCGCAGGCGAGACAAGATCTTACGGCAGCAACAGCGACAATCTTAAGGCTGATGCATGGGTGGTGAAAATCGATGCATATGGAACGCAGCTCTGGTCGCACACTTTCGGCGATGCGGATAACAATCTTGCCCAGAGCGTGAACCTTGCGAGTGACGGCGGTTTCTGCGTGCTTGGATACACATACACGAACCTGAATTATGGAAATGATCTTTACCTTATAAAACTCGACGTTAACGGTAACGAATAGATATAATAAAATTTTAACAGAAATTACCAGATTAAATTTAAGCCATCTTTAAGTACATTTAAAGATGGCTTAAATTAAGAATAAAATGCAACCTGTCTTAAAAACAGCAGAGATTTAAAAAAAACTTTTTATTTTCTTCTCGCAGTTTTCTGGAAATAACAATATCAATAACCGACAATTTTATCTGCATAGCTTAACCAGTAAGCGGATTTTTGATAATCATTTAAATAATCTGCAGGCACTCTTATCTCCAGACTGGAAAGGGAAGAAGTGAAAACATCTACTCCATCGAGAGCCGGCGGAATTTTGGAATATAAAGTAACAATAGATAATTTTTTACAATTATAAAATGAGCAGTCTCCAATAGATTTAACACCTGCCGGTATATCCAAACTTGAAAGACTAATGCAAAAAGCAAAAGCAAAATCTTCTATGTAAATATCATCCGAGAGAATATTAATAATTGAAAGCCCGGTACAATTATAAAACGCATAGGCTCCAACTGAAGTAACACTTGCAGGTATTGTAATTTCAATAAGTTTAAAACAATTTTTAAACGAATAGTCTCCAATTCTGGAAACACCATGATTGATAATAACATTTTCCAGATTTTTGCATTCTGAAAAAGCATAGTCTCCGATGGAAATAACACTTGATGGAATATTAATACTGGTGAGACCGGCACAATTTGAAAATGTCTGATCTTCTATTGAAGTAACACCTGCTGGAATATTAATACTGTTGAGATTGATGCAGTTTTCAAATGCATTTTTTCCGATAGAAACCACTGTATAAGGTAAAATTATACTTATGAGGCCTGTACAATTTAAAAATACACCTTTTCCAATGGAAGTAACACCAGAACCAATAGATATGTTTTTTAGGCCAGTGCAATGAGCAACTGCATAGTTTCCAATTGAAAAAACTCCTGCAGGAATATCTAATCTTGTAAGACTGGTACATCCCCAAAATGCAAAATCTCCAATGGTAGTAATACCCGAAAATATATTTATACTTTTAAGACTTTCACATAAAGCAAATGCAGAATTTCCTATTGAAATAACACTCGATGGAATATTTACATTTGAGAGGCTGGTACAACTGTAAAAAGCACTATTTCCAATATGTGTAATAGTTGATGGAATGTTTATATTTGTGATCTTTGAGCAATTTTCAAATGTTGAATCTCCGATTGCAGTAACAGGTTTATTGTCAATAGTGGAGGGGATTGTCACATCAGTGCCTGAGCCGATATATTTTGTTATAATAATAGCAGAGCCGGTATTTTTATATTCAAAATCAGAAATCCCTGATGCGATTATTGTGGAAGATGAAGCCGTATTGGAATCATCTTTTATTGTGCATGCGTTAAAAATAAATAATGAAAAACCTATCAACAAGAATAAATTAATTATTTTTTTATTCATTACAATTCTTTACCTTTTATCCTGGTTCTATACTTTATAAGTGTATTCAGGACTTTTGCAATAATATGATTCATGTGAATTTATTGTCCTGATCATAAAATTTAATAAACTATCTATCCGGTTGACCCGTAATTATAAAATGCCTGTTTTATTCAATATCAATTCAAGAGCCTTGATGGATATGGCTTCTTCCGGCATTTCCAGTGCTGATAAACCTTTCATGTCTCTTTCAGTAATAATTTTATCAGCAGGGATTGAGCCGTAAAAGGATAAAGATCCGCCTTTAATCATCTCCAGAAGATCATGATCAACATCGCCTTCAATACGGTTGAAAATTACCCCTGAATTGATTGGAGTCATTTTTGGAGCCCGCTTAATGGCATCATTTACAAGCATGGCAGTTCGTACTCCTCTTACGGAATTATCTGTAACAATTAAAGGGTAATGAACTGACTCTGTTACCTGTCTGTTAATCTGCTCAATGCCTGCTTCAGCATCAATAATAACAACATCATAATGAGATGAAATTTTTTCAATTGTATCCTTTAAAAGATTATTGATTGGGCAGTAACATCCAATTGTTTGCGTTTGCCCCATAACTATCATGCTGAAATCTTTTGTTTCGAAAAGAGCTTCAAGAAGCAGGTAATCAATAATCTCTGAAACATGTTCATCGGTGTTTGATATTTTAGCCTGTTGTATTATCTCTTCCCGTGCCTCTCCTATTGTCTTAAATCCATCTATTCCCAGAGCAGTAGCTAAACCCATAGCAGGATCGGCATCTATAAAAAGTATTTTTTTCTTTTTATTAATGGCAATCTTACCCGTTATAGATGAAAGGATCGATTTTCCTGATCCGCCTTTACCCAGGTATGCAATAATTACCGGAGATTTATTTTTATTTATTTTTTCCAATTTTACTTTTTCCTTTTTACAACAATATCTTTAATTATATCACACGCCGGTTGTTCTTCGCAGGTATTGCAATTAAGCTCTTCACAGGATACAACACCATCTTCTACCCATTTTAGTTTTTGATTTTCACCGTTGATTATTTTTGTTGTTTTATAGATTGGCTCAAATTTTGAAATAATCTGCGGATCATCAGCACATAGAATAATATCAATTCCTTTAATATTCGGCATTGATTCTTTATATGCTTCGTGCAGATATTTACCCAAAGAATACAGAGTGAATTTTTTTTTCATCAGATCTTTATGTATTCGTATCCACATTTTACCGGTTATACTGCGTGTCATTAATCCTGGAATTTTATTTGAAAGGTTTTTTAATCCCTGAAGCAGCGGGTCAGTCGGATCATCTTCATCACCCGGCTGAATCATTATAACCTGCAGAAATGATACAGATTTCCCCTTGATTTGCGATAATTCCTTTCCGGCAATCCATATGCTATTCTTGATAAGCAAATTTTCTTTAGTCCACAAGACACAGCTTATTGAGATATTTTCAGGTGAACCAAGTTCAACTGATGTATCTTCTGCCATTACAATAAAAGATTTCCCTTTCTTTTTTTTATTAAAACCTGTTTTTTTTAAATCCTTTATATTTTTCCACTTGTATTCTGTAAAATTATTTTCAGCATCGTATAGCAGATCATAACATTTTTTAATAAGATAAGAATGGTCCTGAAATTCTGATATATTTTTTGATTCTTTCTGTTGTTCAGCAAACATCAGTTTTTTCTCTTGTTCTTTTTTACAGGTTTATCCTGGGCATGCAATGCTGCTCCATATGCTGTAACAATTTGAAAATCTACAGGCAAAGTGAAAATTTTTCTGTTTAAGACCTTCTCAAGTATTATTCTAAAGGCTTCTATTTTTGCCACTCCGCCTGCAACTGCAATTTTATCAGGAGCCTCGATCCTGTTTATCAAAGTTGCAATTTTTTCAGCTATAGTATTGATGACACCTGCAATAATATCAGAACTGTCAGTGCCTGCATTTATTTGAGAAATAACTTCACTCTCGGCAAATACCGAACAGCTGTTTGACAGGGCATATGGATTTGATGATTTTAATGCAGTTTCAGAAATTGATGCAATAGGAATATCAACTGCTTCTGAAATTATCTCAAGAAATTTTCCGCTTCCTGCTGCACACTTTTCATTTTCGCAATGATCCCCGACCCGTCCTCCACTGATGACAGTAGCTATATGAATAAATAATCCGCCAACATCAATAACAGTATTGATATTCCTGTCAAGGTGATATGCCGCTTTTACAAGGCATACATCCTCACTGATTGTGGCGGCTGTTTTTTCAAGCATTTCACATCCATAACCTGTAGCTGCTGATTTTGCTATTTTTCTTTTTTTTATACCTGCCATTTCAATTGCAGAAAAAGAAGATTCATCAATCGATTTTTTTAAATCCATGCCGGTTTCCCTGATCGAAAAGCCTAATATTTTGTTATCTTCCACTATGCATGTTTTTATAAACCGGGTTCCAATATCATAGCCCATGGTTATCATACTTTGCCTTTTCCTTGTGTTATTATAATTGTCAACTGGAATAGTTCATCATCAAATGCCGGATTTATAATTTATATTCCTGTTCTGCAAAAACAGCAGCGCCTATTGCTCCAATCAATTGAGGATCCTCTGATAAAATTTTAAATTTCATATTCAGGAGTTCTTCAAGTATTTTTACAACACCTGCATTTTTTGAGACCCCGCCTGTTATGCAAATATCAGGTTTTATATCTATTGATCTTGCAAGGTGAATAACCCTTTGGGCTACAGCGCTGTTGACGGCCCGCGCTATATCACATTTTTTACTTTTATGATATAGCTGCTGTATTATATCCAGTTCCATGAAAATGCTGCATTTATTTGATATCTCAATCTTTTTTTTTGATTCAAGTGAAATTGGTCCAAGTTCATCAAGTTCAAGTCCCAATGTCCTGGAAAAAATTTCAAGACTCCTGCCTGTTCCTGCTGCGCATTTTTCATTCATCATGAAATCGTTAACCAGTCCATTCTCGTCAATCGAAACTGCTTTGCAATCCTGTCCGCCGATATCTATTACAGTTCTTATAGAGTTATCAACCCAGAATGCGCCGAGACCATGGCAGGATATTTCACTTTTATTTATATTCGAGTAGGGAATGGAAAATCTTCCATACCCTGTACTGCAGCAAAAATCAATATCTTTTATTTCAAGTCCAATATCATGTAATGCCTCATTCATTACATCGTTAGCAGATTTAAGGGCAGTCGCTTTTGCGCGGATTATTTTCCTGGAAATAATCCTGGAATTTTCAATGATAACCGCTTTCGCGGTCAGCGAACCTACATCACAACCGGCAAATATCATTTTTATTCCTTAAAAACATTATTAATTTCAATTTGTTATACTTTCATAAGCCCTTTGAAGTCTTTTGTCTGTTTCTTACTTTTTCAAAAAATGCCTGTACTCTTGTTTTAATCTGTCCTGTTCCGCCCCCGTAGAATTCCCGGTCAAAAGCAAGTACGGGAAGCCCTGTTTTTTTTAATTCCTTGCGGTATAAAACAGATTCCATTGTAAACAATGTACAGAACTCAAGCTTGTCCAGAATAACAGCATCAACATCATAAAGGTTAATCATTGTATCGAGATGTTTTAATCTATTTCTAAAATCATCTACCATTCTTGGACAGGAAAGATGGTTAAGATATCTTCTGGAAATTTCAACAATAGGGTCGAGGTCTTCCTTGATATTTGAATCAATATAATCAGAACCAAGACATGTTTTATCTGAAACAATAACACCTCCGCAATCTTCAATTAATTCCATATGCTCACTTTCTTCAATGCAGTTTCCGGCAATAAACAATCTTATATCATTGTCATTTGATATCACTCTGCCGTCTAATTCGATTAAAATCTTTTCTAACATGTCATTGGCGGTTTCAACAGGAAGCGCGGTAACTGCAAGCATTACACTAAGGAGTTCGCTTCCTTTAATAGGAACATTTTTCTGTTTTCTGGTTTCATATATTCCGGATAACAGATTTCTTTTTTTATTATATAGTTTTATGGCTTTTTCAAGAGCTTCATCAGTAATATTTATTTTATAATAGTCTTCAATATTTTTTTTCAGCTTGTTGATTTCATTAATATACTGTTTAAGAGATGGATCAGCAAGAACATACGGCACAGGCAGCATATAAAGAAAATCAGGTTTAATTCCAGCATATCTCCAGTTGTCATACATCCTTCTGTTGTGATCGCAGCCGTTCATGAAAATGACTCCATCCAGGAAATGAAAATTTCCCTGCAGTGCCAGATCAAAGCAATGTCTCACGTAACTGCAGTTTTTTGAAGAATAGTATGTATCCCCTAACGTAGTTCCCGTGCTTCCGACCGCACGCATGCGATATGGTATAAAACCGGCTGCGTGAATAAGCTCTTCTGGAACATAAGTACAGAAATATCCTATTATTTTTTTTCCATCCTGCTTCGCTTTTTCAAGATGTGAATTAAATAAACTTTCTGAAATTTGTTTTATCTCTTTTAGTGTTTGCATTTATATCAATCCATTTGTAACAAAAAATTCTTTAATTTGACGCTGCATCTCTTTTTCCGGAACTACCCTCTGGTCATAAATATCAACCTCCATAAAAAGTGCTGGTACTCCAGCTTTTTTGCATGTATCTTTAATTATTTTTTGAGAAGAGCTGTTGAATTTACAGCTTATATGCCCATTGAAAATAACGCAGTCTGCTGAAAAATTTTCAATATTTCTTGTTAATTCCTCTGTGGTAAATTCAATAGGACCATGCGCCTGCCTTATCATGCCCATATACAATTTATCCGCTGCAATCCCTTTTACCATTGACTCATGTGTAGATGTATCAATTTCAGGGTTTATTCTATCCCCAACATAATCCCCGACTACAACAGCGCCAAATTCTTTTTTCATCCAGCTGAACAGCTCTGTAAATACCACTGTTGTATCGCATATTAAAACCCTTATTTTCTCCTTCCTTGCCCGTAAAAAATTTGGTTTTTTAATCCTTCTCTTTGAAATTTCATAATATATTTTTGCCATTGCAGTCAGGTTTTTGGAGCCAGAGGCAAATATATTTGTTATCCAGGATATTATTTCAGGCAAAACCAGTCCGGGAGATGGTATAGCTCTATGCATCATTGTAACTTCCCTGAAATAATAATTATATTTATTTACTTCTTCTATGACGCTTTTTAGTTTATCCCAGTTTATTTTTTTTCCAAGATGGTTCTCCAGAAACCGTATCATCTCCCATACGTTTTCTGCGTAATGGTTAAGTGAATCTTCATCCCTTCCATACGGCGTATCCAGAGTAAATGTTGGAACACCTGTATAATAATCATAAAGCTGATTTACACTTCTGGCGGAATCACAGGGGTGGGCGGTGCCTATAATAGCTGACGGACGTGGTATTTGCTCCGTTAAATAGGCGCCGAATGAGATCCTGGTCATACTGCATAAATCAGAGGTTATTCTTTCATCCTCACAGGCGTCAATTTGTTCTATTACGCCCCGTCCGCCTTTGCTCTGTGATGCGAACATGAAAAATGACTGACAGAAATAAGCAACATTAAATGCCTTCAGTATTTCTACAGGAGCCGGCCAGTCAAACCAGATTACAGGTTCATTGTTTAAATCCGCTGTGCGTGCTTCCCCTGCAGATTCCAGGAAAGCCTTTATCATATATTTTTGAGCAATCAGCTCTCTGGGCGTTGCATAACCTCCGCCTGCTTTCATAAAACCATACCTGTTATCTTTATTGGCATCAGTTTCATAAAATAATTTGGGATGAGCGATAAATCTCATTAGAAAATATGAAAAATATGGATGTTCCAATTGTTTTATAATTGATTTCCATCCTTTAATCTGGCTGTCTAAAATCTGAAATGGTTTCATTTATAACTTTTTCCTTTCCTGAAGTTAAAGTTTAATAATTATATAATTATTATTACAATTTGAATAACAAGCTATTGATCTCTTCTTAAAATCACAATCGTGATATCATCCGTGCATTCGTAATTTACAAGAGCATCAATAATGCTATCTGATATTTCTTTCACCTGTTTTTTACATGATTTGTGAAAGGTTTCTATTAGTTTGTCATCGCCAAACATACAGATTCCGTTTTTAGTTCTTTTTTCACAAGACTCTGTAATACCATCAGTAAACAGAAGCAGAATATCTCCAATTTCCATTTTGATGAAATCATCTTTCATTATTCCGCGGATATTATCCGTAATTCCTATCCACGTTCCGTTTGTTTCAATAACATCTATAGTATCTGTTGCATTGCGGTAAATTAACAGGTCCTGATGCAGTCCGGAGAAAGTCAATTCCCCGCCCTGATGAATTGCGAAAACTGTGATCGTCATATACTTATTTTCGCCCATTTTATTGATGTTGCCGGTTATTGCAGTGTTGATTTTATATAGCAGCTCGGAAGGAGCTATATCCGGAAAATTTATTATGGTTACGTGTATAGCGGTTTGTACCATCATCATTACAAGCCCGGCTGGAACCCCGTGACCGGAAACATCTCCGATTATAAGCCAGTCTCTTCCGTCAATATTTAATACATCATAATAATCTCCGCCGACTTCATCAGCTGGTTTAAGATATGCCGAAATCTGATAACCATGTATTTTTGGTTTCAGAGGAAGAAGCACTGTCTGGATTTTTTTAGCAATCTGCATTTCACCCCAGAGGGCATCCCTGGTTAAAATTAATGTCTGGTTTGTCTTCTGCAGTTCTTTAAGTGTCGATTCGAGATTGATCGTATCCCGCTGATCATGAGCTACCGCAACTATACCTACAACTTCTCCAGCCATGTCTTTAATGTCTGAACAGAAAATTTTAACTGGTATGTGCGTTTCCTTGTGTGTTATCAGATTGCCGTCGAATTGAAAGTTTGTATTTTTGGCATTCTTGACCGGTTTTAATTTTTCAATGAATGCTTCACTTTCGTAAATTAGATCAAGCAACGACTTTTTCTTTAATTCGTTTGAACTGTATCCGAGCAAATCTTCAGTCTGCCTGTTTACAGAAATAATATTATCCTGTGCATCTGAAAGAATCATTATGTCCATCATCTTTGAAATGATCTCGCCTGCAGCAATTTCCGGCGTTATAACTAGAAGTTTGTATCGCGACATGGCCCACCATGCTCCGAAAATGATTCCCAGTGCAAATATCGCACCAATGGCCGGAAATTTTATTTTCATTGCAGGAATTACCATATTGCAAAATGAAGCTGCAATAAAGCATGACAAGGTGCTTATAATTATGATTTTTGCCTGCTTTTTATGGCGGGTGTATTCTGATGCTCCGGCCCATCTCCATAAAATTACGCATCCGAGAATAAGATATGTGATGTTGTAGACTGCATATAAGTTAAACCATAAAGTATCGGATGCAAGTATCTCGGCGTTGCCCCATGGAGTCGGATAAAATTCCTTTGCAATAAGTATGCCGGTTAATGAACGGTAAAGAAGAACTATTGAAGGTGTGTAGATTAAAATGTAAATCCACCATTTGAAAAGGGGCTTTTTTTTGCCTGTCAGAATCAGTATAAACAGCAGCAGGGTTGAGTGTATAAAGCACCAGCCGAAAGAGGAAAATCTATACCAGAACCATATATCAGCAGGAACAGTTGCCGAGTAAACGAAGACATAACCAAAAGACCATATCTGACCTGTAAGGCAATAAACAAAAAAAACGCGGTTGAGAATTGCGCCTGGTTCTTTCCGGATAGTATGCAGTCCGAAATAAAGACATACCAGAAAAGCAAAGAAAGACAATAGGGATAACGGGTTCATAATCTTATATCCTTAGTAAATCTTTTGATTTATTAATGACATTCTTACTAATATATAAATATCAAGAGATTTTTTTGAATAATTCAATTCATTCAACGGTTTATACATACGCAGTATTGAAGAATAGGATATCCAATTACACCTATATCAATAATAATATGGCATATTATCGGAGGAATTATACTTCCGGTTCGTTTATAGATCTGGCCGAGCAGCATGCCGTAAACGAAGCTGTAAAGAGCAAACTTCGGGCCTCCGATTGCCAAATGCACGCTTGAATACAGCAGGCTCTGTATCAGGTTTGCTGCAACAGGTTTTACAGCAGATTTTTCAAGAAGTCTGAAAATAATCATACGGAAAAAGACTTCCTCAGACAATGCATTGAGAGCACACAAAATCGCAACAGGGGGCCAGTATGCGATACCCCGTATTGCATTTTCTTCATTAGAAATATTTATTATATAAACAGACGCAGCATAGGCTATACTTACTATCACGCCTGTGATAAAAAACGGATCACGAAAATCCTTCCTGTTTATTTTAAATGAATGGCGCCAGTCTATTTTTGTTATAACAAGAAAGAATATAGCGCTCATCTCAATAATGAAAATCGGAAGAAACCATAATACAGAAAGGTATTGCTTCAGTGCGCTGACCGCAGGACGAAGCGGCCACGAAGCAATATCTGAAAAGAAAAGCAATGTGATTAACAAAAAGAAAATAAGGAAATATGCGACAAAAGCAGCGGGATAAAAATACTTCATCTGTTTTATGGGCTTGGCTGCTGCAACCGGTTTTGGAAGGTTTTTTATTGTTATAAAAATCAGGATTAAAATTCCCAGTATAATGAAAATAATCATCACGATCTGAGCCTGGGTTAATCCCCATCGTATTATTTCCTCAGTGCGGAAGTATTCCATTAAAAACCTGCATACACCATACATTACTAAATACAAAGCGGTTATTTTTCCACTTTCGCGGGAATCTTCATCGGGGTTGCCTGAAAGATACATGCCTTTATGAATTTTTCGCAATATGATGAAAATTCCCACATTGCAAAGAATGTCATAGAAAGGGGTTGGATTATTGAAATGGATCAGAGGAATATAATTCCCCCAGCAACAACCTACGTTTAAACAGGCTAATCTGCCTATGGCATTTCCTATCGGAAGAAAAAGAAAAAATGTGTCCAGTGTGCGGAGAAATTTAAACTGCATGATTAGAATAAGCAGCATGATCAATACTGCTGGAAGAATTATTCCTGCATGAAATGTATGGGCTGTTCTGGAGGATGCCAGTTCCCATAACAGTTCCGGGGTCCACAGCTGCGACGGATAATAGAATAGATTGGCTGAGCGCGAGCTGATGAATCCTGAAGGCAGTCCTGTTACGGAAATAATAATAAAAAATATCCTTAACCGGACTATGGGGTATCCCATAGATGCAAGCTTCCTGTATACAAGAATTATTACCGCAGCTACTGCGAGTACAACAAAAAAGTTATACATATATGTCCCGATGGTACTGATGGTAGACATCTCCACATTATATAATTTAAGTAATAATAGTACCATTATTTCAAACTCCTGCTTTATTGACTCAATATTTTAAAATAATATTTTCCATATTTTGAAGAAAGTTTCAGTCGTTAAACTTTCCCTCTTTTTCAAGAGTATAAAGATCGTCCTGGGTAACATAATCCCTTCCCAGAATCCGTTTAGCCATCTGTATTTTGCGGTCAAGTCCGTGGTCTTCGACTTCCACACTGTTTTTTGAATTCAATGCCATACTGTCAGCAGGGATTGTGAAGTTCATTTCCAGACTGACTGGTTTGCCATCGCTCAGCTTTCCGTGAATGATTACAGCCACAGCGCAGGCGGATTTTGGGACAACAGATTCTTTAAATGAGATATCGCCCCTGATCACCTCTCCCCCGGACAGATTTGTTTTCGGCATAAAGGAGGATGCATTTACGGTTAAGTTTTGTGTTACACCCGGGGAATTACAAAGAGTTAGTGTAATATCTGCATCGTTAAATGTGAGATCCTGAGAATGAATGTTCTTCATGGATATGTCAGTTCTGAATTCATTATTTTTTGAATCCAGGAACCGGTTGAATATTACAGGAACGCTCATGGACCCCATGTGACCCGATATCCACTGAATATTAGGGAAATCGAGCGACGCGCGCGCTGTTACGCTGACCTGCTTCTCGTCGGTAACTGTAACCTTTACCATGTATGATGTATTGAAACGCTTCTGGTCTCTCAATCCGTAGTTGTGCGTCGTATATCCTCGTGTTGTAGTTGTTGATTTTCCATCGCCGAAATCCCACTCATAGGTGCAGTTTCCTTTAAGATTCTGCAGCTTCATAACCTCAAATTCCCCTTCCTCCATACGGAACGGGTGAAGCCTTGCTTCGAGATATACTGCAGGCTTACTGCTGCACTCCACAACCTCAATCTCTTCAACTTTAGTGTCGATGCGTTTAAAGTCCCTGACTGTAGCAATAATTTTATGCTTTCCTGGAATAGTAAACCGCATAATAACAGGGTTGCCCATTGACGGGCCGATGCTGGAGATGAGGTCAGCATCCCTGCCTTCCGGATCATTAGACTCGATAGTTACAAGAAAATCCTCTCCGACGCAGACTGTATTTTTTTCAAGTATCACATTTCTTATAAACGGTGTCCGTTTCACTTCGTAAGGTTTAATACCGGACGCATCAAATGATTTATCTACTTTATCCGAGGACATCATCATCAGATAGTCCCCCATGGAATATGATTTCCTTATCTCTTCTTTTTCCGGAGATTTTTTTTCATTCGGCCGTATATACACAAGAGCCCCGACGATTATCAGGACCCCGAGAGCGATAAGCAGCAACCTGTGTTTTTTTATGAATTCCATATCACTTTCTCCCTGCTGTTATTGTGGGTTAAATCATTCAGTAAAAAAACTGCCTCGCCATAGGCGGAAGGGCAGTTTTTCAGTATTGCTTGTTTACTTTTTTTACAGTACGGATTTTTCTAACGGTAATATCCATTAATAAACTGAACTGGAACAACCTGATCGTAATAAGATGAAGATGTAGTCTGCTGGCCGATATTAAATCCTTTAGGATTTGTATATGTGTTCATTAAAAGATGATCCGGAGCCGGCGCGCATGACGTGATGTATCCATCAGGACCATTAATCTCGTTCATTCTGCTTGAGGTTCTGTCTGCATCATCGAATGCAAAAGTGTTAACGACCTGCCAGGCCATCTTCGTTGCAGGTCCGGTTCCGTCGCATAACGCCCCGCCGCATGTATCAACGATTTTAGTGTGAATTTTTGATCTGACTCCGCTGTATAATGCTGATGCCGCATCGAACATTGTCTGAGAATCATGATAAGGAACATTCGGATATTTTGATACATAACCATCCGTGCAGTTATTATAGGCTGTTGCCTGGGCGAACCATATAGTGCCGGAACAATGCCCGCCGTAACCCTTCACCCTCGGATAGCGGTACTGCCCGTTGAGCCATTCAACATTCATCTGAAAAAAATTCGTATACGCATAGGGACGATAATAAGCATCCCACGAACGCATATAAGAAGCTATAAGCTGAAGCGGACCGCGGTAACTGGTCTCATTGGCGCTGCTTGGTTTCAGAACAACTCCGCCGGATACTGCGAAATTTTTTGATCCGTTAAAAGCCTGGTCAACTGTTTCTGTAATCATGCCCGGCATACCGTTTTTAATTGTATCACCTTTAAAAGTTGAAGGACATCCTAGCCAGTTGCTGTTATATTTGGGATCTCCCATGTTATTGTGGCGGATTGTCGACTCGCTTAGAAACATTCCGCAATGGGACCAGTAAACATGCAGCACGTTGAAAAGTCCTCCGAGGTTTCCCCCTCCGGATCCTGCTTTAAAGACCGCGTCGCCTTCTCTTGCGTTTATTGTTGGAGGCACCCAAACTGCAGCGTACAGTCCGCTGCTGAAAGCTAACATGGTCATCAGCAAAAACATTTTACTTAAACATTTCATTTTTTAATCCTCCTTTAATTAGCTCAAATCGTTTGATGCATAACGACTCCTCTAATTAGATAATGGTAATATTGCCGGAATATTACCCTGTCGGATTTAATAAATCTACCATAATCATGATTCAGTTATGAAAAAACAAGACGCAATGACGGTTTTTTGATATATTCCTGATAAGCGATTGACATTGCTTCTTAATAAATATCAGAATAAATTTAAAAACCAATCCATAAGAGAGTGAGAAAATGAATAAAATTTTATTATCAGTTATGGTTCTTCTTTGTTTATTGATTTCATCCTGTCAGTGTGACAGCGATACAATAGCTGTTTATGCTGATGGTTCTGTCACCAGGAGTGAATTATTGAAATGGCTCAGGGTTCAGGATATTCCGCTGGAACGCGCACGCAATAATAACGAACTGATGAAAATTCATCTGGAGCAGCTTATTCTGCAAAGGATTGCCATTCTTGAAGCCAAAAAAGCTGATTACGAAAAATCAGTAAGATTTGTGCTCCTGTTTGATGATATATCTACGAAATATCTCAATGAGTCTCTTTTGAAGAAGATGCAGGATTCAGCGAAATATAGTGAAAAAATTATCAAACTCAGACAAATAGTCCTTCCGGTATCAGATGATGCGAAGGATAGGGAAGCAAAAATTAAAGAAGCGGGCTCAATAATAGAAAAGATAAACAAAGGAATTTCTTTTAATGAACTTGCTCGCATATACTCAAAAAATCCTGAAAATGAAAATGGGACAACAGGAGGATATTATATCCGTGAGTTTATGCCTGCTGAATATGCCGATGCGGCCTATGCAACAGCGTCTGACAGCTATTCTAAAAAACCACTTTATGTAAAACAGCTTAATGCTGTGTGTATTTTTAAAATTCAGGAAATAAAAGAGGTAACTGTAAATCAGCTTCTCCAGCTAATCCGGACTGACGAAATGAGGATAAAGTTTCTTTCAAAATTAAGGGACAGGTATCTTGGTGAACTGCTATCTGCGAAAGATGTTAAATTTTATGAAAATTCAATAAATTCTCAGAATCCAGGAAGCATAATATTTACAATTGGCGATTTAAAATTTACATCCGGAGATTTATCAGCAAGGATGAAGACAATAAATGAAACCACGAGCGGATTGGGGATAAGCATGGACCAGAGCAGGAAAAGCATGATTGTCCGGGAATATCTATATGAATTATTACTGCGGAGGGAGGCAATCCGTCTCGGGCTGGATAAGGATCCGGAATTTATAAAGGATTTGAACAAGACAAGGGATGACTACCTGGCAGGAGACTATATGGATTTTGCGATTACAAAGGAAATCAATGTCACCCAGCAGGAAATTGAATCTGCCGAGGCAAGAATTATCCGTGGACAGAAGCAGCTGCTGCCGGTGAATAAAAATCAGATCAGACAAAGTTTATTTATGCAGAAAAGAATGGAATTGCTGACAAGATGGAAAAAAGATATTTTCGATCAATATAAAGTCAGGATTGTCGACAGTTTTCTCGGGAGCAAAACCTGATTAGTATAACTATACCGGGATTTCCAACAGGCAGCATACCAGCAGAAAAAATCATAATACGTGTTTATTTTTTGTCATTGACATATTTAAATAATAATACCCTATAATAATAATAAATATTTTCTGAATATTGACTTTTGAAAAATAGCAGATTTATATGAATGGTTGAAATGTATCGACTTCCCCTGTATATTGCGGTTTTTTTTCTTATCCTTATTCCGGTTATACACATACAGGCTGCTGTAAATGTGCCGGTTGAACTGAACGAGTCCTTAAATCTCGGTCGCATGCCTAATAAATGGAAATTCCGCGGCGATGACAATAAAGGTTATCGGGATCCGGGATACGATGACAGTAAATGGGAAACAGTGGATTCATTGCCGCATAACTGGAGCGATGAAACACGCAGACCGTTTTCCAGACAGAATATATGCTGGTATCGCTTAACTATTACTTTTTCATCAGCTTTTCATGATAAGCCGCTACTGCTCCGCCTCGGTCCCATAGAGGATGCAGATGAGACTTATTTCAACGGAATTTTTATTGGAAGCGAAGGAGTCATTGACGGGGCAGGCTCCCGTCCCCGTAAGTTTGCCGGCGACAAGATCAGGATTTATTCGATCCCGTCATCCTTGATTAGAACTGCCGGGCCAAATGTACTTTCAATAAGAGTCCAGAGTTTATATCCTTTCAAGGCAGGATTCGCTGCCGTGCAAAGCAGCGCATTGCTCGGAGTTTCACACTTCATCCTTAAACAGTTTTTCATAGAAAATTTAATACAAATATTAATTGTTATTATG
The DNA here is from genome assembly GCA_964529415.1 of uncultured Leptospirales bacterium. Lineage (GTDB taxonomy): Bacteria > Spirochaetota > UBA4802 > UBA4802 > UBA5550 > CAYMPH01. Next base: position 45,662 of record CAZGWD010000002.1, on the reverse strand, counting down.
ATAATATTCGTATCATCTCTTTATATTCACCATTATATATTCCAGTCATATGAGAATCGGCAGGCTTTCTTTTTGATTACATGTATTGTTATCGCGGTTTATTATCTAATGCGCAGCCAGTTCAAGTTCTATATCAGCGATGACTATATGTTTTTAAAAGGTGCAGAACACATTTCAAATTTTTTTATGATTAACCTGATGATGTGGTTTATATTCTGGACGTTTCCGGACACCGGCACTCCTTTGAAAAAAGTACGGAAGTATTTAATGATTGGAGCCAGTGCAATCCCGCTGATATCCACAGCTGTTATATTGATAAGCCGTGATATTGTTTTCTGGCATTGGTACCGGATTAATGTGGCTGATCCGCTCTGGATTGTCCCATTTGTTTTTATTTTCTGGATATTGATCGAACACTCGGTCAACGGTGATAACTCTATCAGAAACGAAAAGAATGCCTTATATATGCTTATTGGTTTTACCGGCGGCTTTTTATGTATTTTCAGCGATATGCTTTACGACAGGGCAATTTTAACAATTGGTTTGCTTGGACATTACGCAATTTTTATAGTAATTATACTCCACTATTTCATAACAACTCTTCACTGGCGGAATGAATACGGATTTACAGAGCGTCTCAGGGGGCTTGATTCATTTTCCATTATCCAGAGGATAGAGAATAGTATGGGTGAAAAAAAAGTTTTCTATGACGATGAAATGAATTTAAAAAAGTTTTCTGAGATCATAGGCATACGTCAGGACCAGTTGTCGGCGCTTATCAATAAAGTTTATAAAAAAAATTTTAATGCTTTTATCAATGAATATCGCATCAATGAAGCAAAAAATATAATGCTGGAGAACCGTGAACGTACTGTAATCTCAATTGTATATGCCGTTGGATTCAATTCCGTTACTGCATTTCAAAATGCATTTAAAAAAACCATGAATTGCACCCCGACGGAATTCAGGAAAAGATTATAATTCAGTATTGACCTGTGATGGATGAATGTTGAAAAAATCAAAATATGAAGGAGAAAAAGCTGATGATTAGTATCAAACAATTTATTACTGATGTTATGGAAGGAAAGATTTCAATAATAAAAGTCCTTGGATTGGGCGGCATTTCATTTTTTATTTTAATGAGCGGGTGCAAGTCATATTTTTCTGTTGATGCTGGCGAAGTAGGCGTTGTGTTTAATTCATTTAATGGTCATACTCAATCATATTCCCAGGGCATGTATTTTAAAGTTCCGTGGTTTGAAGCAGTTTATGATTTTGATATCAGAACCCAGAAGCAGACAGTTCATGCCGAGTCAGCATCTAAAGATCTGCAGAAGGTTGATGTTGAGGTTGTGGTTAACTATCATCTTAGTCCTAAAGATGTTAATAAGCTTTTTGTAAATGTCGGAAAGGATTATTATAATGTGGTTATTCTTCCAACTGTCAATGAAGCTGTTAAAGCTTCCACTGCAAAACTTGCAGTGGAGAATATTATTGTAGAAAGAGAACAGCTTAAGAAAGACATTGAGATTCTATTGAAAGAGAGGTTCGGTATTTATAATATTATTCTCGAGTCTGTGAATCTGACGAATATATCTTTCAGCAAGGAGTTCAATCATGTAGTGGAACAGAAGCAGATTGAAGAGCAGAAAATCAAGACAGCCCAGTACCAGAGGCAGCAGGCTGAGGAATATAAAAAGAAAACTATCCTTGAAGCGGAAGCAAGGGCGCAGGAGCAGAGGCTGCTATCTCAAACTGTAACCAAGGATGTAATCCAGCTTAAATGGATTGAAAAATGGGATGGAAAGCTGCCTAATTATATGCTTGGTGATAAAGCCCAGTTTCTTATGAATATGAAGGATTAAATTTTCTAAATAAAGCTCTCTGATGTTTGAATAACAAAGAACGATTTGTTACAGGAAGAACAATGCACTTCCTGTAACAGCGAGAACAGCGCCAGCAATTTCGAGGATTGTTATGCGCTCTTTTAATATAAATACAGCAGGAATGATAAGAAGCACCGGCGTTATAGACATGATTGTGGATACTATCCCTGCACTTGCGTTATGAATGGCATACATTGAAAGGGAAACTCCGAAAAACGGTCCGAAGAAAGACGCGGATGTTAACCTTGAAAGAACATATCTGTCTTTCAAGGCAGAAAGAATAAGTTTTGAATTTCGCATAATAAGCATTAATATTGTAAAACCAATTAAAGATGCTAAAAGACGGATCTGCGTTGCCCTGACCGGATCAGTATAAAGCATTCCCTGTTTGCTTAAAAGGTATCCGGAGGCCTGGCATATTGTTGCAAGAAACGCGTAAAAAATTCCTGCAGGCTTTGCTTTTATGGTATATCCGTTATTTGACGGGCGTGAGATTACAACAAGAATTATACCGCTGAGTGTCACAGTCATTCCGGTTATTGCAAGAGGCGGAAGTTTTTCATCAAATATTAAAAAACCTGCTGCAGCGGTTAATGATGGGGCAAGCGCGAAAATAACCATTGAGACACGTGCGCCAATCATGATAAAGGCCTGAAAAAGAAACAGGTCGCCTATAATAAAACCGGTTATACCTGATAAAGAAAGCCACATCCACCCATCAATTGTAATATTCGATGGAATGGCTCCATCACCCCTGAAAAATAAAAATGTGCTTATGAATATCAGCGCAAAAGCAACTTTGATGAAGTTTACTGCAAAGGTTCCCGCTTTCTTTGAAACCTGGTCAAAGAGAGTGGCGCTAATTGTCCATGAAACTGCGGTAACCAGTGCAGCCAGTTCCCCTGCGCGGGAAATATCCATTTATTGCTCCAGTGAAATACTTTGAAATTCAAGGGACAATTAATGCAGGCAGATTCATTGTCAAGGATTATAGATAATTTCAGCTGCAAATAAGTGTCGGGAGGTTTTTTACATCCTGAAGTTCTGATATAAATGCGACTATAGTTTTTATATCATCAGTTATTTACTGTATTGCTGTTTTTACTCCTCGTCCATTTCTTCCTTCGTTACCCAGAGCTCCTCTACATGCCTATAGTAGAAACGGAAGCTGCCGTAGACACCCGAAAGCAGAAATCCATGAAAGACCAGACGCCATTCCAAATCTGGCTCGATTGCAAGATATGCGAGGTAAAACCACAATGACGTTACAGCAAGAGCAAGCATTACGATACCACCTCCGAATTGAGTGAGCAGATATCCTGCACGCAGTATACCGGTACGGCGCCTGTAACGGACAATGGCCCAGCAAACAGCCAGAGCAAGATAGTGAGATAGCATTATGCCTGTAGCTGTCTCAAGGATCTCGTTGGATAGCCCGCTGTGATTGAACAAACTGATCAGCAGGAAATAAACCAAAGGCGAGGCTATCATGAGAATGTAATCAATCGTAGAGCGTATATCTACGAAGATGTTATCTATAGCGCGGAAAAGGTAAAATGAGACGATTATAAAGCTGTAGCGCAGAATAATAAAGATGGTGATGATAAACGACAGATAAATGGGAGCCATGAGTGTCCTAATGCCATAGCGCCGCAGCGTTTCTTCAATAAAAGTACCATGATAGAAGACTTCCATGGCCCGCATGGGAATGACGAAGAGCTGCAGAAGGTGCACCAGGGCCAGGATGCCGAATAGCGGCACAAGTATCCATCTCCGGTCGAATCGCTGCCCTTCCGGCAGAGATGCACGCTGTTCTCTGAAAAATGATACTATGCCAAAGATGACGAGAAATGCCAGGGGCAGAAGAAAAAATATTCCTACAACATGTTTCCATGCATCCCATGCGCTTCCGCTGGTTCGTGTGAATTGACGGAACAATCCGATCATTGCAAATGCAGCGATCACAAGCAGCAGTCCTCCGCGTATCATCCGGTCCTGTGTGAAAAATTGCTTCATAGTACATCCTCCTTGCCGGGACAAAGTTTTATTGAATGCTGTGGAGATCCATGTCAATCATTATTATACGCACACAAGAAGTTTTTCAATTTCATTTTTGCTGTGAATCCTGCAAAATGGGTGATTACACTGAGGATTTTTCATTTGAAATTATAAAAACAAAATCTGCAGAAATGAACAGAGTCAATAAAAATGAAGTTAAAATAAAAGGAATCTGCAAGAATTGCCATGCTGAAAAACGTTGATTTGCAATTCCATTGCATTACGATACATGATATAATTAAAATATGATTTCTTGTAAAATTTTCGTTATTAAAATAATTATAAGCAGGAAAACTCGTAATACAATAAAAAAAAATTTACTATTCAGTTATATTTTGGTAATGTAAAAAATTATATATGTTTGCAATTTATTAATATTTATAGTTGATTTTATTATTAATAAAATGTATTTTGTATGTTTGATGTAGAAAGAAAGATTTTTAAAAATGAAATTTTAAAATCAGGTGATATGCCAAGATTATTTAAAAAAATATCCGTTTTAATGGTCATAATATTTGCCATGCTGCTTATAATGGAAGTGGCAGGGGTGCGTATCCACCATGATGATTCAATTGATTCGGTAAATTTCTCATGCAATGATTTCAATATCTCTCAGGCGGATCAATCTAAATCTGAAATTCCATGTCAAGGTGATGAAACTCCTATTGAGCATGTTATCCATAATGGTGCATCCAGTATATTTTCAGGTAATATACTTTTTTTAATTTCTGCAACTGCTGATATATTGCCTCCTGTTTCGCTATTTTTTTTCACATCAATAATTTCATCTTATTTTTTTTCGCAAAATCGTGTGGATTACTGCTGCTTAATATCAAATAATTATCCTGACCGCGCTCCGCCTGTCTCCCTGTAATAAAAAATCCATAATTTTTATTTTAGCTTCCCGCACTGATTCAGTATGAATATTGTATTTTTAGTGCGGCACTATAGCATTACAGGGGTTCTATATGTTTCGTATATTATTAATATTATTATTCAGTGTTCTTGTTGTAAGCAATAGCATGTCATTATCAGGAGAAGATAATAAAATTACTTATGACATGCCGGAGCTGGTGGATCTTGCATTGAAGCGGTCCGAGCTTCTGAGTGCTTCAGAAAAGTCAGTTGAATCTGCAAAATGGGCGAAAGGTCAGTCCATGCCCTGGCAGAATCCAATAATATCATTTAATGCAGGAAATAAATCCGCATCAGGTCAAAATGGATTCGCTTATGATATAGGGCTAACGCAGCCTTTTTACTTCCCGGGCAAGCAGAAACTCGCGGGTGATATTGCAGGTTTTCAGGAAAAAAAAGCAGGGTTAGACAGGGATAGTTCGCGTTTATTTGTCCGATATAGCGTCATAAAGCTTGCATATCAATATGCTGTTGCTTTAGAACTCACAAAACATCTTGAAGAAAGAGTCATACGTTTCATATCTATTAAAAAATATCTCGCCAGTCGTCCGATAACATCACCTAAAAAAAAGATGGAAAAGCATATTGTTGAAATGAAACTTATTCTTCTTATGAAAAATTTAGATGAAATCCGTTTCAGTAAAGATGTTATCTGGTCAAAGCTCAATCTTTTCCTGAATTTCCAGGAACCTGTCACTATAAAAACTCCATGGTTCGAAAAGGGAAAGCTGCTGGAAATTAATGATCTGCTTGCCATTGCGGATAAGGGCAACATTGATTTGAAGAAGCATTCTCTTGTTCTTGAAAGAACAAAAATGGAAACACATCTCGCGCGAAAATTTGCACTGCCGGATTTCGGGCTTTCATTACTCTACAGGGAAGACCAGGTTCCGGATATTCAAAGATTTATCGGTGCAGGCATAACTTTCTCTGTCCCAATGTGGAATACAAACAAAGCAGGAGTAAAAAGTCTGGAAGCTGATATTGAAGCAAAAAAAGCAATAGCTGTGTATGTAAAACGTGAAACTGCCCAGGCTCTGGTTTCATCATATTTCGAATATGAAATTGCGCGGAAAAATCTTGAGCGGCTGCCTGTGTCTATGTTTGATGATGTTCATAATCGCCTTGCAGAGGCTGACGGATTTTTTGATACAGGTCTAATTGATTTTGTAATGTATGGCGAAGTGGAAAATCAGTCATATGATATGCATCTTGCCATACTGGCAGCTCAATATGAATATGTTGAAAAATATGCTGCTTTGCTTGTCCTTCAAGGCAGCGAGGATTTCACTTTCCCTGTTCTGGTTCAAAAAAAATCCATAGGAGTCAACCATGTACCGTAAAATTATTGAACTGATATTAAAAAATAAAAGCTGGGTAGTGTTTTTTTCTGCAGTGATTGCCGCAATCGGTCTTTACGCAATAGCAGCTATGCCGATAGACGCAATACCGGATATTACAAACATACAGGTAATTATAAACACAAAAACCGGAGCGCTTGAACCGGAACAGGTTGAGAAAACTGTTACCTATTATATCGAAACAGAGCTTGCCGGCCTTCCGAATGTAGCTGATGTCCGGTCACTTTCGCGTTATGGCCTGTCTCAGGTTGTTGTTATATTCAAGGATGGCACAAATATATACTGGGCGCGTCAGCTTATAGGAGAACGTCTTCAGAATGTACGGGAGCTGCTTCCGCAGGGTTTAAGTCCAGAGCTTGGACCTATAAGCACCGGTCTCGGCGAGGTGCTTATATATACTGTTAAAGCAAAAAAAGGAACGCGTCTTGAAGGCAGAAGCGAGAGGGAGCGTCTCACGTATTTGCGTACTGTACAGGATTTTATTATCAGGCCATATCTGAAATCAGCCATACCTGACACAGCGGAAATAGACGCCATCGGAGGTTATAAAAAAGAGATACATATAGATTTTCATCCAGCTCTTCTTGCACGTTACGGAATCACCATTGATGATATGCAGAAAAAACTGAATACCCTGGGAGAAAATTTCGGCGGTGGATATATTGAAAAAAACAGGAAACAGGTAATTATCCGAACTGATGCCATGTTGAAAAATCTGGATACAATCCGTTCTGTTCCAATAAAGCTTATGGCTGACGGAAGATCCATAACACTGCGCGATATTGCTGATGTGCGGGAGGACCATGTTCAGCGTCTCGGGGCTGCAACATACAAGGGTAAGGAGACTGTGCTCGGTTCTGTATTTATGCTTCTGGGTGCAAACAGCCGCGAAGTTGCAGTAAACGCAGAACGTGTATTAAAGGAAACTCCTCTTCCAGCGGATGTTGAAACAGAGATCATGTATACGAGGAGTTATCTTGTAAACGCAACAATTAAAACTGTAGCTGAAAATCTCGCAGTAGGCGCGGCGCTTGTAGTAATGGTGCTTCTGCTTATACTCGGAAATGTCAGGGCAGCTGTCTTTGTGTCTCTTGCCATTCCTCTTTCAATGCTTGCCGCTGCTGTGGGCATGAATTTTTTCGGTATATCCGCAAACCTGATGAGCCTGGGTGCTGTAGATTTCGGCCTTCTTGTTGATGGTTCGGTTGTCCTGATAGAAAATTATCTGCGGAGGCGCGAAGACCAGGCTAAAAGCGGAGAAAAAATCACATCCTCCAGTAAACTAACACTGCTGGTTGATTCATGTACTGAAGTTGCAAAACCAATCATATTTGGTCTTTTAATCATAATGGTTGTTTATATACCCATACTTACTCTTGAAGGTGTTGAAGGGAAAATGTTCCGCCCCATGGCTCTTACAGTCCTTATGGCATTAGGATCAAGTCTTGTAGTGGCTTTAGCACTTATGCCAGTACTTGCATTTTATTCGGTACGGAAAGATAAACATGCTGAGTCCAATCCGCTTGTTTTCCGGATCATACAGAGAATATACAATCCTGTTCTTAATTTCAGTCTGCATCGCCGGACTCCGCTGATTGCAGCAGCTTTAGTTATAATGATTGTTTCTGGTGTAATGTTTTACCGTACAGGTTCGGATTTCGTTCCACCTCTGGATGAGGGTGACATGAGTATAGCCTTTGTCAGGGATTACAGTATTGGACTTGAAGAAGCTCTTCGCCAACAGGAGATATGCGAAAAGATCATTGCAGGATTTCCCGAGGTTGAAAGGGTATTTGCCCGTATCGGCACCGCAGAATCAGCCACTGATCCTATGAGCATTAATATGACAGATACATATGTTATTTTAAAGCATGATAGAAATAAGTGGCCGGAAATAGCCGGAAAGCAGAGAAGCAAACGAGAACTTTTCGAAGCAATAAAAATCGAAATTGAAAAGAAAATCAAGGGGCAGGAGATATTTCTTTCTCAGCCTATTGAACTTCGCTTCAATGAAATACTAGAAGGAAGCAGGGCAGATGTTACATTGCGGATTTACGGGAAGGATCTCGATACACTGAGCGAACTTGTTGAAAAAGCAGAGCAAATTCTTCGTCCTATACCCGGAGCAAGCGAAGTTGAGATGGATCCCATTACTGCACTCAGGAAAAGTCCTGTGTTTAATATTCGTCTTAATTATGCTAAAATGAATCTATATGGCATAGGCTTGCGCGAAATAAATGAAACAGTTGAAACTGCAATGGGAGGCCGCCGGATAGGAAGTTTCTACGAATATGACTGGCGATTCCCGATAGTTCTGCGTATGAGTGAGGAGCACCGCAGTAATTATCGAACAATAGCTTCTATACCTGTATCTCTCGATGACGGAGGTACTGTACCACTTAATAATCTTACTGAAATCGGAGAAACAGAAAAAGTGTCAAATATTGCAAGACACAGATCTGCGCGTTATTCGGCAGTGTCTATTTTTCTCGGTGATCGCGACACTGCAGGTTACGTGGCTGAAGCAAAAGAAAAAATCAGCAAGGGACTTGATCTGCCGGAAGGGTATACACTTGACTGGGGAGGAAAATTTAAAAATCTTGAACGAGCCCGCGCACGTCTTTTTATTATTGTTCCACTGGTATTGTTTGTGATATTCATTCTTGTTATCAGAAGCGTTGGAAGTTTCAGGCAGGCAATGCTTGTGTATATGAGTATCCCTTTTGCTGTATCCGGCGGTGTATTCGCTCTTGCAATCCGCGGCCTGAATTTCAGCGTGTCCGCATCTGTGGGTTTCATTGCTGTTCTCGGTATAGCTATTTTAAACAGCCTGGTAATGGTTACTTTTATTAACCAGCTCAGGGAAAAAGGTGAATCGGTCCGCATGGCAGTCATGAACGGAGCTCATAAGCGTCTTCGTCCTGTGGTCATGACTGCACTTGTGGCAAGTCTTGGTTTTTTACCTATGGCTATCAATACCGGCATGGGTGCAGAAGTGCAGCGGCCTCTTGCTACGGTTGTTATCGGAGGTCTAATCACATCAACAATCCTAACGCTTGTTCTGCTGCCGACACTGTATCTGTGGCTAAACAGGGGTACGGAAAAATGAAAACGATGTTTGAAGTTAATGTCATAATTTCTTTTGTTCTACTGAAGAAAAAAATATAATTGAATAGGAGCAGCTAAATGATAATCAAAAAAAAGCAGGTCGTTGTTTTAATATTAATTTCAAGTTTAATTCTTACAGGTTGTTTAAGTTTTGAAAAGTTATATCATAAAACTACAAAATATGGGGAGATAATAGAGATAAATGATCAGGAAATTATTTTCTGCATTGGTGATAGAGCTTTTGCAGAATTGGGCAAGGAGTTTAAAACTTACCGGAAAGGATTAGTCAGGTTTATTCCTGCTGCAGGTGGACGTCACGGTATTACAAATACTTTAACAGATCATCCTGTCGAGACTGGAACTATCAGAATTGTGGAATACAGACTTGATTATTATGCCCGTGGCATTATAGTAAAGGGAGTCGTTTCAAAGGATGATGAAGTTGATATTAATAGAGTGTGGAATTAAAGAATAATAAGAAAAGTTAAAAAATGCTTTGTGAGTTTTATTCTTGACTCTTTTTTGAATATCCATATTAATAAATTATCATGATAAATAAAATAATAACAATGCAATTGGCTGATGACTGCTGAAAGCATGGGTAAATAGGTAATTATCTTGATAAAAATTATATGCAGGTTGACAAAACCCGGCCTGATAGTAATGGCCGGTATTCTCCTGTTATTGTCGCATTCAGGCATCCTGTTGGCTTCTGAAATGCCTGTACTCACACCAACACGTCTGGAACTGTCTCCGGATTTATACATTCTGGAAAGCGCTCTGGAAGAAGGGCGGTATATACAGAGTAATATTGCAGATGCAGGGTTCAGGCTTTATGACTTTCGCCAGCTTCCACGCGAGAAAGATCTTAATAACCGCATGTATACTTTTATTGGAGAGTTTAAAGTGGATGAACAGCTCCGCGATACTCCGCTTTCTCTATACATAGGGCCAACCAAATATTCGTATGTGGTTTACATTAACGGTATTGCTCTGCACCGAAGAGGAACTCACACATCAACATATGATACAGCTGTCATGTCGCCTTCAGATGTATATCTGTCACGAAATCTGCTGCGTTTCGGTGATGCACCCAACCGCATAGCAGTTGAAGTTTTTACGGGATATGAGATTTTTCCATTTCAGCAGATGTATGTTTCCACTTACAGTCTGAATTCTGCAAGGGCATTCTGGAAGGAAATGTTTTATAACCAGTTTATCAAGGGATCATCATTTGTATCGCTGTTTCTTTTTATATTTTTCCTTTTTTATTTCTTAACCCGTGAGGACCGCGATATTCGCTATCTGTATTTTTCAATGGTATGTCTGTTCTTTTTTCTTTCCCGTATCAATTTTCTTTTTTCACATAACGCTGCGGATGAACTTCTCATTGAAAAGATATCCAAGGCTGCCTTTCCCATGGTGGTCATGTTTCTTTCACAATTGGCTTTGCGCTTTACAGGAATCTTAAGCAGCAATTTAGCGGTTCGGCTTATTACTATTCTGCCTGCTCCTTTTATGGCTCTGGTCACTCTCATCCCTGATACCAAGACAGGAGTGGAAAAAGTCTTTTCGCTGACCATGCTCCTGGTAATAGCTCCACTTATTATTTTTAATATCGTGATTCTTTCAATATCCTGTGTGCGCAAAAAAAAAGATGCGATATTCCTGCTTGCAGGGCATCTGGTGGTTTTTGCAGCAAGCATCCACGATCTCGTATTCCTTAGAAACCAGCTGATGCCCTATGCATGGCTCAGCTCATACGGTTATCTCTTCATGGTGATAAGTATTTTTTTTATACTGGCCTGGGAACAGGCGCGCATGTACCATGATTTGCAGAATACATCAGCAGACCTGCAGCAGCTGAACCGCGATCTTGACAGGAAAATAGACGATCGGACATCAGAGCTGAACCAGAAGAAAAAACTGCTCGAGGCGCGCAGCGAAGTAATAGAAAATGAGCTGATGATGGCAAAACGCATTCAGAAACAGTTTATTCCATCGCAGAGCCCGTCTCCTGATATTTCTTTTTACTACAGGCCTATGGATCAGGTCGGGGGTGATTTTTACGATTTTATACGTTTCCGTGACAGCAGAAATATCGGCATCTTCATAAGCGATGTTTCCGGCCACGGAGTGCCGGCTGCATTTATTACATCCATGATTAAAAGCGCTCTTTTGCAGATAGGCTCACAGAGCCTGGACCCGTCTGTTCTCATGGAGCATCTTAACCGCATACTTGTTAACCAGACTGCGGGAAATTTCGTTACAGCATTTTACGGAATTATGGACCTGGAAACCCGGAGATTCACTTATTGCAACTGCGGGCACAATCACCCGTTTATTATCCGTCATGGAAATGTTGAAAGTGTATTGTCAACACGGCATATGATGCCCCTTGCCGTCTTCAGCGGGGAAAAACTGGCTGAAAAAAATCGTTTTTTCAGCAACGACTCAATAGATTTGAACCCTGGCGATAAAATTCTGCTGTATACAGATGGTCTCACAGAAGCTGTGAGCATGGCCGATATCCAGACCCGTTCCGGAGCATTGGTCGATTTTGAGTCTGCACAGCTGTATCAGGTGTTGAAGCAAAGCGAGTCTTTGCCGTCAGGCCGGTTTGTAAAGACTCTGGTAGAAAACCTTATCTCCTTTCGCGGTTCAGAAGACTTCGATGATGATGTCTGTATTATTTGCATGGATGTGGTATAAATTTTTAATAAACTGTAATGTAAGGTGGAATCTATGAAAAAAAAATATCTTCTGTTTTTATTTGTTATTATTTCATCTTTATACCTTATTCTATCCTGCAAAAAAAATAAATCAAACGAAATTATTGTAGGCGCATTATTTGATCTGACAGGACAGACTGCGGAAACAGGCACGAAATTTGCAGACGGAATAAGAAGCTATATAGATTATATCAATTTAAAAGGCGGGATTAACGGCAGGAAAGTCCGGCTGATAGAATATGATACAGCTTACATGACAACGAGGGATCTTGCAGCTTACGACAGGCTTGTCAATGATGATAATGCACATCTGATTATAGGCTGGAGCACCGGAGGCACAACTGCGCTTCTTCCGAAGATAAAAAAAGATAAAATTCCGTTTACCAGCGTATCATTGTCAAAAAATCTTGGTGATATTAAGGCTGCGCCTTATAATTATCTGATGGCTCCGACATATTCCGATCAGGTTAAAATAATATTTAAATATATTCTGAGTGACTGGAAGGATAAAAGCCGCATGCCAAAAGTGGCCCTTCTGTACAATGATACAGAATTCGGAAAATCGCCTGTTGCTGATGCGCGTTTGTATGCTGAACAGATGGGAATAGAAATTGTATCCGAAGAAATAGTTTTTCTCGATGCGCGGGAGGCAGGAGATCAGATCAATCGCATGAAAGAGAAAAACCCGGATTACGCGATCATAAATGAAACAACCTGGTCTGCATCTGTTATATTAAAAGAGGCAAAAAAATTCAATCTGAAAACCAGATTTATCGGACTTATCTGGTGTACTGATGAGAAAGTAGTGGCTTTCGCAGGCAAAGACTCAGAAGGATATATGGGTGTGTTTCCTTTTTTATTTGATCCAGAAATTCAGGGAGTGAAAGAAATTCTGAAATATAATATACAGAAAAATACTGGAGATTCCAATCCTCATGTGCGATACATCAGCGCATGGGTGCTTGCAATGATAATGCTGGAAGGTGTGCGCAGGGCAGGCGATGATTTATCTCATGAAGGAATTAACAGGGGTTTAGAGAGCATTAATGATTTCAGTACAGGCGGCATTACTGCTCCGTTTTCCTTTTCAAAAATGAATCACGTAGGATATAAAAAACTGAAATTAGGAAGAGTGACAAACGGCAAATGGCAGATTGTTACAGGTTTTCTATCGGCTGAGGAATAATTTTTTTATGAAATTTTCATTTAAATCTTCAATAGGTAAAAAAATTATAGGAAGTTTTTTTTTCCTCATTTCTATATTGATAGTTTTCAGTTTTCTTGCTTTTTATAATCTCGGCATTATTGAAAATATGGTATATAACCAGCTTATGGAAAAGGCAAATGCCAGGTCAATGGTTAAGGATATTATTATACGAGGAAACAATATCTCAAACCTTATAGATCAGTACTGCAGGGAATATGATGCCGATGAAAAAAATGCATTAAAAATCAATATCAATGATGAAATCCGCTTTATTAAAATTTTTATTCAGCAGATTTTTTCACAGACACTGAATGATGAAGAGGAAATAATCTTTATCACGCTAAATGTTTCATTTGACCGTTATAGCGATAAAATCCAGTCAGTTTTAAACTCATCAGTAATAGACAGTGAATTTACAACACTAAACCAGAAATTCATGACCAGGATACTTCAGGTCGATAAAATCGAAACTGAACTTATGTATAAATCCTGGGAAAATGCAAGAGAAAGAATAGAACTTATAAAAACTTTTTTTCTGATATTCTGCATTTCTGCTTTTGCTATAGGCCTTGTATTGAATCTGATCAATACCCGCTCTATTATTAATCCCATTGCAAACCTTGTTGGAGTTCTGGATGAATACGGAAAAGGGAATGTTTCAGTCAGGGCTGAAGTGAAAAGCAATGATGAGATCGGTTTTTTTTCCGGCAGATTCAATGCCATGCTTGAGCAGATTAATGCATACTCTGACGGGATCAAGAAAACAAATGAGAGCCTTCAGGAAAAAAATAAGGAACTCTTTGGGAGCAGAAGCAGGCTTCAGGCTCTTTCAGATGCAACACCATATTCAATTATTTTATGCAGCACCGACGGCAGCGTTATTGATGTGAACATCGCAAGTATTGAACTTTTCGGATATACGTATAATGAATTTACTAAACTATCCATAACGGACCTTAACCTTGATTTTTCATTTAAGGATATTATGGAAAAAAATATTGCCCTGGTTATGCAGGGAGATAAGCCGGATATAGAATGCTCTGTAGTGAAAAAAAATTCAATCATTGTTCCTGTTATTATGAGAATTCAAAAAATGGACCTTGATGATAAAATCTGTCTGCTTCTGATAATAACAGATATTACTGAAAGCAGGAGATCGAAAGAAACTATTCTGAGCCAGTATAAAGAAATTCAGCTCCAGAATGGAAATCTTGCTGAAATAAATAAAGAACTGGAAAAATCCCATAAGGAAGTTTTTACTTCTCATAAACAGCTCTATGAAGAAAAAGAAAAAATGGACACAACCCTCAGGTCTCTCGGGGAAGGAGTAATTACAACAAATGTCGACGGCAGGGTTGAGTTTATGAACAGGGCTGCAGAAGAGATTACAGGGTATCAAATGGATGAAGCTAGCGGGAAAACAATTTCAGAAATTTTTCCCTTTATAAATGAACAGACAGAAAATGCAGATACTTCTCCGGTATCCCGGATACAGGAATCAGGCGAGGTGGTTGATTACGGAGGAAAAGCTGTTCTTGTTGCAAAATCCGGTGAAAAAAAGATTATAGCTCCGGTTTTTGCGCCTCTGAGAAACAAGAGCAATGTTATTTTCGGGATTGTAATTATATTCCGTGATATTACTGAAAAATTATTAATGGAAGAGGAGATGCTAAAGGCATCCAAACTTGAATCTCTCGGTATCATAGCAGGTGGGATTGCCCATGATTTCAATAATCTCCTTACTGCGATAGTCGGAAATATTTCTCTGGCTCTTCTGAATTTGAAGCCGGAAGATAAAAATTTTGAAATTCTGATGGAGGCTGAAAAAGTCAGTATCAGAACCAGGGATCTTACACAGCAGCTTCTTACTTTTTCAAGAGGAGGAGAGCCGATAATCAATACTATTTCCATTCAGAATCTTTTAAAGGATACAACAACTTTTGTTTTGCGCGGATCAATGATAATGGCTGAGTATGAAATTCCGGATGATCTCTGGAGCGTTAAGGCGGATGAAGGGCAGATAAGCCAGGTTGTGCACAACCTCGTTTTAAATGCGCGCGAATCAATGCAGGACGGAGGAACTGTAATAATATCCGCGGAAAATATTTCTATAGATAGTAAAAACAAACTGCTGATAACGCCCGGCAGTTATATTAAAATTTCAATCAGCGATAAAGGTTACGGGATCCCGAAGAAAAACATGATGAAAATTTTTGAACCGTATTTTACAACAAAAGACAAAGGCCACGGTCTTGGCCTCGCAGTAACATATTCTGTTGTTAAAAAACATAACGGATATATTTTTGTTGATTCGGAAATTGGAAAAGGGACCACTTTTCATATATATATTCCAGCGATAAAAGGATATCTGTCTGACAATCCCAGTATAAAAATCCAGAATGATTTTACAGGCAATAAAATTCTACTGATGGATGATGAAGAGATGATACTGAAAGTGGGAAAAAGAATGTTCGAGCACCTGGGGTTTTCTGTTACATGTGTAAAAAATGGAGAAGCAGCTGCTGAGGAATATAGAATAGCAAAATCAAGCGGCAGGGGCTTTGATCTTGTTGTAATGGATCTGACTATTCCGGGCGGTATGGGAGGAAAGGAAGCAGCATTTTTAATTAAGGAATTTGATCCGTCTGCAAAAATGATGGTTTCGAGCGGTTATTCCAATGACCCTGTTATGGCAAATTACACTGAATACGGTTTTTGCGGAGTCCTGGTCAAGCCATATAATCTTAATGATCTTCAGAATATACTGAGTGCGTGTTTTGTTTAACAAATTTTTAACCTTAAATTTATATTATAAAATTGAATGATTTTTATACATTAAGAATTGATAGCATAACATAATTAATTGACTGGGAGACCTCATGAGCTCATTTGAAAAAACTGTTTCCGCACTTACATTTCTCGCAGTAGGATTTACACTGCTCGGAATGTATCTGCGTGTGAATAAAATATGGAAACGCAAGCATGACCGGGAAGT
The DNA here is from genome assembly GCA_964529415.1 of uncultured Leptospirales bacterium. Classification (GTDB taxonomy): domain Bacteria; phylum Spirochaetota; class UBA4802; order UBA4802; family UBA5550; genus CAYMPH01. The sequence continues at coordinate 29,400 of CAZGWD010000002.1, read as the reverse complement.
CGCAGCAAGCCAGTCGCTGATCGCGCTTGCTATGTCAATGGCGCTTAATATAATCTGGTGCATTAATTTTATACTCCGCTCGGACTATGGCGCGTTTGCGGATACTGCGCTGATGATGATCGAAGCCTGTGTTTTGTTTATTATCGGAACAGGGCTTTTTGTACGCGAAAAGAAAGGCCTGTCATTAAGGATTCTGATCACTCAGGCTTTGCGACTTGAACGGTCCGAGGCAGGGTATCTTCTTAAAACAATGACCGGAACTGCACAGGCAGAAGCCATTATCGGACTGCTTCAGAAGATCTCTGCAATAGATAATGATATCGACGCGCGTGAACATAAATTGATCAATCATTTCGCAGCATGCTGGAAAATTGATTTAGCCCCTGCCGGAATTGTCAATGATCCGCGCTCTTTAAAGGACAAGTTCAGCGACATCCGTGAAAATCTTGTAGTTTATCTTTCCCAATCGCCGCCGGATGAGCAGGTGTCGCATGTGCGCGACATCATGCGCAGGCTCATTGATGCGGACACTCATGTCACGCCTGAGGAATCGCTAGTCTTTGATGAGCTTTCCGGGATGATGGACCGATATATGGGCGGAGATTCAAAGCAAGTCCGTTATAATGTTGTAATCATTCCTCAAAATCCGTCACACGATGCACAGATACTTGCTCTCAGGCCTGACATCAAGAGAGTGGATTTTCTCGGCGGATACGCATACATCATCAATACTTTTTTTTCAAGGCAGTATGCTGAAATGATATCCCAGGAATACAGGGATAATCATCTGCTGACAACTGTGCACCGGGAGGAAATGAGCTGATTGTAACCGGTGCGTTTTAATTAATTTTATTATAATTTTACAAACAAATTCTTAAAGGGGGGATTGTATGAAAAAAATACTGAAGTGGCTTAGTATATCCATTGGCGGGCTCCTGCTACTTCTTATGCTTTTGTTCTGCGGGCTGTATATTCACTGGAGAACATTAACAGCTCAACCGATTACAGGCAATGACGGTAAAATAATAAATGGAAGCATATCTGTTATGGAACAGATAAATCTCGGAGGAGTCAAACAGACAATTTATATCAGGGGTTATGACCAGACTAAACCTGTGATTCTGTTTCTTCACGGAGGGCCTGGTTCGCCTGAATCAATTATGGTCAAACATTATAATGCCCCCCTTGAGAAGAATTTTATTGTAGTCAACTGGGATCAGCGCGCTTGCGGTAAAAGCTATTCCCCGTTTATTCCTGACAGCACCATGAATGCAAAACAGTTTGTTTCTGATACGATAGAGCTTACTGAATATCTGCGAAGGAGATTTAATCAGGAAAAAATATACCTTGTTGGTCATTCATGGGGCAGCGTTCTCGGAGTATATGCAATACGCAAACATCCTGAAATGTATCGCGCCTATATTGGTGTAGGTCAGGTTGTTAATCTTTCTGAAAATGAAAGACTTTCATATAAATTTACTCTTGATGAAGCCAAAAGAAGAGGAGATGCTGATGCCCTGATGAAGCTCGAAAGCATCAATGAGTATTATATACTGTCAAATTATAAACTTTCCAAACTGATGAAACAGAGGGATTTACTCGTGAAATACGGCGGAGCTTTATACGGCAGGTATAATTATGATCTCCTTTTTAAAGTTGAGCTTAAAGGCGAATACAGCATTTTTGATATGGTGACTTTTCTGTTAGGCAGTTATAAATCAATTTCTCAGATGTGGCCTGAACTGATGCAGAATGTTAAACTGGAAGAGACAGACACCGAGTTTAAAATCCCTGTATATTTTTTTACCGGCTCTCATGATTATAACGTGCCTTTCGAATTAACAGAAAAATATTACAGGATTATAAAAGCTCCTAAAAAAGGAATAGTTTGGTTTGATAAATCAGCACATATGCCGAATTTCGAAGAGCCGGATAAGTTCATGTCAGAGCTGAATAGAGTTTTCAGGTGAGGATTTTTTTGGCAATTTTTTTGATGTTTTGAGTTTTTAAAAACTATTTGCTTTTTAATAAGGTAATTTTAAAAAGCAAATTATATTAATAAAATGGAGAAATATTAATGGAGTGGATTATTGCTCTTCTGACTCTTACATTTCTTGAGATTGTCCTTGGAATAGATAATATAATTTTTATTTCAATTCTAACAAACAGGCTTCCTGAATCGCAAAAGCAGAAAGGCCGTATTTTCGGTCTTTCAATGGCTTTATTTTTCAGAATAATTTTATTGTTCTCCCTTACATGGATGGTTAAGCATCTAACAACTCCATTATTCAGTATAATGCAGTTTAATTTCAGCATCAGGGAAATAATTCTCATTTCAGGAGGGCTCTTTCTTCTGGCTAAAAGCACAAGTGAAATTCATAAAAAAATTGATGGTCATTTGAGCGGCAATGAAACTGTATCTGCGCCTGCAGGATTTTTAAATACAATAATACAGATAAGTCTTCTGGATATAGTTTTTTCTTTTGACTCAATTCTTACAGCTATAGGTTTAACAGATCAGCTCCCTGTAATGGTAACTGCTGTCATCATCGCAATAATTTTTATGATGATTTTTTCAGGAAAGGTTGCTGATTTCATTCATAAAAATCCGACTCTGGAAATACTGGCTCTCGCATTTCTTATTCTGATAGGATTTATGCTCGTTCTTGACGGTTTTCATTATCAGATTCCGAAAGGGTATATTTATTTTGCGGTTTTCTTTTCCCTGTTTGTGGAGGTTCTCAATATGAAATTCCGGAAAAAACATATTCATGAGGAACAGAAGCTTGAAGATTAAAAATTTAATCAGAATTTTAAAATAAAAATTTATTCTATCTCAAATCCTATAAGAATAATGTCGTCCTGAAACGGAAGGGTGATACCTTTAAATTCATTTGCCTTTTCTATAATCAGATCAAGGGTTTTTTTAAGTGATTCTGAATTTGTTTCTTTAATTATTTCCGGTAAAGCCTCAAATCCGAGTAATCCGCCATTTATATTTGCAGCTTCCGGAAGGCCGTCAGTATACAAATAGAGACGGTCTCCTTTGGAAAGAACTATGCTGGATTCATCATTGCGGATATCTTCAAACATCCCGATTAATGTACCTTTTGCCTTCAGGGTAATTATATTTCCTGTGGAAGCCTGATGTAAAATGGGCTGAGGATGGCCTGCTTTGGAAAAAGTGAATCGTACCTGCCTGTTTTCAAGGTGTTCAAATAATCCATATATACACGTAAGAAAACTCATTGGCATATTACCGGTCATTTTTTTATTCAGATCAGTTAAATAATCCTTCGGCTTTAAACTGAATTTGCGGCATACCCTGTCTGTCATGGCTTTAAGAAGAGATAAAAATAGCGCAGCGCTTACTCCATGATTTGAAACATCTCCAATAAAAACACCGATGCCTCCCTCGGATAAAGGCGTGATTGAAAAATAATCACCTCCAACCGCATCAAGCGGAAGGTACCTGCATTCAATTTTAATTCCTGGGATTTTTGGTATGACGGCAGATACAATGGACTTCTGAATTATTCTTGCGTTTTCAAGATCCCATTCTATTACGCTGTTTCTTTCCCTGAGTTTTTTTTCGCTTTCTATTAAGGCGAGTTCTATTGTTTTAAATTCTGTCACATCGCGCGCAATTCCCCTGAAGCCTGTTATATTATCATTTAAATCTTTAATCAACGCAACGGAAATCTCGATATATTTTTTTTCACCGGATTTATGAATTACTGAATAGCTGATAATTTTTGACGGCTTTCCAGTTTTATATACATCATTAAAAACATTAAATACTTCCTGTGATGTTTTTTTATCCATATAATCAGTATATTTCATGCCGATTGTTTCTTCCATAGAATAGCCGTATAAATCGATCAATTGCCTGTTGCAGAAAATTAATTTTCCGTGCAGATCAACTTCATAATAAGCATCAGTGATAGAATCAAGAATTGATTTGATTCTCTCTTGATTGTCCTGGCTGGCATTATTTATAATTTCTTTTTCTGTATTGCTCATAGTCTTGAAAATAGTATATTGTGAAATTATTGTAAATATATTTTTTAAATTAAAATATTATAAGTGAATTATAAATAAAAAACCGTCCGGCAGGTTTTTTATTTGACATATTTTATTATTTATAATTTTATTTTTTTATCAATATTAAGGAGAATTTTATGAAAAAAGTTTTTTTTATGATATTTTTTGCATTTATAACCAGCTCCGCACTTTTTGCAGCAGGAAAAACAAATGATAGCTGTGACACAAAATATCCTATAGTATTGGCTCACGGCATGGGAGCTCAATATGAAATTGCTTGGGGTATAATGAAATATTGGAACAATATACCTGCGGAATTGAGAGATAATGGTGCAGATATTTACATTACCAGTGTTAATTCTATGGACGGAACTGTTGATAAAGCAGTTTCATGGAAGAAGCAGGTTCTTGAAATACTGGCTGTTTCCAAAGCTGCTAAAGTTAATGTAATAGGCCATTCCCATGGCAGCGTTTATTCAAGATATGCCATATCCAATCTCGGTCTTGGAGACAAAATTGCAAGTCATACAAGTATTGCAGGGCCTCATCGCGGCAGCACAATCGCAACTCTTATTGCAGGTATGATTAATGGGAATATTCTTGAAGATATATTTAACGGCTTTTTCAAGCTCATCATGAGCGATACATCATCAGATACAGTAAGCAATCTTCTGGATCTTACTCCTGCTTTTATGACTGAGGTTTTTAATCCGAAAACACCGAATGTGTCCGGGATATATTATCAGAGTTATGCATATAAAATTGAAACAATTCTGGGTGCCGGAATTTTTATTCCAACCTGGCCATTATTGAAAAATTACGAAGGAGATAATGACGGTCTTGTTTCAGTTACATCTGCCAAATGGGGTAATTTCAGGGGCATCATTAAAGGTTCGTTCTGGGCCGGGGTAAACCATCTTGCAGCTGTAGATATGCTTATGGGAATTACACCAGGTTTTGATGCGCCGGCTCATTTTGTAAATATAGTTTCTGATTTGAAAGTCCGTGGCTTTTAAAATAAATTGAAATAAAAGTTTTTAAGGCGCCTGCAAAGGCGCCTATTTGTTTAGCAGGATTGCCGGCATCACGGCAAGACTTTTTTAATTACTGAAAAAATTATATCATGATTGAGAAATTATCATTGCAGTTAAATGATCCTATATCTTTTATAAAAAAAATAGTTTTATCTGATATTCTTTTATTTATCATTTGCGGAGTAAATATATGCCAAAATTTATAAATCCAGAAAATGCTCCTGCAGCTGTGGGGCCATATTCAACTGCAGTTTCCACTGAAAACGGCTTCCTTTTTTTATCCGGACAGATCAGTCTTGATCCTGCAACCGGAATTGTATCAGGAAATAGTTCAGCACTTCAGGCGGAGATTATTCTCAATAATATAAGAAATATTGTCACAGCCTGCGGTTTTAATATAACAGATATAATCAAAGTGGTGATTTACCTGACAGATATTGCAGCATTCTCTGATCTGAACAATATCTATACCGCTTTTTTCGGGAATCATAAACCGGTACGCACAACAGTAGAAGTTACTGCTTTGCCAAAAGGTGCTCTGGTTGAAATGGAAGTCACCTGTTTTAGAAATATCAAATAGATTGCAGAGAAATGTTATCTTCCCGTTCAAGTGTAAGTTGTTTTTTGACAGGCAGGATCTGTTTCCATTCATTTGTTTCAGCATTGATTTAAAAATAAAAAGCTTATGCCGATGTGATATGAGCGGAAAATTCTCTCATGAATTGAAAACCATTATTATCTTGACTCCGGCAAATGGTATTTATATCTGGAAAAAGTTTTTCAGTAGATTGCAGGCTGGAATTTCATATTAATTACAGAAAATAGATTTCGGGATTCAGCTGATTAAATATTTTATTAAGGATAAATATAACAGTAATATGAAAATAACAGAACAATTCAATTCTTTTAAAATGAAACGCCCGATATTTATTTTTTTTATATCATGGATAGCATGCCTTTTTATAATTGCGGCAATTGAACCAGCCGGCACAAAACTTTTCGGAAAGAAAATTCTTCCATCATGGGATGATTATGTTCCGTATGCAGTTAAAAACGCATATACAAGGCTGACAACAAAACCAGTGGAAACAAAAAAGCAGGCTGCAGTTGATGTTAAAAAGAACAGCCTCTATGCCGGCGAAAACTACAGGCATATTGAAAATTTTTTTAAAAAACTAACCGAACTTGAGAGCAAGGGCGGCACTGTCCGCATATTTCATACGGGCGATTCCCAGCTTATGGCTGATAATTTTACCGGAACATTAAAAAGAAATTTTCAGCGCGATTTCGGTGATGGCGGCAGGGGGATTATAAATCCCCGCCAGACAATATATTCCAAATTAACAGGCCATGAAAATTTAACAAGTGAAAATGATTTTTATCTGCGGGATGTTTATACTTATCAGAATAACCCCGATTCCACGAATAAGGATTATATGGGATTTACCGCCCAGTCCAGCATTCCAAGAGACGCATCTGCATCAACAGTCCACAATGCTCCGGAGAATGTTGCACCATGGAAGTCAGTGGACGTTTACGTCAGAGCCCCTTTGAAGCTGCAAGAATCCCCTGCAAAATATATTGTTAATATTGAATATAACGGCACCACCCAGACGAAAGAGATTGATCTGGCTGAAGACAAGTTCGGCAAAGTGCATTTTGACCTGCCTGGAGTTAGATCAGTTTCCATAAATTTTAAAGGTACAAAAAGCCCAATGCCTTTTGTGGACGGAATCAATTTTGAATCAGGCAAGGGCGTTGCCTATACTACTTCAGTATGCACCGGCCATGAAATTACCTGGCTTGGCTGGATCCCGCCGAACCATCTTGCAGAAGGCTTTAAGTCCTACAGTCCTGATGTTGTACTGTATAATTTCGGGGCAAATGAAGCGTACCGCATCCGTAATTTTACCAATTACAGCAGGGAAACCCTGATCATGGAAATGAAAGATCTGTTAATCCGGATGAAAAAAAATCTGCCCAATACTGATATTATTCTTGTAGGGTCAATGGAAGGTTTGATGAAAACCCCGAACGGCCTGATTACTATTAAAGAACAGCAGGAAGTCCGTGATATGCAGGTGCAGCTTGCAAAGGAACTCGGAATGTCCTATTACGACTGGTATAATTCTGCCGGCGGCGAAGGCCACATGATGAAGTTCATTGAAGCCGGACTTGCAACAAAAGATTATGTGCATCTGAGTAAAAAAGGTGCTGAATATATGGGGAATGTTGTTTACAATGATATTTATAATGCATACCAGGAATACCGTGGTCACCGTGAAAAAATTGTTAAGCAGGAAAAAGCTGCCATTGAAGAAAAGAAAGATGAGATTATAAAATTCAACTCTGCAGCATTTGCCTGGTTTTTTATTGTGGTCCTTTTTATATTAAATCTGATAGTCAAGTTCCCGGCACTCCGGGTTTTCTTTCTGCTTGTGGCTTCATATCTCTTCTATGCAAGTGAAATGCTGTGGCCTCTTGCACTTATTTTCGTTTCCGCTGTACTTGATTATTCATGCGGTATTGCAATTTCCTGGAAGAGAAGCGTAGGTGAAAGAGGTACCATGTTTCTTGTATTATCTCTTATCCTGAATTTAGGCGTGCTGTTTATGTTTAAATACTTTGATTTTGCTGCTGGCATTGCCAATACATATATCGGGGCTCAAATCCCGTTTTTACACCTGGGACTGCCTGTTGCAATTTCATTCTATACATTTGAAACAGTGTCATACAGCATCGACGTATGGAGAGGTGAGATTGAACCTGAAAAAAACTTTTTCAAATTCGCCCTGTTCCTGAGTTTCTTTCCTCACCTTGCTGCAGGTCCGATTGTGCGTGCGCGCCAGTTTCTGCCGGGCATTCAGAACGGCCGCCATTTTCAGGTTACAGCAGAAAAGGTATCCCTGGGTGTTTTTCTTGTTTTATGCGGTCTTATGAAAAAAATGGGTGCGGATTATATTGCGGTAAATTTTATAGACCGTGTATTTGCAAGTCCGGATACATTCAGCTCTCTTGAAGTACTGGTTTCAATGTGGGGATACGGGGTTCAGATATATTGTGATTTTTCCGGATACTCTGATCTTGCCATAGGCAGTGCAATATTCCTCGGCTTTCAGCTTCCTGAAAATTTCAGAAGGCCGTTCCAGGCAGTCTCCGTTACCGAATTCTGGAGCAGGTGGCATATTACTCTAAGCACATGGTTCAGGGATTATGTATATATCAGCCTCGGCGGAAATAAAAGATGGATTTATTTCAATCTCATAGCAACCATGGTTCTTTGCGGTATATGGCATGGAGCAGGCATTCAGTATGTGTTATTCGGTTTTTATTATGGGCTATTTCTTAGCATTGAACGCGCAACAGGTTATTCCAAATTAGTGATCAAATCAAAATCCATTCGCTGGTTGAGAATTATTATTACATTTCAGGTAATGACAATCGGATGGACAATTTTCCGAAGCAGATCCTGGGGGGAATTTGTAGCCATGTTTAAACAGTTATCAACACTGACAACAAGCGTATCAAATATTGCTCCAACCGTTATAATTCCAATGTTATTATTTTTTATCTGGCACCTGACACCGCTTGCATGGAAGGAAAAATTAAAGGAAACATTCCATAATTCAGGACCTCTGCTGCAGGGCGGATTCGCATCACTTGTGACTATATTCTTATATAATATTGCAATTTCAGATGTTATTCCATTTATTTATTTCAGGTTTTAATACCGCCTATGGATTAATTTTAGTTATTATCCCCCCGTCCCCCTAAGGGGGCGAGTAAATGGATAATATTTGTGATTTATTTGAATAAAAAAATTACAACTCCAGATAATTCGAAATGTATTAAACGATATTAATAGTGTCAAAGAAAGAATAAAATATGATTTATTTGTAAAATAATTTATAGACACATTTTTCGCCCCCTTAGGGGGATGGGGGGATTGATAAATTTTTTAATTTCCACATCAATACTACTGGAAAATTAATTTTTTAAGGAATAATAATAGAATATGATACAATACAAAACATTAAATGCTGTAAAAAAGAAACATCCGCTGTTTCTTTTTTTTGCATCCTGGATAGCATGCCTTATGATTGTGGCGGCACTTGAACCGGTAAGCTCAAGACATTTTGGACGTAAAATTCTTCCATCCTGGGAGGATTATATTCCTTTTAAAATTAAAAATACCATTTACAGCCTCACAGCTCAGCCGGATGAAAAATCAAGTGCTGTTAAAAATAATCTCTACACCGGTGAAAATTATAAACATCTCGGGAATTTTTTCAAAAAATTATCCGATCTTGAAAAAAAAGGCGGAACAGTCCGCATTTATCATACTGGCGATTCCCAGATTGCGAGAGATAATTTAACAGGAAAGCTGAAAAGAAATTTCCAGCGCGATTTCGGTGACGGAGGCAGAGGAGTTGTAAATCCTCGGCATACCCCATATACTGCCTTAACAGATCATGTGAACCCGACAACAGATAATGAATTTATTCTCCGCGACGTTTACTGCTATCCTACCAGATCTGATGCTGCTCCAGAGCTTGGATTTATAGGTTCATCAAGCATCCCGAGAAGCCAGTTGTCGTCAACTGTACATAAAGCTCCGGAAAACGGCGCCCCATGGAAGTCGGTAGATGTTTATCTGAGATCTCCTTTGAAGCTTATGGAAGCAAGTGCAAAGTATGTTGTGAATATTGAATATAACGGAACAAGGCAGACTAAAGAGATAGAGCTCGGAGCTGATAAAACAGGCAAATTGCACTTTGATGTTCCGGATATAAAAACCATTTCAATGAATTTAAACGGAACAAAAGGCCCGATGCCTTATGTTGACGGGATCAATTTTGAATCCGGCAAAGGCGTGGCATATACCACATCAGTATGCACAGGATATGAAATTACCTGGCTTGGATGGATTCCTCCCAGGCATCTTGAGGAAGGCATGGTAGCTTATGGCCCTGATCTTCTTCTGTATAACTTCGGGGGAAATGAAGCCTCGCGTCTTCTGAATTTTGACAACTACAACCGCGATATACTGATACGAGACACAAAAGACTTTTTGATTCGCATGAAAAAACACAACCCGAATGCTGATATTATCCTTGTGGCTCCTTTGGAGTTTCTTCTTAAAAACCGGGCTGGTGTGCGTGAAGTTTTTAAACAGCAGCAGGAAGTCAGGGATATCTTTCTGCAGATAGCACGGGATCTCGGACTTGGATATTACGACATGTACACAGCAGCAGGAGGTGAAGGCCACCTGCTGCGCTTTCTGGATGCAGGTCTTGCAACAACAGACTATGTTCACCTGAGCCTTAAAGGCGCGGATCACATGGCCGACATCTTTTACAGGGAGATAATTGACACGTATAAAGGTTATCAGAAACACAGGGAAAAAACTGCAAAACTGGAATTATCTTTTATTCAGGAAAAAAAAGATAGAATTATAAATTTTAATTCAGCTTCATTTGCCTGGTTTTTTATTGCTGTACTGGTTCTTTTAAATTTTATTGTGAGATTTCCCGCATTGAGAATTTTTATTTTAATTGCAGCTTCATATGTTTTTTATGCAAGCGACATGATCTGGCCTCTGGGACTCATTTTTGTCTCGGCATTTCTTAATTATTTCTGGGGTATTGCCATCACCTGGCAGAAGAGCCTTGGAGAAAACGGCACCCGTCTTCTTGCAGTTTCTCTTCTATTAAATTTAGGAGCTCTTTTTATTTTCAGATATTATGATTTCACAGCCCAGCTCGGCAATACATACATTGGAACTCATCTGCCGGTTTTATCCATGGTTACGCCTGTTGCAATATCGTTCTATACACTTGAAGCAGTTTCTTATTGCATAGATGTATGGAGAGGCGAAACCAGGGCTGAGACAAATTTTTTCAAATTTGCAATGTTTTTTGGTTTTTTCCCTAAACTTGCAGCAGGCCCGATTGTCCGTGCGAGGCAGTTTTTTGCAGACATTCAAAACGGACGTCATTTTGAAGTAACTTCTGAAAAAGTTTCTCTTGCTGTTTTTCTTATTATGTGCGGGCTGATTAAAAAAACAGGCGCAGATTTTCTGGCGTTTAATTTTATAGACCGGGTGTTTGCAAATCCAGCAATGTTCAGCTCAGTTGAAATTCTTACGTCTGTATATGGATATGGCATGCAGATATACTGTGATTTTTCAGGGTACGCAGATATTGCCATAGGCAGCGCCATGCTCCTGGGTTTTCAGCTTCCAGAAAATTTCATGAGACCGTTTCAGTCTGCATCAATAACCGATTTTTTCCGCAGATGGTTTATTACTCTGGGAACCTGGTTCCGGGATTATGTTTATATAAGTATTGGCGGCAGCAAAAGAGTGTATTTCAATATCATGGCTGCTGCAGTTCTCTGCGGATTATGGTACGGAGCCGGATTAAAATTTATCCTTCTGGGATTGTTCTTTGGAACTTTACTTGTAATTGAAAGAGCATCCGGTTTGTCCAGGCATGAAATTAAATCCGGAATTGTCCGCTGGATCAGAATTTTTATTACACTTCAGATAATAATCGCCGGATTCATGATATTCAGAATAAAATCAATTGCAGATTTTTCTGCGATTTCGTCCCGGTTTTTTACAATGACACCAGGTATATCAAATACCGGTATTGCAATTGCAGTACCGATTATATTATTCTATGTCTGGCACATGACTCCTGTTCGTCTGAAAGAGAAGTTAAAGGAATTGTTTAATAATGCAGGACCTCTGCTGCAGGGAGGATTCGCGGCTCTTGTTACGGCTTTTCTTTATAATATCGCCATTGCAGATTTTCTACCGTTTATTTTTTTCAGATTTTAAAGGATAGATAACCTGTATAGCAGCTGAATATAAAAACGCCGGCAGACACAAAAACTGCCGGAAGCTGCAAATAAAAAACAGCTTCCGTAGTGCTGATCGAAAACAGAAGGTTTTTTTAAAACAGGAAGGGCAAATACCGTTTTGTTCTTTTGAAATATTCAAGAAATAAATCCCCATACTGATGCTCAAGATATTCCTCCTCGCATCTGACCTGAAATTCCATCATCAGAAAAAATGCAAGAATCCAGAATGAAAAAAGAACTGTAGGATTTATAATCCACACTCCGGCGCAAAGTATAAAAAGGCCAGTATAAGTTGGATTTCTGATGTAATTATAAATCCCGTTTGTGATAAGCCCGGGCTTTGCATGCTCGTCTATTCCGACTCTCCATGATTTTCCGATCGTGACCTGTGCTGCTCTGCATAGAATAAGGCCGGAGATTCCTATAATGAAACCTGATAAATCGATCATGAAGAAATTTAAATTAATCATAGGATTTGTTAATACAGTTTGGCTGTAAAATAATATGTGAGCAGCGATTATCAGAGCAATAGATGCAGTCATAACTTTTTCAAGAGAACTGAAATATTTTTGTATTGGCTTTTCTGCTTTATGGATTACTCTGGCATCAACTCCATCTGACTTCAGAAGCTCTCTACGCTTGATATACCATAATATTAAATATCCCAGAAACAGCAGAACAGTAAAAATACCTTTTTGGATTTGCATGTAGGCACTCCTTGGTTAGAATTTTTTATGATAATCTGAATAACAGTTGATTACCATTTATATAATTATAACCGAAAATGAAATGCAATGGAATTGCAAATCAGCTTTTTTTAGCAAGGCAATCACTGCAGATACCTTTTATTATAACCTCAATTTTATTTATTCTATATTTGTCTGCAGATTTTGTTTTTACAAATTCATATGGGAAATCCTCGGTGCAATCAACTTTTTTGCAGGATTCACAGTAAAAATGCGGATGGTAATCCACGTGCTGTTCAGGTGAGCAGGAGTCTGAGCATAAAGCGTAAATAGTTCCCCTGTTTGCCATATCAATTGTATGAACTATGCCGTGTTTAACGAAAGACTGAAGGGTTCTATATATTGTTATTCTATCTGAATCAATTAGAATGCGTTCCATTTCATTCAGGCTGACGCCTTCACCATGAATTGTCATCTGCTCAAGAACCAGCATCCTCATGGGTGTAGGTTTTATTTTATGATTCGCAAGAATGCTTATTATCTTCTCTATCATTATGCTGTTTCTTAAATTATTTTTTTCCAAAGAGGCAGTATACAGGCTGCATATTGCCTCTTGTAATTTATTTATAACGGTTTTAAATTGTTGAATCAAAATCCTCTTACTATTTCAATTCTTTCAGTATTTTATATTCAGTAATAATCAGATTACCCTTGTTATATTTTGCAAGAATGTAAAACTTTCCTCCTCCGCTTTGAGTGTTGAAATCTATATCCAGCCGGACAGAACCTGTTTTATTTTTCTCGTCAATTTTAACTGATATTACCTGCTGCATTCCACCATCACTATCTGTAAGTTTGAAAAAATACGGAAATTTTAAATTCTCATCCCTGTAAGTGTGGATTTTTTCTGATTTTAGGAAGATCGCATTATCGCTGCCTTCTTCCGCAAAAAAAGGAATGGCATGTATGACAGAACCGGATAAGCCTTTATCATCTGAAACAGGATAGGCATCTTCTACGGCAATCCCGAACAGATATGATTTACCGCTGATTTTATATGGATTATAAAAAACAGATTTACTGTCTTCTGCTGCAAATCTGTCGCCGTTCATCTGAAAAAGGAATTTACCGTAAATCCATCCTTTCTTTCCATTTGCCAGAACAGATTCATACCAGAAAAATCCGAAATTATCGCCTGGAAGAAATTTATCCCGCACTTTAGTTTTATTCACAACCCTGACTATCCTGCCTGCATTGAGTTCCATTATGCCTGCAGATTTAGAAGTCGGCTTGCTTCTGAGTATAACCCTGTCGCCTGTGACGACCCAGCTGTCTCCGTCAAATGCAAATATGAGAACAGGCTGCATAATAAGTAATATTAAAAGAATCAATTTTTTCATTTTAATCACCTCTATATTATGGAATATTTTAATAATCTGTTTTGTCAAGATTTTTAGTTTCTTGACAATTTACAGAAAACATTATTTATTAAGATGTTTTTTCAGGTAATGATTGGATTTGTTGCGAATCAGCCTGTCATTCCGGCTGCAGTGAAATGAAATGCCGGAATCTATTTTACCTGTGAGATTCCTGCATTCGCAGGAATGACGCGAGTTATACAATAAGTCCATTCAATGTAATGCTGTTTCAGGAGATTTAAAATGAAAATATTGATTCTTGTAATTCTTATTTTTAATATATCAGCTGCTGTATATGCAGAGGATTTTTCTCTCGGTGATATTGTTTATCCGGTTTCAGTTATAAGCAATAAAAATGATACAGCGGAAGGTGTTCTTGATGATGAAAGAACTGTTACTGCATCGGGAATAGTTTTTACTTTGAAAAAGGGCAGTAATATTAAAATTAATACACGGGTTAAATATATTGAATCTGCTATTCTTGCAAAGGATGCAGCTGTTGTTTCAGGTGAAAACAAACTAATAGCCAGGGCTGATACAAGGGTATTTTTTTATTACAGGAAACATTATAAAACAAAAAAAATAACCCACATTTTAAAAGGAATGAATTTTTCTCAAAATCAGAAAATAAAATTTTTTGGCAGGGAGGCGGTATGCAAGGCAGGAGTTTCAGAGCATTTTGCTGATATATCTTTTGATTCAAAACTGATTCCTTTGAAATTTACACTTGCTGAGGATTTTAAAATTAAAATAAAAAATAATGATTTTATTTTCAGGGAAAACAGCATCATTGATTTGTTTGAAAGCGTAAATAAAACTGAAAATTTTATCCGCAGCGGAAATTTAAGAAATCCTGTTTCTGTTATGGTTGGAGAAAATGAAATAACAATTGGAGCTACTGACCCGGCAAAACTTCCGATTTCAGATGTAACTTTTAACAGAAAAGGCGATATTTCAGTTGCAAAGGTAACAGGAAGCAGTGACCTTAAAATCGGTGACATGGTGTATCAGTATCAGAGCAAATCCACAATATTTTTTAATGACGACGGTTCTGTCAAATGCGCTGACTGGCTTATTCCGCCTCATTATGAAATCGAAAAGCAGACTATAGTCTGTGAATCTGAAAATGGATTCTGTTTTTCCAGAGAAGGAAAAGTCATCTCTTTAGGCACTCATAACAGCTACGAGCCCTGGACACTGACTTATTGTAATCAGAAAATTACTATCAGGGGAGGATCGCGTTTTTCTCTGTATGACGGGGTGAAAATAAAGTCTATAACACCTGATAAACGGGGTGCTGAAATATTCATATCAGGAAAAAAAACTGAGGTTCCCGGAGGCAAAACTATTTTTTTTGATAAAGAAGGAAACTTCACTGAAGTAAAATAAAATGATTTCTGATAAAACAAAAAATATAAAATCATTCATTGTAATGGATATTCTTGCAAGGGCAAACGAGCTTGAAAAAGCAGGGGAGAGTGTCATCCATCTTGAGGTGGGTGAGCCGGATTTTCAGACTCCTGATGTGATAAAGCAGTCGGCTATCCAGGCTATTTCATCCGGCAATACAAAATACACAAATGCAATGGGAATGCTTGAACTGCGCGAGGCGATTTCGGAACATTATAAAAAAGAATATTCTGTTACTGTATCACCTGACAGAATTCTTGTAAGTTCAGGAACGTCGCCTGCTATGATTCTCATGATGATGGCAATGCTCAATGAAGGCGATGAAGTGATTCTCCCGAATCCGCATTATGCCTGCTATCCGAATTTTATTGAGTCGGTGGGCGGAAAGCCGGTATACGTGGACACTCTGCCTGAAAACGGATTTAAATATTCCATTGCAGATATCAGAAAAAAGATTTCTGAAAAAACAAAAGCAGTTCTTGTGAATTCACCCTCAAATCCGACAGGAATAGTTATGACTGGGGATGAGCTTTCTGAAATTGCTGATTTAAATGTGCCCTATATTATATCAGATGAAATTTATCACGGACTTGTTTATGGTGACAGGGCGAAATCAATTCTGGAATATACTGACAGGGCGTTTGTAATAAACGGATTTTCAAAACTATACTGCATGACAGGATGGAGGCTCGGCTACCTGATCTTTCCTGAAAAGTTCAGTTCTGTTATGTATAAGATACACCAGAATTTCATGATATCTGCAAATAATTTTGTACAGATAGCCGGGATCGCAGCACTGAAACAAGCCGGAGCTGATGTTGAAAAAATGAAAAGCATATACAACGAGCGAAGAATATATATGATAAACAGGCTTAAGAAAATGGGTTTTGTTATTCATGCAGAGCCTACAGGTGCATTCTATGTCTTTGCAGATGCGCGGAAATTCTGTTCGAATTCATACTCCGAGGCATTTAAAATTCTTGAAAGCGTGAAGGTGGGTGTTACGCCGGGAATTGATTTCGGCAGCGGTGGCGAAGGTTTTCTCCGTTTTTCTTATGCCAATTCAATCGAAAATATTAAGGAAGGCCTTGACCGGATAGAAAAGTATTTAAAGGCTAAATGAGAAATTATGAAGTCATCCCGAATTCATGGGATGACATGGGCATAAGGAATATCACACCTTGAAATAATCAACTTTCGTTTTAAGAGTTTCAGCCATGCCTGCAATCTCTTCGGTGTTTGCTGCCATCTCCTCTGAGCCTGAAGCATTTGCCTGTGTCAACTGATTTATGTTGGATACGGATTGAACAATTTCGCTTGCTGCAGTCTTTTGTTCTTCAGATGCCATTTTAATCGATTCAGATAGATTTTTAACTATTACTGCAGCGCTGTTTACTTCCTTGTTTGCTGAATCTTCCTTGTCCATAAGCTCGGTTATCTGGCCGATTAGTTCATTGATGGAGCTTACTCCTGAAATTACAGTTTTAATAGTTCCAATTGATTCATCTATATTTTTAAGACCTGCAGAAATTTCATTATTGTTGACTTTAATCAGAGAATCAATTTCTTTTATGCTCTGTGCTGTCTGGTCTGCAAGTTTTGAAATTTCATCTGCAACAACAGCAAAGCCTCTTCCTGCTTCGCCGGCTCTGGCTGATTCAATTGCTGCATTAAGGGATAAAAGGTTTATCTGATCAGAAATATCATTGATCATTTCGACAATTGATGTCATCTGTGACGAGCTTTCGCTGATTTTTTTCATGGAAGAGCTCATCTTGTTCATTGACTCTTCGCCGAATTTCGCGTATTTTGTAATTTCATCTGTTTCGGTTTTTGATATGGTGGTGATGCTTCCCATTTTTGCTATCATATCTGAAAGATCATCAAGCTTGTTCAATAGAAGATTAAGACTGTCGAACTGTTTGATTGAGCCAGTAGCTATGTTTTCCATGCCCGCGGACATCTGTTCAACTGTTGCAGAAATCTGCTCTTCGCTCGCTGCCTGGTTCTGGGCGTTTTCTGAAAAAAGAACTGAAGATGAAGACAGCTCGTCAGATGAAGATGCAAGCATGTTTGATATATCCTTGACATCTGTCACGACATCTTTGGTTTTTAAAATAAAATTATTTATATGAAGAGCGAGCTGTCCAATCTCGTCCTGGGATTTTATTTCAATTGCCCGTGTCAGGTCCCCGTCTCCGGATGAAATTTCTTTTGTCCTCTCAATTAAAAGATTTAACGGATTGGCTATTTTGAATCTGTTTACATAAAAAATAAAAATTATCAGCACAATATTAATTATAAAAATAAACACCTGGAGAGCAATGGTGTTTCGGACATTCAGCTTGGAATAATCTTCTGCAGAGAAAACAGCCTTATTCGTGAGTTCAAAATACTCCTCGCTTTTTTTTATCATCTCTGTCTTTCTGTATCCGTCTTCTGAATCATCATTCCTGAAAGAGTAAATGGATGTTTTTAAATCCTCCCATGCTGATTTAACCTTTGCCATATTTTCGCTGAATTCTTTGTCGTTGATGCGGGTTA
The DNA here is from genome assembly GCA_964529415.1 of uncultured Leptospirales bacterium. Lineage (GTDB taxonomy): Bacteria > Spirochaetota > UBA4802 > UBA4802 > UBA5550 > CAYMPH01. The sequence continues at coordinate 11,397 of CAZGWD010000002.1, read as the reverse complement.
GGCTCTGTTTTTCATCGCCATTGATCAGCCCGTTTATTATACCGTCCAGTTTTTTTATCAGTTCATCTGAAGGTTTTTCTGCAAGTTCCAGCTTAATAAGTCTCTGTGTGGCTCCCCGGACAATGCCTGCAAAATTTACTATTCTCCCGTCGCCTGTCATTTTGTTTAAGCTGAGGTATATCAGGCCTACATTGGAAATTGCAAATACAAGTAGTACGATGGAAATGGATTTAAGTATTTTATCAATGGACATGCTTATACCTCATGAGGAATTTAGAATTACTGTATATTTTACATTTTTTATAAAAAATGTAAAGCAATAATTATTTTAGGGTTGCCTTTTGTAATTGATAATTTGATTTATATAAGCTTGACAAAAGTTTGAATGATTTGCATAAATAACTCAAATAAAGTGTGTTAAATTAAGATTATCATGAAAAACTATCTGAAAAAAATAATTCAATATATAAAAGTTTTCTTTATAAAGACTGTTGACAGGGAAGATATTGATCTTGAGGAAAAGGGGAGACGCAAGCTGTATGTTGTTTTTTTATTAATAATTTTTTTCCCCCTGGCTTTATTCGGAATACTGCATATTAAAAAAAATTTACCTCAATACGGCATTATTAATATTTCAATCGCAGCATCGATACTTTTCGGGATATATATACTGCGATATCTGAAGAAAGGGGAATATCTTTTCAGATTTACTGTTTTTATTAAAGAAATTATCCTTGTTTATTGGATTTTCACAGGAGCTTTTCAGGGATATTCGATATTGTATGTCCTGGTTTTTCCTCCTTTTGCTTTTTTTCTCATGGGAAAGAAAGAAGGATTTCTGTGGTCGCTAAGCATTGCGTTTTTTTGTCTTTTAATTTTTATTAACCCATTTCATCAATTAAATTCTTTCCATTATTCGTTTCCTTTTTTTTTGAGGCATATTACTTCTCTTCTTATAGTTATACTATTTACTTATTTTTATGAAGCGGAAAGAGAAAAATACAAAGAAGGAATGGATAGGGAGCAGCGGAATCTTCTGGAGGAGAGGAATTTCCTAGCCATAGCCAAAGATGAAGCTGACAGGGCGAATGAACTTATTAAAATGGAAATTGAGGAAAAGAGAAAGTATCAGATGGAGCTGCAGAATAATCAAAACAATCTTGAAGAGATTGTTGCTGACAGAACAAATGAACTCAGGCAGAGAAACAGCGAACTTCAGGAAGCATTGAATGAGCTCGATATAAGCGAAAACCATTACAGGATTCTCGCTGATAATATTACAGACATGATCTGGTCCATGGATATGTCGCTGAAGTTTACATATTTCAGCCCTTCTGTGAAATTGATGTTCGGTTTAACGGTTGAAGAAGCAATGCTGAAGCCGTATGACAGGTGGAGCACTCCTGTTTCACATAAATTAATTATGGATACATTAAAAGTACAGCTGGGAATGGAATCAGACACCTCTGCTGATCCGGACAGGTCTATTATTTTATACCTTGAACAGTATAAAAAAGACGGCAGCGTGCTGCCTGTTGAATGCAGGGTTTCTTTCCTGAGGGATCAGAATAAGAAACTATCAGGCATCGTTGGAATAACGCGGGATATTTCCGAACGCATTGATGCCCAGAAAGAAAAGGAATTAATCCAGGCTCAATTGGCCCAGGCCCAGAAAATGGAAGCTATGGGAACGCTTGTAGGCGGGCTCGCGCATGGATTTAATAATCTGCTTGGCGGCATTATAGGCAGCATGGATCTTATTAAAATCAATCTCGACGAGGAGAATCTGAAAAATCCGGATGATATTTATACATATTTTAATGTGGCAATGGACTCGGCAACCAGATCAACCAATATCATCAAACAGCTGATGACTATATCGAGAAAAAGAAAACTTGAACTGGCGCCAATTGATATTAACAGATCAATAAAACATGTGCTGGATATTTGCAATACCAGTTTTCCGAAATCAATTAATATTGACTTGAATATTTCAGGAGAAGAGCTTGTTGTTCTTGCTGAAGAGATTCAGATTGAACAGGTTCTTCTTAATCTCTGCATCAATGCTTCGCATGCAATGACAATGATGAGGCCGGATAAATCAATGTCAGGCGGTACGCTTTCTATTACTTCAAGCAGAATTATATTGGATGAAAATCTTCATAAAACCATTCCTGATGCTGATGAATTTTCGAGCTGGATATGCATTCAAATAACTGATACAGGCGTCGGCATAGTTGAGAATGATATCAATAGAATTTTTGAGCCTTTCTTTACTACAAAAAAGCATGAAGAGGGAACAGGCCTCGGTCTTTCAATTTCATACAGCATTGTAAAGCAGCATAATGGTTTTATTCGTGTTTCATCCACACCCGGTAAGACTACAACATTCTCTGTTTATCTGCCGGAATTTGAAACGGCTCATGGAATAAATAAAATCAATAAAAAGGATAAAATAATAATTCACGGTAAAGGAACAATCCTTGTTATTGATGATGAAAAAATTATTATAGATGTTGTAAAAGGAATTCTTTCACGCAGCGGTTATGATGTTTTATCCGCCTTGTCACCCGAAGAAGGTATAGCAATATATAAAGAAAAATCCGGCGGGATATCAGCTGTTATACTCGATTTGTCCATGCCGCAAATGTCGGGCATTGAAATGTATAAGATTTTACGCGGGATCAATCCCGGGATCAAATCAATACTTTCCTCCGGAATGCTCGATAATGAAACGCGGCATGAGGCATTCAAATTGGGTATTACCGAAGTTCTTTACAAACCTTTTAATGCAGCAGAACTTACTGCTGTTATGGGCAAAATTTTAAATTGAGAATCACTTCTTTGTGAAATATATGGACAGCCGGATGAAACAGCCCGCCTCCGGTAATTTTTTTGAGGCATGTATTCAGGAAGACTTATATTTTCCGGAACGGGCATTACAAAATGGATGAATGCACAACCGGTGTGTTCCTGTCCAAATCGCCCAAGATTTTTTTCTTGCCAATAAGCGCTTTATTGTTAAATGTGATATTAAAATTGAAATGTTATTTAAAAAAATGAAACTACCCTTACTTGTTGAAATAATGGAATAATGAAGGAAAAAGGAATTAGTTAATGAAAGTAAAAACAATAAAAGATCAGCCCAGGAAAAAAAAGCAGCCTAAAGAACAGCCGAAAAAAGCAGATCCGGCGAAGAAAATATTAGTCAGAGAAAAAATTGTTAATTTTCTGACAGAGAAGCTTGTAAAAAATCCAGGAACTATAGCAATATTGATTCTTTTTATAGTAGGACTGTCTTTGTTGCAGACTTTAAGGCTCACTATCAACTATAACCAGCTCGAGCTGATTCCGCAGAATCTTCCAAGTGTGGTTGCAACCAAGCAGATTGCAAAGCTGACCGGAGGCTATGGAAATCTTTTCATCGCCCTGCGAGGCAATGATGTAAAAAACATGAAAAAGACTGCAGATGAACTTTCTGCGGATCTTCGCAAAATTCCCGAGGTAAGGGCAGTTACATGCCGTCAGGATATCAGCTTCATAAGAGATCATCTCGCATATTTTATTGAAGTAGACGACCTTGAGGAAGCGTTCAGCCTGATGCGTAAGAAAATCCGTACCATGACCCGGGAACAGCTCGGGGCGAAATCTGATGATTCTGAAACAGATACCCGGCTTAAGGAACTTGTTGATAAATATAAAAATGTCAATTCCAAATTTGTTGATGATGAATACAATATAGATTCTTCAAAAGAAATGCTCCTCATTGTTATTGATGCGAACGGCATACCGAATGATCTTGATTTCAGCAGAAAACTTTTAAGCAATGTTGATGCGGTATTGAAAAAATTCAACGATACAAACGCCAGGGGTATTAAGCTCAGGGAGGCTTATGGAGATAAACAGAAACCTGCTGATAAATCTGAAATAACATTCGGAATCACAGGAGAATTTAAAATAACCTTTGAAGACTCAATGCAGATGGAGCGCGCAATTCTTCCAACGTCGATAGTTGCATTTATTGGAATTTTACTTTTTCTTTTCTTCGTTCTGCGCCGTCCTTCCCAGGTTATACTCCTGATGATTACACTTGTTATGAGCGTAATAATGACATATGGTTTTGCAAAAATTACTCTCGGCGAATTAAATACAATAACTTCCATCCTGGCTGCAATTCTAATGGGGTTTGGTATAGATTTTGGTTTATATTTTATCCTGCGTTTCCGCGAGGAGTTTACCAACCGGGGCGACCTTAAAGAGAGCATACGTCAGACATATCTTCATGCAGGCACGTCGTCTTTTTTCAGCGCCATAACATCAGCATCATCGTTTTTTGTCCTTACTCTTGCGGATTTTAAGGGATTCTCCCACTTCGGATTGATGGCAGGCGGCGGTGTTTTAATAACTGCTGTAATGATGTATGTTTTTCTTCCGGCTCTATATCTGATAATTGACAGGGTAAAGCCTGATTTCAAAAAAAGTCTTATAGTGAATTATAAAGAAACAAAAAAAGCAGACCGTCTGCATAAGCCTTATCCATTTGCAGGAAAGATTCTTGCAGTAAGTATTCTGCTTACCATAGGCATAGCATGGTTTGCCACTCGAATAGAATTCAATTATGACAGCAGGAAATTCATGACAGGCGACACTCCTGCTCTGATATTGCAGGATGAAATTGAAAAGCGTTTCGGCCGTAAAGGGCTTCCTTCTGTAATATATGCACCTACAATTGAAGAAGCTAAAAAGCTGCATGACGAGCTTGCAAATAAGGAAAAATATCCTCATATACAGCAGATAATTTCTATATTTACAATCGTTCCTCCAATGGAACAGCAGCTGAGAACAAGGGAAATACTTAATCAGATTGAAAAAAGACTTGTTGACGTCCCTAAAGAACTGGTTACAGGGGAAAACAAAGAAATTATCGGAATGGTAAAAAAAGCTCTCAAGACTAAACCTTTTACCATGAAAGATGTACCGCCGGATCTTTTAAAGCAGTTCAGGCCGATTACAGCATCAGGCGAGAAGGGATACTTTACGCTGATTATACCAAAAGGATCTGTTACAGACAGCAGGCAGACTGTCGAATTTACAAAGCAGGTCGGTATCATTAATGTTGACGGCAAGGAGTATCATGCTACCGGCCACATGATTTTGATGGCCAATCTCGCAATAATTGTAATCCGCGATGGAAAGATATTCCCTTTACTGGTTGCAGGAATAATACTTCTGATAATACTGCTTGCATACCGTGATCAGCGCGCGCTTGTTTTCGCAATGGCGCCACTCGTAGTGGGCATGATATGGATGCTGGGACTTATGTATATAACAGACTGGAAAATTAATTATGTAAATATAGTTGTGTTTCCGGTGGTTCTCGGTTTTGGAATATCCAATGGAATATATCTTTATAACAGGTATCTCGAAAACCGTTCAGTAATGTTTGCGCTGCGTCATTCAGGCGCTGCTGTTGCCGGTTCAACAATCACTGCTTTGATCGGCTGGGCTTCGCTTTTTTTCTCGGGACATAGGGGCCTTCATTCAATGGCGGAACTTGCAGTATTCGGCCTGGCATCAGCACTTGTGGTTTCATTTACTCTAATGCCTGCTCTGCTTCAATTCTCTGAGGACAGGAAAATACTTATTCCGAAAGGGAAAGGGTAAACTTAACATTTTTACAATTAGGTGTAAGTAAAAGAGATATGGAGATAGTAGAGATATGGGGATAAATGATTTTTTAATCTAATCATCTCTTGAATCTCCATATCTCCTTTTTTCTTTTTACGTTTCAGGAATAATGCGGTTATTTAAATTTAAGCTATAATTTTCTCTTTTTTTTTTTTATCTTCTTTAACGCCAGCCTTTGTATCAGCATACTGCTGAGCCTGGTGCATGAAAGCTTCAAGACGAGTACGAACATTAACATCCGCTGCACCGTCGAATTTGAATGTAGTCATTGCTGCTTCAGGGAAATCCTCTTTTAATGTTTTAAGCATTGCTGCAATCGGAGTTCCGAGCAGGCATGTAAATGGAATCAGATTTATTATGCCGCTGATTCCTTTTTTCTCAACAAGCCATCGCGCTTTTCCTATGCTTATGGAAATTTCATTTTCTATAATCTCATTAGAGTATGGTGCTGCAATATCTTCAAGTTCCTGAACTGACGGCTCAGGATAAATTTCAAGAAAATCCTCGAAAGGCCTGAATATCCTATTCTCCTGAAAATGCTGCCATTTATCAGATACGAACATGTTTGTCCATTCTCCGTATCTGTGTTTTCTTGATGATTCATTCAGTACTACGTGATTGAAATGCAGCATGTTTTCCGCAACTGTAGGCGCCACAACTTCGCCTCCCATCTCTTCAATCATGTTTATTATATTATTGTTGCTGTACGGGTGCCATCTTAAATAGAACTCTCCGATGATTCCTATCTTGGGCTTGATAATACTTTTATCAGTTTTGATGGAATCAAATTCCCTGCGCGCAAGCTTCATCGTGTTTACAATATTTCCTTTAGTAAGCATTGTGTTGTAGATCATTTTTCCTGTACGCTTGTATACCTCTTCTGTTTCGCCTTTATTTATTTCGTACGGTTTTGTCTGGCGAAACGCCTTGAATATGCAGTCTGACGCAACTATTGAAGTCCACGAATCAAGCGGCAGGCGGCGGTTTACGCGTCCCATATCTATCATGGCTTTTTCAGCAGTAGGTGCGTAGACTTCTACATCCGGAAAGCCTAAATCTTCAAGAACAAGCCTCTGCATGGATTCATAGTGATTGAGTCTGCACACTCCGTTACCTGCCGGCATGAAAAACGCAGAATTTTTCGCATCGAAATCTGCCATCTGTGTCTGCTTGACAATATCGCCTGTGATTACAATGTATGGAAAGCATTCCTTGTTGTTAGTGTATTTCCTTGCCCAGAGCAGACTCTCATCATCTGTTTTCGGCATCACCTCTGCATTGATACCGTTTGCTTTGAGAGCTGCTTCAAGAGCATAAACATGGTCTACAATGTAAGGCAGATAAAGTTTTTTCCCTGATGTAAGAAGTGATTTTCCAACCACGTCAGGTTTTGTTCCAATAGGCAGATCCTTCATGTTCCCATAAGTTTTGTGCAGATTGTTCCTGAGGCTGTCTATAAATGCTTCAGCTCTGGTCATGATTCCAGCATCTGCGCTGTGCTCGTCTATTTCAAGTATCAGGCTCGGTTTGTCTCCCATCATGTATCTGAAATACTGCAGAGAAAAGGAATCAGGCCCGCATGCAAAGTTATTGATATAAACAGGAAAAAGTTTCGGATTGTCGCGTATGATTTTTGTAGCACTCAGTGCGCGATGACCGAACCACCAGTACATATTCGGAAGCTCGTCCTGAATATCCTCCGATGCAAGCGGAAGAAAATCCATTGGTATAACCTTAACTCCGAGACTGTTTAATTTTCTCGGAATATCAAGATTGATACCTCTGTCTGGGCCGTTGTACGGGCGGCTGATAAGAGCAATTGCTATCTCATCGTCCTTGAGGTCAGTCATGGCTTTTGCACCCTCGGCTTTTATGCTGTTTCTGAAACGGGTTAATGCATCCCGTCCTGTTTTAACTGCTTTTGAAATTGCAGATTTGCTCACTCCAAGTTCAGTTCCAACGCTTTTATATAATTCATTCACGACAAATGAATGTCCTACAGACGGCTTGACAATCGGCGACAGAAGCTTGACTCCGGTTTTTTCAAAATTGATTGCTATCTTCACCATATCCGGCGCAGCCTGAACATATGTGCAAAGCAGAGTTTCCTTGAGTCGCGTACTGTCGCTCCACATATCCATCATGTATGGAAGAAAAACATAATCAACCTTCCGTTCAATCAGTTCAAGAATGTGTCCGTGAAGAACCTTAATCGGAAAGCAGGTTTCTTCTACAACAGTTTCAAGACCAGCGTTAATATGGCTTTTGTTTGTCGGATCAGATAGAATAATTTCACACCCGATTTCAGTGAAGAACGCTTTCCAGAAAGGAAAATCTTCATATATAATCATTGATAAAGGTATTCCGATTTTTGAAATTCCTTTGCCCGCTTCAACTTCACGGTCATAGGTTGTGCGAAGTAATCTGTCTCGAATTGTATAATAATCAGGAATATTTAAAATTCCGCTGTCGTCTTTTTTGATATCATACTTGTCACATCTGCTTCCATAGTAGAATACACTTTCAGGTCCGAAAGAAACCCGGTTTATGATGCAGCTGTTCGAACAGCTTTTACATTCAAAAGTTTTTATTTCATATTCCTGTTCTGCAGCATCCCAGCCTTTGAATTTGGATGTTTTTTCAGATTGCTCCTGCATGTTTCTGTCCAGAGAAATAAGTGCAGCTCCGAATGCTCCCATTACTTCATGGTGAGGAGGCACTGTGATTGGCTTGCCGATTATAGTTTCAAAAGCTGCTGTAACTGCTTTGTTGAAAGCGACTCCGCCCTGAAAGAAAATATTTTCTCCAATGCGCCGTCCTTCCACAACCTTGTTGATGTAATTATAAACTATGGAGTATGCAAGTCCTGCAACAATATCCTCTTTAGGCGCGCCCTTCTGCTGGTGGTGAACAAGATCGGATTCCATGAATACAGTGCAGCGCTCTCCGCATCTGCTCGGATCTTTTGCGCAGAGTGCGAACTGGCTGAACTCATCTTTTATATCTATGCTTAATCTTTCAGCCTGCTCTTCGAGAAATGAACCTGTCCCTGCAGCACATACCTTGTTCATCTCGAAATCTACAATTGCTCCGTTTTCGAGGCTGATGTATTTTGAATCCTGGCCCCCGATTTCAAAAATTGTATCCACATTAGGGTCAATTTCCCTGGCTCCCCGCGCGTGTGCTGTTATCTCGTCCTTGACAATATCAGCTCCGATAAAATCTCCAATAAGATATCTTGCTGATCCTGTTGTGCAGGCTCCGAGAATATTAATGAAATCCCCCATGTCCTGGCCGATCTCACGCAGCCCCTGCTTGACTGCTTCTATGGGCTGGCTTCCGGTTCTGAGATATTCCTTTGCTATAATATTTTTATTTTCATCGATAAGAACGATATTCGTGCTGATTGATCCGATATCAACACCGAGGTATGCGTTTATTTTCTCTCCCTGTTTATGAAACGGGATATTTTCCTCTTTTGAAAGCAGATGAACATCGCGGATAGATAATGGTTCGAATCCATCTTCTTTATCTACAACTTTTTTCAGGTAGTCGCGGATTGAATTAAGCCCCTTGAATGGAATATTTTTATCAAACACATTATACGCTGCTCCGATCGCGCCGATCAGGGAATTATGTTCAGGTATTATCAGTTCGCCTGGTTTAAGGCCGAGAACTTCCTCGAAAGCCCTGACCATTCCCTTGTTCCTCGCTGTTCCTCCGATGAAAGCAACATTTTTTTCTATGGCCATGTTCTTGCCAATGGTTGCCTTGAAGTTTCTTGCCATTGCAAAACACAGTCCTGCTATTATATCATGCTGTGCTGTTCCTTTCTGCTGAAGGTGAATCATGTCGCTCTTTGCAAATACAGAGCATCTACCGGCAATTCTTGGAGGATTGTCTGATTTCATCGCAAGTTCGCCGAATTCATTTTCAATATTAACGCCGAGACGGGTAGCCTGCTGGTCCAGAAATGCGCCTGTCCCTGCGGCACAGAGAGTATTCATTGTAAAATTTTCAACAATGAAATCTCCTGCTTTGCCGTTATTTCCAACAAGTATCAGCTTCGAATCCTGTCCGCCGATATTTATTATTGATCTGACATCTTTGTATAAATAACTGATAGCCATAGTTTCTGAAATAACTTCATTAATAAACGTAGCTCCGATTATTCCTGAAATGCGTTTGCCTCCGGAACCTGTAATTCCTATTGATGTAATTTTTTCCTCAGGGAAACGCGTGAACATGTCAGAAAGAACATCAAGCAGAACCTGTCCCGGATGACCTCTGTGGCGAAGGTAATGGCTTTCAAGTACATTCCGTTCTGAATCGAGAAATACTATTTTAGCTGTAACAGATCCAAGATCTATTCCAATTACAATTGAATCTTTCTGGTTTATAGTCATGGGATAATTTCTCCTCAAATTTATCTTAAAAAGGAAGGTAAACTGCTATTGTTTATCTATTATTAATATATCATAATATAAATAAATGACCGATGCTCCGTGCAATCCTTCAATGTATAGAAATATAGACAAAATTCAGCGGGGTCATTAAAATACAAGTTTTTTTTGAAAGGGAGATTTGCGCTTTATATTGACAATAAACCTCTATTCCCGATGAATAGCATGCAGATAATAAAATATTTTCAAAGGATAAATATATGGATGATAATATAAAACGTGCATTGATCACAGGCGCTTCAGGCGGGCTTGGACTTCAGTTTGCACATCTTCTTGCTGAAAGGGGATATGACCTGGTTCTTGTAAGCAGAAATGGAAAATTACTGAAATCGCTGTCTGTTGAGCTTGAAAAAAAATATAAAATAAAGGCAATTGTAATGCCTGCAGATCTTTCTATTGCCGGCGGCGCGAAAAAACTATATAATCAGTGCAGGAAAAACAAGCTGGAAATTTCCCTTCTTGTAAATAACGCAGGCCGCGGAATGGTTGGAAGCTGTTCTGATCAGGACTGCGACGATATGGAGCAGCTTGCAGTTTTAAATTCAATATCTCCAATGACGCTGTCGTCTCTTGTTGCCCGGGATATGATCGCGCGCTGCAGCGGACATATTCTAAATGTAGGTTCAGTTGTGGGACTGCAGCCGATACCATATTTCGCGCCGTATGCTGCGAGTAAAAGTTTTGCGCACAGTTATTCTATATCAATGCATTATGAACTGAAAAAAAAAGGCGTGGCTGTTACATGCGTTATTCCCGGATTCATGAGCACTGGTTTTGATGAAGGCGCAGGCATAACCAATAAAACTTATTTGAAAATTTCAAATTCCAGCGCAATGGATCCGCGCAAGGTTGCTGAAACAGGATTGAACGCATTGTTCAAGGGCAGATGTGTTGTTGTGGCCGGATTTCCGAATAAGGCTGCAAATTTTTTCTCGTATCTGACTCCGAAAAGAATTACAGCCTGGCTGCTTGAGAAAACGCTAAGGAAACTTGTTTAAAAGACTGTTTAGTCATCCTTCAGCCCTGGTCGTTTTATTTTTTGTCATTCCGGCTGAAGCGACAGCGGCATGCCGGAATCTCATAGTGCAGTTATTATAAAATGAAAAAATATTATGTTTATATAATATCAAACAAATACAATTCTATTCTTTATGTCGGTGTAACGAATAATTTAAAACGAAGAGTGTTTGAGCATAAGGAAAAACTTGTAGAAGGTTTCAGTAATAAATATAATTGTAATAAGCTT
>CAZGWD010000001.1:0-330587 GCA_964529415.1 uncultured Leptospirales bacterium | reverse complement strand
AAAACAGCATGAGTTTTACCTTATACGTTGGTACAGAAAACGGGGTGCACGTCAGAAGGAAAACAATACCCATGAGCGGAACAGCCCCCCTTACCAAGGGGGAAAGGCTCGAAGAGCCGGGGGATTGCGTCCCTACACTATTAATACGATCGGAATGGAAAAATTTAAAAAAATTTTCTGCGGAAAAAAGTTTACTTCGAAGGGAAGATTTTACTAAGGTATAAAAGCGAAGAGGCTGGCAGATATGATCATTTATTATACATAATAAATCATTACATACATCTATATGCCACCACATATCAAAAAGAATTTATGATTTGCTGTAAGTGGATTTTAACATGTTCTCAAGGTATATATGCCCAATTGGTTTAAATATATTTTGATACACTTGCAAAATCAATCTCATCGATTATTAGTGTATTTTTAATATCAGGATTCATTGGATTGATTAAATAGTTATGTTCTTCTGGAATTACAACTGAAGGAACTTTCATTATAAAGTTGTTCTTCGACTTTAACCAGATATCAGTAAGACTATGAAGACTCCCGCTATATGGATCAATATTCCAATCTTCAGGTAATGCTTTTATATCTAAATTATATATACTGCATGATGAATTAAATTTAATGGTAAGTATCTTAACTCCAGCTGGCATGATGCTTCGATCCATGTGAGCAAGATACTCCAAAGCAGCGAGTGATCTTGTTTCTGAAGTATATATTAAGGGTACCCCTTTTGGATTCCAGCGTCCGCCGGATAGCTGCGCTCCTTTCCCTGTAAGATCTTTTGAATATGGCGTTTTAGCAACTCTAAAAAGTATCATATCAGATATATACTCCATACTCTATTCGCGCAAGTTCATCTTTTATTAGTTCTAATCCTGTTATTGAATCCATAATTTCGGATGGCATTTTACCGCCAAGAGCTTTGGATGGACTATCAATCCAGAGCAGAAACTTCTCTTTATCGCCAAAAACATCATTCCCATAAATAAGCAATTTGGTTAATGCAATAGCATGATCTGCAACATCCGGCTGCAATGATCGATTTGATGCATAACGTTGAATGGTTCTGTGGGATATTGACAGGAAATTTATAAATGTTTTTAATGGCAGGTTATATTCACTGGCCAGTCTCTCAACATTATGCTTTTTGATGCTTCCATTTTTAAGTGCAATAACATCCAGCTCATTTTTGATCTGTGTACTGGGTTTTAAATCAAGATACTTTTTAAATTCTATATATTCTACTGCTTGGCTTATCATAATCTCCTCCGCCTTCAACAATTCATCAATACGACACTTGCGTACAATATAATGTCATTTGTCTTATTTGTCAATAATTATATCAACAAATGTTCTATATAAAATTAAAATCAAGACTTCACTTTAAAGCAAAATGATCCAGCTAATGTATCCATAAATACGATTATCTTAAAGAGCAGTTGTAGTTTATCGATAGTAGATTACATCAGGAGTTTTACTCATACTTAATGGTATGCAGCAGGCTTACAACTTGTCAGCTTTTATTATTCGGATAACAACAGATTTCGATTGTTATGATAAGATAAAACTCCTATTTCACAAGACCTTCAATCATAGCTATGAACTCAGTACCGTCTTGAAGCTGTAGCTTGACTTCCTGCAATGTAAATTCAGGAATATCAGAATAATCTCCAATCATGCGTTTATCAAAGGCGTGGTGTATCATCTTTGCAAATCTCGGTTCTATTAGACCAGTTCGAATATATGTCTTATTAAACCACCCAATCAACTGAGCATGCTTTCCTGTCTGATATCCATCGCGGATAGCAAGAGCGCTAAGAGAATAAAACATACAGTAGTATATCCTATTAACTGCAGCTGACAGCATTCCGTTATCAACAAGGAGTTGAGCTTCTGCAAGAGTATCCTGAGCTCTGTTTAACCTATGGTCAATCAGAGTTTTCCTGTCATTAGGCTCCAGAGTCATACTGCAATACCTGTTTCTATTGCATCTTGAATAAAAGGCTGCTTACCTTTAATCGTTGTAAGATCATATTCACTAATGACATATACTGAAATCAATATTTCGTATTCTATATTGAGATTGTATAAAACATCAGATATGGAATCTTTTATTTCCCAGTCAGCCGGTTCGTTTAATATTACAAGTACATCATAATCGGAATCTTCCCTTGCAGTATTTTTAGCACGGGAACCATATAGGATGATTCTTGAAATCATCCCACTGAAATCCTTATCAAGTTCAGCTTTCATTATATTAAGCAATGTTTCGTTATCCATATTAATATCCAATTATATGTAATTCTATATAGGCTTATTTCAAAATACTACTATCAGGTTATAAAGTCAAACAGGATTTTGATACATTTCCGACATACATCTTATAGAATTATAATAGTCACACATGCATTTCTATTAACAAATAAGTTTTGGTAACTGTGAATTATATTACTACTTTTACATTCCTTTAATAAAACAGTATTAATAGCAGGATATCACGCAATCAAGCGCAGTAGTTCTTTTTGTGTTTTAACAAATCGTCATGTAATAAAATTGATGGAATTGAAATCATTTTCATAAGATTTTCCGAGAAACTCAATATAATTCACTCAAAGAACATTACGTAGAGGGCTTCCCCTCTACGTAATTTGTCGTAATTTAAATTGAGTTATTGATTTCATCACAGTGCGAACTCTACAATTGACGTTTTTATGGGCAGATAAATGTTCTCATAAAACCAAACTCGTACCCCGTTTCCTTGACCTGATGCTCTGCCCTGTTTCAAACAAGGTGGTAATTCAAAAGACTACTGAGTCTTCGAAATACGGAAGCCTACCTGGGCGTACTCGACTTCTGGCATGCCTTCGCCCCGGTGGCCAACTTGCAAGTATCTGGCTTCGTGGGTCCAGGCCCCGCCCCGGCACCAACGGTAATTGTTACCCCCGCTCAAATCAAAGCACCATTCGAAAACATTGCCGCTCATGTCGTAGAGACCAAGACTGTTTGCACCTGCTGAACCTTTGCTCATTACTTCTGCTGTTGATATTACGCCAGTTGCAATTCCGTAGCTATAATAACCGTACACTCCTACTGCAGATGTTGCTGCATTATTTGTATAATCCAATATTGCTCCACTTGCAGAATTTCCTTTAGTAAAATATGGATTGCTATATCCTGCTACCGTATTTGTTGAATCTATTCTGTATCTTGCAGCGTACTCCCATTCCATCCCTGTTGGCAGGCGAAAGCCTTTTGCACTTGTACTGGCAACCGCACCTTCGCAGACCGCTGCATTGACATCACGAGAATCGCGTATTACCGCACTCGAATACGTATATACACATTCTAAAGCTGTTCCATTTTTATCGTTATAATATTCCGTAAGTGCGTTACACCAAACTATTGCATCGCGCCAGTTAATAGTAGTTACAGGATGCTGAGTCGATTTGCCTACAGCGCCATCATTTCCTTTTATTCCTGCATTGGCGAAAGTATACACATTTGCCCCCCGGGTGGTCGCCCAGTCATATACGATCTTCCAGAGCTCGTATGTAACCTCTGTTTTTCCAATGAAAAACTTATCATTAATCAGTGTTGTTGTTTGAAAATCCCCTTCACCCGTTGGAAATGTTATACTTGCAGAATTATTAGCATATATCATATCAAATACTGCTGTACCGGCAATTACGGCTACAGAGTCACCCGGCGTTGTTGCTGTTGCAAATAAATCTGTTGAAATTACTACAATACAACTTGTTGTTTTTCCTCCATCCAATGTTGTTACTGTAATAGTTGCAGTTCCAATTGCAACTCCTGCGACAAGTCCTGTTGAATCAACTGTTGCTATGGATGTATTACTGCTTGACCATGTTATACTTTTATTTGTTGCATCTGAAGGAGTTATAGTTGCAGTTAATTGTTTGGTTGAAGTAGGCTGTATAGTTACATCTGTAAAATCAAGTGATACACCTGTAACTTTAATATCTTCAACTGTTACCTGACAATTTGCTGTTCTACTTCCATCCACGGTAGTTACTGTTATTGATACAGTACCAGGCATAATTCCAGTTACCTTGCCTGTATTGTCAACAGATGCTATAGCAGAATCACTTGTACTCCAGTTAACAGCCATATTGCTTGCATTAGCAGGTGATATGGTTGCAGTTAATTGAGTTGTTTTTCCTGTATTTACAACAATAGATGATTGATTCAACGTTACTCCAGTAACACCTATAAGAACTGTTACTGTATAATCCTGCGATGATCCATCCTCTGCAAAAACTGTATATACAATTGGAGTTCTAAAATCGTTCGAAGTCGTTCCGCTTGTTTGTACAACTCCTCCAACTTCCACTCTTGCGCCGTTTGTAGTAAATGTCGCAACAAGTCCATTCAAATTGGATGTTCCGTTATCTGTAAGTGTTATAAAAGGCGCTGATATTGTTCCTGAATACCCTCCAATTGAAAACGTGAGCATATTCTTTAGTGTGCTCTTTACCTTAATCTGTTGAGTTGCTGTATGATCCCCAAGCGTGGCTGTTACATTACCTGTTGCCCCGGTGATTGTTGTAACTGTAAGTTTTCCATTATTGTCAATTGTTCCAATAGCGGAATCAACGCTCCACACAGGATTAACAGGAATTGTATTGGAAAATTCATCCTTTCCAACAACATCAAATTCGTATGAACTTCCTGGAGTTAAAGTAAGATTCCCGCTAATAGGAAGGCCGTTTGTATCCAGTATAGATATTGATGCAATATCTCCGCTTTTAATTGTCAGGCTTGCTGTTGCGGAATTTATTCCATCTGATACAGTTAATGTTTCTGTACCTTTTGACTGCGCCTTGAAATAAACACCCTGTGATCCCCAATTTTTAACAGTTCCAAGTCCATTAGAAACAGAAAAGCTTTCAGGTATAAACTGAAAATTAGCACTGGAACTGTCGCGCCCTTTCACTGTGAAAAGACTGTCAAAACCTGCAGATATTGTCTGGGTTGCAGGAGTTATTGTAATGCTCCCTGCATTATAGGTTCTGGTTATATTGTATCCGCGCGTTGTTGTTTGAGTTATTGCTCCAAGATTATCATGTGCCACAACATAAATTTCCAGATCATTGCCTGTTCCTAAGTTTGAGGATGTTAGATATGAAGCGGGTATAGCAGCTGCATAGGTATCAAGGGCATTGGGCCTCGCCTCTTTTTTCATTGAAATGCTCTGCCATGAATCTGCTACCGGTTTAAGTTTTCGGTAATATAAACGCGCTGAAGCGATTATTCCATCAGCATCATTGTCGCGGATAGTTGCACGAATATAGATCGGGACTCCTGCACGTATTGGATTAGGTATAGGATTTTGCAATAATACCTGCGGCGGATTGTTTCCAGGCAGCAGGGCTTTTGCCATTAAAATATATATGGTAAAATGTTCAACCCTGGCTGTTATCTGTTTCCTGTTTATCTCAACATTGCCTTCAACTGCAACATACCAGCCATTTTCTTCATCGTAATAAAAAAGAGAAACAGTTTTTGGATCAAGTCCTGCTGCAAGCAAAGCTGTTTCATTATAATTCAGTTCCATGATTGCGGGTTTATCGAGATTGAAAACAGTTCCATCCGGGGTAAATTTATATATCTGGCCAAAAGGAGTATAACCTTCATCGAATTTCTGAGGACATTCACTTAGTCTTTTAATAGTAATTGTTGTGTCTTCAGCAACTGCTTCTGCCGGAACACTTAATGTGATTTCATTGTTATATGTAACTGTACCCCCTTCAGACGCTGTTACCAGTGCAATTCCTGATCTGTTTTCATCAATAGCGCTGCTCACACCTGAAGCGGAATTGCTGCATGCTGTAAACGCAAATGCACCGAACAGCATTATTATTGCCAATAAATTAAACTTTGTCTTCATGACTTGCTCCGGTAGGATAAAATTATAATTGAATTAACACTTAGAAGCAGGATGATAAAATTCTGCAAGTACAAAAATAGAGCATTCGGATAAAATTGACTGGAAATACTCAATAAAACCGGGCTCTTACCCCTGAATTACTGTAGGGAAACTCTTGCCGGAAAAAAAAATTTCAGAGGCATATCCGCAAACTAAATCAAATGACAATAGCCTAAGGATAAAGAACCTTTTCCAGACTATACAGATCTGCAGCTTCCGCAGCAGATAAAGCCCTGGCCCAGATGTTGGTTCTGCCTATGCTGCCACCGAAATATCCTAGAGGATTATTTAAACCATTACGATTTACACCAAAGTACAATCGCTGCGATGTTGAATACAAAACTGCACCTCGATTCTCACTTTTCATTAATTTACCATCCACATATAAAGACATGTAGTTTCCGGAAACTACAGCAGTGGCTTGATGCCAAATACCATCCATATAGTTATATGAAGTTGCAAAAGTAGTTGCTTCATAAAACCCCGAACCAATGTTCGTTCCATTTTGAAATCTGATACTATTAAATACATCATTTGATTCAATCCTTAAGACATGGTTTACTGCATGTTTTAAATCTCCTGACTGAACAGGGGAATCAGCAAGCAAAGTTATGACAGGATTGTTTTCAGTACCAACGGATACTACCTTGATCCAAATACTAATTGTATAGTCTCCTGCAATATTTACTACAGAACTTGGCACAGATATTGTCTTTGGGGAAGCTCCATCTAAAAAACCGTTTAAAACCCCGTTTGAATAAGATGGCGATCCCAATCCAGCTGCATCTACTCCGCCAACAGTATCTTTCGTCATATTGGATGAAGCAAGATACTGGTGAGTCAGCCCTTTAAATACAATGTTATATGAATTTATATCATCAAATAAATTGTTCAGGTCATTGCAGGATAATCCGATTAAAATCAGAAGCAGAATTGAAAATAATCTCTTTTTCATAAGTTATACCTTTACATATTTAAAATCTGAACTGGCACTGTACTGAAACTGAAAGAAACATCAAAGGAGCTGTTTTTTCTAAAAACATTCCGTATTCCAAAGCCATTCCAAGAGAAAACAGTTCCGAGAATGTGTAATCAGCAGAAACACCTGTTTTAATATATGGATCAAAATAGTTCAATTCCCTTGTTTGGGGTATCTTTGTTGCAATGTTAAAATAAGCAGCGCCAACGGATATCAGCGGAGTTATGCTGAACGATTTTGGCAGATTAAACCTGTAACCGAACATCCATGTCATTGGCAGAAACAGCATTCGGTTAACAGCGAGCATTCCCTGAACTGATGTTTTTTGGCCATTGAAATTAAATAATCCAGTTTCAAATCCAGTAATGAAACCTTCATATTTAAGGGCGAATACAAAATATCCGCCGTAACCTGCATCAGAAATTGTGGAAAAGTTACCTACAGGAATTAAAACTGCAGGGTTTATCTGAAAGAGAAATTTCGATTTAGACGTCGGAATATTTTTTGTCATGATTTCAATTTCGTTACTCGGAGTTGTTTCAGTACCGGCTTCAGTGATACCTGTAACTTTAATAAAATATTTAGTGTTGCTGTTCAGGTTTTTCAGTTTAAATGAGTTTGATCCAGCTTTATCAGCAATAATATATTTATCATCTTTACTCTTTTTATAATAAACATTGAAATATTTCATACTATCAAACGGCAAATCCCAGCCGAGTGAGATCTCTGAAAAACCTCCTTCTCCTTTCAGTCTGGTCGGATAGCGTTCAGTAATAAAAACAACCTCTAAACGCTTTACAGAATATTCTTTTTTCACTCCAGGATCATCTCGGAAAGTATATTTTTCCCAGTCTTCGGAAGAAAGATATGTCCTGAATGATTTTCCATCTTTCAGTTTCACTTCAACTTTTGCATAAGTAGTTACTTCAATTTCATTACTCGGAGTTGTTTCAGTACCGGAGTCATCAACTCCGGTTACCTTTATTGTATATTTTGTGAAGCTGTTAAGGTTCTTCAATCTGGCGGTATTTGACCAGGAAGTATCAGCTAAAGTAAATTTATCATCTTTATTTTTTTTTAAATATACATTATATAATTTCATTTTGTCGTATGGCGGAGACCACTTAAGTGATATTTCATTATGAGTGCTTTCACCCTGAAGCTCAGACGGATTCCTTTCTGCAATAAAAAGCACCTTGGATCTTTTTACTGTAAATTCTTCAGGCTTGTTAATGTCATGTCTGAATATATATGAATCGCGGTCTTCATCTATCATGTAGCCCTTGAAATTCTCGCCGCTTTTCATCTGAACGTAAACCTTTCCCATGCTGATCTCTGTGTACAAAACTCTCAGAACTTTATTGTGCGGATAGTTTAATACTTTATTCTTTTCGTCACGAATAACAACATCATTCGCAGTTTCAGAAACAATTTTGCCTTTAATAATTGATCCGTCTTTGAGGAAAAGATATTCAGCATTCAGGGGAATTACAATAAAAAGGAACAGAGGGATAAATACTATAGTTTTAATTAAAATTTTTCTCAAGGAATTTCACCTTTCCTGTAAATATTATTATGAAAGTGTTGATTAAAAAAAAATTCTAAAACGATATAATGTTTATAAATTTTACTCTGATTAATAACATTTAAATTTATAAACAAATACAACTATAATGTTTATTTAGTCAATATATTAAAAAATTCAGATAAAATAAAACCGCTTCCTGATATTGCTTTTTTGTTCACTCTTTAATAAAAAAAACAGACTTAAACATTAGAATATACTTTTATTTTCAAATCTGTTTTATCCTGTTTCCAAATCAGCCTGTTTTGCACTATTCCCCCTCTCTTTTCCTTAAAAAAGAGAGGGGGCCAGGGAATATCTGCTTGAAATTAATGTTGCTTAATTTATAATTCAATTTTAAATTAAGGATGTAATATGGAAGCAGAAGAAAAAATAAAACCTGTAAGGCCTTTATCACATAAAATAATAATACAGACATTAAAAACAGTGCTCATCCGAATACCTGTTTTTATAATTGCTCTTGTTATTATTGTTCTGATAACAGCCAGGCTATACCTGAATGCTGAAAGAACTGAGAAGCTCGCTGTTACAGTATTCAATTCAATTACAACTGGAACTCTTTCACTCAATGTCAGGGAATTCAATATTTTCTACGGATTTAAAATTGAAAACATATCAATTAAAAACGGCAAACAGTTTGAAAATTCAAAACTTTTCGAAGTAAAAAAACTGGTTCTGGATTACAGCCTGCTTAAAATTTTTACAGGTGTTTTGAGAATCGGAGAACTCGGAATTTACAGCCCAAGAATTTACATTGAAGAAAGAAACGGCGTATGGAGTTTCTCAAAATTAATGAAAGAAGGCAAGCCGGATAAAAAGAAAAAACCCTCTCCGAAAGAAAAAGATGAATCAGGTTCAGATGAAATATCTCTCCCTATAAATGTAAGTGCGTACGTAAAAATAATTCTCGATGATCTAAGGGTTTATGCTAAATCATCAAAGTTCGAAGCATCAGCAGAAAGCATTTCCATGTCAGTTGAAGCGGATATCCCCCCTGTAAAAAAAATTCCTCTGTCTGTAAAAGCAGCTACTCTGTTGAAAACTCTTAATGTCTCGCTTAATCCCCGCGAAAATGTTTCAGTGGTTTTCAAGTCAAAGGATGCTTCAGCATCGCCGGAACTTATCTTAACAATGAATATCGGATATAATAAATCAGAATCAAAATTTGCAAGCAGGCTGAAATTCGGAACTTACAAAACTCCGGTAAGATTCAAAAATACTCATCTGGCTCCGCTTAATTTTATTTTGTCGTATGACTTAAATTACAATCCCTACAATGACCAGGTTACACTCGGGCATTTTACAGTAAATTTCGCAGGTAAAAACTGGCTTAAATTTTCAGGAATAGTTTCAAATGCTTCAAAAAACATGTATCTGAATCTCGCGGTTACTGAAAGCAATATTGTCCTCGATGATTTTTATCCATATTACTTGAGTCTAAATAAAAATCAAAAAACCAGCTTCCGCGGAAGGATTTCTCTTTTCCCAATGACTATCAGCGGATCACTGTCTGATATTTTAATTTCAGGTAAACTTGCAGTTCCGGTTGTTTATTTTAAAACTGAAAATCTCGAAACAAATATACAAAATATCAGCCTGATATTTGAAGTCCGTAAAACAAACGAGAACATGAAAATCAAACTCGGCCTGACAGCGCCAAGATTCAACTACACACTCGCCGGCAGCGCCTCAGGCGCGAATGGCCTTTCAATCAACACGGATATCGACTCATATAATTCTTTTTCTGATATAACAGTAAACTCGTTTGATTTGAAATATTTTGATCCTGATACAAAAATCAATGCTGTAGAACTGTTTTTAAAAAGCAAAATCTCTCTTAAAAATGGAACATCCGGGAATCTCAATATAGAAAAATTTGTATTTATAAAAGACGCTTTAGCTCCTATGGTAACAGACAGAATTGAAAAGCAGGTTTTAAAAATTCCTCTGAAAAAGCCGATCTACCTCACGCTTAATTCAGATTTTAATATGGCAGGGGATAACATCGCAGCCGGATTTAATTTTATTGTGAAATCGCCGGATTTCTCCATCACTGATGCAGCACTATCGGGAAATATCAACTATTCTAAAAAAGATAAAAGGCTTTCCGTAAAAAATCTTTTTATCGGAAGCATTGAGAAAAAAGCTGAAATCAGAGCAGCGGGTTATATTGATTTAAAAACAAAACCAATTTCAAATTCCGATATAAAAATAACAATGAAACTTGACGCTCCAAATGAAAAGAGTTTCGGCGAATGGAAACTTTCCGGAAAGGCAGAAATAAATGCATTAATGAAAGGCGATTTGAAAACAGGAAAAGCCACAGGCAATATTATCATGAATAATATCAATGTCCAGAACCCTTCCAGAAAAATTGCAGTTACAGGAATTGAACTTGATTTTCCTTTTGAGTATTTATTCAAGAGTAAAGATGCATCTGAAAGCATGCTGACTATAAGCAAAAGCAGAATTATTGACAGCGATCTGTTTAAAGATAAAATTAATTTTAGAATAAAATCAGTTAAAGCAAAGCATCCTGCGCGTGATTTCTCTTTCGAATATCTTACCAACTTAAGAGCTTCAATGTATTTCAAAGAAAATGTTTTCCAGATTCCATTTTTAAAAGCTAATCTTATAGGCGGCACTCTTTTAAGTAAAAATATACTTTTTAATCTCTCAGATTTCAAAACAGAAAACATGGAATTCAGCATAGCTGCAGATATCACAAACATGAACATAGGACTGATAGACGATCCTGACGCTATGCAGAAAAGCGAAGAGGCGCTTCTTTCGTTAAATGCAAATTTTTCCGGACGCGGAGTAAATATAAACAAGGAACTAACAGCAAAAGGTTATATCCATATATATAAAGTCGGGGAGAAGTTTGCCAATAGCCTTATGAAAGGTTTAAGCGTTGAAAAAGGAAAATCAAAACTCGGCTCTGCCCAGTTTGCATTGGATAACACAATGAATATTGAAAGCTTTAATTTCAATCTTGATAAAGGCCTGGTATATACAACAGTCCTATTGACTAAAAAAACTTTAGGCGTAATAATTGCAGTTGAAGAAGACAAGGTGGAATTCGACCGGATACCTATTCAGGAATATTTAAGAAAAGTTTCAAGAGGGGATTGATATGAGAAAAATAACGCGATTATTGCTTTTCCTTTTTATAATCACAGTTTTAAGCAGCTGCTCATCCTTTATCGGTATTGTTCCTCCTAAAATTCATATAACCGGAGAAAAAACCGTAATTGAAAGGCAGATCATCGGAGAATACAAGGAACTTGAAAAAGATGCCTGGGTTATATCTTCAATCAGAACAACTGTTCACAGAACCCAGGGGTCAAGTACTGCAGCAGCTTCAGACCCGGAGCTTTTCAAGGCAATGAAGATCAGGGAATTTCATTATGATAAAATCAGAAGTTATAAAGATGAAGGTGCGCTCGGCGAATCAAATACAGGTTATGTCTCTTATATAAAAATAAATAAATATGAAAACTCTGCTTCAGAAAAAAATGTGCTCCTGAAAGTTATTGAGGAAGAAAATAATGCCAGAAGATCCATATTTACAAAAGCGGTGCAGAATGTAAAAAATGACAAGCCGGATGAAGATACAATTACAGGTCTTGGTAAAATTTTTGCTGATGATCAGGCTGATTCAGCCTTAAAAAATGACTGGATTCAGAATAAAAACGGCCAGTGGCAAAGGAAGAAATAATCAGCTATGAAAAATATAGTCTATATATTCCTTATACTATCCCTGCTCACTGTTTCATGCGATGAAAAAAAGAATCTATTCAGCTATAAGGATGTTATTGATAAAAATTTCAAATCAGACATCGGGCGTCCAATTGCACTTACAATTGAGCAGGCAATAGAAACCGAAGGCGATATTACCAAAGACGGATTATATCTGTATTATTCTTCTGACAGAGAAAAGGGGAATTTCGATATTTACCTCAGATCTCTGACAGATATCAGAACTATACGTTTAACCAGGCATTCATCTAAAGATTTTTCACCTGCTGTTTCACCGGACGGCAAAACGCTTCTTTTTGTTTCAAACAGGGAGGATCCGGAAGGTGATATTTATTCAACAAGTATTGATCCGGAGGAAATTTTCAGAATTGCAGATTTGCCTCTTGCAAGACCTCTTACAATTGACTCCACTTCAAAAAATCTCAGCTCAATAAGAGGCAGATCAAAAAAAATATTTTCATCAATAAAAGATGCCTCTCCTTCATGGTCTCCAGATGGGAAAAAAATTGTATTTTCATCAAATAGAAGGAACGCGGGAAATACACGTACAGGAACAACTGGTAATGTGTCCGGTACTAATCCTGGAACAGGCTCCGGTACAATATCTACACCTCTAATAGAAAATATATGGGTGATGGATTCAGGTGGAGATAATAAAAAGCAGATCACTACCAAGGGCGGAGTTCATCCTAAGTTTTCACCTGACGGTAAAAAAATTATTTTCATATCCTACAGAGACGAAAGCCTAGGCGATATATATGAAGTTGATACTGGAACCGGTGAAGAAAAAGTTCTGCTTAAAAACAACACAATTAAATTCTATCCTTCTTATAAAACGGACTCATCTGAAATAATTTATACAGAAATTGAAACAGACACGAATGGTGACGGCAAAATTGATATGAACGATAATGCTGTGCTGATTCATAGAAATTTAAAAGATTCAACGGAATATCCTCTTACATTAAGGTCAAAATCCTCTTTCAATTCAAAATGGATTCCTGTTTTTGAAAGTCCGACAGTCAAAGGAGTTATTGTCTATACTGATCACACAGATGCAAATTTTAATATTAATTTAATTCCAGATACAGGAATTATTCCTAAACGTCCAGATCCCAGAAGGCAGTATAATCTTGCAGAATCTTATCTTAATGATTACAATGATCAGGAATCCTACATTTTAGGACTCGAAATGGTTTTCCATTACTTTGGAAAAAGTAAAGATAAAATATCGCTGGTGTATGCATATAAAGCTCTTGCTGATGCGTTTATACATTACAATACAAAAGGGGACAAACATAATAAAGCTGAAATTCTGAATCTTGCCGGTAAATTTTATAAACAGGGCAATGAATTTTCTATGGTTGTATATGAATATTTATCTGCCTTGAATTCAAACAAAAGTGCGGCAGCTGTTCTTGATAATTACTCCAATAAATTCAAACAGGATAAAGATTTAAATTATTATGTACCTTTTATCCTTGAGCTTGCAGCTTCAGATGCTCATACTGATAAAAATAAAACAATAAGTTATTATAATGAAATTATAACCAGATATAAAGATTACCCAAGACTCAATATCATCAATCTCAAGTATAATCAGCTTACATATAAATTCATTGAAGAAGATTTCAGTCCGATATTTATGGATGTATTTAAAAAAGGGTCTGCTTCTGAAAAATCCAGAATTATAAAACAGTTTATTGAAATAACAAATACCCTGGCACCCGGTTCAAGAATAATTTTTTCAAATAAGCTTAAAGAAAAATATAAATCTGACAAGGATACAATGTCTCTTCTTTTCCTGGTCGAAGGTCAGGCTCTTATTGACTCAGACAATATTGAAGAAGCCAAAAAAATTCTCATTGAAGTTTTCAATCATTCCAACCCGACAGATATACTTTACTATAAAAATGCAATTCTTTTAGGTGATATATTTTTAAAGGAAAAAAACCTGCCGGAAACTGAAAAATATTATTATGCTGCTGCTTCAAAATACAGGTATTTATTCAGGGAGAAAAATTTCCGCGATAAACTGAAGTTTCTTATTGAATATTATGAAGAGTCCGGCGAAAGATCCGAAAATAACGGAAATTTTTCTGAAGCTGCGCAGATGTATGAAAAATATGTAAGCCTTATGAGCTACATAAACACGATCAGAAACCTCGGAGATGTTTACAATAAATATGCTTCAAGAGCTCATGTCCTTTATATCGATTCTTATACTACATTTTATGGCGAAAAAAGCATCCTGCAGCTTGAAAAAAAATATCGCGGAAAACTTACAGAGGCGCGTCAGAACTTTGACAAGGCATTAATTTACGGCCTTGGTTATATATATACAAGAGTCGGAAGATTAGCTGAAAGATCAGACCTGCCTTTAGAAGCAGGGCAGCCTGCAGGAATAAACGGACTTATTGAAAATTTTAAAAAGGCAAATGAGCAGGTAGATTGGGCTCAATTCATTGATGGAACTTTTATAGACCCGTATATTTTAAAATCATGGATCTATCAGTATATCGATATAAAAAGAACCGAGGATGACGGCAAACATGAGAAAAAAATCAGCCGTGTTTTCCCTCCATATCTGCTGGAAAAAAATATTGATATTCTTGAAAAGGCTTTATCAACAAATAATGAAAACACCAATCCGGAAAATCACGGCAATCTTCATTTGAATCTGGCAAATAGTTATTTTTTATTAATGAATTTTCCGCAAGCTCTTCTCAATTACAAAAAATCCCAGAAATATAAAAAAACATACGGATCATTAATAGAAGAAGCAATGCTCTATTATCATCTTGCATACTGCTACTGGCAAATCGGGGAAAATGAAAAAGCGCGTGCAGAACTGAAAAATGCAATATACATTTACGATTCCCTTTCTGCCGGAAGCAGCAAATACGGACGGCAAAAATTTCTACTAAGTAAATATTTAGCCCTTTTCAACAGAATGGAAAAAAAATACAGCGAATCAATAATCTGGTATGAAAAACTTATTAACATTGCAGAAAACTCAAAATATCCAATTGATAAATCGCGATACTATCAGGAAATCGCCTACTGTTATAAAGAAACTGGAGAATTTGAAAAGGCCCTTTCATATCTTGATAAGTCTGAAAAGCTTCTTGAAACCTATCCGGATATCGATGAAAAATATTATGTTCAGATAAAACTTTTCGGTTTCAATCCGTTTCCTCTGTACGATCTCGGACAGGATACTGTAGTAATCGGAAATAATAAAATTTTCACAAGTCTCGGCACAAAAGATAAAAAGCTGTATGGTCTTTCCCTGAAAGAGGAGATTTATTCTTTAATGGAAAATTACAGCATGGCAGTTGAAACTCTTAATAAAAAAATCGTAATTTTAAAAAAAATGAAATCAAAAACAGCGCTCGATTCAATGACTGCAACTCTTAACAATTCCGGATTTTATTTTTATAAACTTAAAAATTATAAGGAATCAAAAAAACAATTTTCTGAAGCCTGGGATTTTGCAACATCTCCAAAAGTAAACGACATTGAGGGCGCTTTCACATCAATAATGAATCTCGTGAATCTACAGGCGACATTTATTGAAAACAATCTGCAGAGCAGGGAATTATCAGCTGATGATATAAATAAACTGATAGAGAAAATTAATTCTTTCAGACAAAATTACGAAAATAATAAATTTAAAGAAGATATTAAAGAACTGAAAAAAAATGCTGAAATCCGTGATAAAAAAGTTGAAGAAAAGGATATTGCTGACCTAAAGAAAAAAATCAAACAGGATGCTGATAATGTTTATTATAAAATCGATATTGCTTTAGGTGTTCTTTACTTTTATAAAGCCGAGTTATTTGATGATGCATATAAGGTCACTTCAGCTGACGAGAAAGATGCTTTAACATATATAAAAAAAGGAACAGAAATATATTCACTATACAGCAAGGCTCTTTCTAAATTTGAAAAAGCGCTCGATTCAGCAGAAAATTATGAATCAAAAAAATTATACATCAAACTGCTGCTGAACACTGCTGCCTGTTATAACCGAATTGGAACATTCAATAAAGCATATGAATTATACATAGATGCAAAGGATAATGCAGAAAAATACATGTATCAGGATCTTCTCTTCAGTTCCTATTTCAGTCTTGCGGTTTTCCTGACTGAATCTGGATCAATTGTAGAAGGCAAAGACTCACTAATGTATGCATCCGAATATTTTCAGAAAGCATCTAATATTGCAGAATCATCGCCTATCTATTTCTCGGAAAATATTAAATCAATTGAAAAGATGTTCGATAAATATGCAGCTCTGCTGATTTCCATGGGAGATGTTTTAAGGGCATTTTCTATTTCAGAGAGAAAATACACATATACAAGACTTGTTTCAATCTATTCCAATGAAACTGTTTTTAATAATTCAGATGATATTGCAGCTTATAAAACTTTTATTTTAAAAAATAATGAAGATGAATCTTTTAGAAATAAAATTTCAAAGCTCCTTGAATCCGGTTCTGCGCCTGAATCAAAAGAAATTACTACATTAAACGAAAAGATAAAAGATAATAATTTATCTGTAAAAAATCTTGTTAAATCAATTTCTGAGAAAAAACCTTTATTCTCAGACTTCATTCAAATTTCTTCACCGGATCTAAATGAATATAAAGAAACAGTTATAAAATTTCATTTAACCGGGCATAACCTTTCTGCCTGGAAAATCAATAATGGAAAAGTTCAATATAAATTCATATCATCAATTACTGATAAAAAAATCTCAGATAAAATATCATCTTTTATTGGTTTGGAAGATAAGAAAATATTCATTATTGCTGATCCTGCTTTTATTTCTGTAAGAAAATACATATCTGCTGAAATGACTTATTTCATAACTCCTTCCTTTGCGAGAGTAAAAAATTTATTAACTACCATTACCGCTTCACTGAAGAAAATTTTTACTACATCAAAATTAATTAAGGAAAATTTCACCTCTGCCGGATACATCGCTGAATATGTAGACAACTGGGAAATTGATTTGGCAAATTCATCAATACTGCTTGATACTGCTGACAATCCATTGAAGCCATCAATATTATTTGCAAAAACAGGCGCTGCATACAAACTTTTAGCCAAAAAAACAGATTTGAGTAATGCTGATGATCTTATGCTCATATTTGAATCTGCTTTGTATTCCGGAATAAAAAATATTTTGTTTATATCATACGAAAAAGATGAAGATACTGCAAATATGCTTTTTGATATTAACACAACAGGTTCTATTGATTTAACCAAAACAAAAAAATCACTCGCATTATCAGGACCGGTTAATATAAAAAAAGTCCAGCCTGTCCCTTCGGAAGAGAGAGAAAAAAGCAGCGTACTGATTTTAAAAAATACAGTTTTTGCCTTCAGATCAGGTAATTTTGAACAGGCAAAAAATCTTGCTGATAAAGTTGCATCAATAGAAGAAAAAATTAACAATAATTCTGAAGAAGCAAAAAAGGCTATTCTTATAAAATCATTGTTAAGACTTACTGATGGGGATATTGCCGGAGCTGAAGAGATAATTTCCAAATCAGGCCTCAACTTTTCAGATTTCAAAGAAAAAGCATTAATCGATGCTGTTGTTCTTCTTAAAAATAATGAATATGAAGAATCATTAAAAAAAATTGAAGACGCAGTAAAAATAACTAACGGCATTAGAGGAATTAATATTACAATAATTTACAGATCATACCTGAAATTAGCCGGATTAAATGATTTAAATCAGGATCTTATTTTAAAATTAAGCGGCAAAAACAGGCCATCATACTATGAGAATATAATTTTCTATCTGCTGAATGACGGGATTAAATCAACTGATGAAATGAAACCCAACAAGTATAAAAACTCCTGGCTTTTTATATCTCTTATTGATAATAAAAAAATATTTGCTGACAAATCAAAATCAATCATATCAGATTATGATCAAATAATTGATAAAGCAATAAAAAATTCTGAAAAATCGGATTTCTCAATTTTAAAAGCAAGGCTGAATCTTGAAAAAGCTGCAAGATTAAAAAAACAGAATTTACCGTATAAATTATACGATGCATATATTCAGGCTGAAAAAAATCTGTCCCGGGAAAATATACAATGGAAATCGCTACAACTGACAATTACCGAGCTTGAAGCGTCTCTTGATAAGGGAAGCAGCGCCCAGCAGAGAATAATGAAATTATTAAACCAGAGTGATATAACTGAAGAAGAAAAAACCGCATCACTATTAATTAAATCAAAAGTTGAATTATTGCGTTTTTCAAAATTAAAAAATCCATCTGAAAATGATAAATTATTACTTGAGAAGATTTTCAGCGAATCAATTAATTATTTTATATTAAATACAGAAAATATCTCCGCATTTAAAATGAAGGAACTTCTATTTGATGTTATAGACGCATTTATTAACTATAAAATGCGTACAGAAAATTACGCAGATGCAGTAATGTATTCAGATTTCAAAAAACACGTAACTGCAAGAGCTTATTTGAAAAAAGTTCCTGAAATACCTTCAGATATATTATCCGGAAAAAATGATTCACAGGCTCTTCTATTGTCTGATGAATATCCGCAGATTTTAATAACAAGACTATTTAAAGAAATTCCAATTGAGACTATACAGAAAAAATTATCAGCTGATTCCGTAATAATATACAATATAAAAAACGGTAAAAATATTTTCTCATGGGTAATCGGTAATAATTTTATAACAGCTCTGATTATTGACAATGGATATGAAAAATTAAAACCTGTTCTTGATTCATATGAAGAAAAAATTTCCTCATTTAAAAATACCTATGCTGAATCTAAAGCCATAAATGAAATTTTTTCTCCGCTGGAAACTCATTATAAGAAAAAGAAAACTATTTATTTTATAACAGATAATGATCTTGAAAAAGTCCCATATGAGATTATGGGCTCTAAAGTTTTTCTTGACGAGTCCCACAAAATATATTATATTTCATCATTATTATCTGCATTAAATCCGGTAAAAAAACCTGGAGGAAAAATAAATTTAATCAGCGGCGATTGTTCAGAATTATTTTGTAATCTTGAAAAAACCGCAATATCAGAAAGCAGATTCAAAGTATCATCTGATGGAAACATTTGCCATATCATGTCAAAAATTATTTATAATCCGGTTGATATGTCAATGTCTATCAGCGGAATTAATTTTTTTAATTTAACTAAATCTTCAGACTTTATATACTCATCTTCAGATTCCTTAAAAAATATAGGTTATTCAAATTTTTCAATATTTGCATCTGCCGGAGGAGCTGCTTCAGTTGTAATCAGCGACCCGAAAGTCCGCGATATAAATTCAGCACTTTTTGCAGACAGTTTTTATAAAAAATTGTCTGAAGGAGAAAATGTTATTGCTTCTTTTGAAAAAGCCAAATTATATTTGAAATCCAGAAAGGAATTCAGACATCCTGCATACTGGGCGGCAATAAGGCTTTATTTAAATGGACTATAAATAAATTTAAAATTTCCAGGAGTTTTATATGAAAAAAATATTTTCGATTACAGCTTTTATATTGTTAAGCGCATGTTACCTTAATGCAGCACAATTATCATTTTTTATCGGTGATGTTTCCCTGACAAGAAGCGGTAAACTGATTCAGATTTCATCAGGCATGGATCTGAAATCCGGCGACATTGTGAAAACGGGAACAGGATCAAATGCTGACATCACATATAAAGATGGAAGCAAAATTGCAGTAAAAGAAAAAAGCTCTATTACAGTCGGCAATGCCGGAATAAAAGAGTCTGAAAATGTATCCATATCATCAGGCAATTTATTCGCTACTTTCAAAAAAATGGGTAAAGACAATAAAAAGAAAGTTTATACTCCAACTGCTGTAGCATCTGTTCGCGGCACTGAGTTTAAAGTTTCTGTCAGCAAATCAGGAGAAACGAGGGTGGATCTTGATGAAGGAAAGCTTGATCTGAACAATCCTTATGGAGATAAAAAACTTGAATCAGGCGACATGTCTGAAACAAATCTTGGTGATCCTCCATCCAAGGCATCCAATGAAAATTCAGAAGCATGGAGAAAGTCGAGAAATAAAAATTTTGAGGATAATCCGAAAGATGCTGTTAAAAAATATGACGATTACAGCTCTAAATTAAAAGTAAGAAACGAAAATGCCGGTAAAGAAACTCAAAAACTTGACGGACAGATTAAAACTAATAAAAAGAAAAATCAGTTAAATGAAGCAGGGGATAAAATTTCAAATGTAGAAGAACAGGTTCAGGATGATATGATGCAGAACCAGGCAGCTGCATTAACTATTGATGATATAGTAAATGATTACAAATCAAGAAAAGATAATATATACACTGAATTTGAAAGAATAAAAAGTGATCTGAATAAAGTTCAGGAAGTTCAGAGAATGAATTACGAAGCCATACAGAGTGTTAAGGAAGCTCATCAGAAAGCCACACAGGAAATTTCAGACAAGTTCAATAAAGGCAGACAGGATATTAAAGATAAACTAAAATCAGATAAAGTTAAACCAGTAATTGAGAAGTATTGATAAAATCTGTCATTCCCGCGCAGGCGATGGCCTGCACCCACGGGTGAATCCAAATATAGTTTTTTTGGATAGATAAATGTAATTATTTATCACAGCACGATGACGTTTTGCTTTATAGGCAATCAATACTGTAATCTGGATCCCCGCATTCGCGAGGATGACATATAAAAAAAGCCGATTGAAATCTCAACCGGCTTTTTATTTAACTATCAGTTTTACTTATCTGCTGATTCTTCTGCTTAGAGAATTATCCTTAATATCAATTCTCTCAACAAGATCTTTCGCATCAAGCTTTCCGTGGTATCTCAATACATTCAGCATGAAAATTTCCAGCTTGTTAATAATAACAGGCGGGAGAGTTTCCCCGTCTATTTCTATAGACATCATTGGATAATTTTTTTCACGCGCCCATGGACTGACCAGTCCCTCTATAACACGGCCGATTAAACAGGCAAATGGTGAAATATTTATTATGCCTGAAAAATCATGCATCATAGCAGTATAAGAAACACCGCTGGATATTGAAATTTCAGATTCAAGCTCTGCTGTAACAAAATTTTTATTTGCATTCCCCATAATTTCTTCCATGTTATGCGGCGTATGAGGTATAAGATTAGTTGGAGATAAAGCCTTCTGAACCTGTTTATCTACATTATGCTTCCAGATTTCTTCAATCTTCCATTCTATTAGCGACTTGAATTCTTTTGAAAATGCACGTTTATAAACTGGAAGTAATTTTAAATTTTTCTTCAGCTCATGTTTTCTTGTATGGTCACAATAGTAAATCCACTCCCCGACACCTGAAACTTTACCTATAATACCTTTTTTACTGAGAAGCTTTATCAGCTCATCAACAGCAAAGTCATCTCTTCTGACATAAATTTCTCCAACAATAAGAATCTTAGGCTGATCTTCCATTTTATGTTTAAGAGGAATTCTTGCGATCTCATTTGCTATTTTTCTTAATGTAGGCAATACTTTAAAAATATCTTTTTCAGCAATTTCAATTAGCTGCTGCCAGAGTTCGTCGTACTTGGCTATAGCTGTCGTAGGATCAACCGCACAGCTTCTGAGAGATGTTTCTACATCTTTCATGGCGTCAGCAATTGACATTGCCCACCAGGCTTTCTGTGAGAATGTAGGACCAAGCTCATTATATGAATTTTCAGAACCAAGTGTTACAACCACTACATTTTCCATACGCATATCTTTAAAAAGATTCTCATAGAAAATGTAATACTGGCCTGTTCTGCAAGGGCCTGTTGTTGTAGGCACAAATAGCAGATATGTTTCATCTTTCCTGTATTTATCAGACATTAAATACTGAAGTGCTGATCCAATAACAAGCTGGGAAGGAAGACATTCCTTTCCTGACATGTTGCTTCTTGCAAGCTGGAGTGTGTAAGTATCAGGCAGAGGCATTGCTTCAGCATTAACCTCAATTCCGCGGAGACTTGCAGCAAAAAGCTCAGTAGAAAGCCTGCCCATATTAGAAAGCAGCATCTTGACTTTTTTATTTCCGAATATTTCAATTTTCTTCTTGTTGATATCGTCATAAACATGCAGACGGTCTTTCCCATTGTTAACAAAACGGAGTCCATTATCATACCGGTCTTCCTCGCCTGCTACATATTTTGATTTATAGCCTTCGATAATATCGAGAAAAGCTTCAACCCTTGTATCAATTCCCGCATCAGCAGAATGGGAATCAAGCTCAAGAATCAGGAACGGTTTCATTCCCATCATCCATTTAACATAGTGAAGCATGAATGAATCCGGTGCGCATGAGAAATTTGAAATAAAAGTTATAAACATATTTTTTTCATTTTTGATAAATGCCGCAGCTCTCATATCCTGCTGGCCGTAATACCAGTACATATTGTCGAAAATTTCTGAATTCTCAATTGGAAGCATATCAAAAGGAATAATCGAATATCCGCGGCTTGTAAATTTTAAAGGAATACCCATATTTGCATCACGCGTGAAAGCATTGTACGGTCTACCGAGAAGTGCAATTACAGGATGATCAAGTGATCTTGCTTTTTCAAGCGCTTCCTTGCCTATCTCTTTATATTTTTTGAAGAATTCCTGCTGCTTCGCATTTCCTACATCAAAAGCTTTCCTGATTTCGCTGTCTGATATTTTCAAAACTTTTCCTATTTCAAGTATTCCCTCAAGAGCTTTATCAAGACCATATTTAAAACTTATTATAGGCGATAAAAATCTGTCTTCAGGGAAATCAGTGAAAGCCTTTTTTATATAATACGGAAGACTCTGTGTAATCGGACAGAAGTTCGCGTGCACGTCGTCCTCATAGCTCGGCATATCTCTGAAGTGTGGAACAAAAATATAATCAACACCCTCATGAATACAGGATTGAACAGCACCGTGTGCTATTTCAGCAGGGAAGCAGTACGCACTTTCAGTTTTAGCTATTCCTTCGTGCAGAATTTCCTTTGATAATCTGATTTCAATTCCAAGAGTATGAAAGAACCAGGAATAAAACGGCCATAAAGTATAAATTGAGAATGCCATAGGCACGCCGATAACGTAATCACGTTTTTTAACAAGTGATCCTGGTTCAGGTGCCAGTTCCTTGAACATGAGATCATTTCTTTTTTCTATATAATTAAATACTTTTGATTCATCTATAATTTTTTTCTTTCTTGTGTTGGCATATTTATTGCATCTTCCGCCGAACATATACTTATGACCATTTACGCTGAGAACTTTTATAGGGCAGAAATTGTCGCAGGCCTTACAGGTAAATTCTCTGTCATGAATAATTTCCGATTCAAGAATTTTATCTATATCAAATTCACCTTTATCAATGAAACCGTCCTGCATTTTCTGCTTGGCAAGTATTCCCACTCCAAAACATCCGAGAAGTTCCGGATCCGGCGGTATTAGAATATTTTTATCAAGCAGCATTGCAAACGCAAGAGGAACTGCTTTGTTTTTTGCAACTCCGCCCTGCAGAACAATATGCTTTCCAATAGTCCTGTTACCCACAACCCTGTTCAGATAGTTTGAAACAATTGAAGTAATAATACCTGCAGTAATGTCACCGCGTGTAGCACCATACTGTATTGCTTTTCTGATATCGGAATTTATAAATGCTGAACATGTCTCGCCGAATTTTAGCGGGGATAAAGCCTCAAGAGCGATGTCGCCGATCTCCCAGACATTTTTTATATTCAGATCGCCTGATGCGGATTCTTCAAGAAATGAACCTGTTCCTGCTGAGCAGGCTTCGTTCATGGCATAATCAATCGGAACTTTATTTTTCAGATAAACATATTTCGCATCCTGGCCGCCAATTTCGAAAATGGTATCAATCTCAGGACGGAAGTAGGTTGTTCCAACAGCGTGTGCTATGATTTCATTATATACAGCAGGAGTTTCAAGAAATACTCCTAAAATTTCCCTGGATGAACCTGTTGTTGATGCAAGAGTTATTTTTAATTTTTTATCGCCAATCTGTTCGTTGATCTGTTTTTTTACTTCGATTAAACAGTTTTTGAGAGATTTAACCGGATCGCCGTGTGTTCTTCCATAATGCGAAGCAACAATTTCATCTGTTTCCATATCAATAAGAGCGACCTTGGTTGTGGTAGATCCACCATCAACTCCGAGAATGTATTCTGCGTCTGCGCGGATCGGGCCTCTTTTCGAAGGAAGATACTCAACCTTGCCTTCTGCAGATTTAAGGTTTTTCAATTTTCCAAAGCCAAGAGCATTTGTTTTTAAAAGCTTGTCAATTCCAGGGAATGTGCTTCCTGTTCCCTGTGCTAAAATTGCAGCGCCATATGCTTCGAAGTAAGAAGCTTCATCCGGTACTATAAATTCGATTTCCGGCATTTTTTCTTTTACGAATTGCACAAGATATTTATTTCTTGTAAGACCGCCAGCAAGTAAAACTGAACCGGTTTTTAATTTTGCTCTTAATAGAAAATCCACAACCTTGGTTGCCATAACCTCACTGAGAGACAGAACTATATCCCCTTTGGTTGCTTCGCCTTTATTCAATTTATGAGTACAGTCGCTTTTCATAAAAACAGAGCATCTTGTTGATATCGGCTTAACAACTGAATCTGACGGAATGTCATTGATTTCAGTAAGTTTCATATTCATCCGGCCCAGCTGCTGCTTGAAAAACTCGCCAGTACCAGCAGCGCATTTGTTTCCGGAAAAGTTAGTAATAATTTTACCTTCCGGAGATATTGAATAAACAACAAGATTTTCCCCGCCCATTGAAACAACAGCGTCAACTTTATGGCCGCCAACTCCGGTTAAAGCTTCCTCAATACAAACAGATTCAACAACATTATTTATATTCAGGAGATATCTTCCTTCGTTTCCAGTAACAAGTGATTTTAAATTATCCGGTAATTTGTTTTCAGATAAAATATTCGTCAGAGCAGCAAAAAAATTGCCGTCGTGTTCTGAGACTTTATACCATACTATTTTTTTATCCTCAAGAAGAACTACCTTAACGCTTGAAGATCCCATATTTATGCCTAAACTAAACATATTTTACCTCTGAACTAAAAGATTTTATGTACATCAATATAAACTGCCAACTAACTTTGATGCCGTATACTTTAAAAACCATATTAATGATTATAAATCCGGTTTTCCTGTATGAACATTTTAACGTCAACAGATTAATTATTCAGGTGTTTGTCCATTATTTTTTACTGTATTTATTGCAATCAATTCGAACAAATTTTTCTCATATCCATACTTCTTTTATAATCAAGCACTTCTGTGCAGGGTTATATTTTATCCACACTTAAAATAAATTTAAATCTCAGGGGGGATTTATTAAAATCAAGTCTAAACGAAATGAAATAGTAACTTATATTAGAATATACTAATTTACAGTAGATGGTCAATAGTTTTTTTAAAAATTTTATTATTTTAAAAAATTTCTATAGCATAATCCTCTATGGGATGGATTATAAAAAATAAATATTTGATATTCTTTCCATAAAAATAGCAAAATTAATATAAAAAATTGTTAAAAAGAAACATTTTACATAAAAAATACTCAAATATTCATATAAAAATTTGATATTTCTAACAAAATTATTTAATTTTAATTTTATTAGAATTTATTAATTTATAACCCGCGAGGATCAACATGTCTGTTATGCCATTCATTAAAAACAATATTTTATATCATACTTATCCTGAAATAACTCTGACTGAACCGGATGTACTCATTATCGGCTCCGGAATTGGATCAATGAGCGCAGGTGCAGCATTATCAAAAAAAGGGTATAGGGTACTTCTGCTTGAACAGCATTATATACCTGGCGGCCTGACTCATATGTTTACAAGAAAAGGGTATAATTGGGAATCCGGAATACATGGCGTGGGAACAGTCCAGGAAAATGCTCTGGTTAGAAAAATGTATGAATCATTATCCTCGAAAAAAGTAGTCTGGAAAAGCCTTGGCGATATATACGAAGAGATTAATTTTCCAAATAGAAAAATAAATGTGCACGCAGGACTTGATAAATATTATAATGAATTGATTAAACTTTTTCCTGATGAAAAAGAAAAATTATTAAAATATAAATTCGTACTTATACAAGCTGCATCTCAATCACTTCCAATGTACTTTATGAAAAGATTCAGCGCGAAAACAGCAGCCGTGTTAAATTTTATTCTGAAAATTTTTCATAAAGACTGGTGGAATATTACTACAGATCAGATTCTAAGAAAATATAATTTTACCGATGAACTTAAAACTATTTTATCATCACAATTGGGTTACTATGGCAATCTTCCTAATGAATCATCGTTTGGAATTCACTCGCTTGTGCTGGATCATTATAAGGATGGCTCATTCTTCCCTGCTGGCGGCTCCAAGAGCATAACAGAAGGCCTGCTGCTGACCATTATAAAGGCTGGTGGTGAAATCATATGCAAGGCAGATGTAAAAAAAATATTATTTAATAAAAACAAGGCTGTAGGAGTAGAACTTGTTAACGGCGACAGGATTCTCTGCAATAAAATAATCAGCGGTATTGGAGCCAAGGCAACTACAAAACTTTGTGATCATAATTTTAAACTTAAAAAATGGAGTGATTCTATAAATAAATTAAAAAATTCCCCGTCTTATATCTGCCTCAATGTAGGCTTTAAGGGTGATATAAAAAAATTCGGCGCAGAAGCAAAAAACAGGTGGTATTACTCCTCATGGGATTTAAAAGAAAAATACTGGGATTTTGAAAATAATCCTACACCTCCTATTGTTTATATTTCCTTCCCTTCATTAAAGGATTCGGATAATAATACATCATCACATACCATGGAGGCAATTGCATTTGTTGAATGGGAAAAATTCTCCAAATGGAAAAATACAAAATTCGGAAAACGCCCTGAAGATTATAATGAATTAAAAAAAATGCTTACAAAAAAATTCTCGGAATATCTTAAAACTATTATGCCTGATATCATGAAAATGGAAGCATTTTCAGATTTATCAACACCGCTTTCAAACAGCCATTTCGTACGATCAAATAATGGCGCAATTTACGGACTTGAAGCTACACCTGAGCGTTTCCGCAATCCTCATCTTAGAGTGATTACTCCAGCTAAAGGATTATTCATGACTGGTATTGACACAACTGCCATGGGACTGGCAGGCGGTCTTGTCAGCGGAATCATGACAGCAAGCAGAATTAAATTTTCTATATTAAAAATGCTCTCCTGAAATCTTTTTTAAGCCGCAATCATTTTTATTTTTTAATAGACTTTTTAATAACACCATAATAAAATACAAAATGCCACTATTATCCAGTCTAAACTATTTTATAAATATAGTTAATCCAGTTGATATTTCTTAAAAAAGTAATTACTTATGCAGGTATAAAAAAATATGAGCATCAAAAATAATAAAATACTGGAACAGGAGAATAATCATAGATTTCTGATTCTTGCTGATAATATACCTGGATTTATTGCTTATGTAAATGCAGAAACTTTGCAATATGAATTTGTAAACAGCTCGTTTGAAAAATCATTCGGAATTCCCCGTGATAAAATCATCGGAAGCCATATAAAAAAAATTATAGGGGAAACGAATTATCAATTTGCTCTCAAATATATAAATGAAGTCAGAGCAGGCAAATCTATTACATATGTGAACACCTTTGATTTGACTTCCGGGAAGCGCTGGATAGAAGTAAATTACTCCCCGATATATAATTCAAATAATCAGGTCATTTCAATTGCAGTTCTAAGCTATGATATTACAGAACGTAAATTATCCGAAGAAGAGATTAAAATTAAAAATGAACAACTTGAAGATGCAAAAAAAAATCTATTATCAGTAAACGTAAATCTGACAAAAAGCAAGATAGCACTTGAGCAGATGGAGACCAAACTCCGAAATGTTCTTGATGCAACGCCTTTTCCTGTTGCTGTTGTTGATCTGATGGATGAAAATATTTTCTACTGGAGCAGCAGCGCTCTTGCACTTTTCGGTCATACAGCGCAAACAGTATCAGAATGGTATCAAATAGCATTCCCTGATCCGGTTTACAGGCAGGAAGTAATTAATCGCTGGAAATCATTTCTGGAAAAAGCACAAAAAACCGGGAAGCCTGTAAACACAGGAGAATACAGAGTTACCTGCAAAGATGATTCAATACGAATCTGTGAACTTCATGCTACATTTTTATCTGAAAATCTTATTATAACATTCAATGATATTACAGAGAGGAAGCAACTGCAGGAAGCTCTGAAATATAAAGAAGAAATTTACGAAGATATTTTTAATTCAGTTTCAGATGGCATTGCTTATACAACACTAACTGGTGAAGTTATTTCCATAAATAAATCCCTTGAGAGAATTCTTGAAATTCCAATTGAAAATATAGTCGGGAAAAATATCCTGAATATTGCCAAAGATTTATTATCTGCAAAAAATATTTTACATGCAATTCCTCATTTAAAAAACCTTCTCCAGGGCAAAGAATTTCACGATCTTCAATTAGAATATAAAAATAAAAGATTATCGATCTCAACAAGCATTAATACAGAAAGTAAACGTCTAACAGGTATTATCCGCGACATTACTGAGCAGAGGCTGGCAGATGAAGAAATTAAAATTAAAAATGAAAAGCTGAATGAAACAAATAATATACTTCTCACGCTAAATGAAGAACTTATTCAAAGCCAAAAAAAATATCAGCAAATTATTGAAACTGCAATAGAGGGTGTAATTTCTTTGGATGCTGAAGGCAAAATTACATTCATAAGCCAGCAAATGTCAGCAATGCTTGGTTATACCATTGAAAATATGATTGGGAAGAAATTCGAAACTTTTCTCCCGGAAGATCAATTAAACGATCACCACTCCCAGATGAAAATCCGCGCTCAGGGAAAAGATTCAATTTACGAACGCTGCATTATAAAAAAAGACGGCAGTAAGCAATGGACAATTATATCAGCAAAATCAATTAATGCTGCAAACGGAAAATCTGAAGGTTCTTTTGCTATGATAACAGATATCACTGATCGAAAAAATGCAGAAGAAAACATCCAGAAGCTTCTTGCAGAAAAAGAGCTTATTCTCAGAGAAGTTCACCATAGAATTAAAAACAATATGAATACAATTTACGGGCTTCTTATTCTTCAGGCAAATACGTTAAAAGATCAGACCGCCATTTCTGCATTGGAAGATTCAGCAAACCGTGTCCAGAGCATGATGGCATTATATAATAAAATATATCTTTCTCCGGATTTTCAGAAAATATCAGTATCGGATTATCTTCCATATCTAACTGAGGAAATCATTAAAAATTTTTCCAATAGTAATTCTGTAAACCTTGAGCATAATATTGAAAATTTTATTTTAGATACCAAGCGTCTGCAGCCGCTTGGTATTATAATAAATGAGCTTTTAACCAACATAATGAAGTATGCATTTATCGGCAGAACAAATGGAGAAATTTCTATTTCTGCAGGTTTGAAATCTGATCCAGAAAAAAATATATCCATTGTTTCAATAATAATTCATGATAACGGAGTTGGCATGCCCGAAACAGTAGATTTTGAAAATTCATCCGGATTTGGTCTTCAATTGGTGTGGATACTGACACAGGAACTGCAAGGCACAATACGCATAGAACGAAAAGATGGAACCAGGGTTATTCTGGAATTTGAGTTATAGATAATAACCCGCAGCTTACAAAAACAAGTAATACATAAAATAAACGAAAGATAATTCAGGGGCTTTCAATGACTATATATAAAAATAAAACTATTTTACTTGTCGAAGACGAAGCCATTATATCACTGGCTCTGGCGCAGACGATTAAAAAATTCGGCTATGATGTTCTTTCTGCAAAAACCGGAGAAGATGCAGTTAACCTTGCCTGCTCAAACGATTCAATCAATCTGATACTCATGGATATTGATCTGGGTATGGGTATGAACGGTTCATCAGCTGCAGAAATTATTTTAACAAAGAAGAGTATTCCAATCGTTTTCATAACTTCGCATTCAGAACGAGAAATAGTGGAAAAAGTTCGCGGCATCACCCGTTATGGTTATGTAATTAAAAACTCCGGTGATTTTGTCCTAAGCGCTTCGATCGAGATGGCGTTTGAATTGTTTGAAGCACATAAAAAATCAATTGAGAATGAAGAGCTCATTACAATAAAAAACAATGATCTTGCGCAGTCAAACGAGGAATTAAACGCAGCATTGGAGGAAATGGAAGCAACAAACGAGGAACTTATTTCAACAAATAATCAAATGATGAAAACTCAGCAGGCTCTTCTTGAAAGTGAACATCAGCTGCGTATAATTACAAATAACATTCCTGCCCTTATATCATATGTCAATGCTGATGATTTGCGGTATCTGTTTGCAAATAAGGCATTTGCGCAAAATTTCGGAATGGCTACAGAAGAAATAATCGGAAAACAGGTGAAAGATATTCTTGGCGAAGAATCATTTTTGCGCGCTTTGCCTTATATTAACCGTGCCAGATCAGGCGAACGCGTAGAATTTGAAAATATTATACCTGTTAAGAATGAACCTCGCTGGTTTAATATTAATTACCTCCCGGAATTAGATGAACAAGGCAAAGTTAAAAGTATATTTGTTATTGTGTTTGATATTAACGAACGAAAACGCGTACAAAGTGAATCAAACATGCTTGCTTCCATTGTACGTCACAGCCGCGAATTAATCAATCTTGCTTCAGCTGACGGGAACATGATATTTTTAAATAGCGCAGGAATGAATATGCTTGGCATTTCAGATGAAGAGGTGCACAAAACCAATATTTTAAAAGTTATCCCAGAACATCTGCTTAATAAAGTTCAGCAGGAAGTTTTACCGACAATTTTGGAAAATGGTTATTGGGAAGGCGATCTGCAATACCTCAATTTAAAAACCGGAAATTTGACCGACGTACATGCAATTACTTTTAAAATTACAAATCCTGAAACAGGAACAATGCAGTATATTGCCAATATCTCAATGGATATCAGTGAACGTTTAAAAGCTGAAGAGAGCCTTCATATATTCAAAGATTTGGTGGA
This sequence comes from uncultured Leptospirales bacterium, assembly GCA_964529415.1. GTDB lineage: Bacteria > Spirochaetota > UBA4802 > UBA4802 > UBA5550 > CAYMPH01. The sequence goes on along the minus strand of CAZGWD010000001.1, from coordinate 299,170 downwards.
ATATTCATCAGACGCGATAGGAATGGCAACTCCTGAAGGAAAACATTTTTATCAGAATAAAGCCTTCAATCAGCTTTTCGGGGATATAGGGGATAACCCAATTGATGTTTATGCTGATAAATCTATCGGAAAACAATTGTTTGATTCAATCATGCAAGGGAAAAACTGGCAGGGAGAAGTTAAAATGTTCGGCAGGGACAAAACTCCTCTTGAAATTTTCCTGAGAGCCTATCCGCTGCGAAACAAAAACGGATACATTAATGGACTTGTAGGATTGCATCTTGACGTAACTCAAAGAAAGCAAATTGAGTATGCATTGAGAGAAAATGAAAATAAATTCAGGTCAGTTGTAGAAAAATCCCATATTGGAATAGCAATAGTAAATGATTTATCACAATACACATATGTTAATGAAGAATTCTGCATCATGGCAGGATATTCAAGAGAAGAAATTCTCGGAAAAGATTTTTCATTTCTGCTTTCAGAAGAAAGCAAAGAATTAACAATAGAAAGACATAATAAACTTCAAAGCGGAGAAGAAATACCTTCTCTTTATGAATTTTCATTTATACAGAAAACAGGGTCTAAGCGAATTGGTGAAATAAGAAGTGCAATATACCATGATTCTTCCGGACGAATTAATTCTTTAATACAGACAATTGATATAACTGAAAGAAAACAGTCCGAAGATGCACTTCGTAATCTTCAGAAACTTGAATCTCTCGGTGTTCTTGCAGGAGGGATTGCGCATGATTTCAATAATCTTTTAGGAGGAATTTTCGGTTATATTGAGCTGGCCTGTTCTTCTTCAAAAGAAACTGAAGTCATCGGATATCTGAATGAATCACTTGAAACTATCAATAGGGCCAGAGCACTCACCAATCAACTCCTTACATTTTCCAAAGGCGGAGCCCCTGTAAGAAAAGCGGAACATCTTCTTCCAATTATCCGTGAAACAGTGCAGTTTGCACTCAGCGGATCTAATGTATCTCACAGCATTAATATTGATCCGGATCTCTGGCCGTGCTATATTGATAAAAATCAGATAAGTCAGGTCATAGACAATATAATCATCAATGCTCAGCAGGCCATGCCAATGGGAGGCACAATTGAAGTAACCGCAAAAAATATTGATCACGGAAATAAAGATCATTCAATTCTAACAGAAGAAAGATACGTAAAAATATCTATTAAAGATTTTGGAATTGGAATATCTAAAGAAATAATTCCGTATATTTTTGATCCTTTCTTTACAACAAAAACTAAAGGGCACGGACTTGGTCTTGCAACATCATATTCAATTATAAATCGTCATGAAGGATTATTGGATATTGATTCTGAACCAGCAAAAGGAAGTACATTTCATATATATCTTCCTGCATCAGAAGAAACTGCTATATTAAATACAAATAACTTGCCTGTTAAACATAAAGGCAGCGGAACAATTATAGTAATGGACGATGAAGAATTTATCCGTAATATTCTTGGAAAAATGCTTAAAACTCAGGGGTACACCTGCGTTTCGATGAAAGATGGAAAAGAGGTTCTTGATTTTTTACTTGTAGAATATAAAGCCAATCGCGCCATATCAGGAATCATACTTGATCTTACAATTCCCGGAGGCTTGGGCGGAAAAGAAATTATATCTACAATACGTGAAATTGAACCGTTAGTTCCAATTCTTGTAATAAGCGGTTATGCAGACGATCCAGTAATAGCTAACCCGAAAGCATTCGGTTTTACAGCAAGTATAGGAAAACCTTTTACCATATCTGAACTATCAGCAGTTCTTGAAAAACACCTGAATAAAAACTGATAAACTAAGAAGTATATTCAGTAAAAGACTTAATTTTCTCTCTCAGTTCATCCTGTGATTTTGTAGGTTTAAAAACCTGAAGCGGAATAAGTTTTCTCATATTCCCGGATACAGAAATTTTTCGCGCAACATAGCCTTTCATGCCAACAGACCAGTCACCGAGAATAAGAAGCTTATATGCATAATCTTCAGGCATTGACATCTGAACATCTGCACTTGCAGAATGTCCCTTTACAATAATTCCGCGGTCTATTCTCATTTGAACATCGCCTGAGCCGGTCTTAAGAGTTAAATTAACTATAACGTCTTTCATGGCTTTTGCAATATCAATATTGATGAATTCATTAACAGTTTTTTCAACATCAATAAACCATTCGTCGGACAGAAATTTTTGCATAATAATCCTCCATAGAAAATGCCGATAATATTAAAGATGCGTCTTTATCATAATTTATCATTAAGAAGACAATTAATAAATGGGATTATAAATTGAAAAAAATTAAAATACCCCTGGTAATGCTCATTGCTGTAATGATATTATCAATTACCGGTTACTTTTTTATTGAAGGCATGACTCTTCTTGAAGCTGTGTATATGACTGTAATTACTATTGCAACAGTTGGGTTTCAGGAAGTAAAACCTCTTTCCAATACAGGAAGAATTTTTACAATTTTTGTAATTATTCTGGGCGTTTCAGTTTGGGCATACGCTATAGGAAATTCCCTCAGAGTTATGGTTGAAGGCGAGTTTAAAAAAACTTTCGGGAGAAAAAAAGTGGAAAATAAAATTTTAAGACTGAAAGATCATTATATAATCTGCGGATTCGGCAGAATAGGCGCGCTTATCTGTGAAGAACTCCATACATATAATAAAGAATTCGTAGTTATTGATAATACTGCTGAAGCTATAATACAAATGGAAGCTTTAAAATATCTATATCTGCCTGCAGATGCAACAGAAGATGAAACCTTGAATAAAGCAGGTATAGCAAATGCCAAGGCATTTGTTGCTGCAGTGCGTTCAGATGCAGATAATGTTTTTATCACACTTTCAGCAAGAGGTCTCAATCCGGATATTTTTATTCTTGCACGAGCTTCTGATGAAAGCGCAGAAATTAAACTTACAAGGGCCGGTGCAAACCGTGTGGTTTCACCGTATTTAATCGGCGGTAAAAGAATGGCCCAGGTTTTAATCAGGCCAACGGTTGTTGATTTTATCGATATAGCAATAATGGACAGCAATATCGGTCTTGTTATGGAAGAATTGAAAATTGAGAAGGGAACTGCACTTGACGGAAAAAATATTATTGAAAGCAATTTAAGGCGCGATTACGGGCTTATCATTGTTCTGATAAAAAAACATGACGGCAGAATGATATTTAATCCAATCCCGACAGAACTGCTTGAATATAATGATGTAATTGTTTTTATAGGGAAAAAAGAAGATCTTCAAAGATTAAATAATTCACTCTGAAATAAATATTATATATAATATTACTGCTTTTGTGAATTTTTCTTAATTTTCTTATCACTCATAATTTTTGAAATCTGCAATATAAGTTCATCAAGCTTGAATGGTTTTGGAATAAAGATATCAATAATATTGTGATATGTTTCAAGATTATTCAGCATCCATCCGGATAAAAGGATTGTGGAGGTATTATCATCCAGATCTTTTATTTTTGCTGCCAGCTCAATTCCGGTAATACCTTCTATATCATAATCAGTAATTACAAGATCAAACGGATTTTCCATGTAAGCCTTTAATGCATCTTTCCCATTTTCAAAAACAGATACTCTATTCCCCATTTTATCAAAAAGTTCAAACAGGATATCTCTGAGATACTTTTCATCCTCAACGATCATTATATTAAAACCTCTGATTTTAAACTCAGGGCTCTTTGAATCATTCAATGACTTTTTCGAAGCAAACCGTTTTGGAATAATTGCTTTCATTGAATAACTTGTAGGGGATTCTTCTTCAAGAATTTTTATTCCCAGCTTGTCAGCAACCTGCCGGATATTCAAACCGGAAAATACATTCAAAGCTTCTTCAAATACAACAGTTGATTCAGGAATTATATCTTTCTCTGCAGAAACTATAAGATAAACATCCGCATTTTCTTTGGTTGATATATTGATTGTGCCTTTTTTTGAGATTACTGCAGATACTTTCAGAATCATTGAAATTATAATCTCTCTGAAAGACTTGGTATCTGCTGTAATATTAAAATCAATATAATATTTTCTTTCAATATTAATGGTACGTTTACTCTCTCTGTCTTCAACCTTCAATTTGAGCTTCGCAAATTCAATAGCATCTTCAATTATGCTCACAAACGGTTCAGTTTTCTCGGCCGATACCGAAATATTATCACCTATAAAATTCTGAATTCTTCTAATCTGATTGAATATACTCATAGAAGATTCTTCAATTAAGCGAATGCCGTCTGAAACAGCTTCTTTCTCTGAAATCTGCATTAAAAGCTGTGACTTGCTTAAAATAACATTCAATGTATTATTTAAGCTGTGCAGAAATCCCATTGTGATATCTCCCATAAGCTGAAGACGCTGCATGGAATTTATTTTATCTTCAATATTTTTTAATTTTGTGATATCTTCCATAATGATATCAACTGCTTTGACATCACCGGCTGTTCGTACAGGAAACATTACAACATTTACAAACATTATTTCAGAATTTTTTGTTGAAACTCTGATCTCGCCTAATCTCTGAAACGGCATATTTCCCATAAAAATTTCAGCTGCAGCTTTTAAAATTTTTTCGGTTTCTAATGGGAAAATTATCCTGCATGCCTGCTCTGCATTTTTTGTCAGTTCCTCAGATGTATAGCCAAGTGATGATTCAATTGTTCTGCTTTGCTTTATTATTTCATATTTTTCATTCAGTCTGATAATATTCATCGGGGAAAATTCATAATAGATATCATCATAATCGAGTTTGCTTTCAAATATTAAACGGGAACCGGATTTTTCAATTGATGCGGATTTTGGATCAACTACATTTATTACCGAGGCAATTCCAGTTTGAGCATTTCCATCGAATATAGGGAAAAAGAATACTTCAACCGGCAGGTGACTGCCCTCAGATGAATTAATCATTGCAAAACACTGTTTTGAATGGCCGTTTTTTGCTGATAAATAACATTGCGCTACTTTTTTCCTGTACTCAGAAAAAAATGGATGCTCAAAATCAAGCCGGAAATCCATTTTACCCTCAGGAAAAAAATCCGAAAAAGACTTATTTGAATATATGAGATTACCGTCTAAATTAAGAACACATGCCGGCATATTAAGACAGTCAAGCAGGAAGTATTTCTGCAAATCTTCCTGCTTGAGATTTTCTCCGGCATTTAAATTTTTTTCAAGTATCATTTTTTTTAATGCAATGTTCTGATATTATGAAATATCTTCTCACCTTTTTTAATATCAACTGGAAAAGTAGAACTGGACATTACATTACCGCCCCATCCAATATATTCCAGAGTTATATCATATTTCCCTGGTTTTAAAAAAATCCGTCCAAGCTGAAGATTTCCAGGCAGAGTGTGCCAGCATCTTAAATCCGGTCTCATTGTCGAAAACAATGCTGCTCCGGTACCAAGCCCTGCAGCAAATCCTATTAGAGCTGACAAACCTTTTCCGCCGCCTGCTGCTTTAGCAATTTGCTGGCCTGCTATACCTGCTGCAACTGAAACTATTGCTTTTGTAACAACTGATGCAGCAACCTTTTTTGACAGCTCAGGGTACTGATCGTCAAAATTTCTTATTACAGTATTTTCTATATCTTCAAGAATTACTGTCTGCTGAATTCCGCCTGCAAATGAAATTCTTACAGCTGATGTTTGAGATCCTCTTCTTAAAAATTTCGGAATTGGATTTTCAGCAATTCTCATCGTTGCAAGAACAGCGCTGGCTGTAACACCAACAGCAAGAGATGCAGTGTTTAAAGCAATCATAATTCCTGCTTTCATTGTTTGATCATCAAGCAGCTTTCCTCTAGTGGCTTTGATCGGGGTTTTGCCTGCCTGAAAAATCAGAATAAATTCTCCTGAATCATCAGCCATAAAATCTTTTTTACCGAATTTCCCGATCCAATCCTGATACTCATCCATGTAATTCAGTTTTTTTGCCAGTCTCTGAAGATCAGTCTGAACAGCTGGAAGACCCGGATTTAGCTGATAGATCTGTTTGTATTCAATATATGCGAATTCAAGATCATTCTTATCGTTGTTTGCATCTCCGATAATTTCATACGAGACAGCTGTTAGATATTTTGCCATTAGATTCTGTTTGTATTTGGCAGCTCCGGTTTCCTCTTTAACTTTAGCAAGCTCATCATTTACAGCCTTGAATTCAACCCTGGCACTGTCGTAATCTTTCAGTTTGAGAAAATTAATTCCAAGGAACATGTGAATCAGAACCTTTTCAAAATCCTCTCCCCTGTAATTCGTAGCAGTCTGATTTGTAAGTAACCCTGCGACCTGCTGTGAAATGCTGATAGGAACGACCTTGGCTTCTTTTGCTGCCGGAAGAAGAACCATATTACTTTTCTGATAATCAGCACCTGCATGAAGTATATATCCGCATTCCATCATAAACAGAAGCTGGTCTTTGCTGCTTTTGTTAACTTCAGGCAAAAGCATTTTTGCAGCCTCAAGGTATTCGCCTCTGTAAAATTTTTCTTCAGGGGCCTTCATAACAGTACGGTAGTCAACTGTTGCGCAGGAAATATAAAACGCTGATGAAAAAATCAATAATGATGCTGTTATTTTTTTTAACATGGATAAACCCCCGATTTGAGATTTAAAAAAAGGGACATAAAAAATGCCCCTTTTTAGATAACTAGTTTAATTAGAATGAAATCTTATTAGTTTTTGTAGATTTAAGGAATTCCTGCTGCTCCTGCCATACAAGTTCTCCGGTACTGAGGCTTGTTACTTTTAAAGTTACAACAAGATACTGAAGGGTTTTCCCGCCAACAGTTCTTACGTTTTCATTAATTTCACCGAACAGATAAAGATTAGGAGATTTAAGCTCGCCAGTTGGTATTGCGCTTTCAGGATCGATCATGCCTGTCATGCCTTTTTCCATTTCAGAAAGAGCATCTTTGTTATATGTATCATCAATAAAACGGATTCTTTTCTTGATGAGATTGTTTACAAGCTCATTTGCAAGCATTTGAGTATCAATGTGTTCTGCGGTTTTATTTCTGATTTTTTTAACCTGAATAAATACAGATTTTTTATACTCATCCTTAAGGTTATTATATAAAGATCCCACCATCTTGTTTACTGTTGTTTTGATTTCTTTAGGACCCCATTCCCTTGAACCGGTATCTTCACTGGCATCTTTGTATTGTGTTCCTCCACAGCTGATGGTAAAAAGTATAACAGCAGACAATAAGAATATTTTTTTCATATAATCATCTCCTTTTATTTTAAACTATTACTTAAATATAATCTCAAAGCACTTTATTATGTCAATACTATTTATTTAAAGATTTATAACAAATATTAATTAAATAAATTGTATACATTTTATAAATATATAAAAAAATGTAAAAAAATATACATTATTGAAATTATTGTGGAAATTATCTGCGAGAAAAATAATAATTGCTCTCCGTAATTACAATTCAAATAAAAAATCAGCCTGCCGAGGTTATTATTAATGATAAATAAAAAATATGATAAATTACTCAGAATTTTATATATGCCTTATGTCTATTTAATATATCTTCCTACTCTTGGAGTTCTTACATTATTCTTCGGGGCTATATCAGCTCTTACTGCAAGTTTTATCAGCCAGAAATTAGGCAGTGTGTTTGGAGTGATCTGGGCGCGATGTATAGGATATCTCGCGCCAATGCTTGTAACAGTACAGGGCCGGGAAAATTTTGATCCAACTCAATCATATGTAATCGTATCAAACCACAGAAGCCAGTTTGATATAATTGTTTTATATGGATGGATAGGAATAGACTTCAAATGGGTAATGAAACAGGAACTGCGAAAAATTCCAGGCCTTGGAATCGGCTGTGAAAAAATAGGGCATATATTTATTGACCGTTCTAATAGCGAGAAAGCCATTGCCTCGATAAATGCTGCTAAAGATAAACTGGTTAATGGAACTTCCGTACTTTTTTTCCCTGAAGGAAGAAGATCCAATACAAATGAAATGCGTGAATTCAAAAAAGGCGCTTTCCGCCTCGCTGTGGAGTTTCAGCTTCCAATACTTCCTGTTACATTAATCAATACATCAAAAATTCTGCCGAATCAGACTCTTAAACTTCTTCCGGGAAAAGCTAAACTGATTTTTCATAAACCAATAGATATTAAAAATTACACTGAAACCAATATGCAGGAATTAATGGACAGATCAAGAGCTGCAATAAAATCAGGAATTGATCAATTTGAATCACCGGATATTTAAAAGCTTAATCATGACTCTTTTAGGATAATTCATTGTATTTTTCTATACAACGTATTACTTCTTCAGCTGCAGTTTTTGAATCAGAATTTTTTACAGTTGCAATGTATTTATATTTAGCCAGAGAATGTTCATATAGCGGATCATAATATTTCTCAAGAAGTATTTTTATAAAGGGAATGTAATCATTTGTTCTGATAAGAGATTCAAGTTCATCTATGGTTTTCTTTCCAAGTTTAACTTTAAGGCTTTTTACTATATCAATAATTTTTTCTTCATCAATTATTTTTGTATACTCTTTCAGTATTATTTCTGCTCTCCTTTCAATATCAGCTTCTATTAGAATTGCTGGCGATGTTCTCATACGGTTTAAAATCGAATCAGGAATAATGAGATTACCGATTTTTCTTGATTCACCTTCAATAGCTATATATTCCCTGCTGTTAAGATTAAAAATTTTTGCAAGCAGCTGCGTTTCAAAATTTTTCTGCGAGTTCTGCTCAAGCCCCATTCCGCCAAAAATTGAGCTCCTGTGCCCTGCCATTCCCTCAAGGTCAATAGAGTTTTCAATATGATTTATTATTTCAGTTTTCCCGGTGCCTGTTAATCCCTGTATTACAAAAAAAGGAGGAACCACCGGGTCAATGGAAAACTTTTCATTTATATAATGCCTGTATCCTTTATAACCGGAATTGAGTTTGTATACTTTTAATCCAAGAGATTCAGCAAGCGATGCAATTGCAGATGATCTCATACCTCCGCGAGCGCATGTAAACACCAGGTCGCGATCTTTGTATGATGAAATTTTTAATACAAGTTCTCCAAGCCTGCCGCCTGCAATTTCCGATCCCCTGACAATTGCTTTATCTCTGCCTGCCTGTTTATATAAAGTTCCAATTTCACTGCGCTCACCATCATCAAATATCGGGATATTTACTGCTCCGGGAATATGGTCTTCTGAATATTCTCCTGGCGAGCGCACATCAAGATAAACTGGATTTACCAGTGAAAGGGATTCTTCATAGGTGATTTCATTCATGATTTAATTTCAGGATGCGGGATCGGGGTGTCAATTGTATTTTAGGATTTCAATCCAGTCGAATTTTAATTAATAAATACTTCTAAAAAAGCTACACTGGTTAAGGCGGTGTATTATATAAAACATTAATATTTGTATCTGGAATCACAAACGAAATTTTCTTATCAACATCAACCCGCATCGAACAGGAATAAATACCTATTATAAAAAATATTGTTGGTAATAATATATTTTTTTAAGATGCTTATTTACTTGAGTTTAACCCAGCGTGCTTTTGTTGTACTTCCTGTATTCGCTGTCGGAAAATTAGTATTTGGGCCGGTAGTACCAATTGAAGAATATACAGAAACTAAAAAGGTGTCATTCAATAATGGAAATTCTGATGGAATATCAATTACAAATTCAAAATTATAATTTCCGCTTCCTGCAGCTACACTATAGTTTGTTAAAGTTAAAACATTGCTATTGCAGATATTATATTTGTAAAGAGTAAAAGGAGGCATATAATTTAGATTAGAAGAAATAAAGTATCCATTGCAAGAATAATCATTAGATAAAAGAAAAACAAAATATGCAGATGACCCTCCAGGTAATGTCCCATTGATTTGAACAAAAAAATATAGTTTAGACTTGGTTAAATTTGTAGCAATTTTTACATTATTTATAGCTTGATATAATAATGGATTTTTACTTTTATCATTCTCAAGAAAAACCGGTATATCATTCCATTGTGAAGGTTTTGGAATAGCACCGTTGATTATGTTAATATTTTCCGCCACAGGAATATCAAACAGCGAATTCATATCCACATCGTCCCACATGGAACACGATGAAATTCCTACAGCAATAAACAATATTACACTTATTATAATTTTTTTCATATTATAGACTCACACCAACACCAAAATTTATAAGACCCATGAAAACCCTGCTTGCAACTGCATTTTGGTTTACATTCGGAATATATGTGAATTCAACAAAAGGCGTAACAAAAACATCTCTGCCTGCGCGAATAGGCATTCTAAATCCCAAAGTTATAAGGACATCAAGATAAGTATTTACAACATCTGTTCTTTTATATGGAGGGTTGCCTCCTGTGGGTGTGAGCTCCATTTTTCCTGCTGCCTCAAGTCCTATTCCTGCCTGGAAATACGGCTGCAGAAAAACTGTATTCTTGATATTCCAGTTCAGTCCTATAAATGCCTGAAAGTTAAACATCATCATCCCGAACTGGCTGAAAGTGCTTGTACCGCTTGGTATCTGATCAATCCAGTTAAAGGAACCGCCGATTTGCAAAAATGACGAAAACGAATTTGTCATTGTTATTCCAGCGCCGACACCTGTGATAAAACCGTCAGCTAAAACTCCAAGCGGAATTGATACCATTGGAGTTAAAGTAAAATAAACTGAAGAAAAAGTTTTTAAAGATTCTGCACTCTGCAGAGTAATTTTACCTTTATATGCAGCCTGTGCAATTTTTTTAGCTTTTTCTTCCCTGGTTGCGTTCTCAAGCATCCTTGCAATGTCTTCTTTTGCAACTACAGATATATGCGTTACAATCTCGCCTGCAACTTTATCAACAACCTGAAAAAGGGTATTATCTGCTTTTGAATCAGTTTTAATTTCACCGGTAATATCATTACGGGATGCGTGGTAAATTTTTGTTGTAATTAAAATTGTGTTATTTGTTTTATCATAGTCATATTCGCCGAAAACAACAATATCGGCCTTGGTTTTATCAGCAATATAGCTTACATCACCTGAACTGGCTTTTTTCCCAGGTATTATTCTGTTTTTTGCAATATTTTCAGCGTCTGCTGGCCTTATCCTGTTAAAATCAAAAACCGCTCTCATTGATTCAAATACAGCATCTCCAAGGCTTCTCTGCAGCCACTCATAGTTTCTGCTTCCTGTATTATTGACGTAGTTTAAAACAGCAACATTTGCGAGAGTATCTTTTTTTTCAGCTGCAGATAGTAAAATTGAAGCAAAAAAAATTATCAATGCTGATAAAATTATTTTTTTCACAGTTGTTGACACCATAATCTTCCCTTTTTTCTAATGAAAACAAATTCAAAAGCACAGATATATAATAATATATCTGTGCTTTTTTATTCTACGTGTCAATATATAATTGTCTGAGTTATTTTTAATTTTTACTGCTTAAATCTGCTTATCTTTTCTACTTTAAACGGATCAAGAGTTATAGTTCCGCCGAGTGTTATTATCTCCATTTGATTGCCTTTCTGGCTGAATGCGCCGATATATTGCTTGCCGTCTTTTAGAGAAACTATTGAAAGCTGACCGTATTTTTTTGAAAGTTCGTCAATTGTCATTGGCATCTGAACTTCTTCTTTATTAAGCTGGTCTTTTTCTTCAATTTTAATAATTACAGTAACAAGATTTTCTGGCACAACTATCATTGATGCTTTATCCATCTCTTTCAGTTCTTTGGAATCAATTTGAGATTGAGGTTTTTTTAAAGTGACTGTTTCAACATCCGGAACAAGTGAAATCTTATCGAACTGCTCAAGCTTTTCCTTTTCTGCAACAGTTATTTTTTCCGGAACAGTCATTTTTTCTTTTGTTGATTCGATTGTCTGTCCTGCATTAATAGAAACAGCCTTATCCATATCAACTTTCCCGTCAATAATCGGGGCAACCTTCACATTACCTGTAAGCATAATAATTTTTGATTTAGTTCCTGTTGTTGATAACTCAAAGGAAGTTCCGCGCACAGACGCAACTGCTGTTGGAGTATTGATTTTGTAATCTGTTCCTTTTTTAACTATCTTGCTGAAAGATGCGCCTTCAGACTGGGAAAGTTCAATCTGCTCAGCGTCTTTTTTTGTCACGATATTATCAGCTCTGAGTTTTGAATTGCTTTTAATAGTGATAAGAGCCAGCTGGCCGAACTGAAGAACTGCAATTGATTTATCGCCTGTTTTTATCTCATCGGCTTTTTTAATAGACATGCCCACTGCAGCAGGCGCTCCATTTACTGCTACTTCTCCAGCGGTAAATGTAATCACTCCTTGCGACATATCAAGGGCTTCTTTTTTTGAACATGAAATAACAGCTGCTGCAACTGCCACTGCTGTTACCAGTAAAAATATCTTTTTCATTAAATCCTCCTTATTCACTTTTGGGGATATCTTAAGAAATTCAAATTTAAAATCTTAAAAAAATTCCCGGGAATAAATGCTTTATTTCCCGGTTAACTGCGAATATTTTTTATTAAATTTTAGCTTCTTAGCTTCTATAATATAATACCATTAATAATATATATAGTGTAATAATATAGCACTTATTTGTTTAAATTAATCAACAAAAAATTTGAACAATTCACATCAATTTCTTTATAATTAATCAATATTTGCATATAAATTTTCACATAATTTCCTGGTTATAAAGTATATAAAAAAAAGGAAAAATTCCAAAAAATATTTAATATTTTTGTTATTTGCTTGATTAAAAACAGGCACAATTTAGGGAATAGATTCTATCCTTCTGCATTAGATGGATTAATATCAATAAGCTGTTAGTTCTTTATATAATCCTTTTTTTACCAGCCGCTCTTAATCAATCTATAGAGGAACAGAGAATTTTTTACTCCTGAAAAAATCTGGAGCGCTCGAGGAATATAATTAATATCTGCAGATTATTAAGCATTATTTGCTTTATATAAAAAATTTTTTTTAAAAAATAAATGAGGAAAATAACAAAATGGCTGATACAAACATGACTAACAACAAAAAACTGATTAACTGGGTAAATGAAATGGCTGCCATGTGCGAGCCTGACAGCATTTACTGGTGCAATGGTTCACAGGAAGAATATGAAAAAATAACTGCAGAACTTGTTGCAGGCGGAACATTTATCAAACTTAATGAAAATAAAAAACCCAACAGCTTTTACGCAAAATCAGATCCGGGAGATGTTGCGCGGGTTGAAGACAGAACCTTCATCTGCTCAAAAAACAAGGATGATGCAGGCCCTACCAATAACTGGAAATCTCCTGATGAAATGAAAACCCTTCTAAAGGGTTTATACAAAGGCTGCATGAAAGGCAGAACCATGTATGTAATTCCATTCAGCATGGGTCCTCTTGGATCAAACATATCACACATAGGGGTAGAACTTTCCGACTCGGGATATGTTGCTGTTAATATGAGAATAATGACAAGAATGGGTAAAGCTGTTCTGGACATTCTGGGTGATAACGGGGAGTTTGTAAAATGCCTTCACTCTGTAGGCAAGCCTCTGCAGCCGGGTGAAAAAGATGTTCCATGGCCATGCAATGCGGATAATAAATATATATCCCACTTCCCTGAAGAAAAAATGATATGGTCTTTCGGGAGCGGTTACGGCGGAAACGCCCTTCTCGGAAAAAAATGCTTTGCTCTGAGGATTGCATCAGTTATGGCAAAAGAGGAAGGTTGGCTCGCTGAACATATGCTTATTCTTGGAATAACTCCTCCGAATGGAGAGAAAAAATATATAGCTGCTGCTTTTCCAAGCGCGTGCGGAAAAACCAATCTCGCAATGCTCATACCTACAATTCCAGGCTGGAAGGTAGAGTGCGTTGGAGATGACATTGCTTGGATGAAATTCGGCGCAGATGGAAGACTCTACGCTATAAATCCTGAAGCAGGATTTTTCGGAGTTGCTCCAGGCACTTCAATGCAGTCCAATCCAAATGCAATGCTATCCCTTAATAAAAATTCAATTTTCACAAATGTTGCCCTGACCCCGGACAATGATGTATGGTGGGAGCAGATGACTGACGTACCTCCTGCAAAACTGACAGACTGGAACGGCAATGAATGGACGCCTGCTTCTCCTAAACCTTCATCACACCCTAATGCAAGATTCACGGCTCCTGCTTCCCAGTGCCCTGTTATAGATGCTGCATGGGAGGATCCTAAGGGTGTTCCAATTTCAGCTATTTTATTCGGCGGCAGAAGATCCAGTGTAGTACCTCTGATTCATGAATCTCTCAGCTGGAATCATGGAGTTTTCCTTGGTTCTATTGTAGCAAGCGAAACTACTGCTGCGCAGACTGGCGCTGTAGGCAATCTCAGACGTGATCCATTTGCCATGCTTCCTTTTTGCGGATATCATATGGGAGACTATTTCACTCATTGGATAAACACCGGGAAGAAATCCGACAGTTCAAAATTGCCGAAAATTTTCTATGTTAACTGGTTCAGAAAATCAAAAGAAGGCAAATGGCTCTGGCCTGGATATGGCGAGAACAGCCGCGTTTTAAAATGGGTCATCGAAAGAGTAAGCGGACAGGGCAAGGCAGATGAATCTGCAATCGGTTATGTTCCAACCAAAGATTCGATTGATGTTTCCGGCCTTAATATTTCTGATACAGAATTAAAGGATGTATTGAATATAGATATCAACGAATGGAGAAACGAACTTCCGGGGATTAAAGAATATTTTGAATCTTATGGAAGCAGACTCCCTAAAGAACTCATGACTGAATATGAGAATTTGAAAAAACGGATTGGTTAATTAAAAATGGAAGATATATTAGACAAACTGCTGGAAATTCTTCTTCCTCAAAGTGATTTGTTTTTATATATCTTCCTTTTCTTAAGCGCAATAGTTGAAAATCTTTTTCCGCCTATACCCGGGGATACCATTACCGCTTTCGGGGCTTTCCTGGTCGGAACCGGCAGGTTAAATTATGCACTTGTTTTTATTTCAACTTCTGCAGGCAGCGTAATCGGATTCATGTTGCTTTTTTATCTCGGAAGATATCTTGAACGGGAATTTTTTCTTCAGAAAGATTACAAATATTTTTCAGTTCAGAGTATAATTGCAGCTGAAAAATGGTTTGATAAATACGGATTTCTTGTAATTCTCGGAAACAGATTTCTGCCAGGTGTGCGTTCTGTAATTTCTATTGTATCAGGAATTTCAAATCTGAGCCCCATAAAAGTATTTTCCCTTGCGCTGATAAGCTCAGCAGTTTGGAACTTTATATGGATTCAGGCAGGTTTTATGCTTGGAAATAACTGGGATGTTGTTAAAAAAAATTTCGCAGCCATTTTATCAAAATACAATCTAATTGCAGGTGTAATAATAGTTGCAGCTATAACAGCATATGTTTCCTGGAGAATCTGGAAATATCAGCATGAAAAAAATAAGCCATGAAGATATTTATTTCCAGTTCCACCATTTGAGTTTTTCCGGATCATGCTTATTATTTGATGCAAAATAAACCGCACAGCGGAATGTATACAAAACGCATCTATCTATTCTTGATTTTTTTATTTCACAGAGTTTATTGTACATTAATTCCGGATCAGCTCCGTTTAAATCATTCACTGATCTAATTCCGAGATCGTATAAATCAGCTGATATTGATTTACCGATACCCGGAATTATCTGCAGCGATTTTATAATATCCGAATTCATATTATTTAATAAATAAACTATTTCGAAAGATCAATCATACCGAGATTTTCCCTTTTACGGTTTTCACTCTTCGCCCGTCCTCTAAAATCATCATAAAAATTAAAAAATATTTTCTTATCTGTAACAAATTCCATCTGTCCGCCTAAAACAGGCTTTATACTAAAAAAATATTCCTCATCCGCTTTTAAAGTAATATCATTTTTAAAAACCTGCTTATTCCCCAATTTAACAACCAGTGAATGCTTGCCAGGTTTTACATAAATTGTGATATAACCGTAAGAGATATCCTTAACTGTTTTACCGTCAACTTCCACTATGGCTTCCATATGCAAAGCGCTTATACCATAAATTCTCGCAGTATTTGCCGGTCTCTTTTCAAGACCTGTCTGATCATCCGGATTCGGTGTATCAAATATTCCTGCAAAGCTTAAAGAGGAAATTAGCACTGTAATAAGAATTGCTGAAAAATTTAAAATTGTTTTTTTAATCAACTTGTGCCTCCAAAATTATTATTATTTTTTTCATTCATTTAAAATAATATAAATTTTATATTTTATCAATAAATAAATTATATAATTATAAATTATTCCTAATTTTATCATTATATAATAAAATCTTATAAAAATCAGTTGACTATTAATAAAATTATGCTCTTTTTTTGATTAATACCAATAATAAAGAGGTTGAGAAATGACAATACAGCTAAATAAAAAAATAAAGCCCTCTCTTTATATGGGATATTATGTTTTATTTTTAATTTCAATACTTCTTGGTATCTCTTTATTATATAATTTAAAAACTCTAAATTCAGAATCAGGTCTGCTTGATTCCAGCAACCAGATTTTTATTATGTCTCTTGAAGCCCGCAGGCAGGAAAAAAATTTCCAATTAAGAGGATTTGAAAAATTCGGGAATGATAAAAAAAATTCTGCTGAAAAATGGCAGGACTGGATTAATTCCATATATATACAAACTGAAAATCTGAAAGCCGGTGTTTCCTATGAAAAAAATCTTGCAGCAATTAATACTATAAAAAATTCAACTTCAAAATACGAAACAACTTTTAAAGAATATATAAGCTATATAAAAAACAAAGAATACAACCCGGAAAAAGAAGCTGCAATCAATAAACGCCTGGTATCATCTGCAAGAATCTTTCAGGAAAAAAGTGATGAGCTTATTAAATCACAAAAAGCTTTTATATCAGAATTAACTGAAAGAATATTATTTCTTGTAATCGCTTTTTTTATCTGCATAATGGCTGCAGGAGGAATTATTTTATCTCAATTTTTAAAAATGTCCAAAACTGACAAAAGCCGGAAAGATTATATAAACAGTATTGCAGGGGATTAAACTTCAGTTAGAATTATAATAATAAAAGTGACTTTAAAAATCCTGGTTATGTTTTCATATAGTAAAAAAATGCTGATACAGCAGCAGAACATGGTATAGTTAATATCCATGCCCAGACTATCTGGCCTGCAACACCCCATCGGACAGCTGACAGCCTTTTAAGTGAACCTACTCCCATGATTGAGCCTGTAATTGTATGAGTTGTACTGACAGGAATTCCTGCCCAGGATGTAAAAAAAAGTGAAACTGCAGCTCCTGTTTCAGCACAGAAACCGTCAACCGGCCGGAGCTTGGAAATTTTCTGACCCATTGTTTTAACGATCCTCCAACCGCCAAACATCGTACCAAGTGCAATTGCAGCATGACATGAAAGAACAACCCAGAGAGGAACATGGAATGCTCCCTTTAAATAACCTGAGCTGAATAATAATCCTGCAATTATACCCATTGTTTTCTGTGCGTCATTGCCGCCATGGCCAAGACTGTAAAGAGCAGCGGAAACAAGCTGGCCTTTTCTGAATAAATGATCCACCTGCAGAGGTGATTTTTTTCTGAATGCCCAGGATACTATTACTCCTATTAGAAGACCGAGTAAAAGCCCGAATAGGGGTGATATTATAATAAAAGCAACTGTCTTAATAATCCCTTTTGCAACAAGAGCCTGAGGCCCTGCCTTAACAAGAGCAGACCCTATAAGGCCTCCCATCAGAGCGTGAGATGAGCTTGTTGGCAGACCAAGATACCAGGTTAGAATATTCCAGCAGCATGCACCCATAAGCGTACCGAATATGACATTAGAATCCAAAAATGCAATATTAACAATGCCTGTACCTATTGTGCCAGCAACATGAAGTCCGAAAAAAAGGAAGGCAATAAAATTAAAAAAAGCAGCCCACATAACTGCTCTGCGCGGAGTCAATACCCTTGTGGATACAACAGTTGCAATAGAATTGGCAGCATCATGAAACCCGTTTAGAAAATCAAAAAGAAGCGCAAGCGCAATTAAAAATATAATCCATGGCTCCATGTTTTATGCCTGTTTCACTACGATGGTTGAAATAATATTAGCAACATCTTCACACTGATCTATTACATTTTCAGCGTGTTCATATATTTCCTTCCACTTCATTATATGGATCATATCTGTATGATTAAACAGTTCACCCATCGCATTGTCCCTGATCTGATCACCTATATTTTCCAGCTGTTTAACTTCAATGCAGTAATTATGAATCAGCTCAGGTTTTTTGAGGTCACGAAGAGCTTTTACAGATTTAACAATTTCAAGAACAGCTCTGTAAATAACATCTGAAAATTTAACCAGGTGTTCATCAACCTGGCCGGTCATTTTATATATTTTCATCCTGTTTGTTATTGTGAGAATAATATCAACTATTGTGTCAAGTTCATGGGCGAGTGAATGTATATCCTCGCGGTCAAATGGAGTTATAAATGTTTTATTAAGTTTATTCATAATATCATGAGTAATTTCATCACACTGACTTTCATTCTGACGCATTCTCATAAGAGATTCATCAGTAAAATCACCTTTTTCAACAATCGCCATAAAATATTGTGAAGCAGTAACGATCTTTTCAGAGAGATCATCAAAAAGATCAAAGAATTTAACTTCTTTCGGCAAAAGACTGAATCCCATAATATACCTCTTCATGTAAGCCGGAAAATTTAATTACCAGATAAAAAGAACAATTTAATACTCAAATGCAAGCTTTTTAATGAGTTTATTGTCTGAATTAACTACTTGCACACTTATTATAATTGAGACTGAATATTGGCAAACAGTTTTTAATTTTTTAATTAAATCTTAACAAAAAATTCATATCTAAAACACTCTTATTATATAAAGTTTTGAATTTTATAGTAAATAATGTTTTTTTATTTAATACAATAATCCATAAAAATAGTGCGTTTATATAATGTTTTATTCTAAATTAAAGTTTGTCTGTTTCATTTAAAATTAAACTGAATTGTTTTCACTCACTTTGCATGCAAATTCCTGAGCTGTTGAATCTGATATCAAAAAAAAAATGCAGGGATAATAAGACTTTTCACTTATTGCCGCCCCTTTTAAAAGGAAAAAAAAGAAGATCTTCAGGTTTTATATGAGATATTATAATTCCTGATGTAATAAGCGCAAGAGTCAGTATTACTCCAGGTGCGAGCTGTTCGCCTAAAATAAGCCAGCTGAAGAAAACTCCTGCAACAGGCATAATAAACACATACGTGTGAAGAGACACAGCTCCGTATTTGTTAAGAAGAATATTCCATACAACAAATCCGAATGAACCGGTAATAATGCTCTGATACAAAACTGAAATTATAATTTCTGTATTAATTTTGAATATCATAGGACTCTCAAATATAAGAGCAAGCATCCAGTATATTGGAACTGAAAATATCATAGGAAACAAGACAAGCTGATATGGGTCAAAATCAGAAATAATTTTTTTAGTATATATAGTGCTAATTGATAACAGTAATACAGCAGCAAGGATGATATAATCTCCATTCATAATAGAGCTGTTTCCCGCATTATCCGGCCTAAACAGAATATATATTCCGGTAAAACAAAGCACGATGCCTGCAATTTTTCTTATTTCAATTTTATCTTCCGGAATAAAAAAGTGAGCAAGAATCATTATTATAAATGGCTGAATATTATTTATAAGCGAAAC
The DNA here is from genome assembly GCA_964529415.1 of uncultured Leptospirales bacterium. GTDB lineage: Bacteria > Spirochaetota > UBA4802 > UBA4802 > UBA5550 > CAYMPH01. The sequence continues at coordinate 279,379 of CAZGWD010000001.1, read as the reverse complement.
TCTGGATGCCAGGGTTAACTTTATCCCGTAAAAAAAAAGTGCGAGCACTATAAGCTGCGAGAAAGTTAAAATTGCAATTCTGCTGTAATTTTTTTTCCCTATATGAAAACTTTTACCGGACATTTTAGCCCATGATGCTATAACTATTATTGATATAGAAATCCTAATTGCAGCAAGAGTAAACATGCTGATTCCTGTTAATGCTATTTTAACCGCAATCGCATTTACCCCGAAAGATGCAATCAGCAGTATAACTAATGGCGCCATACTTAATGGAAGAGCCCCGTGATTTTCAGCTATGCCTGGTTTCATTTTCTCATTCATAAACATTCCTGAATTATGCATTTACTCTATTTAAGGATAGAATCATTAGATTTTTAACTTTTCCATGTCAATAATTTTCATTATTAAAGATTTTTTTTTGTGCCAAATGCATTTTTTTTTGCACTTATAACTATAACTATTGTATTAATGAAAGTAGAGGTAATTTTTTATGACAGGTAATTCAAGATCAAACACATCGAGCATGAATAATAATGGCTGGTATATGTGTTTGAAGAAAAAAATGAAAGTATCTTCAGGATATTGCGAATGCTGCAATGATTGCGAAAATCATGGAATTACAGTTAAACCGTTAAAGGAGCTTAATTATGAATTATCTGGAGGAAATTTTTAATATAATATCAATTATTTCATCTAAACAATAACTACTTGCATTATGTCTCAAATTTGTTTATTATCAGATTTATAATCTTGACGCAAAGCCCGCCATAAAGTAATTTCTGAATAACCAATGAAACAATATATTTACATTTTACGATGCGCAGGGAATAGGCTTTATACCGGATACACCACCAATATTGAAAAAAGAATTAATTCCCATTTAAAAGGTTCTGCTGCATCAAAATTCACAAGAGCTTTTAAACCAGTGTGCATTGAAGCATGCTGGATTTTAGATGGAAACAAATCAGCTGCACTTAAAACAGAAGCCTCAATTAAAAAACTTTCACGTGAAGAAAAAGAAGAACTGATTAAAAATCCCTGTTTAATAATAAATCATACCCCGGAAAATATACCTGTTGAAGCAAACATGGAATGGACTGAAAAAAAATTAAAATTTCAGAACAGCTGATAATGAATAAAAAACTTCAGTATTATTATAGTCAATTTTTCTTTCTCTGATATTAAAAGAAATATCCGAGCGCTTAACTTCCCTGGACATTTCACTGTTGTAATAATTGTAGCCGGGATTAATAAAATAAGCGTGTAAAATTTCACCCAGCTTCAAAACTGCAAATGCAAGAAAAAAATATCCTGAATACTCAATATTTCCGAGATAATAAAATCCAAATCCTGCTAAAACCATTTCTGATGTAAAATAACTCCAGCCGAAAATTCTCCACCCTTTATAGAAAAGGCCTCCGCCTGGAATAAAAATAGAAAACATCATGGCAGTCCAGTCTCTATTATCAAAAAAAGGAATTATCTTATCTGATTTATTAAAAAGATAAGCAAGCTGATCGAGAAATGCTGCAGTTCCGGTTAATGGAATTGTGGCAAACATGAAGATCTGAAAATTCTGCACTGCTGCAGTTTTTGCTCCACCTTCAATCCAGGGCCAGTAATTCACTGTAAAACCAGCTGCAATTTCAGGCAGAAGGAGCTGTGTCAGCAAAACAACGCCTGTATATGCAAGACCTATTGCGCTTGGATCATGCGATGAATTTGTGGACTGCCCGTCAAAGCCGAGATACCCGGCAGAAAGATAAGCGCCGTAAACCGGAATAATGGTTGTTGTAAGGGGATTGATAAAAGCAACTGCAGTTACTAATCTTTTTTCAGGATCTTCTCCTTTTAAAAAAGTATTTTTCAGCCCGCTTTTATAGATTAAATTTGCATCCAGTATGTTATTCAGTCTGCGGATTTCCTTATAATAATTAGACTGTTTTTCAAGAGTAACAGTTTTATCTGAAAATCCTGCAGGCAATTTCACTTTGGATGTGTACCTGTCAGCCTCAATGACAATTAAAGTTTTTCCTTCGGTTGTCTGATATGAACCGGTTGAAATGTTGTTTCTCTGACCTAATGATATAAGTCCTGTTCCTGTTTCGTTTTTCAAAACATCGCCGGAAAGTTTTAATTTTTCGTGAAGATACGCAATTTCCCTTGCAAGCTTCAAAGGAACATTTACTGCAATTGAACTTTTAACAAGAATATTTTTACTTACTTTTCCATACCTTCCGTTCAGCTGAAAAATTTTTGCATCCCCGAAGGTATTGTTGCCTCGCTTATAGCACATTACAGTAATGTAAATATCAACCTCTAAAAATTCTGCAGCCTTTTTATATACATCGTCAGTGCCGGAAGCATTTGCTTCAGTAAGAGCATTATTGATTTTATTTATTTCCGCAGGGAAAAGTATTCCAATATTATTGATTACAGCTGTAATTTCCTTTGCAGACTCAACTGTAACAGCATCAACCTGAACATTCTCGGATAGAATAGGAAAAATTACAATAGTTGGGCGTATTTTATATTCTTCAGAATATGCAATGTATGTTTGAAGAAAAAAAATTAGAGGCAGAACATATCTGATTATTTTTATTAACATTATCTCAGCCGGTTTTTAATTGGAATTGCGTTTATGCTTTAAGAGAAATAAAGAATAAACCGGATTGTCAATGATTATTTAACTATGATTATTTCTCTTCCGGAGGCTTTATTGTTTTAAAACTTCTGAATAGTACAAGGTCATAAACAATTTTCAAGCCGCCTGTAAGAAAAAACGGAAGGCTGAATAAACCTGGAATACTGAAAAACACGCCAGTGAGCATTGGTGAAATTGATGCGCCAACCGAACGTGCAATTGCAGTTACTCCGGATGCAGCAGATCTTTCATCAGGAGCAACCACAGCCATTGTATATGACTGGCGTGTAGGCACATCCATCTGTGAAATGCTGAAACGCAGAAGCAGTACAAGTATTGCAAGAGGAAGATTCGGCATAAGCGGAACAAGCATGAGAAGAATATTAGACGGAATGTGAGTAAAAACCATTGTGTTTATAAGGCCGAACTTATCTGCCATCCTGACTGCAAGCAGAGCTGATATGCCTGCAAGAATATTCGCTCCGAAAAAAATACTGCCCAGTACTCCTGCATCCACCCCGAATTTAATATGAAACCAGTATGCAATCATGCTCTGTAAAATCAATCCTCCGGCAAAGGCATCCAAAGCGAATAAAGAGCTGAGTTTAAATACAACTTTTCTCGATTTGTGCAGGCCCAGAATGCGTTTTACTTCAGATTTATCGGATACAGATACTTCAATTGCTGAAGAAAGATTTACAAAAAGTAATGCCAGTATCAACCCGCCTGCTGCATAACCTGATACAACAAATCTATATGAATCGAAAGCTGTCCAGCCTGAACTTTGCAGCCCCTTTGCAAGCCAGCCGCCTGCAAGAGCGCCTGCTGCTGTGGCAAATGAACCATAAAGATTATACCAGGCAAAAAATTTTGTTCTTTTCTGATCTGAAACAAGCTGGGTCAGTGCAGCCTGCTCAACAGACAGAAATGGTCCAATCTCGTTTCCGCTTGGACTTATTACTCCAATAACTGCTGCAGCAATAAGAAGAATTATATTATTTGTTAAAGCAAAACCTATACCTGCTCCAGCCATAAGAAAAGCGCCGATCAGAAGCGTTCTTTTCCTGCCGAACCTGTCAGCAGTTGTAGTTAAGTAGAGTGATATTCCTGCATCGCCAACAAGGGTTATTGTAAACAGCATTCCAACCTGCAATTCAGTAAGTCCGTTTTCAATAAGATACAATGCCAGAACTACAGAAAGGAATCCGTAGCAGAACAGGCGGATTATACGGGTTGAAAAGAGAAGATTAATATCGCGGTTTGAAGTAAAAGATTTCATTTCTGATTTCCTGTAATTTTCTTGTTAATTATTCCGAAATGCTTTTCTGTATTGAATCATATTTTTCAGTATAAAGATGAGTCTGCCTATATAATTTTATTTCAACCGGCAACATTTAAAACCTGTAAACATACTGCAATCCGAAAATCATGCCGGTATTTTTATCGAGCTTATCAATTGAAATAATCGGCTCAAAAGTAAAACCTTCTTCAACAATTGCACCGTTTCTGATTTTATCCCTTGTTAAAACCGCATGTATAACTTCAGCAATTTTTACTGCTGAGTATATCCCGATAAGAATATAACCGTTTGTATAATTAATATCCTGCTTAACATAATATCCTAAAGAATAATTATATTTTTCAGAAGGTGTCAGTTCGAGTATCATAAAATACAGAAGAAGATTATTGAGATGAAAATATACATATCCCCAGAATCTTTCTCCGCGGTAAAAATGACCTCCGCCTCCTCCTATAAGTGCAAGAAATCCTGCAGTTAAACTGTTGCCCATTAAAGGCTGAACTCCCTGATAATTCGATGCATCCTTTAAATACTGCTGCGCAAACGAATCTACAAAAAGAGGAAGCCCTCCGGCAAAAAGCATATACCAGGAAAATGCATTGCCGGCTGTTGATTCGCGGGGAATATCAGATAAAGTTTTTTTATAAATATCAGGGTTGTTTATAAAACCGTTCATCATAAGATAAAAATATGCAGGATAATTTATTGTCCACATTGCAAGGCCTGGCCAATCAGAGTCCTTGTAATAACCGAGCAGAGGAGAAACAAGAGGCATTAAAGCGCTGGCAGGTGCAGCCAGTAAAAAAGTATAGAATGTATCGAGTCCTGAAAATTTATTGAAAACAATTTCCTTTTTTCTCCCATAAAAAAAATCTGAAAAATATTCAGATTTCCTTTTAAATTCAAGAAGAACAAAATCACCCTTTTTTATTTTTATATTTTTATCCTGTAAAACCCTGTTTACAAAAGTTCCTTTAATTGATTTAAATTTTCCTGAAGTACCATCTGCAGAATCCAACCGGGTGTAAATATGAAACTTCCCATCAATATTTTCCTCAAAATCAAACTTAACATTTTCACCATCATAATCAAGCGATGCTTTCAGCCTGTAAACATTAAGCAAGCCGGATAAAAAATGCCCTGAATGTTCCTCGGTAATGTAGCTGAATTCCTTTGGAGCAAATTCCCCTGTCATTGGAATTTTTACTGTATAATTATAGATTATTTTTCCATTATAGGGAATATCAAGGCCAAATGCAGCAAGCTTTAGAATTATATAATCTCCTCTATCGTCAATGCTCCCTCTTATCAGAATATTAAAACCTGCATCTTTTGAAACTCTCAGCTGGCAGATTTCCTCATAACAATTAAATCTGTTAAGCTGGTCCTTTAGTAATGGCACATTTACAAGATCAAATATTCCGGAAACTGTTAATGCATTCACCAGATGCCCCTCAAGAACCGGAGCCATATTAGATCCTCTCGGGCTGTTGTTTTCAATACCGGATATTCCGGCAAGCGGTTTTGCAGCAAAAGCGGAAACAGTATAACTTATAAAAAAAATAACAGCGGCGATTCCAATAAGATATTTTATCTGCATCAATCCTCAATTCCTTTTCTTGCAATTACACCTTCATCGTAATAATGCTTAATACATTTCATTTCAGTAACAAGATCCGCTTTAGAAATAATTTCGTCATTCGCATCTCTGCCTGTAAAAACAAGTTCAATATTTTCAGGTTTAGTTTCCATAAGCCTTATAAGTTCTCTTTCATCAATTAATTTTAAATTTACTGCAGTAATTACTTCATCAAGAATAAGCACTCCGCTGAATCCGGAAGCAATAATTTCCATGACTCTGGAAAAACCTTTTTGCGCGATTTTTTTATGCTCAACCAAATCTAAATCAGAAGTAATAAATTTTTCACTGCCAAAATTTTCTATTTTAACTAAATCATTCAGCATCAGTATGGATTCCCTTTCACCTGAATGCTGGCCCTTTAAAAACTGGATTATTATGCCTGATATTCCTGAACCTGCAGCGCGTACAGCAAGTCCAACTGCAGCAGTAGTTTTACCTTTGCCGTCTCCGGTATAAATTTGAATGTATCCTTTAGTTAAATTGCTCATTTCAATTCCAGATTAAATTAAATATTTTGATTCCCATACACCCCCTCTTTGGTTCTCCCCCTTGGTAAGGGGGAGTCAGTGGGGGTAAACAGTTTATTACAATTTTAAGATCATTACGTCAATTCATTTTAAGGCCAGTTCCATTGTTTTTACATTGAGCGAAGTTATATCAATCTTATCCGGAAAATCACAGCTGAATGCAAATCCTTTATACCAGTTTCCGCTTTTATCTTTATGATACCAGTTTTTTTCAGAAACAGATTTCCTGAAATAAAAAATATCTTCATCAAGCAGCTCAGGAGAAGCTGAGAGCTTCAATGCATTTATAAGCCTTACAAGCTTCCAGTATGAAGCAATATCATATCTGTTAAAACCGTTTCCAAATTTATTTAAAGCGCTTCCTCTTGTAAGACGTCTGTTTTCAGGAATACTTATATTATCAAAAAGTTTTACTCCTGGAATAATATAAAGTGGTGAAAACCCGATTTTAAGCGGAAGGGCAGCAAGATATAAAATATCAGTTAAAAGATCTTTTGTATCAGTACCAGGCATGCCTGCAATTAAAAAAGCGGAGATATCAACTCTGCCTGCATTTTTCTCAGCTATATATTTTACAGGTGCTGCAAAATCCGGCCTTTTAATATCTGAAAGAGTTTTCTCTTTTCCTGTTGCCATTGAAAGATTAAATTCAGTAAATCCGCAGGCTAAAGCTTCCTCTACATAAGGCGCGAGATTTGATGCAGTTATCCCGTTCATTGCAGTAAAAGCCATGCCTTTTTCCGAATATGATTTTAATACAGAAAGTAGACCCGCGCTGAAATCTTTTCCATTGAAAAGATTATCATCCTCAAAATCTATAAGCTGAACTCCTTGATTGTATAAATATTGAATTTCCTTTTCTATAGAATCAAGTGATCTTGCCTGATATTTATATCTTCCATGCACAGAACAGAAACCGCATCTGTAAACACACCCTCTGCTCAAAACCATTTTGGCAATTCTTCTGCCTCTGAAAAAATACGGCTTATCCCTTAATGGGTGATTCTCAATTGTAAAAAATTCATTCTCATTCGAACAATGCACACCATTTTTATCAGATTGAAAAATTTTCCCTTCAAGAACCGGTTCCCTGCCTACCATTAAAATTTCAGCAAGCTTTTTAAATGACAATTCCGGATCAGATGGAATTATATAATCAGAGTTCGTGATTTTTGATATATAATCTGATTCTGACGATACAGCCCATCCGCCGATTGCAGTTTTTGCTGTTGTTTCAGTTTTTAATCTATGCAATAAATTTTCCACATCAGGATGATATGCGGAAAAAAGAGATGATATGCCAACAAGTTTGTAACTGTTTTCATTGATACAGGAAATAATCTTATCGAACGAATCGCCGAATCTGAAATATTTATTAAAAAGCGAGAATGCAGAATAATCCTCTTTATAAATTTCATCGAGATAGGAAAACTCATACGGTTTTTTAATTGGTTTTTTCTTTCCTGAGTAAAGCGAGTCGTAAATAACTGTTTCAACTCCTGCAATTTCATCCAGACTTTTCTTAATGTAATAAAGACCAAGCGGCTCCATTCTTGCAGGTGTATAGTAATAGTCAAATATCGGGGGAGATATCAGTAAAATTTTATATTGCATAGTCCAATTATATATGAGATGCCTGCTAAATCCAGTTTTATTTTAATTGTTGAGAGATCTTCATTCCAGGAAATATAATAATAAAAAAGTGCTAAAATATATTGACACATTCTATAAATTATGCCTGAAATAATCACTCAAGTTTATAATTATATCACAAATTTTAATCCAAACTAAAAAAAGGAGATCCTTATGCTGAAAAAAATAATTTTAATTCTTATGTCTATCGGAATCTCTGCAGTTTTGCAGACAGCTTTATTTGCTGATATTAATGACGATTTGAAGGATGCAATATTAAAAAATAATTTAAAGGGTGTCCAGACCGCTCTTGAAAAAGGAGCTGACCCGAAGAACACATACGACAAGTTAGGAAATTCAGCAATACACATGGCATGTTATAAGGGAAATTTAGAAATAATAAAACTGCTTATCGGGAAAGGGGAAAATGTTCATGCGGTATCAGGTTTTAATAACTTTACCACTCTTCTGCTTTCTGCCGATGGTGGTCACCTTGAAGCTTTCAAGTTTTTTCTTGAAAAAGGCGTAAATATAAACAGCAAAAGCACTGGCAAACAAACAGTTTTAATGTATGCAGCTAATTCCGGAAATGCAGCACTTGTAAAATTTATAGTTGAAAAGGGCGTGGATATAAATGCCCAGGATTCCGGCGGATGGACAGCACTTATGCATGCTGCATCTCTTGGCAAAACCGATGCGGTGAGTATATTAATTAATTCAAAAGCCAACCTGAATATAAAAGGAACTTCAAAATTTTCTCGCAGCGGAAAAGATTTTTCCGGTGATTTTTCTCATGGAGACACTGCATTGAGCATAGCCAGGGAAGCAGGCTGGTATCAGGTTGCAAAAATTCTTGAAAATGCCGGTGCAATTTCTTATATAGATAAGTTTTATAACAAAAACTATCTCAAAGAAAAACTCGGTTATTTCGATGTTGAAGTAATCAAAGCAAATAAAAACGATTTGGAAGATTCAATCAAACATTTAAAAGCAATAGTTAAGCAGGATGATCCTCAAAAGGATGCCAAACTTAAAAGCTATGATAATATCAGATTTGAAGACGGAATTTGGTTTCTTGTAAGAATAAAATTTTCAAAAGACCCAGGACGTAATGCATTTAATACTTCTTTAACAGACAGCAAGGGGAAAAATCTTTTAAAAGGTTCCTCCGGCTATGGTCAAACTACCCGAAGAGGAAATATGATAGTAAGTTATAAAGATATTACACTTGTAAGATCAGTTGAGCCGATAACAAAAAATATTATAACAAAAGATCGATCACCAGTATCACTGACTGTAACATTGTTAAAAACAAGTAAATATGTTATGAAATTTTATCCTGAGCTGGAATAAACTGCTTTTTTAATCAATAAAACCCGCTTGCTGATTGATTATTTTCACTATATCAAAGCATGCGGGTTTTTTATTTTACAGACTCTACATTGAAAAAATATGAACTCCACAGGAAAATAAAATGACAGCTACAAGCCCGGCATTCACCAGAAAAGATATACTATATTTATCTGCAAGCGCTGCTTTAACTTTTCTTATGGGACTTGTTGATATGATTACTGGTTCCGATCTTTCATTTATCATATTTTATATTCCGCCGATTGTAATGGCTGTATGGCTTGCGAATATTTATGCAGGTTTGATTATCACGTTTCTATCTCTTGCAGTCTGGACTTTTTCAAACTTTTTTTATCCGCATCAGATTGTATACACGAAAGAATTTTTCATGATATGGGAAATATTCCAAAAAACAATTTTTTTAACTATTACCATGGTAACTGTTGCAAAATATAAAGAACTGTATGAAAAGCAGAAAAATCTATCATATATAGATTATCTTACCGGATTGAAAAACAGAAGAAGCTTTGTAGATCATCTCAGGAAAAAATCTACTGAATTCGCATCTGAGTTCAGCATTTGTTTTATTGATGTTGATAAATTTGATGAATTCACAGCTCAAGCGGGGCAGGCTAATTCAGATGAAATTATAATCAGCATGGCAAAATATATTAGCAAACATTATAAAAACTGTTTTAAATTTGAAGAAAATAAATTTGCCCTGATCTTCAATGATAAAACAGGACCAACAGCATTTTCAAAAATGACTAATCTGCAGATAGGGCTCCGCCAGAATATTATTCTTCCCAAAAAGTATAATTTAACATTCAGTATTGGAATTATTCTCTGTTCATCTGCAGGGATTACACATACACAGATTCTTAAACACCTGTACAGGCTTATTCAGAAGATAAAATCAGAAGGCGGGAATGATATCCGTTTTGCTGTTTTATCTAAACAATAAAAAAGAAGCTCTGATGTTATAAAATGAGAAATAGAAAAGGATTATTTCTCATTATCAGAATCATCATTTCTATTTTTTATTAAAAAAGACAGATTTTTCAAGTCAAAATTTTTATCTATTCTGCCTGAACCGGAACATGAATATTTGCTTTTTCTCCACGGCTCATCACTTTCAAAATCCACCGGTATTCCTGAAAAGATGGAATCTTCATTTATATTTTCTTTTTCCATAATTATCTCCATTTAAAAATGCATTTCTTTAAAACCTGTAACATCAATATATATATATTTTATTGATATGATAATGATTTTTTTCGAAATTAATAATTTGTTAATAATATTGTCTCAGCCAAAAATACCGCTGAAAAAATTTTTTTGAAAAGGAATGATGTATCAATAAAATTGTTATTTTTACCTTTGAAAACTTTGCAATTAAATGAAAGCAGATTTGTGCTGCAGGCTGAAACTCAATAAATCATAGCCTTGTACAATAGTTAAAATCTATATTTAGATTTTTGTGCCTTTTTTAACTCAAGACGTTTATCCATTCTTTTATTTGCGTCTTCAAATCTTTTTTTCTGGATTGCAGTTTTTAATTTAAGCTGGGGAATTGGAATAGGTTTCAGATTTGAATCCACTGCAACCAAAACAGCATACATGGAAGTTACATGGGAGGTTTTATTTGTTTTGTGATTTGTTACTTCAATTTTAATACCTATTTCCATTGAAGTCTTCCTGACACAATTGATGCTCGCTTTTACGTGCACTTCGTCTTTTACTTTAATAGGAGCTGCAAAAAGAAGATTATCAAGACAAACTGTTAAATATTGGGATTTATTATATGAGGATGCAAGAAGCTCTGAAGTTAAATCTGCAAGTTTTGCAACATCGCCTGCTGATACATAACCAAAATCGTTTGCATCATTATAGCTCATTATTTTTTTCATTACTATTTCAGTTTCGCCGGTTGCCATTAAATCCTCCGAAAATTTTCATTTGCCTGTAATTGTTTTAATATTACATTCCTATAAAAAGAAAAAATATAAACAAATACAACATTCCCATACTTTTTTAAATATATCTTATCAAAAAATTAGTCAAGCCATAATTAAAAACTCAGTCTTTTAATTGCAGTTTCAATTATCTTTTTAACTGGAATATCATGTTCCAGCGCTGCTTTTGAGCATTCATCGAATTCAGGAGCTGCTGATAAAATTTCATCTCCAATATAAATTATTTTTACATTAATTGGTCCAAATGGAGTTTCAACTTTTTCAAAACGTCTGTTGTATCTGAATCTGTTTTCATGGGAAATTCTTATTCCGGATGTTGTAGTTTCGCGGACGATTATATCAGCGAATTTTTTTTCAGTGCCTGTTTCGCAGATGACTTTTAAAATTGAACCGGGTCTCGATTTTTTCATAATACAGGGAATTATAAACACGTCAAGAGCTCCGGCGGATAAAAGTTTAGTCATGGCATATTCATAGATCTGAGGATTTAGATCATCGATATTGGTTTCAAGAACTGAAATTTTTTCTATATTACTTTCAGTTTCAATTTTTCCTGTAATGATTCGAAGCAGATTGGGGGATTCAAGTTCCCTTGAGCCAGCGCCGTATCCTGTGCTGGAAATATCCATATCAGGCAGATTGCCGAAGTTTGAACACAGCTCTGCAATTATTCCTGCACCGGTTGGCGTTGTAATTTCAAATTTTATTCCGCTGTCAAATACTGGAATGCCGCGGAGAAGCTCAACTGCAGCAGGAGCCGGAACAGGAATTTTCCCGTGCATTGAGTTTGCAAAACCGGAACCTGTATTTATTTTTGAGCAGTACACTTTTTCTATGCCAAGAAGATCAAGCCCTATAACAGCTCCGGCAATATCAATGATAGAATCCACTGCGCCTATTTCATGAAAGTGAACTTCGTCCGGCGCTACGCCGTGAATTTTCCCCTCTGCTTCAGCTATTCTCTTAAAAATAGAATTTATTTTAATCCTGATATTTTCATCAAGCGAACTTTTTAAGATTATACCTGAGATATCCCTGAAAGTTCTGTGCGGGTGATCTTCTGCAGCATCAACAGAAAATTTTGTGCCTGATATTCCATTTCTCAAAACTTTTTCTGCATATAGTTTATAACCGGAAAAATTTAATTTTGAAATTTCAGTTTGAAAAATTTCAAAGTCAAGACCTGCATCAAGCAATGAGCCTATAATCATATCACCGCTGATTCCGGAGAAGCAGTCAAAATATGCAATCTTCATTTTGGATTTTCCCTGCAGATCATGCTTGCCGCATATCCTGCGCCAAAGCCGTTATCAATATTAACAACAACAACTCCAGGCGCGCACGAATTAAGCATTGTAAGCAGAGGTGCAACACCGCTGAAACTTGCGCCGTAGCCAACGCTTGTGGGAACTGCAATAACAGGGCAAGGTGAAATTCCTCCAACAACACTCGGCAAAGCTCCATCCATACCAGCAACAGCAATAATAACAGAAGCGCTATTAATTTTGTCGATATTATCAAACAGCCTGTGAATTCCTGCCACACCTGCATCAAAAAGCCTTTCAACATTGTTGCCTATAACCTCAGCTGTGAAAGCCGCTTCCTCAGCTACAGGAATATCTGCTGTGCCTGCTGTTATAACGAGAATTTTTTTATCTGTAAGAGGTTTAATTTTCTCGCCAATAAGAATTATCCTTGCTGATTCATTATAAACTGAATTTGGCAGAACACTTTTTACAGCTTCATACACTTCCATGTTTGCGCGAGTTGCAAGGACAGATGAAGATTTCGCGGAAAGCTTAACAGCAATTTCTTTTATCTGGTTTATTGTTTTACCTTCACAGAAAATTACTTCAGCATACCCTTTTCGCATACTCCTGTGATGGTCAATCATTGCAAAACCGGTTGATTCATACGGCAGGCCTTTTAAAACATCAAGTGCAGACTCAATTGAAGTTTTACCGGATTTAACTTCGTTTAATAAATTGGAAAGTCTTTCTGTATTCAAATATTATCCTCCGGAATATGATTCATGCTCCCCATTTTATACCCGGTGAGATCAAGCGCAACAAATTTAAACCCCAGGGATTCAAATTTTTTCACTACATCTGCTGAAATATCATTTTGAACTAATTTATTAAAATTTTCCCTGTCAGTTTCTATCCTGGCAATATCCCCGTGAACTCTTACCCTTATATTCCCTTCTATAAATCCGGATAAATATTTTTCTGCTTCCATTACTGCTTTCAGTTTTTCTCTGGTTAATTCCTCGTTATGTGCAATTCTTGTTGCAAAACATGGAGACGATTTTTTTTTGAAAAACTGCCAGCCTTTTTCCTGTGCTATTTCCCTGATTTCTGTTTTTGTGATCCCTGCAAGCAAAAGCGGGCTAACAACACCTTCTTCAGTTACTGCTTTATATCCGGGCCTGTGATCTTTTAAATCTTCTGCATTCGTCCCTTCGATAATTACTGATATCTGTTTTTCTTCAGCAAACTTTTTCATTATTCCGAGAACAGTTTTCTTGCAGTAGTAGCATCTGTCCGGAGGATTTGATTTTACATTTTCAACAGCAAGAATATCTTCTTCAAATACAACAAGTTCAGCTCTTGTACCTGCAGAATTTTTTCTGACATCAAGAATTTCAGAATCTGCAAGCAGATCTGATTTTATTGATACAGCAAATAATCTTTTTATTCTGCTTTCGTCTGCTGCATGAAGCAGAAATGAACTGTCAACACCGCCTGAATAGGCAATCAATGCTGAATCATACTGGTTTAAAATTTCCAATAACATTCTGTATTTATCAATCAGTTCTTTTTTCAATTTATATACCTTCTTAATATCGAAATAAAATATTTATTGCTTCTTGACTTTTCAACCATAATTTACTATATTTGCAAATAATTATTGTAGCCGAGATTCATATGAACATATGAGTGCGGGGGACCCACTTTTCGGGGCGAATTCCATTTATGGATAAGGTACTTCCAGACCTGAGCCCGTCAGCTAACCTCGTAGGCATTTGGAAGGGCAATGGCCGATAAAACTGCCATTAATATGGCTTATATATATCCTCCTTTGCTCTTATTAAAAAGGAGTGCATATGTTAAACAAAAAGAAATCTTTCCTTCTGCAACTTCATTTAAAAATTTTTGGTTCTCCGCGTGACATTAATGATCCTGGAATTTTTCACAAGCTGGCCCTGATTCCTTTCTTTGCCTGGATTGGTCTTGGCGCTGACGGGTTATCTTCATCAGCTTACGGCCCTGAAGAAGCATTCAGAGCACTTGGCAATCATCCTTATCTTGCTTTATTTTTAGCATTAGCTACTGCAATAACAGTATTTATTATTTCATTTTCTTATTCAAAAATAATTGAGCACTTTCCTCACGGAGGCGGAGGATATATTGTAGCAACGCATATGCTTGGAGAAAAAGCAGGTGTTGTTTCAGGAAGTGCATTGATAATAGATTATATACTCACAATTACTGTTTCAATTGCATCATCAGTTGATGCAATATTCAGCTTTTTCCCGATGCAATATCATAAATATAAAATAATATCAGCAGCTATTTTAATTATTTTTATGATTATTCTAAATATCCGCGGCATAAAGGAATCAATTACATTCCTTGCTCCGATTTTCATAATTTTTCTAATCACTCATGCAATATTGCTTGGCTATGGAATATTCAGCCACCTTGCAGATGTTGGAACTGTTATCAGCAGAGTTGATGATAATTTTAAAAAAGATCTTTCAAGCATAGGGAAAATGGGAATTGCGCTGATTTTTCTAAAGGCTTATTCAATGGGCGGAGGAACATACACCGGAATTGAAGCCGTTTCAAACGGACTGCAGATTATGCGGGATCCTAAAGTTAAAACCGGGAAAAGAACAATGCTTTATATGGCTTCATCTCTGGCTATCACTTCTGCCGGTTTGTTTTTATGCTATCTACTTATCAATATAAAGCCAGTGGACGGGAGAACATTGAATGCAGTTCTTGCTGATGGACTTTACGGCTCCTGGAGATTCGGATATTTTCTTGCACTGATAACTATTCTCTCTGAAGGAGCGCTGCTTTTTGTTGCAGCTCAGGCTGGTTTTATTGATGCACCAAGAGTTATGGCTAATATGGCTGTAGACTCATGGCTGCCGCACAGATTTTCAGCCTTCTCTGAAAGACTAACAATGAGAAATGGAGTTATATTAATTGGATTGGCAGCGCTTGGAATTTTATTTTATACAAACGGCTCAATATCTTCTCTTGTTATAATGTATTCAATAAATGTATTCTTAACATTTTCCCTTTCCGAATTTGCCATGTGTAAATATTATATTACTCATAGAGATAAAAAAACAAAATGGAAAAGCCATTTTATGATATTTTTTATAGGACTGGTCTTATGTCTTACAATTCTTTCAATAACTGTGTTTGAAAAATTTACCGAAGGCGGATGGCTGACACTTGTAATTACTTCTGTTTTAATTTTTCTATGTTATATGATCCGTAATCACTATAAAAAAATCCAGGGTGACATGCATAAACTTGATGAACTTTTATCTGAAGTACCAACAAAAGGTGAAAAAAATGAACTCCCCTTGAATAAAGAACATATGACAGCAATTCAGCTTGTAGGAGGATATAATGGATTTGGGGTTCATACGCTTTTATCAATTAACAGATCGTTTCCTAATTTATATAAAAACTATATTTTTATTTCTGTAGCAGTAGTAGACCAGGGCCTATTCAAAGGCGAGGAAAACCTTGATCACTTAAAACATTCAGTTGAAGAATCACTGAAAAAATATGTTGATCTTGCAAGACGTCTTGGTTTCCCGGCTGATTATAGAATGGAAGCCGGCACTGATGTAGTTGATACTGCAACTGCTTTGTGCCTTGAAACATCAAAAGAGTATAACAATTCAACAATTTTTACCGGAAAACTTGCATTTTCAAGGGAAACATTTTATCATAAATTGCTTCACAATGAAACAGCTTATGCAATACAGAGAAGACTTCAGTGGAAAGGCAAGACTCATGTTATACTGCCTATAAGAATGAATTTATAATCAACATTTTCTCTATAAGAATATTTATTTGACAATTCAGTCATTATGAATAGCGGATTATAATAAGAATTTTTTAAAAAATATTCTAATTTTATCGGAAGGTTAATATGAAAATAAAAACAAAAATATATATTGGTATCGTCTTTCTGTTTATAGAATTTCTTATTGTCAGCATTTTCAGTACATATTTTACCCATTCATTATCCAGTCGCGTTAAAATGATGACAAAAGACAATGTTTCATCAATTCAATATACAGAAGCAATGCTCCGTTCAATCGATGAAGTTAATGATCAGTTCGTGATGTCATTATCAGATACAGATAAAAAAAATAATCCTGAAATAATTCAATTGAATTTAATTCTTTTTGAAAAAGAACTGAAGCAGGAGGAAGGCAATATTACTGAAACTGGAGAAAAAGAACTCGTATCTTCTTTACGCGAAAAATTCAATCGATACAAATTATTATTTAAAAGTCAGACTAAAGGAAATATTGCAATTTATACAAAGCAGCAACGTCCGGTATACAATACTATAAAATCTGATCTGTTTAATATATCACAGCTGAATATGCAGGCAATCCTGAGAAAAAACGAACAGGTTAGCGCTTCAGTTAATATTTTTTATATATGGCTTTCAATAATTGCCACAACATTTTTTCTCGTGACCTTCACATTTATCTTTAACTTTCCAAATTATATTGCTGATCCTATTGAAAATTTTACAAATAGCATAAAGAAATTTTCTAAAAATAAATATCATCCCAGGCTTAATTATAAATCTAAGGATGAATTTGGAGAGCTCGCTGATGCTTTTAATTCAATGGCAGATCAGCTGGATGAACTGGTATTACCCGGAAAAACTATACAAATAAAAAATAAAAAGAAAACCCGTACAAGTGATAAAAAAAATAAAATCCTATCCTGTTTTAATAATATGAATTGAAGTTGCCTTGATCGAGGCAACAACATTACTTCCCTGTTTGATTTTCATATTGTTAAGAGAATCTTTTGTGATATAACTGATAAGATTAAAACCGCAGTCTATATAAATTTTATAAAAAAATCCTGAAGGAATTATTTTATATATTTTGCCTTTAAAATTATTTCTCACACTCGACTTGCCTTTTATGCCTGTTGATATAATTATATTTTCAGGCTGAACGCAGAAAGTTACACTTCCGCTTTTTACAGAGCCGGGTATTTCGAAGGTTTTCCCATTCACATTTACCTTCACTATACCATTTTTACCAGAAACAAAATCACCGGTTAAAATAGTTTCTGTTCCTGCGAAGCTTGCCACAAATTCATTCACAGGAAAAGACATTAAAATTTCCGGTGACGCAGTCTGCTCGATTGTACCGTTATTTATAACTGAAATTTTATCTGAAAGCCTCATAGCTTCATTTCTGTCGTGTGTGGCGATTAAAGCGGAAGTTTTTGTATCTTTTAGAACTTTTTCAAGATCATCAATCAAAGATTCCCTGATTGGCACATCAAGCGCAGAGAATGGTTCATCAAGCAGAATTAGTTCCGGCTTTAATGCAAAGGCCCGGGCTAAACTCACTCTTCTTGCCTCGCCTCCGGAAATTTCATTCGAGCTTCTTTTACTGAGATGAGATATTCCAAACATATCCAGATACTTTTCCACTACCGGCTTTATATCTGCTCTGTTCATTCCCCTGAATTTTAAACCGGTTGCTACATTATAAAAAACGCTTCCTGAAAATAAAAGCGGCTCCTGCAATACCATTGAAACAGATCTTCTGAAATTCAGTATTTCTCCGGAAGATGAAACATGCTTATTGTTAAAAAAAATTTTACCGGTTTCAAATTTTGTAAGCATTAATACTGAATGAAGCAGAGTGGATTTTCCAGCGCCATTCGGGCCAATGAGGGAAATTATTTCACCCTGCTCAAGTTTGAATTCAGGTATATTTAAAACCAGTTTCCCGTTTCTTGATACTTTAACATTTTCAATACGGAGAAAATTCTGTTTATCGGACATTTCGTTTGCCTTTCTGCTGAATTGATGTAAGAATAAAATTAACTGCAAAAATAAGAAGCAGAAGTATAACACTCAAAGCAATGGCAATGTCAAAATTTCCTTTTCCAGTTTCCATAACAGTTGCTGTTGTCAGTACCCTCGTATAACCCTTGATATTTCCGCCAACCATGATTGATGCGCCAATCTCGGAAATTACTCCACCGAACCCGGCCATAACCCCTGCGAGCATTGGAAGTCTCGCTTCCTTGACAAGCATCCAGACCATTTGGGCTTTTGTTGCGCCGAGAGCGAGAATCTGAAGACGCATTTTTTCCGGAATATTCTGAACAGCTGCAAAAGAAATCCCTGTAATGATTGGAGCAGCTATAACAGACTGCGCAATCACCATAGCAGCCGGGGTATAAAGTATTTCAAAAAAACCAAGTGGGCCGTTTCTCCAGAGAATTATTGTTACTGCAAGGCCTGCAACAACAGGAGGCATTCCCATTCCGGTATTAACAAGAACCACAAGGAATCTTTTCCCAGGGAAATTTGACAGAGCAAGTGCTGTTCCCCCTGAAATTCCAATTACAAGACTGATGAATGTAGCACTCATTGAAATTTTCAGGGAAAGCAAAGTAATTTCAATTATTTCTTTATCAAGGGATACTATAAGACGAAAGGCTTGCGTAATACCATCTATAATTAAATCCATGAGTGTTTCAATCTCCGGTAAATTATTTTAAAAAAATCCGACTAACAGAAAAGTTATAGAACGCGGATGATATGAATTGGAAAAGATTTAATATGACTAATATCTGAAATTTTTATATGCTTTAAAAAAATCTTAATATTTGCTTCTATCCGCGATCATCATAATCTTCCGCGTCATCCGCGTTCTATTTTTTTATACATTCTTATTCAAATATTTATCAAGCAAATCGGACAAATCCGAAATCATAAATGGCTTGCACAGACTGTCTGTAAAACCATATTCACCCGGTGATGACATGATCGGATCTTCTGCATAACCGCTTGAAACAAAGACAGGTACTTCTTTGTCAATTTCTCGTATTTCAGTTATAGCAGCTTTACCGCCCATACCGCCAGGAACTGTTAAATCCAGAATTATTCCTGTTATTTTGCGTTTAGCTTTATATTCTTCTTTAATTAAATTAATTGCTTCTTTTCCATCCCTGGTAAGAATTACACTATACCCAAGTGCCTTTAGCATTGATTCAACAACATCCCTGATTGATTCCTCATCATCCATTACAATAATTGTTCCGCTTCCTTTTTGAATGCTGGATTTTTTCTTAATTTTTTGATGGCCTTCTTCTTTTACAGCAGGCAGATAGATATGAAAAGCGCTCCATTTCCCTGATTCAGACTCTACATCAATAATACCTTCATGACGGCTGATGATTGAATAACTTGTTGCAAGACCAAGACCATGCCCTTTTACCTTTGTTGTAAAAAAAGGATCAAAAATTCTGTTAAGAATTTCCGGCGGTATGCCAATTCCGAAATCTTTTACTGTTATTTTAACATAATAATTATCAGATAGAATCGGATGTTTTTTATTTTCAAATGATACATTCTCTGCCTTGACTTCTATTGTTCCGCCCATTGGCATAGCCTGAAGCGCATTAATTACAAGATTATCAATTACCTGCCCGATCTGATTTCTGTCGAAATTGCAAAGCCAGAGATTTTCCGGTAAGTCAAAATTGCACAAAACATTTGATCCGCTTAAAG
This sequence comes from uncultured Leptospirales bacterium, assembly GCA_964529415.1. GTDB lineage: Bacteria > Spirochaetota > UBA4802 > UBA4802 > UBA5550 > CAYMPH01. The sequence continues at coordinate 259,485 of CAZGWD010000001.1, read as the reverse complement.
CAAACTGTACTGTTTCCTGTATAAATGGAATAAGAGGTTCAATTTTACGAACAGGCGCTCCACCCTTTGAAAAAGTTAAAAGCTGCTGTGTTAATCCGCGCGCTCTATTCATTGTATTTAGTGTGCTATCTAGATATTCTTTTGTTTCAGAATCCTTTGCAGAAGATCTTGCAAGATCTATATAACCGTAAATGCCGCCAAGAAGATTATTAAAATCATGGGCAATTCCGCCAGCCATAACGCCAAGAGATTCAATTTTATGATGTTTCTGAGCTGTTTCAAGAAGATTCTGTTTTTCAGTAATATCTTCGCCTGAGCTTAATGTACCGGTGATTCTGCCTTTTTCATCTTTTAATACAGTATTATGCCATAAAATTATTTTCAAATTCCCTTTCTTTGTTAAAACACCATTTTCATAAGATGAAACAATGCCGACTTCTTCATTTATCATTTTTTTAAAAATACCAAATATTTCTTGCTGCATTTCATCCTGCAGACAGGTTCTAAACCAGTTTTTCCCTATCAATTCACCTTTTTCATACTCAAGCAGTTTATGACCGCTTTCATTAAGTAGAGTGATATCGCCATTTATATCAAGCGATAAAATTATTTCTGCAGCTACATTCAGGTAACTCTCTGCAGTTTCTTTGCTTTTCTTTAACTCATATGTTGCTTTTTCCAATTCCATATTTGTTGCAATAAGTTCTTCATTTGAAGATTCAAACTCTTCATTAATTGATGTCAATTCTTCATTTGTTGCAGCCAGTTCTTCGTTTGTTGATTCAAGTTCTTCATTCATCGATGCCAGATTCTTATTTTTTTCAATAATTTCATTTTCTGAATTTTTCCGCTCTGTTATGTCTTTGACACCGCCAATTATTGCAATAGTTTTTCCTTTTTCTGAAGATTTAACAGCGTGAGCAACAACTTGAATCCATCGCTGTTTACCGCTTTGCAGAAATGATCTGCATTCAAGTACGGCATCATTTCCTTCAGTAATAACTGTATACATTAGCTCTTTTAATTTTGCAATATCATCCGGATGAATTATTTTATCCCATAGATCCGGAGTTACAACATCACTCTGCGTTCGTCCTGTTATTTTTGGAAAATTGTCTGAGAGCATATCCAAAGTTATGCTGCCGTTTTCACCTATATTAATCTGGAAGAAATAATCCGTTGTTAGTGATGATATCATTCGATATCTATCCTCACTTTCCCGCAATGCAACCTCAGCCTTCTTTCGTTCAGTAATATCCATTACAAAACCGATAAATCTTGAGGGAGATAGTTTTACAGTATCAACTGACCAGAATTTTGTTGAACCCTGCTTGTTTCTGCAAGCAAATTCCCCGCTTGCCTGGCCTGCATCTTTAAGCTGATTAAAATATTTTTTTTCTGCTTTTTGTGATCCGGATAATAACAAATCCGGAATACTCATATTTAAAAGTTCATCTGCAGTATAACCTGAAATTTTGCTTGCTGCCAGATTAACTTTTAAAAATTGCCCCGTTTCATTTACAATGAAAACGCCATAAGGCGCATTTTCAATATATAATCTGGCACGCGCTTCACTTTCCCTGAGATCCATTTCTGCGTGCTTCCGCTCGGTTATGTCACGAATAAATGACTGAAATGTATTATCAGGCATCATTTTTGTGGTCATTTCAACCGGAATTTCATTACCGCCTTTGCATGTAAGAAACCTTTCAGTATGAACAGTCAAACCCTGATTAAGAAGATCAAATCGAAATGGTGCCCGTTTTCTTTCTTCTTTAGAAAAAAGGAAGGTCATGTTTTTGCCAATCATTTCCGACCGGTCAAATCCTGTAAGTGTGCTCGAGTATAAATTCGGCTCAATAATTATGCCGTTCATATCTCCTATGAGAATGGCGTCAGGTGCAAGATCAATAAGGGATTTGAATCTTTCTTCACTGCTTTTGAGTGCATTTTCAGCTATCTTGCTTGCATTAATATCTTTAACCACACCAAAAACAGCAATTGCTCTCTTTTCCTGCACATCCCAGATTGATTTTGCTATGATTTTAATCCATCTGAAATTTTTTTCATTTCTGAATGCTCTGCATTCCACCTCTCTGGTTTGATTAATGTCAATTAAGGAATATAATGCTCCCACTACTCTGCTACGGTCTTCATCATGAAACATGGAAATTAGCGATTCAACCGTTATTTTGTCTTCTCTTGAGAATCCGGTTATAGTATAAAAAGTATCTGAAATATATTCCAAGGAAATTTTTTTATCCTTTGAAATATTAAATTCAAAAAAATAGTCTGATGCAAGCTCTGAAACCAGTTTATACCGCAGTTCACTCTCCTTTAAATTTTCTTCAGCTTTTTTTTGAGCTGAAATATCAGTAAACATTCCAAAAGATCCTTCAAATAAACCTTTTGAATTCAATATTGGAGTTGATGATATTTTCATCCATAATACAGATTTGTCTTTCCGGATAAAGCGTCTTTCATAAAAACCCGTTTTACCTTGTTTGCGTTCAGATATCATTTTATTATGATCAGGTACATCTTCTTTCATCATAAAATTAGTAAATGGCTTGCCTGTAATTTCATTTACTGAATATCCAAGCATATCTGCCATTTTTTTATTCACATAAGAAATTGTAGCATTTTCATCTATTGATAAAATACCTTCATTTGCTGTTTCAACAATAAGTCTGTTAAATTCATCATTTTTCTGTATTTTATTATGAGCTTCAAAAAGTTCAAAAGCCATTTCAATGGTTAACTGTAGAATATTATCACCGGTATTTTTTATAACAAACCCGTATGGTGTAATCTTTTTTAATTTATCTACATATTTTTTTTCTGTATGAGAGGTAAGAAATACAATTGGGATATTCTTCTGTTCTAAAATTCTGCTGGCTGCTTCAATTCCATCAATCCCTTTACCGAGATTAATGTCCATAAGGATAAGATTTACTGTATTATTACTGCATGCAATATCAATAGCCTGTTTTCCAGAATCAGCTTTGATAACCTTATAACCAAATTGTTCGAGTGTCTTTTCTCCAGCTAAAGCAACAATGGTTTCGTCTTCAACATAAAGAATGATTTTTTTATCTGTGCTCATGACACTCCTTATTATAAATCATTTAGTTCAATTAAATTTTTCACTCTTATGTCTGTTTTATCCAACCTGTCTGCCTTTATAATTCAAAAGTCATAATATATTTTGTTCCTTTTATTCTTTCAATAATTATTTTTCCCCTTAGCTGCTTAATAAGCAGCCCGATTAATTTTAAGCCGAATCCGGCAGCACATTCAAAATCAACTGCTTCATCTAATCCAAAACCATTATCATGAAATACAAGAGAAGCCTGCTTGCTATTTGCATCTTTATCCGCTGAAAACTTAACGTCTATAGTAATTTCACAGTTATTTCTACCGGTAAAAGCATATTTCATAGCATTTGTTAAAAGTTCATTTATTATTATTCCAATAGGAGATAATATATTAATATCAACAATAAAATCTTCTATATTTGTTTCAATTTTAACGTTATCTTTGTTAGGGAAAATTTCAACTATTTCAGAAATCAATGGAAGTAAATATTCCCTTATTGACATTTCTCTGAAATTATCCGAACGGTACAGTTTGTCATATAAAACTGCCATACTCTGCATACGGTTTTTCGCCTTATACAGAATTTCAACTGATTCTTCGTCTTCTGCTGAATCAGCCTGAAGAGTAAGAAGCCCCATCATGGTGCTCATGTTATTTTTAATACGATGATGGACCTCACGCAGAAGAATTTCTTTTTCTTCAAGCAGTTTTTGAATTTTTTCATCAGATAATCTTCGCTCAGTAACATCCTGAATCATACCAACTCTTCTGATTATTTTTCCGGTTTCACTCCTGAAATGTTCAAATTTCTGAAACACAAATCGGATTTCACCTGTTTGTTTACGCACGATGCGGTGATTAATTGCAAATGAATCAATATTCTGCTGCCTTGAATCCAAAAATACGATATCAACGTTTGATCTGTCATCAGGATGTATTAAATCAAAAAAAATTTCATTTGTCGGCTTGAATTCACCTGGTTTAAAACCGAAAATTCTATAAACTTCATCTGACCAGATCATTGATTTTGTAATCATATTAAAATCCCAGCTTCCAAGATGAGCTAATTCCTGAGATTTAATCAAGCGCGAATCACTCTCACGTAAAGTTTCAAGATACAGCCTTCTTTCTTCCTGATCAGATAAAACTTTCCCGATCATAACTGTTATTAATGGATAAATAATTATTACAGGCAGTCCTATATTTTTTAATGTTGAAACTGCAATATCAAAAGGAAGTGTAAATGCAAGCAGAAGCATACCTATATGAACAATAATTCCGAATATTAAAAGTTGACTGCTGTTAATTTTAACTTTCTCATTCAAAGTGCGGTAATAAAAAAATATTCCTGTTAGCGCTGAAAAAATTATTACTGAAATACCCATAACAGTGCCGATTCCGCCCTGGTAAATCCGAAATGCAATAGCCGGTATTATTGAAATCCCGGCTGAAACCGGCCCAAAGAAAAGACCGCATAAACTTATTACTACAGATCTGCCGTCAAATATCAGGCCCGGCTGGAGAACAACAGGACGCATCATTCCAATTACTGCAGCTGTTCCGAAAATTAATCCCTGAAGAAAAATTTCACGCTTTCTGTTTTTCCATTTCTGTTCGATAAAACCTGAAATTATACTTATTGCAACAAGAATGGCAAGATTATATATAAGCTCAATAAATATCATTTTTTCAAAATCCCGCCATTACAAATATTATCCGACTTAATTAATTATACTTTATTTATTCGCATGATTAATTTCAAGATGTTTTTCATCTTTAAAAATCATAAAATGGAACTTAGTCATTATAATAGTTGTTTTTATGCGGCTGTATTTTTATTTGGAGAACATTTCAGAAATTTTTTATTCTCTTCAATTATTTCCCACCATCCGGACTGAATTATTTTTTCCTTTGCAGATTCGCGCGATTGGTGTCCGTTTTCAATAATCAGCACTCCGCTTTTTTTTATTATCCTGTTCATTTCTTTTAAAAAAACATTTGGATTTTTTACCATATGGAACATATCAATAGCATAAATCAGATCAGCTGTATTATCTTTTATACCAACAGTTATGCCGTCTGTTTGAATTGCAGTTACATTATCCAGAAAATATTTTTTTTTAAGTTTTTCTACCGATGAAATTGCCAGCTCGTGAATATCAACTGCATAAACTGTTCCGGAATCTCCAGCTAATTCAGATGCATGTTTAACGTATTGGCCTGGTCCGCATCCGTAATCAACTACTGTATTTCCTGTTTTAATTCCAAACTCATCAATGTATTTTTCAACAGGTTTGAAAAAATAATAAATCTTAAAAGTAAGGTCCATAATTTTAAATGCAATATCCGGCATTCTGTTTAAATCATTTCCAAATAATATTTTTTTCATAAAGCTGCTCCTTTAAACAATTCACTTCATCAGACTTTTAAAATTCCCTGAGCTTTAAGAAATCCCATTGTGCTCATTATTATAATTAGTAAAACCATTATAATAGATAACACCGTATAAAGTTTTTTCTGATTTTTATTCCATTGAACAACCATTATTGAAAACAATCCCGTGTAAATAACAGTTTCAGGAATTCCGAGCAGATGATATTGAACTGGAAGCTTCGTATATACATACCCTTCAAATGATCCAGGAGTCGGCCCGATTGTTGATAAATATGATAACCCGAATATCAGTAATGCAAGTTTTGCTGTGCCATGACTTTCTTCAAAGAAAACTTTTTTAAATGGATATAGTACCAATGCAATAATAACACCTCTGAATATTTGAAGCGAAGGACCGATTGCAACCCATGGTGAGTCAGTTGGAAGCATAAGCATTGAAAGGGATTGTGAGGAAAAATGCTCCTTATAATTCATGAAATAGTATGCCAATACTCCTGCAATAAAATATGCAATCATATGCGAGGAAGAAATTCTCCACACAAATGAAAAAAATAATTTTATATTGCTCATACTTAAACTCCTTTTTTAATTATAATTTCTTTATCTTTTTTGCCAGATGTTTTGCGTTTTCCAACCGATCTTTTGCGCTAATTGTAATTTTTTCAGGAATTACATCAGCATCTTTTTTTTCAAAGGTGTATCTAAAAAATTCTATTATTTTTTCAGAAATTGTCTTTTGAGTTTTTAGCATTTTATCTGTTAATGATTTTTTAGTATAGTAATTAGGTAACTCTGTTGCAGCAGTCTTAATGTAATTTTCTTCAGGAGGATTTGATTGGGTGTTATTGCTTAAATATGCAGTTTCTATTTTTTCAAGTTTCCTGAATGAATCTGCAGTTTTAATAATTCCCGGAGCAAGTTTATGAAATTGTAAAATTATTTTTCCAATACTATTTAATTCAAAAGAGTATTTAGTATGTAAATCTGAATAGTAATCGTTTAAAGCATTATAAATCTTTCCAATCAAAGAACTATCATCAGGAATTAATAAAATACCTTCTCCTGAAGCTGTAAAAATCCAGTCACAAAGCATATCAGCCTGAAAAATTGTTAATGAAATTTCTTCACTTGAATTTTTAATTATATTATACAGTCCCTTTTCTTCCGGAATCTCAATAGAGCTGTTTCCCCAATGTCCCGCATTTTCAATATCTTCGTAGAAAGATAATAACCGTTTTTTTTCCGATAGATTAATATTTAAAGTAATCATTTTTACTCACTTGATAAATTTAAAATAAATTCATTTTTAATTTTCTTCAGCTTATTATTCTAATAATCCAAAGCTAAACTTGTAGGAATTTTCCAGTCACTTCATTTTCAATATCAATTATTGAAAACGGCTTTTCAAAATAAACCAGATTATTTCCTCTGAAAAAATCCGAATGCCCGGAAGATCCTGTTATAAAAATATATTTAGGAGCAAAGTTTATATTTAATTTAAGCAGATTTTCATATAATTGAATCCCATTCATAACGGGCATATCAACATCGGAAATAATTACATTGTAATAGTTTTTATTAATCATATCATAGGCAATTTGACCGTTTTCAGCTTCATGCACAACATAATTCTTTTTAAAAATATTTTTAAGAAATTTTCGAACTGCTTCGGAATCATCAATAATCAGAATTTTTCTGTCCCATATTTTATTTATTCCTGAAAATAGTTTTAAATATTTTTTATTATCAGGAAATTTTCTGATTTCATTTTCAATATGAAGAAGGTGCTCTTCAATTTTTGCTGCAATTTTTTTATATTTCGGATCATATTTAAAAATTGTAGATATGCAATATATAAAAATATAATTCCATTCTGATCTTTCGCTTTCTATCATGGAATTAATAAACATTTCTTCAGTAATGGTTTTATTGTTTATCAGTTCCCTGATATTTATAAAAGGATTAACAAGTTTTTCCTTAAGATCTGCATCGATTCTTATATCAGCATTTAATTTAATTTTATTTTCTTTGTAAAATTCATCAGCATTGATTATTATATCTTTATGCCATTTTTCATCTTTCTCTAATTCAATCAGCAGCTGATATAATGGAGTATTATTAGAAAATATAACTGATGCCAAACTGTATATTTCTGCAGCTTCTTTTTCTAAAATCAGAAGTAAATCAATAATATCTTTCAATTTAATTACCTTTTTTTTATTTATAAAAGGAATAGACAGGATATTTAAACAAAAAAAATAATCATAAAATAACAAATTTGCAAGTTATTTTTAATTTGATCAATGACTAAAACAGGAATAGGAATGTTTAAATTCAGGTATAGTATCTATTTCACCTGATTGTGCAAGATTAATATAAACAAGATAATGAATTGCAAGATTCTGGGATTCAAATAAACAGTCTATAATTCTAATTCCGCAGTCAGGTACAGTTTTTATCAGATCATAAAACTTTGCTTTCTGAAATAATTTATCCATTCTTTTTCGAACATCATAGAAATAATCCGGAATATCAAAAAATGGGCGATGCTCATCATTACCAGGCCTGAAGCTTTCAAAAATATATTCAGTAATATTCACCTTTCCCATTTTTCTCGCTTCCATAAAATAATCCCTGTATCCCATTGGAAAAAGAATCCATTGATCGATAAAAGTTAATATTGTTAAAATATAATGCCAGAGGGGTTTTCCGCCATATTCCTCATTAATATCAACTTCATCCGGCCGCCGAAGAAAATCTTCAATATCCCATAAAAGATAATTAATATGGCTGAATATATTCTCAACTGATGTAAACCTGCCGCCGGAAATTTCAGTAAAAATTTTATTTGTGTCAGGAGATGATTTCTTTCTGTTTTTTAATACAGAGCTGGTTTTCAGGTAATTATCGTACTCGCTTCTTTTAAATGGATCAGAAAGAGTGCTGTAGGCATTATTCAGCAGTTTAAATTCTGTTTCAGACTCAGGGGAATTGTTATTTTTATCAGGATGATATACATGCGCAAGTTTTCTGAAAGAGGATTTTATCTCATCAACGGATGCTGTTTCTGAAACATTCAGTATTTCATATAAACTGGAATAGGGTAACATGTAAAATACACCTGATTTATCAATATCAGAATAAAAATGATTTTATAATTATAGCTCAATTATTTCAAACAAAATTTACTTGATAAAACATCCTCAATGCAAAAGTATGTTCTTCATGCTTGAAATTAATAATCTCGATGGAGCTATTGACTGCCACGGAATCACAGGTTATTCAATACTGCGTTTGCATATTCATTTTTTTCTGCTTGATGATCTTTTAATAGATACTGGCTCATCACTTCTCGGAAAATACAGCATTCCATTTTTATCAAAACAGCCCATACGTCTGGCTGCATTAACTCATATTCATGAAGATCACGCAGGCTTGGCATCATGGGCCAAACAAAAATTCAATATACCTGTTTATCTTCATGAAAAAGATCATATGGAAGCGGCATCTCCATTATATCTGCCTTTTTACAGACGAATTGCATGGGGAGCAAGAAAAGCATTTCAGGCAGATAATTTCCCTGCATATCTTGAAACAAAAAACTACAAACTTGAAATTATTGCAGCTCCAGGCCATTATCCGAATCATGTGGTTTTTCTTGAAAAAAACAAAGGATGGATTTTCACAGGAGATTTATATATAGGCCCGAAACAAAATGTTTCTTTATCAACAGAAAATACTCTTGATACAATTAACACTTTAAATCATCTGCTTAAATTAGACTGGGATACTATATTCTGTGCGCACGCAGGCATTAAAACCGGCGGAAAAGAAAAAATGAGGATTAAGCTTGATTATTTTGAATCAATCCGCTCACAGGTTGAAGATCTATATAAAAAAGGCATTCCATTAAAAGAAATAAACAAACGCCTGTTCCCTAAAAAAGATCTCTGGGAAATATTTTCTCTTGGGGAATGGTCCTCATACAGATTGATCAGCACTGCTCTTCCGCTGAATAAATAAATATCACATCATTTTAATTCTGAATTTTTTAATTAATTCAAATTACTCTTTTTCTTCTTCCTGTAAATAATATACATCACAAGACCGGGAATAATTAACACTGTCATTCCAATAATAACTCCAGGCAATGTGTTATATAAACCAAGACCATATCTTGGAGTTTCACTGAAAAAAAGCGGCATATCAGGTTTTGCATCCGGTCCCATAACAAATCCCATTGGATGAGTTATAAAATCTACAACCCAGTGACTGAAAACAAGCAGACCAATTACAATCCCTGATCTTTTATCCTTATAAAATAAAAATCCTATTATTCCAAAGAGAATAGACCAGATAACTGCCATAAAAAGTCCGTGAGACCAAGGAGCGAATTTCATATTTTCTATGCCTGTAAAATAAAAAATTCCAAAGATTATATCTATTGCTTCTGCAGATATCATCAAAATCCAAAGTGGAACCAGCGGTGCAAACTGCTTAGCTGCAAGACCTGGTCCCATATGCTCAATACCAGCCATAATAATTCTCCTGTATTTAAAATTTAATATCTTTCCCTATTTTTTTAATTCATCAACCCAATTAAGAATAATATTTTTTGATAGAATTACAGTTTTTTTCCCATGTGAACCATTTTTAATTATTTCATATTTTTTATTTTTCGACATCCAGAAAGAGAAAATTTCATCACAACCGGTTTTATCAACAAGGGCATCCTCCATGCCGTAGATCAATAAAAGCGGATAATTTGCTTTTTTTGCAAATTCCGGCATTCTATCCATTGTTGCTTTTGATTTAAACATCATATACATGCTGAAATATTTTACAAGTAAACGGTCCTCGCCCCTCGCCTCAGCTTCTTTCCTGTCATCCGGGTTTTCGATTGTTTTCGGATCGCCTGCCATATTCACAATTTGATTATGCGGCGCAAACATCATATATCCCGCATAATTGATGTATTCTGAAAACTTCGGGGTCATGCCCTTTGATGCTTTCATCTTATACGGAGGATTCACAAGAATTATTCCTGTAATTTCAGGGACAGTTTCTGCAATATTAAGCGCAATAGCACATGACATGCTGTGCCCATATAAAATAACTTTATGATCTTTTGGATATTTTTTTAAATCATTGGAAATTATTTCAATGTAATCATCGATAAAATCTGTGAATTTATCAATATCCCCGCGAGTCCCTTCTGAATAACCGGTTCCGCGCGGATGAATTACAACTACCCTGTTTTTTTCTGCGCTTAATAAATCAATAATGTCTTTTTCATTTTTATGGTTTATTCCGGTTATACCTGTGATAATATAAATTGATGTATTTGCCTTAAATTGCGGAGTTTTCTCATAAATAAATATTTTCAAACTGTCTCTGACACTGTGAAATTTTCCTTCTTCATTCTCGGGTTTTACAGGCCTGTCAAAGTTTTTCAAACTTGCGCAGGAGGTAAATAAAATAAGAAACAAAGGTAATAAGAATTTCATTGTTGCATCTCCATTTATTGACGAATTATAGAAATATCTTGACTGAAAAATACTAAGCTAAAAAAATAAATACTAATTTCAAGGAGAAAATAAAATAATGACTGATAAAAGTCGAGTTGAAAAATCATTCGCATTAATTACCGGAGCATCAAGCGGAATTGGAGAAGGGTATGCATACAAGCTTGCAGAAAAAGGCTACAGTCTGATATTAACAGCTCGAAGAAAAGACCGTTTAAACAAAACTGCTGCTGATCTAAAAAAGAAATACAAAACTGAAACTATTATAATACAGGCTGATTTATCTTCAGAAAAAGGAATTGATACTGTTTTAAAAAATATTAAATTAATAAAAAATATTGAATTTTTTGTTCACTCTGCCGGATTCGGAACAAGAGGTGATTTTGCAGATATTGTTGAAGCGAAAATCAGGGGAATGGCTGTACTTCATAATCTTGCTGCAATCACTCTTGCAAGAGAAGTTCTTCCATCAATGATAAAAAGGAATAAAGGATTTCTTGTTTTTGTTTCATCACTGGGAGCTTTTTTCACTACTAAAGAATATGTTATGTATTCTGCCACAAAAGCTTTTCTGAATATGTTCGTTCTTGGTCTTGATGCGGAAATTAAGAATACCAGTGTAATTGTGCAGGCACTATGTCCAGGGCTTACTAAAACAGAATTTCTTTCAACTCAGGAATATAAAGATTTTAATTACCAGCAGATTCCTGAGTTCGCATGGATGACAGCTGAACAGGTTGTTGATGACTCCCTGAAAAATTTAAAGAAAAATAAGCCCATTTTTATTCCAGGAAGAATGAACAGGCTTTTTGTCTCAATACTTGAATCTCCCATTCTCGGAACTTTTATAAAATATATTTTAGGAAAAGCCGCAAGCTGGTAGGAACCGGCAATTAAGCCGGTTTAAATCCCCATTGAGTAATATTGTACTTTGGGAATGGCGCGAACAGCATATTTTCAATAATGCCATATCCTGTTTCATTTCCGCATTTTACTTCACATACTGTATCATCAAGCCCGTGAACATCGTTTGCCACATCGGGATTTTTAATGTCCCATTTTTCGCCGTCTTCCCAGTACGGTCCCATCCATGTCCCATGCCTGAAACCCTTATACCCTACGTAAGCTCCGCCCCTGAGATACATTGTGATAATTTCTTTCATTACTATTTCTTTAGTTGTACCGTCGCTGAGATAAAATTTCATTGTGCCTGATTTCATTCTCTGGCTGTTTTCAAAATATACAAAATTATGATCAACTTTTATTATCTTTATTGTATCATTTGTATCACCGAGCTTGCGGACAATTTCTCCTGTGAGAAGCTGTATAGAGCCATCGGCTCTTTCTATCAAATAGCAGTTCAATGCCCATTCATCAAACTGAATAACAAGCCAGTTTATCATCATTGCAGTAAAAAGCGCAATGTCAGGTGCCTGTACACCGGTTTCAGATGCACCTACGCCCATCCTGATTCCCCAGGAATGGTCTCTCTGTGCGCAAAAATTTTTCTCATCTACTTCATATTTTTTCCCGTCTGCTTTTATCCATCCAGTGGCTTTACCGAGCTGCGCGTACCTGCATGTATGCATATAAACGTGCCCCTTGTTTTTACCGTATTGGGGATTTTCTTCACCAGGCTGAAATTTTCCCAGAAAATCGAGTTCAAACGAAATTCCGTATTTATTTTCTTCAAGTTTCACGTGTATTTTTTTAAATGGTTCGATTATATTATATGAAAGAGGACCTACTGCAATTTCATCAATCTTCGGGCGAAGTTCTCTGGACATCCTCATATTGTACTGATCTGTATTTTTAATATTCACACAAGCAAAACCATCCATAACATTTCTGTTCGGATAAACGCCAAAACCCGTAGCAAGAACTATTTCACCCTTTGTGTCATGAATATTCATCCAGAGCTTTTCTGTCCATGCCCTGTCTGTTGTTACTGGAGAATCAAATGACTGTACAGCCTGATGGCAGGTGAATTCATCATATTTCGTAAGCATACCAACCTCGATTTTTTTAAATTTGCTTTAGCAGTTAACAATTGAAATAGTACATCATCTGTCATTCACACGAGGGTGCAAGACCCGCGAACGCCGGTATGACAATGCACTATTCATTTTGTGAAATTCTATAAAATATAATTTATATAAAATATTTATGAAAGAGTTTGATATTACGCATATTCATATAAAAATAAATCAAGCTTTTTAATTTTGAAACAATGTTATTCACCCCTGCGAGGTATTGACAAAGAAGTAAAAAAATCTCCTGCTGTTATTTTAACAAAGCGTAAAAAGAATAAATAATATAGAATAAAACAGCAGCCCAAAATATAATAATAAAAACTGCAAAAAACCATTTCTTATTTAATTCAACAGGCTCCTTGTCAGCCCTAATTCTTGACTGATTTATTATTTCTTCAGGAATTAATTTTATTGATAAAGCAATAAGCAGAGGAACAATTATCAGGTCATCCAGATAGCCTATTACTGGAATAAAATCTGGAATCAGGTCAATTGGACTCAATGCATAGGTTAAAGCAAAAAGTATAATAATCTTCGGGAGATATTGCAGATCTGGATGCTGGTAAGCATAATAAAGCATCAGAATTTCTTTTTTTAAAACATCTGCTTTTTGTTTTATGCTGCTGAATATCTTCATAGTTTATAAAACTTAATTTATTAATAAATTTTGTAAAACACATAAATTTTAAAAATATAAAATAATTTATCATTGATTAAAAAATATTTCTCTTTACACGGAAATTAAAAAAATTCTATTTATAATAATAAATACTAATGAACAGGTGAAATTATGAAAGTAACAGCATTCAATGGCAGCGCCAGAAAAGACGGAAACACTGCAATTCTAATTAATATCGCTCTTGATGAAATTAAAAAAGTAGGTATTGAAACTGAGCTCATTCAACTGGCTGGCACAAAAATCCGCGGATGTACTGCCTGCTATAAATGCAAAACAAATCTTGATAGAAGATGCGCTGTGAAAAATGATGAGCTCAATGACTGGATTGTAAAAATAGAGGAATCCGATGGAATTATTTTCGGTTCTCCAACATATTTCACGAATGTCACTTCCGAAATGAGTTCACTGATTAACAGATCAGGTCTTGTTGCCCGTGCCAATAATGATATGTTTAAATACAAAGCAGCTGCTGCTGTTGTTGCAGTAAGGCGCGGTGGTGCTATTCATACATACGATTCAATAAATCATTATTTTCTTGCAAATCATATGATCGTCCCTGGAACGAATTACTGGAACATTGGTATAGGGAAGGATCCGGGAGATGTTCTCAAAGATGAGGAAGGCATACTCACAATGCAGAATCTCGGTAAAAATATGGCCTGGCTTATAAAAAAACTTCATGCATAAAAATAAAAGGTAATATTATAGATATATTAATAATTACAGCATCAGTAATTCTTCTTTCAGCAGTATTTTTGTTTCTGTATCTGCATTCAGCTCAGGTGAAAAAAAATAATCCTGAAATAATAAAAAATCCTTTTCCGGATTATGATAAATTTCCTGATTATAAAAAAACACCATGTGTAATTTGCGGAACCCTGCTTCGTAAAGGCGAAAAACTTAAATCCAAGGAATTTAAAGGCGATACAGAAAGCATTATTCATATAATGGGATGCTATGCATGCTATGGAGATCAGGCATCAAAGAAAAGAATTTGCCCGATTTGCAGACACGAAATGCTTTTAAAAGATTATTTAATCGGGCGAATGACAACTAAAGACAGCGGGAAAAAAAATCTGAGTGTTTCAGGATGCAATAAGTGTTTTAAAAAAATTTTACTTAGCTGACTCGATTCTTTTCAGATTCGCTTTTATGGTTTCATTTGCTGAATCCAGTGAAATGGCCTTTTTATAATATTCAATAGCTTCACTTTTTTTCCCGAGTTTCTCATAACTCAAACCAATATTATTTATTATTTCAGGCGAATCGCTGTTAATGGCCATAGCAACAGAAAATGCAGTATTTGCCTCCCCGTATTTCTGAAGATTCATAAGTGCAATTCCAAGAGCATTATAGGAAATATATAATTCAGGATTGATTGAATTCGCCTTTTCAAGAAATTCTTTTGCTTTAGTGTAATTTTTCGAACTCAGGCTTGCCATGCCGAGAACATAGTACAGCATCCCGTCTTTTACAGAAGCAAGCCCCCTGTTTGCTGTTGCTTCAGCATCGCCGAATTTTTTAAATTCAATTAGCATAAGCGACTGATCAATATAAGCTGTTGGATTTTTTTTATCAATTTCCATGCATTTTCTAAAATGCGCGGATGCGTTTTTTTCATTACCCATTTTCCAGTAATTATGTGCTGCAAGCAAACGCATGTTATAATTTGGCGAACCCGGCTTAAAATCATCAGCTCCGACAAGATCATTTGCAACTATTGCAAGCGAATCAGCATATTTTTTATCCTGATATAGTTTTAATGCTTCATCATATGAAGCAAATAACGCTGAAGAAATAAAAATTATTAAAATTGTGATCAATTTTTTCATGACGATATCCTAATTAAAAATAACCCCCTCTGCCTGCCGGCATCTCCCCCTTGTTAAGGGGGAGAAAGAACCTCAGTCTCCCCTCTTTACAAGGGGGGACGGAAGGGGGGTCGTTATCTGCACGCAGCCTGAGCTGCAGCAAGTCTTGCAATTGGAACTCTGAATGGAGAACAGCTGACATAATTAAGACCGCACATATGACAGAATTCAACTGAGCTTGGTTCTCCTCCATGCTCGCCGCAGATTCCTATTTTCAGATCTTTTTTAACAGAGCGTCCTTTTTCAACAGCCATCTTAATCAGCTGGCCAACGCCTTCTCTGTCAAGAACCCTGAAAGGATCGTTTGGAAGAATTTTTTTATCTACATAAAATGGAAGGAATGAACCTGAATCGTCCCTGCTGTAGCCGAAAGTCATCTGAGTCAGGTCATTTGTTCCGAAAGAGAAAAATTCCGCTTCCTTTGCAATCTCATCTGCTGTAACTGCTGCTCTTGGAACTTCTATCATTGTACCAACATGGTATTCAATTTTAATTCCAGTTTCCTTCATTACAAGATCTGCTGTTCTTACTATTATTTCTTTCTGCATTGAAAGTTCTTTAACTGTACCGACAAGAGGAACCATTACCTCAGGCTTGGCATCAACGCCTTCTTTCTTAAGCTGGCATGCTGCTTCAAAAATTGCTCTTGCCTGCATTTCAGTTATTTCAGGAAAAGTTATTCCAAGCCTGCATCCCCTGTGACCGAGCATCGGATTGAATTCATGAAGTGCTTCAACTTTAGATTTAATTCTTTCAACTGAAATTCCAAGTTCCTGGGACATCTCTTTCTGGTTGGCTTCCTCATGAGGAAGGAATTCATGCAGCGGAGGATCGAGCAGCCTGATAGTAACTCCGTAGCCTTCCATTGCCTTGAGTATGCCGTAGAAATCGTCTCTTTGAATCGGAAGAAGCTTTTTCAGCGCTTTCTGTCTTTCTTCAAGAGTATCAGCAAGAATCATTTCTCTCATAGCCTTGATTCTATCTCCCTCGAAAAACATATGCTCTGTTCTGCAAAGACCAATTCCCTGAGCGCCGAAGTTTCTTGCAATCTGAGCGTCTTTCGGAGTGTCTGCGTTTGTCCGCACAACAAGCTTTTTAACTTCATCAGACCATTTCATTAATGTTTCAAAATCGCCTGAAAGCACAGCTTCCATGGTTTTAACCTGACCCATCATCACCTCACCTGTAGAACCGTTCAGTGAAATGTAATCGCCTTCTTTTAAAACTATATCTTTAACTTTTATTTCCCGTTTTGAGTATGATATTTCAAGCTCGCCGCATCCGGAAACGCAGCATTTTCCCATGCCTCTTGCAACAACAGCTGCGTGAGAAGTCATTCCGCCTCTTTGAGTAAGAATTCCCTGAGCAGCAGACATTCCTTTCAAATCTTCAGGAGATGTTTCAATACGCACAAGAATTACTTTCTCGCCTCTGTTTGTCCACTCATCTGCATCATCTGCATTAAAAACAATTTTACCTGTTGCTGCTCCAGGAGAAGCAGGAAGGCCCTTTGCTATAACTTTCTTTTCTGCTGATGGATCGAAAGTAGGATGGAGAAGCTGATCAAGAGCATTCGGATCAACTCTGAGAATAGCTTTCTTTTTATCGATCAATCCTTCTTTAACCATTTCAACAGCAATTCTGACTGCAGCTGCAGCAGTTCTTTTCCCGTTTCTTGTCTGAAGCATCCAGAGTTTTTTATTCTGAATTGTAAATTCTATATCCTGCATGTCTGTATAATGCTTTTCAAGATTTTTGTAAATTTTAACAAGATCGCCATAAGCTCCAGGCATATATTCTTCAAGAGACTGGAACTTGGTTTTCCTGTCATCTTCTGAAACTGAATTGCTTACAGCCCATTTTTTTGAACCGGCAATAGTGACCTGCTGAGGAGTCCTGATTCCTGCTACAACATCCTCACCCTGAGCATTAACCAGATACTCACCGTAAAATGCATTTTCTCCTGTGGCAGGGTCCCTTGTAAATGCAACACCTGTTGCGCAATCATCTCCCATATTGCCGAAAACCATTGCCTGTACATTAACTGCTGTTCCCCAGCTGTCATCAACCTGGTTCATTTTTCTGTAGAGTATTGCCCTGTCATTCTGCCATGATCCGAATACGGCTCCCACAGCGCCCCAGAGCTGCTGCTTGGGATCTGATGGAAAATCTATATTGAGGGTTTTTTTAATTATCGCCTTGAATCTTTTTACAAGTTCTTTTAAATCTTCAACTGTAAGTTCAAGATCCAGCTTAACCCCTTTCTCATGTTTCAGTTCTTCCATTATTTTTTCAAACGGATCTATTTCATTTTTATCTTCAGGTTTAAGCCCAAGAACAACATCTCCGTACATCTGTACAAAACGTCTGTATGAATCCCATCCGAATCTTTCATTTCCGGATTTTGCAATTATTCCTTTGATAGTATCATCATTAAGGCCAAGATTTAAAATTGTGTCCATCATTCCGGGCATTGATGCTCTCGCGCCTGATCGAACTGAAAGAAGAAGAGGATTTGACGGATCGCCGAATTTTGCGCCCATAGTTTCTTCAACCTGCTTCATTGCCTTGTTTACTTCCGCTTCAAGTGCATCTGGAAATTTTCTTCCGTTTTCGTAAAATTCCGTACAAACTTCTGTGGTTATAGTGAAACCCGCCGGAACCGGTATACCAAGATTTGACATTTCAGCAAGATTTGCGCCTTTTCCCCCCAGGAGGTTTTTCATATCAGCTTTGCCATCTGATTTTCCTGCTCCGAAAGAATAGACTCTTTTAAGATTTGCCATAATAGTTCTCCATAAAGTGTAATTTAATTTCAGTTTCTGCTTAAATGATGATAAAATATTTTTGTAACCAAAAAATAAAATACTCACCGCAGCGGGTGTTTACTGCTTTATTTGATTATATGTAAATGCTTTTAGGCTATTTTAATATTGTAAAGATATTTTTATAAAGATTTAGAATAAAAAATCGGCAGGAATATGTCACATCAATCAAATATATTTTTTTATTTCCCTTAGAAAACATGATTCAAATGTCTCGCATTTTTTGCAGTAAGCATCACCAAGATCAAAATCTTTTTCTACGCACAGTCCATCTTTGCTTTCATTCATTATCTGCAAATATTTTATTTTCTGAATTTCAGCATCATTAAGCGAATCATACCCTGTAGTTTTTATTTTATTCAGTATGCTTATCAGCGCATCTCTTGAATCTGTATTGTCAGAAAAAAAATTAGTTTCCTTGGATGTTACAGCTTTCTGGAATTTCGCCCTGAATTTTTTTGTTTTAAATTCAATACCATGCCATCGGATATAAATAAAATAGAAAATACCGAATAGCAATCCGCCTAAATGGCCCACATGGGAAACTCCGCCTGCACCGCCTGATGAAAAAAGAGAATATAATTCCAGAGCTCCATAAAGAACCACCAGATATTTTGCTTTAATCGGAATAAAGAAAAACAGCAGAATTTCAGCTTCAGGAAAAAGCATTCCAAAAGCCAGAAGCATTCCGAATACTGCTCCAGATGCTCCTATTGTAGGTATTGCGTATGAATTTGTCAGGATAAACGTATTTATAAGAAACACTGTTAACCCGGCTCCGATTCCAGTAAAAAAATAATAAAATAGAAATTTTCTACTGCCCCAGGTTTGTTCAATCGGTATTCCAAAAATAAGAAGTGCATACATATTTAAAAATAAATGCATAAAGTTCCCATGAAGAAACATGTATGATACAAACTGCCAGATATAAAGTTTTTCTACAACTACTGCAGGTATAAGACCTAAATAAAAAGTCATAATGGCTGTCTGGTTTGAAAATGTGCCTTCAGATCCGGTTAAGAAATATTGGAGCTGATTTCCTTCAGTCATTATCTGCAGTAAATATATAGCTGCATTTATAATAATTATTCTTATTACCCAGCTTTTAGTACCTGTCTCGAAACCGTTCATATATACCGTACTTTTTTATATTACAAAATTAATATCTATATCTTAGAGTCTTTTCATTAAAAAAAAGAAATAATTCTTTTTATTCATTATTTTTAACAATAACTATTATCTGATTATTACAATTGATACTATGTTACATAAAGATTTGTATAATAAATAATCGTAAAGACTTTTTTTATAAATTGCTATAAAATTGATTTAACTGATTATTTTATAATTTAGTTGATTTATTTTTTGAATATGATTTTTTAATTTAAAATAATTTAATTGTTGCTATGTTTTATATTGAGCAAAAATATATAACTAATAACGTATTTAAAATACGTTAATTTCCCGGGCAAACGGGAAATATATACTGTACTGTGGCAATATTCAGTTTAAGTCTTTTATGCTGTAATGACTTTTTCTAATTCATTCGTGAATTACTATTTTTCATAAGCATTGAATATAATATTTCATTTATAAGATGGAATGGAAAAGAATGAATGATGATTTAAAAAAGCTGCAGGATAAAATTTTATTCCTCGAAAACAGAATAAAAGATATTGAAGAGGAGAAAAAATTCTCCGGCAGTTATGACGCGCTTCTCATAGAATCGGAAAACCTTTTCAAATCTGTCGTGGATAACTCTCACGATGGAATTTTTCTTGCAAACAGCTCTTTTCAGGTTGTTTATGCGAATAAAGAGCTCTGCGGAATACTGCAATATCCTCATAATAAAATTATCAGCCGCAAATTTACAGATTTTATTGATAAAAAAGATTCAGAAACCGTTATGGATTCGCTTAAAGAACTTTTAATAAATGATCAGCCTGTTCATCTCATATTTAAAATCGTCAGAAAAGAAGGCGAGCTTAGAAATATCAAACTGAATTCATCACTGATAAAAAATGCCCAGGGAAATATTCTGATAATAGGGCAGATGCTGGATGTAACAGAAAAAGAAAACCTTGAGGAGGAATTTCTTAAAATCAAAAAGCTCGAGTCCGTAGGCCTTTTCGCAGGAGGCATAGCTCACGATTTTAATAATATACTAAATGCAATTCTCGGAAACATTTCTCTCGCAAAATTAAGTTTTGAAGATAAAAAAGAATTGTTCATACTGCTTGAAGGAGCAGAAAAAGCATCAATCCGCGCAAAAAATCTGACCAATCAGCTGCTCACCTTTTCCAAAGGCGGAGCTCCGATAAAAAAATCAATGAAAATTGAAAATCTTTTGCACGAAGCTGTAAATCTTGCTCTTTCAGGTTCAAATCTTAAATGCATATACATCATAGATAATGAACTCTGGCCGGTTGAAGTCGATGAAGGGCAGCTTCACCAGGTTATAAGCAATATAGTTCTAAATGCAAAACAGGCAATGCCATACGGCGGTAATATTGAATTAATTGCAGACAATATTTCCATGGAACGTGTTGCCAATCTGCCGTTTTTAAAGAAAGGAAAATATGTTAAAATTTCTATCCGCGACAATGGACTTGGCATTCCAGATGAAATAATGAATAAAATTTTTGATCCGTATTTTACAACAAAATCCGTTGGGCAGGGTCTTGGTTTAACAAGCGTTTATTCAATAATAAAAAAGCACGAAGGTCATATTACTGCTGAATCAATCCAGGGAAAGGGAACAATATTTTCAATTTTTCTTCCAGCATCAGACACTTATGATGAGCTTGATGATGTAGATCTAATTTCTATTGATGACGACCAGAAGGGAATTGTTCTTTTAATGGATGATGAAGAAAGCATTTTATCAGTAACATCCCGCATGCTTGAAAAGATCGGATTTTCTGTTGTTACAGCAAAAAATGGCATGGAAGCAATTACAATTTGCCAAAAGAATAAAGAAGCAAACCAGTGCTTTGATTTTGCAATTTTTGATTTAACAATACCGGGAGGAATTGGCGGTAAAGAAGTTTTAAAAGATGTAGTTAAAATTTATCCTGATATTAAAGTAATAGTCAGCAGCGGATATTCAAATGATCCGGTTATGGCTAATTTCAAAGAATACGGTTTTAAAGAAGTAATAGCCAAACCATACACATTAAACGATTTAAAAAGAATTATTAAAAATATATAATTTTTTTTTGTCATTTAGTTATATTTAATATCACTTAATCAATAGGAAACTAATAATATGAATGAGAAAAAAACCAGTCTTCAGGAAGATATTTCTGAAATTGAAATCCTGAAAAGTGAAAGTCTAACTGCATTATCTTTATATAATCATATTCTGCATTTTTATCTGGAAGAAGGCGATAAAGGACTCGATTATATAAACAAAATGTGGAAAATAGCAATTGAAGAAAGCAATAAATTAAAGCGAAATAACCTTGACTGATTTTAAATATCTAATTATATTGAACTATATTAGAGTATGCAACTTAGTTAGTTATAACTTTTAGAGTCCATACTAATTTTAAAGGATATATTTTATGAACACTTCTGATTCTCTATACACAATAAATAGCATACCTGAAGAAAATAAAATTGTAATAAGCGGTGAATTGAAATTACAAACTGTAGCTAAATACAATGAAATTATTGAAATTCTGCTGGATTCATGCATTACACTTAAAGACCCTGTGATTCTTGACATCAGGAATCTTACAATTTTAAACAGTTCAGGTATAGCTTCATTCGGTCTATTTATCATTAAAATGAGAGATATCAGCAAAAAGCTAATAATACATGCATCTAAACATATACACTGGCAGGTTTTCAGCTTGGAGGATTTTAAAGAATTAGATTCAAATCTCGAAATAGAATTTTTTGAAATGCATTGATGCAGCCGTTTCCCTTAATGAAGTGAATATATAAATATAAAGCCTATAAAAACAAAAGGATTGCTTTAAAAAAGCAATCCTTAATTTTTTTTGGAGGTTAATATGTTTTATTACTTCAATATCTTCTTAATCATTTTCATCATTACTTCAATATCTTCTTCTGTGCCATTATCGAGAAGCTTTTTGAAAGCAAAAAGTTCCGGACCATAGCTCTGGGAATCAGTTTCAACATATTTCTGACCAATACCATACAAAAGCCAATCCATAGATATTTTATGCTTTATAGAAATGCTTCTAATAAATTTAAAAGAAGGATTTTGTGAGCCGCATTCAACTTTTGCTACATATCTCCTGTCGATGCCAGCAGTTTCACCAAATTCTCTTTGTGTCATTTTAAGTTCTTTACGAACTTCACGCATTTTCAAACGTATATTTTTAAAGAAATCCTTTTCAGATTCTTCATCTAATATATCATGTGAAAGCACAGGATGACTTTTATACCTTTCAGTATATTTTCTTATTTGGGGTTCTGTATTCATTTTGCCTCTTTTCATTAAAGTTCTCTAATGCTAATTGTAGTAATAATATAAATAAAAATATCTTTTCTGTCAATAATAAAAAGACTCTTTATTGAAAAAAGAGTCTTTTTTCAATAAAGAAGTTAAATAATAATATTTTGTTTATTTATTCAAGCTTTTTTAAAATTAAAGCCTATTCATATTAATTTTTCAATAGGTTTTGTTTTACTTGACAATATATAAAAAGAAGTGCTAAAAATTAAATATATAGGGAATTATTAAAAAATCATTTTAATGACATTCCCTTTGAATCACAGCATTAGTAAAATCATTTTTTTTATAATTTTTATCTCAAAAACTGATTTTTAGAGTTTCCCATATAATATAAAAAAAGGCTTATATAATGAAAAAGAAATATTCAATATCGCTATTACTTTCAACAGCACTTTTTATTTTTTTATACCAGAATGCAATATCCCAGGATGAGTATAAAAAACTTGCCAAGCTCCATAAAATAAGTCCATCAGGTGAAATTATCATAACATCGCCAAACGCTGCTCAAATGATGAATATGGGGGATAAGGTTTTTATTATTGTTGATAACAGGCCGGTAATAATGAAAATTACTTTCCCTATGATGACAGTAGCCAAATGCAGGCTCGAACCCGGATATGAAGCTTATTACGGCAGACTTTACAAAGGATTGATGGTTTATAAATACCAGCAGGGAATAGAAAATAAACTACTTTCAGATAAAGACAGTAAAAAAGAAGCCGAGGGTACATCATCTCTCCAGATCACAGCAAGCCACCCTGCGAAAATATATTATCTGCACCAGGGTGACTGGGAAAAAATATTGAAAACATTCATGGAATCATTCGGAAAACAGATGCCCGAATCAAGCGTTGTAAAAGACGAAACCCGCAAAGCTATCATGAACCATAATCCAGGAGGATTTCAGATATCTCTTTCTGACATCGCATATGCAATCGGTAATGCCAATATTGCTTCCCCAAGCTCCATAGATAAACTTTCTGACGGTGATTATTATGTGTGGGTTGTAGGAAATAATATTGTTGCCAATCAGGTTGTAACATTGAAAAAAAATCAGACTGAAAAAGTTCATTTTGATTTAAACAGCAAAAGCATAATGGTTGAATCAAATCCGCAGGGTTCACAGATATATATTGATGACGTTCCCCAGAATCTGACCACACCATCCAGAGTACCTATACCATCGAATAAAAAAAGTTTTAAACTGAGCGTTAAGCATGACGGATATTATGACAACAGCCAGTTTGTTTCACTTCAGGACAACCCTGATCAGAAATTTAATTTTAACCTTGTTATGGCTGCAAATGCCTATATCAATGTTACATCATATCCGAGCGGTGCCTATGTATATGCAAATGAAAAATATATGGGAACATCACCAATTACTCTTAAGGTGAATCCTAATGCAAGTATTGCTGTCTCTGTCAGAAAAGACGGATATCAGGCAAGGACCCAGTATATTTCCGCGGGAAACAATGAAACAAAAAGAATCAGTTTTAATCTTCCTTATGCACAGACTTCAGATTATTCTTCAGGTTCAGGTTTTAACCAGAAAAACACTACCATTACACTGGATTATACAATGGGTTATTTTGACAGAACTGCCGGGTTTGGAGTTCCGAAAGATTATTTTAACAAAATGTTTACCTATGCTGATAATAATTTCTATGGCGCTGAATTAAATTTTATCTACGGCAAATGGCTTGGATATTACATGGGAATTTCTCTGGCCGGATCTCCTGCAAAAGGAATTTCCAGTTACAGCGTAAATCAATTTATTTTTGATTTCTCTTTCGGAATAGGTTTTCTTCCGCGGATATGGAGATTTTATCTTTTTGTTGGAATTGGCGTAAGCTACAATATTGCTTTTGCTCCTCTTGATATGGGATTCGGAGTTGAATACAAGGGACAGCTTGGATTTATGATAACAGAGAATGTAGGCATAAATTTAGGATTCAGAAGAAATTTCGCCTGGTATTTCCTTGGGGATACCTCTTCAGATTCATATTCATCAAGCAGCTCCGGCATGTCATCTCTTGGCGGTACTTATATTTCAATCGGTTTGAGTTTCTGATAAATTTATAAGGACGGTAAATTCCAAAATGAAAAAATTTCTGATTCTATATCTTGTTATTATTGCTGCTGCATCTGTTTCCTGCAAAAAGAAAACAAACGATGAAATTCTGAATGAAGAATTCAAGCTTGCGCAGAACGCTGCAGTTAATACTGAAATTAAAAATTTAAAAGAATCCCTTCAAAATGCTAAAGACGATTCTGAAAGAGCAAAAATACACACAAATATAGCTGCTATTGAATCGGAGAAAGGTGATTCTTTATCATCAATTAAATCATCTCAGGAGGCTATTAAGTTCAAACCGAATGATTATATGTCCCACTATCTTCTCGGAAAAGCCTATATAGAATCCGCCAGAATAAACGATGCCATAACAGAACTTCAGACTGCGATCGAACTAAACGCAAAACATGCTCAGTCGCATTTCGAACTTGGAAACGCATATTATAAAAAGAAACAAAATGCCCAGGCTGCAGCAGAATACAGTCTCGCGATTTCACTTGATAATAATCTTTTCATGGCTCATAATAATCTCGGGGTTATTTATAGTTTTATGGGAAGAGCAGCTGAGGCGGAAATGGAACTAAAAACAGTAATTATCCTGAAACCGGATTTTGCTACTGCATATAAAAATCTCGGTATTCTTTATGATACAAAGCTTGGCAGGAAACAGGAAGCAGCAGCAAATTACAAAAAATATCTCGAAATGATGCCGAATGCTCCGGATAGAAAATATGTAAAAACCTGGATTTCAGTAATAGGCGGTTGATATGAAAAAACTATATGCACTTTTACTCATAATTATAACCGGAACTGTTATATATACACAGGATGCCAAAATCAGAATTGCTGTTTCACCATTTGACGATTCAGTTACAGCACTTTCTGAATCAGAAAAAGCCGGTGCTACAGCAGCAGGATTGATTGAAACAACATACCTTGGAATTGACAGATTTCAAACAAGGGAAGCTAACGCCATAAGAGATTATCTTACTTTAATGGAAAAAGCTCAGGTAGGGCTGCTTGATGAAAATGCTATGAAAGGCGATTCAGAAAAACTAAAAGTAGATTATCTTACTGTAGGCACTGTTTCAAAATTCGGAGACGTTTACGAAGTGGATGCCCGCACAGTTAAAATTGACGACTGGACAATAGTTCATTCTTTCGGCACCACATCCAAAAATGTTGACTTGGCAGTGAAGGATATCAGCTGGACTATATCCGAAAAATTTAACAGAAAATATATATCTGAAAGAGAAAAAACATCAGAGGAAAAGCCTACTGTTTCAGTTTCAAATTTTGTAAATGATAATATTGAAGCTCAAAAGGCAGGATATAGTTCTGCATTTGCAGAAATCCTAAACAGCCTTCTCGGATCTTTCACTCTGATATCAACTGTTGAAAGAAAATATTCCTCAGCATTGCTTGATGAAAAAACACTCGAAATGGTTGGAGTTGTTGAAAATGAAAAAGGCGACAGCGAATTCAGCATTAAGGGGATATCATATAATCTCACTGGAAGCATAAAAGTTTTTAAAGATGTAATCTGCATCAACTACAAGTTATATAATACAGCAGACAGCAGACTTGTTTTTATGGGAATAAAAGAGATAGCTTCACCAAGAGGACTAAGGCCTGCTGCAAACAGCATAGCCAACATGATAGAGGATGCTTTAAATAACAGAATAGGAACTCTTCAGATTGAAAGCGAACCTGCAGACGCTGAAATTTTTATTGATAATAATTATGCCGGAAAAACTCCTCTTGTCGTTTCCGCGAATAAAGGCACACGTAAAATTACAGCCAAACTCCGCGGACATGAAAACTATATGGCAGATATTGAAATAAAGCCCATGGAAATAATCAAACATAAAATAAAAATGGATATATTGAGCATGGAGCTTATCAAGCAGGCATTTAATCTTGAGAGCGCCCAGAATTGGGCAGGGGCTCTTGCAGCATATGAAAAATTTATAGAAAAATACGGGAACAATGAAGAAGTAAATAATATTTATTACAGAAAAGGCCATCTTGAATTAGTTCAGTTAAAAAATTACTCTGGCGCATTAAATACTTTTACTGCTCTTGTAAACAGATATCCTGAAGCAATGGTAAGAGCTGAGGGATATTTCGGTATTGCGAGAACCCAGCTTGCAATGGGTAACAGAGAGAAATCTCAGGAAGCTTTAAACTATCTTCTTGAAAAGTATGGAGATACTCCTGCAGCAGAAGAAGCTCTTGTTCTGAAGAGCCAGTTCAAGTAACTAAAAATTACTTGAAATATAGCAGTCTTTTGAAGACTATGCCGTATATGGGCGCTGTGAATTCAGCGCCCTGTTTATTATAGCTATGAATAATAAAAAAATAACAATTTACGATACAACTTTAAGAGACGGCGCCCAAACTGTCGGTATATCCTTTTCACTGCATGACAAACTGCGCATCGCATCGGCTCTCGACAAACTTAAAATAGATTTCATCGAAGGCGGCTGGCCTGGTTCAAATCCCAAAGATGATTTATTCTTTTCAGATATCCGCAAAGAAAATATTACACATTCAAAAATTGCAGCATTCGGATCAACAAAAAGGCATAAAACAAAATTTGACGAAGATGAATTACTCCAGGCCCTTGTTTCATCCAAGGCAGATGTAATTACTATAGTTGCAAAATCATGGGATTTCCACGTTACAAAAGCTCTGGGTATAACTCTTGATGAAAACCTAGCGCTGATATCTGAAACTGTAGCTTATTTAAAAGATAAAGGATACGAAGTTTTTCTGGATGCAGAACATTTTTTTGACGGTTACAAGGCAAATAGGGATTATGCATTACATGCTCTTGTTTCAGCAAAAAATGCAGGTGCTGACATGGTTGTACTTTGCGACACAAACGGCGGAACACTTCCTCATGAATCTGAGGAAATTACTTCAAAAATTCTTTCAGAAATAAATATACCAATAGGCGTGCATTTTCATAATGATACAGGTGTGGCAGTGGCAAATTCGCTTGCAGCTGTTCGTGCAGGTGCAGTTTCCGTTCAGGGAACAATGAATGGTCTTGGGGAAAGATGCGGCAATTGCGATATTTCGGCTGTTATTCCAAACCTTGCTCTGAAAATGGGATACAGATTCAGCTCAGCAGAGGTAATTGAAAAACTTACTGAAACAAGCAGATTTGTTAGTGAAACAGCAAACATGGCGCATAATGAACACGCTCCTTATGTTGGTGATAACTCTTTCGCTCATAAAGGCGGAATTCATGTTTCTGCACTTCAAAAAGATACAAGAACTTACGAGCATGTAGATCCTGAATCTGTTGGAAATAAAAGAAAAGTATTAATATCTGAACTTTCCGGCAAAAGTAATATCGAATTTAAAGCCAGAGAATTGGGAATAGATATAAAAAATACAGTAACACTTTCAAAGGAAGTTTTACATAAGATAAAGACTCTCGAGGACCAGGGTTTTCAGTTTGAAGCTGCAGAAGGCTCTTTTGAACTTATACTCAGGCAGGCTTCAGGGGAATATATTCCTTTTTTCAAACTCAAAGGTTTCAGAGTAATTACTGATATGGATGAAACCAAGCAGCTGTTCTGCGAAGCTACAATCAAGGTTGAAGTTGCCGGAATTGAAGAACATACTGCTGCTGACGGCGCAGGACCTGTGGAAGCCCTTGATAATGCATTGCGCAAAGCTCTGATAAAATTTTTCCCTGAGATCAGGAATATTCAGCTTACTGATTACAAAGTCCGTGTTCTTGATGAAAAAGAAGGAACCGGTTCTTCTGTTAGAGTTCTTATTGAACAGAAAATGGATGGAAAACACTGGGGCACTGTCGGTGTTTCTAAAAACATAATTGAAGCTTCATGGCACGCTCTTGTTGATGGTATTGAATATATGCTGTTTAAGAAAAAAACCGAATGGAAATAAATCCGGAGAGTTCAATTGGAATTTTTGATTCCGGTGTCGGAGGATTAACTGTTTGTAAAGCAGTACACGATCTTCTGCCATCAGAAAACATTATTTATTTTGGAGATACAGCGCGTTTCCCGTATGGAACACGCTCAAGCGAAACAATCATAAAATACTCAACTGAAATTGCCGAGTATCTTATTTCAAGAGGCGTAAAGATGATTGTAATCGCGTGCAATACATCCTCAGCAGCAGCACTTGAGCATCTGAGGAATTCATATGATATACCGATAATCGGAGTAATTGACGCAGGAGCAAAAGCGGCTGTTCAGAAGCTGAAAGGCGATATAATCGGAGTTATAGGAACAAGAGCAACTGTTCAGAGCGGTTCATATGTCAGAGCAATAAAAAAAATTATGCCGGATATAAAGATCTTACAGCAGCAGGCTACACTTTTCGTTTCAATAACAGAAGAAGGATTGACAGATACTGAAATAGCAAAGCTGACAGCCAGGGAATACATTCAGGACATGTATAATTCAGGAGTCAGAACACTTATTTTGGGATGCACTCATTTTCCGTTGCTGAAAAAATCAATATGCGAGGTTTTTCCTGATATTGAACTTGTTGACACAGGAATAGAAATAGCCTATGAAGTCCAGACTATACTTAAAGAAAAAAATCTTGAAAATACTAAAGGCATAGGACATAAAGGAAATATTGAACTATTTGCTTCTGATTTAACTGAAACGCTTCAAAGACTGAAAGAAGTTTTCTTCGGAAATCATGGATTTGGTTTCAATAAATTTATAATAAACGGTTGATTATGAAAAAAATACTGAAAGTATCCTTATTCATCATAATATTAACAATTTGCGCTTCAGCTCAGAATAACAAGTGGGAACACTACGATATGGTTATTGCTGTAGTTAATGAAACAGCAATTGTTGAAAGTGAAATTATGAACAAGCTGAATCAGAATGCCAAGCTTAATAATGGCTTAATAAATGATGCAACAAAAAGCAAAATGATTGATCAATTCATTGAAAATGCCTTTGTATCGGAAGTCGCAAACACGCAGTCTATTATCGTTACAAATAAAAAAGTTCTCGATTATGTTCAGAGACTCATGAAAGATTTTTACAGCAAAAATATAACTGATAAAAAGGAACTTGAAAATACAGTTCGTGAAATCAGCGATAGAATAGAAAAAAAGATAGATGAAGAACCTGTAAGTAAAAATGAAAAACTTGATAAGCTGACATCAGATTTTATCATGTTTATTGAAGATCAGAAAAAAATAAGTTTTGGGGAATTTTTTGAGGATATCCGCACTCAGATGAAAAGAGAGCAGGTTATGTCAATTGCCATTGGAGTAACGCCTCCATCAAAAGAGGAAACAAAAAGATGGTTCATAAATAACAGCGATAAACTTGGAGATGAATTTACTTTAAAGCACATACTTATCAGACCAATGGATGGCTCACTTGCAGAACAGAAAAGCACAAATAAAAAACTTGCTGATATCAGGGCAAGAATTATGGCTGGTGAATCATTTGAAAAACTCGCTTCTCAGTATTCGCAGGATCCTGTGAGCGCACAGAAAGGCGGGGACCTCGGCACAGTTCTGCTTCAGGACCTTGATCCGTATTTTGCAACTTATGCAAATCAGCTTTATAGAAAAGGAGAACTCTCAAATGTAGTATCATCTTCTTTCGGATATCATTTGATTAAACTGGTTGATAGAAAACCTGTTTCATATGAAAAAGTTGAAAAGCTGATAATGTTTAAATTATATAATGAAAGCATGCTTGAGCAGTTTCATAAATGGGTAAATAAAAGAAGAACTGAATCCGATGTTAAAATATTTATGCCGAAGTACGTAAAAGGATAACTTCAGATTGAGTGAAATAAATACAGATATTCTGATATTTGCTGATGCGCATTCAGCCGGATCAGATATTGATCATTTATATATTAATAAAAATTTTATTCCCGATTTGCTTTTCAATAAACTTAAAGATTCAAAACTGATTAATAAAATTTTTTTCTCTGTTCCGCCTTCTGTATCTGAGAAGTTCTCTCAATTTGAAAATGTTATAATCAGAGAAGGTAATGACGGAGTGGATTTCTGGAAGAATATATTTTCTAAAACCAAATCCGGAAATATTGTAAAATTATATGCAGATTCTCCTTTTTTTGATATTTCAATTATTGAAGAAATGATTTCTATTCACCTGGAATATCTTGCTGAATTCACCTACTCCGATAATCTTCCTGAAGGTCTGGCATGTGAAATTTTTTCAGCCGATTTAATCAAGCTGCTGCCTCATACAAATGAAAAAACACTTCAGCTTGGAAAAATTATTAAATCAAACATAAACCAGTTCGATGTTGAACTTTATTATAAAGAGCCGGATATAAGAGATAAAAGAATTTCATTCCGCTGTTCAAATCCGCGTGATAAAAAAATTATGGAGAATATTATTTCTCTTACAGAATCAATTCCTGCTTATTCTGAAATTAAACCTATTATTGAAAAACATCCAGATATTTTATACATAGGACCATCATATCTTGAAATAGAAATAACTGGAAACTGTGATCTTGACTGCATTTTCTGCTACAGGAATACACTGGAAAAAAATCATGCTGATATGCCTTTATCAACATTTAAAAAAATAATTTCAGAAATGGAAAAATTTAAACTGCCATACACAATCTGTTTTGGCGGATCAGGCGAGCCTTTATATAATCCGGATTTTTATAAAATTGCACAAACTGCATTGGAAAATTCTTCTGTTGAAAGAATAATTGTTGAGACAAATGGAATAAAAGCTGATTCAAATTACCTCTCTTTTCTTGAGGAAAAAGGAGCAGGAAAAATCACTACTATAATAAATTTCAACGGTCTTGATAAAGACAGCTATTCAAAAATACACAGCAACGACTTTTTCGAAGTAGTATTTAAAAATATTATAGAATTAAATAATTCTGAAAAAATATCCCCGAATCTATATACTCAAATCATGAAAATCAATGAAACTAAACCAATTATAGATAAGTATTATGACTTGCTTGAAAAAAATAAAGTAAAAATAATTCTTCAGAAACAAAATATATATTCCGGTTCAATTGATGACAGAAGATATTCTGATCTTTCTCCTGTAGATAGAGTTCCCTGCTGGCATCTTCAAAGAGACATGTATATTATATCAGACGGATCAGTTTGTTTCTGCAAACAGGATGTTGACGGAAAATCAGCAAGAGGAAATATTAATTCAGAATCTGTTTCTGATTTATGGGAAAAAGGAAAAAATGCGTTTATTTCCGATTATTCAGGGAAATTTTCAGTAAAACCTGATTGCAAATCTTGTGATGAATGGTACACCTTTAATTACTGATTTTTAAATAAGAAAAATGAAAATAAAAGCAACAGCTATAATCCAGGCAAGAATGAGCTCTGAAAGACTTCCTGGCAAGTCTTTACTTCCTCTTGCAGGCAAACCTTTAATATGGCATATCATTGAAAGAGCAAAGGAAATTGAAAATATTTCTGCTGTAGTTCTTGCAACCGGAGAATCTAAAATAAATGATCCGCTGGAATTGATTGCTGCTGAATGCGGAATTTCTGTATTCAGAGGCTCTGAAAACAATGTTCTTGAAAGATATAAACTTGCTTCAGATAAACACGGGTCAGATTATATTGTACGAATTACAGGCGACAACCCTTTCACAGATCCAACATATGCATCAATGGCTCTTGAAATTGCAGTTGAATCAGGTGCGGATCTTTCATCTTTAGTAAAAATTCCAATAGGTACTGCAGTAGAAATTATTAAAAAATCAGCTCTGGATGATGCTTTTGCCATGAGCCACGAAGGATACCATTTTGAACACGTAACTCCATACATTAAAGAGCATCCTGAACTTTTTAATATTGAAAGACACCCGGCTACGTTTGAAAATCCGTTTGAAAATCTTCGCTTAACTGTTGATACGAAAGAAGACTACTCCCTTGCTTCAAAAATTTATGAAGCCTTATATAAAGGCAAAAACTTTTCCCTTGAAACAGTTATCAGCTTCCTCGAGAAAAATCCTGAACTTATAAAAATTAACACCGGAATAAAACAACGTGGAATGACACACTCAACATATGTGTAAAGTAATATCAATTATCACGCATTGGAGCGCTTCTATCGGCTCTGGGCATATTCAAAGAATGATGGCACTCGCCAGTTTAATCAATTCAAAAAAAGATTTTAAAGCATACATTATTAATCAGAAAACATTCATCGAAGGTTACAGAGAATTTGATGATATCATCATAAATGATATTCATCCAGACACAAAATTTTTAATAAGAGATATGCGTGATTCTTCTCAGGATCAGATTGAAGAATTAAAAAAAACAGCTCCTGTTCTTGTAATTGATGATCTTGGAGAAGGTGCAGTATATGCTGATTTTAAAATCAGCATCCTTCCGGATCCGCAAACAAATACTCATGATATAAATAAATTTATATTCGGTTATAACTTTTCTGAATCTATAAAATCACTGCAGCCCAATCACATTTATAATAAAGATATTGATATTGCATTTTATACAGGCTATAAACCCGATTCGAATTATGTCTCATTGATTACAAATCTTTTCCCTGCTAATTCAACTTACGCTGTTCTTTCAGGAAATGAATCATTCCTATTTCAAAATGGAGAAAAGAAAAAATTCAACCTGGAATATTCAGAAGCAATTCTAAGATCGAAAATTATAGTTTCTCATTTCGGGCTGACCATTTATGAGGGATTTGCCTGCAGAACTGTTCCAATGACAATTAATCCAACAGAATATCACGGGATTCTTACAAAAATAGTACAAAAGGAAATGGGAATAATTGATTTGGGATTACTCAATACTTTTGATAAAAACAAAGCTTCAGAAATAATAAAAAAAACTCTTGCGGATATTAAAATTGAAACGGTTTATCCATCTGAGGTATTGAACAGAATAATAAATTCTGAAAATGAATTTTATAGTTACTTATTAAATATTACAGGAACTAAATAATCAACTCAAAACTAATCCTGCTTTAATACTAAAACATCTTTATTTAAAAATAAAAACTTACATCAATAGCTCCGCCGAGAACTACCCCTGATAGAGTATCGGAAAAAAGTGGAATTGCAAAAATTCTTAATCCTGTTACCATATAAGTTTTTCCTGCATAAAATCCCAAACCAAAAAGTGAACTGATTATAGGCCCTGCAGAAAAAAACGGCATGCCTCTTGAATTAAAGCTCGAATGATAGTCTGGCCCGTAGTTTAAACTTACTCCAAGACCCGGTCCTCCGACAAAAAATAATTTTTCAGAAATTTTTGTTCTGAATTCAAATGTTAATTGAGGTTCAAACTGAAGCATGCTGAATGCAGATGCGAAAAGAATAGGGCGAAAAATCGGAAAATTAAGAACAAAAGAAAAATCATTTGATGGGCTGAATCTTGTATTAAGCATGATATCAGCTACCGGGCCTCCAGATACTCCGCCTGTAGCCACGCACATTCTCACATTATCGTATCTTCCGCCTGCTGTTACATTTATTCCTATTGATACAGGTTTAAACTCCTGAGCAGAAAGAACAACTGGAATAAACATTAAAAAAATTATTATAATTGCAAATTTTTTATTCATGTAAACCTCTATTTTATAATCTATCTTCAGCCTGACTCCTGAGAGCTTTAATTAATTGCTCGTCATGAATATATCCAAGGCTAATTAAAATTTCACCAAGAAGACCGCCGTCTTTTGCCTGCTTTTTTAATGCTAAATCAAGCTGCCATTCAGAAATAGAACCGCCTTTTACAAGATATTCGCCTAACTTCAAATTTTCCATCAATAGCTTACCATTCTAAATTATACTTAATTTATTTTAAATATAGATTATATGCAGGGTTATTGCAATTACTTTTTATTATTTTATTTAGCTGCAGTTGACGATGAAAGCTTTCTGCGTTTCTTTTCAATCTTTTTAAGGTGAGTGTTAATTATTTTTTCAAAATCG
Source organism: uncultured Leptospirales bacterium (assembly GCA_964529415.1). Taxonomy (GTDB): domain Bacteria; phylum Spirochaetota; class UBA4802; order UBA4802; family UBA5550; genus CAYMPH01. The sequence goes on along the minus strand of CAZGWD010000001.1, from coordinate 224,524 downwards.
AGAGAACCGTTATTAATTGAAAATCTTTCAGATTCCATAAAACTTAGATCCGTTGTAATTTTAATTTTGCCTGCTTCTTTGGAATATTTCTGAGCTTCTTTCCAGAAAGGCAGAGCTTCCTTATAATATTTTTCAGCAATGTCCATGCTTTCATTTATTTGTTTTGAAAAAACAGGATCATAAAATTTTACTTCTATCCTGTCATATTTCGAAGCTATTGTCATATGGCTTCTCATTATCAAAAGATTTATATGCATATACATAAGATTTCTATATTTGTGATATTCTTTATCTGAGTTAATTTTAACAAGTGCTTTCGAAGGGAATCTGAAATTGCTTTTCAGAGCAGCCTGCAAATATGATATATTTTTCCTTAACGTATTCTCATTATAATATTGTTTAAGACCGTACAGAACATAAAAATCTTCAAGAAAGTGAGGAACTGTATCATTATGAAGCCTGTTTCGAGCAATATAATCTGAGAATGGAAGGTACTGGCTTTCATCCTTTTCATTATTAAAATACTGATACTGATAATCCTCAGCAGAAATCAATACAGGTAAAATAAGAAGCATCAGTAATATAGTTATTTTCTGCAGTATATTATTATCAGTATGTTTCATTTCTTATTCGTTCCAGGGAAATTATAATATTTATTATCGGTATAAAAGCGGTTTTATTGTACGAAAACATAAATCCTCAATATATATTTAATTTTGCTTGTTTGTTTTAAATTTTCTTATTATATTCTTAGGATTGATTAAATAATGCGAAAATGAGAAAAATTATGACTAAAAAAATAGAACTGCAGCTTTCAGGAATGTCGTGTGCAGCATGCGCACTTAGAATTGAAAAAGGACTCAATAAAACTATTGGAGTTAATTCAGCTAATGTAAATTTTGCTGCAGAAAAAGCTTATATTGATATTAATCCGGAAAGTGTAAATATTGAAAAGTTAATAGAAACAGTACATAATCTTGGTTACGAAGCAATTGCTCAAAATGAAGTTAATGAGAAGAAACTGGATGAAATAAAAAAGCTGAAAATCCTTATTTTCATATCATCAATTTTATCTTTTCCGCTTGTACTTGGTATGTTACTTCAGCTTGTTAATATTAATATTCATTTACTTCATGATCCGTTATTTCAGCTTTTCCTCTCAGCTCCGGTTCAATTTGTTGTTGGCTGGCGGTTCTATAAAAATTCATATCACAGTTTAAAATCATTGAGCCCCGGAATGGATGTTCTTGTTTCGATAGGAACATTATCCGCTTTTTCATTCAGCGTATATAACGGTTTTTTTTCTCCAGTTTCTACAGACAAAATGAATCTGTATTTTGAAGCCTCTACAGTAATTATAACTTTAGTACTGCTCGGCAAATATCTTGAAGAATCAGCAAAAGGACGGACATCTGAGGCTATAAAAAAGCTTATGAATCTTCAGCCGGATAAAGCAGTAATTATTAAAAATGACGTGGAAACATTAACTTCGATAGATAATGTTCTGCCTGGTGATATAGTTCTGATTAAGCCAGGAGAAAGAATTCCTGCTGACGGCACAATTCTTGAAGGAGAATCTTCAGTTGATGAAAGCATGATAACAGGCGAAAGTATGCCTGTGGACAAATTATACGGAAATCCTGTTTCAGCAGGTACAATCAATCTTTACGGAACATTTAAATTTACTGCTGAAAAAATAGGAAAAAATACCTTTCTCTCGCATATTATAGAATCTGTTGAAAAAGCCCAGGGACTTAAACCTTCGATTCAAAAACTTGCAGATAAGATTGCAGGTATTTTTGTGCCATCAGTCCTTGCAATTGCAGCAGTTACATTTTCTGTCTGGTATTTCGGTTTTGGAAATTTCACAGGCGGATTAATGGCAGCTGTTGCTGTTCTTGTTATTGCCTGCCCATGCGCTTTAGGCCTTGCAACTCCAACAGCAATTATGGTTGGCACAGGCAAAGGAGCAGAAAACGGCATCCTTATTAAAAATCCGGACAGCCTTGAACTTGCGCATAAAATAAATACAATAGTACTTGATAAAACAGGAACTCTTACACAAGGCAAGCCTGTGGTAACAGATATAATTTCTGCAGAAAATTTTACAGACAGCGAACTTGCAATTCTTGCAGGATCTGCAGAAAAAAATTCAGAGCATCCTGTAGCAGCTGCAATTTCAGATTATGCGTTTTTGAATTACGGAGAACTTCTGCCTGTTCAGGAATTTCAGGCAGTTCCCGGTAAGGGTGTAGATGCGGTTATATCAGGCAAAAAAATTTCAATAGGTAATGCCAAATTCATGAATGATAAAAAAATATCATACTCATCATTTATTGATAAGATAGATTCCCTTGAAAAAACCGGTAAGACTGTAATGATAGCTGCAGTAAATAATGAAACTGCAGGCCTGATAGCTGTTGCTGATACACTTAAAAAAACCTCTTCTGAAGCAGTAAAACAGCTGAAAAAATTAGGCCTTGAAGTGATTATGATTACAGGTGATAATCTAAGAACAGCGCAGTATATAGCCAATCTTGCAGGAATTAAAAAAGTCATTGCTGAAGTTTTACCTGACGGGAAATCAGAGGAGATTATCAAGTTAAAAAATGAAGGAAGGATTGTTGCAATGGCCGGAGATGGAATAAATGATTCTCCAGCTCTTGTATCAGCGGATATAGGCATTGCAATCGGCACTGGTACAGATATTGCAATTGAATCATCTGATATCACACTAATAAAAGGCGATCTGCTTTCAGTTGTTACCGCAATAATGCTTTCAAGAAAAACCATGACTAAAATTAAGCAGAATCTGTTTTGGGCATTTTTTTATAATGTCATAGGAATTCCTGTTGCTGCGCTTGGTTTGCTGAATCCCGTGTTTGCAGGAGCTGCAATGGCTTTAAGTTCTGTTTCTGTTGTATCAAACTCACTTGCTCTAAAAAGATTCAAAGCATAAAAATTCAAAAAAAATTCTTGCATCTTCTATACAAATAATCGATATTGAATATAAGCAATTGAAATAATATAATCCGGAAAATAAAATATAATGAAATATAAAATAAAGAAATTTCAGAGCCGCTTTAACGGCAAAGCAAATGAAAAACTGCAGATTTTTAAGAAAAAATTCGGCAAAAAATGGGACTACTTTTTACAGAAAGGCCATGAAAGAATGACTATAATGTTCATTCCTCATAACGAAAAAAAAATATTCAACTTTCAGATATCAAAATTTACAATCTCATTTTTTGTATTGCTATTCATGATAGTTCTCGTTACGTCTTCATATGCTCTTATCAGAAATAATGCTATAAAAAGAGAGGAAAAAAGACTTCTCCTGACATATCATGACATAAGAGCGCAGCTGCTTATTTTTGAGAATCTTACAGTAAGCATAAAAGATCAGATCAGCGATATTAAACCTGAAATTGAAGACATTTACGAATACACTGCAGGCAGCAAGGAAAAAGAAAAAATCTGGGCTTTACAGGATTATGACAAGGAAACACTTGAAGAACTCAGGAAAATTAAAAATCTACTGCCGGATGAAATTTTCATGATTAAGGATATTCAGAAAGATATTATCTGCACTACAAATACCGTTAAAACAGTCAAAAATTTTATCGATGTAAGAAGCAAAGTAGTAAAAGATACTCCATCTATCATTCCAAATGACGGACACATTACTTCATTATTCGGCTGGAGACGTTCTCCTTTCGGATATGGACGTGATTTTCATACAGGTATAGATATCGCTGCATCAAACGGAACGCCAATACGGGCAACCGCTCCAGGTGTTGTTGCATCAGTAGGTTGGACTGGCGGATACGGATTCACTGTAAGAATAAAACATAAATACGGCTTTGAAACAATATATGCTCATTGCAGCAAAACAGCAGTTGAAAATGGCGCAAATATTCAAAAAGGCCAGGTTGTAGGATATGTCGGACAAACGGGTAATGCAACCGGAAATCACTGCCATTATGAAATCCGGCTTGGTAATTTACCAATAAATCCTTATCCATATATGAGCAGAATCTGGTAATTCCACAAAAAAAATATTTGCTTCGAGTTTAGGATTGATTCTATTCTAAAAACAAAATATTTTTTTCGAATTCTCTGCATTCCGATCTTTATTAATTCTTATTAAAAAATACTGTAATATTAATTTTATTACTCTTTTTTTTGATTGTATTATATGTATGTACCTTCCAATCTTATTTGCTAAAACAAATTCAAAATAAAAAATTATGCTTAAATACTCCTGGATATATTTCCTGACATTACCGCTATCAGCAGCGGCAATAATTGCATTGAGCGCACCTGATGAAAAACCTTATCGGGATAAAGTTCTTGATTATATAAACGCGCACAAGCTCACAGAAGAAACAAAAATAATAGACCCTGAAAAATCCTCCGAAATTTCAACAGGAACACTTGCATTCAAAAACTCAGCTCAATCATTCGGATATAAAACCGGAGACTGGCAGAAATATATTAATTATCCAGAATACGGCAAGCTTTCCGATGAACAAAAAAAAACTATTCTAATTGATTCAGATGAGGAGTTCCAGCTGTTATCTTACGGAAATATGAAACTGAATCTGAAATACGGAGGATCTGTTTTTACAAACGAGAAATACAAGCAATATGATACGGACGCTCCTGTATCAAGACTGATACAGCCGGGTTTTCTTCCTGAACAGCAGATGCAGGTTCACATGGAAGGGAAAATCGGCAAAAGACTTACAGTATTTATTGATCATGACAGCAACAAGAGAGATAATAAATATTTAATTCAATATAAAGCAATTCGCGATGATGAACTTATTCGAGAAATAAATGCAGGTGAAATTGACATTAAATTCAATCATTCCAAATATGCAGTTTACGATAACACTACATCAAAGGGAATGGGTATTGATGTAACACTAAAGAAAAACAATCTTCAGATCAAGGCATTTGGAAGTGTCTCAAAAGGCCAGACAGAAATTGAATATTTCAGAGGAAATTCCTCGCCAGGAAGCAACAAGCTTGCAGAATATAATTACATTAAAAAAATGTTTTATCAGCTTGAGCCTTTTAAAAGGTATGATGCTCGAACAACTCCTCCATTAGAAGGTGAATTTGCTACATCGGTTACTATAACATCCAATCCATCAAATCCTGATACATATTCTTTAACACAGGTGAACATAGATCCGAACAGTTTTGAGCTTTATATGGACCCGCAAAATCCAAATTTGAATCTTAATTCCATTCAGCTATCCAAAGTTGATACCCAGGGTCATTATACAAAATTAATGCAGGGAGCTGAATATACAATAAACTTTACAACAGGAGTAATAACATTTATCAGAGATATTCCTGCAAATGCAAAAATCTTTGCTGTATATACTTTAAGCGGCGGTTCAACAGTAACAACAGATTCATCAGCATATCCGCCTGGAGATATTGATCACCCTGGTGGACAGTTTTCAGGTAAAATATTTGTTTTCATAAAATATAATTATTCAATTACTGAGAAAACAGCTACAAGTCCATATATTTATATAAATCCAACTTCAAAAGGTTTATCTGTAATCGATGACCACAAAGTTCACCTTGACGTTTATGAAATACGGTCTTTTTATCAGATTGGAGACAGACAGCTTTTAACAGACAACTTCAGCCTTAAATTCTATAATGAAAACCAGAACATGGACCAGACAGCGCAAAAGAAACTGGGCAAGTTTACAATTGATTATTCAAAAGGTTTAATACAGTTTACTCTCAGAGAGCCTTTTAAAACAGTTCTTCCGTCAAATTTTTTTCAGTATATATATACTGAAAATCAGACAACATCAGCATATCAGTATTCCAGATATAATATTAAAATAGACTACTACAAGGAAGCCCGAAGCTTCCAGCTGAAACATTTTAATCTTCTGCCGAACAGCGTACGGGTAAAGGTCAATGATATTGAGATCGCCCAGGGTTTATACATGGTTGATCATGTTTCAGGTTTTTTAATGTTTCTTGATCCGAATAATCCTGTAATTGGGCCTGAAACTAAAATAGAAATTAAATATGAATACATGCCGTTTTTATCCCAGAGCCAGTCTTTTATAGGAGGTGTGCGTGTTGATTATAAAGTCCTGGATGCTATTAATTTTGGTGGAAGCATTCTGTATTCAAATTCTTCCGGAACAACAAGCATTCCAATGATAGGAAATACACCGAATCAGCTTTTTTTATTCGAAGGTGATGTTTCTCTGGATCTGAACGAAAGAAAAATGGCAGGTGTTGTAAATGCAATAGCAGGCACGAATTACAGAACTGTTCCAGTAGAATTTAAAGCATACGGCGAATACGCACGAAGCTACAACACATTCAATACTTTCGGAAAAGCGCTGATCGATAACCTCGAATCAGCAAATGAAATTATTGCTATTTCAACTTCAGAAAAAGAATGGCAGCTCGCATCAATGCCATTACTTTCTTCATATCTGGACAGAGCAATGCTGAATTATTATTTCTACAGAGATCCACTTAATCCCGGAACTTTATTCGGGCCGGGATATTCTGCAATTCCTGTGGATTACAGAATAAAATCCGGACCGTATAATGTAGCAACAGGACATGTACCTTTTAATATAACTCCTGAAGCATCCCAGAGATCTCTTGTTTTTGATATGAATTTTTCATACGAAGGCGGTACGGAAACTATTGTTTCAGTTGCTTCACGAAAACTTTCAACTACAGCTGTTGATTTTTCAGGACTCCAATATGTTGAAGTATCTTACATGTACCAGGGAACAGCGGATATTACTATCAATTTCGATCTTGGAAAAATAAATGAGGATTCCGATGCGAATGGAATTCTCGGTACTGAAGATCTAAATCGAAACGGATTGCTCGATTCTGATCCTTCATTGAATTATTACGAAGATGTTGGCTACGATTTCTTCGGATATAGATTCAATAGTAATGCTACAGCAAGAGTCGGTTCTGGGCCAAGACTTTCAACATCAACCATGGGAGACGGCGTTTTAAACAGCGAGGACTTGAACGGAAACGGGATTCTTGATACTCTTGAAAGTGTTTATACAATTCCAAGTTCAACAATCACATCATCAACACAATGGAAAACAATTGTAATACCTGTGGATTTGACTAATGAAGTTGATAAATCAATTATGAAACAGGTTGAGTCCCTAAGGCTATATATTAAAAGAACAGGCGGTGCAGGATCAACAGGAAAACTTTACATAGACAACATTAAATTTGTTGCTTTGAAATGGAGTAATATTCAAAAAGCACTAGCTGACACGTTAAATGTTTCTATTGTGAATAATATTTCTGACGTTGAATACAGTGCTAATTCATTTATTTTGTCCAACCCGGAAGTTTACAAGCAGCTTTATGGGGAAAAAAATTCGCAGGATCTCGCCAAACAGACAGAAAGCTCCCTGCAGCTTGTTTACACTATTAACAGCAATCCAATCCCTGTACAAACGAGTGTTTCAGTTACTCAAAGATTTCAAAACACAATGGATTTGCGATTTTATAATACTCTCAATTTATGGCTGAATATCCGCCCGACATCCTCCCCAGGTGATCAGATTGGAATCATTATAGGTTCATCTGACAGCGATTTTATTGAATATAAATTCAATATGAATAATGACGGAGCATGGCGTGAAATTAAAATGAAACTGAAAAACGGATCATCCGGATCTGTTGCAGGAACAGTAACAGGTTTTCCTGATATGAAACGCATAATATTTATAAAAGCAGTTGTATATAATTCAGCAGCAGGCCACAGTGGAAAACTCTGGATAGATAACATCTATGCTTCAGAGCCCGACGTACTTGAAGATGGAGCGCACTGGGTTGAAACTGAACTAAAAATAACCAAACCTCTCTTTATAACAAAAGACGGTACTCCTTTATTTTCAGATTTTGCAATAAAATATACAACCAAAGGTTATGGAGCAAATTTCAATACTATTGGTAAAAAAGATTCCGATATTTCAGAACTATATCATGAGCTCACATCATCTGTAAAAATACTGCCTAATTGGAACACACAGTTTGCCATGTATATTGAAGATTCTGCAACAGACAGCCTTAATGAAAAAGTAATTGATTCGAAAAGAGGAGCAAGAAAATACAACAGCATTTTCGTTGCTTCTGATTATGTCTCTAATACAAATGCTGTTCCAACAGTAAAAGTATCATATAAAAATGATAACTATAACCAGAGTGTAAATGAACGGATCAACAGCACACTTGTAAATAAAACAGCTACAAGCTCAATTCATACCCCACTAATTACTATAATAGAAAAAATTGATAACTTTTTATGGGGTAAACTTAATGCAGTTTTTAATATGAATATGCTTTTCAAAGAAGATACAATTACCCGCGATACAACATTTCTTCCATCAAATGTTTCAGAGAAACGCCAGAAATCTGCTGCAGTAATTAATCTTGATTACCAGAATAAAATATTTTATATACAGCCTAATTTTTCTACTGCTTCCGAAGAAATTGTAAATGGTGTTTCATTGCAGTCCCTGAACAATACAGAAATAACAGGAAATGTTAACGGTAATTTTCATTTCCCATTTGCTTATGAAGGAAATGATTTTAGATTCGTTGAAAAAAGCATGCTTACAGGATTTGTAATTGGAATTAATCAGTCACATTACGTTTCTCCGCAGTATAAAATGGATATTAATTACCTTGAAAACAGATTCAGGGATTTCAATTTTGCAACATCGCCTGAACCGGAATTTAAAAGAGTTAAGGACGCAAGAAGCTACATGTCAACGCAGATTGCTTTACCAATTAATTTATATAAAATTCCGGAAACAAAATTCATTAAAAATTTCTCATTCAACTATCTGCGTTCTGTTTATCTATATGAAACTGATATCCCTTATGAAGGAGAAAAAACAGCCCAGGGAAATGAACAATACGGCATTGCAAGAGCTTTGAATTCTATAGCAGGTGCTGCGCTCAATATATTCCAATACTGGCCTGGTTATTTTTTCACTGGCAGAAATAATTCTGCAGCAGGAAGAGATTATATCACAGGAACAATTAATAATCATACTTCCGGAACTCAATATACCGGATACAATAATAACCTCAGGCTTATAGATAATTTTTCATTTAATTTCACTCTCGATTTTGATAAAATAGCAGTCGTATCACAGCTTTCATTAAATCAGGTTGCAGAAAGACTGAATATATTCGGTGTTTCCCAGCAGGTTATAACATTCAGATACGGAATTAATTTCACTTTTGATTTCATGAAACTTTTCACAACCGGAGCATTTTTCAGGCCGAATCAGATAGGAAAACCATATCACGGACTTGTTTTCGATATCGGCTATTCCATCTCAGATAATATGCTTATAACTACAAATATAGAAGAAATAGTTCATTCACCATTGATCGGCTTTTCTATAAAATTGGGAAGAGCCAATATCGGAATAAAAACAGGAGTTGATTACAAGGAAAGATTTTCCAAGGAGTTCATAATTGATGATGGAGGGCCGGACTCTATTTATGCAAAAAATATTCCTGGAAATACACTATTTAAAAATACAGATATGGGTTTTAAATTATCTTTTATTTTTGAAACGGATGTAAACTGGCTGTATAATTTCTTTGCAAATTTTTATAAACTTACAGCTTCGCCTATTTTTACTTTTGAATATATCATGGCAATAAACAGGTATGATTACAGCATGAGCGTGTCACCCCAGCCTTACGACTCCTATTTATTTAATATGAAACTGACTCTGGATCTTCATAAGAATATTCAGGGCGGTCTTCAAAGCAGATTTGCACTTGAACAATACAGAAGCTGGCTTACAGCCGGAATAAGCAGAGAAGTTTTTTCTTATGAAATAGCATTGAATTTTACACTGCTTTTTTAAAAAAAATTAATCTTTTGAATCACCGCTGAAAAAATTAATTAAACTGGTTTTAAAACTTCTATACATTTTTTTAATATCTGTCATTGCTATGCCGTCTCTTCTATTTTTAATTACTTCAAGTGTGGTTGAATAAATAACTTTCCAGAGAAGATCCCTGTCCGGACAGTATTTGAAATAATCTATATTAACCTGATATGCGCCTTTATATTTTCTGGCGCCGCCCTGTGTTGTAATTTCTTTAATAATATCATTCAGGTTTATTTTATTGCTTCTTGCTCTGAATGATGCATCTATAGAGAGTCCGTTTTTCCCTTCAATTGCCGCAAAAACAACTGCAGCAGTATACATACCTTCTTTCAAAAGAAAATCAGCTGCTATTGCGATTGTATCACGTACTGATTCATCAATAAATCCAATTCCTGAAATTGCCCAGTCTTTATATAATATTTTATTTTTCCCGGCAAGTTGTATATTTATTACAGCTTCTTTGCTCAATGGTACACCGGATATTTTGCTTACAAGATCCGGATCCGAATATTTTGACAAATAATCAAGCGCTTTAAAATCTTTAACTGTTGCATACTGATATATATCAGTATCCGACTGTATTCCGGAAACGAGTGCGCTTGTAATATTTTTCATTTTACCTGATTCAATTTTTAAATCAAGCATCTCTATCAATTCAGCAAAAATCGTGCTTGTTGATCCTGAATCCTCATCAATCAACCTGAAATCAGCATGGAAATTATCTTTTAGCTTTTCATGATGATCTATGTGAATTGCGCATGGAATTTTTTTGGATAAAATATCAACATATGCATCCTGAAAATCAATAACAGCATATGCATCATATTTCTCGATATGCGGAATTTTATTAATATTAAGAGGGATTCTGAATAATTTGACAAATTCAATATTCTGCTGCAGTGAAACTTTCTTTTCAGTGAAAATATCACTGCTTTTCCCGAATGAAGATAATATAGTTTTCAGAATTAATGCTGAAGCTAAAGAATCCGGATCAGGTGAACCCTTTAAATATATAAGTATGTTTCTATATTTATTTATGGCAGAAATAAAATGTTCTATCTGAACCAAAATACAACCTTATATTTTAAAAATTATCAGGCTCACATCGTTCGTCTGTTTTTTATCTTTTATAAAGTCACTTAAATCCTGATAAATTCTCCGGGAAATTATTGAAGCATTTTCACCCTTGTTATTTTTAATAATACTTTTAACTTTTTCGATAGAATAGCTTTCCCCATTCGGATTAATAGCGCTTAAAAAACCATTTGAGAACAGAAGTCCAATGCTTCCCTGAGCAACCTTAACCACATGAGACTCATATTTAAAATCTTTATCAACTCCAATTGGAATGCCTTTTGTTGTATAGGAATTAAATTCATTTGCAGCTGCATCAAAAATAATTAGAGGATTAAATCCGGCATTTGAATAATTTATTTCTCCATTTGCAGAGTATGTCATAAGAAAAGTCGGTGCATATTTTTTTGTAAGCCGTGATGTTGTCAGTACCCAGTTTAATACACTTAATATTTTATCCGGAGTCTCAACTTTTCTGGGCCTTGAATGAAATGCAGAAAACAACTCAAGAGATATAATCGCTGATTCAACTCCATAATACGCGGAATCAGAAATAATAATTGCTATTTTATCAAGACCAATTTTTATACTGTCGTAATAATCACCGCCATAAGATGAATTATTCATATAAAAAGAACTGATTTTTATTCCTTCAATGCTGTTCAATTCTCTTGGAAGAATTTTTTTCTTTATTCCTCCAACAACCATTTTGTCGTGCTCCACAACCTGGTTAAGCCTTAACTCTTCAAGTAAAAGGCCATTTTCCAGCAATCGCTGGAACTGAATTCTATAAATCTCTAAAGTTGAAATAAATGTTTTGGAATAAAGTTTGTCATCAGGTAAAGATCCAAAAATCAGAAATCCAATAAGACCCGATATTTTATGAAAAAACGGCATTGCAATTTCAATATTATATTTTTGATAAAATTTTAATAATTCTTCTTTATCTAAAGAATAGACAATGTCTGTATAAATCATAAATTTATCAAGAACACGTGAATTAACATTTAAATTTTCAACAATAACACTTTTCATTTCAATTGGAGTTTTATCAATTTCCGGTCCGATGCCGTGCACATATCTGAATTTGCCGTCATTTGGATTTGAAAGGAATAAATAAGCGCCGCTAATTTCAAACATGTTCCTGAAATCATCAATTGATTTTGTGTAAAATTCTTCCCAAAGAGGTCCATGTTTATCAGCTACAGTAAGCTGACTTATAGAATTGAAAAACATTTCAAAGTTTTTTTCTAGTTTTATGTAATCCCTTTTAAAAAAATTCTCAATTTTTGGTTTAACAAATCTATAAAAAAGCACCATATAAATAAAAGAAATAATTGTTATATTAGTTAATACTGTATTTGGATTTGTAAATAAAACATTGCTGTAATATATGCTCAAAAACGCAGGAACAAACAACATAATAAAAATTGAAATCCAGAATGATAATTTAATATTGAAAATTTTAAAGTCTATTTCGCGGATATCATAAGTGGAGTAGTTAATTATAATTAATATAAATACGCCAGGAAGAGTTATTGCTATGTTTCTAAAGGCATCAATTTTAAAAATATCAGGTAAAATAAATACAAATAAAACAAGAAGTAAAATCAGAATAATAAGATCATAAAAAATAAGTTTAAACTCCATCTTTAATACTTTTGATTCAATTTTAAATTTTATTTTATATATTATTAATATAAGTGTTCCTAACATATATGACGCAAAGAAACAAATATAAATTGGGAAAAGATATCCAAACTGAAAATCAAGAAACCCTTTAAAAGATACATTATATATAATCAAATCTGTTGAAACTGTAAGAATTGAAAACATAATACCCGGGATTGCAGCAATAATTATACTCTTAATTATTGGCTTTATTTTATCATCCGGGAATAGTTGAAAGAAATGAAAAAATATTTCAGATAGAAAGAGTATAAGTGCAAAATAAACTCTTGCGCTTATAGTTATTGGTATAAAGTCTAAATTTAATAGTAATAAAAATTGAATTAAAAATAAAAATGATGAAAAAAATGATAACGCAGCAAAGATGCGGTTTATTGTAGACCGGCCTCTTCTGATTAAGCTGGAAACGGCCAAACCCTGAGCTATAAAAAATGCAATAGCTGAAATTACAATTTCTGTCTGAACCACTTGATATCACCGCATCCTAATTTATAATATTGTTATTATGTTATTATGTTATTATGTTATTATATGAGTAGATTCTATTAAATTATAGAAAAATTATATATCTATTTGCTGAATAAATTCAAGAAAAAAATTTTTACTATAAAAAATTAAGAAGTTCTTTTCCAGTCTTAATTGCTGGTGTCGGTTTATCATTTCCAAACCAGAAAAAATCAATACCGGCATTTTTAGCGCAATTATAATCTGATTCAGAATCTCCAATAAAAAAAGCTTCGTCTTTTTTAAGATAAAAATAATCAAGGCATTTATTAATCATTTCAGGATCAGGTTTTGACCTGGCGTTCAGAGTTGAAACTTTGAAATGAAAATATCTGTATAAATCAAAATATTGAAAAAGTGTGTCTATTGAGCGGCCTCGATTTGTAGCAACAGCCAGAAAAAACTTTTCTTTCAGCTGCAACAGTATTTCATCAAAATTGAAATTGGGTTGAATTTCTGAAATAAATGGTTCATATGGAACAGTCAATGTTAAAGCTGATATCTTTTCTGCCTGGTCTTTATCTTTAATAAACATATCTATAAGCTGTTTTACAGACATATATTCAACCTCATGAATCATCTTTTCCGGAACTCTTTCAATACCGGCCAAATCAAGACATTTATTGAAATATGCTCTATTTGCTGCTGCTGATTCAAAAAGCACTCCATCACAGTCGAATATTATTAATTTTTTATTTTTTATATCTATCATATTATTTTTAATAGCTCTGGTAACTATTCAATAATAGCGGTTACTGCATCCATATTCCTGTCAATCATTATGTTTTTAAATAAGCTTATTATATTTATTTCATTTCTATGCATATTTTAGATTTAATTCTTTTTAACTGATATACCGAAAATATCAATAAGCTATATTTTAATGAGCTTATATCAAAACATATTCGAAAAATTTTCAGAGGTTATTATGCAAATCAAACTTACTAAAACACTTCTCCTGATTTTTTTAGCAACTGCTGCTTTTTCACAACAGGAAAAAATCGAGAAGCCGGCTGATACAAAAAATCTTGATTCACAATCAGCTGAAGCAAACACAACTATTCCAGTACAATCAAAATACAGTAATAATTTTAAAATTGGTTATATAGCTTTTAATAAAAGAATAGATCTTGCAGGAAGAGGCGAGATTATTGAATTCGAATTTGTAATTAAAAATAATTTAGACGATCCTCAGGAGTTATATATCTGGACAATAGCAACGTGTGAAAAGATTGAAAAAACAAGATCGAGCCACGAATCTCCGGTAGAAGAAAAAGACAGATTATCAAATTTCTGCCCGTTTCCGGATAATCTTAAATCATTTGAATATACTGAAAAAAGCAAGGGAACTGAAAACCTTACAAAAGGGAAAGTTTCATACATTAAGTATCCAAAAGAACCTAAAGACGGAGTAAATCCGGACACAGGAAAACCTTATCTTCTCAAAGATAAACTATTGGTAACAACTAAGCATCTTAGTAAATACAGAAATAACTATACTTATTTTAATAATTTCACTCTTCTGATATTTGATAAAGACGGAAAACTGGTTTTCAGGCAGCTTTATGAATTAAAAGGCTGGAGAAGATAATTTCTATTTTCCTGATAAAGCTTTTTCAACAGTCTGATATTCAGTTTTCGCGTTCCAGAAAATATATCCGCTTTGCCCTGATTCCAATGCTCCCTTAACCTGCGCATTTATGTAATCAGGGCCCCAGGTTGGTGACATCATCTTAAATGCCTGAAGATACGGCCTTAGATCAACTCTGTTATTAACAAGAATTACAGCCCGTTTACCTCCATCAAGAACAATCCTGTATGGATGCGCTTCTCTGCCTACAGCTCTTAAAAATTTATTTCCAAAATGTGACGGATATACCATTGGAGAAATTGCATTTACAATATGAGAAAATTCCTCAATATCCTGGCCAATAAGATTTCCGAAATGATACCAAGAATTAAAACCATATAAATCTACTGATACCGGGATTTTTAAAGACTTCCTGGCTTTTATCAGAAAATCTGAAAGAATTTCTGATTTATACATTTCCGGATCTTTTTTATAAGAAAACTGACAAAGAAAAGTTGGGCCATCAGAAGGAAATCTTATATAATCATATTGGATTTCATCAAATCCAAGCTCCTCGAGTTCCTTCGCGAGGTCTATATTGTATTGCTGAACAAAATCTGAATGCGGATCAACCCAGTATTCGCCAGGTGTTCCTTTCCAGGCTGTTCCAGTTGTTATGTTTTTTATCGCATACCTTGTGTTATAAGCTGAATAAATTTTTTCATCTTTAAAAGTAACAATTCGGGCAATTGTATAAATTCCATTGGATTTTAATTTTTTAATTACTTCTTCAACATCAAGTGGTTTTCTAACAGCACCTATTTCTTTTGCGATGCTGTTTTTTACCGGAAAATATATATTCCCGAAATCATCTTTCATATCTATTACAATTGCGTTTAAATTAGCTGTCTTAATAGAATCAATAATTGCGTTTAAGTTTCTTTTTACAGCTGGAACGCTCGCGTATAATGCCTTAATATCGGACCATTTCTCTTTATTTTTTTTGGGGACATTATGATAATTAAAATATAAAACCGGCAGGCTTTCTGTTTCAGAAACTATAACTGATTTAAATTCATACTTTAAATTTTTTAGATATTTTTCAGGATTAAATTCAGTAATAATATTATTCCCTTCAATGAGATATGCAGATGGTCCGGCGCTGATCAGTAACCGATTTTTTATTGAAGAAATATTATTCACATGGTACATTGAATCTTTCTGTTGAGGTAAACTAATCTGTTTCCACGAACCATTTGAATAAAAGTAAATTCCCTTGCCAAAAGCTGTTCCAGCGTATAAAATTTTTTTATCTGCTGAATATTCTAAAGACTGAATCTGTTCTGTAAAAAAAATATCATCCGAATATGGCTCCTGGGGAAGCCCGATATTAAATCTTATTGCAGTACCGTTGATAAGTCTGAAAACTCCGTTAGTCGATGTCCCAGCTATTATTTCATCACCGCTTACAGCAAGAGCTGTTACATAATTCTTTGTGCCGAATGCTGCATTATTTATTTTATTCCAGGTGTTTCCGCCATCTTTACTTGCATAAATACTATGCTTGGTTGCCAGAACAATATTCAGCGGATTATTTTTATCAAAAGCAAGTGCGGAAATTTTTCTGTAGCCTGCATCAATGCCGGACTGTGTTCTTCTTTTAAAATCCGGAGATGAAATATTCTGCCAGGTATCATTTTTTTTGTCGAGTTTGAATATTCCGGATCTGAAAGTTGTAAGATAATAATCTCCGGAATTTATATACAGCTTCAGAGGATTAACGCTTTCCGGAAGGCCTTTCACAAATGAACTATAGTATGATCCGCCATTTGAAGAGATGTATACAGAACTATCGGTAATTGCAAAAACTTTCGGATCAGATGAATATAAATTTGATGAACATCCGGAAAATAATAAAACAACAGTAAAAATCAGATTTTTATATAAGATTAAACTTCTTTTCAAACATTTCCTCATTTAAAATAATATAGGAATATCCCTGCTCTGTTAGAAATAGCTGCCTGTTATGGGAAAACTTTTCTTCCACAGAATTTGAAGTAACTACAGTGTAAAAGTATGCTCTATTGTCTTCTTTTTTCGGCCGGAGTATCCTGCCGAGTCTTTGTGCTTCCTCCTGTCTTGAACCAAATGTGCCTGAAATCTGAATAGCAACGTTCGCATCCGGAAGATCTATTGAAAAATTTGCAACCTTTGATACAATCAATGTTTTTATTTCACTTAAACGGAATTTCTGATAGAGTGTTTCCCTCTCTGCAACAGGAGTCGCTCCAGTAATCAGAGGATAATTAAACCTTTTAGCGTATTCCTTCAGCTGAGTTATATACTGGCCAATTATAAGTATATTTGCACCTTCGTGATTTGTAATAATTTTTTTTACTGCATCCATTTTTCTTTCGTTTTCAGATGCTATTCTAAATTTATCACGGTCTTTTGATATTGAATAATGCATTCGCAATTCATCAGGAAGATCAACACGGACTTCTGTACAGAGCGCCTGCGCAATCCACTGTGATTTTTCCAGCACTTTCCAGGGCATATCATATTTCTTCGGACCGATTAAACTGAATACATCTGACTCCATTCCATCTTCCCTGATAAGTGTTGCTGTGAGGCCAAGCCGTCTTTTTGACTGAATTTCAGAAGTCATTCTGAATACCGGAGCAGGAAGAAGATGCACTTCATCGTAAATAATCAGTCCCCAGTTTTTTTTACCGAAAATATCAAAATGCAGAAAAGGGCCATTCTTGTCTTTTCTATAAGTGAGGATATTATATGTTGCAATTGTTATAGATTTTATTTCTTTTATCTCACCTGAAAATTCTCCAAGCAAATCAGGATCAATATCCGTTTTATTTTTAATCTCTTCTTTCCATTGCCTGAGAGCTACTGTATTTGTAACTAAAATAAGAGTTTCAGTTTTCAGCATAGCCATTATGCCTATACCAATGATTGTCTTGCCTGCACCGCAGGGAAGTACAACAATTCCGCTGCCGCCATCAGGGCCTCCGCCTCTGTAAAATGCATTCATGGAACTCTGCTGGTAATCTCTAATTACAAAATTTTCTTCATGCGCTAATTTTTCCCGGAGGTTTATTTCACATGGATCGCCTTTTTCGTAGCCTGCAAGATCCTCAACAGGAAATCCGATTTTAATCAGAGCCTGTTTTATATGGCCTCTATAATTTGCCTTTATTTTGATATTGTTGTCATCGATTCTTGTATCAATATAAATATTAACTTTTTTATCATTTACAATTTCATTCAGAAGAATCGAATCTTTTGATGTAAGAATTATTTCACCATTGACCATTACAAGCTTTAATAGCCCGTATCTCTGCATCTGTTCCTTGATTGTTGTCCTTACTATTTCAGGAATCTCATATCGTGAAAATTTCAGCAATACGTCGATAATCTGCTGAAATTTCAGACCTGAAGATGCAGCATTCCATAATGATAATGGACTTATTCTATAGGAATGAATATGTTCAGGGCTTTTTTCAAGCTCTGCAAATGGTGCTATTGAATCTCTTGCTGTTTCAAATTCAGGATTATCCACTTCAAGTAAAAGTGTATTATCACTCTGAACAATTAAAGGTTTTGTCATTAATTAAGCCCGCCGGTTGGATTTGTTGGCAAAAAGTAATAATAATGATTCTTTTGTCAACCATAAAATTTGACAGCGAGTTCATTTAATTTGAAAAAGCATAGCCTGCAGAAAGAATGAAACTTAAGGAGTGATTTATAAAATCTTTTTTTTCAGGTGCAAATGCAGCACCGGTTTGTGAATTGGTAAAACTTAAAGGTGCAGCAAGAGAGATAACATTCATTGTCCAGTCAAATCCAACAGTGACAAAAAGTCCTCCTGCAAAATATGCTGTAAAATTAGCTTCCCCTCCCATTGAATAACCGCCTGCATAAACTTCAGTTGAATATGAAGTTTTATTTAATGCATAAGCAACAGTTGCAGGCGTTAATCCTCCAAATGAATACCCGAAATATGGTGTAAAAGTTATATCCCAGGATTTTCTATTTGTTACATGAGCAGATAACCCGGCATAAATTGAAATATCCCTGTATGCAATCTGGCTCCAGTTTTGATAATTAGGACCGAATAGTGTCCGTTGAATATTTAGTGTGCCTTTTAATTTTGCTTTTATTCCAAGATGATCAATCGGCATATATTCAAAAATAACACCTGCTGAAAAAGCAATATCCGAGAGCCAAACCAGTTTTGAAATTCCGGATGAGCTGAAAGTATAGACCGAATTGTCAATAAACTGGTTCTCAGCAGTTATTGTATCCCCGATGATGCCGCCCATTGAAAAAAATGCACCGAGCAGCATCTGGCCTTTATGAGCGCCTATAGGATCTTTGTCCAGATCAGTAAATTTTGATTGAGCTACTGCACTTGCGGAAATTGTTAATAAAAATACTATTGCAGATAATCCGGTAATTATTTTTTTATATGCACTCATATAATTATATTAAACATGAACTGGATTAATGTCAATTATTTAACTGGTTTTATCTGATATCTTAATTCACCGATTCTTTCTTTAACTGGAATTTTCATATCAAAAGCTGTTTTATATATTTCAAAAACCGGACTCATTACTTCATATCTATCTTTTATCAGTAATTTTTTAAAACTTTCCCAGTGATAAAAAATATTTTCAGGATATCCTTTTGCTTTCAATGAAGCATAATCACCGGTTGAAACAGTGATTTTTTCTATTTTTAAACCTTCAAATTCAGATATTTCCAGCCCTTTAGCAGAAATAATTCCAAGCTGCCATTCATTATTTGTCGGAAATCTTCCTATTGAATATTCCCCGATGTTACGATTTTTAGACAAATCTATCCATTTTTTGATTAAATCAACAGCATCATCAAATTTTCCACCTTTCCAATGATATGTTATATAATAAAAATTCCCGCCTTCCCATTTAATTATTTCATAATTTTTACCTTTATTTTCAATAATGGCAGGAACAGAACAGGCTACGAATCCTAACAAAACTAAAATTATAATAATTGATATTTTTTTCATGATATTCTCCTTTAATACAATAATAATAAAACATTATTGTAATTATTAAATATAACATATATATCAATACTAATCAATGAATTATTATCTCTTTTTATTGATAATAAAATTATTGACCAATTGATACTCATGCAAAAAATTTATCATTGCCTTATTCTTTTCCTTTTAATCAAATATACCAGCTATAATACTTAAAAAAATTCTGGAGGCCAAATGAAATATCTTGTAATAGGTTCTGGCGGAAGAGAGCACGCAATTGCCTGGAGGCTTATGAATGACGGAAGCGCACATGAAGTTTATGTAGCACCGGGAAATGGCGGCATAGATGATAAATTCAGAATAAATATTAAAGTGGATGATTTTAAAGCTGTTGAAGAAGCCTGCTTATTAAAAAAAATAGATTGTGTAGTTGTTGGACCTGAAATTCCTCTGGCTGCAGGAATTGTTGATTTTTTAGATTCAAAAAAAATTCCAGCCTTCGGACCAAGCGCATCAGCATCAATGATTGAAGGAAGCAAACTTTTTGCAAAACATATAATGGAGAAATATAATATTCCAACAGCTTCTCACCGTGATTTTATTGGTAAGGAATCAATCCTAAAATATATTGAATCAGTTAAAGAATATCCGATTGTAATCAAGCTTGACGGCCTTGCAGCAGGAAAAGGTGTTTCTATTCCGGAAACAAAAGCTGAAGCAGTTGAATTTATAAATCAGAATGTTGTTGAAGATATGAAAATTTTTGTAGAGGAATTTATAGATGGCGTGGAAGCTTCAATTCTTGGCATATCTGATGGAAATGATATTCTGCCGTTTATACCAGCCCAGGACCATAAACGGATATACGAAGGCGATAAAGGCCCGAATACTGGCGGAATGGGCGCTTATGCTCCAGCGCAAATTGTAACAGATGAGATGCTTAAACAGATTAAAAAAAATGTTCTTCAGCCTGCAATTGACGGTATGAAAAATGAAGGAATTCCATTCAAGGGAATTCTTTATGCCGGTCTTATGATATCGAAAAACAGACTCTGGGTTCTTGAATTTAATGCCCGTTTCGGCGATCCGGAAACCCAGGTAATTCTGCCGCTTCTTGATGTCAAACTTGGCGATCTGATAAATGCATCAATTTCCGGCGGACTCTCCAAACAGAAAATTGCCTTTAAAAAAGAGCATGCAATATCTGTTGTAATGTCATCAGGCGGATATCCCGGTGAATATAAAAAAAATATTGAAATTAGAGGTCTTGAGGATGTTTCCAGAGATGTAATTGTTTTCCATGCAGGAACTGAAAAAAATAATGGAAAAATTGTTACTGCTGGAGGCAGGGTGCTGAATCTAACTGCTGTTGGCAATACACTCGAAATTGCAAAAGACAAGGTTTACTCGCAGATAGAAAAAATAAAATTTGATAAAGCGTTTTATAGAAGAGATATCGGGCATAGAGCTTTTGAATAATTTCTAATTTAAATCAATCATTTAATCGATAATTAAAGAAAAACAATGATAACGGTAAATATGAAAAAAAAGCTTATTTTAATTATCCTGTGTGCAATGCTATCTTCTGCGTATATTATTTACGCTTCATCTATATCATATAACAAAGACGGTTCAATAACACAAACCGATTCAAAGGGAAATAAAACCATTATCAATATGGACGGGAAAACGCCTGAAGGTGAGATTATTCCGGATGAAATAAAAAAAATTAAGATCAGAAATACAGAACTGGAAGTTCTTTATTCAGGGGCAATGTCAGATATGCCATTATCATTTTATAAAAATGACGGATATATAAAAAAATTTTTTGCATCACTGATAAATAAATCAAAAGAAAGATTAACTGAAACAAATACCAATGAAAAAAATATCAAAATAATTATTTCAAACTGCCGTATTGGGAAAACCGGATTATGCGGAAGAATGAATCGTACTGATGTAAAACTGACTGCTTATAAAAATAATGAAATTTTTGAAGAGATTGTTTTAAGCCATGGAAATATTCTCGGAAGAAACAATTATTCAACAGCAGCGAAAGTCTGTGTAGACCGGATATTCAGTAAATTATAATAAAATTTTTAATCAGCGTTTAAGAGCTTTATTGATTGCATTTATAACATCTTTTTCGCTGTACACATCTCTCAGACAAATTGGGGAATAAAAAGCATTTCCTTTCGGAAATACAGCAAGAAATGGAATAGATCTGTTTCCAAGCAGCTCCAGAAGTTTTTCCGCTTCAGGACTTTTCCGGGTTATATCTGCAGTTAAAATTTCAATATTATTATCATATAAAATTTTGCTGACACTGTTTGTATTTAGAGATAATTTCTCTACAAGTGAACAGTTAGGACACCAGTCCGCTGTCCATTTCACAACAGTTATTTTTTTATTTTTATTGCTGTATAATTTTTCAACTGAAAATTCATTTTTTTTGATTTCAACATTTTCTATCTTAAAAATATATTCGAACGAAAGTAAATATCCGCCAGAAATAATTAAAATTAAAAGAAATAGAGAAACAATTCTTTTTTTCCTGATATTAATCACAGAACCGAATTTTCCATATTGCCATAAACCCAATGCTGACACTGCCATAAACAAAATCATCGGCAAAACAGACTCATTATCAAAAATCGATAGAAGATAAACCACAGTGAATATCAAAAGAAAACCCATTGAAATTTCAAAAACTATAAGCCAATTTCCTGGTTTAGGTATAAATTTGATAAGCTTAGGATTCATTGTAAGAGCAAGATAAGGAATTGACATTCCAATACCAACGCTTATAAAAATAATAAATATAATTACCGGGGGTTGAGAAAAAGCCCATGAAAGAGTTCCTCCAAGAAAAGGGCCGCTGCAGGGCGTTGCAAGAAGCGTTGCAAAAAGTCCTTTTACATATGCATCAATAAACTGATTGCTTTGTTTTTTTGAAAGATTACCTGCAAAATTCGGTGTATTTATTGTAAAAACTCCGAACATCGAAAGAGCCATAGCAAAAACTATTAAAGTCATTACTATAAGAAACATTTTGTGCTGAAACAGTCCTCCCCAGTTATAACCGAAAAAAGCTGCAAGTGCAGCAAGAACTGTAAAACTGGTAATAATGCCTCCAGAAAAAAGCAGCCCAAGTAAAATTAAATCTTTTCTGCTTTTTCCAGCACTTTGAACAAAGCCCAGTATCTTTAGACTGACTACCGGAAGAACGCATGGCATAAAATTCAAAATAAGCCCTGCTAATAATCCAAATAGTATTGCCTGCATAAGTCCTGTTACATTTGAACTTGTAAATTCTGGTTTAAAATTATCTCCATAAAATTTTTTTGAAATATCACTATTTTCAGTTGATTGATTATCAGTTGTATTTGTTTTTATTGAGGGCTCTGAGGATTTTTCATAAAGCTTCTTTAAATCATCCGAAATAACAGTTCCTTTTTCACCCTGTTTATTAATTTTTATTAAATAATCCAATTTAATAATTTTAGGAATACATGAAGAATCGGTACAAAGAAGTGCATCTAATTTCAAACTATGCTTTTTAAAATCACCGGATGAAGCTTTTATATCGGCTTTTATCGGAATAAATATTTTTGTTTCATTTGAATATCCCCAGGTAAATTCCTTTTTCCCAGGAGTATAAAATTTCACCGGCTTCAGATATCTTGCATTACTGAAAATTATTTCTTCTGTTGAATTGGTAAGAACTTCTGTAGCTTTGCCGATACCGGGGCCTTTGGGATTTCCATAGATATGGCTTCCTGAAGGAATTTCTATTTGTAAAGTCAGGAATGATTCTTTTCCAGGTTCAATTTCCATTAATTGTGGAATTGGATATACTTTATATTCATTATATTTTTTCCCGGTGCAACCGGAAACAAATGAAATTGACAATAATAGAAAAAAAATACTTACAGCTCTGAACATCAATTACCTTTTCTTCTTTTTATCCATAAGCGGACATCCGACAATATTATCGCCGTTTAAAACTCTATGCTCAATTTCATAATTGTATTTGCATAAAACCGAATCTGCTCTGTGGTCAATATGAAATTCACATTTTTTACACTGATCTACGGTCATAACGTTCATAGAATTCTCCATATTTTAAAAATATCAAAGAGACATAATAATTACTATTATAAAAATGTAAAGAATAAATAAAAATTTAATATAATCAGGCTATTTAATAGCATATACTTCAATTGTATCAGAAAAATTAAGTATTTTTGAAAATGCAATATAAATATTTTTCATAATCGGAAATAAAAATGATTTACTGTTAAAAACTCTTTCAGGGTGAAATCCGGCAGATTTAATTTTAATCTTTTTAAATCCAATTCTTTTAAGAATCTTCTTTACTGATGCTGGTGAAAAATCAACTCTGTGATCTTCAGGATGTGTTTTAATCCACTCATTCCGGTTAAAATAATATAATGGGCCGAAAATAGATGGCACAGTTATTGCAAATATTCCACCATTTTCAAGAAAAGAAAATATTTTATGCAGTGTTTGCACAGTGTCATAATTGTGTTCTATAAAATACCATGAGGTTACTACATCAAACTTTTCTGAAATTTCAATATTACTGAAAGAATTTGATATTGTTTCTATTCCGAATTTTGTAATACAATATTTAGAGGCAAAAGGTGAGATTTCAATTCCAAGAGTTCTTTTATAGCCTTCATCAGACGCACATTTTAAAAAAAATCCTAATGCAGAACCAATATCAAGAATAGAATTATTTTCACCGGTTGAGATTTTTTTTATCTGCTCAATGCGATTTTTTGATATTGAATATATATTATCAAAATCCTCTTCGTAGGTTTTGCCATATTGATTTTTATAATCAGAAGTAAAGTATGAATCTGTGTAGTCGAGGAGTTTGTGTTTTGTATTAAATCCGCAACCGCAATTTCTACATTTGTATAAACCGCTGCTTAAGAGAATTTTTCTCTCCGATCCGCAAAGCGGGCAGAGATTACTTGTCATTTTATCATTCCACTTTTTTCTTTTTTGCTGGTTCCACTACCACATTTAAACCCTTTAATTTTGCTCCATCGAATGAATGGTAAACAATTTCAGCATATTGCTCTGAAACTTCAAAAAAAGAATAAGTTGCATGAATATCTATTTTACCTATCTGTTTTCCGTCTATTCCGGATTTTTTTACAATTTCTCTGATTAAATCCCCGGTTGAAATTCTGTGATTTTTTCCTACATTGATAAAAAGTCTGGCTCTTCCATCTTTAATATCTTCAAAAACAATCTTACCTGATACTTTTTTCTCAAATACTTTTTCCAGGTTAAGTTTTGAAATATCACCCACGTATTCTTTCAGCAAGGCTGCTGCGAGTCTTTTTGTTCCGCCAAATAATGGAAGTTGCTTTCTCATTTCCTTAAGAAGTTTTTCGTAATCGCCTAAATATTCTGTTTGCGCAATCTGAATAATTTTCTCTACTTTTTTTCCCTGACTCATTTGAAATCCTCTGTGAAACAATTTTCCTATATTTAAATTGACAGTGCAAACCTAACAACGGATTAAATATATGGCAAGTATTTTTCTATATATCATCTTTGCATCTATATCCTACATTACGGACTGTTTCAATAACCGAATTGAATTCATCCCCGAGCTTACCCCGGAGCCGCCTGATATGAACATCAACCGTCCTTGTTCCTCCAATATACTCAAGACCCCATATTCTGCTGAGCAGATCCTTTCTTGAAAATACAACACCCCTGTTTTCAAAAAAAAGTCTTAACAATTCAAATTCCTTATATGTCAGTTCAAGTTTTTCTTCATTAAAATATACAGTGTATTCTTTAAGATTTATTTTTAAATTTCCTATTGAAATTGCATCATTATCTGATTGCCTGTTTCCTGCCAGTTTTTTTAATCTGGCTTGAAGTTCACCCTTCCTGAAAGGATAAACAACAAAATCATTAAAAAACCAGTCGAATTTTATTTCTTCGATCTTGTTTACTTTAATTATCAAGAGAACCGGTACATCGTGGATCTTCTTTCTTAACTTTGAAAGGAAAAATTGCGCTGAATCCGGAGTAGTAAAAAGATCTGTGTCAACCATTAGACATAGCGAATCATCGCTCTTTGCAGATTCAAATGATTTATAGCTCAGCACTTCCGCTTCAGGTATATTTGCCTTAACGTCCTGAAGAACTTCACCGCTTTCAGTAATTATACTGATAGTAATTGATTTCATATTATTTTTATTTCAACACGGTTGAAATTATCCCCTTTGAAGCATCTACAGTTACAACAGTTCCCCCTTTTAAAATACCTGTAGCGTTCATTGCGTTGGAAATAACAGGTATATCAAGAGCAAGTCCCACTATCACTGCTTTGGAATTTTCACTGTCTTCCTCAGTAACAATAGCTGATGAATTTTTAATTGCGTGAAGAATTATATCAGTAGTTTTTGAAAAAACAAGAATATCCCCTGCTTTAAAATCCAATATATCATTGTCGCCTTCCGGAATAACGCAAATAGTTCCGGATGAAGTTAATTTATTTAAGCCTTTACCTTCGAGCAATACATCACCTACAATGTGCACTCTGAGTGTATTTGTTGCTCCGCTTATTCCTGCAGGAAATCCGCCTGTTATAACAACAAGATCACCGTTTTTAATCAGATCAGTTTCTTCGGCTTTAATTATTGATTGCTCAAATATTTCTTCAGTTGTATATTTTTCTTCAGTAAGAACCGGAAAAACTCCCCATGATAGTGAAAGCTGATTGTATACTTTCGGAAGAACAGTCATTGCAATTATAGGGCAGGCTGGTCTGTATTTTGATACCATCCGGGCAGTATGGCCTGATTTTGTAAGAGAAAGAATCGCTGCTGCTCCAAGAGTGTGCGCTGTTTCGCAAGTTGCCTGGCTTATTGCATTAGTAATATTTCTTGAAACAGTAATATGTGAATTACTGAATCTTTTCACATAGTCAATGTCAGATTCTGTTTTTGCGGCAATTTTTGCCATAACCTTAACAGTTTCAACCGGGTATTTTCCGACTGAAGTTTCGCCTGAAAGCATGAGTGCGCTTGTTCCATCATATATTGCATTTGCCACATCCGTGATTTCCGCTCTGGTAGGACTTGGATTGCGTATCATTGAATCTAGCATTTGAGTTGCAGTAATAGCAGGTATACCCGCTATACCGCATTTTTTTATAATATTTTTTTGAATAGAAGGAAGTTCCTCAAAAGGGATTTCCACTCCCATATCACCTCTTGCAACCATTATCCCATCGCTGAGATGAACTATATCATCAATATTTCGAACCCCATCTCTGTTTTCTATCTTGGAGATTACTTTAATAAAACTTCCGCCGGAATCATCAAGAAATTTCTTAATATCTTTTACATCGTTCTGATTTCTGACAAAAGATGCTGCAATAAAATCAATATCATTATCAACAGCAAACTTCAAATCCAGTTTGTCCCTTTCGCTG
This sequence comes from uncultured Leptospirales bacterium, assembly GCA_964529415.1. GTDB lineage: Bacteria > Spirochaetota > UBA4802 > UBA4802 > UBA5550 > CAYMPH01. The sequence goes on along the minus strand of CAZGWD010000001.1, from coordinate 197,183 downwards.
ATAAACGGAATCGTGATTGTAACTCCTGGAACATTTATTCCTTTATTATTACCAATCGGGCCGCCTGTTATAACAATGCATTCAATAATTTTATCAGTTTTCGATGTTACTTTTAACTCAACGAGCCCGTCTGCAATTAATATTCTTGATCCTTTTTCAACATCTGCAGGCAAACCCAGATATGAAACAGATGCTATTTTTTCCGTTCCAACAACATCATCAATAGTAAGGCTGAAAGTGCTGCCTGTTTTAAGTTCTACTTCACCTTTTTCAAATTTTTTAAGCCTTATTTTAGGGCCTTTAATATCAAGCAGCAGACCTACTGGAACTCCAAGTTCTTTTACTGCCTGCCTGAAAAGATTAATTCTGCTTTTATGCTCCTCATGAGTACCGTGAGAAAAATTAAGCCTTGCAACAGACATTCCTGAAATAATTAACTCTTTTAAAATTTCGATATTATCAGTTGCAGGGCCGAGTGTGCAAACTATTTTAGTCTTAATCATCTACCTTAACCCCTCAATTGATAAATCTTTATCAAAAGAAATTATAATCTCATATGTTATTTCTTTTTTTTCTTTTGGTGCAAGTGTAATATTCCACTTTCGAATTCCCTGTGAATATTCAGTTGAAGCTTCAAATTCTTTATCAGGTGTTACTGGTAAAGATAAATCCTTAATATCTACATCGATTTTTTTATTTCTTGATACAGGAATTATATCGAGAAGTGTAATTTCCCCTTTTTTCTGCATCTGATTTTCAACAGTAAGTTTATATTTATACGATATTTTCCTCTTGCCGCCGAAAATTCCTGAAGTATCTTCAAATTTTTTTACGAGTTCCTTAAATCCGCTAATTCTGGTTTCATTGCCTATTACAAGATTCTCGCTTTTACCTATCGGCATATATGGAATTCTGATTTTACCCATATATTCATTTTCAAGAAAAACCTGAGATTCTCCTGCCATTAAAGGAATTCCAGTAGTATTAAAAAGCTTAACCTTTAAATAAGCCTTGTTTCCATAATGAGGTACAATCTCATAATAAAATTTTACATTAGCCTTGTCAGTAACTTCATAATCCTGAATAAATTTTTTCTGGTATTTTATAGAAGAGGAAATCGATTGTTTCAGAGGCAAAGTTATTCCAAAGTATATTCCCTTTTCGCTGATTACAGCAGAAGGCGGTGGAGATTCCTCATCTTTAGATGAATCCATTGATGCATATCCGCTGGCTCCGCCATTTTTTTTGGATCTTTTCTTCAAAGACGGCGATGCTGATTTATCTTTACGTTCATCATAAGAATCAGATTTATATTCTGATCTTTCATACACATCAACAATCCAGGAAATTATAGAAGGTTGTGTCATAGAATTTACAGGAGCACCGGTGGATAAAGCCAGATTTACATCATCCCAATCCTCACCGCTGTTTTGAAATATATTCCCGAATACCGAAAGATTAACTGCATTTTTCTCAAGTGAGGCTCTTAAATCATAAACCATCTGCCAGTAGGTTTTTGGAATTACATAAGTAAGTGTAAACTCAATTTCACTTTCAGAAGAGGAGTATATAATCATGTTAACCCGTTTTTCATAATCAACATTTTCAGTTGGTTCTTTGAGCATTCTGGTTCTTTCAGCAAATTTGTCATTGAAATCATAATACTGCTGTACAGCTTCATTCTGTCTTTTATTCACATACGCATTACTTAAAGTCTGATAATTTGAATAATAGGTATATCCTGCAATTTGCGATAGTTCAAATTCCCATTTCTGGATTTCCTTACCAAGCTTTTCCCTTTCCTTCTCAGTTTTTCTTCTTTTATTGAATAAGTCCTTCTTTTTATCAAAAATATAATTTATAGTTTCATCCCAGGTGCTGATTTTAGGAATTTTTGTAGCGATCTCTCTTGGAATTGTCTGTCCTGTAAAATCACCGATTGAATTCAGCAGTTTTTCCTGAGCTGAAATATTTTTCAGATCATCAGCCATAGCAAGATCAAGCTCCCTGAGAGATGAAAGTTTATCTTCTATAGCAAGAATATTCTTTTGTCTTTTCTGAACAAGGGCTTTCTTTTCCACTTCAAGGGAAACAATTTTACCTTTAAATTCTTTTGGAAGTCCGCCTTTAATTGACCAGTCATAAAGAAGATTTGGAAGCCCGCCGAGGACTATATTGTTTGAACCTTTTTTTAAAGGAATAATAACTGATCTGACAATCTCTGCCTGATTCTGGAATAATTTAACTTCAATGATTTTACTCTGATAAATCTTTTCATCTGCGATTACAAATCCTGAAAAAGAAAAGCATATTAATATACCCAAAACAAGTAATAGCTTTTTATAATACATAATCTGATCCTCTCGATAAAAGATTCTTAAATCATAAATTGATTAAATATCAGGCTGGATAATCGCCATTTTTATTAAAAAATATCCGGTTCATAAATTCTGATTTTTTACAAATATCATATAATATATTTTGTTTAATTAAATGTCAAATTGATTAATTAGTTTTTATACCATATATAATTAAATAAATAAAAGAAATAATTTTAACCCTTTAATTTCTTTTTATTCTGGACAAAATTATTTCAGATAGTAAAGATACTAAAAAAAAGGACTAAATCCTGTAAGAAATTTATGCCTGGAATATATACCCATAATAAAATTTTTAGAGAAACAATACTTTCTCTATCTAAAAGAAAAAAGAAAAATTATCTTTTAAGATCAGTTGAGTCATTATTCACCGACTGGACCAGATTTAAATCTGGTTTATTTGGCTCAATCGGTCCTAATATTTTTGATTATATCCCTGTCAGAAATAAAACCAATCCTTACGGTCATGAAATTTCATTTGCTCTGCATAACGGTTCTTCAGAGAAATTTATCAGAAAAATGATCTCAGATATTTATTCATCCAGCGACAGAAACAATGAATGGACAGCAATTCAAAGAGCGTATTTGTATGGATTTATTTCTCATGCAGTAGCTGATGCAGTTATCCATCCTTACATATTTTACTGGTCAGGATTTCCAAATAATTTTTCTAAAAATGAAATTGCTTTCTATCGCGAGCAGAATTTATTTATATCATATAATATTGACAATTATAATCTTTTTTCTTCTGGAAATAAACATGAGTATAATTTAAATATCAATGACATGATTCCGCTTGTATTAAAATCAAAAATAAAAAAAATTATACCACCTGTAAGAAACCTTATTTTAAAAACGATTCATGATACATTACCCAGCCAGTCTATAGAATTGAAATTGCTGAAAAGAAACAAAACTTCATTGGAAAATGAAAAAAATACACGCCTTGATTTAATTCCATATCTGATGCCATTTACTTATAAAATTAAACATACTGGAAATGAAAAACTCAGAAACATATTTTTTAAATTAAGGGACAGATATCATTTTTATACAGATTTCATTGTTCGTTACCCTGATCCAAAAAAATTCAATAGCCATATATTGAATCATCACAGGGAACGCTGGCAATACCCTGCAGGTCAAATTGGAGCCCGCTATGAATCAATAGATAATCTGATGAATATTGCTGTAGAAAAAACAGCAGATATTTGGATTGCTCTCGAAGAAGGGATGTTTGATAAAATCAACGAAAAAAATCTTTCTGATCTCAGCTTGAATTTATATACCGGCGAAAAGGGAGTTGATTACTTTAAAATGCTTCACAAAAATCCTGTAAAATTAAAATTATTTTAACTTCTTTATAGTCATATCAAAATAATCTTTTCCTAATTGCTGTATTTCTTTTGAACTCAAGTTTTTCATCAGCTCTGGCTTATTATTGTATTCCGGCCTGTTTAATTTTGATGAAATATAACTGATAATATTTCCTGCTGCGATTCTGTGCGGATTAATGGCATTATAATTAAGATAACTATATAAAATTGAAAGCCCGAGATATGGATTTGTGTACAATGTTGTGCATAGAGAAAGTTCCTCGCCTGCTACCTGATCAAAAAAATTATAATTATTATTTAGAATTTTATGTGTCAGTTCATGTATCATGAACATTTTCCAAATTTCTTCTTTAATATTGGGATTTTCTGAAAATGCTTTTGCAAGACAATATCTTATTTCGTCAGTTACTTTCGAACCTACGAAAAACATAGTCTTAACATTTTCTCCATTAAGAATTTTCTTTGCTATAATGTAATCGTTCTCCACTTCATCATAATTAATATAGATCATATCAAAATAAAAAGTGGAGTTGCTTGTTGAAAATTCATCATAATATATAAAAGGCTGAATATTATAAATAGGATCTTTTATTTCGATAAACGGGTGCTTGACAGGAATATCCATTTTCTTTCCGTAAATGCAGTAATCGAGCGCGATTTTTTCAACACCTGTATTTCTATCTCTGGAAAATCTGAGTATAATATTTCTATCGTGCAGCTGCTTTTCCATGGATCTTAAAAACGCATCATTATAATTTGTTGGTTCAAGATACATCTGGAGCAGAGTAGATGCTATTTTCTTTTGTGAATCTTCAGAAATTGTTTTCAGATAATTTTTATATTCTTTTATATTAAATCCATCATGACCGATTCTTTTCAAAGGTATGCTGTCTTTTTGTATAAGATTGACAAAGTGGGGATTTTCATTAAATAATAGAACGATATGAGCATAAAATTTTCCATTAATACTTTTTATGCTCACAGGTTTTATAGGCTGCATGTATTCAGCAAATGAATTTACATGGGTTGCAGCGGTGGTTGAAATTCCGGTAATTGCAATTATTACAGCAACGAATATAGTATTGATATGTTTTTTTGTTAAATGCAAAAAATACCTGCCACTCTATATATTTGAAATTACTATTAATATTTACAGAATCCAAAATCAATTATCCGGCAGTTATGTCAATATAAAATAATCTTGACATTGAGTATTCCTTTTTTTAGTTTTCAATAACATGAATTTATTTTGAATAAAAAAGGAGAATCAAATGGCAAGAGTTTATAATTTTTCTGCAGGACCGGCGGTTTTGCCTGAACCAGTGTTAAAAAAGGCTGCTTCCGAACTTGTTGAGTATAAAAATTCCGGCATGTCCGTTATGGAAATGAGTCACAGATCACCGGAATATGAAGCAATTATCAACAATGCTGAATCTTTATTAAGAGAACTGATGAATATACCTTCAAATTACAAAGTACTATTTTTGCAAGGAGGAGCATCTCTTCAATTTTCAATGGTACCTCTTAATCTATTTAAAAAAAGCAAAAAAGCAGACTTCATCCATACAGGAGAATGGACAAAAAAAGCAATTCCTGAATCAAAAAGATACGGAACAGTTAACATTTTAGGATCTGCTGAAGATAAGAATTTTTCATATATCCCGGAAATTGATAAAAGCAAATTTGATAAAGATGCAGATTTCTTCTATATCTGCTCAAACAATACCATAGAAGGTACAAGATTCGCATCTATTCCAGACACAGGCAATGTTCCGCTCGTAGCAGATATGTCATCTCACATTCTTTCTGAAGTTATGGATATATCAAAATTCGGTGTTATTTTTGCAGGTGCACAGAAAAATATAGGACCAGCTGGAGTGACAGTTGTAATAATAAGAGAAGATCTGATTGGAAACGCAATGGATATTACTCCTACAATGATGAATTATAAAACGCATTCTGAAAACGGATCTATGTTCAACACTCCTCCAACTTATTCTGTATATATGGCCATGCTTGTTTTTGAATGGCTGAAAGAATTAGGCGGAATTTCAGCTATGCAGAAAATCAATGAAAATAAAGCAGCAATTCTTTATGATTTTATTGATAACTCCAAATTATTCAAATCGCCTGTTGAAAAAAAATTCCGTTCCATGATGAATATACCTTTTAAAACAGGTAATGACGATCTTGATTCAAAATTTTTAAAAGAAGCATCAAAAAGCGGACTTGTTCAGCTTAAAGGACACAGACTTGTTGGAGGAATGAGAGCCAGTATTTATAATGCAATGCCTGCTCAGGGTGTTCAGACTTTAGTTGACTTTATGAAAAAATTTGAATCAGATAATAAATAAAGGAACTGAATATGTTTAAAATACAAACGCTGAATAAAATTTCATCAAAAGGATTAAGCGTTTTCCCTCTTGATCAGTATGAATATGCTTCAGAGATAGGGCATCCTGATGCAATCCTTGTCAGAAGCCAGAAAATGCACGATCTCGAGCTTCCTCAAACAATAAAAGCAATAGCAAGAGCAGGTGCAGGAGTTAACAATATCCCTATAGAAAATTGTTCTGAAAAAGGGATAATAGTTTTCAACACTCCGGGTGCAAATGCAAATGCTGTGAAAGAACTTACAATAATGTCTCTTTTACTTGCTTCAAGAAAAGTTGTTCCTGGAATTCTCTGGGCTAAATCTTTAATTGGTAAAGGAGCAGAAGTTCCAAAACTTATTGAATCCGGAAAATCTGATTTCGAAGGTCCTGAAATTAAAGGAAAAAAACTTGGAATTATAGGGCTTGGTGCTATTGGCGTAATGGTTGCCAATGATGCGCTTTCAATGGGCATGGAAGTTTCAGGTTTTGATCCTTTTATTTCTATTGATGCAGCATGGGGTCTTTCAAGCGCAATTAAAAAAGCCTCAAGTCTTGACAGTTTGATTTCTGAATCAGATTTTATTTCCCTGCACATTCCTTTAAACGATAAAACAAAAGAATCAATAAATAAAGATAAATTTTCTTTAATGAAAAAAGGCGTAAGGATTTTAAATTTCTCCAGAGGAGAACTTGTAAATGCCCGTGATATTAAAGAAGCATTATCAAATGGTACTGTTGCAATATATGTAACTGATTTTCCTGATGAAGAAATGCTGAAACTCGATAATGTTATTGCAATTCCTCATCTTGGTGCTTCAACGCCTGAATCTGAAGAAAATTGTGCTTTTATGGCAGTTTCTCAATTAATGGAATTTCTTGAAAAAGGGAATATAAAAAATTCAGTTAATTTCCCTGATTGTGAAATGCCTCTTGCCGGAAAAACCCGTCTGATAGTAGCAAATAAAAATGTTCCGAATATAATCGGACAGATAACTCACATTCTTGCTGAAGAAAAATTAAACATTGCTGATATGATTAATAAAAGTAAAGGTGATTATGCCTACAATATATTTGATCTTGATCTGGTTGGAAAAAAACTGGATGAAGGAATTATCAATAAATTGAAAACAATTCCAGGCATTATTATGGCTCGAATTATTTAAAAAAATATATAAGGCAAATTTATAATAAAAAAATCCCGCTAATTTGAGCGGGGTTTTTTTATTATTTTAGTACTAACATAAAATTTATCTCTTATCAATTATCGCAATTGTACAGCGTGATATGCATACAAGCCCGCCTACATCATTTTTTATCTGAATGTCCCATACATGAGTGCTTCTTCCTATATGAATAGGCCTTACTGTTCCTGCAACTATTCCGCTGTGAGCTGTTTTTATATGGTTCGCATTAATTTCAAGACCAACGCCAATATTTTTATTAATATCTATAATAAGATGAGTTGCTACACTGCTTAAAGTTTCTGCAAGTGCTGCAGAAGCTCCTCCATGAAGTATTCCAAAAGGCTGCATTGTCCGATGATCTACAGGCATTGTTGCTGTTAGAGAATCATCTGTCATATCAATAAATTTTATATCAAGATGTTCAACAAGACTTTTTGCCGACATACGATTTAATTCATCTATCGTTGGTATGTTCTTCCAGATTACCATATTAACTCCAATTAATTTTATGATTTATATGGAAATTTTCCATTTAATTTAATTATTGAAAGAATTTAATACAATAGTACTTATTTAAAAGAATTATTTCAATAAATTATTTAAAATATTATAGAATATATTAAAATATAAAATTAATTTGACTCTAAATAATATAATAATTAAATATTTTAATTATGAATATCAAGACTTATATTTTTTCCCAGGTTTTAAGGGATCCTGCAAATCTGCAATGGTATCTAATCCCTTTTTTTGTAATAGTAATTTATATTTATATTGTTGAAATAGAAAGAAAAAACTGGAGTGCGGTTTTTCTCGGTTTAGCATTCTGGTCCTGGGCAATGACATGGGAAATAGCAAATAGTTTGGTCTATAAAATTTCCGGATTCGCACCTCTCTGGACAGCTGAAAAAGGAAATGGTTCATATCTTATTTATATTGGAATGAATTTAGAAGTATGCTTTTTTGTTGCTATTATGGGACCTGTAATAATTAAAATTCTACCGGACAACCCAAAATTAAAATTTTTTAAAATTCCATTTAGAATAATTATTCCATCGTTCATGGGATTAACTGCAGTTATCGTAGAATATTTTTTAAATAGCGGTGGTCTAATTTCCTGGTCGTGGTATTTCTGGGGCAATCCTCATATTTGGCCAATATGGATAGGATATTCATTTACATGGTTTCTTCTTACAGCTGCTCATGATTATCTGACATTAAATCAGAAAAAAGCTCTAATGTTTTTAATGCTTGGAGTTTTTATCATACTGCATATAATTTTTGCTGTTTGGCTTCAATGGGTATAATAATATCTGATGATATCTTTTAATCTATAAAGAATCAATCAATTCCAGCATTTCTGAATTTGATGGTATATCTGTCATATCATGACCATAATGAACAAAACGCACTATTCCATTTATATCAATTAGAAGCTGGGCAGGCATTCGTCCGAATTTGAATATTTTAATCTGCTGCCCATAAAGTTTAAGAACGCTATGTCCTGGATCAGGAATTCCAATAAAATTTAAATTATTTTTTGCCCAGTATTTTGCAAAGGATTCATCTTTTTCCGGACCAACTACAAGGATCTCTGTATTACGGGTTTTGAATTCCTGAATATCGTGACGCAACTGCGCCATATGCTTTTGGCAAAAAGGTCAGAAAAACCCTCTATTAAAAATCAGTAAAACATTGCTTATACCTTTATAATTCGAAAGTCTGATATTCTTTCCATTAAAGTCAGCCAATTCAAAATCCGGTGCTGTTGCTTTCATTGAAATTTTAGACATACTTCCCTCTTGCTTGATCTCTGTTAATTTGCCCTTCCGTCATCACAAGGTTCATCTGATGTGTTGTTTCTTGACATTTCAGAATGAGGGACTGATGTACAGTAAGGAAGCGGATCAATAATAGCCATTTCTTTTTCACAGCAAATAGGTACTTTTTCGCCTTTTTTAACTCCAGCTTCTTTTTTACAAGCTGAACATTTATAAATTACTTTTTCATCTTCCATATACACCTCTTATTACAATATAATATACTGAATAAAAAAGCATCTGTAAATAAAAAATTCTTCTTAATCTTCAATATTATCCGATTCCAGATTTACTTCATCAACATTTTCGAGAATCCAGTCTGATACTGTTACAGGTAAAGCAGCTCCGCAATATGTGCACACAGTTGCATTTGAATCAGGTAACGGTCCTCCGCATGAATTGCAGCTGTGATTTGCCAGGCCATAAGGATTTTTCAATGCAAGAGGCATGCTTAAAGTAAATGTACTTTCCCTGTGAACAGGTTCGTCTTTCTTCATAAGGGAAGCGCTCCATAAAATCAGAACTGAAGCATATGCTTTGTCCTTATCCTGCCACACCCTTTTCAAATCCGATGCTCCTACAACAACTTCAGCCATGTATGTTTTTACTGGATTAAAATTTGCCATAAATCCCGAGCTTGCATCTCTTGCCAGTTGATTTTTATCACCTTTTGTTTGTGACTGCATCCATTTCCAGAATAGAAATGATGCCCTGTCTTCAATAACTTCTCTATTAATTGACAGATTTTTTGTTTCAAGATCTTTAAGACCATCTATAGATTCGTATGAACTTTCCTGCCATTCTGTATCCTGTGTAATTTCAGAAAGAACCCAGTCAAATTCCCCTGAGTTGTAAATTGATCCGCAGCTTGGACATTTATTTACTTCACTGAAATTATCCGGCACATACCCGCATGAAGGGCACTGGCCTTTCAGATAATTTTTAGATGAATCAGTTTTCGCGCTTCTTTTTCTTGTATATGAAAAAATTTCAGTGAAAGAAGTATCCTGGGCTTTATTTATAGCTTTCTGAATCTGATCAGCTGTAGAGCCAACAGGCAAAGTAGCATCTTTTGCCCTTGATGTTAATCTAACATGCAGTGTCTGATAGCTGTGAGACAGATCCAGGGCCATAACATTTAAAACCTTGATCCTGTAATTCTCCACAACATTCATCAATCCCTCATCATCCTTCATCATTTCAAGCTGAACTTTGAATCTGTTATAAATACCCTGTGAAATATAATTCCTTGCTGTTATCATATCTCCTGCAGACCAGGCATCCTGTACTTTCACTGCAATTGTTTTAGCTAATTCGTAAAAATGCTCAGGTGAGAAATTCGGATCTTCAGCTCTTATATCTGCAAGTACAGTATCTGAAATTGTATATACCGGGGGTTTTCCGTCATCTTTATCAGATTTCCCGAAACCGAAAATTTTTCTGAAAATCCATCTGAGAATAAAAAATCCTGCAGCTGCAAAAAGCAGCATGAAAATCAGTCCTATTATAATACTGCTTGTACTTGTTTCTTTATTCTTGGCAGCTGCAGCAGATTCATCCTGATTGTCAGTCGAACCGGCCTGATTTGCAGCTGTTCCGCTTTTATTGCCACCCAAGGGAATTGGAACCGGAATAATTGGAGGAATATACCCGCTTGAGCCGGATTTATATGAAGAAGATCTTGAACTCGAACTTGAGCTGGAACTTCTGCTGCTGCTTTTACTTGAACTTGATGAGGACTTGTAACTGCTGCCCCTTCCAGCCCTTGAATAAGCGTAATCAGCAGCAAGTAAAGAAATGATAAATATTATTGAAACAGAAACAGGTATAATTATTTTTTTTATAATCCTCATTTTATTACTCCGGAAAATAAATTTTCAACTTGATACTATTTTATAAATCATTGATATGAAAAATGCAAGAAAATATCACCTATTAATTAAAAAAAATACTTCTTTTCTATCTAATAAAAAAAAGAAAACCCCTGAGAAAAATGTCAGGGGCCGGTGTTTTATTTCTTTTTTATTTCCGATATTTAAATTTAGAGCATTATTCATTTATTACAGCAAAATCTGAAATCATATCATCACCTGATAGATCGAGAAGTTTTACACCTGCAGCACTTCTTCCCTGCAGTGAAATATCTCCTGCTGTTAATCTAATTGTCATGCCGCTTTTTGAAGCAATAATAACTTCATCTGAATCAAAAACTGATTTAACACCTTTTGCAAATCCATTCTTTTCATTGATTTTAACAAAAGCCATTCCTTTGCCGCCTCTTCCCTTGTTGGCAAAATTCTTATACTCTACCCTTTTACCAAAACCCTTTTCTGTTAAAACAAAAAGACTTGAATCTTTCTTAACAACATCAAGATCAATTATTTCATCTTCACCGGAAAGTCTCATTCCGATTATTCCAGCTGCGTTTCTGCCCATTCCGCGCATTTTCATTAGATTTGTTCTTAAAAGCAGTCCCTCTTTGGAAGCAATAACAACATCATCACCTTTACAGACAACCTTAACATCAACAAGCTCATCGTTCTTTTTAAGATTTATTGCAATAATTCCGCCTTTTTTAACATTAGAGAAATCTTCTATAGAAGATTTCTTTAAAATTCCAAGACGCGTAACCATACAGAAATAATCTTCAGTATCAAAATTCTTTATTCCGCATAGAGCAGTTATATTTTCACCTGTTGCAAGATTTATTATACCCTTCAGGGATTTTCCTCTGCTTGCTTTTGAAGCTTCAGGTATTTCATAAGTCTTCATGGCGAAAATTTTGCCTTTGTTCGAGAATAGAAGAACTGTATCGTGGGTTGTTGCAACAGTCATCATCTTGATAAAATCTTCCCGCTTGGAATCCATGCCGATAACGCCTTTTCCGCCGCGCCTCTGTTTCTTGAATGTATCAACAGAAAGCCTTCTGATAAATCCGTCATTGGTGATTGATATTACCATATCCTCATCTGCAATTAGATCTTCCATTTCAAAATCTGTTGAAGATTCGCCATCAAGAATAATTTCAGTGCGCCTCTTGTCTGCGTATTTCTTTTTTACTTCAGCAAGCTCATCTTTTACTATAGTATAAACAAGTTTCTCACTCGCAAGAATAGCTTTTAACTGAGCAATAAGTTTTATCAGCTCTTTGAGTTCTTCCTCAATTTTTTTTACTTCAAGACTTGTTAGTCTCTGAAGTCTCATTTCAAGAATAGCTTTTGTCTGAATCTCTGAAAGCTTGAATGTTTTCATGAGTTTTTCGCCGGCTTCATCCGGAGTTTTTGATGCTCTGATTATTTTAATTACTTCATCTATGTTATCCAGCGCAATTTTCAATCCTCTTAATATATGCGCTCTTTCCTCAGCTTTTTTTAATTCATAAACTGTTCTCTTGGTTACTACAATTTTCCTGTGAAGAATGTAATTAGAGAGAATTCCGCGAAGATCAAGTACCTTTGGAACATTATCAACAAGAGCAAGAAAAATCACACCAAATGAAGATTGTAGAGAAGTATGCTTGTAAAGCTGGTTTACGATTACGCTGGTGTTTGCGTCTTTTTTAAGATTAAAAACAATTCTCATTCCTTTCCTGTCGGACTCATCCCTTATTTCGCTAATGCCCTCTATTACTTTATCATTAACAAGTTCAGCAACTCTTTCAATAAGTGTAGTTTTATTTATCTGATACGGAATTTCCGTGATTATTATCGCGTCTCTTCCTTTTTTATTCTCTTCAATATTTAACTTTCCTCTTACAGCAATGCTTCCCCTGCCTGTTGTATAGGCTTTAACAATGCCATCTGTTCCCATAATGGAAGCGCCTGTTGGAAAATCCGGACCCTTGATATGCTTCATAAGCTGGCGAATTGTAATATTCGGTTCATCAATCATGGCAATTGTTGCATCAATGACTTCACCTAAATTATGTGGAGGAATTTTCGTCGCCATTCCAACTGCAATTCCTTCAGAACCATTAACAAGCAGATTCGGATATGCTGCAGGAAGTACAACAGGTTCTCTTCTTGTGTCGTCGAAGTTTGGTATAAAATCAACGGTTTCCTTATCTATATCATGAAGTAGTTCTTCTGCAAGTTTATTAAGCCTTGCTTCAGTATACCTGTAAGCAGCAGCACGATCACCGTCGATAGATCCGAAGTTTCCCTGACCGTCTATGATAGGCATTCTCATTGAAAATTCCTGAGCCATCCTTACCATTGTTTCATAAACAGCCGTGTCACCGTGCGGGTGAAAGTTACCTATAACCTCTCCGACAATCTTAGCTGATTTCACATAAGCCCTGTCGCTTCTCCAGGCCCTTTCATTCATGGCATGGAGTATTCTCCTGTGAACCGGTTTCAGACCGTCACGCACATCCGGAAGAGCCCTTCCTACAATTACGCTCATTGCGTAAGCAAGGTAGGCTTCCTTCATCTGGTCTTCTATTTCAACATCAAATACTTTTCCTGAACTTGATGGTTCCTGTTTCTTCGGCACTGCTTTTCTCCAACATAAAATTTACCCCAACGTCAATTCTCCCCCTTACCAAGGGGGAGATAGAGGGGGTTTATAGATCAAGATTTGAAACATTCTTCGCATTTTCCTCAATAAATTTCCTTCTTGGCTCAACTGCATCACCCATTAGAATTGAAAATATATTTTCTGCTTCTACTTCATCGTCCATTCTCACCTGAAGAATTGTTCTGAATTCAGGATTCATGGTTGTATCCCACAACTGTTCAGGATTCATCTCTCCAAGACCTTTATATCTCTGTATTACAGCCTTTGAATCAATTTTATGAGTTTTTAAAATTTTATCTTTTTCATCATCAGAATATGCATACGCACTTTCCTTCCCGGATTTAATATTATATAAAGGAGGCTGCGCTATATAAAGATATCCTTCTGTGATGAGCTCCTTCATATACCTGAAAAAGAATGTCAATAAAAGCGTTCGTATGTGTGCGCCGTCTACGTCAGCATCCGTCATAATTATAATTTTATGATATCTCGCTTTTTTGATATCAAATTCATCTGTTCCAATGCCTGTACCAATTGCTGTAATAATTGTTTTAATTTCCTCATTGGATAAAATTTTATCCAGCCTTGCTTTTTCTACATTTATAATTTTACCTTTGAGAGCAAGTATTGCCTGGAAATTTCTGTCTCTGCCCTGTTTAGCAGAACCTCCGGCGGAATCTCCCTCTACAAGATATATTTCACAAAGAGCCGGATCCCTTTCAGAGCAGTCCGCGAGTTTTCCCGGGAGTGTGTTATTATCAAGCGCATTTTTTCTTCTTGTGAGATCCCTTGCTTTTTTTGCAGCAAGTCTTGCACGGGCACTGAAAATACATTTTTCAATTATTTTTTTGGCTTCCTGGGGATTTTCTTCAAAATAAAAACTCAAATTTTCATTTGCTGCAGACTCTACAATTCCCTTTACCTCGCTGTTGCCGAGCTTCATTTTGGTCTGGCCTTCAAATTGAGGGTTTGGAATTTTTACACTGATAATTGCAACAAGCCCTTCCCTGACATCGTCGCCGGAAAGCTGCAAAATATTTTTATCAATCTTTTCTTTTTTTAAATAATCATTAAATACCCTGGTAAGGGCTGATTTAAATCCGATTAAATGAGTTCCCCCCTCTCTTGTGTTGATATTGTTCGCATATGTAAAAACTGTTTCGCTGTATGAATCTATATACTGGAGAGCTAATTCAATTTCAACTTTATCTTTTGTAGTTTTAAAATATATAGGCTTTTTATTAATGGGGCTTTTAGCTTCAACAAGGTGATTTACAAATTCTACTATTCCACCCTCGTAATGAAACTCCTGTTTTCTTCCCTTGCCTCTTTCGTCTTTAAGAATAATTATAACACCTGCATTTAAAAAAGCAAGTTCCCTAAGTCTTTTTGCAAGAATATCAAAATTATATTCTGTTGCAGTAAATATTTCTTCATCCGGCCAGAACCTGACCGTAGTTCCGGTTTTAGTTGTTTTACCGAGTGTTTGAACTTTGGTTGTAGGCTTTCCCTTTGCATAAGTCTGAACAAACTCCGTTCCGTTTTTAAAAACGTTTACTTCCATTTTTTTTGAAAGTGCATTTACTACAGAAACTCCAACTCCGTGAAGACCTCCTGAAACCTTATAAGCATCATTATCAAATTTTCCTCCAGCGTGAAGCTTTGTTAATACTATTTCAAGTGCAGAAACTTTATAAGTCTGATGAATGTCCGTTGGTATACCCCTGCCGTTATCAACAACTTCAATGGAATTATCTTTATGAATGGTTACAATAACGCTGTCGCAAAATCCAGCCAGAGATTCGTCAATTGAGTTATCAACAATTTCATACACAAGATGATGAAGCCCGTCCACATCAGTTGAACCTATGTACATTGCCGGTCTTTTTCTTACTGCTTCAAGCCCTTCAAGAACCTGTATTTTTTGGGAATCGTATTCCTTAGACATCTTTCCTGCTCCAGATAAATTCGTTATTCAAACTATCCCTTTTAATAATTGTAAAAGGGCTTACTATACTTGCTGTTATAATATTTTTTTCTTCAACAGCAACAGTTTTATCATTATCAGAAATTTTTTCCAAAATCCATTTATTTTCTTCTGAAAGCAAAAGGCTGTCTTTGTTGAAAATTCCAATTAGTTTTGCTGAGGAAATATTTTTTTTTTCACCGATATGAATAAACATAAAAATACCTTTATAATTTAAAAACACTTTTCGAAACGATGAATTCCCTCAAACCTTACTTTTACATAAATCATTAATAATAAAAGATTTTAGGAGATATGGAGATAAATAAAAGAGGGATGTTGAGATAATTATTCCTTTTTTTATTAAATGATCTCCTTATCTCCAATTCTTACACATAGAATATTTCATGAACATATTAGGATATCTTATGTCTCATGTCAACTATTCCATTTTATATTTTTTATTTCAACTTTAATATTTTTTACAGCTGAATATGGAAACATTTCCTCAACTTTTTTTAAAATCTGATCCTTCATAAGCATAATATCGTTCGCATAAGCTGAATGATCCGATATTATAAATAAAAATCCCTTAAATATGCGGTCAGGCATTGAATGAGCGCACAAAATTCCGCCTATGATATCCTTCCATGCAGCGCGAATATTTCCAATTACATATTGTTCGCTGATATTTAAATCAGTAATAACATCCGGCAGTAACGAATTGAAATCCAGTATTTTATTTTTTCTGTTTGAACCAACCCTGAATTTCATTGCTGCTCAATTCTCCCTTCAGGAAAAACCATAAATTCAGAAGCATTTTTAAAACTATCTCCGGATATTGAATCAGCATTAACCATAGTAAAAATAACCTGATTCCCTCCGCTTAAAACATTTACCATATTATTGCGCCTTCCTGCATCAAGCTCAGAAAAAATATCATCCACAAGAATCACGCATTTTTCTCCGGTTTTTTCTTCAACAGTTTCAAATTCTGCAATTTTAATAGCAATTGAAGCTGTCCTTTTCTGGCCCTGTGAAGCAAAATTATTGAAATTTTCCTTTTCGCTATATGCAATTAAATAATCATCTCTTTGCGGTCCAATAGAAGTAGAACCGAATTTTATATCTTTATTCCTGTTTTGGATAAGCAGGCTGTAAATATCAGCTGGCAATTTTTCTTTAAGCATAGACTGGTAAAATAAATCCGGAGTTTCATCACTTTCTGATATCATTCTATATGATCTTGAAAATTTTTCCCTGAAATCATTTATAAAACTTTCTCTTTTCACTGTTATTTTAAAAGCCTTTTCTGCAAAAACAAGATCCCAAATTTCAAGATTTTTTAATTCATTTGAACCTGTATTTTTAATTTTTCTTAAAAGAGCATTTCTCGATATGAGAATTTTTTTAAATTCTGAAAGTGTTTCTATATATTCAGGATCGGTTTTTGAAATAACGCT
The DNA here is from genome assembly GCA_964529415.1 of uncultured Leptospirales bacterium. Lineage (GTDB taxonomy): Bacteria > Spirochaetota > UBA4802 > UBA4802 > UBA5550 > CAYMPH01. Next base: position 180,142 of record CAZGWD010000001.1, on the reverse strand, counting down.
GTCAAGAAAACGTCTTCTCAAATCCGGGCTTCCATTAATTATATTTATATCTGCAGGTGAAAAAATTACTGTAAGAAATTTTCCGTAATAATCCCGGACTTTATTGATTTCACTTCCGTCTATTTTTATTTTTTTGGTTATTTTAGCATTTACAAAAGAGCATCCTGTTTCAAACTTTGAGTGTGATGATTCATTTAAAACAGCAGAGCAATAATAGCTGCTTTCGCCTTTTTTTATTATTGAAATATCACCAATATGCCTGAAAGATCTAATGTTTGATAATATTGATAATGCTTCAAGAATATTTGTTTTTCCTGATCCGTTTTTTCCAGTGATGAAATTTACATCGCTGGAAAATCTGAATTTCACATCAGAATAATTTCTGAAATTTTTTAAAATAACATCCGTTACCCGCATTTTATTCAGAATGAGATGATTTAATCTGGATAGGCATAATAACTGCTGTGAAGTTCGGATCATCTGACGGATTTATTGTCATGGGGCTCATCTGTCCTGTAATACTGCATTTAACAGTTTCACAGTCCATTTCCTTAAGAGCTTCTATCATAAACTGGGCGTTAACTCCAAGAGAAAATTTTTCTTTATAATCAGATTTAATTTTTATTTCTTCAGTAGCCTCTCCAAGTTCAGGAGTAGAAGCTTCAACTATGAGTCTTTCTGAATTAAAAGTAAGAATAATTTTATATATAGGTTCTCTTGTAAAAATAATAACCCGTCTGATAGTTTCACTTAACTGTTTAACATTTATTTCAGAACTGAATAAATGTTCCTTTGGCATAACCTGTTTATAGTTTGGAAACTGACCCTCAACTATCCTGGATATTATTTCTGTTTCATCAATTTTTATATAACACTGGTTACCGCTGATATTTAATAAACAATTTCCGCTAACTGATAAAAGTCTGAATATTTCATTAACTGTTTTAAGAGGAAGTATGACGCCATTTTTCAAATCAAGAGAACCTTCGATGTTTCGAGTAATGATTGATAATCTTCTTGAATCTGTAGCAACAGCAGTAAGCTTTCCTTTTGATTCTGAGACAAGATAAACTCCGTTAAATATTGGTTTAATTGTATCCGAAGAAGCAGCATATATTACTTTTTTAATTATTTCTTTAAACAAAGGCTGTTCAATACCAGCTGATTTATCTTCGATGAAATCAGGAATTTTAGGAAAATCCTGGGATGAAGTACCAATAAGTTTATACTGGCCTTTAATTTTTTCTGATTTTGTTTTTATTATTATCTGAAAATTTTCATCAACATTTACAACAAGTTCATCATCAGGAAGTTCTTTCAGAATACTTGCCATTTTTTTCCCGTTTACAGTAAAAGAAAATTTATCTTTAGATAAACTTGATATATGAGTTCTAACTGCAATTTCATTATCAGTTGAAATAAGTTCCATTTTATCATGAAAAATATTTATAAGACAGTTAGATAATATAGTGTTAATATTTTTTGATGAAACAATTGAATCAGCTGTTAATACAGCTTTGTATAAAAAATTCTTATCAACATTAATCTGCATTGTAATCTCCTATAACAATAATATAATTTTATTATTAATAATAGTTTTAGTAGTAGTGATGAATTTTATGTTAATAACTAAATAACACCTGATAGAATCAGCACTTAACATGTTGATAAACTGTTATTATTTTCTACTATTTTTTAATTTTAAAACTTATTATCTTTTATCATGCTTATTTTACTGATTAACCATTTTTTATCAACACTAAATCACAATTATTAACAAAGATTTAGTGTTGATAATTTTACAAAGTTTTAACTCTTTAATTCAGATATTAAATCTTCAATAGAATCTTTTAAATTTAAATCTTTTGCTATATCCTGCTCTATCTGATTAATTGCATTAACAACAGTTGAATGATCCCTGTTTCCGAACTCATGGCCCAATTCTGTTGTTGTTATTCCAATAAGCTTTCTTGCTATATACATGGATATAAATCTTGGTAAAACTACTTTACTGTGCCTGTTTTTTGATGTAAGATCATTTACTGTAATTCCATATTTTAATGCTACCTTTTCCATAATATCCGGAAGACTTACTTTTTTATTAATATCCTCATCAAAAAGATCTTTCAGGTAAAGTTTGGCATTTTCAATATTTATAGGTTCGTTTAAAGTTTCTGAAACCATTTTTAATTTATTAAGAGCTGATTCAAGAGCCCTTATATTTGATTTAATTCTTCTTGCTATATAATTTATTACTTCATCTGAAATAAAAAGTTTAATGGATTCCGCTTTATTTCTTAAAATTGCTTCCCTTGTCTCTAAATTCGGAGCCTGGATATCAATAATCATTCCCCATTCATATCTTGTCCTGAGTCTGTCTTCAAGAGTAGAGAGCTGTTTTGGAGGTCTGTCACTTGAAATAACAATCTGTTTCTTTTTCTGATGAAGATCGTTAAATATATTAAAAAATTCATTCTGGGTTTCAGGCTTATTTTCAAGATTCTGTATATCGTCAATTAAAAGAATATCAACATTCATATATTTTATTTTAAAGCTCGATATTGTCTGGGTTCTCAAAGCATATACAAACTCTGTAAGAAAATTCTGGCTTGCTGCATAAAGCACTCTAAGATAGGGTTTTTCTTTAATTATATAATTCCCGATAGCCTGCATTAAATGTGTTTTACCCAGACCAACTCCGCCATATATGAAAAGAGGATTTGTTTTTGTACCAGGTGCTCTTGATATAGAAATAGCTGCTGCGTGAGCCAGTTGATTATTTGATCCAACAACAAAATTATCAAAAGAATAGTTTGGATTTATTGATGAAGAGCTTTGAGTTTCATCTAAAATGTTTACATTTTGCCGCACAGGATTTTCACTGATTTTAACAACCGGTGCGCTGATATAATCCGATGTAGTGACAAATTCACAGGTAATATTCTGATTAACAAGAGATTTCATGATAGATTCAATCTGGTTTCTGTAATTATCTGTTATATGACGCAATGCAACATCGTCAACAACCTTTATTGTTGATATATTTCCATTAATTGAAATAAGTTCCGTGTCTTTAAGCCACATATCAAAAGACTGCTTGTTGATTTGATTTTGAAGAGAATCTAAAACATTACTCCAGACCGACATATCCATACCTGTATTTATATTAATAAAAAATTTTTTAAAAATTCTAAAATTTACTGAATAATAATTTAATTTCTGTTTTAAAAAATAAAACAGGAATAATGAAAAATAATTATTCTTGTTTTAATTTAAAGGAATAACAACTTTCCAGAAATTTTTTATTTCTATTAAATAGATTTTAACTGCTGTTTTTTTTAATGAAGTTTTTATCTGCTGTTGATTAATCAGAAGCTATTTTTTTTAAACTATTTGGCAATCAATTAATTAAGTATTAATTTTTTCCAAAAATTTTTTTTATAAATATAGATAACCTGTTGATAAGTGGTTGTTTTATGTTAATAAGTTGAATATAACACCTTTTTATTGTGGTTAACCCGGCTAAACTCTGTTAATAAAGTTTTATTTTAAATTAATTATTTAAAAAAAGTATTTTATAATAATTCAATTTTTATGTACAAAAAAAGCCCCGCAATCTGCGGGGCTTTTTATTATATGGTAGTTTAATTTAAAATCAATCTTTATCAGCAGCTTCATCAACCGGCTTGATTGTTGTTTCAGGAGCAATAGTATCCACTACAACTTTAAAAGTAGAAATACTTGAAACATTACCAGCTCTATCAACAGCCTTGGCTTCGATTATCTGCTCGCCATTAGTTTTAAATTCAATGGCTTTTTTATAGGTATCAAATCCGCCTTTTCCGTTCAGTCTGAATAATATTTCATCTATTCCGGATTCTTTGTCATCAGCAGTGATGCTGTATTTAACATCTGTCTGAGCAATATTTACACCGTCTTTAGATTTAAGTTCTTTGTCTGCTTTGATTTCAACTACAGGTGAAGTGCTATCAACAGCAAAAGTTACTGTTTTATCTTTAAGTTCTGATTCTTTGCCGGTTTCATCTGCAATTTTTAAAACGTATGTATCGTTAACATTATTTACATTGTCAGTTGCTTTGAATTTCAGCTCTGCTGAGCCGTCAACTGCAATTGTAAAAGGAACTGCGCATTCTTTGTATTCCTGTCCGTTGATTGAATACTCAACTTTTTTTACACCGGAAAGCTTGTCGTTTGCAATTACGTTAAAAGAATGATTTTTTGATACATAGTATTTATCGCCAACTTTCACTACTGCTTTACTTGAGCTGATTGACATTTCAGGACCTGTACCATCAACAATTACTTTATATGTTCTTTCAATTTCCATATTCAAAACAAGGTCTTTTCCGAAATATGTAATAGCATGCTTGCCTTCCTCTGGAATTGAAAATGAAGATTCATATTTTTTATATTCTCCATTGTCTACTTTGTATTGTATTTCTCCCATTGATACATTATCTTTTGATAGAAGTTTAAATTTGGCTTTTGTATTTACATAAACTTCACCGTCTTTATAGAAAACTTTTCCATCAGTTGTGGCTGCTGCGCCTGGAACAACTGTATCATTCTTGGCCGGTGCTGTATCATTTTTTCCTGCTGCAGCGTCTTTGATATCTTCAGCCTTTTTCTCAACTTTTTCTGCTGCAGCTTTTTTTGCCGCTGCATTATCGTTGTTAACAGGCTCTTCCTGAGCGAAAACAGATGCAGTAAAAATAAAGCCTAACATCAGGCAGAATACCGCCATAGTTAATTTTTTAATCATAAAAATCCTCCCTTGTTTTTTTATATTTATAATAATTAATTATAAATGAACCTTTTTAAAAGAACTAACAAAATACAATTAAATATGATATACGTCAATACAGATTTTAACTGCTATTATATATTTTTCAGCAGAGAAATTATTTTATAGCTTTAAAATCGTTAATGTCTGAAGCAAAAGTCCTGTCACTCATGATTATCAGTTTAATTACTTCATAGATGTCCAAGCTGTCAGTTTTCATTTTATCAATTGCTGTAAGAGCTTCTGTATACTTGGATAAAGAATCAATGCAAAACGATGCTTTGAAAATATCCGGATAAAATTCTTTTAATTCTGATATTAAATCCAGATTATCATTTATGCGGATTTTTGAATCTTTTATAAATATTCTGTGTGCTTGCATGCAGGAATTCATGAGCTCGTTTAATTTATAAACATTTTCTTTTTTTAAATCAGACGATTCAAGAGTTTTTAAAAGCTCCGTATATAACAGCATACTTTCAGAAGTGGTGCTGTTTATTGCCATAAGTTTTGATTTGTTAATCATATTGATTGATTCAATAGCAGAAGATATAATATCTTTCTCAATTTTTAATCTTGATAAAAGTTCAGTATTCGATGTATGCGCATCGATGATTAAAATCAGAAGAAGAATTAAGATTAAAAATGATTTTGATAATATTTTGTTTTGCATTATTCCCAGCAATTTTTCATAAAGCAGCCTGATTTATATGTTTATAATATATGAATATCTTGACTTGATGTCAATATTATATAAATTATTAACTGATTCCCTTTCTTATTTTATAATAACACTTTGCTTCAGAAGAATAAATCGCTGCCATACATTCATTGCATGGACCAGATTCCACGCATCCGGAAATATATTCTGGATTATTCTCTATTTTTTTTACAAAATCAGTTTCATAAACAAGAGCTCTGCCGAGCTGAACAAAGTTAAAACCATTAGACAGCACTTTTTCTATACCTTTTAAAGAAGATGTGCCGCCCACATAGATTACTGGAATTTTAACAGCTTTTCTGATTCTCAAAGCGTCTTCAAGAAAATACAGATCTTCATATTTATAACTTTTCATAAAGAAGCGCCCGGCTAAGAGCAGACCCAGCTTTATTATTAATCCTTTAGTCTGATAATGAGCAAGTTCTTTAAATGGGGTATTTCCTCTCATAAGATACATCGGGTTTCTGCTGACAAAACCGCCGCTCAGTACAAGTGCATCAACTCCGTCTTTTTCCAGAATTTTTGCAATTTCTATTGAATCTTCAATATCAACACCGCCTGGAACTGCATCCCTCAGATTCATTTTTACAATTACAGCAATTTTTTTCCCTGCTTTCTTCTTTACCTCTTTGATAACTTCACGGAGAAATCTGGTTCTGTTTTCAAGTGATCCTCCCCACCGGTCTGTCCTTTCATTTGTTACCGGAGAAAGAAACTGGCTGATAAGATAACCGTGACCAGCATGTATCTCAACTGCATCGAAACCGGATTTTATTGCAATACTTACTGAATTGCCGTATGCGTAAATTATATCTGCAATATCTTTCTCTGACATTTCTTCAGTCATGGTGAAAGAGAACAGATTGAATTTCCTTGTTGGAGCAAGAACCCTGCCTCCAATTTTTTTATCAGCCATATTTCCGCAGTGTCCGAGTTGAACTGAAGATTTAGCACCGGCTTTCTTGATTTTATCTGTAAGTTTTTTTAAATGAGGTATTATATCTTCATGCATCCAGCATTCGTGATTAAAGGCTCTACCGTTATTTGAAACTGCCATGTAGGCAACAGTTGTCATGCCAACTCCGCCTTCAGCAACAGCCTGATGATATTTGTATAATGATTCTGAAGGATAGCCGTTAGGGCACATTCCTTCGAAAGCAGCAGATCTGATTATTCTGTTTTTTAATGTTAAAGGGCCGAGTTTTGCTTTAGTGAATGCTTTTGATTTAGACATAGTGATTACTCCGAGCTTATATATTGATACAGCTTATTACAAAAAAATCTTTCTTCTTATCAAAATATAGACTAAAAAGAACATAACTAAACTGATTCCAATGATATATCCAACGTTCATTTTTAAATCCTTATATTCTAAAATTAATAGAATAATCTGTTGATATTTTTTAATTAACTTTGTTTAATACCAAAAATATTTATGTCAAGTGAATGATTTTCTGTGATTAATTAATAAATTGACTGAATGATACAGTTTGAATATTTATATATAAAGAAAGAATAAATATAAAGAGACATAATATAATGATAGAGTATGATGTAATTGTAATCGGGGCAGGGCATGCAGGTGTAGAAGCATCGCTTGCTTCATCAAGAATGGGAATGAAAACTCTTGTTGTTACAGGCAATATTGACACCATTGCGCAGATGAGCTGCAATCCTGCAATCGGCGGGCTTGCCAAGGGGCACATTGTAAAAGAAATTGATGCTCTCGGCGGCGAGATGGGTAAAACCATAGACGAGACAGGTATTCATTTTAAAATGCTTAATAAAAGTAAAGGTCCTGCAGTATGGGCTCCCCGTGCTCAGGCAGATAAAAAGAAATATCAGCTAAAAATGAAACAGATTCTTGAAGCTCAGAAGAATCTCGATATTATTCAGGATGTGGTAGATGAGATTGTTGCTGAAAATGGAATTCTGAAAGGCGTAATTACTGCACGGGGACAGAAATTCAATTCAAAGGCTGTTATAATTTGTACGGGAACTTTTTTAAAAGGCCTGATTCACATCGGAAATTTCAGACAGAAGTGCGGAAGACTTGGAGATTTTTCAGCAGAAAATTTATCTGATTCATTAAAAGCTTTAGGTTTTCCTGTGTTAAGGCTTAAGACTGGAACTCCTCAGAGAATAAGCGGCTTATCAATAGATTTTAACAAGTGTGAAATTCAAATGCCGGATGAAGAGCCGTCGCCATTTTCTTTTCAGACAAAGGAAATCAAAAGAGAACAGATTCCATGCTGGATTACTTATACCACTGATGAGACACATAAATTTATAAAAAACAATCTGCATCTTTCTCCTCTATATGGCGGGGTTATTAAAGGTACAGGTGCGAGATATTGCCCTTCAATCGAAGACAAGGTTGTGCGTTTTTCCGACAAGCCGAGACATCAGCTGTTTCTTGAACCTGAAGGAACTGATACTTCAGAATTTTATATAAACGGTTTTTCAAGTTCTCTGCCTGAGGAAGTGCAGCTACAGATGGTGCGGACTATTCCAGGACTTGAGAATGTGCACGTAACGCGTCCGGCTTACGCAGTTGAATATGATTTTGTACCTCCGGTTGAGCTTAAATCAACGCTTGAAACAAAAAAAATATCAGGGCTGTATCATGCAGGACAAATTAACGGAACATCCGGATATGAAGAGGCTGCAGCACAGGGTTTTATGGCAGCAATCAACGCTGTGAGAAAAATTCAGGGCCGTGAACCGTTTATATTAAAAAGATCTGAAGCATACATAGGAGTTCTGATTGATGATCTTGTAACTAAGGGGACGATTGAGCCGTACAGGATGTTTACATCAAGAGCAGAGCACAGGCTTCTTCTTCGCCAGGACAATGCTGATATAAGGCTGATGAAATACGGATTTGAAAATGAGCTTATTTCAAAAGAACAATTTACGGGCATGGAAGAGAAGTACAGAAAAATAGCAGAATGGAAGGCAAATTTTAAAAATAGAACCGTAACTGTTGATGAAAGAATTAAATCCATTATTAGAACGGATGAAAAAAGCCATGAGCTTCCGGGGAAAATTAATCTCGAAAGGCTGTTAAAGAGGCCTGAAGTAAGATTAGCGGATTTAATTAAAATAACCGGAGATGAAATTGATGAATCCATTGCTGCAATTGTAGAGATGGAGATCAAGTACGAGGGTTATATAAAGCGGGATATGGAAAGAATCAGCGTGCTTGATGGTTATGAGTCTAAAATAATTCCAGCAGACTTTGATTATAAATCGGTAAACGGACTTAAAAATGAAGCAAGAGAGAAACTTGTTAAAATTAATCCTGCTACAATAGGACAGGCGATGAGAATATCCGGCGTTGATCCTTCGGATATCTCCATACTGATTGTTCATGTGGAATATTTTCATAAGAAGCATGGGGTTCCACGTGGAACATTATGAATTGATCCAATCTCTGATTGAAAGCAGCGGACTCAACCTCAATAAGAATCAGATTGACCGCCTGTCCCGATTTGCCGGGAAGATATTTGCAGAAAGCAGTAATTTTAATCTTACAGGATTCAAATCAATAAACGAAATGACAGAGGGGCTTATAATCGGAAGCCTTCTTCCTTTTAAAACGGCGGAAGTTCCACGTGGAACATTATTCTGCGATCTCGGTTCGGGTTCGGGCATACCGGGTATACCTATTGGCGTTATGTTTGATGAAATTAAAGGAATTCTCGTGGAATCGAGCATGAAAAAAAATAATTTCATGAATGAGGTCTTTTCGCTGCTTGGCCTGAATAATGTTTCGGCTGTATGCGAAAGAGCGGAAGATTTCGGCCGTATTGACGGGAATAGGGGAAAATTTGGGCTGGTTGTATCACGAGCCTTTGCCCATGAGTATGTTGTGATCGAAATAGCAGCGCCGGTTCTGTCTGAAGGCGGATCATTGTTCATCTATGCTAACAGGGATTTTACAGGTTTGCCTGTTCCTGTGCTTAATCATGCTGAGGAACTCGGCCTTATTCCAGGAAATCCCTATAGTATTGATCTTACAGGCGGCGGGATTGCTTTTATCAAGAAAGGAATTACTCCGGATAAATATCCGAGAAGATATCCTGTAATTAAAAGAGAATCAGACAGGGCAATGAATGTTTCATAAAAAGATAATAATAGCTGTATTGTGCCTGATCCTGATTTCTGCCGCCGGCGATGCATACAGAGACCGGATTATTTCAGATGTAATGCTGATTGTACCTGGAATCGGTGCAGAGAAAGCAATGGTTGGTTCAGACTTGAATAAATTTCTTCAAAGAACAAGAAGAGCGCAGTATAAAGTTTCCCGATTAAAGAAAGCCGGTGAGGTTTTTGCGGATATTTTAAAGATTAATTCTGATATTAAGATTTACTTTGATGAAATTTATTTAAATGATGAGACAGGTTCTGTCATTTACAGCCTGAATAAAAAAATAACTGCTGTCAGCGGGCTGTCTCAGGAAAGGCAAACCATAGATATGGTTGATCTTAAATCCGGTATGGAGAATTTTTTATTTAATTATGGAAGTGCAGGTCTTGAAAAAATAGAAAACAGCATTTCGCGCGTATATATTTACAAATCAACCGGCATTGCTTTATTTGATGATGGGAAGAATGATACAATTGATCTATATATCGTTTTCCCTGTCAGCGGGAAGATGTGATTCGATACTGTATGCTTCTTTATCCATTATGCCATAGACATGCTGAATAAGGTCTTCAATGTTTTCCCTTGCTGTATTTTCAATTCCTCCGGTTTTATTTAAATTATCAGCCAGATTTTTGATCTTTTCCTGAATTTCCTTTCCCGGTATTTTAATTGGAAGCTTTTCCAGATTTCCTTTTAAAACTTTTACTGTAAAAAAACTTTTTTCATAATAATACTGCATAATTCTCGAGTTTAATATTGCAACAAGGCAATCAGTGTCAATATCAGGAATTGCAGGTATAAATCCGTTAACATTATTAAGAGTGAAGTAGCCGTAGCTGTCTCTTGCAAATGTTAATCGTTTCCCGATAAATTTATACAGAATTTTATTTTGAGATTTATATAGATTAAGCGGTGCTGTCTGCTGAAGTTTGTCTGTGTCGTATTTAAAGAAATGATTGCTGAAATTAATTTTATACTGTTCTAAATCTGCGCCGATTATAATCGGATCCGGGTGTTCATCTGTTTTTTTGTCAGAGATAAGTTTATTATTGTCTCCTGTTACAATGCCCAGAAAAAATTTTGCTTTATTCTTTAGAAATACAGAATCAGAACTTTCAATTCTGCTGATTATGCCTGCAGATTTTGTTGAGTAGTTAATATTGAAAATGTTTTCATGTGTATTGAGATAACTTTGCTGTGGTATCAGCCGCTGGGTGTTTCTTTCTGATTTTTTATTAGAATTAATTTTTACAACATTTGATTTTATTTCAGCAAGCCTTTCTTTTTTAATTATAACTGATACTGAAGGGGCAAATACTCCTTTAAATTTTTCTCCCCATAAAGATATTTCTTCAATTGCAAAGTTATCAAGCACAAATTTCCTCGATGCCATATGAGCCTTGATATTCAGAAAAGCTTCAGGAAGCAGAAAAGAAATCCTGCCATTTTTTTCAATGAAATCATTTGCTCTTTCAATAAACAGAGTAAATGTATTCAAACCAGTTGATGAGGATTCATAATTATCTTTATAATAATTTTTTTGTGCTTCTTTAAGTTTGCTTCCCCATGGAGGATTGCCTGAAACGATATTAAATTTTAAAGCGTTGTTTTTTTTATAGAATGGTATTGAAGATTTATCAAGAAAATCATATTCATAAATATTAATTTGATCAACAGGCAGACCGGAAATTTTTGAAAGGTTTGATCTGGCAATTTTTATAGCAGTGCTGTCAGTATCAAAACCATATAAATTATTTATTATAGTTGCAGGAATTTCTTTCTCAGGCCAGCCTGTTTCTTTCAGCAAGCGGAATAGTTCTACATAATATCCAATTAGAAACTGGCCGGAACCGCAGGCAGGATCGAGTATTTTTATTTCATGAATGCTGCCTTCATAATTCTGCAGAGTTCCTTTAATGATAAATTTTACAATATCATCCGGAGTGAAGAACTGTCCTTTTTCTTTTTTTAAGGAACAGTTTTGAAGATTCTGATAAATGTATCCTGTTAAATCACCATTTTCTAAAATATCCCAGGAGTTTGATATCAACATAAGTTCAGATAAGCTTTCAGAAGTAATAATGGCAGAATCGATTATATTTTCTGCATTTACTTGGTTATCTGTAAAGCTGCGGATAATTTTTTCTAAAGAGTGAAGTTTGTTGTTTTGAGATGAGACATAATCTTTAAGCAGGGTGATTCTATAATCTATATATTTTTTATGCTTTTTTATATATCCTGAGCTTTCTACTAATTCATTCATTTTTTTTCTTCAGGTTAATTGGAATTACCGGGCAGGCGCTTCTGATTTATTATCGGATTAAAGGATAAACTTTTTTGAAAAAATATTTGAAGTAATGGATTAATCTTGACCGGTATTGAGATTTATAGTCTTTAAAATTAATTTATAATAAGCAGAAGGTAAAAAATGATAACAGTTGGAATTATAACAGTCAGTGACAGATCATCAAGAGGAGAACGGGAGGATCTATCCGGACCTGAAATTAAAAAATGGGCAGAGGATAAAGGTTATTCTGTTTTGGAATTGAGAGTTGTTCCGGATGATATAGAAGAAATTAAAAAAAGCATTATTGAATTATCAGACAAAAAAATAAACCTTATTTTAACTACCGGAGGTACAGGATTCGCTCCAAGAGATGTTACTCCTGAAGCTACCAGAGCTGTAATTGATAAAGAAACACCCGGAATTCCTGAGGTAATGAGAGCAATGTCTCTTAAGATAACGAACAGAGCGATGCTTTCAAGAGCTGCTGCAGGAATCAGAGGAAACAGTTTAATTGTAAATCTTCCAGGCAGCCCGAAGGCTGTGAGAGAAAATCTCGGGTTTATTGAAACAGCCCTGCCTCATGCTGTGGAGCTATTAATGAGTCAGGTTAGCGACTGCGGTTCTTTATGACAGATCTTTAATGTTAATAAGTGTTTTTTTCTTTCTATAAAAAAGATTTACTATTTCATTTTCAATGAAGGCAAACATTCCATCTAAATATCCCGGCATTCCGTCCTGCTCGTGCTGTATGCCGAAAAAGTATTCTTTTAACAGTACAATATTCCAGTCGTGAGTAATATTAACACAGTTTGTTTTCGTATTGCTCAGTTGCTTTATCAGACCGCTTAATTGCTTTTTTGCAGATTGTTGAAGAGGTAAAATTATTTCTTCGGAAACTTCACCGTTGAACCAGGATCGGATAAATTTTTCCTGTCCCTGCTTTGTTACCATGTCTGCAATAATTTTCCAGTCTCCTTTCAGATATGGAGCGCCTAATATAAGATCCATTCCGGCTAAATCAGCCTTCCCATTTTTAGCACTTATGCCTTTTATCATTGATTCTGCAGTTTCTCTGCAGCGGTCTACAGGACTGTGATAAAATGTATAAGGATTAAATTCTGAAATTTTCTCACCAAGTCGGGCTGCAGCTTTTTTACCATTTTCAGTCAGGAGAGCATCGAACGCCCTCTCCATTGTCTGGATCGGATCTCTTTCCGCGTGTCTCAGTATAATAGTAATTTTTTTTCCTGCAGGAATGTTTTTTAATAGTTCTATATTCATTATTTTTTTCTTTTAATTAATTTGATTGCCAGAAATTTTAAACGGCTCTATTTTAAATTTACTAGAAAATATTTTATTCTTAAGGCCGGTTCCAAAAACAATCGTTTTTTCCACCGAGCCTTAGTGCATTTAAGGGAAAAACCTGAATTTTTCATCTAATATTTATGATAAATTCAGGTTTTTAGTATCGCCCTTAACATCAGAAAAATTATTTATCGTATTGGTCAAGTTAATATTCGAGAATTTAATTTCCGAACCAGGAGCTGCAAATGAAAAAATTCTTAATTATAACTTCAATAGTTATTTCTGTAATAATATTTCTGCCTGGAATTATTGAATTCAATAAACCATTAATTGAGAAATTCAGGGTTGAAAAGAAAGATTATAAAACTGTTAAAATTGGAAACAAAACAATGGCTTACAGGGAGTTCGGCAAAGGTAAACCAGTGATTCTGATTCATGGTTATATGAATTCTACTATTGTCTGGGAAAGAAATATTGATGTTCTTGTGAAAAGCGGTTACCATGTATATGCTGTTGATCTGTTCGGTCATGGAATGAGCGATAAGCCTTACGATGCTCCATATACAATCAGTTCCTATTCAAAACAGATACTTGAGTTTATGGATAAAACCGGAATTAAGAGTGCAGATTTTATAGGACATTCAATGGGAGGTGCTGTGTCAATAAAAACAGCATGTGATAAACCGGATGCTGTTCAGAAACTGGTTTTAATCGGAAGTGCCGGAGGTTATGTTTTGGGAAAGAATTCTTTTCTTTTTAAACTTGCAAAGATACCGTTCATTGGTGAATTTTTATTTCAGATAGCGTCAAGAGATATAGTTCTTGCAGTATCTAAATTTGTATCACTCAGAAGCGATTATAAATTTACCAATGAATATAAAGATAGATATTATGAACCCTTTAAAAGCAAAGGATTTGTAAATATGTCTTTGAAAATTGCACGAGAAGCAGATACTGATGAATGGGATCTTATTGAATGCATGAAAAAAATAAAATCCCGAACTCTGATTATTCATGGAACTTCGGATTTTGTTATAAAGAATAATTCTGCAGATATCATTAAAAAAAATATAAAAAATTCCACACTTGTTATTTTTGATAAAGCGCCTCATAATTTAATGGAATCTGATTTTGAAAAAGTAAATCCGGAAATTATTAAATTTTTAACAGTAAAATAGAGTGTATTTTTTCAGAAAAATTTTAACTGATAAAATGAGTTGTTTCAAATAATATAAATTCCGATAATTAATGAGCAGGGATATATAGTTTAAAAAATGAAAATATTGAAATTATTAGTTATATCAGTTTTATTCAGCCTGGTTTTTATTAACGAATCGGAATCGTCCGCGTTTTTATCTATTGATAAAATAGATACAGCATCAGAATTTCCATTAATTAAAACGCATATAAAAATCGAACATTTAAACAGATTTAAAAATAAATCTGTGAATGAAGAGAGCATCACTGTTTTTGAAGACGGCTACAAGGTTGATTTTTCAATTTCAGAAATTAAAGATCAGATAAAACATGTTCTGATAATTTTTTCGTTCAAAAATGATAAAAAAATAAAACATTTAGTTCCTGCAAAGGAATCAGCAAAACTGCTCATTGAAAATGCCGGTGAGCAGGATAAACTTGCTTTTTATTCAGAAGGTAAATCTGCAAATTTCAGTTCTGACAAATCAATTATTTTAAGAAATCTCGATTCTGCTGCATACAATGATGAAAACTATCTGTTTAATACAATATATGAATCTGCTGAATTATTTAAAAATATACAGTCGTTTGATAAAAAGCTGATAGTTATAACTGATGGATCAGATGACGGAAGCAGCATCGATGATGATGACATTGTCAGATTCTGCAAAGATAACTCAATTCAGATTAATTTTCTTTTACCATCCTCTGCACTGAATAAAAAGAAGTTGGACAGAATTTCTAAACTCACATCAGGCAATTCATATGTTTACAAGCTGAAGAAAATTCAGGATATTAACTATAAGCAGATAATGCTGTCTGATAAGGGTAAATATCTGATTAAGCATAGAAGCATGCTTAAACAGGATGGAAGCAAGCACCAGCTTGAGATACGCATTAGAAACGGGGAATTAAGCGACAGGGAACATCTGGATTTCTCTTTAAATAAAAAAGATGAGGAATTCACTTTTTTTAATAAGGGTGGCCTGCTTATGGCTGCTGTAGTTTTTGTTTTAATCGGAGTTCTCGCATTTATAGTATTTTATTTTATCAAAAGAGAAAACAGGGCTCTTCAGAAAATATACAAATCTGATTATAAAAAGACTGCTCTTGAAACATTTTATGATAAATATGCTGAAAAAGATAAATACAGCAAAATGATTGATCTCGAAGAATCGCAGAGGCAACAGGAAACTGAAATTTTAAAAGAAAGTGATCCGGAATATTCATATGCTGCTGCATGGCTAATTGAAAAAAGCGGCCCTGAGCCTGGAAAAAAGTTTCCTCTTTACTGGGAAGAAATAATTATTGGCCGTTCAAGAGAGTGCAGTCTGGTTGTTGAAGATGATTCTGTATCTTTAAATCATGCAAAAATCCGCAAAGTTAAAGGATCATACTATATATTTGATCTTGTTTCAGACAACGGCACCTGTTTAAACGGGAAAAAACTCCTTCGCCCAAAAGCATTATTCGACTGGGATGAAATTAAAATTGGAAGAATAGAGTTTTTATTCAGAGGAAGCAATATAAATATCTGATTAGATATAATCGGTATCCCCGAAATTATTTACTGAATTATCATCAATTACGCTTTTATCAAATTTATATCAAAGTCTAAATTAATGATTGACGCTGTTTTAATATACTATGCTTTTATATGGAAATTAAGTATTATATTATTATCTTAAAATGAGATTAATAAATGTCTGAAGTGAATAAAAATAAACCATCCCGGATTTTGATTGTAGATGATGAACCTTTAATCAGAAAGATAATCGTCAAATATCTCAGCGATAAAAATTACATAACAGAAACAGCAGCTGACGGAGCAGGAGCTCTTGAAAAACTTGCAGCTGACGATTATGATCTTGTTCTGACTGACCTTCGAATGCCTAAAATGGGCGGAACTGAACTGCTTCAAACCATGTCTGAGAAATATCCGAAAATTCCAAAAATTATTTTAACAGGATACGGGACTACTGAAGATATTATTCTTGCTCTTAAAACCGGAGCTTACGACTTTCTAACCAAGCCGATAACAGATTTTAAAATTCTTGAGCATTCAATTGAAAGAGCTCTTGAAAGAAAAAGACTGAGCGACGACAAGAACAGATTTTTTGCACAGCTGCAGCAGATTAATGAAATCATTTCCATGCTGAATATGGGTAAGAGCACAGAAGATATTTTTAATCTGCTGAATGTTTCCCTTAAAAAAATTATACCATTTAACAGGCTTGCTCTTGCAACAATTCAAAAAGATGAAGATTCGATTTCCACAAAGCTGATTGCTTCAGACAGGGTTGTTCTGCTTGGAGCAGGGGAAACATCAAATATTTTTGATTCATCTCTAAAAAATATCATGCAGAATAAAGAAGCTTTGAATATTCCAAGTCTTGAAGATTATCTTAAAATACATCCAAATTCGAGATCCGCTTCATTGCTGATTAAAGAAGGAATGGCTTCATCGCTGGTTATACCTCTTATCGTGAATAATAATTTAAGAGGATTCCTGATGTTTGCTTCTGTTCATAAAGAAGCTTTCACTGAAGAGCATTTAAATTTTCTTCAGTCAATTGTAGGCCAGATTTCATTGAGCATCCAGCGCGGCGAACTAATGTATGAGATCGAGCAGCATACCAAAAATCTTGAAGGTCTTGTTGAGCTTCGTTCCAGGCAGATATTAAAAACTCAAAAAACAACCGTCTTCGCATTGTCAAAACTTGCTGAAACAAGAGATCCTGAAACAGGGGATCATCTTGAAAGAATCAGAAATTACAGTGTTTTGCTTGCTCAGATATTAAAATATTCCGGTCATGCTGAAATAACTAATCAGTACCTGCGCGATTTATATGATTCATCAATTCTTCATGATATTGGAAAGGTTGGAATTCCAGACGGAGTTCTCCTGAAAGACGGTTTCCTTACTAAAAGTGAATTTGACTTAATGAAGACACACACAACTATCGGATATGAAGCTTTGAAATCCGCATCAAGGGATCTGGGAACAGATCTGTTTTTGAATATGTCCATGGATGTTACTCTTTATCATCATGAAAGATGGGACGGCAAGGGTTATCCCAAGGGTTTAAAAGGGGAACAGATTCCATTGTCTGCGAGAATTGTTTCCATAGCAGATATTTATGATGCATTAAATTCTAAAAGGCCTTATAAAGAAGCATTCACGCATGAAAAGGCAATTGAAATAATGAAAGAGGAATCATACAGATTTGAACCGAACTTATTTAAAATATTTCTTGATAATGCCGATGAATTCGAGAAAATCAAAAAACGATATGCTGAGATAATGGAGATATAATGTACGGGCAGAGTGTACAGTTCAGATTCGGAGGTCCGATGACTCCAATGGTTAAGCGATTAATGATAGCAAACGGCATCATTTTTTTAGCGCAGCAGATTATTGGTCTTATATCGCCCGGTTCAATTGAATATTTTTTTGGTCTTAGTCATGTTGGATTTATTCAAGAGTTTAAGATCTGGCAGATATTTACGTACATGTTTTTTCACGGTGGCTGGCTCCATATCATTTTTAATTTACTGGCTCTGTGGATGTTCGGAGGAGAACTCGAACAGATCTGGGGCGGTAATTTATTTCTAAAATTCTATATTTATACAGGACTCGGAGCAGGTGTTTTTATATCTGTAATGAATTATTATATTTTTGTAAATTATAATGCGAGTCCTGTGACCATAGGCGCTTCAGGAGCTTTATACGGAATTTTACTTGCTTACGGACTCACCTGGCCAAACAGGGAAGTTCTTCTTTATTTTATTATTCCTGTTAAAATTAAATATCTCGTAATTGTTTACGGATTGATCGAATTTTTCGGTACTCTTTCCAGCGTTTCAGGCAAAGCAGGCGGAATAAGCCATATCGGCCATCTTGGAGGTCTTATATCCGGATTTATTTTTATTATTTATAAATCGAAATTTTCTGCTTCAAATAAGCAGGGTTTTTTCAGAAGATTTTTCAGGAAAATTAAAAATAAAAATAAAAAAAAGGTCATTGATAACAGGATTATTGCAAAAAAAATAATTGATGATTCTCTGGAAAAAATTGCACGCAACGGTATGAGTTCACTTACTTCTGAAGAAAAGAGGCAGCTTGATTGGGCGCGCAAACATTACTATCCCGAAGGAAACGAAACACTTCACTGAAATTTACAATTCATCTATATGTATTGTGGGCATCTCTCTGGCATCATTAATATCTTCATCGAGTTTTTCAGATAACGTATCTTATTCTTTAGAAAAAATAGAATTTGTTGAATAAAAAGATAAATGTTGATTTTACAGGTCTATTTTTATATTTTCATTTCTCGATCGTATATATATACGAGTACTAAGCAACTCCCGCAGAAAGTATTTTTAGATCGTGAAAGCAAGATCAAGTGTTGTCTACAGGATCATACAATTTCGTTTCCAATAACTTTGAGGTGCACCAGAAGATGCGTAAGTGAAAATTTTTTCAATACGAAGTATCATTATAATCATTTTTTTATCATTACAAACCTTGGGATTGAGCTCTGATGTGACCGAAAAAATTGAAATTTTAGGAAATCCTTTTATAGATATTTATAAAGATAGTGATAAAATATATGCAAGAAACATCTGGACTTTGCAGGCATACAAGGGAGAAATCTATATTGGAGGGGGTAATAGTTCTAACGAGGGACCAGCGAAGAATGCAGGGCCAGTGCCGGTTATAAAATATAGTCCAATCGAAAATAAATTTATTAAAGAATTTACCGTTCAAGAAGAACAGATTGATCTTTATTATGTTTATCAAAATTATTTATTTATTCCCGGGCATGATCCAAGTGAAGATTGGACCAGCGGAAATTTATATGTCAGAAGTGATGATGGAGTATGGATAAAAAGAAGGAATTTAACCAATGGGTTGCATAATTATAGTATTATAAATTATCAAAACTTATTGTTTTGCGGGATTAAACAAAATAAAGGGAGCGCGATTGCCGTATCAAAAGATTTAGGTGAAACCTGGAAAATCACAAATATTAATTATCCAAGGATTTTTTCATTTTTTATTTTAAAAGATAAATTATATATTGTTACAGAAGTTAAAGTGAATGCTAAAAATCCAATTTTTGAATACGTTTCAGAGACTCAATATTTCCATCGAAGAGATATCTTTAACGAAAACCTGTTTCCGGGAATTTTATTAAATGAAGAATACGGAAACAAAATGATAAAATCCATTACTTATGATAACAAACTGATATATATTGGAGCCCATTCGCATAACGATCATCAGTCAAAACCTTTTGGAGTATTTGTAGCAGATTCTTTTGAAAAAAACAAACTTTCTATAAAAAAAATAAATCTAAAAAAAGGAGAAATACCCTGGGATTTAAAAAAAGCAAATGATAAGGTTTATCTTTTAACCAGTAAAAAAGAATTGAATAAAACAAATATTTCTGTTTTTGTTATGAATGAGAATTTAACAGAGTTAAAAGAACTTTTTCATTTCTATTCTTCTACATTTGCAAGATCATTTGAAATTTTAAATAATGATTTCTATTTCGGATTAGGGTGTGAAATAGAAAATTCAAAAAAATGGAACCAGATTGAATTAATTCCTGAAACAGGCCAGATATTAAGGATTAAAGGGTCTGCTCTTGGCGGTATTTAAATGCATCATCTTTGCAAGTAAAGCCTCGTGACAGAAGGCTTTGTTTAAACAAAGTTGGCTCTTTATTTCTACCACTGATTATTTCTTCTACAATTCATCTATTAGAATTGCAAGCATCTGTCTTGCGTCATTAACATCTTCTTCTAACTTTTTTAGATCACGAAGTTTGTTCTTTTCTTTTGCCATTTTATACTGTTCAAGAAAAGTCTGAATTGATCTTTGCAGAGATTCAATTTCAAGATCAATTGTAGTAAATGATGTTGTATGCCCGTATGCCGCTACTTCTGAACGCATTGTATTCAAATCAACAATTTCGCCCCAGCCCGGAACGTACGTAATGAATCCGAATTTCGTTTTAATTTCATCTGCCAGAGAATTTGCAGCATCCTCTTCACCGTGAATAACAAATACTTTTAATTTAGGATTTTTTATACTGCTAAGCCATTCAATTAGTCCGTTTTTATCTGCGTGAGCTGAAAAACCTCCAAGTGTGACAATCTTGGCTTGTACTGAAACATCTTCGCCGAATATTTTAACCTGTTTTGCTCCATCAACAATTCTTCTGCCGAGAGTACCTTCCGCCTGATATCCTACAAAGATTACTGAAGAATGAGGCATGTATAAATTATTCATTAAATGATATTTTATTCTTCCTGCAGTGCACATTCCGCTTGCAGAAATTATTATTGAACCTATTGCTTCTTCGTTCAGTTTTTTTGATTCGTCATTTGTTTTTACATATGTGAGAGTTGGAAATTCAAGAGGGTTTTCTCCTTTCCGGAAAAGTTCGAGAGTTTCATCATTAAAACAATCTGCATTTGATTTAAAAATTTCTGTTGCCCCAATTGCAAGAGGTGAATCAATATAAACCGGTATTTTCGGAAAATCCGGATCCTTGAACATTTCGCGCAGATTATAAATTATTTCCTGTGTTCTTTCAACTGCGAATGAAGGAATGATAATATTTCCCTGCTTGTCATGGGATTCAATAAGAACATTTTTGAATTCCTCATAAGTATCTTCTTTATTTTTATGCAGTCTGTTTCCATAGGTTGATTCGATTAATAGGATATCAGCATCTTCTATAATTTCAGGGTTTCGAATAAGTGCCTGATTTTTTGTTCCTAAATCTCCTGAGAAAACTATTTTTGTCTGCTTATCTGCCTCATCGATCCACATTTCAACAAAAGATGAACCGAGTATATGGCCAGCATCCCTGAATTGAATGTGAATTCTCGGATGAATTTGAATTTTTTTACCATAAGAAACGGGAACAAAATTTTTTATTGCTGCTTCAGCATCATCTTCAGTATAGATAGGATGAATTAAATCACGGCCGAGCCTTTTGTTTCTTCTATTCTGCCAGTCAACATCCATTTCCTGAATGTGGGCGCTGTCCGGAAGCATTATTGAGCAAAGGTCACATGTAGCTTTTGTTGCATATATGTTTCCGTAAAAGCCTTCTTTCACAAGTTTTGGTATTAATCCGCTATGGTCTATATGCGCATGTGTAAGAATAAGAGAGTCAATTTTACCTGGAGCATATATTAAGTTTAAATGGTTTCTGTCTTTGAGATCTCGTTTTCCCTGGAACATTCCGCAATCAACCATTATTGTGAAATCGTGGTCTTTAATTATAAAAGAAGAGCCAGTTACAGTTCTTGCTCCTCCGACAAATTCTATTTTCATATTCAGCTCCTTGTATGGCTGCTTGCTAATAATTTAATCCACGTATAATAATTGAATTATATTATAAGTTCACATGGGTATATTTATTTCCAGTATAAAATGAAAAAGCTATAATAAAAGTATTATTTTCTTTATTTTTATATTCTTTTTTAATAATTTTTTTAAATTAATACTTTCCTTTCGCAATTATAATGTGTTCTACATTTTTCTATATGAAGTATATTGTAAAATTTACTGGAAATTATAAGATTGAACTTGTGTAATATATTCTGGATAATAATTATATTATCAGTATAAAAGAAAATTGACATTAATTTTCGGTTATATAATAAAAGAAGAATCTTTAACAGTTTATTGAATTAAATACCAATAATAATTCAGGAGATAAATATGCCATCAATTGATGAAAAATTTAATATTGAATTTGAAATATCAGACATCCATTGGAAAAGTATTTACCTTACTGGAGCAGTTTTCGCTATAATTGTTTTAACAGGAACAATTGTTGATATTATAACCGGAAGCATAACTGGAGGCGATCTTTCAAAACTGCCATCAACTGCAATTGGAAGATTTGAACAGTTTCATGAAAACAGGCTCCTTGGTTTGTATAATCTTGACTTGCTAAATACTATAATTCAGACACTTGCATTACCCGTATATTTTGCATTGTATGCCGCTCACCGCAAAACGAATCAGGGAATGGCATTGCTTGCTTTTATAATTTTTCTGGTAGGAACAGCAGTTTTTATTTCCGGTAATACTGCATTGACCATGATGGACCTTAGCAGCAAATATTTTGCCGCGTCAGATGAAGCACAGAAAATTCTAATTGCAGCTGCAGGCGAGGCAATGCTTGCAAAAGGATCTCATGGAAGTTCATCGGTTTTTTTTAGCTTCATGCTGCCGAGCATTGCCGGGCTTCTAATGTCATCAGTTATGCTTTCAGGAAAAATTTTCAGTAAAATTACTTCTTATTTCGGAATATTAGGTAATATATTAATTATAATCTATCTGATTCTGGTAACTTTTATTCCTGCCATGAAAACAATAGCTGTAGCAATAGCAGCTCCAGGCGGGATAATGCTTATGATTTGGATGATAATGTACATCATTAAATTATTTAAGCTTGGTCGAAAAATTTAACAATAAATAGGACTTCTTTCAAGAAAAAAATCATTTTTAAAAGTCAAACTGGAATTGCAGTGATTAAAAAGCTGCATAATCATTATATTTTCTTATTGACCGTGAAGAAATATTTTATTAAAATTTTTAGAAATCTGATTCTGATTTTTTGTTTATTATTTTCAAGTGCGTACTTAGTAATTAATTATGCTGAGGCAGCTGTTGGATCAAAATGGGAGTTTAAAATAGCTGATGCAAAATGCAGTATGGGCGGAGTAGTCGATAAAAAAGAAACTAATGTCATTTTGAATCAGTACGGAATTGAAGGTTGGGAATTTATTGGATTTATCGGCAATTCCTGTACATTTGTTATGAAAAGACAGATCAGATAGCATTCTTATATAATAATTTCCATCTCTATATGTTTTATTAAAAAGTGGAAGATTGATATTATATAATATTTATCCTGCCATTATTCAACGCATGGCAAAGTGCAATAGCCACAGCATCAGCAGCGTCATCCGGTTCAGGAATGAATTTTAAATTGAATATTGTTTTAATCATATTCTGCATCTGAATCTTCGGCGCATTTCCAAAACCTGTCAGGGATTTCTTTATTTGAACCGGAGAATATTCATGAACATGAAGGCCATGTATCTTTGCAGTGAGTATCACCGAGCCGATTGTCTTTGCCACATCCATGGCAGTTTTAGTATTTTTCTGGAAAAAAAGTTTTTCTATTGATAGGCAGTCTGGTGTATGTGTTTTGATTACAGATGAAAGGCTTTCATGTATTATAAAAAGCCTGTCATCTATATTTATAGTGGAAGAAGTCTGAATTACTCCATAATCATGAAGTTTTAAACTGCTGTCAATTACAGACCAGCCTAAAATTGCATATCCGGGGTCTATCCCGAGTATTGTCACTGAGCCTCGCTGATTTTTGCCATTATTTCATCAGATATATCATAGTTTGAATATACATTCTGTACATCATCCTGTTCTTCAAGGAGTTCAATTATTCTAAGGCACTGTGTTGCTTTTTTTTCATCCAGAGACATAGATGTCATTGGAATAAAAGTAAGTTCGTTTGAGGCAATTTTAAAAGATTTACTCATTATTTTATCAACAACATCATTATATGCTTCAGGTGATGTTGTTATTATAATATTTCCATCTTCTGTGATAATATCTTCAATATCAAAATCCAGAAGAAGTTCAATTGCTTCATCTTCGGTAGTCTGGCCTGATTCGATTACTATCTGACCCTTTCTGCTGAAAAGATATCCCACACTGCCGGTTTCTCCTAAATTTCCGCCGTTTTTATTGAAAATAGTTCTTACTTCAGGAGTGGTTCTGTTTTTATTGTCTGTAAGACAATCGAGCATTATTGCAACTCCGCCTGGTCCATAACCTTCGTATCTTACTTCTTCATAAACGACACCATCGAGAGAGCCTGTGCCTTTTTTTATAGCGCGTTCTATATTGTCATTCGGCATGTTGTTAGCTTTGGCTTTTAATACAGCTGTTCTCAGCCTGGGATTTGCATTCTGGTCATCGCCTCCCATTTTAGCTGCTACAGTTATTTCACGGATTATTTTTGTAAATACAGCTCCGCGTTTGGCATCTATTGCGCCTTTTTTTCTTCTAATGGTTGCCCATTTCGAATGTCCTGACATTTTATTTACCTCGTAATTGTTTAGCTTTTGTTGGTGGAAAATTTTTTTAAATTATGATAAACTAAAATCAATAATTAATAACCCCTTTTAATTTTCAACTTTAATTTTAATGATCTGTCCCGTGCATCTTCAACATTATAGTTAAAAGCGATGCAGGCATTGTAATAATTAATTGCTTCAGAATAGTTTTCAAGCCTTTCATAAGAATCAGCAAGATTCCACCTTACTTTCCCGGGATTGAGCTTGTTGTATTCACTTATTTTTTCCTGGAGTATCTGCTCAAGCTTTCCTTTCTCATTCAGGTTAATTTCGTATTCTTCATAATCGTTGAATTTCGGATCTTTTAAAAGTGCAGTTTTCAGTTTGTTAATGCTGATATTTAATTCATCAAGCTTTATTCTGGCTTTTTCTGTTTCGGATAAAGCAGTTTCGTGAAATTTTAAAGTTTCAGTATAATATTTTACAGCATCCTTAATTTCAAGATCGCTAAGAGCAATGTCACCTCTGTATTCATAGGACTTTGAAATTCTGTAATTATCTGAAACTGGTATGTATTTTATAGATTTATCAAATGACTGGGCTGCAAGCTGCAGGTTCCCGATTTTTTTCAGACATATATACCCAAGAGCAAAATGGATTTTACCGTCTTCAGGTTTTAATTTTAAATAGGATAAATAATGCTTTTGTGTTAGCAGAAATTTTCCTATGTCCTCAGAAAGATTTGCAGCATAGAGATATAGTTCAGGTTTTATCTCAGCTGATGTATTTTCAAGATATTTTTCAAGATGAAACAATGCTTTCTGCTTCTGAGAAGTATTTTTAAGATTCAGAGCAAGTTCAAGTGAATACGAATATTCAGATGGATTAATTCCATACGCATGCTCAAGATATGTAATATATGCCTCGAAATGTTTTGATTCGTTAAAAACCTGCGCCATATCGTAAAATATTTGAGAATCTTTTCCGGGCTCAATTTTTTTATAACGTAAAGCCTGAATAAAGTGACTTAAAGATGCATCATAATTTTTTAATTTTAAATTAATCCTGCCTGCATAAATATGTAGATTTGAAATTTCCGGATTTTCCTCTATAAAAAAGCCTTTATCCGTTCTTTCTCTGAATAATGCTTTTAAATCGCGTTTTTTATCTTTAGCTCTTTCTGTGATAAAGTTTGTTGGAATTTTTTTATCTTCAACGCGAGTGGAATAAATTTTCTCCAGATTCTGTTCTATTGCTTTAAGTGCCTGTTTAAAATCGCCCTTATCGTATAAAGCCTTGAAATCTTCAGCTGGAGGCTGGTTCTGGGAATAGGCACTACAGGTAATTAAGAGAATTAAAAGTGTATTTTTTATTTTGTTTTTCATATGATTAATTAATAAAATAATTTTATTATTGAAAATGAAAATTCTATAAAAGGAAAAAGTCCCTCCCCCTTCAAGGGAGGGGAATTGATATTTTATTATCGGAAAAAAGACCTGTTTTTAAAATCATTAATTGAATTTAAAAATCAGTTTATTGTTCCTTTCGGATATAAATATTTCTCTGTTTCCATAACAGCGAGGCTTTCCAGAAGAATGTCTTCGTATAAATCAAATTCTTTGCCGAAATTTTCACCTGAATTTGATGGTATTTCAATTATGGACAGATCAAAATATGCAGCCTGAATTAAAATTTGAAGCAGAATTGTGTGTGTGTATTCAGTTAATTCCATTTGTGACAATGAACTTATTCTAAAACATTTATTTTCAGAAAGCGGATCAGTAATATCCAGCTCTGATATTTCTTTTAATGCAAGGGAAATTGTTTCAGAATCGCGAAGATATTTTTCCGGTATTTTTTCATAGTTGAAGTTTTCAAGAATTCTGCTGAATGAAATAATATCGAAATCATATTTTAAATTTTCAATAATCTGTGGAATATCCTTTATGAAACCGGGATTATCAGCATCAAGTGTGATGAGGTATTCATATTCGAAATCGCGCGCGTACTCAAATGCGGATAATAGGGAACTTCCGAATTCTGCAGGCGTGTCATAAATTATGCATTTAATCTGCGGATTTTCAGCAAGGGTTTCTTTTACGCTTTCCATTGTGTCGTCATCTATCAGGAGAATATCGAATCCAGTAAATGGTTTCAGCATCAATGCTGCATTTAAAAGCTTTTTGGAATTATTTTCAGAGTGAAGTAAAATCAGGTTTTTTTTCATATCAGCGGCCTTTAATCTGTCCATGGTATATTCTTCTTAAATCGCGGAAAAAAGACATGTATTCAGATTTTTTATAATCAGGATATGTCCAATCCCAGCATATATACTGTTTGTTAACATATTGGTATTCATTTTCAATATATATTCCTTTGCCAATATAGGCTCTGTGAAAAAATTCTTTGCATGATGCAAGAAAAACATTTGATAAAGTGAGATATCCCGGATCTATGTTGATAGTGCGGTTTTTTTTAACTGAGAAGTTTTTTTCAATTGAATTTGTATAAAGTTTGATATCAGCAAGCCTGTCTCTTGCAATAAGTTTTTCAAATGAGAAAAACACCTTATAAAGATTCGGGCCGATTTCTTTATAATACGGCGTATGAGTAAAAGGTATAAACATTGTTTCCAGATCAACTTTGCCGAATTTTCTCTCAAGTTTTTTTCTTGCTTTGAGCATAATTTCTTCTGTATTGAAAATTATTCCAATGAAAAGTTTTGCTTTTTGAGGTATTACAGGTTCAGCCATTTATTTATTATCCAATATGAATTTTTTCAAGTCTTCAGGCAGAGGCGCTTTAATGTATAATTTTTTTTTAATATCAGGATGATAAAAATTAATTGTTCTTGAATGCAGCGCGGATCTTTTAAATTCAAGCTTTTTTACAAGGTCATCTGAGTATCCGGATTTAATAAATTCAAGATAAAATTTTTCATCGAGTCCGTAAATTTTATCACCAACTATAGGGAAATCTGCAAATTTTAAATGTGCGCGAATCTGATGCTGTCTGCCTGTAACTGGTATTGCTTTAAGAAGAGTATATTTCCCAAATGGTAAAATTTTTTTAAATACAGTTTTAGCTTCCTCTCCGGATTCCGGCTCTGGAACACGTTTTTTTCTCACTGATAATGTTTCAGAAAAGCCGAGAGGAACATCAACAGTAAATTCATTATCAGAAACTATGCCATGAACAATCGCAAGATAGCTTTTAGTTACATTATGAAATTTAGTCTGTATTAAACCTGCAGTTTTTGAATTTTTTCCAAATAAAACAATTCCTGATGTTTCACGGTCAATTCTATGCAGAGTATATAATTTTATTTTATAATCAATTTCAAGAAATGACAGCAGCGTGTTTTTAAAAAAAATCCCGGATGGATGTACTGGAAGGTTTGCAGGTTTATTTACTGCAATCAGAAATTCATCTTCATAAAGAATTGAATAATCTCTGGATACTTCTGGTTCAATTCTTTCTTCACCTTCATAAATGATAAAATCCCGCGGTTTAATTATTTTATGATGGTTTAAAATAATTTCTCCATTTACAGAAATATTTCCAAGATGAATTTCATTTCTCCATTTTGTTCTGCTCTGGTAGGTAAAACGTTCAGCCAGATATTTGTCAAGCCTCGTGGGCACAGTATCGTAGTGAACTTCTGATTCAGTTAGCTGTCTCATTTCAGGAATTTTCTGTTATAAAATCTGCGATTTTAGTTTCCTGATAAAATTCACCGGATAGAGGGAAATTTACAAAACCAAGGTGTCCGCCGATTTCAGGAGTTTCGAAGTGAAAGTATTTATTTTTTTCTGCTACATCAAATGGATAGCATTCTGATGATAAAAAAGGATCATCGAGTGCGTTTATGAGTAAAACTGGTCTTTTTATTTTATGAAGGAATTGTTTTGAACTGGATTTTGTCCAGTAATCATCAGCATTTTTAAATCCGTGAATTGGTGCTGTGTATCTGTCATCATACTGTTTGAAAGTTTTTATTTCTGAAAAATTTTGAAGCGACAGTTTATCCGGATATAGTTCCATTTTGTTTTTTACTTTTTCTTTCAGCATAACAAGAAAATGAAGCATATAAAGATAGTTCGATTTTTTTGCAAGCTGAATTGAAGATGCAGTAAGATCGCAGGGAACTGATGCAGCTCCTCCTGCAGAAATAATTTTATCAATCTTTGATCCGTTTTCGCCAAAATATTTCAATACAACATTTCCGCCAAGACTGAAACCAACTATAGCAATTTTTTTATATGTTTTTATTTTTTTAATATGGGATATTACTGTCTGGAGATCATCTGTTGCGCCGCTGTGATAAAACCTGAGCTGTTTATTTGTTTCACCGCTGCAGCCTCTGAAATTATAAGCAGCAGAATCCCATCCGCGTTTTGTGAATGCTTTTGCCATTCCTTTCATATAGGCTCTTTCTGAATTACCTTCAAGCCCGTGGCATATAATAACTGTTTTGTCTGCACCTGTTTTAATCCAGTCCAGATCTATAAAATCATCATCCGGCGTAATAATTCTTTCGCGCGTATAATTCACATCTTTTATTTTTCTAAATAGCGATGGAAACATAGTCTGCATATGCCTGTTTTTTAAAAATACCGGCGGTTTATAGGATGAATTTTCTATTATTGGCATTTTATGTCCTAAATGATATTTAAGTTTAATCCTAAAAAACAGCAGCTGATTTTTCAAGAGTATTTTTTAGAATTTTTTTTAATCAAAATCATTGACAAATATCTTTTATAAGGAGATTTTAAGAAGTTATTATAGTATTCTATGAAATGATTATTACTTTGTCATTCCGGCTGGAACGTAGTGGAATGCCGGAATCTCAGAGAAAATGTATGGTATAATGGATTCATCCGATGGCACAAGACATCGCATGTGCGGGAATGACATTTCGTGTTCTAAATTAATAGTGAAATGCTATAATGAAAAAGTCTAACATTTTAATGGATAAAAAATGAAAATATTAATAACAAATGATGATGGAATAAATGCAGAAGGTTTGAAAATTCTTGCTGAAGTTTTATCAGCGAAATATGATGTTTATGTGGTAGCGCCTGATCAGGAGAGAAGCGCCTGTTCAAATGCCATTACAGTTAGAGATGAAATAAAAGTAAAAAAAATAACAGATAGAAGTTATGCAGTTTCGGGATTTCCTGCTGATTGTGTTAATGTTGGATTTCATTCAGGCATTATACCTGTAGTCGATGTTGTGGTCTCTGGAATAAACCATGGGGCAAATCTTGGAGATGATCTTGTATTCTCCGGAACAGTTGCCGGAGCAAGAACAGCATATATATACGGAAAAACAGGAATTGCTGTTTCAGTTGACAGTTATCACATGACATCAGAATATTTCAGGGAACACGCTGAATTTATTTCAGATTTCATCGCAGAAATTAAAAATGAAATAAATACAGAGCCGCATCTTTTTAATATAAATTTTCCGAATATCTCCAAAGAAAAAATTAAAGGAGTAATTTATACATTCTCAGGGAGGCGGAAATACACAGATTCATTTATAAAAAACAAAGGTGAAGACGGTGATCTTCTGCTGAGACTCGACGGTAAAATTGAATCTCAACTTGAAGCAGGTTCAGATACAAGAGCAGTAGCAGACGGATATATTTCAATCAATCCAATGACTATCTGCTGCGACAATACTGATTATCTGCAGAAAAAAAATTCCGGAGGATAAATGTCTGAAACCGGATTAAATGAAAAAATTGAAGGTTTTCTGGAATCCGCACTCGAGAAATTCCTTGTAAACGATTATAATGAGGCTATCAGAGATTTAAAAGCTGCAGAGGTTCTTGACAAGGATAACCCTCAGATTCTGCATAATCTTGGTGTGAATTATTCCAGGCTTGGTCTTCATAAGACAGCTTGCATTTATTTTGAGAAAATAATAAATTTGCCATTTGGTTTTGTTGATATACTTACAGTTAAAAAGCTTTTTGCTTTCAGCCTTATCCATTTAAATGATTACAGTAAAGCCGAAAAACTACTCAACGAGGTCCTCGATTCTTCAAGGGGTGATGTTACGGCACTGAGCATGAAGGCTTACTGTTACGAGAGAACAAAGAATTATTTTGAAGCCATGAAACTGTATAAAATGATAATTGAAATTGATAAAAGCAATTTTAATGCATATAATTCCTGTGCGTATATTCTTGCTGAAACAGGGAAAAATCTTGAAGAGGCTCACAAACTTTCATTCGCAGCATATAGCTATGATAAAAAAAATCCGGCTTATATGGACACTCTCGGTTATGTTTGCCTGAAAATGGGTGATTTTCAAGAAGCAGAAAGGCTCTTTTTGGAAGCTGAGAAGATATTGCCATTTAATGAAGATATTAAAAAACATCTGAAAGAGCTGATAAGTTTAAAACAATAATTTGTTTTTTTATTGACTAAAAAGTTTATAAATTTAATAAATACAGATTATGAAATTCCAGTATAACATAAAAACAGAAAAAATTGAAACAGTCCCTTTTATTTTCTTTGAAGGGGATATGACTTCTGATTCTGATGCAGAGATGAAAAAAATCTACGCGTCATTGAAAGAAGACAGCGAGCTGAAAACGCTTGTAATCAATTTTGAAAAAACCCAGTATATAAACTCTTCAGGAATAGCCACACTTATTCATATTATTCAGGATATGAATGAAAAACAATTCAAACTGATTTTTGTTGGCCTCACAGAGCATTTTAAAAATGTTATGGAAATAGTCGGCTTAAAAGATTTTGCTGTAATTGTTGATACAATTGAAGAAGCATTGCAAATCGCAAAATAACTTATTAAATTATAAATATCTTATACTATTTTGTTATAATTAAATTTTTCCAGGTTCTTAAACCAGCACCAGTTCTCTCAATCCAGGTTACACCACTATCATCTGAAGTATAGATATATCCTCCATTTACTCCTGCAGCAAGCTTTGTTCCATCTTGAGATGAAGAAATTGAAGACCAGTTGCGTATACTCTCCCTTTGTATCCAGGATGAAGCAGCTCCATCTGAAGTAGTATAAATATAGCCATTAATCGCTGCAATAGCGAGTTTTATTCCATCAGCAGATGATGCTACAACCCATTGATTTAGTGGTAGTCCAACAGTAATATTCTGTTGGAACCATGATATTCCTCTATTTGTTGTTATATATACATAATCCAATGTTCCTTGTGTACCAACGATTAGCATCATCCCGTCTGCAGATGAAGAGATTGAGGAATATAAAACACCTGGCGGTGGTGAAGTTATACTTAAATTTGACCAAATCACACCATCATATTGCCATATCCAGGAATTATTTGTTCCATCGACTGCAACAGCCTGAGATCCGCTTGATGATATATTTACCTGAAGCCAATTTTCATTTACAAATGTATCTTGAATCCATGTTACACCACTGTCTGATGAATGATATGCAAATTGCCCATTTGCTACAGCAACAAGTTTTGAACCATCCGATGATGATGCTATTGAAGACCAATTTTGTGAACTTCCTCGCTGCACCCATGATTTACCGCCATCAGTTGAAGTATGAATATAACCACCAGAAACAGTAGCGGCAAGTTTCATTCCATCTGAAGATGATGCAACTGATGACCACATCCCTTGCGGACCATACTGTTTCCAAGTTACTCCATTATCATCTGAAATATGAATATATCCATTTGCAACATTATCAACTGCAATAATTCTAGGTGGAGATTTATACCATAGGCTAATGCTGTACATATCGTTTCTTTCGCATGAAACGAAACATATTAGTATTGTAATTATAGTTATTAGGAATAAAGAAAATTTATTCATTAATTTATCCTGTTAAAATATTTTAAAGAGAATTATTACCATTTTAGTATACATTCAATAAGATATTTAAATTAACAAATATTTACAATAAATTTTTGCAACAATTTAATAAATCTTGCAATTTTTTAGTTAATAAGATAATATTAATATTCGCTTTATGGTTAATTTAAATTTAAAGAGAGGATAATATGCCGGAAATTAGAAAAGAGCTGATACTTGTAATAGATGT
Source organism: uncultured Leptospirales bacterium (assembly GCA_964529415.1). GTDB lineage: Bacteria > Spirochaetota > UBA4802 > UBA4802 > UBA5550 > CAYMPH01. The sequence continues at coordinate 147,461 of CAZGWD010000001.1, read as the reverse complement.
TGGAACGCAATCTATCAGGGCATCATTTATTGATTTAAAAGGAAATATTAAGCATATTGTAAAAACACAAATTGAACCATATTATTCTGTAAATCCCGGCTGGGCAGAACAAAACCCTGAATATTACTGGAAGGTTCTGGCTCAAACAAGCAAGAAATTATTTACAATATCCCGGGTTGATAAAAAGACAGTTCAGTGCGCAACAATAACCACTCAGAGAGATTCAATGGTGAATGTTGATAAAAACGGAAAACCGCTCCGCCCTGCTATAATCTGGCTTGATCAAAGGCGTGCGGAAAAGGAAGCCTGGCCTCCATTTTATCTGAAAGCCGGATTGAAGCTGATAGATATGTATGAAACAGTTTTATATGGAATTACTGAAAGTGAATCAAACTGGATCAGGCAAAATGAGCCTGAAGTTTGGGAAAAAACTCATAAGTATCTATTTCTTTCAGGGTATCTTACATTTAAGTTAACAGGAGAATACGTCGATTCAACAGGAAACCAGGTTGGATTTATACCTTTCGATGTAAAAAAACAGGGCTGGGCTGACAGTACGGATATAAAATGGAAAGTATTTCCTATGGAAAAATCAATACTTCCTAAGCTTGTAAAACCTTCAGATATATTGGGATATATATCTAAAAAAGCATCAACTGAATGCGGAATTCCTGAAGGCTTGCCGCTCATTGCAGCTGCTGCAGATAAAGCGTGCGAAGTGCTTGGTTCGGGCTGCCTAACCCCTGAAACAGCATGCCTCAGCTACGGTACAACAGCCACACTTGAAACAACAAACAGCAAATATGTTGAGTTGATTCCATTTATTCATCCCTGGCCGAGCGCAGTTCCTGGAAGTTTCAATACTGAAGCAATGATATACAGAGGCTACTGGATGGTAAGCTGGTTTAAGAAGGAATTCGGAATGAGAGAGGAGGTTATAGCTAAGAAGAAAAAAATTCCTCCGGAAGTTTTATTTGATTCACTGATAAAAGATATTCCTCCGGGATCAATGGGCCTGATGCTCCAGCCGTACTGGTCTCCTGGCGTAAAAGTTCCGGGACCTGAAGCTAAAGGTTCAATTATTGGTTTTGGTGATGTTCACACAAGAGCACACATTTACAGGGCAATAATTGAGGGAATTGCGTTTGCGTTAAAAGACGGCGGAATCAGAACTGAAAAAAGAAACAAAGTTAAAATTGAAAAGCTTCGTGTTTCAGGAGGAGGTTCCCAGAGCAAAATTGCAATGCAGATAACTGCGGATATTTTTGATCTCCCATCTGAAAGGCCTCATACATTCGAGACATCTTCTCTTGGTGCAGCTGTTGACGCAGCAGTAGGAATGAACTTTTATCCAAATTTTGAGTCTGCTATTAAAAATATGACGCATGTAAGAGATGTTTTTGAACCTATTCCAAAGAACAGGGATATTTATAAAAAGCTTTTTGAAAATATTTATCAGAAAATGTATGGAAAGTTAAAGCCGCTTTATTCTGATATCAGACATATAACCGGCTATCCGGTAGAAAGGTAACTTTGAAAATATATATTGATAACATACATCTGTATCCCGATGAAACCGAAGAAAAAATTAATAATATTTTACAGGAGAAGTTCGGGCTTTCATCAGGAACTCAATATTCTATTGTAAAAAAATCTCTTGATGCGAGAAAAAAAGCTGACATACATTATACATGCCGGATTTTAATTGAGCTTGATGAAAGTGCAGGAGAAATCTTTTTAAGTAAATTTCAGGAAGCACAGAAAGTAAAGGAAGCACAAATTTATCCGGTTAAAAAAGCAGTTTATCTGAAAGTTATTATTGTAGGCGCTGGACCTGCAGGAATTTTTTCAGCATTAAAGCTTGCTCAATCCGGCGCGGAAGTAATGCTGTTTGATAGAGGCAAGCCTGTTGAGGAACGCATACTGGATATTGAGCAGCTCAATAACAGAGGAATTTTAAATCCTGAAAGCAATATTGTTTTTGGAGAAGGTGGTGCAGGAACTTTTTCAGACGGAAAACTTTATACAAGATCCGACAGGCCGGAAAACCGCTGGTTTTATGAAATGCTGGTTAAATTCGGAGCAGATAAAAAAATTCTGTTTGAAGCAAAGCCTCATCTCGGAACTGATAAGCTAAGACAAATTCTTATAAATATCAGAAAACATTTATTAAGCTCAGGAGCAGAAATTTTCTTCAATGAGAAGATTTCAGCTTTTTTAATAAGCGATAATTCTGTAACAGGGGTGAGAACTTCTTCAAGTAAAGAATATACAGCAGATGCTGTAATACTTGCTACCGGACATTCTGCGCGCGATATATATCAATATCTGAATTCTATTGATGCTGTTCTTGAGAAAAAGGGATTTGCTGTTGGAACAAGAATTGAGCATCCTGCTGAATTAATTAATTCCATTCAATATGGAGATTCAAAGTATAAAAAATTTCTTCCAGCTGCAGAATATGCTCTAACATACAATAATACAAAAACAGAAAGAGGAACCTACACATTCTGCATGTGCCCAGGCGGTGCAGTAATAAATTCTTCCTCTGAATCCGGCATGCTGTGCGTTAACGGAATGAGCAATTCTGCAAGGGACAGCCGTTTTTCGAACTCAGCTGTTGTGGTTGCAGTCAGGCCTGAAGATATTTCAGGGGATGCTCTTTCAGCAATTGAGTTCCAGAGAAAAATTGAAAAAGCTGCATATATTTCAGGTGGTAAAGATTTTTCTTCACCTGCTCAGAGGGTAACTTCTTTTATAAAAGGGAAGCTGGATTTGAATCTGCCTAATAATTCTTTTAATCCAATGACAAAGCCTGCTGAATTGAAGTCTTTTCTTCCTGACTGGATTTGCGCATCAATTAAAGATGCACTGAATGATTTTGAAAAAAAAATGTGCGGATTTATTTCTGAAGAGGCTCTCTTTATAGGCGCGGAAACAAGAACTTCATCACCTGTTAGAATTCTGCGGGGAAAAGATTTTCAGTCTGTTTCGTATAAAAATTTATTTCCTGCAGGTGAGGGGGCAGGTTACGCAGGCGGTATTGTCAGCTCTGCAGTTGATGGAATCAGAATTGCAGATGCCATTATAGAATTAAAAGCATAAACTTATTTTTGACATTTTCCCGGATATTTCGATAAAAAAACAATAAAGGGAATTTATTTTTTCAGTTTGTAGCAAGAAATTTTTAATAAGTATCATAAGAGGTAAAAAATGAAACAGTGGTATGAATTGCTGTTTGAAAATTATGGTCTTCAATATGACAAGGAAAGTTTTACTCAAGGTACATCTGGTGAGTGTGATTTTATAGAAAAAGAAATCAGTTCTAATAAAAAATTGAAAATACTTGATATAGGATGCGGAACTGGCAGACATTCAATTGAACTTGCAAAAAGAGGATATTCTGTTACAGGTATAGATCTATCACTTACATTGATAAACCGCTCTAAAGAAAAAGCTGCTGAGCAGAAAGTGAAGGTGGATTTCTTAACAGGCGATGCGAGAAATCTACCATTTAAAAATGAATTCAATCTTGCAATAATGATCTGCGAAGGTGCTTTTCCTCTGATGGAAACTGATGAAATGAATTTTCAGATTCTTCAAAGCGCATTCAAAGCTCTCAAGCAAAACGGCAGATTTATTTTTACAACTCTAAATGGACTTTTTCCGCTCTTCCATTCAGTAAAAGATTTTCTATCATCACATACAGAAAAGGGCAATGCTGTTTATGATAAGAACAGTTTTGATTTAATGACGTTCCGTGATCATAATATCACAACAGTTGTTGATGATTCAGGAGCAGAAAAAGAACTTGTGTGCAATGAAAGATACTATGTTCCATCAGAAATCACCTGGCTGTTAAAAAGTTTGGGTTTTAAAAATGTTGATATTTACGGAGCAATACTTGGAGCTTTCAGCAGAGAGGATAAACTAACTACAGAAGATTTTGAAATGCTGGTTATTGCAGAGAAATAATATTTTATTGTAGTGGTAAATTTATATGGAAATAATTTTAGCACAGCAAAAGGATATAGTGGATATTTTACATATGATAAATTCATGTGTAAATAATCTTCGAAATAATGGAATTTTTCAATGGGATGAAAATTATCCATCTAAAACAATAATAAAAGATGATATTAAAAAGAAAGAACTATATACTATACGGCATAATAATAAAAGTATTGCAATAATTGTTCTTAATGATTTTCAGGATAATGAATGGGAAACAGTTTCATGGTCAGAAAAAATAAAAAAACCATTGATTATACATAGATTGACTGTTGACGTAGGCTGGCAGAAAAAAGGCATAGGCAGAAAATTAATAGATTTTGCTTTAAATTTTGCCAGGGAAAATAAATACGATTCTGTTCGATTCGATGTTTATAGCGGTAATCCTGAGTTAATAAAAACTTATGAGAAAATGGGATGCATAAAAAAAGGGGAAGTTTTTTTTCCTTTCAGGGAACTACCTTTTTATTGCTATGAATTGCTGATTTAAATTTAAAGGAGATTATATGAAAAAAATCAGGACAGGAATTACATTTGGAATTATGGCAGGATTAATTGATGTAATACCAATGGTTTTGCAGAATCTTACCTGGGATGCTAATTTTTCAGCATTTATTATGTGGGTGGTAAATGGATTTTTTATATCAATAGTGGATTTAAACCTTAAACCTGCTGCAAAAGGAGTTGTGGTTTCATTTCTGATAATTCTGCCCACAGCTGTTATAATCGGATGGAAAGAACCTTTTACTTTAATACCAATATCTATTATGACATTAATTCTCGGATCATTGCTTGGATTTTTAATTGAAAAATACGGGAAAAGCTGACGGAATTAAAGTATATTATAATATTAAGAAAAGAAAATTCATTTGGAATTCTGTGAACTTGAAGTAGAAAGATATACAGAAATAATTGAAGAAGATAAACATGGTTGTTTCCGAGGATAAAAGAATTTGCATAAGAGGATATAATGTCAGACGATATAAAAGAAATAGTTAAAAATAAAAAGGCGAATTTTGAATATCATGTACTTGAAACTTTTGAAGCCGGAATGGTATTGAAAGGAACTGAAGTTCAGTCTATCCGCCAGAAAAAAGTGAATATTCAGGAAGGGTATGCTTTTATTAAAAAAGAGGAAGTATATATTACAGGTATGAATGTAACTCCATACGAGCAGGGAAACAGGTATAACCACGAGCCTCTTCGCGAGAGAAAGCTTCTTCTTCATAAAAGTGAAATTAAAAAATTAAACGGAAAGCTTAAGGAAAGGGGATATACACTGGTTCCATTGAAACTGTACTTTAAAAACGGGAAAGTGAAATTATTGCTCGGGCTTGCAAAAGGTAAAGCTGAATATGATAAAAGAGAAACAATCCAGAAAAGGGAATCTGACAGAGAGCTTCAGAGAATGATTAAAAAGTATAAATAAATTTGTTTTAAGATTATTAATGAAATAACAGAAAATGAATAAATGATGAAATTAAAATTTTATATATTAAATTTGTTGGATAAACACCAGTTATTCCGGCCGAAACCAACGGTAAAAAGCCGGGGTAAACTTCGTGAAGAAACATGCTCGCCACCTGCGGGGGAATCCATTATTCATATGATAGTGGATTCCCGTCTGCGCGATGAACTGCATCCTCGTGTGAATAACAAGAGAAAAGCTATACACCTCATAATTTGTTTAATGATAATTTTCATAACAGCACCTTCTTTGTTTTCTGCAGAAAGCCCAAAGCAGATGAATAAAAACGCGATTGAGCTGGGTAAAAAAAAGATGTACCCGGAAGCGATCATTGAGTTTGATAAAGCTGTGGATATTTACGATATTTCAACAGCAAAGGTTCTGCATAACAGGGCATACGCAAGCGAGGAAAAGGGAGATATAAAAGCTGCCATTAACAATTATGAGGAAGCTCTGAGAAGAAATCCAAAGCAGATTGTAACTGGTGAAAGACTCGGGTATTTATATTATAAAACAACTGATTATGAAAATGCTGTAAGAGTCGGAGAGTATGTAATAAAAATTGATCAGAAAAACAAGGAAGTTCCGAAATGGCTGCCTGACGCATATATGAAAAAGCTTCAAAGAGAAAAGCAGATTGCTGAAGAAAAGAAAAAGAAAGATAATGAAGAGCTGTTTAAGAAAATTTTAGATGAACAAAAGAAAAAGGAACAGGATACAATTATTACAGGCTGGCTTGATGTAATGTTTAGAACCGGTTATTATACAAATACCGGAGTTTATAATTTAATACTAAACAAAGGCCTGATTCTGGATACACCTCAGAGTTTTAATTTTAAAATTACACCGTCGAAATCCTGGGAAATAAACATTATGCAGGAAAATCCGTTTCTTGGCGGATCAATGCCTACAGTTTGCATTTCTACAGAAACAGCTGATTTTCTTTTCAAATTTACAAATTTTTCTCTCGGTGCTGGAATAATGCTTAATCATTATATTGGAAATACAGCGTTTGATACAATACTTCAATTAACAGATTTTAAAGTTGGAATTGTATTCGGCTACAGAACTGAAACCCATTCATTTGTTTTTAACATTTATCCAAGACTGATTCCATCAGTTCTATTTTTAAAAACAGGTTATACATATGATACGGACTGGTATCTTCTGAAATATCAATATGTTATAAATCCTATATTTAAAATTTACTCAATACTGTCCATTAGAGAATATTTCTTTTATGATCATGTAGCAATATTATCAAGTTATTGGGGAGTGTATGAAATATCACTCGGGGCAACGATCAGCATTCTTGATAAAAGCCAGAAACCGGTTGTAGATTTTTCCATTGAATTTACTGAAAGATTATATATGCGTAATTTATTGAATGCAGAGCCGTATTCTTTTATCGGCAATGGCCAGGGCTGGTTTGGCATGAATTTCAGCAAGTGGATGACTGGAGCGCCTTTTTCCGGCTTCTGGGGGAACAGCCACAGTTTATCATTAAGAGTGGATGAATATTTAGGGAAATATGTTTTTCTATATGAGAAATTTTTATTTGAGCTTAGTTCTCAGGTAAGTGATCATAGCGAATTCAATTTTCAGTTTGGCGTTGGTTTTAAATACTGATGTTTGTAAATATCATATCATTTGCTGAAGAAACAGCTTTTGAAGCTGGTAAAATTATACTCAAGGGCTTCAGATCCAAATTAACTGTAATAAATAAAAAATCCCCGACTAATCTTGTTACAAGCATGGATATTGCTTCAGAGAAATTTATTGTAGAGGCTATAAAAAAGAAATTCCCGGCACATTCAATAATAGCAGAAGAGGGCAACAGCTTTGAAAAAGGAACTGATTTTGTCTGGTATATTGATCCAATTGATGGTACTAATAATTACGCTCACGGGATTCCGAATTTTGCTGTTTCAATAGGCATTTTTTCTGTAGAGCAGAATTCAATCTGCGCAGGCGTTGTTTACGATCCGTATCATAATGAAATGTTTAAAGCAATGAGCGGTAGCGGTGCCTATTTAAACGGTGAACAGATAGATGTTTCAAAAACAGGAAAGCTCGATCATTCGATTATAGCTACAGGATTTCCATATAAAAAGAAAAATCCATCTTCTAATAATTCCATTCAGCTTGCAAATATTCTTCCATATGTCAGGGATATCCGGCGTCTTGGCGCTGCATCACTTGATTTATGCTATGTAGCCTGCGGCAGAATTGACGGTTACTGGGAATCAACTCTTCAGCCATGGGATAGTGCAGCTGGAAGTATAATAGTGGAAGAAGCCGGGGGAAAAGTTACCCGTTATTCAGGAGAAAAATATCTGCCATGGAAAGATGATGTTGTTGCATCAAATGGCCTAATACACAAAAAAATAATTAAATATATCGGGTCATAGATATACTATTTATAAATCTTCTGAATTATTTTAGCTTTACCGCTGTTTTTCGCCTCATACATTGCAGCATCTCCGGCTTTTATTGCTATATCAACAGATCCCGGGACTTTATTAAAAGCAACAACTCCGATTGACAGGGTTACCGGATAGCCGTTTTCCTGCATTGCAGATAAAAATTTTTCCTGAAGTCTTGTAAGAACAATAAGCGAATCTTTTGAATCTGTATTGGGCATGAGAATGAGAAATTCATCCCCACCAAGCCTGCAGGTTGTATCAATTTTTCTTGTTATAGATTTCATGACAAGAACGCCGGTTTTTAAAATAGAATCTCCGGCTGAATGACCGAATGTGTCGTTTGCTTTTTTAAAATTATCCATATCTATAAATACAAGGGAAAATGGATGGCCTCCTCTTTTCATCCTGTCAATTTCCTGGCCGAGAATTTCTGTAAAAAATCTTTTATTTACAGCTCCGGTCATGAAATCTGTTCTTGAAAGGGTCATTTCTGAGAGTAATGATTTGCGGGTCTGTCCAACTATTACTGCAATAATAAAAAAAACAAGAAAATTGAGAAAGAAATTCAGATAAAGCAGGTTTTCAGTTGCTCCGACAAGATGTTCTTTATTGCCGAAATAATTTACTATACCTATTATAAAAGATGAAATAATTCCATCATATGTGCTGATGAACATGGAATTAAAAACCAGTATTATTACATAGAAAATGAAAAAGTCAAAATAATTTATTTTATAATCAGCATAACCAATAAAAGCAATAGCTGTAATCCAGAAAATGACAAGTATGAAGTGAACAATTTTTGATTTATTCTCTATCAGGAAAACATATTTATCAAACATCTATTCTCCGCTATAATTTACCTGGATTTCTTTTTGACTATTTCCACTACCTTGCGTACATCCTGGGATGAATCTTTGTTCATTACGAGAATATTATTTCCGGATTGAACTACAACAACATTTGAAAGGCCAACTATGGCAACTGAACATTCTTCTGCAAAAGAAGAGCATTCCCGTGAATTTACAAAGATTGTGTTTTCTCTAACCGGACTTCGGTTGTAATTTTCATCACAGGGAAGGATATCATCTGCTGCTTTCCAGCTTCCGAGATCTGCCCAGCCGAAATCACCTGGGATAACTGCAATGCTTTGCGCGTTTTCAAGAATTCCACTGTCTATTGAAACAGAATCAATTTCACTGAAAATTTCATTTTTTGTTTTCCAAACAGCTTCTGAATCTTTGGAAATTTCCTCAGGGCTGTATTTATCGAGCTTCATAAATGCTTTTACAAGCTTCGGCATCTGTTTTGCGAATTCAGCAATTATTACATCAGTTCTCCAGATGAATATTCCGCTGTTCCAGTAAAAATTTCCTGATGCAATGTATTTTTTTGCCTTATCAATATCAGGCTTTTCTACAAATTTTTCAACTTTCAGCACTTTTGCAGACCCTGATTCAGATTGAATATAACCGTAGCCTGTTTCCGGATATGTAGGTTTAATTCCAATTGTGACAAGCTTTCCTTTCTCAGCTTCAAGAACTGCAAGATCGAGAACTTCCGTGAATGCAGGTTCATTTTTTATATAATGGTCAGCAGGAAGAGCAATCATGATTGATTCAGGATATATTTTGTTAAGATAATACGCGGAATAATATATTGCTGCAGCAGTATTTTTGGGCTGTGGCTCGCAAAGAATTTCACCCTTAAGGCCGCTTTTTTTTATTTCATCCAGAGATAGTTTATCATAGGCTTTAGCAGTTACAATCATTATCTCTTCAGGAGAGAGAGATTTAAGGCGGATTATTGTTTCTTCAAGAAGAGTTCCATTTCCGGAAATATTATGAAACTGCTTTGGTTTATCATCTGTACTCATTGGCCACAGTCTTGTGCCTGCACCGCCTGCCATTATTACCGGAACTATACGCATATCTCCACCCTGGTGTTTAATAATTTTTTATATTGATTTGCAACATGCTGCTTTTGGTATTCCCAACAAAATGAATTTGTGAGGAGATTTTTGTTATTCAAAACAGTAATGTTGAAAATTAATTCATTTTTTAGATAATGGCGGAGTTATAATGAAGATGTGTCAAGTAAGATATTTTTTTCTTCAACAAGCAATTTTTTTTCTCCTGATACTGCCAGTTTGATTCTTCGCGGTTCAATTGCAGGAATTTGAATTTAAGAGCTTTTTTAAAATAGCTCTTAAAAATCAAATATGCAGAATAATATCTACGCATTTTTTGCATATCTTAATAACTCATTCTCGCCGAAAAATAATTCTTGAATAAAAATTGTTTTTAATATAAACAAAATATAGCAAATATTTATAATGAGGTAAAGCATGAAAATATTTAAAAGAATACTTATTTCTCTTGTTTCGGTTTTGTTTTTATTGATTGCAGTATATTTTTTATTTCCGGGTTTTATATTAAGTACATCAACAAAAATTGCAAGATTTTCTGATGGTATGTCAAGAAATGAAATCATGGTGGGAAAACATAACTGGGTTTATCTTGATGGGGGAAAAGGAGAAACAGTTATTTTGATTCATGGATTCGGCCTGAGTAAAGATCTTTGGGGTGATATGCTGCCTTTAATGAGCAAGTCCTATAGAATTATTGCACCTGATATGCCATGTTTCGGCGAAACTATGCCTGTAGATGGCGAACATTACACTGTAAGCAATCAGGCACAAAGACTTCGTGATTTTATTTCAGCTTTAAAGCTTGAGTCTTTTCATATAGTTGGAGTTTCAATGGGTGGAGCTATAAGTGCAGTTTATGCGAGCCAGCATCCAGATAAAGTAAAATCTTTAACTTTAATTGGTCCATTCGGAGTTGAATCAAAAATTAAAAGTGATTTCCAGAAAGCTTATCAAAAAGGTGAAAATCCTCTGGTTTTTAAAACAACAGAAGGTTTTGATGAAACAGTAGCATATGGTTCAAATAAACCGGAAAAAGTTCCTGGCCATTTAAAATCTTTCATAACCGCAGCTGTTGCAACAAGATATGATTTTAACAAAAAAAATTTCAAAGAACAGATTGATTCTGAGGGCTGGGATATGTTAAGGAAATATCTGAGAAAAATTGATTCTCCTTCACTTGTAATATTCGGCGACAAGGATAGGATTTTTGATGTTTCCTGCATTGATATATTTTCTAAAGAAATCAGGAATGTCAAGCCAGCAGTTATTAAAGATGCAGGGCATCTGACATATCTTGATAAGCCGGTTGAAACAGTTAAATATGTAAAAGATTTTATAACTGCTTATAAAAAATAATAAAAGTAAAACGCCCTTCATGTTTATTTGAAAACATGGAGGGCGTTTAGCTGATCATTTGATAATTGCATTGTCAATTCGCGCGCGCATTACACGCATTATAGTTGCAAAGAAAAGTCCGTATAGTGGACAGATTAAAGTGGCAGCGATTCCAAAGAAGGTTTTTTCAATGGGTTGCTGTGCTTTTATATTATTGAAAACTAATATAAGACCTAATAATGTACCAACTATACTTGAAATATAAAATAATTTTTCCTGAAACTCAAGTATTTTCATAGAAACCGGGAATGAATCTTTTTTCTTTTTTGAAAAAGGATCTTTCCAGGCAGCAGCAACTTCAGCTGCTTTCCACACTCCAAATGATGATATTACAGGTATACTTACAGCAACAAGCATTGCTGAAAAACCGAGTAAATTGATCGGGTTGAATCCTTCAAGTGCGACAGCCAGTATTACTGATCCAAAAGCAAGAAATATAGATATTAGAAACCGTATCATAAAAACCTCCTTCAAAAGATTATTATGGGACTTCTAAAATCAGCTTTTTCAGGTAAAAAAATGAAAAACTGATTTTAAAAAATGTTCTTAATCCAAGGGAAAATCTATTACATAATTTATTGATATTTTATTTTTTAAGAATCCACTTTAATAAAAGAATTCAAATTATATTGACAAATTAAATAAACCATTATTTTATATTATAAACAGTAATTAAAAAATCTCAAATTTTTTCCAGAGGCTATACCATGAAAAAAATTTTTTTCCTATTTTTAATATCAATGTCCGTTTTTGCTATATCGTGCAAGATTGAAATTCCAATTAAAGAAATGAACTCAGCAAAAAGCGGAATAAAAAGATCATACGAGGTTAAAGCTGATAAATACGATCCTGAAAATCTGAAGAAAGCTGAAGCTTTTCTACTGTTATCGCACGATTATCTGAAAAAGGAAGATGTAAAAAAAGCAAAAGATGAAGCAATAAATTCAGCAAAAGCATCTGAAACTGCTATAAACAATTCACTGCCAAAACTTGCAGCAGATACAATAACTGAAGCCCAAAAAGCAAGGGATGATTTACAAAATCTAAATCCGGAAGTTTATGCTGCTGCTGAATATAAAATGGCAAATGATACTTTAAAAAAAGCTGAAGATTCCAATGCGTCTAAACAATTCTGGGAATCATACCTTGATTCAAAAAAAGCTAAGCCTGTTTTCATCCTTGCAAAAGAATTATGTCTTGCTGCACTTCCCGGGATTAAAGAAAAGCATAAGAATCTTACCCTTAGAAAAAATGAGCTCGAAACCAATAAGTGGGCAGACGAAGGGAAAACAGAACTGCTGGAAGCGGATAAATTCCTTGTATCAGCTGGCGCTGACATTTCAGCAGAAAATATAAAATCAGCTTCGGCAAATTTAACTGAAGCGGAAAATAAACTGAATGCGGCAAAAGTTAAGATTCTCAAAATTTCTGCAAAAGAATCAATAGCTGTAATGCGTGAAGAAATTAAAACGCTTGCTCAAAACAGAGGAAATGAATTCGCAGAGCAGGAGTTATTAAGTGCTGGAGAATCACTTAATGACGCGGATGCATACCTGACAGCAGATGATTCTGAAAATGCATCTCAGAAAATTCTGGAATCTGAGAAAACTCTTTCATCAGCCAGAACAAAAATAAACAAGGGAACAGCTCTTGAAAGAATAAAATCAGTTGAGAATCTGCAGATTAAAGTTAAATCTAAAGATAAAGAAAAAAAATTTACACAAGATTTAGATAATGCTGAATCAATTCTTAATGGATCAAAAAAGCATTATGATGAAGATGCGCTTGAGTTGTCAATGTCTAAGGCAGATGAATCTGAAGCTCTTCTGAATTCAATATTGATTGCTCTGGAAAAAGATTCAGGATCATTGGTTTCCGGTGGAGATTCTGATCGAATTTCCACTGATGAAACAATTTATATAGTTAAATACAGGAAAAAGGATACTGACTGCTTGTGGAGAATTTCACTTATTGTTTATAAAAATGCAAGGCTCTGGCCTTTAATTTATAAGGCAAACAAACGGCAGATCAAAGATCCTGATCTGATATTTCCGGGACAGAGATTTATCATACCTCCATACGCTGAAAAAAAAATAATGAAGAAGGATGAAAAAGTTCCAGAACCGGAGAAAAAACAAACAGATGACAGCAATGTAAAACCTGAAGAAAAAAAATCAGAAACAGAAACAGATACTTCGGTTAAAAAAGAGGATTCCGAACCATCTTCTGGAAAAAATGTGAATCCGGAAGAAAAGAAAGATACTGCACCGGCTGAATAAAATTTTTCTGTTTATTTGATTTTGAAAAAAATAATAAGACTTTTATACAAAGATAAAATACAGATAATAATAAAATTATTATCTGTATTTTTTTTAATAACAGCAAATCCTCTTTATTCAAGAGACATTGATCTGGATAAAATTTACATCCAGGAATCATGTCCAATCTACGCGAAAATTATTGATAAAAAAATTGATGCATTCAAAACAGCTGGTGCCGGATTCATAGATAAAAATGTTGCATTTGCTGAATGGATGAATGGCAGAGAAATTGTATATGTTAAAGAACAGGAAAGCATTAACATAATTTATCTGTTTGATACGATAAAGCATACACGCACAGAAATAACGCGATTCGACGGAACAGTACCTTATTTTAAATTATCACAGCCAGGGAAATTTGCTGTATTAAAAAAATTTTCAATTGATGCAAATGCAAATACTGCAGCATTTATAGTTGTAATAAAAATATACCAGAAACAGGTTATGCTTTTTAAAAGTAATTATCTTTTTGCTGATTTTACGATTTCAGGATCAGGGCAATCAATTTTTCTGGAGAAAAAAAACGGTATATATGAATTTTTCCCGGACACAGGATATGAAAAACTTATAATTAAAAGCAGTGTTTATGAAAAAATAAAATCAGGAGACTCAAATATTCTCGCGTATCAGTCACCTGATGCAAATAAATTTGTCATTTTAAGCGGCCAGGCTGGAAATTATAAAGCGATTATTCAAGGTGTTCAGGATAGTAAAATTATAGATAATATATCATCTTCAACAGAATTTTTCTGGGTCGATAACAATAGTATTGCTTACAGAAAAGGCGGGCCTGGTTCTTTTCGTTCAATTTTATATAATATTAAATACGACTTTGAGAAAATTTTAACAGATGATTCTTTTAATACAGGACTTGTATATTCAAATCAGGCAAAAGCTTTTTCATTTCTAAAAGGGCAGCTTATTAATTTTTATTTTCCATCGAACGCGCAGATTATGCAAACCGGCCTTGAGGGAGAGGATTCAGCATTATCACCGGATTCAACGAGGTATTTGTCCATTTTCAATAGAAATCTTTTCATTGGTAATTTATCAGTCCTGGATAAAAAGTCAATGCAGGTGAAGAAAATTTCAGCTGAAATATTAGATTTATATACCGAAATGTTAAAGCTGAAAAAATGCTGGGGAAATGAATTTTCTAATCTTTATATCAAGAGGAAAATTGCTGCGTATAAAAACTTTCTCGGGAAATAACTACCCCGTTCCGTTTTCTCTTGTTAAGGGGGAATACTAATTTTTAAAAATTTTTTATCTCCCAATTACCAAGGGGGAGATGCCCGTAGGGCAGAGTGGGTAGAAATTATCCCTGTTTTTTCTTATGTATAAAAAACCAGTAATAAAGCAAGCCGGTAGATGTTAAAAGGATTCCGGTCATTGATGCTTTGAATGCTGTAATTAATGATACAGCTAAATAAATGACATAAACAAAAATAACAATAATCAGACTGTAAGGATAAAGCCAGGCTTTGTAAGGTCTTTCCATATCCGGATATTTTTTTCTAAGGAGATGTATGGAATAGAATGTCATGATATTCCATATGGTACCGTTAGCAGAGAAAAAATCAATAATTGCTTCATATGAATTTTTTGCAGATGAAGCAAATATCAGAAGAACTGATGCCCATGCTGCCTGGGCAATTAAAGCATTATTGGGAGTCTTAAACTTTGGACTGAGCTTCTCAAGACTTTTAAAGAAAAGACCGTCCCTTGACATTGCCTGCCATGTTCTTGCCTTGCAGAAAATCTGTGTGCTTACATTTCCAAAAGTATTGAGCATTACTGCTGCGGAAATGAAAATTCCTCCGGCACCGCCAAGCGCTGTTTTCATTGCATCGTATGCAACAAGTGTTGATCCTTTCATTACTTCCACTGGAAGTATATAAATATATGCTATATTTGCTCCGGCATAAAGAATAATTACACCTGTTATTCCGAGGAAAAGTGAAAGAGGCAGATTTTTTTTAGGATTTTTTACTTCTTCAGCAACATAGGTTGAACCTTCCCATCCGCTGAAAGTGAAAAATGCAAGACGCATTGCTGCACCTAAAGCAAGAAATGTTTCCCAGGTGAATTCTTTTGGCCAGAAATCTGTTGTAAAATTATGGAAATTACCTTTTGATGAAGCGAATGCTGCACCTATAATTCCTCCTATAGCAATAATTTTTGCTGAGCTGAAAACGCTCTGTATAATTCCTGAAACATACACTCCGAAAAAATTTACAACAGTTAATATCCATATTGCTGCAAGAGCTATAGCAACCACATAAAATTTAGAAAAATACTCACCGAAAAATACAGCCCAGAGAGCATTTAAATATTCTGCAAATACTAAAGCTACAACTGCTATTGAGCCTGTCTCGGAAACAAAAAACATTGCCCATCCTCTAAGAAATGCCCATACCGGATGATATGCTTCTTTTAAAAATACATACGGCCCGCCGGATTTAGGAAGCATTGCTACAAGTTCAGCATAGATCATTGCGCAGAGTATTGTAATAACTCCAGCAAGAAGCCACACGAGGCCGAACAGAGATGTTGAAAGGGCAAGAGCCATGATGGGCCCCGGAGTTCTGAAAATTCCGGAGCCTATAATTTTTCCAATTACGATTGATACAGAAGCGAAAAGACCCAGTTCCCTTTTATATTCAGAATTTTCAATTTCAGGATTGCCCGGAATCATTGTCATTCAGTTAAAATCTCCGAGCCTGTTTCAGTTACAAGAACAGTATGTTCCCACTGGGCGGATAAGGATCCGTCCGCAGTCACAGCAGTCCAGCCGTCGGACATAAGTTTTGTGGCATGTCCGCCTGTGTTTATCATGGGTTCGATTGTGAATATCATTCCAGGAAGCATGGGGATATTTCTGCGCTTGCTGCCGTAATGGTGAACATGAGGCTCTTCATGGAAACGCATGCCAATGCCGTGTCCGCCGTAATCACGGACAACGGTGTATCCGTGCTGCGTGGCGTATGTTTCAATTGCATATCCGATTTCGCCCATATCTCTATAAGGCTGAACATGCTGTATTCCTATATAAAGACACTCTCTGGCTATTGTTACAAGTTTTTTCTTTTCTTCAGATACTTCACCAATTAGATACATTCTGCCTGCATCGCCGAAATAACCGTCTACAATGCAGGTAACATCAACATTAATTATATCGCCGCTTTTCAGTTTTGTATTATCCGGTATACCGTGGCATACAACATTATTTAAAGACGTGCAGATGCTTTTTGGATAACCGTGATAATCCAGAGGAGCGGGGATCCCGCCTTTTTTTATAGTGAATTCGTGTGCAATTTCGTTAAGTTCTGAAGTTGTTATTCCTTCTTTAACAAACTTTGCTGTTTCATCAAGAACATCTCTTGTAAGTTTGGAAGCTTTTCTAATTCCGGCGATCTGCTCTTCTGTTTTAATAATAACTCCTGATGCGGGTTTAATGCTTTTTGAATACGTGCCGTTTTCCTGGTCTTTTTCCATATGGCACTTTTTGTATTTAAGCCCGCTTCCGCACCAGCAGGGATCGTTTCTGGAGATTCTTTTCATTTTGAAAGGTTTTCTAACTTTTTCATTCTTTCATCTTTGTAAAAAACAATTACAAGCAGAAAAGCTCCTGTAATAATACAGGAATCCGCAACATTGAATGAAGGCCATCTGTAAAAGCCGTCAATGCCGATTGAAATGAAATCAACAACCCCTCTCCTGTCTTTCATCAGCCTGTCGATAATATTGCCAAGAGCGCCTGAAACAATGAAAGACATTGCAATAGTAAAAAGCCAGGTTTTATTTTTTTCATAAAAATAATATCCAATCATGACAGCAAGAACAATGATTGATATAACAAGAAACACGCTTTTGTATCCCTGAAAAATACCCCAGACTCCTCCCTGATTGTATATAAGTGAAAGTCTCACAAATCCGTTGAGATAGTTTAATTCGTGGAAACATCCTGAATTAAAAACAAAAACATCCGGAGAACAGAAATTTTTAACTATGAGCATTTTTGTGATTAAATCAAGAGTCAGCGTTGATCCGATTATTGCAAGAGCTGTTAAATATTTTTTCATTTATTCTCCAATTTATAATAAAAAGTAATAAAACCAATGTGTAAGAACAGTGGATAGGGTGATTTTAGAGATTATGGGGATAAATAAAAATTCTTTTATCTCCTCATCTCTTATATCCCCATATCTCCTTCTATCTTGAGTCTCTGAGCTAAATCTGCAATTCTTTAATTATTTTAGTACATCTCGGGCAGAGTTCAGGATGATCTGCGTCTGTACCGATTTTTTTAGTAAAGTTCCAGCACCTCACGCATTTTTTCCCGTCTGCTTTTGAAACTTTGAGAAAAACAGTATCATATTCAACCATATCATCCGATTTTTCTGTAATTGAAACATCTGCAATCTGGAAAAATCTTTTCAGCTCATCACCCATTTCGATCAGTGATTTTTTCAATTCAGATTTTTTCGGGCAAATAGATGCCTCTACTTCAAGAGAAGCTCTGATGACTTTATCCCTGCGGAGAATTTCAACAGCTTTTAAAAGATCCTGTTTTGCATTAACAATTCCTCCGAAGTTTGTTTCAACATCTTTGCTGTAAAACTTTTTATCCGGCTGATAATATTTCTGCTCGTGTATAGATCCGCTATTTTTATTAAACTCCCAGATCTCCTCTGCAGTAAAAGGCAGAACCGGTGCAATGAGAGTGAGCAGAACTTTATAAGCTTCGTTTAAAACAGTCTGCGTTGATCTTCTTGTTTGCGAATTTTTAATATCAACATAAAGAATATCTTTTGAAACATCGAAATAAATTGATGAAAGATCAACTGCACAGAAATTCAGAATTTTTCTGTAAACAAGATGGAATTCAAATTTTTCGTAATGGCTGATCACGCTTTCATAAAGCAGATAAAGATTATGCAGTACCCATCTGTCGAGATCAGAAAGTTTTTCGTATGGCACAGAATCGTTTTCCTTGAAATCGCCGAGATTGCCGATTATAAATTTGAATGTGTTGCGGATTTTTCTATAGGAATCAGCAACCTGATTCATCATATCCATGCCGATTCTCAGATCGTTTCTGTAATCTTCGGAGGAAACCCAGAGCCTTAAAATATCAGCCCCGAACTGTTTTATGATTTTTTCCGGAGGTATAACATTGCCAACTGATTTACTCATTGCCTTGCCCTGGTCATCCAGTACAAAACCGTGGGTTAATACTGTTTTAAACGGCGCGTGACCCTTTAAAGCAAGAGCAGGCCAGATTGATGACTGGAACCAACCTCTGTGCTGGTCGCTGCCTTCAAGATACATATCAGCAGGCCATCTGTGATCCGGGCGCGCGTCAAGAACTGCGAAGTGTGAAACGCCTGAATCGAACCACACGTCAAGAATATCGAACTCCTTGATAAATTCTGCAGAACCGCAGCTGCACTTTGTGTCAGGAGGGATCAGGTTTTTTATGTCATCGCTGAACCATTCATCAATGGATTTTGTTCTGGCAATTTCCGCGAAATACATAACGGTTTCAGAAGTCATATTTATTTTATTGCATTTTGCGCATTTGAATGACGGAATAGGTACTCCCCACGATCTCTGTCGTGACAGGCACCAGTCCGGTCTTGTCTCAACCATTGATCTGAAGCGGGACTCGCCCCACGATGGAATCCACTGCGTTTCATCAACAGCTTTAATGGCTTTTTTGCGCAAATCATTATGATCGATCTGAAAAAACCACTGTTCTGTTGCTCTGTAAATCAACGGCTTCTTGCATCTCCAGCAATGCGGATACGAATGCTCAAGTTCACTTGTTGATATGAGCGCGTTCTTCTCTTTAAGAAGATCTATTACAAGAGGATTTGCCTTGAAAACATGAATCCCTTTCATCTGCGGAAAATCTTCTGTAAATTTTCCATGGTCATCAACTGGGCAGTAAGCTTCAAGACCGTATTTCAAACCAACAACATAATCCTCGTGGCCATGCCCAGGAGCAGTATGAACAACACCGGTTCCCTGATCCAGTGTAACATGATCTCCGAATATAACTTTTGATTCCCTGTCTATAAACGGATGTCTTACATTAAGCGATTGAATATCTGCAATTTTCAATGAAACTTCTTTTGTTATCTGCTTCCCGTTGATTTCTACAAATTTTTCAACAAGACCTTTAGCTATTATATAAAATTCATTATCAATCTGATATGCTGAATACTGAAAATCAGGATGAAAGCATACAGCAAGATTTGCAGGAAGCGTCCACGGTGTTGTTGTCCAGATAACAACATAAAGTTTATCAGCATCAATCCCTGCTGTTTTAACAGATTTGGGATCCACCTTGAATTTCACAAATATTGAGCTTGATGTGTGATTCGCGTATTCCACTTCAGCTTCAGCAAGTGCGGTTACGCAGGTTGGGCACCAGTAGATCGGCTTTTTACTTTTATAAATATACCCTTCTTTCAATAAACCGCCGAAAACTTCTACAATCTTTGCCTCGTAATCTTTGGTCATTGTTTTATATGGATTTTCGTAATCTCCGAAAACGCCGAGCCTTTTAAACTCCTCCATCTGAATTGAAACAAATTTATCAGCAAAAACCCTGCATCTGCTTCGGATGTCCGATTTTGACATGGAAGCTGCTTTGTCTCCAAGTTCTTTGGAAACATTCAGTTCAATAGGTAAACCATGGCAGTCCCAACCCGGAACATACGGAGCGTAAAATCCCATCATGGATTTATGCTTAACAATAACATCTTTTAAAACTTTATTCAGAGAATGACCGATATGAATATGTCCATTTGCGTATGGAGGTCCATCATGCAGAATATATTTTTCAGCGTTGCTGCGTGCGCCGAGTATTTTTTTGTAAATATTTTCTTTTTCCCATTTTTCAAGAATCTTCGGTTCTTTTTCCGGAAGGTTTGCCTTCATTGGAAAATCTGTTTCCGGAAGATTTACTGTTTTTGAATAATCCATTATTTCCTCGTTTTAATTCTTCTGTTTATATATAAAGTTCAATAACCGGCTGTTTGCAGTTTGGTGTTTAATACAATTAAAGAAGTTTTAATGAATCAGTTTACAAGCGCTATTTGTCAATTTTTTTTTAATCAATTGTTTTTTAAACAAAACATTGAACTCAAGTGTCAGTAAATTTAATCTTGACAATCGCTTTATAGGTTTATTCATATATTTTATAAAATAAAACAGGCAAAATGAAAAGGTTAAAGTAATTAGTCATTATCAGCTGCCTTTTGGAGTCTATTGTATGGAAAAAATAAAATTATTACTATCAGCTATTGCTATACTTTTACTTTTACTTTTTTCAGCATGTAAAACTGTAACTTCAGATAATCCTATTGATGCGAAAAATAAAACCTCAATAGATACTGCATTGCCGGGATTATGGTACGGATTGGATGAAAAGGAAAAAATTTATGTATTTATAAGAATCAGAAAGGATGGGTATCTGGACATTACAGGAGCTGATTCAAGCTTTAAATATGATGAAGGGAAAATTTTTGCTTATCCGTCTTTTCTTGGCGAAGACAGATTTTTAAATATTAATGCCACTACAAACGATTCCCAGAAACTGGATTTATCAAAAAACTTTCTATTCATAAATTATCTGATTAAGAACAATAATAATACAATTGAATTGAGGCAGATGAAATTTGAATTTTTTGTTGATGCAGTTGAAAAAAAACTTATTAAAGGTGAAGTTAAATATTCAACAAGCATGGACAAAAAAAGTAAAACTCCTGCGGATGTTATTATTTCCGACACATCTGAAAATATCAGAAAATTCCTGAAAGAGAACAGAAAAGAAAAATATCTCGAAGATAAAAAAATAATTCTAAACAGGATAAAATAACCATCCCCCTTGCCAAGGGGGATGTAAGGGTTAAATTTTCAATTAAGCTCCAGCTGGTTTTGAATAAGAAGCATCACCAAAACCAAGAAGCGGATATCCTACAAATCCGAAAAGTACGAGCAGTACAACTCCCCATCCTTTACTTTTGCCAAAGCAAACTGCTAATTCCATAGACATTATAACTAAAATTACAATATTTACAAGCGGAATTAAAAATAGTACAAGCCACCAGGCTGGCTTATTTATAATCTGCAGGTAAATATAAAAATTATAAATTGGAATTAATGCTGCCCAGCCGGGTTTTCCGGCTTTTTCAAAAATTTTCCACATTCCTGCAATATAAGCAATGAAAATTAAACCATAAAGAACACTGCTGAATACACTTCCTCCGCCTTGATCCATGTGATACCTCCGTTAAAATTTTATAGCTTATTACTGAAATTATATTGAAAACAATATGAAAAGGCAAGAAAAAAAGTTATTGCACTGCTTTTCATGAAATTTTAACTTTATTATCATGACAAACATCAGAAAAAACAATCTCGATAAATCGCTTTCTCCATACCTGCAGCAGCATAAAGATAATCCGATCTGGTGGCAGGAATGGAGCGCGGAAACAATAAAAGCAGCAGTTCAGGAGAACAAACCTCTTTTCGTTTCTATAGGATATGCAACGTGTCACTGGTGTCATGTTATGGCTGCAGAAGCTTTTTCGGATAAAGAAACTGCGGATTATCTGAATGAGAACTTTATCTGCATTAAAGTTGACCGTGAGCTGCGTCCGGACATAGATCAGTTTTTAATGAGCTATATTATTGCTCAAAGCGGAAGCGGCGGCTGGCCTTTAAATGTTTTTTTAACTCCGGATATTAATCCGTTTTTCGCACTCACATACGCTCCTGCGAAATCAAACGGTTCCATGGGATCATTTCTGACTATTGCCCGGAAAGTTAATGATTATTACAAAAAAAATCCCGGAAATATAAAACCATTTATTCCGAATGAGGAAACCCCTCCGATTGCAGAGGAATATTACCTGATAATCAGCCTTGTAAGATTTGCTGATCCATTGCACGGCGGTTTCGGGCAGACACAGAAATTCCCTCCGCATACAACGCTGCTATTTTTATTATACTCTCTTTCCATTGATGATAAAATTGAAGTCAGGAAAGTGTGCAGCAACACTCTTGATGCCATGTGCCTGCGCGGATTGAATGATCATCTGCAGGGCGGCGTTTTCAGGTACTGCGTTGACCGCGAATGGACAATCCCTCATTTTGAAAAGATGCTCTACGACCAGGCCATGGCTCTGTGGTGTTATTCTCTTGCATATAAAACTCTCGGCAAAAGTGAATATAAAATCATGGCAGAGAATATTCTGCGGTGCCTTGAGGATAGCTTTGAAGACAGCGGACTGTATATATCAGGCCACGATGCTGATACTGAACATTCCGAGGGTGCAACGTATTTGTGGGATTACAATGAATTGAAAAAAGAACTCACGAATGAAGAATTCAATCAGCTATGTGAAGTTTATAATATTGAAAAGGCAGGTAATTTTGAAGGAAAAATTCATCTGATAAAAAAAATTGAAATCAGTATTGTTCCAATTGAAAAGAAACTGCTTCAAATCAGAAAGCTTAAAGTTCAGCCGGATATGGACAAAAAAATTCTCTGCGGAATCAATGCATTAACTGCAATTGCAATGACTCAGGCTGCGCAATTTCTTGAAATGCCTGAACTTGAAGATAAAGCTTCAGGTATTTTGAAACATCTGATGGAAATATTCTGGAACGGGAAAACTCTCGGTCATTCATTGTATAAGGGTGAAACACAGAATCAGAATTTTCTTTTTGATGCAGCTGCAGTATTGACAGCAATATCATACCTCTATGAAAATGATCAAACCTGGGATTCTCAAATGACTTCAATGGCAGAGTATACTGAAACATTCAGGCAGGATGAAACCTGGTTTGAGTCCAGGGCTGAAGATTTTCAGTCTGTAAATGCCTCCTGGTTTGATCATCCGATTCCTTCGAGCGTGAGTCTTGCTGAGATGGGTTTATCGCGAGCTGCTCTGCTTAAAGGAACTGAAATTATAAGAAAACCATACAGAGAACCTTTTCGGGCAGATTTTTATAATATTGCTGCTTTGCTCAGCAATGGACTCTTCCACGTAATTACCTCAAAAAATCAGATTTCATGGGGTTTCCTTAAACCTAATTCCATACAGAAAAGAGGAGATACTGAATCGGATTGCTTTAATGGGACATGTTCTGTATTAAAAATTCATTAAGAGGGGTAATTTTTTTTATAACGAAATACTACGTATAATTTTACGTTAGGCGCAATTCAAAAAATATTTTTCTAACGGAGAACAAGAAATGATAGGCTTTCAAAGGGGATAAGATTATGTTTTCTTTTGCATCGATTCAGAAAACGAATTATTTATAAACTTTACTTATTAAGGATAAAAATATGAGAAAAATAGTAACTTTTTTATGGTTTAACGACCAGGCAAAAGAAGCGGTAGACTTGTATGTATCGCTGTTTAAAGATGCAAAAATAGTGAACAAATCGTATGTCACAGAGTCAGTGGCAAAAATGGCTGGAGTGAAAGCCGGAACTATATCGACAATAGACTTTGAACTGAACGGACAAAACTTTACAGCGCTCAATGGTGGCCCTATGTATAAGTTTAGTGAGGCTATCTCAATACAGGTAAACAGTAAAGATCAGGGAGAGATTGATAAGCTTTGGGATGCGCTGTCCGAAGGCGGCGAAGTTATATCTTGTGGATGGCTTAAAGACAAATATGGATTAACATGGCAGATTGTCCCGGAAAGCCTGGACATCATGATGCGTGATCCAGACCCTGCTAAAGCTGATCGGGTTAGCGCCGCTATGCTTGGTATGGATGGTAAACTGAATCTATCTGAACTAGAAAAAGCCTACAATGGCGAATAATAATTTACCTATAAATATGGAATTTTGAAAAATGAAATTCACCCCTAACCCATCTTTCATTCTTCAAAACGGGAAAAATCAAATTTATAAGAATTGAGGAAAGCCTATCATAATGTGTAGGAACGAAAAATATTTTTTGAAAAGCGTATAACAGCGCATATATGCTTTGCTCCCCCTGGCCACTTCGGGCTGCGCCACATTTTCACCTTCGCGAGTACGCTACGGTGAAAACGTCATATATGCGCAACACGGTAGGCGTCATTTTGCTGTTTTAAATCATTTGTCATGACTTAAACTTTTTTAAATATGCAACCATATTTTAGTTGCATATTTAAATCTTTTTTGTTATATTGTTTCTATGAGTAAACATAAAAAATTAATTGATCGTTTTTTATCCAAACCGAAGGATTTCACTTATAATGAACTAAAAACATTATTGCATGGTTTCGGTTATTCTGAATTTACAGGTGGTTCTTCTTCTGGATCAAGAGTTGCCTTTATAAACAATATAACTCAACATATAATACGGTTACATAAACCACATCCAAATAACATTCTCAAAAGATATCAAATTGAATTGATTGAAGACGAGCTTCGCAGCATGGAGGTTATACAATGAAAGACATATTAAAACATAAAGATTTTATGGGTTCCGTACATTTCAATTCTGAAGATGAAGTGTTTTATGGAAAAATCGAAGGAATAAATGATCTTATTACCTTTGAAGGTAAATCCGTGAAAGAGATCCTTGCATCTTTTAAAGAAGCTGTAGATGATTATATCAATATTTGCAATATAAGCAAAAAACAGGTATATAAATCTTATAAGGGTAGTTTTAATATAAGGATTTCATCTGATTTACATAGAAAAGCTGTAGAAAAAGCAATCTCTCTTGGTATTCCTTTAAATCAATTAGTTCAAAAAGCTATTGAAAAAGAAGTATCAATAAATAAATAATTAAAAATTTTAATAAATACTTTTTTAACACATCTTGAGCTTAAAATTTTTTTTGTAGGTATGCACTATGTCATTAATTGCTAAATGGATAAATCTGATAAACAAAGTTGCAGTTGGAAACTGGAAAACAAAGCTGATATTTGCACCAATAGTCGGATTATTCTATGTGGCTTTAATCGGCTTTTTTATTTATATATCTTTTGTTCTTGATCAACTGGCAAATTTTCCGGAAATATTCAGCATCCCCTGGAATTTAATTATCGGTATTCCTTTAGTTGTAATTGGTTTTACGTTAATGTTTTTTTCAGTTATATTTTTTTTGAAAGTAAAAGGAACACCTGTACCTTTAAGCCCGCCTCCAAAACTTGTAAAAACAGGCTTATATAAATATGTCCGCAATCCCATGCTTACAGGAATTTTTGTCCAATTGTTCGGTTGGGGAATTATTACAAATTCAATATCATTGATATTTATTTTTACACCTCTTTTTATGATAATAAATATCTGGGAATTAAAAATGGTAGAAGAGCCTGAACTGGAGAAACGTCTTGGAAAAGAATATATTGAATATAAAAAGTATGTTCCAATGTTTTTTCCATGGTTAAAAAAGTGATATTGCATAATAACGATTATGAATAAAAAATATAACAATCTTGTAATTTATTTTTTTTCCGGAACAGGAAATGCCAAACATTGCGCTGCATGGATATGCGAAGCTGCAGAAAAGCTTGGAATCAGCTCAAGTATGTTTGATATCAGCAAAACAGCAGTCAGAAGTATTTCACCGCCAATTGCGGGAACTCTCGTAGGATTCTGCTCTCCAACACATGGTTTTCATTTTCCTGAAATAACTAGAAAATTTATTCGCAGATTTCCTGCAGCAAAAGGAGCGGATGCATTTGTTCTAAATACGCGCGCTGGAATGAGAATATTCAAAGTTGTTATTCCAGGATTGAGCGGTGTGCTTCATTATATTTCTTCTTTGCTTCTGATAATTAAAGGATATAAAATTGCAGGGCTGTTTCCGGTTGATCTTCCGTCAAACTGGATTTCACTTCATCCTGCAATTGAACAAGCAGGCACAGATATTATTTATGCTAAGCAGAAAATAAAAGTAACAGAATTTGCAGAAAAAATTCTCAAAGGAAAACGCGTTTATCGCGCATTATATGACATTGTGCAGGATGCGATAATATCACCTATTACTGTTTTATATTTGCTGATGGGAAGATTTTTCTTTTCAAAATCCTATTTTGCCTCACGGGAATGCAACCAGTGCATGTTATGCCTGAATGAATGTCCGGTTAAGGCCATCAGCGTTGTTGATGGAAGAATGTACTGGTCAACAAAATGCGAAAGCTGCATGCACTGCATGAATATCTGCCCTAAACAGGCAATTGAAACGCCTCATGGTTTTCTCGTAGCATTTTTTTATTTTTTCTCAATTACAATATCTGCTGGAATAGCTTTTCTAATAACAAATTTTGATGCAGGTAAAAATTTTTCATGGATGAAAAATGATATAGTAAAATTTATTATAACATCTGCAGTAATTCTTCCGTTTTATTTCATGACATACAGGATAATACATTATCTGATGCGGTTTCGTGTTATTGAAAGAATTATGACTTTAACATCATTAACACATTTAAAATACTGGGGCAGATATAAAGCATCGAAAAAATTTTAATTTGTTTTCAAGATGAATCCCACTCTGCTTTCGGATAGGAATTTAATTTTTTAAAATTCCCAGAAAAAATATCATAAATGGAATTTTATTATGTCATATTATTAACCTGAAAAAAGATTGACCTCTATCTTTTTAAGATGAAGAATGCATAATAATGAAAAATATACAAACATCCGTCGATGATTATGCAATTATACTTTCTTCAGTAGCTATTTTCTCTTCACTGAAACCTGAGGAATTGGCTATTGTATCAGAAAGTTGTTCTGTAACAGAATTAAATCCTGGAACGCTGCTTTTCCGTTCAGGTGAGAAATGCACTCAAATAAAAGTAGTAATTAATGGATCCATAAATATTATTATGGAAGAAGATCATGCTGATGATTCAGTTTTAGCACAGCTGGTTAAAGGAGATTCATTCGGCGAGCTGGAACTGTTAACAGGAGTTCCGTTTAATGCCAAGGCTGTTGCAGAAATAGCAGAGGGCGAATCAAAAGGCGGCTGCTCTCTATTATTTTTTCCTTCAGAAAAAGCAAAACAGCCCCATACTTTTGATAGTTTCTGCAAGGCAAATCCTGGAATTGCTGCTAAAATGCTCTTTTCATACCTGCATTCAACAACCGGGCGTTTGCGGAATGCCCTTTCCATAATTAAGGAAAATTCACCATTAATGCAGGAACTTAAAAAGCAGGTATATGGCGATAAGCTTACAGGGCTTTATAATAAAACTTATCTTGAGGAAAAAATACCTGAATTCATTAAAAACAAGCCAAATGAAAAACTTGCACTGATCATGTTTAAGCCTGATAATTTCAAGGAAGTAAATGATACTTTCGGCCATGAAGCAGGCGATCAGGTTCTTGTTTTGATGGCAGAAGAATTGCAGAAAAAATTATCAGATCACGACAAATCTGGTTTTGGAATAGCAGTAAAATATATGGGTAATGAGCTTGCTCTTCTGCTTCCGGGAATGGGCAGAGATGATGCAAAAACAGAAGCTGAGAAAATCAAAGATTATATGAATAATCTTGATATAAAAGAAATTATAAAAACTGATTCTTTTAAAATAACTGTGAGTTCCGGCATATCGCTTTACCCTGATCATTCGGATAATGGTTTGGAACTTATTGCAATAGCTCATGAACTGCCGCTTATCGGACGCGGCAGGGGCGGCAGCCAGATTCTTTTTACTGAGGATAAGTAATGCAGACATTTGAAAAACCTGAAGATATTCTCGGAAAGATCGGAATATTTTCTACACTGGATAGCGAACAGCGTGCTTATGTTTACAGCCTGATGCGCATTACCCGCTGCAGGAAGGATGAAATTCTGTTTGAGGAAGGATCATCAGGCGATGAAATGTTTATCATTATACAGGGATCAGTTTTGATTGAAGTAACATTAAGCGACGGCAAGAAACTTGAAATTTCACGCTTAAATGAAGGAAATTTTTTTGGTGAGATGTCAATAATTGAACAGCTTCCGAGATCTGCATCCTGCACTGCTTTAACTGACAGCGTGTTTTTAGGACTGAAAGCTGAAGAATTTCTTTCTTTAATTGAAAAAAAATCCGAAGCAGCAACAAAAATTTTATACGGTATGCTCGGTATAATAGCCCAGCGCCTTGCAGCAACCGGTTCATTTGTGTCTCAAATGGTTGTGTGGGGCGAGAATGCCAGAAAGCGTGCAATAACAGATGAAGCTACAGGTCTTTTCAACCGCAGGTATCTTGACGATTCTCTTGAAGCATTTTTCAGAAAAGCAAAATTGGAAAACAAGCATTTGAGTTATGCAATGTTTGATCTTGACCGCTTTGGAACATTGAATAAAAATTACGGTCTACCTTTCGGAGACAGCGTTATTATTACCATGAGTAAAACTTTTACAAAGGTCTTTGAAAAAACAGATATTCTTGTCCGATATGGCGGCGATGAGTTTACCTTTCTGTTTCCGGATACAACTCCGGATGATGCATTAGCGCGTTGTGAAAAGCTCTGCCATGAAATCCGGTCAATTATTTTTCCTGAACATCCCGAACTACGTATTTCCTGCAGTATAGGAATTGCCGCGTATCCTGTACATGCCGAATCTCTTGAAAATTTGCGCGAAGCTGCAGATAAAGCATTGTATCTTGCAAAGGAAACCGGACGTGATAAAGCTGTAACTTTAAAAATTGACGGGAAATAGTAAAAATGATATTATAAGAGAGATTGGCTGCCATGATAACAAAACGTGATGAAATTCAAAAGTCAGAGTTTTCGGATATCAAGTTAAAAAACCGGGCAATAAAAAAAATTATTCAGCTTCTTGATAAGAGTGATAATTTTCTCTTAGTTGGGCATAAGCACCCTGATGAAGACTGCATTGCTTCCATGGTGGCTTTTGGTCTTTTAGCCAGTAAAATGAATAAAACTGTTCATGTTGCCATGGGCGGCAATATACAGGAGAATTTCTCTTACCTTCTTTCAATCTGCAAATATAATTTAATTAATGTTATTAAAAACAGCTCAGATGTTCCTGGAAAAATTTCTGTTGTTGTATCGCTTGATACACCCAAGCCGGACATGATAGATGACTACGGATATTTGCATGATGTAATATTTAATGCAGATGTTATCCGTGTTGAAATAGATCACCATCTGGAGGCAGATGCAAGATATTTCGGCGATGAAGAATATAGTCTTGTATCTGGTGCATCATCAACATGCGAGCTGATTGGATTGCTTTCATTGAAACTTGAAAAAAACACCAAGCTGCTTGCAAAATATCAAATCAGGGAATTATTTACAAGAAATCTCGTGCTGTCTATTATTACAGGCATTATCAGCGATTCGCGCATGGGCAAATATCTGAAAACTCCGGAGGAACGCTGGTTTTATAATTACTTCTCTAATCTTTTCGATGAGATGCTTACAAAAAAAACCCATTCCGGTTCAAATAATTTAACATCCAAGGAAGAAGTATTTAAAGCAATCGAAACCCTGTCAAACAATGAGGAGAATTGCTCTGCTTATCTTTTAAAACGCTGGAAGCACGAAGAGTTTGTTGATTCAGTTATTATCAATCAGGAGGAGTCGGATGAATTAAACCAGCTTTATGGAAATGATATCTTTGTATCTGTCGCTAAAACGCTGACAAATAAACTGGCTGAGGAAAACGGATATCTGGGCATGGTTGTCTTTTATGATGATTCCTCTGTTTCAGATCTGGTTCAGTTCAGATTAAGGCGCAGCCAGGCTTTTCAGAATCTTGATTTGAGGGATATTCTTATTCAGAATAAAATAGAAAATGGAGGAGGCCATCCGGGTGCAGTTGGCTTCCGTTTCGGGAAAAAAACAATTCCGGATATATTTGAATTCAGTAAAAAACTTATACAGAATATTTCCATGGAAGTTCAAAAGACAAAAGGTTAAGAGAAATTTTTAATGCACTCAAAATCAAGAATCATTCTTGACAAATTGTCTCCTCGTAAAATTTATTAGTTAAAATTTTAAATTACTATTAAAAAAGAGAAACCAAATTGAAAATAAAAAACAAGGAGATAATAAATGATTAATGAAAGGATAGAAGACGGTATCGTGATAGCAGAGTTTGCGGGCGGCAAGGGCAACTCAATAACAGTTGATACTCTTAAAAGTATTAAAGACATAGTCCATAGAGTCAACACAGATGATGCGCTTAAGGGAATTGTATTAACCGGAGCAGGAAAATTGTTCTGCTCGGGATTTGATCTTCCAATGTTTTTAAGCTTCAAAGATCTCAAGGAAGTTACTGATTTTTTTACTTTTGCAGAAGATGTATTCATTGAATTTTTTATGTGCCGTAAACCTGTAGTGTCAGCCATTAATGGTGCTGCAGTAGCAGGCGGATGCATACTCGCAATGGCATCGGATTACCGCATTATTAAAAATCACCCTAAAATAAAAGTCGGGATGTCTGAAATTAAAATAGGTCTTGGACTTTCAATTGCCCAGACTGAAATAATGCGCTTTGGTCTTGATGGAAACAACGCATTCAGAAAGATCATGTATGATGGACTTCTATATGATGTAAATGGAGCGAAAGAAGCCGGCCTTGTGGATGAACTGGCAGAAGAAGCTGAACTTCTAAACAGAGCAAAAGCAGTAGTAAAGGGATGGATAGATAATCCTGGCAGAGCCTTTATGATGCTGAAACCAGGTTACAGACAGCCTCACGCTGACAGAATGCGAAACAGACTGAAAAATGAAAACTGGCAGGAAGGATTTAAAATTTTCTTCGATAAAGGAACACGTGCCACAATCGAAATGGTCATAAAAATGATGGGATAATTCAGAATCTGGATAAACCTGCAAAGGGCGATTTGGAACTTTTTTATTTATCCAGTTCCATTTTGCCCTTTAATTTTTCTGCTCTGCTTTATTTATAAGAAACCCATTCAATAGTTTCATGCAAAAAAAGATTATCTTCCGGTTTAATTATGTCTCAGGGAAAAAGAGCAAATAAAGAAAGCCGTTGACACAAATAATTGAAAAGTAATAGTGTCCACGGATAAATAATATAATATTATAATTGAAAATTTAACTTAGTTAAAAATAATTCTTATCAACATAACTTTTAGGGGGTCAGTATGGCAAAAATTAATTTTGGTGGGGTCATTGAAGATGTCATCACAACAGAAGAGTTTCCTTTAAAAAAAGCTCAGGAAGTTCTGAAAAATGAGGTGGTAGCTGTTATAGGGTATGGCGTTCAGGGTCCGGCTCAGGCTTTCAATATGAAAGAAAACGGTATTAATGTTATAATAGGCCAGTCAAAGGAAGATACCCAGTATTGGGACAAGGCTGTTGCAGACGGATGGGTTCCAGGTAAAACTCTTTTCACAATTGAAGAAGCAGTACAAAAAGGAACAGTTATCCAGTATCTTGTTTCTGATGCAGCACAGAAAATTCTATGGCCGAAAGTTAAAGCAAATCTGAAAAAAGGTGATGCACTTTACTTCTCTCATGGATTTTCCGTTGTTTATAAAGAACAAACCGGTGTAATTCCTCCGGATTTTGTTGATGTAATTCTGGTTGCTCCAAAGGGATCAGGAACAAGTGTAAGAAGAAATTTTCTGGACGGAAGCGGAATTAATTCAAGCTTTGCTGTTCATCAGGATGCAACTGGACGTGCTATGGAAAGAACACTTGCACTGGGAATTGCAATAGGTTCCGGATTCTTATTCCCAACCACATTCCAGATGGAAGTTTACAGCGATCTGACAGGTGAAAGAGGTGTTCTTATGGGTGCTCTCGCTGGCATGATGGAAGCTCAGTACAATGAATTGCGAAAGCATGGCCACAGTCCAAGTGAATCCTTTAACGAAACAGTAGAAGAGCTAACACAGAGTCTTATACGTTTAGTTGCTGAAAACGGTATGGATTGGATGTATGCCAATTGTTCAGGTACTGCTCAACGCGGCGCGCTTGACTGGCGTCATAAATTCCGCAAAGCAGTAGAGCCGGTATTTGCTGAGCTTTATGATTCAGTTGCAACAGGTAAAGAAACAGAAGTAGTAATAAGAGTCAACAGCGCTCCGGATTATAAAGTTAAACTTGAGGCTGAACTGAAAGAAATGCGCGATTCAGAACTTTGGCAGGCTGGAGCTGCAGTACGGGCATTAAGACCGGAAAAAAGAAAAAAATAATCATTTTAAATGGATGGGCAGACAATAAACTTTCAATCTGAAAGAAAAATTACAGTTGCTCATCCATTTGGAATTTTCAATATTGAACTGACAAACCATTGCCCAATGAAATGTGTCATGTGTCCGAGAACTCATCATATGACCAGAGAACAGGGTTTTATGGATATTGAAATTTTTAAAAAAATAATAGATGAACTCGCAGAAGCAAATCCATCATTTCATCATAATCACAATAGAGTAGTATGGCTTCACCATTTCGGAGAAAGTCTGCTTCACCCGCAGTTTGAAACTTGCATTAAATACGCAGCACACAAAGGAATCTACACAGGCCTTTCTATTAATCCGATGATGCTGAATGATAAAACAGCTTCATCCCTTATCTCATCCGGGCTTCATATTCTTTATCTCTCTCTTGACGGGCATGATGATGAATCCTTTTTTAAAATCCGCGGTATAAATAATATGTACACAATATCCCGCAGAAGAATCTATGATTTTCTGAATCTGAAAAAAGAAAATTTTTCTGAAATGAAAATAATTCTTTCAATGATTGATTTTTCTCTTAATGATAAAAGCGTTTCTGCTGTAAAAGATGAGTGGGAATTCAATAAAGAAATTAACGGATTTCTTTTAAAGAATTTCACAACATGGGGCGGTGCTATTCCCGAAATAAATGATTTTGCTCCGGAATCTATAAAGACAAAAAAGGGCGATTGCATAACAGTAACATGCCCGTTCCCTTGGACAAATATGACTGTGACATGGGACGGTGATGTGGTTCCCTGCTGTTTTGATTATAATAAAAAATTTGTTATTGGAAACGTCCGGACAAATTCTCTGAGTTATATATGGAACGATTTTCCTTTGCAGAATTTGCGTAATGAATTTATTGAAAACAAAGTTACAAATGCTCTATGTAAAAATTGTGATAACCTCTATTCTGGAAATAATTCCATGGTCAATTTGTGAATAGATGATATTTATTGGATTATTTCAGGATTTAATGTGAAATTTGGTAACAGTTTAAAAAAATAAGTTTACTTCTTGACAAATACTTGCACTTTTTTATTAACTAATTAATCAAAAAATTACGGGTAAAAAGAAATAAATGGATAAAGACACACAGGACAAAACAGAAACAAAAGATAGAATTTTATTTGCAGCAAAAAAAGAATTTGCTGAAAAAGGATTTGATGGGGCCCGAATGGGTGCAATTGCAAAACGCGCGCGCGCGAATCAGGCTCTGCTTCATTATTATTTCGAAGGCAAGGATAAGCTTTATGAAGAGGTTTTAAGCAGACTCTTTGGAATAGACAGGTCCCAGCTTCTTTCAGATTTTTTAGAAAAAACAGATTTATCACCTTCACAAAACCTGTATCTTATAATATATTTCATGGCCCGGCTTCACATGGAAGCCACAGATCCTGACCTGCTTAGAATTATTTCCAGAGAGATAGCTGAAGACAGAACCCAGATAAAAATGCTGATTAGAAATTATTTTTTGCCTCAGTTGATATTAATGCAGGGAATAATTGACAAGGGAATAGATTCAGGGGAATTCGAAAAAACAAATCCTTATTTTGTAATTCTCGGTTTTCTTTCGATTATAATGTTTTATAAATCGAACAAGTCACATTATGAAGAAACTGAATTATATGATAGATTATACGGCGGAACAAAAAGCGAAGAATTTATTGACTATGTATTAAAACAGACATTCCGCACTCTTGCTCCGGAAGGAAAAGCTGCGAAACTGCCTGAAATTTCTCCTGATTACAAACATCAGATCGATATAATTATTGAAGAAATAAAAAACATTAAAATGCTTAAGGGAAAAAGCAGCTAAAAACCTGCACTTTTCGGAGTTCTTGGAAATGGAATTACATCCCGTATATTCTGCATGCCGCTTATAAATTGCACTGCCCTTTCAAACCCCAAGCCAAAACCTGCATGAGGAACTGAACCATATCTTCTTGTATCAAGATACCAAGAATACTCATCCGGATTTAGTCCTGCAGCAGTCATTCTCTCAAGCAGAATATCGAATCTGTTCTCTCTTTCGCTTCCGCCTATAATCTCGCCGATTCCAGGTACGAGAAGGTCCATTGCTTTTACCGTTTTACCATCATCATCAAGCTTCATGTAAAAAGCTTTTATTTCTTTCGGATAATTTATTATAAAAACAGGTTTTCCGAATTTTTTTTCTGTGATATACTTTTCATGCTCTGATTGAAGATCACTTCCCCATTTTACAGGGAACTCGAACTTCTCACCGGACTTCTCAAGTATGGATACAGCCTCAGTATATGTTATGATTTCAAAAGAGCTTTTCACAATTCCCTCTAACTTGTCAATAATTCCAGGTTCAATTCTTTCATTAAAAAATTTCATTTCTCCTGAAGCTTTATCAAGGCAGTATTTAAATATATGCCTGATAAAATCTTCAGCAAGTTTAATATCGTCGGTTAGCTCTGCAAATGCCATCTCCGGCTCAACCATCCAGAATTCGGAAAGATGCCTTGAAGTGTTTGAATTTTCTGCCCGGAATGTCGGCCCGAATGTGTATATATCGCCAAGAGCAAGAGCAAGCAGTTCACCTTCAAGCTGCCCGCTTACTGTTAAGCCTGTTTTTCTTCCGAAAAAATCCTGCGAGAAATCCGCTTTGCCGTTTATTAATGAGACCTTATCCAGATCAAGAGTAGTGACTTTAAACATTTCACCGGCTCCTTCACAGTCGCTTGATGTTATAATTGGTGTTTGCACATATATGAAGCCGCGTTCCTGGAAAAAGGAATGAATAGCAAATGATAGAGTATTTCTCAGCCTGAAAACTGCTCCCATGGAATTGGTTCTTGGCCGTAGATGTGAAATTTCGCGAAGAAATTCGAATGAGTGGCGTTTCTTTTGTAGCGGATAAGTTGCTGCATCTGCATATCCGAATATAATAATGCTTTTTGCCCTTATTTCATATTTCTGCCCTTTACCCTGCGAAGGAACAACTTCGCCTGTAACAGACACGCTTGATCCGGTTGTTAAATTCAAAATATCCTGATAGTTTTGCAGGGTATTATCTGCAATAATCTGAATATTATCTACTGCAGAACCGTCATTTATTTCTAAAAAGCAGAAATCCTTTGCATCTCTTGATGTGCGAATCCATCCGCAAATGGTTGTTTCGTAGTTAATTTTTTCAGAATTCAGCAAATCTTTAATTTTAACTTTTATCATTTTATATCCAACATTGCATTTTTCATAAATTTTTAAACATTATATTTATATGTTTATCAGTATCAATCAAAAAACCAGTCTTTTTCAGAAAGGATTATATGAGTTATATCATATGAGTCTGATTTTAAAGCTCTCAATAAGAGCAATTGAATTAAGTTAAATATATGATTATTATTGTAATTACAAATATATATTGCCTAATATTCCTTTATTAAAAATAAGTATATTTTAAATTTTGTTTATTAAAATTAATTATAGTAATAAATAATTTTTAGTTATAAATAGCACTTCTTTAATGTGACATAATACAAATTTTTTTTATCAACACGGTTTTTCAAATTAACAAAAAAAAATTTATGTCGCATAAGTAAATTGAATTTAATGTGAATGATTAATTATTATTAATAAAAATTAATCATTGTAAGTGCTGAAAATATCAGCACTTACAATTTATGTCTCATTTATAAACAGAAAATTTCAATTCCAAAAAGGCATGGTTATTTTTTTGGAAATTAATTGAGTCAATTAATAAACTAAAAAAAATTTTTTGTGGATAATGTGGATAATTATGTGGATAACAGTTAAAAATAGTTAAAACTAACACCATTTTACGTGTTATTTATTGACAAATAAATTTTTTTAACTAAATTGATTTCTTCCATTGCTTTTCATAAATAAATTCTTAAATTATCTATTATTATATATTTTAATTTAATAAACTGATGAAAGTTTAAATAATTAAAAAATATTTTATATTATAAGATGATATTTGTTTCTATTATTAATTATTACCTTATATATCAGCTTTGTTGAATAAATAATCATCTTTACAATTCTTTTAAGTTTTTTTTGGATTTCATGATACATGAATAA
This sequence comes from uncultured Leptospirales bacterium, assembly GCA_964529415.1. Lineage (GTDB taxonomy): Bacteria > Spirochaetota > UBA4802 > UBA4802 > UBA5550 > CAYMPH01. Next base: position 110,642 of record CAZGWD010000001.1, on the reverse strand, counting down.
GGAGAAGCACATGTCTGATGGAATCTTCGGCAGCAATATAATTGAATCTGCTGGTTTAACAAAACAGTATGGCAGCTTAAAAGCTGTTAATAATGTTTCAATTAGTGTTAAAAAAGGTGAAATCTACGGATTTTTAGGCTTAAACGGCGCTGGAAAAACCACAACAATCAGGATGCTTCTGGGAATGATTAGATCTGATTCAGGTGAAGCATTTGTATGCGGGAAAAAAATTATTCCTGGAGGCATTGGTCCATGGGAAAAGGTAGGATATCTTGTTGAAATGCCGTATTCTTATCCGGAATTAACTGTAAAAGAAAATCTTCACGCTGTAAGCCGTTTGCGGAGTTTGAAAGGAAAAGATAATGCTGATGAAATAATCAAGCTTCTTCACCTGACTGAATATATAAATGTTAAAGCGGAAAATCTATCTCTGGGAAATAATCAGAGGCTCGGCCTTGCAAAAGCCCTGATCCACAAGCCGGAAGTTCTGATTCTTGACGAACCGTCTAATGGACTTGATCCATCAGGTATTGTTGAAATCCGTGAGTTATTGAAAGATTTTGCATATAACAGGGGCGTTACAGTTTTTATATCCAGTCATAATTTAAGCGAGATATCCAAAATTGCAACCCGTATTGGAATAATTCATAAAGGTTTGCTCGTGCAGGAAATAAATACAAATAAACTTGATCTTATTCTCCATAAAACTTTGCTTCTTGATACCAGGGACAGAATAGGTGCTGTTTCTTTTTTAAATCAGAGAGGATATAAAGTTGAATATACCGATGAAGGGATAATCCGTATTGCAGATGACAATGCGTGCAATCAGCCGGAAGTTATTAATAGTCTTCTGGCGCAGGCAGGTTTTCCGCCATGTTATTTAAATGCAGAACAGGAAGATCTTGAATCATATTTCCTTAGAATTATTGGTGATAAAATATGATTAGAAAAATTTTAATTTCTTTATCAATAGAAATATTAAAAATACGCAGTTCTAAAATTTTCTGGATTACTATAGGAGCAGGTTGTTTAATTTCGATGATGCTCGGTCTTATGATGCTGCTGATTCAGAATCCTGTAATATTGGCTCCGGGAATATTGAAAACAAAAGTTGAAATAGCAGCTGTAAAAGCAGACTGGCCATCGTATATAGGTTTTGTTGAAATGGCATCCGGTGCAATAGGCATTATTTTGTTTGGTTTTGCGGCAAGCTGGATATTCGGCAGGGAATTTAATGAAAGAACAGTCAAGGATTTGCTTGCATTGCCTGTTTCCCGCTCAGCTATAGTTTTATCAAAATTGATTGCTGTTTCATTATGGTGCCTCGTTCTGGGCATTATAATTTTTTCTCTTAGTTTTGCGCTTGGTATATTGATAAATCTTCCTCTGTGGTCATATGATTTATTACCGGATTTTTTCAGGGTATTTTTTATAACTGCTCTTTTGTCTATTCTGCTTTGTCCTCCGACTGCATTCATTGCAAGCATAGGTCGAAGTTTTCTGCCTGCTATAGGTTTCCTTGTATTATGCATGGGGCTTGCTAATTTTTTCGGCAACATCGGTCTTGGAGCTTATTTTCCATGGACAATACCAATGCTTTATGCAGGAGCTGTTGGTTCTCCTGGAACCCAAATGCCTCTGCACAGCTATATAATTATAGTTATTACAAGTATTGCAGGGACAGTTGGAACAATATTATACTGGAAGTACGCAGATCACAACAGGTAATATTATTATGATTGTATCTCTAATAAATCCTTATTATTATCCTTATCTGCGTAAATCCGTGTCATCCATGTTCTATTATTTTTTTATATACAAAAGGGTTGAGTCCGGAATTGAAATTTTTGCTTTTTTAAATTTCCCGTGAATCAGTTTGATAAAAGCATGCTTAAGATTTCCCTGATCGTTGAAATCCTTTGCTCTGAGTTTAATTTTTAAAACAGTTCCGTATGATCCGAATTCAGAGAATAATACTGCAGGTTCAAAGGATGCTGCATCAGGATTATTTTTTTTCATTATTTCTTTGGCTGCAGATAACGCAATTTTTTCAGCCTTGCTAATCTCGTTTTTGTTGTGTATGGTTATATCAACAAAAAAATCGTATTCCTTTTCAGGTAGACTGTAATTAATAATAACTGCAGTTGTTATTTTAAGATTTGGAACAATAACCGAATTATTTGTCGGCTGCCTGATGATTGTATTGCGCAGGGAAATATCAGCAATAAATCCTTCAATACCGTTTTCGAGTTTTATATAATCTCCCTGGCGGATATTTCCGGAAGCAATAATCTGAAGCCCGGCGAATAGATTTGATAATGTGTCCTGAAGCGCAAGAGCTGCAGCAAGACCTCCAACTCCGAGTGCTGTGAGAATAGGGGTGATTGAAATTCCAAGAGACTGCAGAATAATCAGTATTCCGATTATAAAAACTATCAGTTTGGTTATGTTTGAAAAAATTGAAGTTGATTGAAAATATTCATCGTGCTTTTTAATATAGGATGAAACAAAGCCTGCAAGAATTTTCGCAGAAATAAGAGTAATTATAAAAATTAAAAGAACCAGTAGAATTTTTGAAAAAACTTTTGCAGTATGCACATTAATATTTGATTGATACAGGGCTGTATATAAGCCGGATATTATAATCAGATAAAATACGCTTCCGCGCAGAGAATTCAGAAGAATATCAGCGCCATTCCATCCTGTTGCTGTAAAAATTTTTTTTAATTTATTTAGTATAACTTTTTCAGTAATGGTTCCAATTATAAAAGAAAGCGCAATAATAATTACAGGGATTATTATCTGCTGGTGCGAGCTGAATAAAGGCCAGTTAATTATTCTATCCATGTTTTTTTCCAGTTAAACTGATTATCTGCACAGGTTAAGAATTTCTGCATTTCCTGTAACTTTCATTTTTTTACCGTGGAATTCTACAGGGAATCTGTACCCTGATTCTGTATTATGAAAAAGTTCCTGTTTGAAATTTGTATCAGGATAAAAATGTTTAGCTCTGCTGAGGTAGTAGTCAGCGCTCTGGTGTTCTACAATCAGCCTGAAGCCGTTTGAGATTTCAAGAGCAAGAGTTCTGCCTGATGTATCAGTCGGGCTCATGTTATATGCAGAAATAAGCATTTTCAAGCCTTCACTGACATGGCAGCACTCAAGTATAAGCTGTCTTCCTCTGCTGACAAGATTATCATAATCCCCCTTGTTTATTTCAACAGTAAAACCTGCATTTAAAATAGGACTGCTCATGCCGCGTTTATTCCTGAAATTTATACGTATCCTGTGTCCTCCGGGATACAGGATTTTACCGTAATTTATCATATAAATATTCTCTTTGAGTTTTTTATAACTTACAGGCAGACCGTCAATTGTAATGGATAATGTTGCGCTGTTTATTTCCTGTAGCTCATTCCCGCTGTTGAATTTTAATGCTATTGCGGAATTTCTTTCTTTGACAAGATTTAATGAATCAGAAGTGTCGACATTGGCTGAAAATAAAATTTCCGCATCAGGTGTTCCAAACTGGATATATTTTGATATTGCGTTGAACCAGGCTTCAGCTTCCATTTCATTATAGTGAAAGTCTGCATATCGTATGGCCTGGTTATGGTTTGAAAAAAAACCCATTTCGCCTATTACTCCAGGGCAAATATTCACAGTTTCCCTTAAAATTTTTGTACCTGTTTCAGAAAATACTGTAAAATCCGAAATAACATTTCCTCTCTCATCCATCACGCGATGAAATTCATCGAGAAGGATTTTTGCAAAATCATAACCGGCAGGATTGACAAATCTGCTACCCCAGATAAATACCGACGGATAGTTTACATTATCCAGCTTCCGCGGAGAAGCATTGTGATGTATGCTTACAAGAAGTGCAGGTGAAAATTCACGGATCATTTCAACCCTTTTATCCAGAGAAACATCCTCATCTCTGTATCTGCTCATCTTAACGTTTGCGCCTGCTTTTTTCAGCATATCTTCAAGTATTAGCGCGGTCTTCAAATTTATTTCCTCTTCAGTGAGGCCGTTATCTGCAATTCTTCCTTTATCTTTTAAACCAAGTGCTCCATGTCCCGGATCTATGAATATTTTTTTCCCGGAAAGCCATTTATGGGCATGGAGATCAATTGTTCCTGTATACTTAACCGGATTGCGGAAGCCGCAGGATGTTAAAAAAACAAGCAAGACAGAAAAGATAAAATATTTATAAAACGCTGATAGGACCATTAGCCCTCCCTTCAACAATCTGACGCACGTACTGGTCGTCGGTATTTTTTATTTCTTCCGGTGTTCCTGTGAAAATGATTTTTCCTTTATACAGCATTGCAATTCTGTCTGCAACTCTGTAAGCTGAATGCATGTCGTGAGTTACAACAATTGAAGTCACCCCGAAAGTATCTCTCATTTTAACAATAAGCCTGTCAACTGCTCCGGCTGTGATCGGGTCAACACCTGTTGTGGGTTCATCGTAAAGCATTATCTCAGGTTTTATCGCAATTGAACGGGCAAGCCCAACTCTTTTCTGCATACCGCCAGAAAGCTCAGAAGGCTTTTTATTTTCGATATTTTTAAGCCCTACCTGTTCAAGCATTTCCGGAACTATTTTTTTAATTTCTTCTTCAGTAATGCCGATTCTTCTCATCCCGAAAGCAACATTATCGTAAATATCCATTGAATCAAACAAAGCAGCTCCCTGAAACAGAACGCCATATTTTTTTTCTATAGTATATTTTTTCATTTCATCTGCCTGGGTGTAATTTTCCCCATCAACAAAAATTTCACCTGCATCCGGCGTTAAAATTCCAACAAGATGTTTCAGCACTACAGATTTTCCAGTACCGCTTATTCCTATTATACAGAGGATTTCACCTTCATAAACGGAAAAATCAACACCATCAAGAACAACCCTGCTGCCGAATGATTTGCATAAACCTGAAATTTTTATTTTTTCTTTCATAATAAATTCCGTATGACCCCCCTTTCATCCCCCCTTGGTAAGGGGGGAAAGATATTTAAAAATCCCCACCTTAGTAAGGGGGAGACGCCCGCAGGGCAGAGAGGGTCTTTTATTTTCATCATGCCCATTAATAGATTTGACACAAACAAGTATAAAAAATATCAGCTTATACTATAATTTTATTTTCCGGTGGTAATAAAGCAATTAAAAAATGATAGTTTTACAGGAGACTAAACTAAGCGAATTTATGCAATGCGCATATTTGCCTGAAAAAAAGCTCAGGTTTGCGTATTCTTTTCTTGCTGAACTCAATAATGAGGAAATAAATTCTTTTCTTTCAAACGGATGGAGAAAATTCGGGATATATTATTTCAAGCCAGAATGCGGTGAATGCAGAGATTGCATTCCAATAAGAATACTGGTAAATGAATTTATTCCATCCAAAAGCCAGAGAAGAGTTTTAAAAAAAAGCTCTTCTGTAGTTGTGAAATTTTCAGATCTCAATTATAAAGAAGAGATTTACGATATTTATAAAACCCATTCAGAAGTAAAATTCGGCAAAGACACAGACAGGGAAGATTTTATATCTTCATTTTATAATCCTTCATGCCCCTGTATTCAGTCAGAATATTATATTGACGGAAAAATAATTGCTGTAGGATTTCTCGATGTTTCAACTGAGGCTTTAAGCAGCATATATTTTGCATATTACCCGGAATTTGAAACATACAGCCCAGGGACTTTGAGTATTTTAAAAGAAATTGAATTTGCCAAATCCAATGGTTTAAAGTATTATTATCTTGGATATTATATAAAAAACAACAGCAGTATGTCTTATAAAAACAGGTTTTTTCCTAATGAAAAATACAGCTGGAAAAACGGTTTATGGATATTGGACAATAAAGAAAAAGAAATTGACCAACAGAAAGTGGTTTAAATAATCAGTATTTTAGATGTCAAAAAGACATTTTATTATAAGCTACAATAATTAAGGAAAAGATACGATATGAAAAAGTTTTATTTAATCGCGCTGATGATCCTTTCAGTCAGCCTGAATCTTGAATCAAAACCGGCTGACAGCAATTACTGGAACGATCTTGCCAGATATTTCGGAGGCATGCCGATTCGTGAAGAAAGTCCGCTTAAACCTGCAACAAAACAGCAATATTATAAAGATCACATGGTATATATGGATCAATTCTGGGAAAAAGTAAGCAAGGAAACAGTAGCTGTAATTGTACCCTGGAGAAAAGATAATGTTCCGCAGAATCTCTCAAAAAATCCTGCTTTTTATCCGTTCAGCGGAGCAGATCTTGTGAATTTTTATACAATGTTTCCGAATGCCCCGTATTATATTATGATGGCTCTTGAAGATCCGGGCCATATTCCGGATCCACTTGCTCTTAAAGACCATGAATTGAAATACGGATTCACAGCATTTAAAAATGCTATAGATACAATTGCATCAATGAATTATTTTCATTCACGGAAAATGTACGATCACATGAGCAATAGATATTTTACTGGAACACTTCCAACTATACTTGCATTTGCTGCAAGGCTGAATCTGACCATTAATGATATTGAAGCTGTAGGACTTGACTCAAAAGGTAATGTTCAAAAGCTTGATGACAAGGGAATGCTTGAAGGAATCAAACCGAGAGTTACAGGAAACAGAATCACTTTCAAGGGCGAAAATGATTATTCTTCAAGAACTTTGCTTTATTTAAAAATGAGACTTGCAAGTTCAGCGCTTGATGAAAAAACTCCAGAAGGAAAATTTTTTAACAGGCTGCCGAATTATAATTTCATGACTAAGTCTGCAATTTATCTGCTCCACAGAAAAGGTTTTGAGCCATTATGCAATTATTTCCTTGAAAAAAGCGAAATAATTATTCAGGATGATTCAGGAATACCGTATAAATATTTTGTTAATGATAACTGGGAGAGAAAGCTATACGGAGTATATACATTCCCGACAAAGATTATGGATCTTGACCATACTCCGCATCAGCCGGATCTTACAGCAGCATATAAAGAAAAAAGCATCCCGTTCCCTTTCAGATACGGGTATGGTGTTCTCAGAGCAAAAAATAATTCAAATTTAATGATGATGATAAAGAAGAAAAAATGATTTCCAATAAAATTAAAATACAGGTACTGTTTCTGCTGGCTGTAACATTGCCTATTTTCTCGTGCAGCAATTCCCAGGCAGATAAAATAACAGGCGAAATTAAAAAGCAGAACAGACTCACAGCATTTACAGATGTTAATATAATTTCTGTCAGGGATGGCAGGGTATTAAGAAACAAAACAGTACTTGTACGCGATGGGAAAATTGAAAAAATATTTCCATCCGGTTATGAAAAAATTGGAATAGAATACACTCAGATAAAATCTTCAGGCAAGTATCTTATGCCTGGACTTGCAGACATGCATGTTTATATCAATAATGAATATGACATGCTTCTTATGCTCGCAAACGGGGTCACCACTGTGCGCAACATGTGGGGAATTTCCTATATGGTATCATTCGTGTCTTCGCCGGATCAGAAAAAACTCCGTGATCAGGTTAATGCAGGAAATTTAATAGGGCCAACAATTTATACAGCAGGTCCAATTGTAGATGGTGCTCCGGCTGAATCAGCATTTATGACTGTTGTGAAAAACGAGAGAGAAGCAGCAAGGGCTGTGATAAAGCAGAAAGATCAGGGTTATGATTTTATAAAAATTTATGACAATCTGCCTGTTGATCTTTTTAATATTGTGATTAAAACTGCAGGAGAAGCTGAAATTCCTGTTGCAGGTCATGTACCGAATAAAGTTGGTCTTGAAAATGCGCTTGAAGCGCAAATGGAATCAATTGAACATTTAACCGGATTTATAGATTATGATACCTGCACATATATCATACCTTTTAAAAAAATTGGATATTACGCGAGACTTGCAAAGCAGAACTATGTATATATTTGTCCTACTTTAAATCTTCCTCAGAGAAGATTTACACATAAAAAAGATGAACATATTAAAGCTATTTCAGAAATGAAATATATTGATCTCAGAACAAGAATTTCCTGGTGGCGCACACATAACTCAGAAATTGATGATCTCAGGGAAAAGTATGCAGATTTCGACAAGGGAACTTACAGAGATAAAGCTACTGAATTGATGAAAAGTCTTTCAAAAAATCTTCATTCAAGAGGAGTTAAGTTTCTTATAGGTTCCAACTCCGGCCATCCTTACACAGTTCCGGGTTTTTCTTTAATAGATGAGTTGAATAATTTTGTAAATATCGGAATATCCCCTGCTGAAACTGTTAAAATTGCAACTTATAGAGCAGCTTTATTTTTAAATAAAGATAAAGAATTTGGAGATATTAAACCCGGAATGAGAGCTGATCTTATTCTGCTGGATGCAAATCCGCTTGAAAATATTAATAACATCAAAAAAAGATCAGGGGTAATGTCTCGAGGCTGGTGGATTTCCAAAGAAAATATTCAGGGTATTTTGAACGGTTTAGACAGAACAAAGTAGGTGCGCTGAATTATGCCATCACAAACCGGAAATGAAAATGAATTTGACAGCGGACTCAAGCTGGAACATGAGAAAAAGCTTGATGAACCGAAAATGTATAAAGTTATTCTTCATAATGACCACTACTCAACTATGGACTTCGTGATTGAAGTTCTTGTAAAAATATTCAATATGCCTGCTGCAAAAGCCACCCAGATAATGCTTGATGTTCACAAAAAAGGTTTTGGAATCTGCGGTGTTTATACCTATGATATTGCTTCTACAAAAGTAAGCCAGGTGCACGATCTGGCTAAATCAAGACAGTTCCCTCTTAAAAGCTCGCTCGAGGAGGCGTGAAATGAATATACACGAAGATCTGAATAATATAATTATGGCTGCTTTCAATGAAGCTAAAAGCAGAAAGCATGAATATATGACTACTGAACATCTTCTTTATGCTGCTTTGTTTAATGAAGACGGTAAAAATATAATTGTCGGTTCAGGCGGTGATTTTGAAAGTCTGAAAAAAAGACTCGAAGAATTTCTAAACACAAGAATTCCCAAAGTAGAAAATGAAGAAATAGATCCTATCCAATCTCTTGGATTTCAGAATGTTATGGAACGCGCTTTCTGGCACACTTCTTCTGCTCAAAAAGATATTCTTGATCTTGGAGATGTGCTTGCAGCAATTTTTGAAGAAAAAGAATCCCATTCCGCATTTTTTCTGCAACAGGAAGGCATTTCAAGGTATTCTTTATTGAATTTTATATCCCATAGAACCGGAGAATTTCCTGGAGAAGCCCAGCCTTCTGAAGAGAAAGTTTCAGATGATAAAAACGATGAAAATAAAATACTTAAAGCCTTCACAACTGAACTGACTGCTAAAGCAGCAAGAGGCGAGATCGATCCTCTCATTGGACGTGAAGATATTATTGAAAGAACAGTTCAGGTCCTTTGCAGAAGAATAAAAAATAATCCGATACACGTTGGCGATCCGGGTGTTGGTAAAACTGCAATAACAGAAGGTCTTGCGCAGAAAATCAATGACGGTACAGTACCAAAGCCTCTGCAGGGTGCGAAAATATATTCACTTGACCTGGGGTCAATGCTTGCAGGCACAAAGTTCCGCGGGGATTTTGAAGACAGAATGAAAAAAGTTTTATTTGAATTGCAGAAACTTGATAATGTGATTTTATTTATTGATGAGATCCATACTGTTGTCGGTGCAGGAGCTGTTTCCGGCGGATCAATGGACGCATCAAATATGCTGAAACCGATCCTGACTTCCGGAAAGATTAAATGTATCGGATCTACCACATACGAAGAATATAAAAAATATTTTGATAAAGACAGGGCGCTTTCACGCCGTTTTCAGAAGATTGAAATCCCGGAGCCTACTGTCAGTGAAACAATAGAAATTTTACAGGGTTTAAAAGAGCGGTATGAAAAACATCATCTTGTAATTTATTCAGATGAGACTTTAAAGGCAGCAGCGGAACTTTCATTTAAATTTATCAATGAAAGACATTTGCCTGATAAAGCAATAGATGTAATAGATGAAGCCGGAGCCTTTATTCACATGAACAGGATCAGCGATGATGCAATTGCTATAACAGTTGCAGATATTGAAAAAGTCGTTTCAAAAATTGCCCGTATACCTGAGAAAACAATTACTTCATCAGAAATGGATAAACTGCATGATACAGCTGATGAAATCAAGAATCAGATTTTCGGCCAGGATTCTGCTGTTGATATTGTTGCTTCAGCAATAAAAAGAAACAGGGCAGGTTTTGGTAATCCGGACAGGCCGGTAGCTTCATTTTTATTTGTAGGACCAACAGGTGTTGGAAAAACTGAGCTTGCGCGGCAGCTAGCATTAACACTAGGAATCCCGCTTCACAGATTTGATATGAGCGAGTACCAGGAGAAACACACAGTTGCCAGATTGATTGGAGCGCCTCCCGGCTATGTTGGTTATGAAGAAGGCGGTTTAATGACAGAGGCTATACGTAAATCCCCATACTGCGTTATGCTTCTTGACGAAATAGAAAAAGCTCATTCGGATATATTCAATACACTTCTTCAAGTGATGGACTATGCAACTCTTACAGATAATAACGGTAAAAAAGCCGACTTCAGGAATGTAATTATTATTATGACTTCAAATGCCGGAGCAAGAGAGCTAGGAAAAAGAGAACTTGGTTTTGGTGAAAGAGTTCTGAAAAATGAAGCTATAGATACAGCAGTGGAAAAATTTTTCTCTCCGGAATTCAGAAACAGGCTGGATGCAATAGTTACATTCAGCAACTTGAATGAGGAAATTCTTCTTCAGATAGTAAAAAAAGAAATAAATTTATTTATAAAACAATTATCAGAAAAAAATGTTGTTTTGGAAATTACAGATTCCTGCCTTAAATGGCTTGGACAGAAAGGCTACTCAAAGGAATTTGGCGCAAGGGAAATATCACGGATAGTGCAGGAGAAAATTAAAAATTTCTTCGTAGATCAGGTTCTATTCGGTGATTTAAAATCCGGCGGTAAAGCTGTTGCGGATATTGAAAACGATTCTGTGGTTATAAAAGTGGTTAAATAAAAGTTTATTTTCATATTATTATTCCCGATATTGTAATAACAAAAAAATATTTACGGAGAATTATATGAGCAATCCAATAAGCAATTTATCACAGGGCTTTAGCAGCGCTACTGATTCTTCAACAAATTTCGGATCTATACTTATTCTGCTGGGTGTAATAGCTGGTATATATGGTCTATATAAACTTTATACAATGTATGTTGAAAATGTTCCTGTAAAATCCGGGAAAACATTTTCATCCGGTCCAACTAAAACTCCTCAGCCTATTATACGCCGCGGACCTGAATTTAACAGTGCACAAAGAAAAATAATTGCGGACATTATTTCTGAATTCAAAAAAAAGGAATTTATGGCTGATTCCGTTCCTTTTGCAGTATTGGAAAAGTTTGCTGAATATTTTTATCTTAATATAAAACGGCTGAAAATCAGCAAGTCTGAAGTTAACAGGATGCTGATTGCTTCATATCCCATACTTCCAAATACAAAAGTGGAAATTGAAACTGTAGTAAACGGAAAACTTTATTTTTTTGAAAAAAAAGTTCTTTCTGTAGCTGCAGACCGGATGGCGATTGATCCAATTGATCCGAATCTGCTTGTTCTGCCCAAGGGTGCGGCTGCATTAATAAATTTTTCTAAAAACAGGGAGTTTATTTCAGGCGAAAGCAATCTAATCCGGAATGCCGGGGATAAAATGATCTTTTCATATCCAAAAAATCTGAATGTTTATAACGAAAGAAGATATGCGAGAATTCCGGTACAGTATGTTGATGGTAAAATTTTCTCCCAGCAGATGCTTGAACCTCAGCAGATAAGTGTCCGTGATATATCATTAGAGGGTATAAGAATAAAAACAGCAGAAATATTAAAAAAGAAAATTGTTTATAAATTGAGTTTCAGCGAAATAATCGGCGGTATGGATTACTCTTTTTCAAATATAGAATGCATTGTATCAAAAAGTTTTGTTTCAGACAAGGGTTACTATGAATACGGGATGTCTTTTCTTTATCTCGATATTGATGCAAAGCAGAGACTTTCGAATTATTTACGGGTGCTTGCTGATATGATTAAAATTAGATCATGATTTTATTATTGAATCGGCTGCGAGTTTTCCTGTAGAAAACGCGGTCTGTATGTTGTAGCCGCCGCTGTCTCCATCAATATCAAGCAATTCGCCTATTATGTAAAGACCTGAAACTATTTTTGATTCCATGGTTTTTCTGTTAACTTCCTCAGTGTTTACTCCGCCGGATGTAACCATTGCAATTTCAAAATCTTCATTCCTTTCGACTTCCATTTTAAAAGAGAAAAAATTTTCTAATATTTTCTTCCTCGATTCTTTTGGTAATTCAGCACATTTTGTTTCTGTATTGATGCCTGAAAAATGCAATAAGGTATCTATCAGGCGCGATGGTAATGAAAGATTTTTTAAAACAGATTTAATAGATCGCTTGCCGTTTACAGATGATTCCTTTATTAAATATTCATCCAGAGAATTAATTTCTGTTCCGGATAGAAAATTTATTATTAGTAAATCGTTTTTTTCTACATATCTTGATATATTTAAAATTACCGGGCCGGAAATATTCCTGTGAGTAAAAAGAATATCGCCTGTACATTCCTCAATAAATTTATTGTTTCTCATCAATTTGATTAAAACATCCGGAATTGATATTCCGGAAAGTTCTGCAAAAGAATAATCTTTAATTTTAACAGGAACAAGTGCAGGTTTGGGATTTATTATAGTATGTCCGAGTTTTTTAGCGAATGAATAACCATCTCCTGTTGATCCTGTTTTCGGATAGGATTTGCCACCTGTAGCTATTATCAGCATTTTAGATTTGTAGGTTTCTTTTAAAGATATAATAATAAAATCCTGATTATTATAATCAACATCAATAACTGGTTCATTGTATTTTATAATAACATTTTCTGAATTGCACAGATTTAGAAGCAATTGAAGCAAATCGGATGATTTCAGGCTTTTGGGAAAAATTTTACCATCTTCCCGCTCAAAAAGAGGCAGGCCTTTTTTTTCAAAAAATTCTATTAAGTCTTTATTTGAAAAATTTAGAATAGCAGGCTTGATAAAATTCGATTTACAGCCGTATTTTGAAAAAAAGGAATTTATTTCGCCGGAATGGGACAGATTGCACTGGCCGCTTCCTGAAAGCAGAAGCTTTTTACCCGCTGAAGAATTTTTCTCAAGAATAAGAATTTTTTTTGATGTTGAAGAAAGTGAAGCAGCAGAGAAAAGACCTGCAGGTCCAGTTCCTATTATAATTATATCATACATAAATATTGAATTTGAAATTCATTGTAATGTAAAACCCCTTAAAATCCCGGTGTGTGACTTGAATATTCTGACATCGATTCTATTAGTTTTTTTAAAATGTGTAAGAAACAGGAGATGATGAGATGGATGAGATAAGGGGATAAAAAATCTCAAATATCAACATCTTTTTATCTCCCTAACCCCTTAACTTACATCAAATGGGAAAAATAATTATTTTATTACAATATTAACAAGCTTGTTTGGAACAGTAATAACTTTAACAATAGTTTTACCTGTCACGGTATCTTTTATTTTGCTGTCATCAAGAGCAAGTTTTTTCATTTCTTCTTCAGGAATACCAGGCAGAACACTTGCCTTGGATTTTATTTTTCCATTAATCTGAAATACTATTTCAATCATATTTTTTTCTGAGAGTTCACTTATAAACTCGGGCCAAATGCTTGATGTCAGGGTGTTTTTATTGCCTGTCATTTCCCACATCTCTTCAGCTGCATGAGGAGCAAACGGGAAAAGCATTCTGATAAAAATAGAAAAAACTTCAGATATTACCATCCTGCCTTCAGGAGATTTTAACTCGCTTTCATCAATCTGATACAGAAAGTTTGTAAGCTCCATCATTCTTGCAATGGCTGTGTTGTACTGCATTCTTTCTTCAATATCGTTGGTGACAATCTTGAGAGTTCTGTGAAGCTCGTTTCTAACGCTTGAAAGCTTTTCATTTAAACTAAGACCGTTAAAATTGAATTTTTCATTATATAAATCTTTGTAAGCGGAAACAAATCTCCATACTCTGCTTAAAAAACGGAATGATCCTTCAACACCTTTGTCAGACCAGTCGAGATCTTTTTGAGGAGGAGCTGCAAAAAGCATAAACAGACGAACTGTATCAGCTCCGTATTTTTCAATAATATCATCAGGATCAACTACATTTCCTTTTGACTTGCTCATCTTTGCTCCGTCTTTGATTACCATGCCCTGAGTGAGCAGTCTTGTAAACGGTTCTTCATTTTTTAATAGCCCCAAATCAAGAAGAACCATTGAAAAAAATCTTGCATATAGAAGATGCAGTACAGCGTGCTCAATCCCACCGATGTACTGATCAACAGGCATCCAGTATTTAAGTTCTTCTGAATCAAACATTTGTGCAGATCCAGGGGATGTGTATTTTGCATAATACCAGGATGAATCAACAAATGTATCCATTGTATCTGTATCGCGTATTGCCTTGCCGCTGCATTTAGGGCAGGTTGTATCTGTATAACTTTTCATGCGTGAAAGCGGAGACCTTGAATCTCCTGCAAAATCAACATCAATAGGCAGAATAACAGGCAGATCTTTTTCAGCAACAGGAAGAGCGCCGCACTTTTCGCAGTAAACAACAGGTATAGGACATCCCCAGTATCTCTGGCGTGATATGAGCCAGTCTCGTATCCTGAAATTAACTTCTCTTTTACCAAAATCTTTTTCTTCAGCAAAGATGGAGATTTTTTCTATAGCTTCTTTATTTGTCAGTCCAGTAAATGGCCCTGAGTTAACATTCACTCCATCTTCAGTATAAGCATCTATCATAGTATTTACATCAATCGGAGAATCAGGATTATCAATAACAAGTTTAATCGGAATGCCGTATTTTTTCGCAAAAGCGAAGTCTCGAGTGTCGTGTGCAGGAACACTCATGATTGCCCCTGTACCGTAACCCATTAAAACAAAATTTCCTGCAAATAAAGGAATCTTTTCTCCGGTAAATGGATTTATAACTTTAAGGCCTGTATCTATTCCAAGCTTTTCGTTTGTTTCAGATGTTCTGTCAATCATTGATTGATTCCTGCATTTTTCAATAAAGGTTTTCAATTCCGGATTATTTATATTTGCGAGAAGAGGATGCTCAGGCGCAATTGCCATAAACGTTACGCCGAAAACTGTATCAGGTCTTGTTGTGTATATAGGAAAATCTTCACCGGATTCGAGTTTGAAATTAACCTTGAGTCCTGTTGATTTTCCGATCCAGTTTTTCTGCATTGTAATAACCTGCTCGGGCCAGTTGCCTTCAAGCTGGTCATGACCCTGTAAAAGACGTTCCGCATATTGAGTGATTTTAAAAAACCACTGTTCAAGCTCCTTCTGCTCAACAGAGGAATCACATCTCCAGCACACGCCGTTCTCTGCCTGCTCGTTTGCAAGAACTGTCTGGCATTCAGGGCACCAGTTTACTGAGGCTTTTTTCTTATATGCAAGGCCTTTCTCCAGCATCTTGATAAAAACCCACTGGTTCCATTTGTAGTATTCAGGTTTATATGTTGCAAGTTCGCGCGACCAGTCGTAGGAAAATCCGAGTTTCGATAATTGCTTTTTCATGTGTTCGATATTTTCAGCTGTCCATTTCATCGGAGGCACGTTGTTTTTTATTGCAGCGTTTTCTGCAGGAAGACCAAAAGAATCCCAGCCGATCGGATGAAGCACATTGAAGCCTTTCATTTTTTTGAAACGTGCTGCAATGTCGCCGATTGTGTAATTACGGACATGGCCCATGTGAATTCTTCCTGAAGGATATGGAAACATTTCCAGTACATAGAATTTTGGTTTAGTTTTATCTATAACGGCTTTATCGACACCGGAGTCTTTCCATTTTTTATGCCATTTCTGTTCAATTTTGTGAAATTTATAATCTTTATCTTCCATCATGTCCTCAGTGAAAATGTATTTTATATTTATGGCAGATATACTAAAAAAATTAGAAATAAATTTTTTTAGTATATCCAGCTCAACAAATGGATTAAACCTGAATCTTTTGTCAAACATAAAGTTAGGATGGATTTATTTGCAGTAATTGATTAAAAATAATATTTGTGTTTATTTGAAAATTATATATAAAAATGATATAATATCGAAGATTTAATCCGAATCTCATTTTTTAGATTAATCTTGACATATATTTGCCGATAAATATAATAAGAACAAATAGATAATCAGAAAGTATTATCTAAACTAACCTTTACTGGAAATAATAATGGGTTTAAATCCATTTAAAGATGCAAATTTAACCGACCTTCAGCAGAATATCAGGAATTTCTTTACTGATCATTTCAGCGGTTTAGCTGAAAGATTTAAGAAATGGCGTGAGAGGTTTATTAAAAAAGGCAATGAGCGCATCACAGTAATGTTTATTCCACATTCCGAAAAGAAAATCATAAATTTCCATATTTCAATTTTTGCCATTTCTGCGATTGTAATAGTTTTAACAGTTACTGTGTCTATAACATCTGTTATGATAATAAATCATTCATCAACTGTAAAAGAAGTTTCAAAGCTCAAGAAATACGGCTCCAATTCAAAAATTCAAATCCAGAAATATAAAGAAGAAATAAACAAACTATATACTATTTTCCAGCAGTTAAAACCTGAATTGACTCATCTCTATTCTCTCACCCCAGGCAGCGAGCTTGATTCATTATGGGCAAAGGGTGGTATTGAAAATCCGGTTGCTCCTGCAGGTGTTGAAGCAGAAAATGCTCCGCCTTTAGAAGTATTAAATATCCAGGAAATTGAACGCGAACTTAAAACAACCAGGAAAATTCTTGCAAAGGTAAAAACTTTTCTTGATTACAGGAAAAAAATTATTGAAAACACTCCATCTGTATGGCCGGTTGAAGGATATATAATATCAAGATACGGGCAGAGAACTTCGCCAAACTCACAGGAGCCTGAATTCCACTATGGACTTGATATTGAGGCTTTCCCTGGAGCTGAAATAAGAGCAACAGCGCCTGGTAAGGTAAGTGAAGTTCGCTGGGATCCAATACTCGGACTTGTAGTTTCAATAAAGCATAAATACGGATTTACAACATCTTATTCCCACTGTCAGCGCGTTTCAGCTCAGCTTGATCAGAATGTCTCTAAAGGCGATGTAATTGGCTATATAGGCAGAACAGGTAAAACCAACCGCTACATATGCTATTATCAGGTAAGGATTGGAACTGATTTTGTTGATCCAATGCCGTATTTAAACCGCATATCAAAATAAAAATTATTTTTTATAATATTAAACCCAGCAAAAGAGTGAATCATATACAAGAATATCTTCCTGCGTAATCATCCCTTTATTTTTAAATTTAAAATTGATTTACTGAATAAATATAATTATTATGTATTTAGATTATGTCATATAATTTTTTCTGGACAATTTAAATCATAAAAATATTTATTAACTTAAATTGAGACATCAGGAGCAATAAATGGATTCATATAAATATGCAACAGGCAGTTTTATAGGAAAGGGCGGGGATGAAATTTTTTTTCAGAAATGGATTGCATCTAATCAGAAATCAATAGTTGTAATTTCACATGGCATTGGTGAACATTCTGGCAGGTATATAAATATTATTAATAAGTTGCAGAATAAGAATATCTCATTTTATGCAATGGATCATAGAGGACATGGAAAATCCGGTGGCAAAAAAGGTCATGTTGATTTTTTCATGGATTTCGTCCATGATCTTAAAATATTCATAAATTCAATCCGTGAGGAAAACGCAGGACAAAAAATAATACTTTTAGGGCACAGTCTTGGAGGTTTGATAGCTTTTAAGTATACGCTGAAATATAAAGAGGATTTACTCGGATTGATTTTATCCTCTCCTGCTTTAATTTTTTCAGCTGATATACCAGATTGGAAAGCAATGCTTGGACAGTTTTTTTCAAAATATATACCGGCACTTACGATGTCCAATGGTTTAATTGCTGAAAATATTTCCCGCGACAAGGAAGTTGTCAGATTATACAAGGAAGATCCGCTGGTTCACGACAGAATATCAGCAAGATTATTTACAGAAATGACTGCAGCTGCCAGGGAATGTCTTGTGAGAGCTTATGAATTAAGAATCCCGCTGCTGATTTTTCACGGATCATCAGATAAAATTGTTAATATTATTGGAAGTGAAAAAGTTTATGAAAATGCATCTTCATCAAATAAGGAATATTATCCGTTTTTAGATCTTTATCATGAAACAATGAATGAAATTGAAACTGATAGAAACAAGGTTCTGACAGTAGTATCAAACTGGATTTTAAAAATTATCAGCATAAAACCATCAGCAAAAACTGCATTAGAAAAAAAAGTGAATACAGCTAAAAAAAATAAAAAACGGTAAGTTTTTTTTAAAAATAAAATTTATATTATTCATGCCTCTTTAATTTCATACCTGGAATTTAACACTGCTGTAATATTAAACGGCAGTTTTTTCATTCAGTGTTTCAACTTTGTTAAATAATGTAATTTTATACGTAATTAGCAGCCTGCCATTTGACAAAAATTTATAATCCCTTAAATTAAAATATATAAACAAAAAATTTTATAATATTTATTTAGGAGGTTCAATATGGAACAGGCAGTTCAAATGGTAACAGTTACTGCTATGAATCAGGCTTTGGAAGCAGCAAAGGCCGCTGCTCAATCAAGTGCAGATACTGTATGGATGCTGGTTGCAACAGCAATGGTAATGATTATGACCCCAACTCTTGCATTCTTTTATGGCGGTTTGGTTAGAAAGAAAAATATTCTTTCAATATTGATGCAGTCATTTGTTATTCTTGCTGTAATTTCTATTCAATGGGTATTGTTCGGATACAGTCTTGCTTTCGGACCGGATAAGGGCGGAATAATCGGCGGACTTGAATGGCTGGGTTTAAATGGTGTTGGCCTGACACCTGACAAGGTATACGCCACAACAATACCTCATCAATTATTCATGGCATTTCAGATGATGTTTGCGGTAATAACTCCGGCTCTAATTATAGGCGCTTTTGCTGAGAGGATCAAGTTTTCTGGTTTCGTTCTTTTTATTCTTCTCTGGTCAACATTGATTTATGATCCTTTAGCTCACATGGTATGGTCTTCCAACGGATGGCTGTTTAAAATGGGAGCGCTTGATTTCGCAGGCGGAACAGTAATTCATATCAATGCAGGAATTTCAGCTCTTGTAATGGCAATAATGCTCGGGAAAAGAAGCGGAATTGAAACAAACAGAGCCCCGCATAACCTTCCGCTTGCAGTGCTTGGTGCAGGATTTCTGTGGTTCGGCTGGTTTGGTTTTAATGCCGGAAGCGCTCTTGGAGTCGGCCCTCTTACAGTTTCAGCATTTATCAATACAAATACTGCAGCAGCAGCAGCAACAGTAACATGGATGATTCTTGATAAAATTTTCAATAAAGTTCCTACAGTTCTTGGAGTTATAACAGGTCTTGTTGCAGGTCTTGTTGCAATTACACCTGCAGCAGGTTATGTTACACCAATGTCTTCAATAGTTATTGGAGCTTTGGGAAGCATTTTTGGATTTATTTTTGTTACAAAGGTGAAAGGATTTTTCGGATATGATGATGCTCTTGATGTTTTCGGAGTTCACGGTATAGCCGGGATAGTCGGAGCTCTTGCAACTGGAATATTTGCAACTAAAGCAATAAATCCTGCAGGAGCTGACGGATGGCTATATGGAAACTTTAACCAGTTCCTGGTTCAGGGTCTTACAGTTCTTGTTTCAATAGGAATTTCAGCTCTTGGAACATTTTTACTGTTCCTTCTCGTTGATAAAACAATTGGTCTTAAAGTTGATGCAAGGGATGAATACATTGGACTCGACCTGACTCAGCATCATGAGTCTGGTTATACTCTGCTGGATTGATTACAGGATAAAGGAGATAAATCATGAAATATATCATAGCAATAATCAAACCGCACAAACTTCAGGATGTTAAACAGGAACTTGAAAAAGTAGAAGTTCATCTCATGACAGTATCTGAAGTTCTCGGCTGCGGAAGACAAAAGGGTGTTACTGAGATTTACAGAGGGGTTAAGGAAGTTGATAATCTGCTTAGAAAGGTTAAATTAGAAATCGCTGTAAATGAAGAATTTGTAAGCAAGACGCTTGAAGCAATTAAAAAAGGTGCGAAAGAAGGCGGAATAGGTGATGGTAAAATCTTCGTTCTTGATTTAAAAGATTGCATACGAATTAGAACAGGCGAAAACGGAAATGAGGCAATAGGCTGATATCTATCAAAAAGGGCTGCAGAAAATGCAGCCCTTTATATTTACACTTTATGTTCTTCTGAACTTAATATATCGAGAACATCCCTGGAATTTTCTGATGAAATAATTTTTTCTTTAATATCCTCTTTTTTTAATATAGACATTATGTGAGAAAGCAGCTTCAGATAATCTCTATGCTGATTTTCACCTGCGATTACAAGAATTATAAGCCTTACAAGCTCGCCGTCCATTGAATCAAAGTTAATTCCTTTTTTTGAAATTCCAATTGCGTAGGATATTTTTTTAACAGTCTGAATTTTTGCGTGAGGAATAGCAATGCCAAACCCAATGCCTGTACTCATGATTTCCTCCCGCTCTTTTAAAGCCTGTATGAGAAGAGGTAAATTATCACAGGAATCTGTTTCATGAAATACAGAAGCAAGTTCCTCTATTGCGGATAATTTGTTTTTAGCATCAAGAAATTTTATAAATCCAATATCAGTATAATCCAGTATTGATGACATCCGGCCTCTCCAATTATAATATAAATTGTAATCACAACATTAAAAAAACTATTGTCAATTATATATTATTATTATAATCATTTTTTTTAATTTATTTGTATGAAATGAAAGTAATTTCACAACTTGACATGAAATCAAGGAAATCAAGATCCGATTGTTTTCTGCTTGGGCCGAATAATAACTGATCAAGACCATTCCAGCACAGAAACCAGCCTGCCGGCTCAAGCATAACCTTAATAAAATGGTAAAAATATATTTTGTTTATATTTATCAGAGAAATGTATGCCGCACCGGAAGAAATGCTGAATCCGATTAATAGCCATAAAAGGCCTTTCAGTCTCATTTTTTTTATGTCATTTTTTAAAAGATAATAATGTTTTTTAAAATGGCTATGCATCCTGTTGATAATTAATTCTTCATTTTTTGTGTCCCTCAACTTTTCCGGCATCATTAACTGCAGTGCAGCATTATCTGAATTTTTACCGCTTTTAACTTTTTTGGTTTCATTTAAAAAGTCATCTGAGAATGATTTTTCAGAATAATGCCTTGGATCAAAATCTGAAAAAATATCATCATATGAATCGAGTATTATACTTATTTTTGAAAGATTCACTAAATCGTTTTTTTTCATACATAACTTCTGTTTTATCAATAATTTACTTTCCGAATCAAAAGTATTATAAAAATTTCTATAAAACAACATCTTTTTATTGGATAATCATATAAATTTATGCCGATATTTAAGATGAAATCCTATATTTTATTATATAAAATTATTTAATTCATTTAAAATATATTCAGGAGTTTTTGAGAATGAAAAAATCAGTTATAATATTAGTTATTGTATTCATATATTCATTCACGTTTGCGCAGGACAAAGGTAAAAGTGCAAATGTTGCTGATGGTTATGGAGAATTAAAATGGGGAGCTGAAACAAGCAAAGCTAAATCTTCAATCAAAGGGAAAATAAAATTTACTGATGAAAAAAAAGTAATTATCAGTAATGACGGCGAGATTGAATATTATTACGGTTTCTTTTATATTGATCCTGCAAAAGAAGAGAAAACCGCAGCTGCAGAGACAGATAAAAAACAGCCTCAGGTTCAGCCGAAAGATGACGGAAGATTGTATTATATTGCTTTAAAGTTTCCATATCTTGCTCTGGAAAAAGTCAAAGAATTAATGATAAAAAAATACGGGCAATCAACCGGAGAATCAATAAAAAATAATCAGGGCTCTATTTCATGGGATTCAGCAGAAAGTGTTATTATTTTATGGGTAGACAGGTATGAAAACAATCCTTTCTGCAGAAGAATTACATATATAAGCAAGAAAATTGCCAAAGAAACAAATGATTATCAGAATACGGTTTTTAATAAAACAGAAATTGAAATTCTAAATAAACTTAATCCGTAAATTTAAAGATGGCATATTAATACTGGAATTTCTCCAATACCTTCATCAAGGCGGCCCAGCGCCTTTCCTATTACAGTTCCTATCTTATCAATAGTATCTATATTCCCTTTCATTCCGCATCCTGAAGTATTTGATGTTACAATTAAATCTCCAGGTAAAACCGGATTATTTCTCGCATCAATTCTGCAAAGGGTTTTTCCTGCTACTGAAACTGGATAAAGTTTTTCTTCAGTATATTCACCAGACAGCAGTATTGCAGGGTTGCCTGAAACAATTCCAATAACTGATTTGCTGTATTCAGCGGAACATCTTTCTAAAAGTTCTTTTCCTTCCTTGCTTACCACTAAAACATCCCCTGGAGAAACATATTCATTGCTGTCTACTCTGAATAATTCTGCTATATCTGAAGAAACAGGATTATTTTTTGGATTATTTAATAAAAGAGAACCGTTAAATACAGATTTGCCATTTACCAGAAGAGCGTTACCATTGCCGTTTAATTTAACAGTATCATCACAATCTGAAATATTTCCATATCCTTCAGCTATGAGCGAAAATCCGTGTTCGCTTGAAAAAACTCCACCTGGTGAAAATCTTGAAACACCGAGCACACCGCATCCTTTCCCTGTAGTTGAACTTGACTGGCCCCTTACGCCAATATGCGGAGCATGGCCTACGACACCATAGCTTTTTGCAGTTTCAGTTTCAATTGAGGATATTCCTGCGACTCCTATTGCACCATCTGATTTTGATGTATTTTTGGAATATATAACAGCTGAATTATCAGAAGGAGGTGTTATACCGTTAAATATTTCGCTTCTATCGTCTGATATGGAAACAGTTCCTTGGTGGCTATTGAAATCGTGAACTATTGACGCATATTTATGATCGTGTGGAAGAGGTTCTCTTTGGTCAAAAAGTCTGATATCATTGGACTGAACAGCCATAAATCCGTTTGATTCATTATTCTTTGCAAACTTCATTATCCCATAGGATGTATCAGATGCTTTCTTTAATCTTTGATCATTTCCCTGGACTGCAGAACCTGCATTTTCTTCGCAATTTGCAGCAAAGCGCATTATTCCTGCAGAAATTTCTGTCGCATTTTTGAGTCTTTTATCAGTGCTTTGTACTGCAGCGAATTCCTTTTCTTCACCATCAGATGCAAGCTCAACAATACCTTTTGATACAGTTGTTGCTTCTTTTAATCTTTTATCATTTCCCTGAACAGCTGCAAAAATTGTATCTTCTCCATTTGATGCGAATCTCAATATTCCTTTTGATTTTTCTGTTGCATCAAATAATCTTTTGTCATTGCTTTGAACAACTGCACCTTCTTTAACCTCTTCGTTTTCAGCAAGCTCAACAATACCTTTTGATACAGTTGTTGCATCTTTTATTCTTCGATCATTACCCTGGACAGCAGCTAAAGGTGATACTTCGCCATCGCGGGCAAATCGTCCTATTCCTTTTAATTCTTCAGTTGCATTTTTTAATCTTTTATCATTACCCTGAACTGCTGCAAAAGCAGATTCTTCGCCGTCGGATGCAAATCTTAAATTCCCTTTGATTTTCTCTGTTGCTTCTTTTAATCTTTTATCGCTGCTTTGTACTGCAGCTCCCTGCTTCTCTTCCCCATCTTCTGCGAGTTCAACAATTCCTTTTGAAACAGTAGTAGCATCCTTTAATCTTCTGTCATTGCTCTGCACTGCAGCGCCAGGTTTTTCTTCACCATCTTCAGCCAGTTCAATTATACCTTTGGAAACTGTGGTAGCATCCATTAATCTTTTATCGCTTCCCTGAACTGCAGAAAGAGGTGATTTTTCTCCATCGGATGCAAAACGGACTATTCCTTTTGTAGTTTCAGTTGCATCTTTTAATCTTTTATCGTCTCCTTGAACTGCAGTTCCTGATTTATCTTCTCCATCTTCAGCAAGTTCAACAATTCCCTTTGAAACTGTGGTAGCATCCTTTAATCTTCTGTCGCTTGCCTGAACAACAGTATTTGGATTGACCTCGCCATCTTTTGAAATTCTGCAAATACCAAAGTTTTCAGTTGTTGCTTTTAAAAGTCTGCTGTCGCTTCCAATAACAACGCTGTTATCGGAAATTATTCCATCAGGGCAGATTTTAACTATTCCGAAATTATTTTCTGTAGCATGCTGCAGCCTTGAATCATTGCCCTGAACAACTGAACCGGGTTTGCTGTCCCTGTCATAAGCAAGCCTAACTATCCCCAACTGATTATCCGAAGCAGGTAGCAGCCTTGAATCAGAAGCCTGAACTGCAAGACCCTGTTTATTCTCGCCATCTTCTGCAAACTGGACTATACCTTTAAATAGTGTGGATGCGTATTTTAAGCGTGAATCATTTGACTGTACAGCTCTGTCATGATATGATTCTCCATCCTTGGCAAATCTTACAATTCCGGCCTGGAAAACTGAACCAGGTAAAGTAAGTTCTCCGAGATTATGCGAATGAAAAAAATTGAATGGTGCAGCGAATATTTCTATGCATGAAATTTTTACGGAATAGCTGCCTTGATTGTGTTTAATTGATTTTGCCATGAATTTAATATACCTGGTTTTAACTAATTCTATATTCCAGGAATATTTTTTTGAATTTTCTGATTTAAAATTTTTCTCTTCTATGACACTGTTCCAGACATCTCTATCCACGCTTGTGTCAAGATGAAAGTTTTCAGGAAAACCGGATGCTGATGATTGTAGAATAATTCTGTTTATATTGTAAACAGCGCCAAGATCTATTGTGAAATCTTCTTTTCCTGCGCTGCTTTTTGCTGCAGATTCCCAGCTTGTTTTCTGTGATCCGTCCAGAAGATTTGAAATAGAAAATTCATCAGACAAACTGCTGCTGGATTCAATTTCAGATACTCCCTTTATTCCGCATTGGAATTTGCTGATCTCAGAAAAATATTTTGAATTAACTTCAGAAAGAGAAGTGATAAATAGTTTAACATACCTGAATGTTGTCAGAGGAATTATAAGAGAATATTTCCCATCTTCAACGTCTATATCCTTTTCTGTTATTAAAACAGTCCAGATTTCGGCATCCTGGCTGTATTCAATTCTAAAAGATTTAGGAAATGAAGATGCTCCGTTTTTAGATGGATAAATTTCAATATAATCAGCAACAACCTGCTTTTCGTAATCAATTATAAAAAATTCATTAGCGTTTGTATCGCGTTTTTCTGTTCTCCAGAATCCATGTTCTGAAATCAAATTTGCTGCAGTTGTTGATTTGTCGGATTCACTGGAAACTTTTATTATTTTTCCAGAATAATAGTTTTTAAGACTTATATTGATATATTCCATATTTTCCCCATTAAAAATAATTTAGACTGAATGTTTTTTATATCTCTCTATAAAGAAGTGTCAAATATTTTATTTAAAAGTGAATTTTAAAAATAAAACGACTTTATTGGAATAAAAGATTATTATTCGAGAACAAATGTAATCGGGAGTCTGTGGGACATCCGGACCGGTTTTCCTTCCTGAATGCCTGGTCTGAAACGGATTCTTCTGATAACATCCATGGCTGCTTCATCAAAACCATGGCCTGCTTTTCCTGAGACAATGCTTGCGCTTTTTAAATTCCCCTTTTCATCCACCTGTATTAAAAGCATAACAGTTTTTTGCTTTATATTTGCTCTTTTAGCTTCGCCGGGAAAATATTTTTTTAGATCGAAATCTATAATTGGAGCAGGCGCGCTGTCGCCGCTGTAGGAATATAAATATCCGTCTTTGTCTGTTCCATCACCGGAAAGTTCATTATGATCAATCTGCTCTTCTGCAGAATCAGCTGCTGTTTTACTTGTGCCTTCAACCCATTCCTGCTTTTCAACCGGAGCCGGATTTTTATCACCGCCGATCAATTCAGGAGGGATATCCTCGAAATCAACCTCAACATCATCAAGCTTCAGATCCTCAGTGCTTAAATCTGCAGATGGTAATGTTGATATATAATAAACTGTATATGCAGATGCATGCAATAAAATTGAAAAAACCATACAAATTTCAAACAGATTTCTGGTTTTGATTTTTTTTAGAAATTCTATAACCATTGCTACCTTTTTACAGAAAGAGCGATTTTAGTAACACCGGCTTTTCTTATCAACCCCATAACATTTGCTATAAGCCCATATGGAAGTTTATCGTCTGCGGATAATGTTACTCTCATGTTAGGGCGCAATTTTGATTTTTTTTCAAGAGAATTTAAAAGCTTTTCATTATTGATTTCAAGGCCTTCAAGCAGAACGCGGCCGTCTCTTGTGATAGCGACCTGGACTGATTCGGCAACATTCGGATCTGATGCTGCAACCTTCGGAAGATTAATGTTAACAGATTCCTTTTTTAAAAAATTTGCAGTTACCATAAATATAACAAGAAGAACAAGTATGATATCAACCATAGGTGTAATATTAATATTGCCTATTTCATCATTATCATCGTTTTGAACAGAACCCATGTTTTACCTCTTTAAATATTCAGTTAGATCCATTTGATTTGCGTTCAGTTCAATATTATTTGTTTTTAATATTTTTAGCTGATGATGGATTTGATTTTTTCTCTAAGAAATTTTTTTCAGGTTTAGATTTTAAGCTTACGGATTTTATACTTGCCAGAAACTCTCTTGAGAGGAATTCAAGATTCTGAACAATGATTTTGATTTTTCTTGTGAAATAATTATTAGCCATTACTACAGGTATAGCAACAAATAGTCCGGCTGCTGTTGCTAACAGTGCTGTGGAAATACTTTTCATTACAACCTCAGCTCCTGTGCTTCCAAGTGTTCCGAGATCATTGAATGCCTTTATAACGCCGAGAACTGTTCCAAGCAATCCGATAAAAGGCGCGTTGTTTCCCAATGTATTTAAAATGGGCAGCCTTCTTTCGAAAATCATTTTTTCCCTTATTATCATCCCGAACATCATTTCTGAAAGCGCATCGTAACCCTTGTCATAGTGTTCAATTGAAAAATCAGAAAATCTTGCATAAATGCTTTTTTTCTTTGCTTCAGATGCAATCTGTTTAACACCTTTTATATCCTTGATCCTAAGCTTCTCAGCAATATTTAAAATATAGTTCTCGCTGTCTGCTGCAGAATTTTTTCTTAGAATAAGCACTCTTTCTATTGTTACTGCAACAGCAACAATACTCATCGCAAGAAGGGATAAGAAAATAAATGTTTCACCGTAACCGACTAACTGTATCATAATTTCTCCTGTTAAAAAATATTTTTTAGATTTCCAAATTATTTATAAATATAGATATAAATCAGTAATAATAACAACGATATTGTTACCCATTCTTTGAGCAATAAAAAAATTGAGACATTTATAATTCAAATATTTATTGACTTCCTATATCTGCCTCTATATAATGCGACATAATAATTTTATTTGAGGGAAAATCTTGATAAAAACAATAATGGTTATTGGTGGGGGACTTCTCCAGCAGCCTGTTATACATCAGGCAAAAAAAATGGGACTGCAGGTCATTGTTACTGATTATAATCCTGATGTAATAGGCATGAAGGATGCGGACATTCCGATTTTAATGAGTACCCGTGACATTCAGGGTTCTGTACGTGTTGCAAAAAAGCAGAATGAATTAACTCCAATACATGGTGTGCTGACAGTTGGAACTGATGCCTCCCAGACTGTTGCAGCAGTAGCAAATGCCCTGAATCTTCCCGGGATTATGTTTAAAGACGCAGAAGCTGCAACAAATAAAATCAAGATGAGGATGAGATTTAAGGAACACGGCGTACCTTCACCGGTTTTTCTTCCAATCTGGTCATTATCAGACGCAAAAAAAGCATTTAAAATAATTGGTGCTCCATGCGTTTTAAAACCATCGGATAATATGGGAGCAAGAGGCGTTATGCGTATTGACAGCTCTGATGCTCTTGCGGATGCTTTTAAATTTGCGAAAAGCGCTTCTCCAAGCGGCGAACTTTTAATCGAACAATTTATGGAAGGACCGGAGCTTTCAATAGATTCAATAATTTACAACAATGAAATTACAATTACAGGAGTTGCGGATAGAATAATAAAGTATCCTCCGTATTTTGTTGAAATAGGCCATACAATGCCTTCAACAATGCCAGAATCAGTTATAAAAGATGCCTGCGATGTTATGGAAATGGGAATTAAGGCTCTGGGAATTTCCATTGGTGCAGCCAAGGGTGATATTAAGATAACATCAAAAGGTCCAATGATAGGCGAACTTGCAGCAAGACTTTCCGGCGGATTCATGTCTGCATATACATATCCTCTTTCAACAGGCGTAAATTTAATGAAAGCTGCGATTGAGGTTGCTCTTGGCCAGGAACCAGGGAACCTTGAGCCTTTATTCCAGAGGGTATCTATTGAAAGAGCTATTATAACCAAGCCTGGTATTGTTCGTAAAATCAACGGCCTTGAGGAAGCTCTTCAGATTAAGGGAATTGCTGAAATATTTTTAAATGTGAAACCCGGAGATAAAGTATTTGAACCGAAATCCAATGTAGAAAAAGCAGGGAATATTATTGCTGTTGCAGATACTCTTGAAGAAGCTGAAGCTATTGTTGAGAAATGCAATGAAACTCTTAAAATAGAAATTATGGAAGCTAATGAGCTTTCAATTGAAGCTATTAATCTTGAAGCAAGGGAAAAATTTAAAAAGATTTGCTACGTGTGCAAAACTTGCGACGGGAGAGACTGCCCAACTGGAGTTCCCGGAATGGGAGGAGCCGGAACAGGCGCATCATTCAGAAGAAATAGTGAAGCTCTTAAAAATTATAAAATAATGACTTCATTAATTCATGGAGTTACTGAACCAAATACATCTATAGAAATTCTGGGACAAAAACTTTCTCTGCCAATAATGGCTGCGCCGATAACCGGCTCAGTAACAAATCTTGGAGGCGCCATTGACGAGCTTGAATATAATCAGGCTGTAGTGAAAGGTTGTATTGATGCAGGAACAATTGCTTTTGTTGGAGACGGAGCAACACCTGATAAATATAAAGTGGGCCTGCAGGCCATATCAGAGGAAAACGGAAAAGGCATTGCAATATTCAAACCAAGAAGCGACAACCAGGAAATTATTACCAGAATTAAAGCAGCCGAGCAGGCTGGTGTTATTGCAGTAGGCATGGATATTGATGCTGTTGTTTTTAAAACTATGGCAATGAAAAATCAGTCTGTAGGGCCTAAAAGCAAGACTGATCTAAAAGAGCTTATATCATCAACAAAGCTTCCGTTTATTTTAAAAGGAATAATGAATGTCAGGGATGCTGTAATGGCTGTTGAGGTAGGAGCAAAAGGAATTATTGTTTCAAATCACGGAGGACGCGTACTCGATGAAATGCTCGGAAGCATGGATGTTCTTGAGGAAATTGCTGATGAAGTTAAAGGTTCCATAACAATTATGGTTGATGGCGGTTTCAGAAACGGTTCTGATGTAATCAAAGGCCTTGCTGTTGGAGCAGATGCAATTTTAATAGGCCGTCCGATTGCTATAGCTGTAGTTGGAATGGGGCGCGAAGGCGCTTCGTTTTATATCAGAAGTTTTA
This sequence comes from uncultured Leptospirales bacterium, assembly GCA_964529415.1. Taxonomy (GTDB): domain Bacteria; phylum Spirochaetota; class UBA4802; order UBA4802; family UBA5550; genus CAYMPH01. The sequence goes on along the minus strand of CAZGWD010000001.1, from coordinate 80,738 downwards.
TAAAGGAGCTCCAGAAAGCAATGATACTCACAGGCTGTCAGAATATTTCGGACATTAATCGTGATATAATTAAAAGGTTGAATTGAGGAAATTTTTAGAAATACCATTTAAAATCATTGCGCGGAAAATTTTAATTTATGAATTTACCGGATATAAATAACGTAAAAAATATTTCAAAAAAAATTGCATTGCTGGATGCTGTTTTTGAACAGGAATGGGAATTCAGGTATTATTCATTTGATTCCCAATGGAGCGAGTCAGAAGAAATGGGATCCTTGAGAGATGGATCAGGCAATCATTTTTTTATTATATTCAAAGATAAAAAATGCTTTATAAAAGTAATTGATAAAAAAATTGATAATAAAGTGAAAATTTTTAAAAAAATAAATAATTTCCCTGATGAAATTAAAAATGAATTATTTGCTTTTTTAAATGAACCAGCTTTTTATATTGAAGAATTATCATTTCTATACTGGAATATAGATGGGAATTGGAATAATGCCGGTAACGGCGAAAATGAATGGCTTGATATTTTTACTGATCCGGTTTCAAAGTATCAAAAGTTTGCTTTGGAGTATTTTGAAGTGGAAATATCTTCAGAAAAAATCTTAAAAGTATTTAATGAAAATATCAGCATGGAATTATTAACACAGTTAAATCCTGGTGTTGATACTGATTTATTGAATGAAGATATAATGGAAATCGGATTAAAAATACTGTAATATTTTTTTTAGAGAATAAAGATAACTAAACTTTTTTCCATCTTTCAAGTTTTGGAATTCCCATTGTAAATAAGCCTGTGAGAAACTTCGGGATTTTCATCTCAATTAATTTCTCTTTTACAAATGCTTTCATTTCATCAGCTGTCATTTCCGGTTGAGTGAATTTTCCATCCTGATAGCAATAGCTGCAATACATTAAATTTTTTGATTTATCAGAATTAGTACTTCCACCCATTGGATCCTGTTTCATCGGCATACCGCAGCTTTGACAATTTTTATAAATTTTTTCCATCGGGTTCTCCTTGATTATTAAATATTTTTTAAGCTAAGACTTATTTTTGATATGTTGTGAATCTGACTTTCCGGCTGTAGTGAAATAAAATTCCGGAATCTCTTTATATTTTATCTGTGAGATTTCTGCATTCGCAGGAATGACGCGAGAAGTAACTTCACAAGTTTTTCTTAGTATTTCCTGAAAACAGCTGCGAGCTTGCCAAGTACTGTAACATTATTAGCTTCGATCGGCTTGTAGGCTTTATTTGCAGGATTGAGAAATACTTTGCCTTTTGTTTTATTTAAAGTTTTTAATGTAGCTTCATCATCGAGTAAAGCTGCGATTATATCGCCATTATCTGCACTGCTCTGCTTTCTTATAATTGCTATATCGTTATCGAAAATACCTGCTTCTATCATTGAATCGCCTTTTATGCTCAGTGCAAAATATTCACCGTTTGACAACATAGCTTTAGGGAAACTTAACTGATTCTCGATATTTTCCTGGGCAAAAATAGGAGCACCTGCTGCTATTCTTCCAACAAGCGGAATGGTAATTGATTCAGCTGAAACCTCCTCTTCGCCCTTATCTACAACAACAATGGCTCTGGATTTATTCTGCTGCGTTGTAATGAATCCTTTTTTTTCAATAGCCTTTATATGATCATATGCGCCTTTTACTGTAATACCGAAATTTTCTCCAATTTCTCTGACTGAAGGAGGAAACCCGGATTCTTTTGTATTTTTTTTGATAAACTCAAGAATGTTTGATTGTTTATCTGTAAGTTTTTTATCAGCACTTTTTGTCATATTAGCCTCTTTTATTATATATAAACATCAATGTAGCATACACTGGTTTACATGTCAAGTGAATTTTTTTTAAAATACTTCTTTTTTAATTATTTCCTTGTAATTTAATCCGCAATAAATATTTTTTATTAAATCATTCCATATTTATAAAAAATAAATGAACCGCATTGAAATTTTAAATCATTATAAAACATTAAACGTAAGTGCGAATTCTTCTACTGAAGAAATAAATTCCGCATTTAAAAAGCTCGCGTTTAAATATCACCCGGACAAAAATCGAGGTAGAATTGAATGGGCAACTGAAGCTATGTCCAGAATTAATATTGCATACAGCTCTATTATATCCTACAGATTTAAAAATAATGAAATAATTTCAGAGCCGTCAGTTAAAAAAAAACCTGATGAACCACGAAAGGAACCTCAACCAGGAAAGAAGCAATACGAAAATATCGACACACTGATTGAAAGATTCAGTAAAATCAGGGAATCTGTTAATGATGCATTATATAAATTTTTTCAATATAATCTGAATAATTTATTAAGGCGTGAAAATGCATCCAACTCAAGAATTTACAACGATATTGTGAAAGTGCTAAAGAAAAGCTACCACCAGTGCTTGTCTCTAATTGAACTTACAGATGATCATGAACTCAAAGAGCACTTTGAACTTTTTTCTGAAATGCTCTTTAATTTCTACAGGGCAGGTGAATGTTTGAATGTAATAGATTCATACGCAAACAGCAGAGATGTTGAAGCTTATAGAATGTATAAATCCGGAGATGAAATTCTGCACGCCTCCCAGAAAGAAATTTTTTTTGACAGGCATAACAGAGGATTTTTTAAACAGGAATTTGCATTATCCGGCCTTATAAGAGCTGACAGAATTTTTGAAAAAACACTCGATTCATTTCCTGAATCATCCTGGCGCATTGAGACTTCGATAAAAAAAGATTATAATAATTCCCTGATAAAATATATTAATCTTTTTTTTAATGAATGAATAATGGTTTGACAGAGGGAAGGAAAAGATTTTTTATATTTAGTATAATAAAAAAGCGAGGAAAAATGAAAAGATTTATTGAAAATTTCAAAGGGGATTCTTTTGATGTATTGATTATCGGCGGCGGCATTACAGGTGCTGCAGTTGCATACGATGCTTCATCAAGGGGACTGAAAACAGCATTAATTGAAAAGAACGATTTCGGATGGGCAACATCTGCTGCAACATCAAAGCTTATTCACGGTGGCTTGCGTTATCTTAACAATATGGAATTTTCTCTTGTCAGGGAATCTCTTAAAGAGAGAAGAATTCTTGAGAACATAGCACCCAATCTTGTTTATCCTATACCATTTTTATTTCCTCATACAAAAAAATTTAAGTCGAGCAAGCTGCTGATTAGAACGGGTCTTACTTTATACGATATTATAGCCTATGATAAAGCATCAACATGGGATAAATCCAAAGCTATTAAGAATCACCGCTGGCTCAGTAAAACCGATACAGAAAAACTTGAACCTAATTTAAGAAAAGAAGGATTAACAGGATCTTCAGTTTATTATGACTGCCAGAGCATTGCGCCTGAAAGGCTGACTCTTGCTTTCATAAAATCAGCAGTGAAATGCGGCGCTTCAGTTGCAAATTATACAGAAGCTCTTGATTTCATTCAGGGAACAGATGGAAAAATTACCGGTATTAAATGTATTGATTCTCTTTCTCCAAAAGGCAAGGCAGTTGATATTAAATCAAAACTTGTAATTAACTGTGCAGGGCCCTGGGCTGATATAGTTTTAAATCTTGCTTATAAAAAAACAAAAGGAACGCATCATATAAAAAGATCTGAAGGAATACATATAATAACAAAAAAAATATCAAACGCAGGTTCTGTTGTTCTTTTTACTCCGAAGGGCAGGCATTTTTTCACAGTGCCATGGAGAGGCCATTCTATAACAGGAACTACAGATAAAGAATATGAAGGAAACCCAGACAAATACAGGGTAACAGCAAAAAGCATTCAGGGATTGATTGATGATATGAATGGAGCTTACGGGGACGGAAAGTTTTCCATGAAAGATGTTCTGTTTGCCTATGGCGGAATGCGCCCTCTTGTTGATGAACAGACTGAGGGAACGTATCAGTCATCAAGAAAATACGAAATTTATGATAACAGGGAAGACGGTTTTGACGGTTTAATAACTGTAGAAGGCGGAAAATATACAACCAGCAGAAATCTTGCGCTGAGTGTTGTTGAAATGGTTGAGAAAAAATTGAATATAATTCTTCCTGAATCGCAGACAGATAAAAATTATTTATTTGGATCAGATATTAATTCCATGGAGGAATTTCTTGAATCGAACAGAAAGTCTTTCGGGGAATTCAGCGCAGATACTATAGATTATGTTTCAAAAAATTACGGAACAGAAAGCAGTGCTATTTTAAATCTTGCTAAAAAAGATAAATTTTTAAAAGAGGAAATGTCTCACGACGGGGAAATAGCTGCTGAAGTTTTATATACTGTAAAAAATGAAATGGCAAAAACACTACCAGATGTTATTATGAGAAGGACTGGAATCGGAACTCTCGGCAATCCTGGCAAAAAGATTCTTGAAAAAGCAGCACTTATTGCAGGCAAAGAGCTCGGCTGGAACAAGAAAAAAATAGACAGTGAGCTTGCTGCAGCAGAGCAGGCAGTTAAAGTTCCGACAAAATAAAAATTTTATAAGCTCCCCAAATCTTTGATAGGTGCGCTTATTTTAAAAATATCAAATGTGAAGTATTTTAAATTAATGGAGTTTTAAAAATGAAAAATTTTACACCGGCCTGGAGAGAAGAAGCTCCAAAAGAAAATTCATACAGATCCATTTTTAAATGGGGAGCTCCGGAAGAATATAAGCATCCTAACCCGAGTCTGTATAAAATGATGAAGGAACTTTTTAATATTTCTGATGATGATTTTCAGAAACCGGTAAATACCGGAGATGAAACTGTAAAATTTAATAAAAAAAGCAGGCTGTCATCTTCAACAATAGAATCTCTTGTGAAAATCTGCGGAAAAGAAAATGTTTCTGTTGATGGATATTCGCGCGTCAGATACTCATCCGGAAAAACAATGGAAGAGGCTGAAAATCTCCGCGCAGGCATTGTTAAAAATGCTGCTGATGCTGTTGTTCATCCAAGAAATAAAATTGAAGTAAAAAAAATTGTAGAGTTCTGTTCCAGAAAAAATATTCCGGTTTATGTTTACGGCGGAGGCTCGTCAGTTAATCTGGGACTTTCGCAATATAAAAGCGGAATTTGTCTTGTTATGGGCACTTACATGAACCGTCTGCTGGAAATAAACGAAACCAATCATACAGCACTGGTTCAGCCTGGAATGTTCGGTCCTGAATATGAATATTCTCTGAATCATGCTACAACAAAGCTTAATGCTTCAAGAAACTATACATGCGGGCATTTCCCCCAGTCTTTTGAATACTCAACTGTTGGCGGCTGGATCGTAACACTCGGTTCGGGGCAGCAGTCATCATATTATGGTGACGCTTATGATCTTGTAATTTCCCAGGAGTATGTTACTCCTGCCGGAAGTTTTAAAACTTTAAGTTTCCCTGCAACAGCAACAGGCCCTAAAATAAATGATATAATGAAAGGAAGCGAAGGCACTTTCGGAATACTTGTTGAAGTTGAAATGAAAATTTTCAGGTACATGCCAGAAAACAGGAAAAAGTTTTCATACATTTTTCCTACCTGGGAAAAAGCAGTTATTGCATCCAGAGAAATATCCCAGAGCGAATTCGGAATGCCTGCTGTTTTCAGAATATCAGACCCGGAAGAAACTGATGTTGCTATGAAACTGTACGGCATTGAAGGAACAATTATTGATAAAGGGATCAGCCTCAGAGGATTCAAGCCCATGCAGAGATGTCTTCTAATAGGGCAAACAGAGGGTGAAAAACATTTTTCAGCGAATGTTAAAAAGCAGATTCACAAAATATGCAAAAAAAACGGGGCCATGTATATATCAGGCTACCCTGTATCGAAATGGGAGCACGGAAGATATAAAGACCCGTATATGAGAGAAGACCTGCACGATTATGGTATTATAATTGATACTCTTGAATCAGGCGTTTCCTGGGACAAACTTCACCAGGTGCATGAAGGTGTAAGGGAGTATATCAAATCAAGACCTCAAACCGTGTGCATGACTCACGCATCGCATTTTTATCCTCAAGGCACAAATCTGTACTGGATTTTTATCGGGAAGTTTAAAAATTTTGCCGAGTATAAAAAGTTTCACACTGGAGTTATTGAAGCCATTCACAAAAATGGCGGGTCGCTCAGCCATCATCATGGAGTTGGGAAAATGATAGCGCCGTGGATGGAAAAGCATCTTGGTAAAGAGCAAATGGCAATTTTAAAAGCTCTGAAAAAACATTTTGATCCTAAGGGAATTATGAACCCCGGTCAATTAGGATTATAAATCAGGAAAATATATGGATGATTTAGTTAAAGCACGAATTCAGGAGTGGAGTCAGGCTCCATTTGACAAAGCAACAATTTCAGAAGTTAAAAAACTTTCTGATTCAGGCGATGAGAAGGAATTAACTGAGCGGTTCTATGCCCAGCTGGAATTCGGAACAGGCGGCCTTCGCGGTGTTATAGGTGCAGGCACGAACAGGATGAATATTTATACTGTTGGAATGACAACCCAGGGATTATCTGTTTATATTAATTCCGGTTCAAATAAAGAAAGCGGTGTTGTTATTGCAAGAGATTCCCGCAGAATGTCGGATATATTCGCAAAGGAATCAGCGGAAATTTTTGCTGCGAATGGAATACAGGTTTTTTATTTTGATGATATCATGCCTACACCACTGTGCTCTTTTGCAATCAGGGAGCTCGGAGCGCTTTCAGGCATAGTTATTACAGCGAGCCACAATCCCCCTGAATACAACGGCTACAAAGTCTACTGGAATGACGGCGGGCAGATTGTGCCTCCTTATGACAAGGAAATTATTAAAAAAGTTAAAGACGTTAAGTCTATTTCTGATATTAAAAAGATAAATTTTGCAGATGCAGTGAAATCAGGACTGATTAAAATTATAGGCCCTGAAATTATTGATTCATACAAAACTAAATTATCAAAGAATATTTCACATGCTGATGGCTCAGGAATAAAAATTGTGTACACGCCAATCCACGGAACCGGTTACAAAATTGTTCCTCAGATGCTTTCTGCATTCGGCTACAATAATATATCAATAGTTAAAGAGCAGCTCCAGCCCAATGGAAATTTTCCAACTGTTAAATCTCCGAATCCTGAGGAAAAAGAAGCGCTTCAGCTTGCACTCAATTTAGCTGAGAAAGAAATTGCAGATATTGTTCTCGCAACCGATCCTGATTCAGACAGGATGGGAGTTGCAGTAAAAGATGAGACAGGGAATTTTATACTGTTAAACGGGAATCAGATTGGAACACTTCTCGAATATTATATTTTATCAAAACTTAAAGAATCCGGAAAATTGCCTGAAAAAGCCGTTGTAATAAAAACAATTGTAACAACTGAACTGCAGCGAGTGATCGGTGAAGATTTTAAATGTTCAATTTACGATGTGCTTACAGGTTTTAAATGGATAGCTGCAAAAATGAAAGATATGGAAGGAACTTCTGAAAAGTATATTTTCGGAGGAGAGGAAAGTTTTGGTTATCTTCCTGTAGATTTTGTTAGAGATAAAGATGCTGTGAGTTCCTGCTGCTTCTTTGCAGAAATGGCTTTGTGGGCGAAATCAAATAAGTCAGGAATATATGGCGTTTTAAAAGATATTTATATTAAGTATGGTTTATATCTGGAAGATCTTCATACGATTACATTGAAAGGACTTGATGGTCTTGAAAAGATAAAATCTATCATGATTAAATTCAGCGGGAATCCGCCTGAAAAAATAGGAAATTTTAAAATAATTGAAATTTTTGATTATAATAAACTTTCTGTAAAAAATATAAACACCGGTTCATCAGGAAAAATTACTGGACTTCCTGCATCGGATGTGCTTCAGTTCTATTTATCTGACGGATCTAAAATATCCATGCGTCCATCTGGAACAGAGCCGAAAATAAAATTTTATCTTAGTGTTAATATGAAGACATCAGATAAAACATTTGTTTCTGATAAAAAATCACTCGAAGAAAAGCTTTCTTATTTAAAAAAGGAACTGATTGCTTTAATAAATTAGGGAAATTTTTTATTCTATCATTCCGGCTGAAGCGCAGTGGAATGCCGGAATCTAATAGAATAAATTATATTTATAAAATTCGCCCGAAGGTTCAAGACCGGTATTTGCATGATTGGAAGCTGCAAAACCTGAATGACAAGAAAAGTACTGAATTTTTTTAAAAACCATCTTAAAATCCTGTAAAAATAAAAGAGGTAAAAAATGTTAATGAAACAAACAGCAGTTATCCTTTTAGCAATTATTGTTCTGTCAGGCGTATCATGCAAACAGAAAGAACCAGGGAGATATTATAATAAAAAGTTTTCATTCTCAATAAAATTTCCAGCAGGCTGGGAAATAAATGAAGGCGATCAGAAAACTGCAGTGCTTGCGATAAAAACAGATATTACCCAGGATGATATTTTCCCTGAAAATATAAATGTTGTAACAACAGAACTGCCGGCAGGTATGAATCTGGAATCATTTTTAAATATGCAGGTCAGCGGCATTAAAGTTGTGCTCGATAAAATAACTGATCTTGATAAAGGCATTACAGAAGTAAATAAAAAGCAGACAGCATGGGTAAGCTATCTTTATAAAATAGGGGAATACAGTTTTATAGCAAAATCATATTTTACTATATCTGACAAAACAGTTTATACTGTTACATTTGTAGCAGATAAAGCTGATTATAAAAAACTTATTCCGGTGTTTGAAGAAACTTTTACAAGTTTCAGGCTGGAATAGATGAGCATATTCTCATCTGATGAAATTAATTTTTTTAAAACTCTCATTACTGAAGCCGGGCAAAAAGCGCTAACAATTCAGAGAACGCGCCCGGTTGTAAGCAGAAAAGCTGATTCTACGATTGTAACTCAGGCAGACACTTTAGTTCAGAATTTTATAACTTCAGAAATTTTAAAAAAATATCCGGAAATGAATTTCATCTGTGAAGAAAAATCGGATGAGCTTGAAAAAAATATAAATAAAGATACACTTTCCGCAATAATTGATCCTATAGATGGAACAGCAGTTTACAGCATGCGTTTACCCACCTGGTGTGTTTCTATAGGTATATTGAAGGGATTTGAACCGGTTTATGGTTTTATATATTCTCCGGGCTGCGGGATGCTTTTTTATAATGATGATAAAAATACATACCTGAATGATGAAATAATCAATGCTGATGAAAATCTGATAATTGATACTGAAACAAATATTTTTACAGCAGCAGAGGTACAAAAGATTTTTAAGTTGAATTTTCCCGGTAAAATTAGAAATATCGGTTCTACAGCTCTTCATGCCTGTCTTTGTGCAGACAGCGCTGTTAACAGAACTGTTGCATTTCTCGGGAAATCGTATTTATGGGACTGGGCAGCTGCATTTTCCATATTAAAAAAATCTAATTCAGGGTATAGATATTTTTCCGGAAATGAGGTTGATATTAAAGAAATAATTCAAAACGATAATAAATTAACAGATTATGTTCTGGCTTATTCCGGTGTAGATTTTAATACAGCAAAAAGCTTTTTTATTCCTGTTGATTAAAGCAATTACTGTCATTCCCGCGAATACTTCGGCATTTCTCAGTACAAGATCGGGAATACATTTTCAAAGACTGTATTTATAATTTAATAAAGATAGATTAGAATCATTTTAATATTTAATATATATAATAATATTATTTATTTTTCAAAAAATAGATTCCCGCATGTGCGGGAGTGACAAGAATATTATCAGAGAGGTATATATGAAAACTGAACGTAGTATGAAAAGATGCAAAGCCTGTAACTATCTTGCATATGAGGATGAAATTAAAGGTGTATGTCCTGCATGCGGATTGCCTGACAGGGTATTTGAACCATATGAAAAGAAAGCGACAGGTCTGCGCCATTTAATTCTTGATATTCATTTTCATTCAATAGCACTGCATATACCGCAGGCTGTAGGCCCGATCATTATATTGCTTTATACAGCTTCATTATTTTTAATTTCATACAGAACAGATTTATACTATCTGCTTAAATTACTTGTTATAGTTTATCCTCTTGCAGTTGTACCTGCCCTAATCAGCGGATTGGTTGACGGTAATTTAAGGTTTAAAAAAATTACAACACCAGTTTTAAAAAAGAAACTTATTTTGGCCTTAATTGTTCTGCTTATAACATCATCAATGTCTGTTGCTGCAATATTAGTTGATAATTTTAATGCAAATATCCATGCAATTGTTCTGCCTGCTTTTTTATCTCTGGCTATACAGGGAACTCTTGCAAGGATGGGGATACGTCTGGTTGAATGCATGTTTCCTGTGCCTGTAAAATAAATGGTAACCATTTTTGAAATATAAATCTTTAAGATTAAAAATTCTACTTATTTTTATACTTATTATTACAGGAATAAGTATAAATTTTTTGCCAACATATAATTTGAAATTAGATTCAATGAAAGAAAAGCAATCTGAGCATTTTATCATTTATTATGTGGATGATGATAAAATTGTTTTGAATGATGTTATTAAAATATTAGAAGATAAATATAAGTATATAACTGACTTTTTAGAATTTCATCCAAAAGATAAAACAGAAATATTTATTTACCCGAATCAGCAGATATTTCAAACAAAAAAATATGGTTTTATTTTGTTATTATTAAGATTAGATTGGCTTATTGGTGACAACATTGGAGAGAAAGTAATTATTGTTTCTCCAAGAAATCCCGGAAAAGTTCATGATTATTATTCTGTTGTAAAAGCAATTCCTCACGAGTTTGTTCATGCTTTAAATTACCAGATAAATCCTAATTGTTCAAAATGGATCAATGAAGGCTTAGCTCTATATGCAGGTAATCCAAGAAAAATCCCTGATTTATTGAATAGATATAATATTCCTTTATTAGAAGAGATTAAAACAAATAATCCTTTGAAATTTGTTACTATAAATGGTTATCAATATGCTGGTACATATATTAATTTTTTGAATAATAATTATGGGAAAGAAAAAGTATTACAATTATTAAAGAATTCAGATGGAACATCTGGAATAGAAAAAATATTAAAGAAAAAGAAGAAGAAATATATGATGAATGGATTAAAGATTTAAAGAAAAATTATTTGTAAATATACTGCGCTATCGGAATAAATAAATTGATGAGAATGGAATATGTTTTTTAAAAAAAGTATTGTGCTAAATGACAGACTGGAACTTGTTATGAAGAAAACCATTATATTTATTATATTATTTTCTTTAACTTCTTGTGTTACTTACAAAGCACTGACTTTAGAACAAATCAAAGCACTGCCTCATAAAAAACTTGAATCACATTCTGTAAATTTAAATAAAAAGATAATAGATAGAATTGTTTCAGCTCCTCCGGTAATTTTAGATTATCTAAAGAGACTGGATAATACTGATAAATATATTCCTTATGAGTTAAATGCTTCAGAAAAAAAATTATTTTTAGAATATTATGAAATTCTTCCGCCAAAATATAAAGATATTATCGAAAAAAAAGTCATAGCTATATATTTCATTAAAAATTTTACCGGTGGAGGCATGGCAGATGTTATATTTGATAAAAATGGAACTATGTACATTGCATTATATTTTAATTCGCAAATATTAAATAAGTCTTTATCTGATTGGATAACTTATCGAGATAACTCTTCATTTACTGATGAAGGAAAAAAAATATCAATCGAATTAAATTGTAAACAAGGCTATTTTGGTTTACTTCATACCATTATTCATGAAACAAGTCATATTTACGATTTTTATAATCATAACACTCCATTTGTTGTTCCATTTTTAAAAAATAATGATCAAAAACATAATTCTGAATTTACATTTAATATTTGGAGGGATTATTTTCATCCGGAAGAAATGTATGAATTTCCTAATAGAAAATCTGTTACAGCCTATGGTTTAGGAAAAAAATTAGATAAAACTTTGTCATTTGATTTGTATAAAAATCTAAATAAAAGCCCATTTTCTTCGTTATATGGATCTAAAAATTGGGCGGAGGATTTTGCTGAAACATTTACCTGGTATTATTTAAACTATAAACTCAATATAAAATACATAGTTAATATTTCACAGGATGGAAAAGAAAGTGTGAAATTTTCTCCAACTGATAATGAACTTGTTAAAAAAAGGTATAAAATATTTGAATCAATAGTAAAATAAATTGCTGTTAACAATTACAAAATATTTTAATTCTTGACAGACAGTCAGTATATTAAAAATAAATTGACATCATCAGCAATATAGAAAATTTTCCTAAACAGTAACTACCGATATTCTTGATATTTTTTCTGTGAGATTCCGGTACTTCGCTATCGCTTCGGCCGGAATGACAGCTTTCAAATCATTTCGTAAATTTTTATAAATCATAAAATGGATAAAAACATGGAAGACGAAAATATCTTAATAAAAACAAGAAAAGAAAAAATTGATCAGATTAGAAATGATCTGAAAGTAAATCCTTATCCATACAATTATAATGTTACCCATTTCTCATCTGAAATAATCAGTAACTATGAAAAATATTTTGAATCACAGGAAACAGTTTCTGTTGCCGGTCGAATTATGGCTATGAGGATAATGGGCAAGGCAAGCTTTGCCACTATTCAGGACAAGGAAAACAGGATCCAGCTTTACATAGCGCAGAAAAATATTGGCGATGCAGCTTACGAATTATTTCATAAGCTCGACCTTGGTGATATCATCGGAGCAAAAGGAACAGTTAAAAAAACACAGGTAGGGGAAATTACAATATACATAACCGAACTGACTTTACTTACAAAATCAATCAGGCCTTTACCTGTAGTTAAGGAAAAAGACGGACAGTCATTCGATATATTTGCAGACAAGGAACTGAGATACAGAAACAGGCATGTTGACCTTCTCGTAACTCACGGGGTAAAGGAAACTTTTGTTAAAAGAATAAATATTATTAAAGCAGTAAAGAAAGTTCTTGATTCAAAAAACTTTTTTGAAGTTGAAACTCCCATTCTTCAGCCGATTTACGGTGGTGCTGCAGCAGCGCCGTTTACATCGCATCATAATGCTCTTGATATCAACCTGTATTTAAGAATTTCACTTGAGCCGTATCTTAAAAGGCTTATAGTCGGCGGTTTTGACCGGGTTTATGAAATCGGTAAGTGCTTCAGAAATGAAGGCATTGACAGAACTCATAACCCTGAATTCACCATGCTTGAATGCTACCAGTCATATGCGGATTATTCTGATATGATGATGCTCACAGAAGAAATCTTTGAATCCAGCGCACTCGCTGTAAACGGAACAACTAAAGTTAAATTTGACAGCAAGGAATTTGATCTCAAGCGCCCGTGGAAAAAAATGAAAGTTGCTGATGCATTAAAAGAATATGCAGGCATAGATATTTCTACTACAACTGATGATGATTTAAAGGCAGAATTAAAAAAGCATGGCGGAGTAATCAAGGGCGGGTACATCAGGGGACTTGCGATTGATGAGCTTTTTAAAATTCTTGCAGAGCCGAAACTTGCAGGGCCTGTTTTTATAACACATCAGCCGGCTGAAACAACTCCACTTTGCAAACCTGACTATGAAGATGAAAGATTTCTTCAGAGATTTGAACTTTTTATAAATGGAACAGAATTTGCAAATGCCTACAGCGAATCGAATGATCCTGTTCTTCAGAGGAAAACCCTGTACGAGCAGTCCTTGAGAAGGGATGTTGATGAAGAGGCAACACCGATGGATGAAAATTTTGTTCAGGCTATTGAAACAGGAATGCCTCCTGCCGGCGGTCTTGGCATAGGCATTGACAGGCTAGTAATGCTGCTTACAGGCGAAGTATCTATCAGGGATATTTTATTGTTTCCAACAATGAAACCTGAAGATAAGTAATCAGGAGAAAGAGGAAATTTCTCCATCTTTATTGTAGCCGAAAATTTTCGCTTCTTTGCTCTGCTTGGAAGCGTACATTGCTTCATCTGCTTTTAAAATAAGTTCTTCGTAATTTTTAACAAAATTTGGAACCGGATATGATGCTATTCCTATTGAAAGTGAAATACCGTCAAAACTTCCATTTGGAATTTGAGCATCAATAACTTCAGATAATTTAATGCTGCCGATTTTCTTTTTTATTCTTTTTGCAACAGCAACAGCCCCTGCATGATCAGTTTCCGGAAGGAATATTGCAAACTCATCTCCGCCGAATCTTGAAGAAATATCATAAGGGCGGATTATATACTGTTCAGATTTTTCTTCCGAGACATTCAATCTGTATAGTGATTCTTCCATGAATGATGATCCGATTTTTCTTAAAACTTTATCTCCGGCAAGATGGTTATACATATCATTTATCTGTTTAAAATTATCTCCGTCAAAAAATATTAAAGAAAGCGAATGCTGATGCCTGTGTTCAGTATCTTTTCTGTTTTTTCTTGATACCCTTTCAAATTCTGCTTCAAGCCTATCCTCGAAAGAATCTTTGGTCAGAAGTCCTGTGAGGCCGTCAAAACCAGCAAGCTGGAAGCGGGTGGCATTTTGTACAATAGCGCTTAATGATTTAGCTCTGAGCGGTTTGTTTAAAAAATAATAAGCTCCCATATCAAGAATTGTGTCTGAAAGTTCATCATCATTATAGCCGGTTATTGCAATAACAGGAGATGAAATTTTCATGGTATTTTTAATGAACTCGAGAAGTTTTAGTCCATTATCAGAGTCAGGAATTCCGTATTTGGCAGCTGGTATGGCAAGATCAAGTAGTATAATATCCCAGAAAGTCTGTTTGAGATAATTTTTTGCCTCGTCCGCATATTCAGCAGTAATTATAAAATAATTCGGATTCGAGGATAACAGAATTTTTGATATTGTCTTTAGAATCAAAGGATCATCGTCAACAATCAGTATGCTTATATCCCTTCCGATATTTCCATGTTTATTTTTGGCTTCTTCCATTAAATTCTCTCAGTTGATATATAATTTAAAGTATTGGATAAAATATCTAATGTCAAGCAGTAAAAACAATTAAACTATAACATTTAAATATAGCAGTTAACGATTGAATTAGTTCTTTGTCATTCCGGCTGGAGTCCCGGCATAAAGCCCGGATAAACTTCGCGAAATGACAGAAAATAGTTTAATAAAATCGTTAACTGATATAATTTTTGAAGTCAAAAAAAAATTCTATAAAAAAAAAGCTGCTTGATCTAAATAGTATGAATTGTGTGACATAATATTATGGGAGCATCTAAAAATTAGTTTTTTTCAGATAAAAAATATGGAAAACTAATTTTTACCTGTGTTGTGAACCCAAGCGAATTTCAATAAAATGAATTATCGAGATTCTCTTATATCAATATAAGTTAAGGAAAAAATGGATTATTTATCAAAATTAAACGAGAATCAGAAAAAGGCAGTCCTTAAAACAGATGGCCCGCTTCTAATACTTGCCGGAGCAGGTTCAGGAAAAACCCGCGTAATAACACATAGAATTGCTCATCTGATTCAGAATAATTCTGTAAAACCGTGGTCTATATTTGCAGTTACATTTACAAATAAGGCCTGTGAAGAAATGCAGAAACGTCTGATGAATCTTGTAGGGCCTTCAGGGAAAAGTGTTTTCGTAAAAACTTTTCATTCAGCGTCTGTTTATATTTTAAGAAGATACGGTGATATAATAGGCATCACCCCGAATTTTTCAATTTATGATCAGAGCGACCAGGAATCACTGATCAAGCAAATACTTGCAGACATGAATCTTGATCCAAAAAAAATAAAACCGTCAATGATAGCTTCGAAAATTTCTGAAATAAAAGATAAAGCTTCATTTGTTGATGGGGCTGATATTTCAAAACTTCTGCCGGATTATCTGCCTTTTAATTTTCAGGAAGTTTACAGCGAGTACCATAGAAAACTTGCACTTAACAATGCTCTTGATTTCAATGATCTGCTGATAAAATGCGTTCAGGTTTTGAAAGCTGAAAACGGACCTCTGGAAAGATTGCAGAATTTGTGGACATATTTTTTAGTAGATGAGTATCAGGATACCAATCACTCTCAGTACTTAATTGCAAAATATCTTTCGTCCGCATCAAAAAATATTTGCGTTGTAGGAGACGATGACCAGTCTATTTATTCATGGCGCGGCGCTGATATAAAAAATATTCTCGATTTTGAGAGAGATTATCCCAATGCGGAAGTTATCACTCTTGAGGATAATTACAGATCAACGCAGAATATTCTCACAGCTGCATCATCTGTCATAAAAAATAATATAAACAGGAAGCAGAAGGTTCTAAGATCAAACAAGGATGACGGGGAAGCTGTAAGCTGGGTGCAGGCAAACAATGAATATTCTGAGGCAGAATTTGTAATAAATAAAATGATCTCCCATAAGCTCAGAGATGGATATAAGAACCACGACTTTGCTGTTTTCTACAGAACCAATGCCCAGTCAAGGGTTTTTGAAGACAGGCTTCGTAAAGAAAATATTCCATACAGAGTAGTTGGTGGATTAAAATTTTATGACAGAAAAGAAATTAAAGATATTATTGCTTATCTGAAACTTATTGCGAATCCTCAGGATTCAATTTCTCTGCAGAGAATAATAAATACTCCTGCCAGAGGAATAGGAAAAACATCATTTGAAAAACTTTTTGAAATTTCAATAAGCGCGGAAATTTCAATCTGGCAGGTTATTTCAGACGGGCTGCTTCCAGGGAAGCCTCCGAAAGGTCTTGATGATTTCAGAAAAATTATTTCTGAAGCGATTACAAAATCAGCGTCTGTTCCTGAGGAGATGCATTTATCTGAATTCATATCTGACGTGATTGAAAAATGCGGTTATAAAAAAAGTCTTGAGGAGGAGGATACGATTGAAAGCGCTTCAAGGATTGAAAATATAAATGAGTTTCTCAATAGTGTTTACGATTATGAGCTTACTGCAGAGATGCCGACTCTGAGCCAGTTTTTACAGGATATTTCACTTTTAACATCTGAAGAAAATCCTGATGATCCTGAAAACAAGGCAAATTGCGTTACCTTAATGACAGTGCACAATGCCAAAGGGCTTGAATTTCCTGTTGTTTTTTTAACAGGCATGGAAGAGGAAACATTTCCTCACAGGCTTTCTTTTGATTCTGAACAGGGTCTTGAAGAGGAAAGAAGGCTTTGTTACGTTGGAATAACAAGGGCAATGGATAAAATTTATTTAACTAACGCAGAATTAAGGCGTGTTTTTAATGATGTCCGAATGAAGCAGCCGTCAAGATTTATTTTTGAGCTGCCTCAGGATGAAATTGATGTGCAGAATTATAATTCCTCTGAAAACAGTTTCAGCAGGAATGGACGTACTGCTCCTAAATATTATGTAAATAATTTCAATAATTCTGATAAATTTGCAGAGGAAAGTGCAATTGATGACGAAATTAATAATAAGCCTTCTGAAGATGAAAATTTTCAGGCGGGTAATTCTAAATTCAGATTAAAAGAACATATTCTTCATCCGAAATACGGGCATGGGCAGATTATAAAAATTGAAGGTAATGGGGATAATTTGAAACTTACAATTGTATTTGCTTCAGGAAGAAAAACATTTCTGGAAAAATACACTCCCCTTACAAAATTGAATAAACACTAAACGGATATTTATGATGAAAAAAATATTAATATTATATTCTATAATTATATTTTTGATATCCTGTTCAAATAATATTAGCAAGCAATCAGAGGAAGCAGATCCGCTGAAAATCTTTTTCAACACCTGCGTGTCTGATATTGGAAAAGCAAAAAAAGTTATTCTGGATAATGATCTTGTAAAAAATCTCAGCCATTTGCAGAGTATGGACCGCGGCGGGAAAAAATATTATCTGCTTGAAAGAGAATCTATTACAAAGATGCTGAAATCTGTTACAGAAGGACTGTATAGCGATTATATTTTAATCAACAAGCCAGGCTTTGTAATATACTCAATGGTAAAAGATGAGTTTTTCAGCAAAAGCATTAAAAGCACGCTTAAAAACACAGCACTTGGTAAATGTCATCAGAATCATGAACTTGAAAATTATATTGAAGACTCATTTCTTGCTTCAGAACGTGATGCAGAAAAATTTCTTTATTTTTCATCAACTGTTGAAGGGGGAAATACGAATCCAGGTGTTTTAATTCTTGAAATTGATCCTCAGAAAATTCTTGAGCTTGCTGGAGTTAAGTCGAGAATTCTGAATTTGAAAGGTGAAGTTTTAATATCAGATAAAAACAAGGAAATCGGAAAGCTGTTTAATCATGTTAAATTAATAAATTTAGATCCGGTTTATGATAAAACATTTACCTTTAAGGCTGATAAAATCCGGTACAGATATAAATTTTTTAAATATTTGAATATTGAATGGATTATACTCAGCGAAATATAATTCTTGATTTATAAATTATCCGAAATTTCTATTTCTCCTTCACCGATTTTTTCTGAACCGTTCATTGCTGTTACCCTGAACCTGCCTGGTTTATAAAATTCAAAATTAACATTTGTGCGGACTTCATCCGGCGGCACATCAATTGATTTAGTTTCAACTTTTTCGCTTTTATTTTCAATCAATTCATATACTACAACATCAATTCTGTTTGTACCGAAAGCCTTATCTGCTTTTAGCATTGCTGTTAAATCGCCGGTTTCAAATTTAACTCCGCACTCAATTCCTTTTCCATCCGGAGATACCCCTTCGCAAAAAGATATGTTCGGTTTTTTTGTACATCCGGTTATCAATAAAAACGGCAATACCAGTAGATATAATTTTTTCATATGATAATTTCTCCTTTATAAAAGTGAACCCTGCAGTTCTTCATCGTCTTCAATTTCGGCTATATCTTTTTTAACCTTTACTTTTGCCGCTTTAATTTCGCCCTGTTCGCCTTTCTGTAAAATCTCAATTTTCCGTTCTGCTTCATCAAGCTTTTCATGGCAGAATTTTGCAAGAATAATTCCTCTTTCAAATTCCTTTATGGAATCATCAAGACTGAGATTCCCCTCTTCAAGCTTTTCTGCAATTTTTTCAAGATCTTTAAGTGCTGATTCAAAATTAATTTTCTTTTTTTCTTTATCCAACTTGAACCTCTTTTATCTTTGTATTAACAGTGCATCCGATTCTGCCGTTGCTGAGCTGAACAGTTATATCCGATCCGGTAATTATTTCATCCACGCTTTTTAATGTGCGCCCGTTTGTATCTCTTGTAATTGCATATCCTCTTTTTAAAATTGAAATCGGAGATAATTTTTCAAGAGCCTGCAGAGCCAAAACATATCTGTGTGAAAAATTTGAAATTGCACCTTTCATTAATAATTTAATATCTGGAATTGAATTATACAAATTTTTATTTCTGGCGACTGCTGCCTTCATTTCAGAAATAAGTCTTGTTTCAATATCTGACAGAAGAAGATGTTTTACGGATATTATCTCCTGCGGAGACTTTAAAATTTTCAGATTTTCTATGTTTAAAATTCTATTTTTATAATCGCGGATTAAAGAAAATAAAGCGCCCGAAGTTCTGTTAAGCATATATTCAATTTCGCTTTCTAGATCTGATTTAACTGGAATTGCAATTTCTGCTGCAGCAGAAGGTGTAGGCGCTGCGAGATCAGCTGCATCATCGCTTAATGGGTGATCAATCTGGTGGCCGATTGCGGAAATGATTGGAACGCGTGAATTATAAAAAGCCCTGATTACAATTTCTTCATTGAACGGCATCAGGTCTTCAAATGATCCTCCTCCTCTGCCTGCAATTATGAGGTCTATGTTACATTCAGGTTTATTAAGCTCATTTATTGCCTTAACAATTGATTCAGCAGCTTTTTCACCCTGAACTTTCGCAGGTGAAATAATAATTTCAAGATTGGGATATCTCCTCAGAGCTACTTTAATAATATCGCGGATTGCAGCACCTGTTGGCGAAGTTGCAACACCAAGTCTTTTCGGCAGAAATGGAAGTTCGCGTTTTCTATCGTCATTAAAAATTCCTTCTGCAGCAAGTTTGATTTTAAGCTGTTCTATTTTTTTCTGAAGCTCGCCTATACCCTCAAGCCGCAATGACTGCACATTTATCTGATACTTGCCTCTTTTTTCAAAAACAGTTACACTTGCAAAAACAAGAACGCTCATCCCCTCTTCTAGTTTGAAGCTTAAATTTTTATTTGAGTACTTGAAAAAAACAGCGTCAACGAGCGCACCTTCATCTTTCAGTGAAAAATATATATGGCCAGACGAATGAAAAGTTAAGTTTGATATTTCTCCTTTGATCCAGACGCTGTTCAGTTCAGGAGCGGTTTCAAGCCTGTTTTTAATGTTGCGGGTAAGCTCTGTAACAGTAAAAACTTTTTTTGATGATATATCTTCCATAACCGAATAAGACATAATATAGGATAGAAAATCAATTACAATTTTAAATAATTTTTAAATACAGGGGAATTTGAATGCCGGCTCTGACCCCGATTTATATTTTATATAATTGACAAACGTTTCCTGTACGCATCTTCGTAATAAAGAAATTTCTCAACGCATTCTTCAAAATTATTTCCTAACTTCCAGAAAAATTCATGAATGGTTATTTTAATAGGAAGATTTGCGTTTCTTATTAAATATTGGTTTATAAAACCTATTTCATTATTACGGGGATCTCTTGATAGACCTTTTCTTACAGGATTAAAGCTTATATACCATAAAAGCCACATGAGATAGGCCTCTGGATCTTCAGCTTCTTCAATTATTGTTGATCCAAATCTTTCATTCCAGAATGCTCCAGTTTCTTTCATTGCAGCATTATACTTTTCAGCAATCCTTGCCTTAATATACTGCATAATTAAGGAAACAGTTTCTTTCCCTTGTAGCGTTTTAATTATCATGTGTATATGATTCGCTACAATTTCGGCAGCAATAAATTCAAAATCATACTTTTCCTGGCACATTTTTACAGATTCAATAAAATATTTTTTACCATACTTTCCCATTAATTTGTTTTTCTTGCCATGGCATCTTGTGAAACAGTGATGTGTTGATCCTTGAGCTGTATTTCTTAGTTTTCTCGGCATAGCATCTCCTTCTATATTAATACTATCGAGAAGGGGAAATTATAACACAATTCGGGGTCAGAGCTTGATTTTTTAAAAAAAATTTAATATTAAATATAGGTTATTTCGAGGCTCTGACCCCGAATTGTGTTAGGAACAATAACTTAGCTCTGACCCCCGTTAAACAGAGAGTCAGTTTTCCTCAAGTGCTTTCAGTTCAATTACATTCTGCCTCAGGCGGTGTGAAATTTCAACTGAGAGCCTCTCAAAAAATATACCTGCAACATCAGGGAAATTCTGTGAAATTTTATTGAAATCCTCTCTTTTTAAAATGAAAAGTTCAACATTTCCTATTGCAATTGCATCAGCTGAACGTGGCTGGTTGTCGAGGAAAGAAAGATCGCCGAAAAAAGCTCCTCTGCTGAAAGTGGATAAATGGTGTGATGTGCCGTTTGTAAGAGGCAATTCTATTCGAACAGATCCTTTTTTTATGAAATAAATTTCTCCGCCCTTGTCGCCTATACTGAATATTTTATTGTCATTGGTTAGTTTTTTATCAACCAGATATTGTGAAAGCGTGGAAAGGCTTTGTGTGGAAAAATTATTGAAAAAATCAAATTCAGAAAGCTCCAGAGCTTTTCCGTGCAGACGTTCCGGTAAAAATTCTCTTATGTATTCATCCTCAACCCATTCAACTGCATCATCGAGCTCCTGGAAAAAGTTTACCTGTTCATTCGATTCTTCAAAACCAAGCTGTTCCAGATAAGCCCTGACATTTTCTCCTGTAGGAACGCTTAATGGAACTGATGAAAAAATCAGTTTGCCTCCCTTTTCACTGATCTTTGATCTAAGCTGAGTAAGCATATTTGCTGCTGTGAAGTCTATTGATAATACACGCTTCATATCGAGAATAAAATATCTGCAAGAACCGATAAACGGCTCGATCTGTGTATAGAGCTGGTCTGTTGTTCCAAAGAATAGCTGTCCCTGAAGTTCTACTACAAGAGTTTCTGTTCCTTTTTCCTCTAATACTTTCTGTTCTGAAACGGGTCTGTGTTTTTTTGAGAATATCTGATTTCCGAATACCCGTCTGCGCACAACAGGAAAGCGGATCTGGTTGCGTAAAAATAAAATAACAGCAAGAGCAATGCCTACACCTGCAGCAGCTATGAGGCTTAAACTGACTGCAGATACAACTACAGCAAGTATAACAGCAAAATCAAACATTGTTGAGCGGTTTCTGAGAAGATGAAAACTTTTTCTGTCAATCATTCTTACTGCAACTACAAGCAGAACTCCCGCAAGAGACGCGACCGGAATCCATGAAATGTATCGCGCAATAAGAAGCAGAACTGCAAGCGCGCTGATTCCTTCGAAAATTCCTGAAAACCGGGTACGGCCTCCGCTGTAAATATTTACCAGAGTCCCGCCCATGGTTCCTGAGCCAGGAACTCCTCCGAATAAAGCAGATGCCATATTTGCAATTCCCTGGCCGAAAAGTTCCCTGTTTGAATTATGACGTGTTCCTGTCAGCACATCCAGTACAACACAGGTTTTAAGCGTATCAATCGAGAGCAGTACACCGAGTGAAATTATTGTTATTATGAGCATTTTAATTGAGTATATATTTATCGATGCTGCTGATGATATGTTTTTGCCTACAACAGATGCAATATCTCCAACTGAAGCATTGATTTGCCCTACAACAAGTGAATTCCCTTCAAGAGTCATAAGATTTGTGTTGAAAAATGCCAGAATGAAGTATACACCTATTCCTGAGCCAAGCGCTGCAATGGACGCAGGAACTGCTTTGATAATTTTCGGCGCGAGAAGCATCATTATAATTGTAATCGAGCCGATCAGAATTGATTCCCATTTCCACAGCCCGACTGTTATTACACCATGTTGTAAATCAATGCCTTTAGGCAGACCGAGAAACTTTGGAAGCTGTCCCATAAATATCAGAATACCCACTCCGCTTAAATAACCTGCAACTACAGGGTATGGGATGTATTTAATAAAAGTTCCTCCGCCTGCTATTCCTGAAATAAGCTGTATAAGCCCTGCGCCGAAAGCAACTATAGCAATATAAAGCGGCGCCATTTCAATTGGAATTGTTCCGCGTGAAACTGCATCCAGGGCAAAAATTGAAAGTAGAGCAGCAGCAGGAGCGCATGGGGCAGATATCAGCCGCGATGTTCCCCCGAATATTGGCGCGAGCAATCCAAGCACAACAGCACCGATTATGCCTGCCAGTGCTCCTTTTGAAGCAGCGTCACCTCCGAGAGGAGCGAAAATTATAAGTCCGAACGCAATAGCTGAAGGAAGCGCCACGAGCATTGCTGCAAAACCGCCAAGAATATCGCCTGTAAGATTTTCACGAATTGCAGCTGTATTTATTGAAGAATTTTTCATTTTTCTCACACTAAATTATTAAAATTTATTTTTATAAAATCAATTTTTATTGTCACAGGAAAGATTGGCAATATTAATTTTATTATCAGTATACTCGATTGTTACTGCAGAATATGTTTATGGTGTTTGTAAATAAGGTTCCGGGAACAAATACATGGTCGAATGTAGAAAAATCCCGTTGATTGGAACATTAAAGTTTTATTTGTTGAGTATGTGTCTGTTTTGAGGGTCAGAGCAGGTTTTTAACAAAATAGGGGTCAGAGCCGCTATCCAGCTTTAAAAAAGAGCATAATTAATATCATTCGATTAATTCTACAAAGCCCAAAAAAAGCTTGAAATAAAACAATGAACATATTTATATGTCTTTATTAAGTGTATGAATGCGGTTTAATTTTTGGAAAGAGAGTGGCGCCCCACTCTCTTTTTTGCAATATAGGCGAATGGTTTATGCTGAAGGAAGAAATAGAACAGATCATCAATAAAGCAGCCGGAACTCTCGGCTACGGAATTTACGAATCTACCATTTATTTACACGGTAAGAATAGTAAAATAACTGTTAAAATAGACAGCCTGAGCGGTATAAAACATGAAGATTGCGAGAGGTTCAGCAGAGAGTTTTCTGCCAGCCTTGATGCAGCAGCCATTTTACCGGATTATGTTTTGGAAGTTTCATCTCCGGGTCTTGACCGCAAAGTGAGAACTCTGGATGAGTTTAAGAGATTTACTGGCAGTCTGGTTAAATATACTGCAGAAGTAAACGATAAAAGAGAATCTCTTGAAGGCAGAATTATAGCAGTTGAAGATAACAATGTTATAATTGAAACCAGAAAGGGCGAAAAGATTTACAGTTTTGATAAGATTATAAAAGCCAGTTTGGATTTTTAAATAAAAGGGTACTGAACAATGACTAGCAATATTTTTGAAGCTCTCCATGAGATAGCCACCCAGAAGGGAATACCAAGGGAGGATATTGAAGGAATTATTGAATCCGCCATGCTTTCAGCTTATAAAAAGCAGTATGGATC
Organism: uncultured Leptospirales bacterium; assembly: GCA_964529415.1. GTDB lineage: Bacteria > Spirochaetota > UBA4802 > UBA4802 > UBA5550 > CAYMPH01. The sequence goes on along the minus strand of CAZGWD010000001.1, from coordinate 56,239 downwards.
AGTTGATAATGTTAAAGTGGTTTTCAACAGGGAAAATAATTTAGTCAATGTCGTTTCAAAGAAGATGGTGGTAAAAACTCCGCTGAACAAGGCGGAAGAAATTGCATACGATCAGGCAAAAAAAATTAAACCTGACGTTGCTCTGGGGGAGGACATTTCTGTTGAAGAAAATCCTTTCGAGTCATTCGGACGAATTGCAGCCCAGACTGCAAAACAGGTCATAATTCAGAAAATTAAAGAATCAGAAAAAACTATTATATACGATGAATTCATAAAAAGAGAAGGTGAGCTGATAAACGGCTATCTTCAAAGAAAATCAAAAGATGCGCTTTATGTTGATCTTGGTAAAACCGAGGGGGTGCTTCCTGCACGCGAGCAGTCTTCGCTTGAGCATTATAAAATCGGCGATAGAATCAAGGCTTTAATATATAAAGTTCAGAAGAATACAAAAGGTCCGAGCATTGTACTTTCAAGAACCCAGCCGGAGTTTGTTGCAAAACTGTTTGAAATGGAAATTCCTGAAATTTATGACGGAATTGTTATTATAAAAAATGTTGTAAGAGAAGCCGGTTTCCGTACCAAGGTTTCTGTTGAAAGCGACAGGGATGATGTAGATCCTGTCGGAGCATGCGTTGGAATGAAAGGAATAAGAATCCAGTCTATTGTAAGAGAACTCGAGGGAGAGAAAATTGACATTGTTGAACACAGCAGTGACAAAAGGCAGATGGCAGCAAATGCACTTACTCCAGCGCGTGTAAAAGAAATAGTTATGACAAACAGCGGCAGCGCAATTGCGGTTGTTGATACAGAGCAGTACAGGCTCGCAGTCGGCAGAGCCGGACACAATGCAAGGCTTGCCTCAAGGCTTTGCGGCTTTGATATTGATATAAAAACCGAAGAACAATATAGGGAATTCCTTGGTTCAAGCGATTCAAGATCCATTGTGGAGCAGCTGTTTTCGAAAACTACAGAAGAAGAAACTCCTCTTGAAGCTCTTGACGAACTTGATGCAAGAACAATCAAACTTCTTGAAACAGGCGGAGTTTTCTCAGTAGAGGATCTTGTTGAGAAAAGTCTTGATGAGCTTATGAAAATAGACGGTATCGGCGAGAAAACAGCAAGAAAGATCATGGAGATCATTGCTGAAAGTGTTGATTTTGATGAGGAAGAGGGCGATGAATAATCGCTAATATAAGGAATAAATCTTAATGAAAGCAATTGAAGTAGCGACAAAAAATCATATCACTGTAGATGATATAACTGAAGTATGCAGGGATCTTGAAATTCCATGCGGCGGTGATGATCATGAGTTCTCTGAAAAACAGGTTTTTCTTCTAGAAAAGAAAATCGAAAAGCTGAAAGAAAAACAGATTGAAGCTCAGAAAAATAAAAAAATCAAACTGAAAAGAAAAGTTAGTGTCGGCAGTAAAGAACATACACCTGAACCGGTAAAAGAACCTGTTGCAGAAGAGAAACCTGTTCCTAAAGCAGAAGTAAAAACAGAAACAAAACCTCCATATAAAAAAGATTCCACTTCAACAGGAGGGTACCAGAGAAAACCATACCTCGGGTCAAATCCCAATCCGAATTACAGAGGCGGAGGCGGAACACCAAGACCAGCCGGCTCGGGCTATCAGGGTTCAACGCCAAGACCTGCAGGTGGCGGATACGGCGGCACTGGAAACAACAGGCCTGCTTCCCAAAGCAGCAATACACAAAGACCGTTTGATAAAACCAAACCGCTTGATCCATCTGCTGTTAAAAAAACAGAACCTGCATCAGCTTTAATTGATTCACAGAAAAAACGTAAAAAAGACAACAAGGGCAAAGATAAGGAAAAAGAATTAAAAGACAGATACAGAAGGGATTTTGAAGAGAAGCGCATATCTCATAGAAAGAAAGCTTTTGCAGAAGAAAAAAAGAAGGAAGTTTCAGCTCCTTCAGAAATAGCAATGACTGAGAATATATCTGTCGGTGATCTTGCCAAAAAGCTTAATATCAAGGCAAAAGAAGTAATAGCGAAACTGATGAAAATCGGAGTAATGGCTACTATCAACCAGATTATTGATGCAGACACAGCAACAATTCTGTCATCTGAGTATGGTACTGAAGTTAAGGTCGTAACTCTTTATGATGAAACAATTATAAAAATAGAAGAAGAAGATAATCCGGAAGATTATACTGTGAAGCCGCCTGTTGTAACAGTAATGGGACACGTTGATCATGGTAAAACAAAACTTCTTGATGCAATAAGGGAAACAGATATTGTAGCCGGAGAGCATGGCGGAATAACCCAGCATATAGGCGCGTACATGGTTACGCTTCCCGGCGGAAAAAGAATTACTTTCCTTGATACTCCTGGCCACGCTGCATTTACAACCATGAGAGCCAGGGGAGCAAAAATTACAGACATTGTAATTATTGTAATAGCTGTTAATGACGGTGTAATGCCTCAGACTATAGAAGCAATAAATCACGCCAAGGCTGCAAATGTTCCGATTATCGTAGCCTTGAATAAAGTGGATCTGCCTGATGCGAATATTGCAAAGGTAAAACAGGAACTCACAGCATATGAACTTATCCCTGAAGAATGGGGCGGAACAACGCTGTTTGCTGAAATCAGCGCTAAACAGAAAATCAATATAAACGGACTGCTTGAGCTGATTCTGATCCAGGCTGAAATGCTTGAATTGAAATGCAATGCCAAGATCAGGGCCAAGGGCGCTGTTATTGAATCCAAGCTGGATGCTGGCCGTGGTCCTGTTTGTACTGTTCTTGTTCAAAAAGGCGCGCTAAGAGTCGGGGATCCTTTCGTAGCAGGGGTTTTCTCAGGAAGAGTAAGAGCTATGTTTGATGATCAGGGCAAAAGCCTTGAAGTTGCAGGCCCTTCAACACCTGTTGAAATAATCGGTATTTCCGGTGTGCCTTCTGCTGGAGATCCATTCGAAGCAGTTGATTCAGATAAAATGGCAAAAATGATATCAAACAAAAGACTTGAATATAAGCGTATTGAATCTGCCAAGAAAATAAGGAAAGTAACTCTTGAGTCTCTTAATGAGATGATTAAAGAGGGAGAAGTTCAGGAACTCAGAATCATTGTTAAGGCTGACGTTGATGGTTCTGCACAGGCTCTTCTTGAAGCTCTGGAAAAACTTTCAACTTCAGAAGTCAGGGTTAAGGTAATTCATGCAGGAGCAGGCGGAATAAATGATTCTGATGTAATGCTCGCTTCAGCTTCCAACGCGATTATTATCGGTTACCATGTAAGGCCTACAGGAAAAGTTTCTGATCTTGCTGATCGTGAAAATGTTTCAATCAAGTTCTACAACATTATTTTCGAAGCAACTGATGATGTTAAAGCAGCAATGCAGGGAATGCTTTCACCTGAAATGAGAGAAGAAATTGTTTCAACCGGTGAAGTCAAGCAGGTGTTTAAAATTTCCAAGGTTGGAACAATTGCAGGTTCAATTGCTTTAACAGGAAAAATTGACAGAACATGCAGAATGAGGCTTTTAAGAGATGCAGTTGTTCTGCACGACGGGCCTTTGAAATCTCTCAAGAGATACAAAGATGACGTTTCTTCAGTTGAAGCAGGCCAGGAATTCGGTTTTGGATATGAATCTTTCAGCGATATCAAGGAAGGCGATACATACGAAGCATATAAAATTATAGAGATAGCGAAAGTACTTTAAAAATGTCACACAGGAAATTAAAGCTCGAGGAACAGATCAGAAGAATTGTTGCCGATCTTATAATAAAAGAAATCAAGGATCCGAGAATTGGTTTTGTCACTATTACCAAGGCAGAACTCAACAAGGATATGACTCATGCTAAAATCGGAATATCTGTTCTTGGAAATCCTCATGATATAAGAAAATCTCTTGAGGGACTGCGTTCTTCTGAAGGATTTATTCAGGCGAAGTTAGGCAAGGCTCTGCAGATAAGAATGACTCCTCATATAAGGTTTGTTCTTGATTCATCAGTAATAGATGCAGTGGAAATGGTCGGTTTGATTGAAAGCGTTAATAAAAATAATTCAGAATCAAACGAACCGGATGAATCAGAAAAATAAAAATAGCGGATTGCAGAAATAGAAGACTCGGTAATATTGATAGATAAGCCTGCAGATATAACATCTTCCGATGCTGTAGGAAAAATAAAAAGAATGCTTAAGCTTAAAAAAGCAGGGCATTCGGGAACTTTGGACAAATTTGCATCCGGTCTTCTGGTTCTTACAACTGGAAGAGCGACAAAGCTTTCAAGATTTTTTCTGGAACACGATAAAGCTTATGTCGGAACTGTAAAGCTTGGCATTTCAACTGATACAGATGATTCCGAGGGAAATATTATTTCACAGAATCCGGCAGATGGAATTTCTGAAGTAAAAATAAGCGATGTTCTTTTAAAATTTTCAGGCAGTATAGATCAGATGCCTCCTTTGTATTCAGCGCTGAAAATCAGCGGGAAAAGGGCTTCTGATTTGATGAGATCAGGAAAAGATCTTGAATTGCAGAAAAGGCCGGTTACAGTATACTCAATCAGTATGGAAAATTTCAAACCGGAAGAAGCTGAGTTCGATATTAAAGTTTTCTGCTCAAAGGGTACATATATCCGGGCTATTGCAAGAGATATCGGACTGGAGCTTGGATGCGGGGCTCATTTAAAAGCTCTCAGAAGAATAAAATCCGGTGATTTTATGGTTGAGGATGCAGCGGATTTTAATGAAGTCGAAGCCTATGTATCTGACAAAAAGAGCCTGAAAAATTTTATAGTCCCGATGAATTCAGCTTTAAGCACTTTCAGTTCCGTGACAGTAAACGATACTGCAATGTATAAAGTTTTTAATGGAGCAATATTTGATAGATCTGATGCAATTGATATAAGCGGGAAGAAAAACGGAATATTTACTGTTTTCGACCAGTATAAAAATCTAATTGCAATGGCAGATATAGATTTAAATAATTGGCATATTAATTATCTTAATGTATTTAATAGGAAATCATAATAATTTTTGGAGGAAGAGAAACAAAATGCAAGGCGATAAAAAAGAGATTATTGGCAAGTTTAAAAAACACGAAACTGACACAGGTTCCCCTGAGGTTCAGATTGCTCTTTTGAGTGATAGAATAGTTTATCTTACTGAACACTTTAAAGTTCACAAGAAGGATTTTCATTCAAGAAGGGGACTTTTAAAACTTGTTGGTCAGAGAAGAAGACTTTTAGATTATCTTAAAAGAAAGGATCTGGCAAGCTACAGGGAAATAATAAAAACTCTTGGCTTAAGAAGGTAAATATTCCGGCTCCTACGGCCGCTTAATCAGCGGCCGGGTATATAATTATTTATCAGGATATAGGAGTTAGAAATGCGAATAAGCGCCTCTCTTTGTTCTTATTTCTGACTTCTGGATTCTGATATTGAAAACATTATATCCCGAGTGCCGTAAAAATAATATGAGAGGTATATAATGAAAGGTATTGAATTCAGTCTTGATATCGGTTCTGAAAAGATGACTTTTAACACAGGTTATCTTGCGAAGCAGGCCGATGGTTCAGTTTTCCTGACTTACGGGGAAACTGTAATTTTTGCTTCAGCGGTAGCATCCCGTTCTGTAAAAGAGGGCCAGGATTTTTTCCCTCTATCTGTAGATTATAGAGAAAAAACCTACGCAGCCGGAAAATTCCCCGGCGGATTTATCAAAAGAGAAACACGTCAATCTGACAAGGAAGTTCTAACAGGAAGACTTTGCGACAGGCCAATGCGCCCTCTTTTCCCTGAAGACTTTCTAAACGAAGTTCAGGTAATCCTTTATACGCTTTCTGCGGATGCTGAAAATCAGCAGGATGTTGCTGCGATCAATGCAGCTTCAGCAGCAGTAATGATTTCAGGAATTCCGTTTCACGGCCCTGTTGGAGCAGTAAGAGTCGGCAGAGTTGGTGGTGAATGGATAATAAATCCTAAATTTTCACAAATGCCTGAGAGCGATATAGATCTTATAGTTGCAGGAACAATCATGGCTGTTACAATGATTGAAGGTTCTTCAAAAAATGTCAGTGAAGATGACATGATAAAAGCTATTGAACTTGCTCATGAGCAGATTAAAAGAATCTGTAAAACCCAGGAGGAATTTGCAGCTAAAATTTCAAAACCAACCATGAGCTATACCTCATGTTCAGTTGATTCAAATCTTAAAAATGAAATAAAAAACAGATATTTCTCTGAACTTGAAAATCTTAAAAATTTCACCAAGAAAAAAGAAAGAGAAAACGCATATAATACTGTAAGAGAAAAAGGAATAGCAGAACTAAAAGAAACTTTTCCTGATACAATTAAAGATGCATCAGCAATTTTTGACAGTCTCGACGGTGAGATTGTAAGAAAAAGAATTCTGGAAGAGGGCAAAAGAGCAGACGGACGCACACTTGAAGACATCAGACAGATTGATGTTCTGCTTGGAATTATTCCCCGCGCTCACGGTTCTGCAGTTTTCACAAGAGGTGAAACACAGAGTCTTGGAATTACCACTCTTGGTACAGGTGACGACGCTCAGAAAGTTGACAGTATTGAAGGCGAAAGCAAAAAGACATTTATGCTTCATTATAATTTCCCTCCTTTTTCAGTTGGTGAAACAGGCAGAACAGGTTTTACAGGAAGAAGAGAGATCGGTCACGGAATGCTTGCTGAAAGATCTCTGGAATATGTTGTTCCGAATGGAGAAGCATTTCCTTATACTGTAAGGCAGGTTTCTGAAATTCTTGAATCCAACGGATCATCTTCCATGGCTTCTGTGTGTTCAGGATCTCTTTCAATGTTCAATGCAGGAGTTCCATTAAAAGCAGCTGTTGCAGGAATAGCAATGGGTCTTGTTATGGAAGGAAGTAAATTCGCAGTTCTTTCAGATATTCTCGGTCTTGAGGATCATCTTGGCGATATGGATTTCAAGGTTGCAGGAACAGACACAGGAATAACAGCATTTCAGCTTGATATAAAGATTGAAGGCATTACCATAGAAATTATGAAGCACGCTCTTGAGCAGGCCCGCAAAGGCCGTTTGAAAATTCTTGAAGTAATGAACAGCTTCATATCAGCTCCGGAAAAAACCCTTTCCAAGTATGCACCAAAGATCAGAACAATAAAAATTAATCCTGATAAGATCGGCGGAGTAATTGGTTCCGGCGGAAAAATTATCAAGAAGATTATTGAAGACAGCGGAGCTAATGTTTCTATTGAAGATGATGGAACAATTACAATCTCAGCTGTGGATCAGAAATCAATTGATGCTGCTGCTGATATAATTCTCAGCATGATCCAGGATGTTGAAGTGGATAAAATTTACATGGGCACAGTAAAGCGGATTACTGATTACGGAGCTTTTGTGGAGATTCTTCCGGGAAAAGAAGGGCTTCTTCATGTATCGAAACTTGATGTGAAAAGAGTAACTAATGTTACTGATATAGTAAATGTAGGCGATAAAGTAAAAGTTAAAGTTCTTAAAATTGACGACCAGGGCAGACTGGATTTAAGCAGAAAGGATGCATTAAACAGCTGATGAGCAATGTAATAAAATATAAACAGAAAAACGGGTTAACTGTAATTCTTGATCCTATTGACAGTGTTGTGTCAATCTCTGCCGGATTATGGGTTAAAACCGGCTCAAGAAATGAGATATCGCAGGAATATGGGTATGCTCATTTTGTTGAACACATGCTTTTTAAAGGCACTGAGACTAAATCTGCAAAAGATATTGCGCGCTTGATAGACAGAGTCGGCGGTCAGCACAATGCCGCCACGAACAGGGAATATACCTGCTATTATATTAACGTGATTTCTGATTATCTTGATCTTGCGCTGGATGTACTTTCAGATATGTATTATAATTCCCTCATTGATTCTGAAGAACTTGAAAAAGAAAAAAATGTAATTATTGAGGAAATCAGGATGTATGAAGATACTCCTGATGAGTTTGTGCATGATATGTTTATGGAAAAAATGCTTCTCGGTCACCCGTTAAGCCATTCCATACTTGGAACAGTTGATACTATAAAAAATGCTGATCGTAAAAGTCTTGATGGCTTTTATAAAAGATTTTACAGAAATGACAATGCTATTCTTGTAATTGCAGGAAAGTTTACTGAAAACCAGGCAAGGGAATTTGTTGAAAAATATTTCAGCAAAACCGATCCTGTTAAAACTGAAATTGAAGTCATACAGGCAAATCCTCCAAAGCGAATTGATGTTGAACATTTCAACAGAGATCTTGAACAGATGCATTTTTGTCTTGGAGTTGACGGCATAAAGAAAAATGATGATGCCAGATGGCCTCTCTATGCTTTGAGCACCATTCTTGGTGGCAGCATGTCTTCAAGGCTCTTTCAGAATATCAGGGAAAAAGAAGGCATCAGCTATTCAATTTATTCATTTCATTCTTCATACAGCGATTATGGAATTTTCGGCATTTACTGTGCAACAGTTCCTGAAAAATTCTACAAGGCTCTTGAGCTGATAATTAAGGAATGCAAAGATATTCAATCAGAAAATGTTACTGACGAAGAGATTCAGGATGCAAAAACATTTATGAAGGGAAACCTTGCTTTAAGTCTTGAAAGTCCTGAAGTTAGAATGGGTCAGCTGGCTAAAAATGAAATAACATTCGGAAGATCATTTGATTTTAATGAATTGTCTGTTCAGATAAACAGCATTAAAAGAGATGATTTTAAAGAGATAGTTGACAGGCTTTTTTCAAAACAGAGGCTTTCAATGATATCTGTCGGTGATTTAAAGGATTTTGCAAAAACAAAAGTGGATCTAAGTTTAGCATAGGATTAACCCCCCGTCCCCCAGAGGGGGCGATTGCGGGGAAATTTATTATAATTTTATATAGAAAAAATTTTACAGAAATTCATGAATAGTTTCAAATTTATAAAATTGTATTAAGATTATAAAAAGGAATTATAGAAGAAATATCAAAGGAAAAGTTTTATTCGCGTGCCCCCTTCGGGGGACAGGGGGAAGAGAGAATTTAATTTTGAGGTAAAAGCTATGGCACAGAAAAATGAAGGAATGAACAGCACAATAGGTGAAGGTTCAAGCTTTGAAGGTAAATTTTATATCAGCGGATCGCTGAGAATTGACGGTAAATTTGAAGGTGAAATTAAAACTGACGAAGAACTTGTAGTTGGTGAAACCGGACGAGTAAAAACTGATATAGTTGCAAAATCAGTTGTAATTGCCGGAACTGTTATTGGCAATATTAATGCATTTAATGAAGTTCGTCTTCTTGAAACAGCAAAGGTTCTTGGTGATATTACTGCTCCGGTTATAAATGTACAGAAAGGCGTTGTACTGATGGGCAATTTTATAATAACAGGCGGACAGAAGGTTGATCCTAAAAAGATTGTTGAGAATGCATTTAATTTAAACAAACTTCCTGATCAAAGATAAAATATAATTTATATTACAAGGTTGTTTGTTCAGTTTTAAATTGTTTAAAAATATATCAAATTTGAATTAAAAAATTCCGATATTATTAAGAGAGAAATTTTTTTATAATTTAAATTTTATTCTTAAAAGATTTAGATTCCCATATGAATAAAAAATAGATTACCGCTTTCGCGGGTCTTGCACCCTCAGGTGAATGACAGAGTTTAAGATAAGGTTTTTGTATTTGGCAAAAAGAAACCCAAAGATTATGAAGAAACTGAAAATCAGCCGAATATACTCCACAGGGCTGATTTTAAGATATTCCTCATATTTTATTTTTCCTATAGCAGCTGCAGCATTACTGTTCTATATTTTCATTCCCGGAAACAGCAGCACGGAATCCATTGAAGATGAAAATTTAAAAAACAATCTATTACTTTCAGAACAGACTGATTTCAATGCCCCTTCATCAGACACAAAATTAACCATTCGAGAGCATAAAGTAGGTAAGGGCGAAACACTTGGCGTTCTTGCAAGGAAATTCGGCGTATCTGTTGATACTATTTGCGGAAGCAATAATCTTACATCCTATGATATGGTTCCTGTTGGTACAATGCTGAAAATTCCCAGCAGAGACGGGATGTTGTATAAAACCGAGAAGGGTACAAAATTATCAGCACTTGCTTCAAAATATAGAATTTCAATCACCAAAATTCTTGATGAGAATGAATTTAAAAATGCAGACTTTATTCCGCTTGGAACTGTGCTTTTCATTCCGGATGCAAAACCTCAGAATATTGTTCAGGGTTTTTTATGGCCTGTATCAAACAGAACAATAACTTGCGGCTTCGGATGGAGAAGAAGCCCTTTTGACTGGAACTCAAGGGAATTTCATCAGGGGCTCGATATCAGGGCAAATTATGAATCTGTCAAGGCTACCAGATACGGTCAGGTTACATATGCCGGGTGGCTTGGCGCATACGGAAATGCTGTAATTGTTGCTCACCCCGGTGGCTGGAAATCTTTATATGCCCACCTTTCAAGAATAGGTGTAAAGCAGGGCCAGTATGTTAAACAGGGTCAGTATCTTGCCAGAAGCGGGAATACCGGTTTATCAACCGGCGCTCATATACATTTCGAAATAATCAAAAACGGATCACCAAAAAATCCTTATAGCTTGTTAAAACGCAGATAAAATGGATAAATCAAATGCTTGAAAATGCAAACTTTCTTTGTGAAATAGGAACTGAAGAAATACCTGCAGGATATCTTTCTCCTGCAATTTCATTTATAGAATCTTCATTTAAAGAAATACTTGCTGCACAAAGAATTGATGCCGGTAATATCCGTGTTTTTGCAACTCCAAGGCGTTTTATCATCCAGGCTGCCGGAATGGCTGCAACTCAGAAAGATGAAATTGCCGAGATCAAAGGGCCTTCAATTAAGGCAGCTTATGGTGCTGACGGGAAGCCAGCGAAAGCGCTTGAGGGATTTCTACAGGGTAATGGTCTTAAGATTGAAGATATATATAAGCACGATACAGGAAAAGGCGAATATGTTTTTGCCAGAAAGAAACTTGATTCCAAAAAAACAGAAGAAATAATTCCTGAAATTATAAAACAGATTCTTGATACTACTCCATTTCCAAAAAAAATGAAATGGAGTGACAAAACAATATCATTTCCAAGACCTCTCAGATATTTTCTAATAATGTTTAACGATAAAACAATAGATTTTGATTATGACGGCATCAAGTCCGGTTCAACTGTTAGAGGACATTTTATCCAGCATAATGAATATATCAAAATCAGCAAAATATCAGAATATGAAGCTTCATTAAAAAAAGCAGGAGTAATTCCTGATCATACTGAGAGAAAAGAAATAATCAGAAACTCGCTTGCAATGAAAGCAAGGAAAGCAGGCGGAATCCTTCTTGAGGATGAAGAGCTGATTGAAACTGTTTCATTTTTAGTTGAAAATCCTCACATAGTAGAATGCGAATTTGATAAAGTTTTCCTTGAAATTCCGGCTCTGGTTTTAATTGCGGAAATGAAAATACATCAGAAATATTTTGCAGTAATTGAACAAAACGGAAACCTTACAAATAAGTTTCTGGTTGTCTCAAATAATCCTGAAACAAAATTTGTTAAAGCCGGTAATGAAAGAGTTATAAGAGCCAGGTTCAATGACGCGAGATTTTTCTTTAATGAAGACAGGAAGCTCAAACTTTCCGACAGAGTCGATAGTTTAAAAAATATTCTGTTCCATAAGGATCTTGGCTCAGTGTATGATAAAATCAGCCGAATGAAGAAAGTTTCTGAAGCACTAATTAATCAGCTGAAAATAAAAGATAAAGAAGCTGCTTTAATTAATAGAGCAGTAGAATTAAGCAAAACAGATCTAAACACAGCGCTGGTAATTGAATTTGCTTCTCTTCAGGGAAAAATTGGAAGAATCTACGCGCAGATGGATGGGGAAGCTACGGAAGTTGCAGCTGCAATTGAAGACCAGTACAGGCCGAAATTTCAGAAGGATTTTGTTCCTGAACATATTGTTTCAGTTGCTGTATCAATATCGGAAAAGCTCGATAATCTATTCGGTTCATTTTCTGTCGGTAATATTCCTAAAGGATCACAGGATCCGTATGCATTAAGAAGGCAGGCAAACGCTGTTGTTGAAATGGCTATCCGCAATAATATTTCCATAAACCTGAAAGAAATTTTTGAAAAGATTAAGAATAACTATAAAGATGGAAATACCGTTTTTGAAAAAGTTCTGGATTTCGTAAACGGCAGAGCTAAAACAATTTTTATTGAAAACGGATTTTCACACGATGAAATAGATGCATGCCTTTCAATCAACAGCGGAGATTATCTGGAGATGTTCAGGCGCGCTAAAAGCGTGAATGAATTCCGCAAGGATGAAAAATTTTCTGAAATGCTTCTCAGTTTTAAGAGAATGAATAATATTGTGTTTTCTTTTAGAAAGGAAAACTCCAGTGCAAATCTAAAATTCAGCGAATCTCTTCTTGAGGAAAAAGAAGAAAAGGATCTGAATTTATTTTTTAAAGAAAGAAAAGAAGAAATACTAAATTATATAAAAAATAGCGAATACCTTAAACTTTTCGGTCTTCTAATAAACGGAAAGCAGATAATAGATTCATTTTTTGATAAAGTTCTTGTTATGGATAAAAGAACAGATATTAAAGAAAACAGGCTGGCTCTTCTTGAGGGAATCCTTTCCAATTTTAATAATCTTATAGATTTTTCTAAAATTTCGGATAAGTAAATGTTTAATGAGGATACCAGGTCTTCTCTGGTAAAAAAAATTTATTTTATCCTGAAAACCCAGCTTTATTATACCTTCTCATTTAAAAAAAAATTTTCTTCAATAAAAGGCCAACCATATGCCTGGGGTATTTGGAATATTGTAGTATATGGACCGAATATTTCTCTTGGTGAAAAAGTCTTAATAGCAGCAGCAGACGGATATAAAACAACTTTAACTACAATTAAAAAAGGAAACTGCGAGGGGAAAATCAGCATTGGAGATAATGTTCTTATTATGAATGGAGTCCGTCTGAGCAGCGCATCTGAAATCAGGATTGGAAACGGTTGTATGCTTGCGAATTTCTGTTATATTATGGACGCTGACTGGCATGACATTTACGACAGAACTTCATCACCGGGAAAGACTGCTCCTGTTATTCTTAAAGATGGAGTATGGATCGGAGATTCAGCTATTGTATGCAAGGGAGTAACTATTGGAGAGAATTCCATAATCGGTGCCGGGTCAGTTGTTACAAGAAATATTCCTGCGAATGTAGTTGCAGCCGGGAACCCGATAAAAATTGTTAAGAAGCTTGATCCATCAAAAATTAAAACCAACCACTGTAAAAAAATAAAAAAAAATTAAGATTTGTTAGATAATTATTCTATTGTGTTTAGAATTTTACTGTAATTAATCATTCAAATTATGATTGTTGCTTGACATTTTAAAAAGACATTAATCATAATTATTATTATAAATGCTGATAGTTTATATATAAAAGTTTTTATAGTGCTGTCAGAATTTTCAAATTATTGCCAAATAAAATTAAATTTATATTAGAAAGGAGTTATGCTATGGGATTATTCATGCCGAATATTGAGAAATTAGAAAAATCGGGAGACATTGACGGCCTATTAAAATGTCTTAAGCATCGAAATAGTGATGTTAAAATTGAAGCATTCAAAGCACTTGCAAAGAGAATCAGCGACAAGCGGATTCGTGATGAATTGAGAAAAGTTATGGACGAAACTGATACTGAGGTTGTTGTAACAGCAGTTCTCACTTTCTTCAATTTGGGTGAAGATGTAAAGTTCGAAAAACTTTATGATATTATGAATAATGCAACAAAAAGACAAAAGATTGAAGCATTAAAAATTATTGAAGAAAAATGTGCTCCTGGAACTAAAGAAATAACAAGCGTTTTAGTTAAGGCAATTACTGATACTAATCTTATTGTTGTTAAGCAGGCAATAGTAACAATAGGCAAACTTAAAAATAGCCTTACAATCGGATATCTTGCTCAAAGACTTAATGAACAAAGTTACACCATTCGGCTCCTTGCTGTTGATGCACTTTCAAGTATAGGAGGAGATCAGGTTGTTGACGCCCTGATTGGAGGATTACTGGACAGTAATCATATTGTACGTAATCATGCGACTTCAGCTCTTATGAAGATAGGTACAGAGAAAGCTTTAAAAGCATTAAATGATACAACTTTCCTTGCAATAATTAAGGGTATGGGCGATATGGAAACAGTCAGGATAGAGACTATTGAACATATAGCTAAGCAGAAAATAGTAGAGGCTCTTGGACTGCTTCACAAGGCCTGTTCCGATAAGTATAAAGGTGTCCGCATTGAGGCATTAAAAGCTGTTGCGGTTTTTGCCAGCAAAGACTCTCTTCATTCAGTAATTCCAATGTTAAGTGATAAATTTTATGATGTACGCCTGGAAGCAGTAAAAGCTCTGGGAAATATTCCCTGCCAGGAATCTCTTGATGCTCTTGAAAAGGTGTTGGACGATAAGAATTTTTCAGTTAAACATGAAGCGAAAATTGCATATGATTCGATAAAGAAAAAAATTAATGCTTAATAGAGGCGTTTGATGGATTTAACAGCAATCAATTCTTCTGATATAATAATGTTGGGAGGTCTTTATGGTTCTGGTAAATCAGCATTTGCAAAAAAATATTTTTACGATAAAGCACGCTTCAGGGTAAGCCGTTCAGAAATAAGAAAGCATATTTACGAGATGGCTCATTTTGGCGATATATGGACCGGGGAAAAATTCAGCGAGGAAGATGATGCTCTTGTTAAACACGTTGAGCGCAAGATGGTGGAGCATTATCTTCATAATAAAAGGAAAATTCTTCTTATAAATACTTTTATTAGCGCAAAATCAAGAGCCGGGTTTATAAATATAGCAAAGGATTCTAATCATACTATCAGCGTAATTTTTCTTGATACTCCGCTTGAAAAATGCAATGCACAGAATAATGAAGAAAAATCCGGTGTTCCGACAAGAGTTATATATGATTTAAATTTTAAAAAGGAACTGCCGACTGCAAGGGAAGGTTTTTCAAAGGTTTTGATAATAAATGATTTTGCAATAGTGTAGGAAGTAATAATAGTTAAATTTTATAAGAGCCCTTTCAAAATTGAAAGGGCTCTGCTTTTTAAATCTATATTTTTTTCTGTAAACCCGGTTCAGTTGTAATGCAGAATAGTTTTTTATAAACAGTCCACAGTGAATAAAATTCCCCCTGCCCGAGAATAACCTTTCTTAAAATATCATCCAGCCAGAAACCGAATGGAGTCAGGAAAAACCAGAAAATTGAAACAGGCAGGCAGATTTGACCCATTAAATTCAGCGGAAATGCTTCGTAATTCCAGAGATTGAAACCCAGGCATCGATTAAAAATCATTCCGGCTGAAAGTTCTATAAGGGTTATTATTACTGTTCCTAATAATGTCTGCCAGAAAACATTTAAATTCAATCTTATGAAGTTAAATTCATTCAGAAGTCCAATGCTGAAAACAGTAAAACCTCCGATAAAAAACATCCAGAGTGAAGTAAAACCGAAAAAGCCAAAAAATTTAACAGATGGCGGACCGCCAAGCAGATGTTCCAGCATTCCGGTTTTATACATTTCCATTGATAAAACTCTGAAAAAAACTTCCAGATCAAGCCAGATAAGGCCGAAAACTAAAAATAAAATTGCGTATTTCTGAAATATTTTTAAATGCATATTAAATACCTTTAAAATATTTTAAAACTGACAAGAGTACCGATGTTTCCGCCATGATCACAGAGATTTTTTACTGTTGATGAACTGTTGCTTACATTTGCCGGAGCATAGTCATAAGAAAGCAAAATATCAATGGATAATTTCTGAAAATCAATTCTTAATCCAAACTGTCCGCGTACTCCTAAAGAATCTGCATTGTATCCTTCAAATCTCATGAAGTGATAAAAGCAGCCAGCTCCAAGAAGAAGCCCAATTTTTTCAGACGAACCCAGAGGCAGGTATCCGCTGATAATTACACCAGGTGAATATCTTACATAATTTATAAGTCTGTCTTCAACGCCATAACCGGTTATAAATTTCGGAGCCCAGCGTATTTCACCTGTTACCTGTATATTTAAATATTTTATCGGCATTATATTTATGCTTAATACTGGAGTGAAACCCAAAAACAAATCAGATGAACCATAAACAACTGTAGTGCTTTGACCTATTCGTGAGGCAGTTCTTATGTAATTATTAATATCTTCCGAATAGAAAAATCCAAGATTAATGCCGATCCCAATTGAGAAAATTCTTCTTTTTTCAATCTTTGTTTCAGTATCTGCATTATTTGATATGTTCTGATCAGTTGTTTCTTTCTTGTCCTGGGATATCAATGGAATACATACAAATATCAGAGATACTGTAAGTAGAAATTCAATTACTCTTTTCATAAAATCATACTCCGTAAATTTTTTTATTTTTTTATTCAATTAAATATAACCGCAATTTAAATTTCTTCCTGCATCCCCGCCTCTGTGGGAAAAGTATTCTTTTTTATTTTTTAATGTGCATATATTTGAAAGATGAATTCTCGTTTTATCTATTCCGGAATTAACTAAAGAATCAGAAATGCAATTCCATAAATTAAGATAAATACCGTTTTTTTTAATAAGAAATCTTTCATCAAAATGAACAGACACATCATCCTTGATCTCATATGATTCAGGTCCTATAGAAGGCAGGATCCACGCTGATAAATCTCTTGTGTTTGAATGATATTGGGCGCTCATATAGTATATAAGCTTTGAGGAAATATTGAGTTTTGTTCCTTTCCATCCGGAATGGGCTGCTCCCAATATTTTTTTTCTTGAATCAAAAATAAAAACCGGAACGCAGTCAGCTGTTCTGATTACCAGGCATATATTTTTCAGGGGTGTAACAAGCGCATCAGCTTCTGCATAAATAGGGTAATTTTTATCAGGATATTCTGTTATATCAACAATATCATCTCCATGCACCTGCTGCAGTGAAATTATATTTTTTTCTTCAATTCCGGTATTTAGTGAGATGAGAGTTTTTTCTTCAAGACGGATATATTCAGAATCAAGTGAATAATTTACCGGATTATTTGTTCTGTTGAAAATTTTTATTGCAGGGTCAGATCTGGATATCATATCTGTTTCTTTTTTCAAATCCTGATATTTTTGTGTATCCGATAGTTTTCAGTTTCTGTACAGCTTCAGCAAGCATATAATCAACCAGAGCCGGTTCGTGAGCATCAGCACCGAGAGTAACAGGAACATTCTTATCAAAAAGAATTTTTAGAATTTCATCGGAAGGGTACATTTCTTTTACCGGTTTCAGCAAGCCGGATGTATTAACTTCTGCTGCAATTCCGAAACGCGACATTTTAATTGCTATGCGTTCAATAGTTTCTGTAGAATTTCCCGGATCATCTCTATGACCGAATTTTTTTATAAGATCAAAATGCCCTATTATATTAAAAAGATTTGAATCTACCAGAGATTCAAGAATACCGAAATAAGTTTTGTAAATCTGGTTAATATCCCTTTTGCCGTATTCATCAACAAAACCGCTGTGATCAAAAGGCCAGTCGCCGAGAAAGTGGCACGAACCTATCAGGTAATCGAGCCTGATGTCTGTAAGATACAGTCTGTCAAATGTGCTGAATAGAGGAAAATCAACTTCAAAACCGAGACGAATTGCAATCTTATCTTTATAAATTTCTTTTTTCCCGAGTATTTCTGAAATATAAATTTCTGTCTGATCCGGCGTCATTGTGATTCCTTCTCTTAAATGTTCAGGAATAGGAGCGTGATCTGCAAAACCAAGTTCTGAAATTCCGGATGATATTGCTTTGAGAATATATTCATCGATTGTGCCGGTAGCGTGTCCGCAGAGAGTGGTATGGTTGTGGTAGTTTACTATAGGCATCAATAACCCTGCATTGAATAAAAGTATGAAATTTCGGAAAGATCAGTAAATGTTTTTCCATCGTTAATGCTCTGTTTTATAAAAAATTTTTCAATAATATTGGATTCTTCATTTTCTATGGTTGAAAGGCAGTACCATAGCTGAGGAATTTTTATTATTAAATTAGACGGCTTGTCGAATTCTGATAATTTCTTATTCATTAAATGATGAAGATCAATAGAAAGAAATTTCGAGTATCTTTCAAATTTTGAATTATTTATTTCATAAAGATAAGGCTGGGTAAGATAAAGTATAAGGATTCTTTTTTTTCTGATATAAATAGCTGCAAGTTCAGTATTGTTTATTTCAACATATTTCGGCCTTAATACTATTTTGGAAACAAGGCTTAAATCGTTTTTTTCAGGATAAAAAGAAAGCAGTGATCTGATTTTGTTAGGATTTGAAATGAGATTTTTCCCTTCATTATAAATAATCGAAGGAAAAATAATTTCTATATTATAAGTTTCAAATTTAAAAAGTTCGCTGCTGTAGAGTGAATACGGATTTCTTTTTAAAATAGAATCAATCTGTTTCTCAATATCGGTTTCTATATCCTGCAGAGTTTCAGTATCTCCGCTGATATAATCGCCATTGTCATAATATTCTTTTATATCATACATAATATTTTATTTTAAAAAATTATTTATTGCCAGTGCAGCCTCTCTTCCTTCCTGAATTGCCCAGACAACAAGAGAAGCTCCTCTATGGGAATCACCTGCTGCGAAGATGCCTTTGGCACTTGTCATATAGTTCTTATCTATTTCAATATTGCCTCTTGTGTCAAGCTTTAAACCAAGGTCTTTTACAAATCCATCCTGCTGAACATGAACAAATCCCATTGCAAGAAGTACAAGATCAGCTTCTATTTCAAACTCCGAGCCTGGAATTTCATTCATGATGAAAGCACCTTTATTATCTTCTGTCCATTCAACTTTTACAGCGATTATCTTTTTAATAATACCGTTTTCACCGATAAATTTTTTCGACATGATATTCCACATTCTGTCGCAGCCTTCTTCCTGGGAGCTTGAAGTTTTATGCAGTTTTGGCCAGAGAGGCCACGGCTCATTTTCAGTTCTGTGCTGAGGAGGTTGCGGAAGAACCTCTATCTGCAGAATATGTTTAGCTGCTTTTCTGTTTGCAGTACCGACGCAATCCGAACCAGTATCTCCGCCGCCTATTACTACGACATTTTTACCCATTGCGTGAATCAGTTCATTTTCAGGAATTGGATCACCGTGGACAAGCCTGTTTTGCTGTTTTAAATAATCAAGTGCAAGAAAAATTCCTTTTAAATCGCGTCCTTCGATATTAAGATCGCGGGGAACCCTTGCTCCGATCGTAATGCACACTGCATCAAAATCTTTTTTAATCTGATCTATTGTTATATCTTTGCCGACTTCGGTATCTGTTTTAACAATTAATCCTTCTTCCTTCATGATATTGATTCTGCGTTCAAGGATTTTCTTGTCTAATTTGAAATCAGGAATTCCGAATCTGAGATATCCTCCCGGGAATGAGTCTGCTTCAAAAAGCGTTACAGAGTGTCCCCACTTTGTAAGAAGATCAGCACATGCAAGACCTGCAGGGCCGCTTCCAATTACAGCAACTTTTTTCCCGGTTTTTTTCTCAGCAGGACGTGCTTTAACGTATCCTTCGCTGAAAGCTTTTTCTATAACCGAGAGTTCATTTTGTCTTATAGTAACAGCACTGTCGTTGATTGAAAGAACACAGGATGCCTCGCAAAGAGCAGGGCATACTCTTCCGGTTACTTCAGGAAAATTATTTGTCTCCTGTAATAGATCGTATGCGGTTTTCCAGTCTCCCCTGAAAATCAGATCCTGCCACTCAGGCATGATGTTGCTGACAGGACACGCCCAATGGCAGAATGGAACACCGCAATCCATGCATCTTGATGCCTGAAGTTTTCTTGCATCCTCGGAAAGGTCTCGTTCAACTTCGTTGTAGTCGTTTATTCTTTCTTCAACCGGACGGTATCCTGCATCCTGCCTGTTTATCTTTAAAAAACCTTTTGGATCACCCATCTGAATAATCTCCTATGTGTTCTTCATCTTTTATTTTATTTAATTCCCTGTTTATCAGTTCAAGCTTCATTTCCTGAAGAGCTCTTTTATACTCAAGAGGAATTACTTTTATAAATTTTTGAATATTTTCATCCCAGTTTTCCAGTATGTTTTTTGCATTGCTGCTTTGAGTATAGTCTATATGTTTCTGGAGATATTTTTTAATGAAATCTATATCCTCTTTTTCCTCAACTAAAGACAGCTCAACCATGCCTCTGTTGCAGTAATAATCAAAATTTCCTTTTTTATCAAGAACATAAGCTATACCTCCGCTCATACCTGCAGCGAAATTTCTTCCTACATCACCTATAACAATAAGTTTACCGCCTGTCATATATTCAGCACAGTGATCACCTGTACCTTCAATTACAGCATTTACTCCGCTGTTCCTGACACAGAATCTTTCACCTGCAATTCCACGTATAAAAACATCACCTGCAGTTGCTCCGTATAAAACAGTATTTCCTATAATGATATTCTCCTCCGGAATAAAATCCGAACCCTTCGGAGGTACAGCAATTAGTTTTCCTCCTGAAAGCCCTTTGCCGAAATAGTCATTGGCATCGCCTTCAAGCCTGAATGTGACACCCGGCGCGAGGAAAGCTCCAAAGCTCTGGCCTGCACTTCCTTCGAAATTTACAGTAATTGTATCTTCCGGAAGTCCATCATCGCCATAAATCTTTGAAATTTCACCTGAAAGCATTGCACCAACAGCTCTGTCAACATTGCCTATTTTATAGTTTAGAATAATTTTATTTTTTAATTTAACTGATTCTTTTGTTTCCGAAATCAGTTTTATATCAATGACATTTTCAATTTTATGAACCTGATTCTGAATGCAGTATGATGCATTTTTATCTGATCCGGCTGGTCTGAAAAGTATAGCCGAAGGATCAACTGTTTTTGCTTTCCAGTGATCAATTTTTCTTATCTCAAGAAGATCTGTTCTGCCTACAAGATCGTCAAATTTTCTGATTCCAAGTTCAGCCATAATTTCGCGGGCTTCTGCAGCAATAAATGTGAAATAATTTATAAGATATTCAGGCTTCCCCCTGAATCTTTTTCTGAGCTCCGGATCCTGCGTTGCAACACCCACAGGGCATGTGTTAAGATGACACTTTCTCATCATTACGCAGCCAAGAACAATAAGCGCGGATGTACCGAAACCGAATTCCTCGGCTCCAAGCATTCCTGCAATTACAATGTCTCTCCCTGTTTTCAGCTGGCCGTCTGCCTGCAGACGGACCCTGCCGCGAAGATCATTCAGAACCAGTGTCTGATGAGTTTCAGCAATTCCAAGTTCAAAAGGAATGCCTGCGTGTTTGATCGAGCTTATAGGGCTTGCACCTGTTCCGCCGTCATATCCGCTGATTAATATATTATCAGCATGAGCCTTGGTAACACCTGCTGCAATTGTTCCTACACCGGATTCAGCAACAAGCTTGACGCTGATACGGGCGCGGGGATTTGCGTTTTTCAGATCGAAAATAAGCTGTGCAAGATCTTCAATAGAATAAATATCGTGATGCGGCGGAGGTGATATGAGAGTAACACCCGCAGTTGAATGCCTGGTTTTTGCAATTATTTTATCAACCTTGTGTCCGGGAAGCTGCCCGCCCTCACCTGGTTTTGCTCCCTGTGAAATTTTAATCTGTATTTCATCTGCATTTACAAGGTAGTTGCTTGTTACGCCGAATCGTCCTGAAGCAACCTGCTTGATTGAACTTCTGGCAGATGTTCCGTCAGGTCTTGGAAGAAATCTTTCAGGTTCCTCACCGCCTTCACCTGAGTTGCTTCGTCCTCCTATGGTGTTCATTGCAACAGCCATTGCCTCGTGAACATCTTTGCCGAGTGATCCGAATGACATTGCTCCGGTTGTGAGTCTTTTCAGAATATTCTCAACTGGTTCAACTTCATCAATTGAAATAGGGGTTTGTTTTTTGAAATCAAACATTCCTCGTATTACATGCGGGTGCTGATTTTCGCTGTTTACAAGAGCTGAAAATTCCTTAAATTTTTTATAATCATTTGAACGGGTTGCCCATTGTAAAAGCCTTATTGTATCCGGATTCCACGCGTGTTTTTCCCCATCTTTTCTGTATGAATAAACTCCCTCAGATTCAAGGAAAAGCGGTTTTTCAATAAAAGCTTTTTCGTGCATCATAATTGTTTCGCGGGCAAGTTCTTTTATTCCAATTCCGCCGATTCTTGTATCTGTTCCGGTGAAATATTTTTCAACAAGTTCCCTGCCCAGGCCAAGAGCTTCAAAAATCTGTGCTCCTCTGTAACTCCTTAATGTGGATGTTCCCATTTTGGATAAAACTTTCAGAAGTCCTTTTTCTATTGCTTTTATAAAATTTGATTCAATCCTGTTGTATGGCATACCGGACGGAAATTGTCCGTTTTTATGAAGATCATATAATGAAGCATAAGCTCCGTAAGGATTCACTGCTCCTGCTCCATATCCGAACAGAAGCGCGAAATGCATAACTTCCCGGGGTTCTGCTGTTTCAATAATAAGGCCAATTGATGTCCGCTTCTTTACTCTGATTAAATGATGGTGAAGTCCTGCAACTGCAAGCAATGATGGTATTGGAATATTCTTTTCATCTACTTTTTTATCTGAAAGAAAAATATATTTATAGCCCTCATCGATTTTTTCCTCTGCTGAAATACAGAGATTTTCCATTGCTTTTTCAAGGCCGGTATCTCCATCAGCTGCAGGGAAAATAATATCGAGTGTAGTTGATTTAAAATCCGGATTGGCGCTGCTTCTGATTTTATCAACTTCCTCATTTGAAAAAACAGGTTTCAGGAATTTTATCATTTTACAGTTGTCTGGAGATTCATCGAGCAGATTTTTCTCTGGACCGATATAACTTGTTAGAGACATTACAATCTCTTCTCTTATCGGGTCAATAGACGGATTTGTAACCTGCGCGAAAACCTGCTTGAAATAATTATATAGCTTTTGAGGCTTTTCAGAAAAAACAGCAAGAGGAGTGTCTGTTCCCATTGAGCCAGTCGGCTCCTGACCGGTTGCTCCCATTTCATATAAGATTTCATTTAAGTCTTCTCTGTTGTAACCGTATAAAATCTGAAGATCGTGCAGCCTTTTTTTATCTATCTCTGAAGAAATATTCTTATTTGGTAAATCAGCCAGGTTAATCCTGTTTAATTCAACCCATTGCCTGTATGGTTTCTGATGAGATATTTTTTCTTTCAGTTCTTCATCCGGAATAATTCTTCCTTCTAAAGTATCTACGAGAAGAATTTTTCCTGGTTTCAGCCTGCCTTTGTGTGCAATCTGACGCGCAGGGAATGTCTGAACTCCAACTTCAGAACCCATTACAATAAGGTCATCTTTTGTTATGATATATCTTGAAGGTCTTAAACCGTTTCTGTCAAGTGTGCCGCCTACATATCTGCCGTCAGAGAAAACAATCGATGCAGGACCATCCCACGGTTCCATGAATGTTGAATGGTATTCATAGAAATATTTTAAGTCTTGAGGTATAGGATTTTTGTCATTCCAGGATTCAGGGATCAGCATCATCAGCGTATGCGGGAGCGACCGTCCTGTCATTACAAGCATTTCCAGAGCATTGTCAAAAGAGGCTGAATCGCTTTTGCCTGGTTCAATTACAGGAAATATTTTTTTTATTTCGTCGCCAAATATAGGGGAATTGAATTTGGACTCGCGGGCTGACATCCAGAATCTGTTCCCTTTTACTGTATTTATTTCACCATTGTGCGAAATCATGCGGAAAGGCTGTGCAAGATCCCAGGACGGGAATGTGTTTGTGCTGAATCTGGAATGAACCATTGCAATTGCGCTTTCAAATTTTTCGTTCCTGAGATCAGCAAAATATTTTCTGAGCTGATCCGGCATGAGCATACCTTTATAAACTATTGTTTTAGTTGAAAGAGATGGAATATAAAAAATGTTTTTGCCTGATATGGACGAATTTCTTATTTTATTTTCAGAATGTTTTCTCGCAATGTATAATTTAAGTTCAAGCTCGTTTTGTGTGAGAACATTTTTCCCTGTTACAAATATCTGTTTTATTTCCGGTTCTGAAGCTTTTGCAATATTGCCTATAACAGAACTGTCAGTTTCAATTTTTCTCCAGGCCAGAACAGATAGATTTTCTTCAGCTAAAATTTTTTCAAATTCTTTAATGCAATTATCTGTATCTTTTTCTGCTTTTGGAAGAAATACAATCCCGGCACCGTATAAGCCTTCTTCTGGAAGATTTTTTATTTCAGATTTAAAAAAAGAATGAGGCATCTGAGTTAAAATACCAGCACCATCGCCGGTTTTATTATCAGCACTTTCAGCTCCGCGGTGTTCCATTCTTTCAAGAACTTCAAGACCGCGTATCACTATATCGTGGGATTTTTTTCCTTTAATATCAGCAACAAAGCCGGTACCGCATGAATCATGTTCATATTCACTTTTATACAGGCCTGTGTTTGAAATTTTATCTGACATTTCAATACTCCTTAAATTGCGTTTAAGACGAAACTAAAATAGTATGGTTTATATTCAATTAAAAAAACAAATGAAAATTATCATTCATTTTGGATAATTGGGATTATAATATACCCTTTCTGCCGGTTTTAATTGTTACAATCATGTTAAATTACAGCATAATTGTTACAATCATGTTAAATTTTTCTTGGCTGCAGAATTTATAAAATTTTTATTATCAAATGGTCTTTGTAAATTTTTTTTTGATTGATTAAAATATGGATAAAAAAAAAGTTAACTGGAATCTTTTAGTCTTACAAAAATGAGTTAATTGAAAAATCGGTAAAAATCCAGCTGATAAAAAATAGAGGCAATATTTTGAACATAGCAGAAAAAAAACTTTTAAAACTATATATTTTTTACTGTTCCAACAGTTTCAGCATTGATGAAATAAATAAAGTAATAAGTGAAGAAAAGGGAGAAGAGCATAAAATCATCAGCCTGCCATGTTCCGGCAAAGCGAATCTTCTCTATTTTTTAAAAGCTTTCGAAACCGGCGCCGACGGGCTTATCCTTATAACATGCTCTAAAAATGAATGTCATTATCTTGAAGGAAATCTGAGATCTCCAAAAAGAGCTGAGCAGGTGAATCTTCTGCTTGAAGAAATCGGCATGGGCAAAGAACGGGTCGCAGTTTTAAATACAGATGGAAAAGGTATGGATCATATATCCAGGCAGATAAAAGAATTTCGAAATAAAATCAGATCAATGGCGGTGGCATAAGCCCCAATTGGGGAAGGGCATAAAATTTTATGCCCCAACAGATAAAATGTAATCATATAACAGTCAGGTGGAAAAGAATGAAAAATGAAAAAAATTTCAATGATCAGATAAAAGAAAAAGATTTTCTTGTTACTGCAGAATACCTGCCAAAAGCAGATTTAAATGAAGCTGCAGTGCAATCGGTTGTTCAATTTTTGAAAGAAGTACCTTCTGCAGTAAATGTTGCTGATAATCCTTTTGGTGTGGCAATGTCCAGTCTTGCTGCTTCTTGCTTTCTTTCCCAGTCTGGCATTGAACCTATTTACCAGATCGTTACCCGCGATAGAAACCGCATTGCAATCCAGTCAGACCTTCTTGGCGCAGCATCACTTGGAATCAAAAACATGCTTTGTATATCAGGATATCATCAGACTCTTACAGACAGTAATGAATCTGCTAATGTGTATGATATTGATTCAACACAGATGATTCAGATGATAAAAAAAATGCGCGATAAAAATGAATTATTGAATGGCGCAAAAATAGGCAATTCATTTTCAATAATTACAGGAGCTGCTGCGAATCCTTTTCTGAAGCCCATTGATTTAAATATGATACGGCTTTCCCAGAAAATTGAATCAGGAGCTTCATTCATTCAGACACATGCAGTATTTGATGTAAATGAATTTAAACTGTGGATGGATACTGTAGTAAATGCAGGCCTTGCGGATAAAACTGCTGTTCTTGCAGGTGTTCTTCCTTTGGAAAGCGCTGATGAAGCTGAATATCTGAATAAGAAATATACTGAATTTGAAATTCCAGTCAATGTAATTGATAGATTAAAAAAAGCAGGGGATAAAACAGCCCAGAAGAAAGAAGGAATTGCAATCTGTCTTGAAACTATTGAGTCATTAAAGAAAATTAAGGGTGTTCGCGGCATCCATATTTTTTCAGGCGGGAAAGAGGAATTTTTACCTGAAATTTTTAATGCATCCGGACTGTCCGGTAAAAAGTAAAAGGACAACGGAGATAAAACAATGCCGGAAAAATATCATATATCAACCAAACCTGTGCCTCCGCGACGTTCACGTATAGGAAAATACGGAATCGTTGACTGGCGTGAAGACTGTGCAAGATGCCATAACTGTGTTAAAAAAGCATGCGTATATGACAGATACAGGGAAGAGGCAAAATACATCCGTAATATGGAAGATGCAGATACTCTTTTCTTTGACTGCATGGGCTGCTTTTCCTGTGTTCAGGAGTGTACAAAAAATTTACTGTCGCTGTCACTGAATCCTGTTTATCTTAATATGGGAAACAGTTACTGGACTCCTGAAATTATTCAGACAACATGGCTGCAGGCTGAAACTGCGAAGATTCCGGTATCCGGAGCAGGATATGGAGGGAAATTTTCAGGTTTCGGTTTTGATTCCATGTGGACAGATATGTCTGAAATTGTCCGCCCAACAAGAGATGGAATTCACGGGCGTGAATATATTTCCACTGCTGTAGATATCGGAAGAAAACCATCCTCTCTTGTTCTTGACGGGGACAATCTGGTATCTTCACAGATGCCTCTTATATCGCTTCCAATGCCTTTATTGATTGATATGGTTCCTTCGCAGTTTATGCTTCCTGATCTTGAAAATATTATTGCTGCGACTGCTGTAAAAACAGGATTATATGCTATAATAAACTCAGCTGATTGGCCGCTGAAAATTGAAAATGCAGAAAAATATCTTCCGAATATTGCTTTCTATTTTGCAAAAGGCTCAAAACTGCTTTCTGCAGATATTCTTAAAAAAACAAGCCTCGCTGAAATAGAGGATTCATCTGAAACAAAAAATATCATAAAAGAATTAAAAAAAATCAATCCTGATATTGTCGTTATGGTCAGGGTTAATCTGGATGCAAATTCAGTCAGCCGGATTATCGAGCTTGATTCAATGGGCGTTGAGGCTATACATTTTGTTGCTGATTTAAACGGAAATGAAATCGGATCAAAAAATCCGCAGTTTATCAAGGATATGATCAGAACCATTCATACATCCCTTATTAAAAAAGGAACCAGGGATGAGATTACTTTAATTGCCGGAGGCGGAATTGCTCTGCCGGAACATATGGCTAAAGCTGTTATATGCGGTGCTGATGTAATATCAGTTGAACTCCCCATGCTTATTGCTCTGGAATGCCAGCTTTGCAATGTATGCCTGGAAGGACATCAGTGCCCTGCCAGAATAAAAGATATCAGTTTTGAATATGGCTTAGGCAGGATGACAAACCTGATAGCTGCGTGGCATGATCAGCTTGTGGAGCTGATGGGAGCCATGGGTATGCGCGATGCGCGAAGGCTTCGCGGAGATACGGGCCGCGCAATGTTTTTTGAGCAACTTGAGGAGGAAACATTTGGGAAACTTTTTGGAACTAAACTGTAAACTTTCGGACATTATCCCGGAAAATACTCTTAAAACCCGCACTCCTCAAAATGAGCAGGAGCGTACAATAAAACCTGTACCGTCAAGATACAGAAATGAAATAGCTAAATATATCATTAAAAGAGATGAATCAAAATGCATCAAATGCGGAACCTGCGTGGAGATATGTCCGCAGCGAGTTCATGTAAAAAAGTCCGGATATAAATATTTTGCTGAACCGCAAAGTCATCTCTGTTTCGGGCCGATTTGCGAGAAAAAGGGTTGCTATTGCATAACAGCATGCAAACAGGGCGCTTTAATTATTGAAGAAAATCCAATGATGAAGGTACTCGGCGACAAGCGCTGGTCTGCTGAAATGATTCTTGCAACATGGAAAATGGCTGAAACAGGGGAAGTTCCACATGAGGATTACGGTTATGACTATGAAACAGGGGATTCAGGCGGCGGATTTGACAAGATAAGATTTAAATTTCCTGAAACACCTCCAGTAAAACTTAAATTTGAAGATATTGATACAAGCGTTGAATTGAACCGGCGCAATGACGGGCGCGCTAATATAAAGATTGATGTACCATGGTATGGAGGCGGTATGTCATTCGGTTCAGTAAGCAATACAACACAGCTTTCAAAAGCCCGCGCTGCAGTTGCATGGAATACCTTTACCTGTACCGGAGAAGGCGGATACATGGAGCGCATGAGGCCGTATGATGATCATGTTATTACTCAGGTTGCTACAGGTCTTTTCGGTATTCGTGAAGAAACTATCCAGCGTGTTCCGATTGTAGAATTTAAATATGCACAGGGCGCAAAACCCGGGCTGGGCGGACACCTGCTTGGCGATAAAAATACTCCGGCTGTAGCAACAATGAGGGAAACAGTTGTTGGCATTCCGCTTTTCTCTCCATTCCCTTTTCACAGCGTTTATTCCATTGAAGATCACATGAAACATATTGACTGGATAAAACATATTAACCGCCGCGCGTTAATATCAAGCAAGGTATCTACACCTAATGATGTAGATATGGTTGCCATAGGAAGCTATTCTGCCGGTACTCATATTGTACACATTGACGGCGGTTACGGAGGAACAGGAGCAGCTCCTGATATAGCTAAAAAGAATATTGCAATGCCTATAGAGTATGCAATTCCAAAAGTTCACAATTTTCTTGTGGCAGAGGGCGCCCGGGAAAATGTAACGCTTATTGCGAGCGGAGGAATCAGGAATCCTTATGACGTTGCCAAGTCCATAGCTCTTGGAGCAGACGGGGTTGTTGTAGGTACAATGGAAATGGTGGCACTTGGATGCGTTCGCTGCGGAAGATGTTCAGCAGGACGCGGATGTCCCCGCTGCATTGCAACAACTGATAAAAAGCTTGCGAAGAAAATGGAACTTGAGTGGGGCGCTCAGAGGCTTATAAATACATATAATGCATGGAGAAATGAAATTGTAAGAATTCTCCAGAGACTCGGTATTAAAAGCATTGCTGAACTCAGAGGCCGTTCCGATTTATTGATGCATCTTGATTATACTAATGATGTGGAGCATACAGCGTGAACAATAATATTCTGAAAAATATAATGAATTCAAAAAAGAAACTGCTAAGCGGGATTGAACTCCCTTCAGTTGTAAGGAAAAGCGAAGAAGAGGGCGGATGCGGTGTTGTGGGATTCTGCTGTACCGAGCCTGTTGCGGGCAGACACATATACGAACCATCGAAGCAGATGCATAACAGGGGAAACGGCAAAGGCGGCGGAATTGCTGCTGTAGGATTTGTTCCTGAACAGCTCGGTGTAAGCCGCGAGATTCTTGAAAACAATTACATGCTGCATATAGCTTTGCTTGAACCGGATGTTAAGGAAGATGTAGAGAAAAATTTCATAAATCCTGTTTTTAATATTGCTGCATCAAGTGTTCTCGACAAGGTAGATGACTGGACAACAGTTCCGGGACTTGAAGTAAAACCTCCTGATGTTGCCCGATATTTTGTCCGCGTTAAAACTGAAGTGCTTGATGCATTTATTAAAGAGCATAAGCTTGAAGCTCTTGACCGCACATCTGCTGAGGAAGAATTTATAAACCAGAACAGCTTTAAACTTAATCAGGTTAATTATGCTGCAATGGGCGACAAGAAAGCATTTGTTTTATCTCACGGCATCAATATCATGATATTAAAGGTTGTTGGTTTTGCTGAAGCAATTGTGGATTATTATAAAATAAGGGAGCTGAAAGCGCATGTTTGGATTGCTCATCAGCGTTTCCCGACCAAGGGCCGAGTGTGGCATCCTGCAGGAGCGCATCCGTTTACAGGAATAAATATAGCGCTGGTTCACAACGGGGACTTTGCAAATTATCATTCAGTTTCAGAGCATTTACTGCAGAGAAATATTTACCCTCAGTTTCTTACTGATACTGAGGTTTCGGTTCTGCTCTTTGACCTTATGACACGTACATATCATTATTCTCTGGAACATATTATCGAGGCTCTGGCTCCTACTACAGAAATGGATTTTGACTGTCTTCCTGAGGGAAAAAAGAAATTATACAGGGCAATACAGGCTGCGCACATTCACGGTTCTCCGGACGGCCCATGGTTTTTTATTATTGCGCGGAATAACACTATTGAGAAAAATTTCCAGCTCATGGGAATTACAGATACAGCAATGCTTAGGCCGCAGGTTTTTGCTTTCTGCGATGGGGAAGTGCAGGTTGGTCTTATAGCTTCAGAAAAGCAGGCTATTGATGCTACTCTGCTCAGCCTTTCTAAAGATGATATAAGAATCTGTCCTGTAGCTGAAAAATACTGGAATGCAAGAGGCGGAAGCCATACGGATGGGGGATCTTTTATTTTTAATCTTTCAAAGGAATCCGGAAAAATGCGCATGACCTGCGCGGATAAATTCGGCAAGCAGGTTCAGCTGCCTATAGGTAATGAAGCATATGATTTTTCTTCAGAAACATATCTCACTCATAAATTAAGCGATTCAATTATTAATAATATTAAACAGTTTAAAGATGATGATGCAGCTGGACTTTACCGTTATGTCAGGGAAAACATTCCTTCCTGGAGTTATGATGATATAAGAGCTGCACTTAGAATGATTTCAGATTCAGCAAATCAGACCGGTAAAATTGAACTGGCAGTTAAATCTCTAACCATGCTGAATGATTACCGCTATCCGACCGGGACTAAAAAGAGAAGCCATCTTCTTCATATTATCAGAATGGAACTGACAAGGCTCTTCAAGGAATTGCCTCTGCTTGCAGATTCCGAAAATTCAGCCGGAATCAGCTACCGCCTGATAGACTATGCTACACGTAAAAATTTAAGGCCTGCAGGAAAAAATGAGTTAACGCTGGTAATAAATGCTTATGGTTTTCCTCCTGAAGGAAATGAGTCTGATTCAAGTCTTCTGATGGACGCATATATGATGGGATGGAGAAAATTTATTTCATTCGGCTGTACCGGGCAGAGATATATAGGATGCGGTCTTGGTCCTGATACTGATGATGTTGTTATAGATGTTTATGACAGCTCCGGAGATTATATGGCTTCCGGCATAGATGGCATGACCATCAATGTTCACGGTAATGCGCAGGATCAGCTGGGTCAGATAATTAAGCGCGGGAAATTTGTCGTGTATGGCGACGTTGGTCAGACATTTTTATATGGAGCCAAAGGCGCTGAAACATATGTTATGGGAAATGCTGCCGGGAGACCATTGATAAATTCTGTCGGCAAGCCAAGAGTTGTAATAAACGGAACATGTCTTGATTTCCTCGGGGAATCTTTCATGGCAGGTGATCCGCATAATGATGGCGGATTTGTTATATTAAATGGAACTAAATTTGATGAAGACGGCGGGATCATTCTTATGGATGAACCTTATCCGGGCAGTAATATATTTTCACTTGCTTCCGGAGGAGCTGTTTATGTGCGGGACCCGTTAAAAACTCTCGTTGATCAGCAGCTCAATGGCGGAGTAATAGAATCCTGTACCAAAAAAGACTGGGAGCTGATTCTTCCGTATCTTGAGGAAAATGAACGTCTTTTTGGAATCAGAGTATCTGACCTTCTGCTTGTAAAAGGGGAAAAGGCAAGCCCTCTTGCTGTTTACAGAAAAGTTATACCGGCAGCTGCTGCAATGAAGCTTGGTGAAAGTACAGATTTAATAGATGATGAATTTCTGGAAGAAGAAGTTTTATATGAAGCTGATGATTCAATGTTGGCAGTAAGTTAAGGGAAACACCCCTAACCCCCGGCCCCTTTCCCCTTCGTTAGGAGCAAGGGGTGTCAAAAGGTGAAAGTTTCCTAATATTTTGGGAAATTTTATATTACTCTCCCCATAGCGAAGGGGGAGATGGCTGGAAGCCAGAGGGGGTCGTTAAAATAGGATGGCTAAAGATATGACAATAAAAATATCAAAAAATAATACCGGCACAGGCATTAAGAATGATGTTGAGAGAATATCTGGAGTAAATATCAATATCTGTCTGCAGTGCAGGAAATGCTCGAACGGATGTCCTGTATCGGAATTTTCTGAATCAAGTCCGGCAGAGATAATTAAACGTCTTCAGCTTGGCGCAGGTATTGAGCTTCTTAGAAATAATATTATATGGAATTGCGCTTCCTGCGAAACCTGCTACAGCAGATGCCCAATGGCAATTGACATGGCAGCTGTCATGGATTCACTGAGAATTCTTGCAGTTGCAAACGGCTCAAAAAGACCTGCAGGGAATATGCCTTTTGTCAATAAAGTTCTTTTGAAAACAGTTGAGTATTTCGGACGCACCTATGATCTCGGTCTAATGGCTCTTTATAAATTCAGAACATCAAGCTATTTAAAAGACACAGGTAAATTCCCCATGATTTTAAGAAAAGGGAAAATTGCGCTTCTTCCTCCAAGAGGCGTTGATACTAAAATAGTTAAAAAAATATTTAAAACATATACCTCAGACAGGGGAATAAGAAAATGAAATACGCATATTTTCCGGGATGTTCTGCAGAGTCAACAGCCCGCGATCAATATACTTCAACAATAGCTGTAGCCCGATCTCTGGGGATAAATCTGGTTGAACCTGAAGGATGGACATGCTGCGGTTCAACGCCTGCGCATCAGGTTAATAATAACCTGGCAGTATCGCTTGCTGCAGTTAATCTGGCTAAAGTAAAAGAAATGGGGCTTGATATGGTTGTCAGCTGCGCATCATGCTACAGCAGAATGAAGGCAGCTAATCATGAAATTATAAATAATCCTGAAACGCGCAAAAGTGTAGCTGCTGCTCTCGGGAAAGATTATGACGGGTCTGTGAGGGTACGTCATTTTATTGAAATATTATTGGAAGATATCGGACTTGAGTCTTTTAAAAAATCCTTAACACAGACCCTTAAGGGATTGAGGGTTGCATCTTATTACGGTTGTTTGCTTGTGCGCCCGAATGAAATTACAGGCTTTGATGATCCTGAAAATCCTGTATATATGGATAAACTTGTTGCTGCAATGGGCGGAGAGGATCTGGACTGGCCGCATAAAGTTGAATGCTGCGGCGCTTCATTAACTATATCACGGCCGGGGATTGTTGTAAAACTTTCAGATTCTATTATAGGCATGGCCAGAGATTCCGGTGCAGAGTGTATTGCAGTTGCATGCCCGATGTGTCAGATGAATCTGGATATGCGCCAGAGTGATATTTTAAAAGAAACAGGCAGACGATATGATATGCCTGTTTTTTATATAACTCAGCTTATTGGAATGTGCCTGGGTATTTCAAAAAGTGATCTTGGTCTCGGGAAACTGATAAATTCTCCAAAAGAAGTTATGGTTAAGGTAGCGAATAATGGATAAAAATATTACTAAAAATAAAGCTAAAAAAATCGGAGCTGTTCTGGTACAGGGCGGGGGAATAGCCGGAGTGCAGGCATCTCTTGACCTTGCCAATTCAGGCTTTAAGGTTCACCTTGTTGAAAATTCTGCAGCTATCGGCGGTATGATGGCTCATCTGGATAAAACTTTTCCTACAGGAGACTGTGCAACATGTATTGTTTCCCCTAAACTTGTTGAGTGCGCGAGAAACCTGAATATCGAAATTCATACTCTTTCCGAGATAGAAAAGCTTGAAGGCGAGCCTGGAAATTTTAAAGCATCAATAAAAAAATCCGCGCGATATATTAATGAACAGATATGTAATGACTGCGGTGACTGCACCAAAGCCTGCCCTGTAGAAGTCAGCGACAGATTAAACCGCAATCTTGGAACAAGAAAAGCAGTTCAGAAATACAGCGCACAGGCCATTCCGAATAAACCGCAGATCCTTAAACTGGGCCATGCGCCATGTAAAGTCAAATGCCCTGCGAATATTAATGTTCAGGGATATATACAGTTAATTAAGAAAAAAGAATATGTAAAGGCAGTCAATCTTATCAGGGAAAGAAACCCTTTATCTGCAATATGCGGACGCGTTTGCCCTGCACCTTGCGAAAGTGTGTGCACACGTTCTCAGCTTGACACGCCTCTTGCTATCAGACAGCTTAAAAGATTTGCTTCTGATCAGGAAATGTCTCTGGTTAAGTCAGGAGTATTGCAATTGCCGTTAGAGAAAACTCCATCAGCTGATGCAAAAAAAGTTGCAGTCATAGGTGCAGGCCCTGCAGGTTTAAGCTGTGCAGCGGATCTTGCTGATAAAGGTTTTGCAGTAACTGTGTATGAGGTTCGCGAGGCTGCAGGCGGTATGCTGTTATGGGGAATACCGGAATATCGCCTGCCAAGGGATATTCTCGATTATGAAGTGGATCTTATCAGACGCAAGGGAGTTAAATTTGTATATAACTGCAAAGTTGGAGTGGAGAAGAGTATTCATGACCTGAAAAATGAAAATGAATCTGTATTCATAAGTGCTGGCGCTCATACCAGCAGAAAACTCGGAATTGAAGGCGAGGATAAATCAGGTGTTGAAAACGGTGTGGATTTCCTCAGACAGGTCGGCAGTAAAAGTACAAAGCCTTCGGTTAAAGAACGTGTTGTTGTTATAGGCGGGGGAAATGTTGCTGTAGACGTTGCAAGAACTGCTCTCAGACTCGGTGCAAAAAAAGTTGAGCTGATCGCTCTTGAGCAGTGTGATGAAATGCCGGCTTATAAAGAAGAAATAGAAGCTGTTAAAGCAGAAGGTATAGTAATTCATAACGGATGGGGACCAAGCCGGATATTAGGAGATTCATCAGTATCTGGAATCGAACTTAAACAGTGTCTTAATGTGTGTGATGACAGCGGAAAGTTCAATCCTGTATTTAATGATAAAGTAAAATTAACAATAAATACAGATCAGATTATTGTTGCAATAGGCCAGATGTTAGATACAGAACTGGTTAAGCATATAGGTGTTGATATGGAAAGAGGCTGCTTTAAAGCTGATCCAGTCACACTTGAAACATCAGTAAAAGGAATTTTTGCAGGAGGGGATAATGCATCAGGTCCTGCAAGCGTAATTCAGGCAGTTGCAGCAGGCAAAAAGGCTGCAGAATCCATTGAACGATATCTGAATGGAAAGGATATGCGTACTGACCGTTTTGAAGATTCAGTGAAACCGGTGCCTGAAAAAGATCTTCCATCACTTAAAAATCTGGAAAAGAAAAACCGTGCTGTTGCTGCTGAACTTCCGGTGGAAAAAAGAATTAATAATTTTTCTGAAGTTGAAAAGGCGTTTTCAATTGATGATGCAATTATAGAAGCTGAACGATGCCTGAACTGTGCGCTTTGTTCTGAATGTAATGAGTGCGTTTCTGTCTGTGACAAGAGAGCAGTTGAACATGCAATGAAAGAAGAATTCATTGAACTTGATATAGGTTCAGTTATTCTTACTCCGGGTTTTGATGAATTCAATGCGGAACTGAAAGGCGAATTCGGTTTTAACCGCTATAAGAATGTTCTATCCAGTGTTCAGTTCGAGAGAATGCTCTCTGCAGCAGGCCCTTACGGAGGACATGTTCTCCGCAGAAGCGACGGAAAGGAAGCCAAAAGGATCGCCTGGATCCAGTGCGTTGGTTCTCGCGATTCAAAATGCGGAAATGAATACTGTTCATCAATCTGCTGTATGGCAACTACCAAACAGGCATTAATAGCAGATGAACATATTGGCGGAATGCAGGCTTCAATTTTTTATATGGATATTCGCGCTTTCGGAAAAGATTTTGACCAGTATTATGAGCGTGCGCGCGGCAAGGAAAATATTAAATATATTAAAAGCATACCATCCCGGGCAATTCAACTTCCCGGATCAATGGACATCCGCCTGCAGTTTACTGATGAAAATTACAATCACGTGGAGCTTGATTTTGATCTGGTAGTTCTCGCAGTTGGCCTTGAACCTAAACCAAGAGTGTCTGAAAGCATTGCGCGTCTTGGAATAGATCTCAATGAATACGGCTTCTGCAAAACCAGCCGTTTTAATCCTATGCTTACATCCCGTGCCGGAGTTTTTGTGGCAGGATCTTTCCAGGAACCAAAGGACATACCAGAAACTGTAACTCAGGCAAGTGCTGCTGCTTCACTTTCAATGGAACTGCTTTCGCAGGTTCGTAACACTATGATTACTAAAAAGAAATATCCTGTGGAGCATGATGTCAATGATGAAGAACCGCGGATCGGGGTGTTTGTATGCCATTGCGGTACAAATATTGCAGGTACCATTGATGTGGAAAAGGTTACTAATGCAATTTCGAATGTTCCGAATGTGGCATTTGCATCGCATACCATGTATACATGTTCCGATTCGAGTCTTTCCAATATTAAGGATGTAATAATTGAGAACCGCCTTAATAGGGTAGTGGTTGCTTCCTGTACCCCGAGAACACATGAGCCGCTTTTCAGGGAAACGCTTCGTGAAGCAGGATTAAATCCATATCTGTTTGAACTTGCCAATATAAGGGACCAGTGTTCATGGGTGCATCCTTCTGAGCCGGACGCTGCAACATTGAAAGCGATTGAGCTTGTTAAAATGTCCATAGCGCGCGCCGGGCTGCTGAAGCCTTTAATTGGAGAATCACTTGCTATAAATCAGGATGGAGTTGTAATCGGAGGCGGCCTAAGCGGAATGACTGCAGCTCTTTCACTGGCGGATCAGGGTTACAAAATTTCACTGGTTGAAAAAACTGAAAATCTCGGAGGCCAGGTTTTAAAAATTCATTCCACTCTGGAACACGACAAAACCGCTGATTTTATAAATACGCTTATTCAACGGACAAAGAACCATAAATATATCAAGCTTCACATGAATTGTGAAGTGGTTAAATTAAACGGTCATATAGGAAAATTTGTTGTTACGCTTTCCGGAAAAGAAAACGGCAATGGAAGCGGTAAAGGAATTGATATAACCTGCGGCGCCATTGTTGTCGCAACCGGTGCTTTAGCTGCCAAGACAAGCGATTTTCTGTATGGTCAGTCTGATAAAATTACAACCCAGGTGGAACTTGAACAGCTTCTTTATGAACACAAGTTTATAGTATCCGGAAAAAATATAGTAATGATTCAGTGTGCAGGATCCCGAAATGATGATGCGCCATACTGCAGCCGTATCTGCTGCTCCATGGCAGTAAAGAATGCGCTTGAAATTAAAAAGAGAAATCCGGATGCGAATATTTATATACTTTACCGTGATATCAGAACATACGGTTTCAGGGAAAAATATTATCAGGATGCGAGAAATGCAGGTATAGTATTTATACGATATGATAAGGAAAAAATGCCTGTAATTACAAATGGCAAAGAATTAATCGTTACTGTTGAAAGCCCTGATGTTTCGGATATCATAGAAATAGAAGCAGACAATGTAATACTCAGTACCGGAGTAAAAGCACCTGAAAGCAACAGACAGATTTCAGATATGCTTAAACTGCAGCTGAATTCAGAAGGATTTTTTCTGGAGGCTCATGTTAAACTCAGGCCGGTTGATTTTGCAACAGAGGGAATCTTCCTCTGCGGTCTGGCTCATTCTCCTAAAATGATGGATGAGAATATTTCCCAGGCGCGCGCAGCAGCATCTCGCGCAGCCACTGTACTTTCAAAAACGCATCTTGAGGTTGGCGCGCAGGTTTCAGAAGTAAACCAGGATAAATGTATTTCCTGTTTAACCTGTGTTCACGGCTGTCCTTATGGTGCTCCATATACCAATATAGACAATAAAGCGGAAATTGCAGCTGCAAAATGCATGGGTTGCGGCATTTGCGCTTCTGAATGTCCGGCACGTGCAATACAGCTTAATCATTTTGAATCAAAGCAGTTTGAAATCATGCTGGATAATCTGCTGGAAAATCATTTAACTGTTAATCGTAATTAAAATTTGAGGCCTATAATATGAGTGAAAAAAGTTTTGAACCGCTTGTCATAGCATTCTGCTGCCAGTATTGTTCCTATTCAGCAGCAGACCTTGCAGGATCCATGCGGCTGCAGTATCCGACAAATGTACGGATTGTAAGGACACCTTGTACAGGAAGACTTGAAGTTGAATTTTTCATGAAAGCATTTGAAAAGGGAGCGGACGGTATACTTGTTGCCGGATGTCTTGAAGGCGGATGCCATTTTACAGAAGGCAATCTTCTTGCAAAAGGCAGAGTGGGTTATACACAATCATTTTTATCAGAAAGCGGTCTGGAAGAAGAAAGGATCCGCATGATAAATATATCCGCAGCTATGGCAAGACCATTTATAGATTATATTAATGAAATGATAGATACCTTAAAGAAATTAGGTCCAAGTCCATTAAACAGAACCAATCAATCACAAAAGCAGGAGATTCATATATGATAGTAGCACAGCGAAAAAGCATTCCGAGCCTGATAGATATTTTATCAGGGAAAAAGAAAGTCCTTGTATTGGGATGCGGCACATGCGTAACAGTATGTCTTGCCGGGGGCGAGCGTGAGGTTGGCATTATATCATCAGCGCTCCGTATCTCATCTCGTCTGAAAAATATCGGCCTTGAAGTTGAAGAGCTTACAATTGAAAGGCAGTGTGACAATATATTTATTGAAAAAGCAACTGATGCGATAAGCAGAAATGATGTTGTTCTTTCCCTTGGATGCGGCGCAGGAGTTCAGGCAATAGCAGAACGTTTTGACAAGCCTGTTTATGCAGGTCTTGATACAGAGTTTATCGGTATCCTTGAAGAAAGAGCAACCTGGACAGAAAAATGCATTGCATGCGGAAATTGTGTACTTCATGAATATGGCGGAATCTGTCCTGTTACCAGATGTGCAAAGCATATGCTGAATGGTCCATGCGGCGGTTCAAAAGAAGACAGATGTGAAGTAAGAGCAGACCTTCCGTGCGCATGGCAATTGATTTACCATAGACTAAAAACTATCGGCGAGCTTGACAGATTAAAAACAGTTAAAGCTCCGAAGAACTGGAATACAAGTATTAGCGGCGGCAGTAGAATTATAATCAGAGAAGACCATAGAATTTAATCAATTAAATAATAAACTTTTCTGTACCTTTTAAGCAGATATTTCTCTAGTTAAAATTTTCTGTTTCCATAAAGCCCCCTTCCCCATAGGGGGCTTTTTTAATCAATTCCTCGTTACTTTGTATCTTATTTTTATTTTGATTTAAATTCATTAAATTTACAACACTTTAGTTCTCATCTGAGTGCTGGGGCTTAATTACTTAACTTATTGATCTAGCTTCCAATAGCAGACATGGGGAAGAACAGCATCACTCCCTTATAAACCCAATGAGCCAAAATAATCATATCATTTTCTTTATTAGAGTTTTTGTTAAAAATATTCATTTAAATTTTTTTAATCTGATAAATTATTACAATCATGTAAAATTTCAATATTAATTGTTACAAATATGTAAAATTTTCACTTGACTGAGAGGTTAATATAGTGCCCGTATAGAATTACAGTCTTTTTATATTTTTACACTGTAAATTAAAAAATTATCTGGAGGATTTTATGATTCAATGGCCTAAATCCAATGATGTACTTGGAACAGTAAACCGCGGTAATCCGGCAGAATCCGGTTTATGCACTCTTTGCAGAGCTGACTGCCAGGGGAAGTGTGAAACGTGGGTTTCCTGTATGAAAGGAAGAAAATTATTATATCCAAGAGACTTCGGAGCTGTAACAGCTGGAAGTTCAAACACAATTCATATCGGTGCATCTTATAATTCCTTAAGAATTAATGGTTATGTTTACGGCTCAAGCGGACTTGCAAAGGGATTATCCAATGATCCGGATGACTGTATTTTCCCGAATGTTAAACTTGATGGAGAATTCGGAACAGATGTAAAAACAAAATTCCGCGTACCAATGATGACAGGCGCTCTTGGTTCAACCTTCATTGCTGCCAAATACTGGGAATCTTTTGCAGTAGGAGCAGCTCTTGTGGGTTATCCTATTGTTGTTGGAGAAAATGTTGCAGGAATCGACAAGCAGGCTGTTATTGAAAACGGTAAAGTAACAAAAGCTCCGGAGCTTGACAGAAGGGTGGATACTTATCTGAAATATTATGACGGATACGGAGCAATAATTGTTCAGATGAATGTTGAGGATACAAGAAACGGAGTTGCTGAATATATTGCCAAAAAGTACGGCGGCGACAAGGTTATCATGGAATTGAAATGGGGCCAGGGAGCAAAAGATATAGGCGGTGAAATCCAGGTAAATGATATTGAATACGCCAAATTCCTTAAAGGCAGAGGATATGTTGTTGATCCGGATCCTACCAAGCCGGAAGTTGAGGAAGGATATAAAAGCGGAGCAATAAAATCTTTTGCACGTCACAGCAGACTCGGATATACTAATTTTTCAAACTATGAAGAAGTAAGTAAAGATTTTATGAGTTCTGTAAAATATCTCAGAAGCCTCGGATATACTAGAATAACTTTAAAAACCGGCTCATATGGTATGGAGATACTTGCATTGTCAATAAAGCTTGCAACTGAAGCGAATCTTGATCTTCTTACTATAGATG
Source organism: uncultured Leptospirales bacterium (assembly GCA_964529415.1). GTDB lineage: Bacteria > Spirochaetota > UBA4802 > UBA4802 > UBA5550 > CAYMPH01. Next base: position 15,541 of record CAZGWD010000001.1, on the reverse strand, counting down.
GATCAGGCGGCGGTACTGGAATGAGTCCATGGAATATGATGGAAACATGGGGCGTTCCATCAATATATCTCCATTCAAAAGCATGCGAGTATGCACAAATATTAAGCAAGAAAAGCAGGAAAGTCGTTGATCTTTCTTTTGCAGGCGGGTTTGCAAGAGAAGACCATATATTTAAAGCACTCGCTCTTGGTTCACCTTTTGTTAAACTTGTGTGTATGGGCAGAGCTCTTATGATACCTGGATTTATCGGTTCAAATATTGAAGGAGTTCTGCATCCTGAAAGAAAAGAGAAATTGAATGGCAACTGGTCAGAACTTCCGAAAACTGTTACTGAAAATGGAAGCAAGCCTGAGGATATCTTCTCCGGGTATTATGATGTTCAGAAGAAAGTCGGTGCAGCTGAAATGAAAAATATTCCATTTGGTGCAATTGCAGCATGGACAGCAGCAGACAAGCTTGCAGCAGGACTTCAGCAGCTTATGGCCGGGGCAAGGAAATTCTCTCTGGATAAAATTGTCAGAACAGATTTATTCGCAGGTAATGAAGAAACAAGCAAGCTGACAGGAATTGAGCTTATTTCTGAATATCAGGATGCTGAAGCAAAGAAAATCTTGAAAGGATAATTTAACATATATTAATTAACAAAAAAAGCCGGTGATAAGCCGGCTTTTTTGCGTATTGCATTAAATTGTAATGAGGGGAAATTTGCCAGAGTATGTGTGTCCCAGAAAAGACTATACTTATCAAGTATTAAAAACAGTATAAGGTTCAAATTAATTTCAAATTTATTTATGGAGAATATAAATGAAAAAAATTCTAATACTTTTGTTTGTTTTCTGTGTTATATCTTTTTTTGCATTATCGATTGATTTAAAAGGCAGGGAACTTGGCGAAGCCTGTACCAATAATTCTGAATGCGGTTTTAATATGCAGTGCAATGATGGAGTATGTATAAGAAAAAAGGAATTTGATTTCGGAAGTTCCGGTAAAACAGGGAAATCCTGCAATAATGATGCAGAGTGCATAAACTCAGGGAAATGTGTTTCAAATAATTTTGGAAAAAAATACTGTTCAGGTAATTAAGTACCCAATCAGACTTAGGAGACTTTTTTAAAAAGTTATGAACCAAGCAAAGGAATTAATTCCAATAATCCGTTTATTTCCTTTCCGGAACAGATATATTTTGGCTTATGCTGCATTTTATCCAGGTAATTTTCAATATTTGAAACTGCAGCAGTATTTTTAAATATATTACTGTTAAACATGGCTTCATCATTAAAACTGTCTCCGAAAGTTAAAACATGTTTTGAATCAAATGGCTTAATAAATATTTTGCTCCAGGCTTTTATGATTCCTTCAGCTTTATTTAATCCTTTAGGCATGATATGAATCTGGACATTACTGGATGTAACATCAAACCCGGTTGTGAGAACAATTTTTTTCACTTCATTAATTTCTTCAAGTGAAAGATCGCCCAGATCAATTGAGAAATCAGTAATCCTGAACATGTTATCCATTGCTTCAACAAGTCCTGGAATTGTTTCTCTGCATTTTAAAAAAATTTCTTTTAAATTATTTCTATGATCATTTAAATTTGAAGGTAAATTTATCAGGTATTCAATTGATAAATTCCCGTTTATTTTCCTGAATAAGATTGATCCGTTTTCTGCAATTATTACTTGTACAGGAAGATATTCAGCCAAGGCAGCAGCCCATCCTGCTGATCTGCCTGTAATAATATAAAAGCTGATATTCTTTCTTTTCAATATTTCAACAGCAGAAAAAAATTTCTGAGAAAAAAGACCGTCTTCTGTCAGGGTGCCATCCATATCAGAAAAAATTATTTTAATGTTTTTTAATGAGATTAAGTCTTCTTTGTTTAATTCTGATAATTTTTTAGGCATGAATTATAACTCCAGAAATGATTAAATTGCTTTGCAAAAAACAGGGTACCTGTTTCAGGATATGGAAATAGCATCAATTACTGCAATAATATTATAGAATTTTTTAAGGTCTGATAAAAAGGAATTGATTTAGATTACTATAAGTACAAATTTGTCATATTGAAATTTGGAAGTTTTTATCAATTTTTTTGTTTTAATAAGGGATATTCAAACAAAAAAAAATAAACTTGAGGAGACGGTAATGATCCTGCTAAACCCTAAAAAATATGACAGAAAGTTTCCGGATGATAAAACCCGGAACATGATGCAGAAGACGATTGAATTTTTTGAGAAAAAAGGAAAAAAGAAGCTTAAAGAGGATTTCCTTGCAAAAGTATGGAACTATGACTTTGTAGAATTTTTAAAGAAAGAGCAGGTCTTTGCTACGCTGATGACGCCAGCCGGCTATGGTGATCCTGATTCAAAATGGGATACTTACCGTAATGTCAGTTTTGCAGAACTAACCGGGTTTTTCGGTATTACTTACTGGTATACATTCCAGGTTTCCATGCTCGGTCTTGCTCCTATTTTTATCGGCGCAAACGAGGAGATAAAACATAAAACTGCCCAGCTTCTTAAAGAAGGCGGAGTATTTGCTTTTGGTCTTTCCGAGAAAGAGCACGGTGCTGATATTTATTCAAGTGATATGATGCTTTATCCTCAGCCGGACGGTACTTATAAAGCTAATGGAGATAAATACTATATCGGAAACGGCAATGAAGCTGCAATAGTATCAACTTTCGGTAAAATTGCTGACACAGAAGATTATGTTTTTTTTGCAGTAAATTCCAAACATGAAAAATATGAGTGCATCCAGAACACTGTTCCTGAAGCAAACTATGTTGCTGAATATGCTCTGCATGATTATCCGATAACAGAAGCTGATATCATTCAAAAGGGAAAGAAAGCCTGGGATGATATGCTGAACACAATTAATATTTGCAAATTTAATCTTGGCTTCGGAGCTATAGGAATGTGCACACATGCATTCTACGAAGCTATTGATCATGCTGCCAACAGGAATCTTTACGGAAAATTTGTAACAGATTTTCCTCATGTTAAAAAACTTTTTGTTGATGCATACTGCCGGCTCACAGCTATGAAACTTTTTGCAGACAGGGCAACAGATTATATGAGAACAGCCAATGCTGAAGACAGAAGATATTTGCTGTATAATCCAATGGTTAAAATGAAGGTTACCCGTGAAGGTGAAACTGTAATAGATCTGCTCTGGGATGTTATTGCAGCAAGAGGCTTTGAAAAAGAAACTTTCTTCCAGATGGCAACTCACGAAATAAGAATGCTTCCAAAGCTTGAAGGAACTGTTCACGTCAACATGGCTCTGATTGTAAAATTCATGGCAAATTATTTCTTTAAACCGAAAGATTATCCAGAAATTCCAAGACGTGATGATTCAGCTGATGATACATTCCTTTTCGATCAGGGTCCAACGAGCGGTCTTGGCAAAATTCAGTTCCATGATTATAATATTGCCTATAACAGCGTGAATCTTCCAAATGTGGAAATTTTTAAAGAACAGATTAATATTTTCAAATCACTTCTTGTTAAAGCAGGCCCGTCTCCTGAGCAGTCAAAAGATATAGATTATCTGCTTGCTCTTGGTGAAATATTAACTCTTGTTGCGTATGGTCAGCTTATTATCGAAAGTTCAAAGCTTTATAAAATTGAAGATGATCTTCTTGATGAAATATTCGATTTTATGATTCGCGATTTTTCCAAATTTGCTCTAAATATCTATTCCAAGCCGAGCTCAACAGATGCTCAGAAAGATTTCTGCATGAAGATGATCAAGGCACCTAAAACAAATGATGAAAGGTTTATGAAAATATGGGAAAAATATGCTTTTGCAATGAAAGGCCAGTATAAGATGAATGATTAAAATTTAATTATAAAATAATAATGCAGAGTAAAAAACCCTCTTAACGAGGGTTTTTTATTTTTAAAATTTTATTTCTTGGTTTTTTTCCTCGCCGGTTCCCTCTTTTTTTCTAATGATATATTTTCAGTTATTGCAGAAATTGAGGAATTCTTCTTTTCGAGCATCATGTATCCGGAAGGAATCCAAACAAGTGTCAGAAGAGTTCCTATGATCATCCCCCATGATAATGCAAGCGTTAATGGAACAAGAATGGAATCGTATCCTCCAAGACCCAATGCAGTTGGGAGTAATCCAATAACTGTTGTGATGCCTGTTGCCATTACTGCCCTGAAACGGTCAGATGATGCTTTAGAGAGAATATCAGCCAGATTCCAGGAAGGATACCTGATGCGCAGCTCCTCAATATAATCAACAAGAACTATTGCTGCGTTAATGACGACTCCTGCAAGTCCAACCACACCTACAAAAGCCATAAAGCTTAATGGAGTCCGTGTTATGGCGAATGCAAACATTACACCAACAAGGCCAAGAGGAATTGTGGATAAAATAAGTATTGGTTTTGAAAAACTTTTAAAAGTAAATACAAGAGTTGCGAAAATTCCCACAACAGCTAACAGAAGTGCAATACCAAGAGATAAAATAGATTCCCTTGTAGTTTCTTCTTCACCTCCGAATACCGCATCTACATCCGGGATATTTTTTTTAATTTCACGGAAAACTTCTCTTGAATTAAAATTTGCAACTGCAGAAGTTATTTTTGCAGGGTCAACATCTGCAGTAATTGTAACTGCAGTTCTGAAATTATATTTTTTTATAATCTTCGGAGAATTTTCCTCTGTGAAAGATGAAATATTTTTAAGAGGAACCATGAGTTCTCTTGGTGATAATATATCAATCGATTTAAGTTTGGCAAGTGATGATTTGTCAGAGTCGTCGAATTTTACTATCAGATCGAAATCTTTACCGTCTTTATTTATTTTAGCTACAGGCACTCCTTCCAGAGCTGTTCTTAATTGTCTTCCAATGGTATCAACATTTATCTGAGCCATGCCTGCAACTTTTTCATTTATGATTACCCTGTATTCTCTGCCTGTAGATTCCTCGTCGGTTTCAAGATTTTGAATTCCGTCGATTTTTCCTGCTTTTTCAGTAAATGTTTTTACAGCCTTAGCAAGCGAATCATTATTTGAAGATTTGAAAGTAACTGTAAGAGCCTTGCCGACAGGAGGGCCATTCTGAATGTTTGAAAATGAAAGTGAAACGCAGCCATCCGGTTTTTCAATTTTTTTTAATTTCATTATTACATCTTTTGAATTAAGGATAGCTGCTTTATCCGGAAAAATGTTTACTATTAATAATCCTACATGTTCTCCCTGTTTTGCCTGCGAATCGCCAATGCCGATCTGCTGCTGTCCTGCTCTTGTAATGATTGACTTAATAGTATCCTTGCCGAGAACTGAATATATTCTGTCATTGAGTTCCCTGCCAATAATATCTGTTTTTTCAACGGGAGTTCCTGCAGCTGCTGAAAAACGTGCTGTGTAATTTTCAACGCCTTCAGCAGGAAATAATTCGAACCGGTTAAAAAGAATAGTAACAGCAATTGCCAGGAATATTAAACCAGTCAGGGCCATGTATGTTATAGACCTGCGCTTAATGGAAAAATTGATTAATTCCCCGAATTTTTTTTCTAAATCATTCAAACGGGATTTTTTTTGTGAATTTTCCTTCTTTTTAGATAATGAAAAAAACTGAAGCCTTGCAGGGAGGAGGGTCAGAGCTTCAATTAAACTTAAAACAAGCGCTATTGAAACTATTATTGGTATCCATTTAATGAATTGTCCGAGAACGCCTTTCGTAAAAACCATTGGGAGAAATGCCGCAAGAATTGTAATTGTTGAAGCAGTGAATGGAATCCAGAACTGATGGGCTGATTCTATGGCAGCCTGTTTTGATTCCATGCCGTCTTCTCTAAGCCTTACATAATATTCTGAAACAACTACAGAATTATCCACCAGATTTCCTAAACAGATTACAAGAGCAACCATGGTTATAACATTAAAATTTGCTCCAAGATAAATCATTAATGCAATAGTTCCGAGAGTTGAAATCGGCAGACTCAAAGCGCTTAAAATTCCAATTCTGCCGGGAAGGAAAACGAAGAGTACGAGCACTACAACAATAAATCCTGCAAGAGCATTAAATGTAACAATCTCCAGACGATTGGATATATTGATCCCTGCATCATTATAAATTTGGAGATCATATCCTGTTGGAATTGTTTTTTTAAATTTTTCTATTTCAGATTTAATCTTTTTCAGCACACTAATTGCATCAATATTTTCTTCTTTTGTTACAGTAAGGAGAAGAGCTTCTTTCCCATCAATACGGGTTATTACATCCGGTTTTTTTCCTGAATCAAGAACTATTGCAACATCGCCGGTTTTAATAGCATTCCCTGCATCATTGGTTCTGATTATTATATCGCTGATTTCCCTTGGTGTGGAAACTTTCCCCATTACCCTTACCAGTTTTTTTGAACCATCTCCCTCTATATATCCTGCAGGTATATTCTGCATATGAGAGGATATTGCTCGTGTTACTTCAACAAGTCCAACCTGATGAAAAGCGAGTTTTTCTCTGCTGAGCATTATCTGCAATTGTCTTTCGCTGTAGCCGGTAAATCTTACCTGTGCAACGCCTGGTATGTCATTGATTATCTCTTCAAGTCTTTCTGCAATTTTATCCCGTTCTCTGTTTTTGTTCGTTCCGATAATTGCAGCTTCAAGTACAGGAAGCTCACTTGCTTTTTGTTCGATTATTACAGGAGCTTCAAGCACCTCGGAAGGAAGTTTTGATGATGCCCGCTGTACTGCTCTTTGAATATTGTTTATTACATTTTCTGAATTATTTGAGTCTATATCAATCCTGATGCTAATTTCACTTCTGTTGTTTTGTGAGACAGAACGGATATCTTTAATGTCTGAAATTCCGCGCAGTTCATCTTCGATAACTGTAGTTACTTTATCCTGAACTTCTTCAGGGGAAGCTCCCGGGTATATAGTCTGAATTGTTATTCTTGCGAAATTAACTGGAGGAAGTATTTCTTTCTGTAGAAGCGGAAGAGATATGCCTCCAATTGCAAGAAGAAGAGCAGTTATAATAAAAGAAAAACGCCAGTTTTCAGTGAATATTTCAATTATGCGTTTCATAATTATTTCTCCATATTATTATATGGCATAAATTTTTTCATTATAGTAATAATTTTCTACAAGCCAATAAGATACAAATCGCCGGATTTTTTATTTATTTTTACTGAGAATTTCAAAGTGTCCTGTTCGCATTTATTTGTACAATATTTATGCAATCCATAGAAATAAGCAGTATAAGATTCTTTCTCATTAGTTTCTTTAATTAAGCAGAGTTCAGAACCGATATGCCAGTAAGTTGTGATAATCTGAGATTCAAGAAGAAACAGAACAAGCATATGCGGAGATATTGACTTGAATGTGATATCAAGAAATCTGCCGATCAAATGCTCCTCACCGGATTTAATTCTGGTTGCATCTCTTTTTTCAAGGTTTGAGAAATATTTTTTATTCACCAGAACTTTTTTTGGATTTACAGTAAGGGCTAAAAAGTGTTCATTTTTATATTTATACTGCTTGAGATATTCCATTATAATAGTTTTATTCGAATCTATAACAACAGTTTTAATATGCTTATTTTCTTCCTCCTGGCTGAAGCTTCCTGTTAATCCTCTCCATGGATTTGTGCTGCTTGTAATTTCCAGTTTTTTAATGCAATTTTTATCCATAGATGCATTTTTTTCCTTTTGAGATTTCTCTGCATAACTTGTGAAAATGAATGTTAGGATAATAATTACAGCATTTAGCAGTATCAGTTTTTTTTTCATGATGGCCCTTTTTGTTGGGTGGAAGATTATATATCGAACTTGATTATGAAAATTAAGCAGGAGATGATATAAATCAAGAAATTAATTCAGAATAATATGATTTTTAATTTTTATAATAAATCTATGTAAAAAATTTTTGTATTGTTCCCGTCATTATCAACAGCTGAATCAAGAAAATTCCAGCCGCGTTTTATATAATATTTTTCAAGAGCAGCAATGTTGCTGCTTCCAAGGAACAGGTGAAGCTTTTTAAATTTCAGTGAGTTTGATTTCTCCATAACTTTGTCTATAAGCATAGATCCGATTCCGGATTTTCTATATGACGGTAAAACATAAACTGATGCAAGCCAGGGATTAATTTCTTTTCTGGACCAGAGGTCATTTTCTTTTAGAGTAGCCATACCAACAGGAAGGGTGCCGGCAAGTGCAGTGAAAGTATAAGGCATAGAAATTTGAAAAGCGCGTTTTTTATATGAAGCGAGAAGTGTTGTGAAAGGAATATCCCGTGAGTTGTACCATTGGCAGAATGACCAGTGAGCAAGAATGGAATAAAACTCAGGGCATTCTGTTAATGGTACAACTCGAATATTCTGATTATTGTTAATATTTATCTCCAGTCGGAATAAAGTGAATCAATTTTTTCCGGAATAACAATCGAACTTAGCGGACTAGGGAAAAAAGTCAGAATCAGTTTTTTAGGGAAGAATATGAATTTTGCTTTTTTTAAAGGTTTGGGATTGAAGTATGGAATATACGGTGTCTGAAGCCCGGCCCATCCGATTTCTTTTGTTCTCCAGCTCATATACTTTGACAAATCAGCTGCTTCTTTTATTGAAAGCCTGTGCGTGTGCACAATATCAAGCCATCCGAAAGGAGTAGAATTTCCAAAACCGGAAAGATTGAATTTCCATGCTAAAATAAAACCATCAGGAATATCATTCTCATCCGTGTGTACAACGCAATTGATAACAGAATGATTAATATACCAGATAAAATCGTCATGTTCATGAATTACAGATATCTGATTTTTTTCAACGAAGTCTTTCATCAGCTCAAAAAGCCTTTCACCATCAGCCGGCTTGAAATTTCTGAGTCTCGGATTATTTACTTTTTTAACTCCCTGCAGCAGTCCAAGAAAAATTTTTTCATAGAATTTAAATTTTATAACCTTTGAAGTTCTTTTTATGTCAAGAACCCGGATAATGAATTTATTGATTTTATAAGCCTCTATCATGAACTTGGTTAAATTAAGGGATTCCGCTGATGCTTTTGCACTGTTGATTCCATGCTCTTCAGGTTCAAACATGGCATATGCTGCATCCACACCCATTGGAATGCCAGTAGCAATCATCTTCGTAACCATATTTTTGGCAATTCCCTTTCTCTGATGCTTCCAATGAACAGCTTCCCATGATGGTATAAAGCAGTTAAAAATTTTATCATTAATTTTCAGAATTCTCGGAATGCTTCCCATAAAACCTACTGTATCACCGGTTGCTTTATGGATTGCACGTATGAACAGATCTTTTTTAAAATATGGAGAGCAGAACATGAATTTGAAAGTATCTTCATCAAACATAATTGTCCCGCCATGTTTGGCAGTGGAATCCATATTTAAAAAGGCAGTTTTTATGATTTCAGCCAGTCTTGATGCTTCTGTGTCGGTTAAAGTAAATGATTCAATTATATATTCTTCTGATAATTTCTTATCAAAACTTTTTTCAAGAATGTTTTCCATTACATTTTCCATGATTTTAACCATATCCGATAAATTAATCTAAACAAATCTGAAATTTGTTGCTCTGATTGAATTTTGTCAATATTTATAATTGGGTGGTTTTAAAAAAAATAAAAAAATTAAAGTTAGGCAATTCTGTTTAAAAGATTAATCATTCTTAATGTTACAAGTTTATTCGGATGATTTAATTTATCATTTTTTAAACTCAGCATTCCAGGGGAAAGTGATTCGAGATTCCATCTTGATACAATATTTTGTTTGTTGATTATCATATTGAATGCTTCATTAATTCTTATATCAGCGAAGTTATCTGATAATGCCATGAGAGTTAATCCTTCTAAAATATCATACTGGCAGAAAAAAGGAATTGATAATAGTCTGAAATTCCGGTTTAGATTTTTTCTTATTTTTGATGGAGTTGAGTTTGCCTGATCGTTCATAAATAATCTGTTTTCCAGGAAAAAATCAGCAGCTTTTCTGATATATAGGCTGTGTTTATTATCCGTATTATCAAGAAGAAGTGCTTTCATGCAGGCTGAAGTTGCAAATACGCAGCTTCGAATTTCTTTATTTGACTCTTGATTTAATCCGTCACCTGATTTATTGAACATTATTTTTTTTAAAATATCGGCATTTGTTATAATTGATGTATGCAGCCAGCCGCCGTCGTGCCTCTGGTTGTTAATAATCCATCTGATCGCCTCAATTGCAGCATTTTTTTCAACTGATGATTTAATAAAATATTCAGCCATTAATCCTGTTAAACAGGCGTCTTCTGTTTTAGGTAAAGATGCTGCAGCAAATCCGCCTGATGAAAGTTGTGAAACTTCAACTACTGCTTCAGCTGTTTGTTTAATAATGTCATGCCGAAAATCAAGGCCAAGATATACTGCATTCGCAAAATACCACATTGAACCAGTATAAAAAGCATCATACTGCTTTAAATTACCGAGTATACCTTTGTGCGACTTAACAAGAATTTTTTTAATAATCGGGCTGTTTTCAAGAATAGAATAATCGCTTGCATCATCATTTTTCAGTATATTCTTTTTAGTCAGATATTTCATGACCGGATCGGAATCTTCGATTAGCCAGGGTAAGGGATCTGAATTTAAATATTTATTTAACATGTATACATTTAATAATATTATCATCAGCTAATCAAATAAAATAATGCTTTGCAAATAAAAAATTAATAGTGGACAAATCAGTTTAATTTTATAAAAAAGAAATCAGGAAAATTAGAAATTATTACAGAAATTATCGAATAAATACTAAAGAAAACTTCTTATTTTCTCCGTTAATATAACAGAGAAAGCTCATAACTATATTTTTATTAACGGTGGATTTATATGGACGAATACATCCCTGAAAACAACCTGGTTGTTCTATTTTTTATGATGGTTCTGACTCTCGGGCTTTATTATTTCTGGTGGCTTGCCAGAACAAGCAGGATTTTCGGTGAAGATCCCGTTATAAATATACTTCTGGCAATTTTTACTTTTGGAATGTGGGGTGTATATTTGAATTTGCGATATATGCAGAAATCTGAAATGCTGAATGGTAGAGAAGTAAAATGGTATATAATACTGTTTATTTTAATTTTACCAATAATGATTCAAAATAATTTAAATGAACGATATTTCCCGGGCAGATAAAGGCTTCAGGAGTAGTTAATGATTGTCAGATGTAAGGGCTGCGATTCGGCTTTCGCTGTTGACGACGCGAAAATAACAAACAAGAAATTCGCTTTTACTTGTCCGAAATGCGCCACTGAAAATATAATTGATAACAGAGCTTCGGCAAAAGAAGGAGCTAAGCCGTCTTATGCTATACCTGCTGCAGGAATTGCTGCAGCCGGAGCAGGCGCAGCTTTAGCCGGCACTGCAATTAATTCAAAATCTGCCGAATCAAAATCAGCTGTTAAGCCGGCTGATGATATGGATTTCAGCCTGCCAGATGAGAACGCTTTAATTGATGACATGGATTTCAGCATGCCTGATGAAAAACCTTCTACTTCAAAAGGCAGTATGGATTTTTCTGAAACAGCTCTTCCATCAGAAAATGATGAATTGACAATACCAAATCTTGAAGAAGCGGCTGATCTGCCTGAATTTGATGATACTTCTCTTGACGATATAGATAATCTTGATCTTGATTTTGATTCAGCTTCTTCTGAATCAGAGAAATTTGAAACAGAATTGAATTCAGAAGAAGATTCAGAAGAATTCGTTTCTTTTGACGATTCCGGTGAAGTTGAAGCATCAGGTAAAAATAAAGATCTTGACCTGAATGAAATAGATAAACTTGGAACAGATAAAACATTGCCTGTGATGGATGAACTGGATGATTTTGCTGATCTGCCTGTTTATGACGATAAAGCAGCGGATCTTGATTTCAGTACATCTTCAAATCTTGAGGAAATCAGTTTAGATGAAAAAAAACTTACATCCGGAAATGACTCATCTGAAATTACAGATGATTTTCTTCCGATTGATGATGATATTCTATCTGATTCCGGATCTGCAAAAAATAAAGGCGATAATGATTTTGAAGATTTTGATATACCTGAAATTATTGAATCTGATCAGAATGACGGGATTAAATCTGAAGATATTTATAAAAAAACCGGATCAGATGATGATATAACAATTGATCTTGATAATCTCGATATAGAGCTTGAAGATGATTCAGATGCACCTATATCATCAGAAGCGCCGGAGGCGGCTGAATCTGCAGTTTCAGATGATTCAACTGAAACACTTGATCTTGATTCTCTTGATATTGATCTTGACGACGGCGGCTCAGTATTAAGCGGTGAAGAAGTTACGGATGAATTTGTAAGTTTGGATAATGAGAATATGGACCAGAAGTTTGCAGGCAAAGTTTCTGCAAATGATGAAACCCTTGACCTTGATTCTCTTGATATCCCTCTTGAAGAAACAGGCGAGTTTAAAAAAGGCGAAGAGCTTGATGATGACGATAAGCTGACATTGACACTTGACGATGCAGGGCTTACCATGGATGAACTTTCAATGGCAAGCATCGATGAAAACGCATCCTCTGAAGATGATGAAGATGAACTCCGGTTAACTATAGATGAAGTAGATCCATCTCTTGGCATGATTGATGATCTGGGACAGGATTTAAGAGAAGCGGAGACTGTACTTTCAAGAACTTCGGTTGCTGAAGCGCTGTTAACTGGATCCGGGAAAAATGTTTCAGCAGAAAGCAAATTGATTTTTGACGAGGTTGATGACCTTCCTGAAATAGACCTTGATGATGATACAACTGATTTTAAATTCGAAGAAGATGAATTTGATAAACGAATTGTTTCACTTGATTCTGAAGATTCCGGAATAAGCGGCTCTACTGCAGCAATGGCAGGAGCAGGAGCGCTTGGAGCTGCAGCGGTTGCAGCCGGTATTGCTGCGAAAAACAGAAGGAAAAATGATGCTCTTGATTTAACTGATGATTCAATATCTAAAGGAGTTTTTGATCTAAAAGAAGATTCTGAATTTGATGATAATTTTAATCCTGCTAAAAAACAAAGAAAGATTGATTACAAAGGATCAGTAGCATTTTCAATTGATTATTCTCTTTATTATTCCAAAATCGGCGCGCTTATAAGGCTGTTTTTTATATATTTCATAGGACTTCTTCCTCATTATCTTGTGATGCTGTTATATTCTGTATTGTCATTTATACTTGGATTCATCAATCATCTGGTTGTTATTTCAACAGGAGAATCAGTTGAGGATTTTGCTGAAATACAGGAAAATACATTAAGATACATGCTGTCAATCGGTGCTTCCAGCATTGGACTTGTTGAGGAAAATCCAATCTTCGCAGGAAGAAAAAATATAGATTATCCGCTTCAAATGGATGTAACATATCCTATCAGAAGTTCAAGATTTATGGGAATGGTGCGAGCATCTTTTATTGGAATAATAATATTATCTTTGCCGCATTTATTAATTTCTATAATACTTACTATGATCGTTCCAATAGCATCATTAGTAGGGCAGATTTCAGTTTTATTTACCGGTAAATGGCCGAGGATATTATTTGAATTTCTGACAAGCTACTTCAGATATCAGGCAAGAGTATTTTCTTATGTAATTGGCCTGATAGATGAATATCCTCCTTTTAAATTCTAACATTTTCAGATTCAATTTTTTATTCTTGTATATAATCAACACTTCAAAATAATATCAATCCATACTATGTTTATACCAACAACAAAAGAAGAAGCTCTAAAGCTCGGATGGGACAGGCTGGATGTTATTCTTGTATCCGGCGATACCTATATAGACTCAAGTTTCAACGGAGCAGCTGTTATAGGAAAAATTCTCATACGGGAAGGTTATCGGGTGGGAATAATTTCTCAGCCTGTAATTGACTCTGATACTGATATTAAAAGACTCGGTGAGCCTGTTCTATTCTGGGGCGTAACAGGCGGAAGTTTCGATTCAATGGTTGCAAATTACACCTCTCTCAAAAAAAGAAGGAAAAGCGATGATCTCACTCCAGGCCTGATTAACAGCAGAAGACCGGACAGAGCCGTAATATCATACACAAACTTAATTAGAAGATTTTATAAAAATACAGTACCTGTTGTTCTGGGCGGTGTTGAAGCGAGTTTAAGGCGGATTGCACATTACGATTACTGGGATAATAAAATCCGTGGTTCAGTGCTGTTTGATGCAAAGGCGGATATACTTGTGTATGGTATGGGCGAGCATGCTATTATTTCATTGGCAGAAAGTCTTAAAGCAGGAACGGATTGGAAGAGCATAAAAGGTATATGTTATATTTCAAAAGAACCAGTTAATGGATATCTTGAGCTTCCTGATCTTGAGACAGTCCGTGCTGATAAAAATTCTTTTTCTGATATGTTTAAAATTTTTTATAACAATAATGATTCGTATTCTGCAAAGGGACTTTTTCAGAAACACGGGGACAGGTTTCTGATACAGAATCCTCCATCTGACAATTTATCTGCACATGAACTTGATAAAATTTACGAGCTTGATTTTGAAAGAGATGCGCATCCTTTCTATAAAAATCAGGGGGAGATTCGAGCTCTTGATACAGCGAGGTTTTCAATCACCACTCATAGAGGATGTTACGGCGAGTGCAATTTCTGCGCAATTACTGTTCATCAGGGAAGGCGGGTTGTTTCAAGAAGCGCTGATTCAATTATCAGGGAAATAAAAAGTATAGTTAAAGCAAAAGGCTTTAAAGGAATCATTTCCGATATAGGCGGTCCTACGGCAAATATGTACGGAACAAGCTGTAAAAGGAACAAAGACAAAGCGCTGTGTAAAAACAAACGATGCCTTTTTCCTGAAAACTGTTCCGACCTTGACATTTCTCATAAGCCTTTAATTGAACTTTTAAGCGAAGCTATAAAAATAGAAGGTGTCAGAAAAATTTTCACAGCATCCGGCGTCAGGTATGACATGGTAAATGCAGATAAGAATTCAGGTGATGAGTATCTGGAGCTTCTTGCAGTAAAACATATTTCCGGGCAGATGAAAATTGCTCCTGAACATTCTTCGGATGAAATATTAAAACTTATGGGGAAGCCTTCTGTATCTGAACTTGTGAAATTCAAGGAAAAATTTGAAAAAGTAAAAAATCGTCTGAATGCAAAAGTTTTTCTTACTTATTATTTTATTGCTGCTTATCCCGGATGCAGTGTAAAAGATATGTCTGCAATGAAAAAGTTTGCATCATCTGTGTTAAAACATATCCCTGAACAGATGCAGATTTTTACGCCATCACCTTCTACATACGGGGCCTTAATGTATTATACAGAAACGAATCCTTTTACCGGTGAAAAGGTATTTGTTGAGAAAAGTATTCCTGAGAAGAAGAGGCAGAAGGATGTTTTCGGGAAAAGGTAAAACTTTCACCGGTTAATGTGCGGTGTAGCAATATCTTAAGAAGAGGGCACTATGCTTGGTAGTGCCCTCTCCTCAAGATGTCCAAAGGGCGCATAGGTTACATATTAAACCGGGCGCATGGGTTACACTTTA